>JADFDQ010000010.1 GCA_018262705.1 Xanthomonas sp.
TTCTTGATCATCTGTCTCACCTCGGGTTGCGATATTGAATCGCTTAACCGGGTGTCCGTGAAACAGGGGCAAGATCAAACCGCAGCGCGCGTGACGCCGCCGGTATCTCGCCGCTGCGCCCGGTGCTCGACCGGATCGCCGCGATCGACTCGAAATCCGCCCTGATCGAGGCCTTCGGTCGCGCCGGGATCGACGGCAGCGACGCACCGTTTGGTCTGTACGTCGGCACCGACCGCAACAATCCGGATCGCTACCAGGTCGGCCTCGGCGTGGGTGGGCTGGGATTGCCGGATCGCGATTACTACCTCGATGGCGATGCCCGTTTCGTCAAGATCCGCGCCGCCTATCTCGAACACATCCAGCGCATGCTCGGCTTTGCCGGCGTGACGGGAGTGGATGCCAAGGCGCGCGCCGAGGCGGTGCTGGCGCTGGAAACCGCGCTGGCGAGGCCGCAATGGGATCGGGTCAAGCTGCGCGACCGCGACAAGACCTGGAACGTGCGCACCTTCGCCCAGTTGCAAGAGCAATACCCGGGCTACGACTGGGCGGCACAGCTGCGCGCGCAGGGCATGCCGCAGCCCACGGATCTCAACATCAACACCCCGGACGTGATCCAGCCCGTCATTGCGCTGATCGACGCCACGCCGCTGGCGACCTGGCGCGACTACCTCACGTTCCACGCCGTCGCCGGCAATGCGTCACTGCTCAGTCGGGAAATCGACGATGCTGCGTTCGCCTTCGACGGCAAGGTGCTCTCCGGCCAGCAGGCCCAGCGCGACGACTGGAAGCGGGCGGTGGCCTTCGTCGGCGGTCGCGGCGGATTGGGCGATGCGGTCGGCGAGCTGTACGTCGCGCGCTACTTCAAGCCCGAGGCCAAGGCGGCAATGGATCGGCTGGTCGAAAACCTGCGCGCTGCGCTGCGCCGGAACATCGAACAGCTCGATTGGATGGGCGCTGCCACCAAGACCGAGGCCTACCGCAAGCTGTCGACGTTCCGGCCCAAGATCGGCAATCCGACTAGGTGGCGCGACTACTCCAGCGTGGCGATCGTGCCTGACGATCTCATCTCCAACGTGATGGCGCTGCGCCGCTACAACCGCGACGACCAGAACCGGCGGGTCGGCCAGAAGACCGACCGCGACGAATGGTTCATGACCCCGCAGACGGTCAACGCCTACTACAACTCCACCTTCAACGAAATCGTGTTCCCGGCCGCGATCCTGCAGCCGCCGCTCTTCGACGTGAACGCCGATCCGGCGGTGAATTATGGCGGCATCGGCGCGGTGATCGGCCACGAAATGGGCCACGGCTTCGACGACCAGGGCAGCAAGTCCGACGCCGACGGCATCCAGCGCAACTGGTGGACGGACGAAGACCGCGCCCGTTTCGAGCAGCGCACCAAGGCGCTGGGTGCGCAGTACAACGGCTATTGTCCGCTACAGGGCCAGTGCGTGAATGGCGGCCTGACCATGGGCGAAAACATCGGCGACCTCGGCGGCCTGTCGATGGCTTGGACCGCCTACCAGCTCAGCTTGCACGGCCAGCCGGCGCCGGTGGTCGATGGCTTCAGCGCCGCCCAGCGCTTCTTCCTGTCGTGGGCGCAGGTCTGGCGTGGCAAGTACCGCGATGAATCGCTACTGACCCTGATCCGCACCAACCCGCATTCGCCGACGATGTATCGCGCCAATGGTCCGGTGCGCAACCTCGATGCGTGGTACGAGGCGTTCGACGTGAAGCCGGGCAGCACGATGTATCTGCTGCCGGAACAGCGGGTGCGGATTTGGTAAACCTGCGGCCCGGACTGGATGACCCGGGCGACGCGTCCAGGCGCCTGGAGAATCAGCGACGCTTGGCTGCCGTCAGCGCGTCCAGCGTCTGCTTGACGTGCTGGTTCGGATTCATGGAATCGAACGCGAACACGATGCGGCCGTCCTGTGCGATGACATAGGAGGTACGGCTGGACATGTCCGACTTGAGCGCCATCGTGGCGTCGTAGCGGCTGGCGATCCGGGCTCCGGGATCGGCGGCGACCGGGAATTTGCCGGCGCATTTTTCGGTATCGGTCGAGAACGCCGCCAAGCGTTCGATATTACCGGCAGTGACTCCGATCACGCTGGCGCCCTGCGCCTTGAAGCGGTCGATGGCGCGCGAGAATGCCGCCGCCTCGGCGTTGCAGCCGGGCGTGAACGCGGCCGGGAAGAAATACAGCACCACCGGCCCTTTCTTCAGAGCCGCTGCGAGGTCGTAGGTAAACGGCGTGCCGGCCAGATAGGCGGGCGCGGTGAATGCAGGGGCAACCGCGCCGGGCTTGAGCGCCGCGAACACCGGCAGACTCAACAGGGCGGCGGCGATGAAAGCGGCGAACTGACGCATGGCGCACTCCGGTTGGTGAACCTGGAAGAGCCTACGCGCAGACGGGTGAATGCAGTATGGTTTCAAAAACAGAAGACGGAGGCGAACATGGCCACGGGTTGGGCTGGCGATGGCGCGGTTCAGGATCAGATCGATGCAACCGTGAAGGACGGTATTGCGCGTGCGCGCCGTCGCTTGCCGTCCGGCCCGGGGCTGGAGCGCTGTGAAGAATGTGATGCGCCAATCCCCGAGGCGCGGCGTCGCGCCGTTCCCGGCGTGCGCCTGTGCGTGGCCTGTCAATCCGTGCGCGATCACGAGGAAGCGGCAACCTCCGGCTACAACCGACGCGGCAGCAAGGACAGCCAGCTGCGTTGAGAAGCGATACGGGATCGGTCAGTCGTCGTCCGCTGGCCTGCCGGGTTCGCCGCTCACGCTTCGCATCCATCGCGGTCGCAGGCACATCAGCCTTGCGGTGCGAATGTCCTCCGGTCTCCGCCGGCGGCCGACGTTTCTCCCTTGATTTCGCACCGAAAGGCCGTTGTGTCTGCCTGGTGTCGATTTTCATTCGCAATAGAAACGCCCGGCGCGAGGCCGGGCGTCGAAGCTGAAACGGTAGCGGATCGAACTCAGTACAGCGCCGCAGTGAAGATTGCCGAGAGGATCGCCGGAAGGATCATCGCCGAACCGTTGTCGTAGCGGCCGTACTGGTAGCGCTGGTAGTAGCCGTCGCGATAACCGCGTTCAAAACCTTGCCGGAAGTAGTACTGATAGGTACCCAGATCCGTGTAATACCCGTAGTAGCCGAAGCTGCCGTCCATGTAGGCGTAGCTGTCGCGGTAGTCGAAGCGCCAGCGGTCGCTGCGGTCGGCACGGCCGGCATACCAACCTTCCTGATAGCCGTCGCGAATCGCCTGCTGCAGGAAACTGATGCCATAGCTGTTGGTGTAGTACCAGTTGCCGCCATAGTTGTAGCGGTAGTTGTACGGGGTGTAGAAAAAGGCGTTGCTGTTGTAGTCCCAACGATGGTTGTTCCAGCGGTTTTGCCGAGACTGCCAGCGGCGCCAGTAGTCGTTCAGATAGCGCGACCCGTTGTTGCGGTGCGAGTGCCTGTATTGCTCCGCGTATCGGTTGTACTGGTGCTGGTGGTTGTTGCGCTGGCGCTGCCAGTCATTGCGCATCTGGCGCTGCTGCGTGACGCGGCTTTCCTGCTGCGGACGCGACATCCGCGGCGGGTTGGCGTTGGGACGCTGGTTCGCCGAGCGCGAAGGATCCGGGCGGCGGATCTCGGGCAACGTCGAGGGGGCCGGACGCTGGGCAGCAGGACGATCCATCGGACGCTGGGTCAGCGGAGGATTGTTGATCGGGCGGTTCGGCCGATCCGGACGCTGGTTTTCCTGACGCTCCGGACGGTTCATGCGATCGACGAGCGGCTGATTGCGCTCGGGGCGATCCTGACGCTGGAAATCCAGCCGGTCGGGCCGCTCCGGGCGCTGCATGTCCGCGCGATTCGGGCGCTCCATGCGCTGGGCGGCCGGACGGTCGTCACGCTCCTGGCGCTGGAACACCGGGCGCTGCGGTTCGGGGCGATCCTGGCGTTGGACCACGGGGCGCTCATCGCGTTGCACCACCGGGCGCTGCGGCTCCGCGCGTTCATTGCGTCCGTTGCCATACGGCGAAGTCTCGCCAACGCGAACCCCCTGGTTGGAATCGTGCGTGCGCGGGGTTACCTGCGTGCGGCGCGAACTCGAATCGGAATTCGTTTCGGAACTCGAATCGGAATTTGAATCGGAATTCGAATCGTTCGAACGATGCTGGCGATCGGCGCGGCGCTGGCTGTGGTTCTGGCCTTGATCTTGCTGCGCGAACGCCGTCGAAACGGTGCCGATGGAAAACAGTGCGCCCAACAGCGCGATGGTCAGGGTTCGGGTGATGGGAATGCGGGTCATCTGAGGTCTGCCCTGGCACAAACCATTTGCGCCTTCCGGTTGCAGTTAGCAACTGCGAGAATGAATCAATGCTGAGGTTTGCGCAGTCTTGGGTTTTTCGCAAGTCTCCATTCAGGTTTCTTCCGCCGGATGAACCTGACAAATGGCATGCGCTTCGAGCGGGATTGCCTGTGATCTTGCCTTCCGGAGGATGCCGAATGTCATTGCTTTCACGCTGCCTGCTTGTCGCAGTGCTACTGACGCCGTTGTCGAATGTTCAGGCCCGGCAACCCGAACAGCCAGCGCTGACCGCTACCACGGCGGCCACCGGGCTGGCGCGCACGTCGGAGCAACTGGTAACGACCATCACGCTGGCCGATCTGTCCTTCAAGGTGGATCCGGCGCGGCAGTGGCTTGACGGCGATGCCAGCCTGCATCTGCGCGTGGAACATCCCGTGACGCGGCTGGTGGTTGATCTGGACCGGAACTACGCGGTCGAATCGGTGACGGTGGATGGGACGCCCGCGCGCTGGAGCAATCCGGAGGGGCGGATGACGATCGACCTTCCGCAGCCGCTGGCCGCGGGCGGGCAGGCCGTGCTGCGGATCCGCTACGGCGGTCATCCGCACGTGGCGAAGAAGGCGCCTTGGGACGGCGGCATCGTCTGGGCGACGGCGCCGACCGGCGAACCATGGGTGGCCACCGCGGTGCAGGACGAAGGTTGCGATCTGCTGTGGCCGTGCATCGACCATCCGATGGCCAAGCCGCTGGAGGTGATCGAGCGGGTGACGGTGCCGGCGCCGCTGGCGGCAGCGGGCAACGGCACAGAAGTTGATGTGCAGGAACACGACGGCTGGCGCACCTACGTCTGGCGCGCGCACATGCCGGACACCTACGCGGTCGCGCTCAACGTCGGTCCTTACGAACTGCTGCAGGCCGACTACCGCTCGCGCTACGGCAACGTCATCCCGCTGCGCTTCTGGTATCTGAAAGGCAACAAGGCCAAGGCCGAGGGGCTGTTTGCCGAGTTCGCGCCGATGCTGGATTTCTTCGAGGAAACCATCGGTCCGTACCCGTTCGCGAGCGAAAAGATGGGCGTGGTCGAAACACCGTATCTGGGCATGGAACACCAGACCATCAACGCTTACGGCAACGATTACAGGAAGTCGGAAACCGGCTACGACTGGCTGCTGCAGCATGAGTTCGCCCACGAATGGTTCGGCAACCAGCTCACCAACGTCGATTGGGACGATTTCTGGCTGCACGAAGGCTTCGGCACCTACATGCAGCCGCTGTACCTGCAATGGCTGCGCGGCGACATGGAGTACATGGCGGCGCTGATGAAGATGCGTTCGGTGCTGATGCTGCGGCATCCGGTCGTGACCGGGCATTCGATGACCGAAAAAGACGTTTCCGACGCCGCGCACGGCCCCGGCAACGACGTGTATTACAAGGGCGCGCTGATGCTGCACACGCTGCGTGGCTTGATCGGCGATGCGGCGTTTTTCCGTTCCATCCGTGAATTGGTGTACGGCACCGATGCGCCGCGGCCAGGTCATTTTTCCCCGCGCTACGCCTCGACCGACGATTACCTTGCCATCGTGAATCGCGTCACCGGCAAGGAGTACCGCTGGTTCTTCGACGTTTATCTGCGTTCGGTGCAGTTGCCGCAGCTTGTGGCCGAGCGCCACGGCAACACGCTGACGCTGCGCTGGAAGACCGAGAGCGACAAGCCGTTCCCGATGCCGGTGCAGGTGCGCGTCGGCCGGCGCGTGATCGACGTGCCGATGACGGGCGGACGCGGCGAGGTGGTGATCGCCGCGAACGAAAGCTACACTCTCGACCCGCACTCGAAAGTGCTGCGCGATTTGCCGTACATGACCGAATACCAGCGCGATGCGGCGGAACGGGCGAGAGCGGCGGCGCGATAGTGTAGGGAACCGGGAACCAGCGACCGGCGCCCGGTGCAGCTGCAAGCTTTGGTCTACCAGTGCACCCCGCGCATCAGCGCCGCGAAGGCGATCTGTTCCTGGCTCGGCTCCGCGTCCTTGCCCGACTTGCCTTCGCCCTTGGCGGCCGAGGAATCCGGGAACAGCTCGAACGCGGTGCTCATCACCACCTCGTAAGCCTTGGGCGCCACGGCGTTGATCAGCGCCGAGAAAATGCCCAGCCGGGTGGCGATCCGGCTCGGGCGTTCAATGATCCCCTTGACCACCAAATCCGCCGCTTCGTCCGGGGTCAGGGTCGGCACGCTGTCGTACATCTTGGTCGGCGCGATCATCGGGGTCTTCACCAGCGGCATGTTGATGGTGGTGAAGGCGATGTTCTTTCCAGACAGCTCGCCCTGCGCGCAGCGACTGAACGCATCCAGCGCCGCCTTCGAGGCCACGTAGGCCGAGAACCGCGGCGAGTTGGCGAGCACGCCGATCGAGCTGATGTTGATGATGTGGCCCTTGCGGCGTTCGAGCATTTTCGGCATGAAGCCCATGATCAGGCGCAGGCTGCCGAAATAGTTGAGCTGCATGGTGCGCTCGAAGTCGTGGAAGCGGTCGAAGCTGAGCGCGATCGAGCGCCGGATCGAGCGACCGGCGTTGTTGACGAGCACATCGACGTGGCCGTGTTTGTCCAGCACGGTCGCCACCAGCCGGTCGCAGTCGGCCATGTCGGCCAGGTCGGCGGTGTAGGCGAACACCTTGCCGCCGGCGGCGATCATGGCGTCGCGTGCGGCGAACAGTTCGTCCTCGCGACGCGCCACGATGACGGTGGTCGCGCCCGCCGCCGCGACCTTCTGCGCGGTGGACAGGCCAATGCCAGACGAGCCGCCGGTGATGACCACCACCTTGCCGCGGACCTTGCCCTTCAGGGAATGATCGATGAACAGATCCGGATCGAGGTGGCGCTCCCAGTAGTCCCACAGCCGCCAGGCGTAGGACTCCAGCGGCGGAACGGAGATTCCGCTGCCTTTGAGCGCGCGTTCGGCCTCGCGGTTGTCGAAGCGGGTGGGGTAGGTGATGAAGCCGAGCACGTCCTTCGGAATCCGGAAATCGCGTAGCAGCATGCCGCCGAAACGCCGTACCGGAGGCAGGCTGCCGACCGCGGCACGCACGCTGCCGGGCAGGAAGGCGAACATGCGTGCGTCGATGCGCATGGTCATCTGCGGTGCGTGGCCGGCGCGGGCGAAGGTGTTGAGCACCTCGCCGGCGCGCATCGGCTCGGGGTCGGTGAGGTGGAAACAGCGGCCGTCGAGGCGCGGTTTGTGGGCGATGTGGTCCATCGCCGCGGCGACGAAATCGACCGGAACCAGATTGATGCGTCCGCCTTCGATGCCCAGCGTGGGCATCCACTGCGGCAGCATTTCGCGCAGCTTCTTGAGGAAGGTGAAGAAGTAGTAGGGGCCGTCGATCTTGTCGATCTCGCCGGTCTGCGAATGGCCGACCACCATGCCGGGCCGATAGATGCGCCACTTGACGCGCTTCTCGGCGCGCACCAGTCCTTCCGAGTCGTGCTTGGTGCGCAGGTAGGGATTGTTCAGCCCCTCGGCCTCTTCGAACATGTCCTCGCGGAACACGCCCTGATACATGCCGGCCGCGGCGATCGAACTGGCGTGGTGGAAGCAGCCGACCTTGAGCGCGGCGGCGAGATCGAGCGCGTGCTGGGTGCCGTCGACATTGGCCGCGCGCTGCGATTCGGCATCGGCGGCCATGTCGTAGATCGCGGCCAGGTGGAAGAAATGCTTGATCTTGCCGCCGCCGAGGCTGCGCACCTGCGCGGCGGTGAGGCCGCAGCGCGGCGCGGTCATGTCGCCGGCCACCGCCAGCACGCGCTTGGGATCCCAGCCCTGCTTCTTCGCCAGTGCGGTGAATTTCTTCATCGACGCCTTGCGCACTAGCACGTGGATGTTGCCCTTGCGATTGAGGAGGAGATCGATCAGATGGCGGCCGATGAACCCGGTGCCCCCGGTGATGAAATAGCTCATGTCCAATCCCTGCCCGTGATTTGTGCGTCAACGCACGCCGTGACTGCCTACGTTGCCAGACCTGCGGCCGCTCGACAATGCTGTGGCGTATTGACCCCCGCCCGCGCGCGTGCTGATATGCTCGCAACGATCGAAGGAGGTGGGTCATGGCCGATCTCAAGGCCGCGTTCGAACAGGCGTCGGAAGCCATCAAGGGGCTCAAGGAACGGCCGGACAACGACACGCTGCTGCGCCTGTACGCGCTATACAAGCAGGGCAGCGAGGGCGACGTCAGCGGTGCCAAGCCGGGCTTCTTCGACTTCGTGGCGACCGCCAAGTACGAGGCCTGGGCCAAGCTCAAAGGCACCGAGTCGGACCAGGCGATGCAGAAATACATCGATCTGGTGAAGAAGCTGACGGCCTGAGCGGGCGAGCGTGGCCAGACAAACCCGCCAGCGCATCCTCGACGCCTCGCTGTCGATGTTCAACACGCAGGGCGAACCGAACGTCACCACCAACCATATCGCCGACGAGCTGGAAATCAGCCCGGGCAACCTGTATTACCACTTCCGCAACAAGGACGACATCATCGAGCAGCTGTTCGCGGGCTACGAGCAGCGCATGGACGCCGCGCTCGCCGCGCCGGAAGGGCGGTTGCCGGGGCTGGAAGACGTCTGGCTGCAGCTGCACCTCGTGTTCGAGTGCATTTGGGACTACCGCTTCTTGTACCGCGATCTGGTCGATATCCTGACCCGCAACCGGCGGCTGCGGATGCGCTTCGCACGGATCCTCAAGCGCGCCGACGAGCGCGCCCACCTCGTCATGCGCGGACTGTTGCAGGCCGGGGTCATGCGCGCTTCGGCGGCGGAACTGGATGCGGCGACCACGAATATCCTGGTGATCGCGACGTTCTGGCTGAACTACGCGGCCGCGCGCGGCGAGCACGACGAGCACAAGTCGATCCGCGACGGCATCGTGCAGGTGATGCTGTCGATCGCACCGTTCCTGCGCGACGCCGAGCGCGTGCACCTCAATACGCTGGTGCGCGCCTATCTCGATTGAACGACGAACGCCGCACGCGGCGGCGTTCGGAGTAGTGCGGCAGCGGACGCAGGGGCGTCCTGCAAGCGATTCAGCGCGAACCCTTTGCCATTTTGCGACCGGTCGATTGGCGTGTGGCTTTGCGGCTTGCGGTCTTCGCTTGGGGCGTTGCTGCTTTGCGCTTGGCGGTGCGGCGCGGTTTGATGGCCATGCCGAGACGTGTGGCGATCGGTGCCAACGCCGCGTCCACCAGCCCGCTGAGTTGAACCAGCTGCGGTTGGATGCTGGAACGGGTTGCGTTGACGCGGGTGCGCGCCATGGTGTCGATCTGACGCAGCGCGAAGCGCGCATCGGCGACGGCGTTTTGCGAATATTTGCAAACTTGAAGAAGCGCGTCGTAGGTACTACGCTTCGCGGTTGCAACCGTGCCCAGCGATGCCAGCCACAGATGACGCGGATTGATGTCGAGCGGTTCGTTGCGGGCAACGGGGGCTTTTGCTTTCTTGCGGGCGGCCATGACGCACTCCGATTGGGGAGGAACTTGGTTCAATATCGCCGCGTCATGTCGAGCAATCACACTACCCGGAAGTCGAGACTGGCACTTGCCAGCGCGTCCGTCTGGAACGATGCTTCCGCTGACGTCTTCAACATTTGGAGTTTTTTGCCATGGCTGCGAAAAAATCTTCCGCCTGGGCGGCATTTCCGCACGATGCCAAGGCGTTCCAGTACGCGGGCGATGCCCTGAAGAAAACCTGGGCAAAGCTGCACGCCGGCGATTGCGAACCGTTTCCGGATGCCAAGCGTGCGGCCGCATTGCTCAAGGCCGCCGGGAAATCCGCACCGAAACTGGATGCCGATGCGCTTGCATCAGCGCTTCAGGACGCCTGGAGGGCGTTCCACCGCGGCGATTTTCAGCAGGCGTTCGACGCCGGTCAGGCGCTGGGCCCGGCCGGAGCGTCGGTCGCGGTCAAGGCGCTGGGCATCCACGCCACCTATCTGGTCGAGGACGAAGCCGAACGCCTGCATCGCTTCGAGCAGGCCGCGAAGATCGCCGAAACCGCGGTGAAGGCGCTTCCGGACGAGGGCAATAGCCACTATCGGTACGCGTTCGCGTTGGGTCGCTACAGCCAGGGCCTGTCGATCATGAAGGCGCTCAAGCTGGGGATCGCAGGCAAGGTGCGCGAGTCGCTGGATGCCACGCTGGAACTGGCGCCGAAGCACGCCGAAGCGCACACCGCGCTGGCGATTTATCACGCCGAAATCGTCGGCAAGGTCGGCGCGATGATCGGCGGGTTGACCTACGGCGCCAAGGCGAGCGAGGCCGACAAGCACATCCGCGAGGCGCTCAAGCTCACGCCATCCTCGCCGATTGCGCATGTCGAACACGGCAACCTGCTGCTGCTTCTTGACGCGCGTCGCAACGAGGACGCGGCGGCGGAAGCCTACGAGAAGGCCAGCCGCTGCAAGCCGCTGGATGCCATGGAGACGCTGGACGCGGCTTGGGCGCGGGCGCAGATCGAGGACTGAGCCGCTGACGATTCGCCGTCTGTTCGGCGGACTGAACGGGCGCGGCGGTCGGTCCGGCGTCTGCGGTCAATAGGTGCGGCAGTGGGTGAAGCGCACCGGCTTGTCGCTGCCGTCCGGCGGCTGCAGCTGGACGCGCGATGCGGCCAGTTCCGGATACTGTTCGAGCAGCGGACAGATGTCGTTCATCGGATCCGCGCTGGCCGAAGACAGATAGACAAGCAGTGTGGATTGGCTGGACCACAGCGCGCGGCTGACGCCGAACAGGGTGGCGACGGCGTTGGCGGCTTCCTGGCGGCGCTGATCCAGCTCGCGCACATCGGTGGGAACGCCGGGGATGGCGGCACGGTCTTCGTTGGTCGCCGCTGCGGGCTTGGGTTTGGCAGGTGCGGCAACGACGGGCGCCGGTTCGGACGCGACGGTCTCGGCTTCGTTCGCCGGCATGAAACTGCCCATGATCGCCCAAACAATGGCTCCGGCCACGGCGGCGACGCCCCAGGCCATGGCCAGCGTTTTGCTTACAACGGCGGGAGCCGTGGCGGGGACTGCCGGATCTTCCGGCTTGGCGACGTATGGCCGCACTTCCGGCCACAGGGTTTCGCCATCGATGAGTTCGATCTTCTGCTGCGCGGCCAACTCGGTGACGCCGGAATCGAAGCGCCCCGGGGTCACGACGATCACCCGTTCTGCGCCGCGCAGGGACGCGGCGGCGGCGGCCGAGGCGACGATCTGGGCGGCGACGATCGAACCGGTGCCGTACTGGCAGGACAGCAACGCGCGCTCGCTGCCG
This sequence comes from Xanthomonas sp., assembly GCA_018262705.1. Lineage (GTDB taxonomy): Bacteria > Pseudomonadota > Gammaproteobacteria > Xanthomonadales > Xanthomonadaceae > Thermomonas. Next base: position 11,588 of record JADFDQ010000010.1, read on the forward strand.
CGTTCGAGCAGAATGTTGCCGCCGTCAGTGGGGATGCCGTCGCTGGGGCTGCCGTCTTCGATGATCGGCTTGTAGCCGCGGCCGCTCATGGCTTGCAGCACCAGCCGTGCGAAATCGCGCCAGCGCAGTTGGGCCAGCTGCTCCACGCCGCGTTTGGGCGCGTTGCTTTGCGGAGTGGCGGAGTTTTTGCGCAGCCAGAACGTCAAGCCGATGCCGGCGGCGATGAAAACGAACAATCCGATCAGGAAAGGGGTCATTGCGTGGGTGAAAGTGCTGTGAGCTGGGCGCAACTATACCGCCCTGCAGCACGTTTGCTGACGATTGGCCTGCGATCGGATGCCCGCCAGTCCGAACGTTCGCGGGAGGGGAGCGGCGGCGAACTGGCGGGACTTGGAGTCGGCGGGAAAGGCGCGCTGTCGCCCGGCCCGCGGTCTGGATCAGTTGGCTGCGGCGGCCGGCCTGGATTTGGCCGTGTTCTTGCGGGCCTGCTTGCCGGGGGTTTTGGTTGCCGGCTTCGCCGATTTTGGCTTGGCGACTTTTTTCGCGCCGGTCTTCTTCGCTGCTTTGACGCTCGTGGTCGCACTGCGCTTGTGCAGGGTGTCGGTCAGGCGTTCCACGCGAGCGGTCAGCGCCTTGAGGTCTTCACGGCTCGGGACGCCGAGTTTGACCAAGGCGCGCTGGACGCGCTCTTCGAACACCTTTTCCAGCTTGTCCCAGGTGTCGGTCGCACGTTCCTTGGCTTGCCCGACCCGATCTTCCATCGCGCCGCGCATCACGTTGGCGCGGCTGCCGGCGAACTTGCGCGCGGTCTGCTCCAGCGACAGGCCATCGCGGACGAGGCTTTCGAACAAACGGCTGCCTTCGGCCTGCGCGCGATTGAACGCGCCCATGCCGGCCAGCCAGATTTGCTGGGCGGACTCGGTGATGGAGCGGTTTGCGCGCGCCTTGTCGGCGTGCGCGGCGGATTTTTTCGCGGCTTCGCCAGTCGACTTGCCGGCGGATTTCTTGAGTTTGGCCATGGCGGTTTTCCCGGCGCCTGAGGACGCCTGCATTGGTGGATGGATTGCGGCGCAGTTTCCGGCGTTTGTCTAGAGCATTCACACCACGCCGTGGCGCAGCGCATGCTCGAGATCGTCGAGGGTGCGCGCGAGCTGCGCGGTGGTTTCGGTCCGCTGAACGGCGGCGGGCAGTGCATCGAGCAGCGTGCGATCCGCATCGGCAAGAATTTCGTCGCGTAGCCGGATGCCGTGATGCGCCAGCAGCGGCGCAAAGTCGTCGCGGCGCTGGCGCAGATCGTCGAGGGTGTTGCGGTATCCCAGTTGGGAAATGCGGCGCCGCGCCGAGAAGCTGAAGATGTTGGTGTAGAACAATTCCCGATCCATCGCGTTGGGCTCGAACACGACCTGATCGATGTGCGGGTAGCGCTGCGGATAGCGCGCCAGGCCGACCTGCATGCGCGACTGCAGCATGGTGCGCAGGGTTTGCGAGAGCACGCCGGGAAGACCGCCTTGGGCGATCCGGCGGTCGCCGAAGCGCGCCGAGCGCGAACCCTGGGTGGGATTGAACGGCACCAGCGGGTTGATGCCGATCAGCAGGTCGACGTCGCGATCGAGCAGGATCGAAGCATGCATGGTGCGGCGCAGGGCGCCGTCCACGAAGTGGCGGCCGCGCAGCTCGACCGGCGGATACAGGCCGGGCAAGGCCGAGCTGGCCTGCACTGCGCGCGAAATCGACACGTCGTCCCAGCCGGGTGCGCCGAAGCAGGCGGTTTCGCTGCTGTCGAGGTCCACCGCGATGATGTACAGCGGTCGCTTCAGCGTGCGGAAGTCGTTGCTGCGCCCGTTGGTCGAGAACAGTTCGCGCAAAAAACGTTCGATCGGCGCATTGTCGAACAGACCGGTCGGGATCAGTCCGCCGAGACGATTGAGAACCTCTGACCAGCGCGATCGGTTGTCGGGCGAGACCAGATCGTGAAGCAGCCGCAAACTCTGTTTCGGAACCGCCGCCGCGCGCTTGAGGTATTCGCCGAAGGCCGGGCGCAGGAAAACTTCGGCACGAAACCCGGGGTCCGAGGATTCGCCCCTGAGGAAGATCCGGCACAGTTCCGGGGTGTCCATGCGGTTGGCGAGCCCGGCCGCAAAATAGGCGCCCGAACTGACTCCAACGTAGCTGTCCATGCGGGTGAGGTCGAGGCCATCGCAGGCTTCATCGAGTGCGCGCAGCACGCCCAGTTCGTACATCGCTCCGATCGGGCCGCCGCCGGCGATGGCCAATCCGATGCGCGGGACGCGGCGTCCTTTGAGCGGAACGCGGGCGGTATGGATCGAAAGCATGCGCAGGCCTCGTGTTCGAACTCTTGGAGTGTAGCGGACGCCGTACGCAGGCGTCTGGTTGGGCGCGCAGCGGCCTTCAGTGCGGGGCAAACACCAGCAGGGCGGATAACCCTCCGGCCAGCAGCAAGGCGGCCACCAGCAGCCACGGGACGCGCCGCGCCCAACCGTGCTGCGGAGGTGGCGGTGGCGCGTCCGTATCGGGATGGGTGGGCGCGGCTGGTGGAACCGGAGCGGACGGAGCCTCCAGAACGAAGCGGTGTTGCGTGCCGAACATGATCTGGTCGCCACCGTGCAACACGGCTTCGCGCACCGGCTGGCCGTTGACCAGCACGTCGGCGGCAGTCTGGCGCAGAACCACCTGCCCGTTGGCGGCTTCGATCAGGGCGTGTTGGGCCGTGATGTCCTTGCCTTCCAGATGCAGTTCGACGTCGACGTCGCTGCCGATCCGGCAGGGGCGGTCGAGGCTGATGCTGCGGCCGTGGTTGCGTCCACCGATGCCGCGCAGGGTGAGTCGGACGCTGGCAGCGGGATCCTGCGGTGGAGCGGATGTGGCCGGTGCTCGCGTGTCTGCCGTTCCGTACAGGAGCAGTTTGCGGCCATCGGCGTGGATGCAGTCGCCGGGACGCAGCAAGGCAACCTGCTGCACCGGCCGACCGTTGACGTGGACGCCGTGCGCGCCTTCTGCGACTGCCATCCAGATGCCGCGGCGGTCGCTGCTGATCTGTAGCAGCCAGGGCGCCTCGGCCGTGGTCGGGGCGAGGCGGTCACCCGAGCGACCAATGGTCTGGACGCCGTTGTCCAAGCTCAGATCGGGCTGGTCGTCTTCGCAGAATTTCAGGTGCAATGGGCTCATCGGAATGCAATCTAGCAGGTCGAACTGTCAAGGGCGGCGAAAACGAAATGGCTTTCCCGAAGAGCAAGGCTGACGCTGCGGGAGGGCCGCGTGGGAGCAGATCACGCTGTTCGAGGCTCCTGATTGCGCAGAACGAACGAGGGATTGGCCGCAAAGGTAGCCCCAAGGCCTGCTAGCATGCGGTCGCGGTCGCTTGCCGCGCGTTGGCTGGCGGCGACCGTTTCCCGAACTGACCATCAATTGTCTTCCCATGTCGCGTATCGATATCCGTCACCCCCATTCCCTGACACGTCCAAAGGCGCGAAAAGCGGTCGATGTCGTGGCTGAAAAACTGGCCGAGCGCTTCGGCATCGATTACGCATGGGATGGCGACGTGCTGGATTTCTCGCGCCCCGGCGTCGATGGCCAGATCGAACTGGCGGACAAGGAAATTCACGTCCGTGCCAAGCTCGGTTTTTTTGCGGCGATGTTCAGGGAGCCTATCGAAGCCGAGATCCGGCGGGTGCTTGAAGAGCGTTTTTGACCGACGCTTCGACCGCAACCCAACGCCGGCTTCTTGCCTGTTTCCAAGCGGTCATTTGCCGGTCATGGCCTTTGGCTCATGCGGGCGTGCTGCGCTGCGGCATACTTGAGACTTCCTTCCGTCGGAATTCACTGCGATGGCGCGCGCGTACAACTTCAGTCCGGGGCCAGCCGTCTTGCCCGAGGCCGTCTTGCGCCAGGCGCAGGGCGAACTTCTCGAATACCGCGGCTGCGCTGCGTCGGTGCTTGAAATCAGCCACCGCGGCGCCGAGTTCATGGAGTTGGCGCAGCGCGCCGAAACCGACCTGCGCACGCTGCTGTCGGTTCCGGATGACTCTGTGGTGCTGTTCGCCAGCGGCGGTGCGACCACCGTGCAGGCGCTGCTGCCGCTCAATTTCGCGGCGCCGGGACAGACCGCCGACTATGTCATCAGCGGGCACTGGGGCAAGACCGCGCTGCGCCAGGCGGTGCCGGTGGTCGATGCGCGCTGCGCCGCCAGCAGCGAGGGCGGCGGGTTCCGCGATCTGCCCGAGCGTTCCGATTGGGATCTTTCGCCCGATGCGGCCTACGTCCATCTGACCGCCAACGAAACCATCCACGGCGTCGAATGGCGCACGCTGCCGCAGTTCGGCACGGCCCCGGTGGTCGCCGATTTCAGCTCGTCGATCGCCTCCGAGCCGATCGACGTGGCAAGGTTCGGCGTGATCTACGCCGGTGCCCAGAAGAACCTCGGCCCGGCCGGCATCACGGTGCTGATCGTGCGCGCCGACCTGCTGGAACGCGAAGGCCAGCCGCGCGCGCCGATCCTCGATTATCGCGCGCAGGCCAAGGCCGGTTCGATGCTCAACACCCCGCCGACCTGGAACTGGTACCTGCTCGGACTGTGCCTGCGCTGGATGCTGGATGAGGGCGGCGTGGACGAATTTGCCCAGCGCAACGCGCGCAAGGCGGCGCTGCTGTATGCAGCGATCGACGGCTCGGGCGGTTATTACCGCAATGAGGTCGCGCCGCGTGCGCGCTCGCGGATGAACGTGCCGTTCTTCCTGCACGACCCCGCGCTCGACGCGGCGTTTCTGGCGCAGGCGCGCGAGGCCGGCCTGATCGGGCTGAAGGGCCACCGCGTGCTGGGCGGGATGCGGGTTTCCTTGTACAACGCAATGCCCCTGCAAGGCGTGCAGGCGTTGGTCGATTTCATGCAGGAGTTCAGCAAAGCCCATGGCTAGGAAAAAATCGGATGCCCTGCCCACCGACAAGCGCGGAAGCCAGCCTGCGGACAAGACGGCCGGCAATCCGGCGCGTGCGTCGAAGCGTGCAACGGTTGAACCTGCGTCAAAGCCGACCCCCGATCTGTCGGCGGTGCGCGTCCAAATCGACGGCATCGACCGCCAGATCCAGCACCTGATCGCCGAACGCGCGCACTGGGCGCATCAGGTCGGCAAGGCCAAGGGCAAGCTGGCGGCGGCGGTCGACTACTACCGCCCCGAGCGCGAAGCGCAGGTGCTGCGTCAGGTGGTCGACCGCAACGACGGTCCGCTCTCCGACGAAGAACTGGTGCGGCTGTTCCGCGAAATCATGTCGGCCTGTCTGGCCCAGCAGGAACCGCTCAAGATCGGCTATCTCGGCCCCGAGGGCACCTTCAGCCAGCAGGCGGTGTACAAGCACTTCGGCCATTCCGCGCACGGGCTGCCGATGGGCAGCATCGAGGAAGTGTTCGCCGAGGTGGCCTCCGGCAGCGCGGATTTCGGCGTGGTGCCGGTCGAAAACTCCGGGCAGGGCACGATCCAGGTGACGCTGGACATGTTCCTGAGTTCGCCGCTGCGCATCTGCGGCGAGGTCGAACTGCAGATTCATCAGTATCTGCAATCGCGCAGCGGCCATATCGAGGACATCGAGCGCGTGTTCGCGCACCCGCAGACGCTGGGGCAGTGCAGCGGCTGGCTGCGCAACAACCTTCCGAAGGCGGAGCGAATCCCGGTATCGAGCAATGCCGAAGGCGCACGCCGCGCGCGCGGCGCCGACGATGCCGCCGCGATTGCCGGTGAATCCGCGGCGGTGGTGTACGGGCTGAAGAAAATCGCCGGGCCCATTGAGGATCGCGCCGACAACACCACCCGCTTCCTCGTGATCGGCCGCGAAATGTTCCCGCCGTCCGGCAACGACCGCACTTCGCTGCTGGTGTTCATCCGCGACCGCCCCGGCGCGCTGTACGGCGTGCTCGAACCGCTGGCGCGGCGCGGCGTCAGCATGAACCGGATCGAGTCGCGCCCGGAGCACGGCTACAAATGGCAGTACGCATTTTTCATCGACGTCGCCGGCCACTGCCAGGTCGCGCCGCTCAGGGACGCGCTCGATGAAATCGCCGAACACGGCAACGAAGTGCGCGTGCTCGGCTCCTATCCGGTGGCGATCACGTGATCGACTTCGACCAGCGCGCGGTGGCGGGGGTGCGCGGGCTGCGGGCCTATGCGCCGGGTCGCGACATGGTCGATCTGCGCCGCAGGTTTGCCGACCAGGGGCTGGTCGAACTGGGCGCAAACGAAAGTCCGTACGGCCCGAGCCCGGCGGCGCTGCGCGCGGCGATGCAAACACTGCCGCAGGCGCACCGCTATCCCGATCCGCGCGGCCATGCGCTCAAGCAGGCGCTGGCGCAGCGGCTCGGGGCTGATGCCGACAATCTGCTGCTGGGCAACGGTTCCAACGAAGTGCTGGTATTGCTGGCGCAGGCGTTTGCAGGCGCGGGCGATGAAGTGATCGCTTCGCAGTATGGGTTTGCGGTGTATGCGATCGCCGCCCAGGCCGTCGGCGCGACGCTGCGGCAGGCGCCGGCGCTGCCGACAGACCATGCGATGGCGCGCGGCCACGATCTCAATGCGCTGCTGGCCATGATCGGCCCGCGCACCAAGCTGGTGTTTCTGGCCAATCCGAACAATCCCACCGGCACCTGGTTCGACGCCGAGGCATTCGCTGCGTTCATCGGGCGGGTTCCGAAAGACGTGATCGTCGTGGTGGACGAAGCCTACGCCGAGTTCGTCGACGTCCCGGACTGGGCAAGCGCAATTGCGCTGCTGCCGCAGCATCCCAATCTCGTCGTCGCGCGCACGTTCAGCAAGGCCTATGGGCTCGCCGGGCTGCGGCTGGGCTATGCCATCGCTCACGTCGGACTGATCGCGGTGCTGGATCGGCTGCGCCAGACTTTCAACGTCAATGCGCCCGCGCTGGCGGCTGCGGAAGCGGCGCTGGCCGATACGACGCATCTTCGCGCCGTCATCGAGGGCAATGCCTTGCAGCGCGAGCGTCTTTCCGCGGCGCTGCAGGCGTGGAGCCTGCCGGTGGGGCCGTCGCAAACCAATTTTCTGTTGGTCGAATTCGGGTCGCGCGCAGCCGAGGTTGAAACTGCGCTGGCGCAGCGCGGCGTGACCGTCTGCCCGATGGCGGGCTATGGACTGCCCGCCTGCCTGCGCATCAGCGTCGGAACCGAGACCGACAATGCGCGGCTGCTGATCGCGCTCGGGGCGATCTTCGGATGAGTGCGGAAAGGCTGGACTGGCGCGCGTTTCGCAGCGCGCCGCTGCGCGGAACGCTGGCGGTGCCCGGCGACAAGTCGGTGTCGCACCGCGCGGTGATGCTGGCGGCGCTGGCCGACGGTGTGTCGCGGATCGACGGCTTTCTCGAAGGCGAAGACACCCGCGCCACCGCGGCGATTTTCGGACAGATGGGCGTGCGCATCGAAACGCCTTCGCTGTCGCAGCGGATCGTGCACGGCGTGGGCATCGACGGCCTGCGCGCGCCGGACGGTCCGCTGGATTGCGGCAACTCCGGCACCGGCATGCGCCTGCTGGCCGGGCTGCTTTCTGGGCAGCGCTTCGATTCGATCCTGACCGGCGATGCGTCGCTCGGCAAGCGTCCGATGCGGCGCGTCACCACGCCGCTGGCGAAGATGGGCGCGCGCATCGAGACCGCGCCGGACGGCACGCCGCCGCTGCAGATCCACGGTGGGCAGGCGCTGGCCGGCCGTGAACACGTTCTCGAAGTCGCCAGCGCGCAGGTGAAATCCGCGCTGCTGCTGGCCGGGCTGTATGCGCAGGGCGAGACGACCGTGGTCGAACCGCGGCCGACCCGCGACTACACGGAGAGAATGCTGGCGGCATTCGGCGTCAAGATCGCATTTTCGCCGGGCATTGCCCGTCTTGTTGGCGGCCAGCGCCTGCGCGCGACCGCTATCCGCGTGCCTGCGGATTTTTCTTCGGCTGCATTTTTCCTGATCGCGGCGTCCATCGTGCCAGGTTCGGAACTCACCTTGCGTCAGGTCGGGCTGAATCCGCGCCGTACAGGGTTGCTGCACGTGCTGCGCCGGATGGGCGCCGACATCGTCGAGGAAAACGCATTCAGCTGCGACGGCGAGCCGGTGGCCGATCTGCGCGTGCGCTACGCGCCGCTGCGCGGCATCGAGGTGCCGGCGGCGCTGGCGCCGGACATGATCGACGAGTTCCCGGCGTTGTTCGTTGCCGCCGCCTGCGCGGAAGGTGCGACCACGGTGCGCGGCGCGGCCGAACTGCGGGTCAAGGAGTCGGATCGGATCGCGGTCATGGCGGAAGGCCTGCGTGCACTGGGGGTTCGCGTCGACGAAACCCCGGACGGCGCGACCATCCATCCGGGGCGCTTGCAGGCCGGCGCGGTGGACAGCCATTCGGACCACCGCATCGCGATGGCGTTTGCCGTGGCGGCGCAAGTGGCCAATGGCGATGTCTGCGTGCGCGACGTGGCCAACGTGGCCACTTCGTTTCCGGGTTTCGATGATCTGGCGCGTGCGGCAGGGTTCGGGCTGTAGGAGCGCACCGCAGGGGCGCGAGACTTCGGCTTGGTCGGATCATCCCAAATTTCGCGCCCCTGCGGTGCGCTCCTACAAGGTCAGCGTGGCCGGCGTCAGTCGCTGGTCACTGCCATGCCTCGGTCGCCATCCTTGCCGCAGTCGTCGATATCGGCCTGGGTCATGGTGGCGTAAGGCTTGAACGCAGGCAGAGACGCCGCCAACGCATCCTGGGTAGCCAGCAAGGGGGGCAGGCGGGTGCACAGGGCCTTCGCCTGGGCCTCGATTTTCTTGCCTTCGGCTTCCATCCGGGCCTCGAAATTCTTCTGCCCTTGTTCGCCACCGAAGATGGCTTCGCCAACGCCCCGCAGGGCGGTACCGGCGATGCCGGCACCCTTCGCGCCGATGGCCATGCCGGCTTCGGCGACCCCGATGATGTGGTTGCGATAGGCTAGGAGTTGCTGGCGTTGGGCCGCCGTGATGGCGACCGCTTTGCCGGCGATCAGCAGATCCCCTTGCGGGGTGATTTCCGCTTTGGGCAGGTCGCTGCCCGGGGTGGACGCACGGTGGCCGTTGACATTGATGTGGATCCCGTTGTTCAACTCCAGGTTTTTCGACCGCAGTTCGCTGCGGGCATTCGCAATTGCGTGGTTCACCTGTTCTTCGATGAAGCCGCGCTGGGCCGGCTGGTCGGCCTGCGCCGAGGGCGGATTGCCGGTTGCCGGCGGCGAGGCGAGCTGGCTGCAGGCGGCGAGAGTGGCCGTGGCGAGCAGGACAAGCGTCAGTTGTCGAAAATGTTTCATCGAAATCTCCGTGAGCTTGGGCGAAGGTTCAGCCTTCGTCGCGCCAGAGGCGCAGGCGGATGGCAATGACGATCATGGCGATGCCGGCGATGGCACCGATCCACAGCTGCGGCGTCGTCAGCGGAGAGTAGATGATGTGCAGCAAGGTCGACATGTCCGGTATGCCGTCGCCCTTGAACGACGTGATATCGGAGGCGGCAAGGAAGGAGCCCGGGAACACGCCGCCCAGCAGGTGCGCGACCACGTTCTTCCAGAACCAACCGCTGCCGAGATTGAACGTCTGCATCAGGTTGAACCAGCTGGTGAGCACGCCGGCGAACAGCGGAATCACGATCGCCCACAGGAACGGCTTGGTTTTGGCCCAGGCCGAGCACAGCAGCAGCCAGCCCACGCTGGGCAGCGCCCACAATGCGTACACGGGGAGGGCCGCCAGACCGAGGCCGGCGCTGGCCAGCAGGTTGGTCGGACTCCACAGCAGGGTGATCGGATTGCCGTGGTGGAACAGCACGAACACGCTAAGCAAGAGCAGATAGGCCACCATGCAGACGATGCCGATGAGCGTGGCCGCGATCGGTGCGACGACCAGCGCGCTTAGGGCTTTCGACAGCACGGTGTCGCGGTCGGACACCGGCAGCGATTTCCAGAACAGCACGCTGCGGTCCTTGCGCTCGTCGTACAGCGCGCCCAGGCAGTAGAAGAACACCACGAAGCCCAGCACCAGCATCGGCCAGAACATCGCCGAGGCGGTCGTGAAGCGCACCGTGTCCGCCCAGTGGCGCATCGTTTCCGGATCCATGTTGGCGGTAATGACGCTCAAATCGAGGTTGTTGACGACGACCTTCTCGCCGTTGATATGGATGCCGCCGTCGCTGCTGTTGAGCGCGATCTCGCCAAGAATCAGGCCCATCAGGGTCAGCAGCAGGGAAATGACGCCGGCCCAGATCGGCGCCCAGAAGAAGCCGCCGCGGTGCTCCCAGTATTCGCGCTTGAGCAGCAGCTTGAGCTTGTGGGTGGAATGCGGCGCGGCGCGGATCGCGCGCGGGGTTTCGGCAATGGCGTTCATGCGTAGGTTCCTTTCATGGTGGCCACGAACAGATCGGCCAAGCCCGGCGTGCGGGTTTCCCCGAGTTCGGCGAGGCGGGCGCTTTCGGCGCCGTCGAACAGCATGACGGTCTTGCCGAACGGCAGGCTGCGTTCGTCGATGGGCTTGAGCGTGCGAGCGGCGTCCAGCTTGTCGGCGTCGACCAGCACTTCGGCGTAGCGTTCGCCCAACGTGTCCATCGCCGCGTTCAGCACCACCTTGCCGCCCTGGATGAACATCACGTCGGTGAGGATGTGCTCGATCTCTTCTACTTGATGGGTGGTGACGAGGATGGTTTTTCCCTCGTCGAAATAGTCCTCCAACAGGCGCTGGTAGAACTGCTTGCGGTAGAGGATGTCCAGGCCGAGGGTCGGCTCGTCGAGCACCAGCAGGCGGGCGTCGATCGCCATCACCAGCGCCAGGTGCAGCTGCACGATCATGCCCTTGGACATTTCGCGCACTTTGGTTTTCGGCTTGAGCTTGGTGCCCTGCAGGAAGCGGCGGCACTTGTCGGCATCGAAGCGCGGATGCACGCCGGCAACGAATTCGATGACCTGCTCGACGCTGATCCAGCGCGGCAGCACCGCCACGTCGGCGATGAAGCAGACATCGTTCATCAAAGCGTCGCGATGGCTGCGCGGATCCTTGCCCAACACCGAAAGCGAACCCTCGAACGGGATCAGTCCGAGGATGGCCTTGAGCGCGGTGGTTTTGCCGGCGCCGTTAGGCCCGATCAGGCCGACGATGCGGCCGGCGGGGATGGAGAATTCGGCGTTGTCGAGGGCAAGGGTGTTCTTGTACGCCTTGCGCAGCCCGTGGGCTGAGATGACGGGATTGTTGGTGTTGGTGCTCATTTCGGCCCCCACTTGCGCTTGGGATCAAGGAGTTCCTCGGAGTCGAGACCGAGGCGCTGGATGCGTTCCAGAATCTGCGGCCATTCTTCGGTCAGGAAGCGCTCGCGTTCGCTCACGAGCAGGCGCTTGCTGGCGCCTTCGGTGACGTACATGCCCAGTCCCCTGCGTTTTTCGACCAGGCTCTCGTCGGCCAGTTCCTGATAGGCCCGCGAGACGGTGATCGGGTTGAGTTGGTACTCAGCGGCCACTTGACGCACCGAGGGCAGGGCGTCGCCGGGTTTGAGCACGCCGTCGAGCATCATCGCCACGACGCGCTCCTTGAGTTGTCGGTAGATCGGAGCGCCGTCGCTCCATTCGATGGTGGCCATGGTTCACCCCAATGGCTGAAAGGAAAAGAACGGCATCCGCAGCGTGTGCCGGAGCCGGCGTGGTGCGAAGCGTCGCGCAGTCCGTGCGTCGGCGGCTTCATGACTTGTTTCGGTTCTTGCTTCGTGACTTGGGTTCGCCGCATGATCGGCGTTTGCGTTTGCGCCGGCGACGTTCGGCGCGGCCAGGGTCTGGAATCCCAGCAACGCACCGAACAGCAGGGCAGCCAGCGCCGCGGCGGCCATCGTGGGGCGAGTGATTCGTTTTGCTTTCATCAGGCGGCCTCGACGATTACGAAATCGGTGATGTAGATTACTATAACACTACATTTGACGATGTCAAACACTTTCAACCCAACTGATTTCATGGTTGCCGGATGCAGCGGTCGGAAGCCGATTTCGGGGTTCCTGCGCGAGGATTGCCGGCCGCGGCTCCAGCACGGACAATAGGCGCGGCTGGGCGATCGGCCCGCACGTCTCTGGAGACCACCGGAATGAGCCTGTACCTGCGCGCTTTCGCCGCGCTGCTTGCGGCTGTGCTGTTGATGGGCACGGCGTTTGCGCAGAACGCGGCGCCAACCAGCGAGCGCGACAAAGTGGGCTATATGGCGGGTCTGGATGCCGGCCGTTCGATCGGCCCGGGCCTGCAGGATCTGGACCAGGCCGCGTTCGTGCGTGGGATGGAAAATGCGATGGCCGACGGCGCGCCGCTGCTGTCCGATGAGGAAGCGCGCAGCGTTCTGCGCAGCCTGATGGCCAGCATCGGCGCGCGTGCCTCCGGCAAGCCGGCGGTGGCCGTCGATCGCAGCAAGGCGGGGCTGGTGGTCGGCGCCAACGTGGGACACTCGCTGGTCGGACTGGCTGGCGAGTTCGACGTGCCGATGTTCCTGCGCGGACTCAATGATGGCGCCAATCCATCGATTGCCCCGGCGCTGGGTGTCGCCGAGATCGCGCGCGTGCGCGCCGCGCTGGCGACCCGCGTGAGTGCGACCGCAGCAAGCGCACGACAGGGTGCGCAGGCGCAGGCATTGGTGCGGGAGCAGGCGTTTTTTACTGACAATCGCCAGCAGCCGGGCGTGTTCGCCACGCCCAGTGGCCTGCAGTACAAGGTTCTGAAGCAGGGCACGGGCGTGCGTCCGCGGCCCGGGCAACGCGTCACCGTCAATTACGTCGGCACGCTGCTCGACGGCGCCAAATTCGACAGCTCCTACGACCGCAACGTGCCGGCGCAGTTCGGGCTCGATCAGGTCATCCCCGGCTGGACCGAAGGGCTGGGCCTGATGCCGGTCGGTGCGAAATACCGGTTCTGGATCCCGTCCCGCCTCGGTTACGGCGCCGCCGGAGCGCCGCCCAGAATCCCGCCCAACGCCACCCTGGTGTTTGACGTGGAACTGTTGGGCGTCGAATGAGTCAAACTTCGTCTGTTTCCCTTCCGGCATCCGCTGCCGGTCCCATCCCGCACCCCGGAGCCACCGCCAAGATGAACCCGCTCATTCGCACCACCGCGCTGACTGCAGCCCTGCTGTTCGCGCTTGCCGCCTGCAAGGCCGGGCCCAAGCCCGCCGACGTGTCTTCCGGCGGCGCCAACGCCAACGCGGCCGCGACGGCCACTAACCCGTATCCGGGATTGCCGACCGAAAAAGATCAGATCAGCTACACGATCGGCATGGCGATGGGCAAGCAGCTCACCGAGATCAAGGACGAGATCAATATCGATACCGTGATCAAGGCGTTGAAAACCCAGATGAGCGGCGGCCATGCGCTGCTGACCGACGCCCAGGCGCAGCAGATCATGCAGGCCTTCGGCCAGCGCATGCAGGCCAAGCAGATGGCGCAGATGATGGAGCAGGCGCGCGCCAACCAGGAGAAGGGCGAGAAATTCCTGGCCGAAAACGGCAAGAAGCCGGGCGTGGTCACAACCGCCTCGGGCCTGCAGTATCAAGTTTTGAGGCAGAGCAATGGGCCCAGGCCGACCGCGGCTGACGGCGTCAAGGTCAACTACCTCGGCACCTTGCTGGACGGCACCAAGTTCGACAGTTCCTACGATCGCGGCGAGCCGGCGGTGTTCCCGCTGCAGGGCATCATCCCGGGCTGGACCGAAGGCCTGCAGCTGATGACGGTGGGCAGCAAGTACCGGTTCTGGGTTCCGGCGCGTCTGGCCTATGGTGAGGAAGGGCCGCCGAACATCGGGCCGAATCAGCTGTTGGTGTTCGAGGTCGAGCTGCTGGAAGTCGTCAAGAAGCCGACGCCGCCCTCGGCTCCGGCACCGGCCGCCGCGCCGACAGCGCCGTCAGCGCCGCCGCAGCAGTAACCGCCACATGGGGGCGCGCGCTGAAAAGTTGCGCGCGTTGCTCCACATGATCAAAGGAGTGATGCCGTGCGTGTTTGCATTTTCGGCACCGGCTATGTCGGTCTGGTGACCGGAACCTGTCTGGCCGAGGTCGGCCACGACGTCCTGTGCGTGGACGTCGATGCCGCCAAGGTCGAGGGCCTCAACCGCGGCGTGGTGCCGATCTTCGAGCCCGGCCTGACCCCGATGGTCCAAGCCAACCATGCCGAAGGCCGGCTGCGCTTTTCCACCGACGCGGCCGCGGGCATCGCCCACGGCGAGGTCATCTTCATTGCCGTGGGCACGCCGCCGGACGAGGACGGCAGCGCCGACCTGCAGTACGTGCTGGCGGTGGCGCGCTCGGTTGGCAAGCATCTGCAGCGCCCGGTGGTCGTCGTCGACAAGTCAACGGTGCCGGTGGGCACCGCCGACAAGGTGCGTGCGGCGATTGCCGCCGAGCTTCAGGCGCGCGGCGCGCAGATCGCCTTCGAAGTCGTGGCCAATCCGGAATTCTTGAAGGAGGGCGCGGCGGTCGAGGACTGCATGCGTCCGGATCGGATCGTGATCGGTACCGACAGCGCCGAGGCGATGGAGAGCATGCGTCGCCTGTACGCCCCGTTCAACCGCAATCACGAGCGAATCGTGGCGATGGACGTGCGTTCGGCCGAGCTGACCAAATACGCCGCCAACGCGATGCTGGCGACCAAGATCAGCTTCATGAACGAGATTGCCAATATCGCCGAGCGCGTGGGCGCCGACGTGGAGCTGGTGCGCAAAGGGATCGGCTCGGATCCGCGCATCGGCTGGCAGTTCATCTACCCCGGCGCCGGCTACGGCGGTTCGTGTTTCCCGAAGGACGTGCAGGCCTTGGCAAAGACCGCGCAGCAGCACAGCGTGCCCACGCGGCTGCTGGACGCGGTCGAAGCGGTCAACGCGGCGCAGAAGCGGCATCTGTTCGAGTTGATAGTGCGCCACTACGGCAGCGCCGACGCGCTGCGCGGCAAGACCGTGGCGCTGTGGGGGCTGGCGTTCAAGCCGAACACCGACGACATGCGCGAAGCCTCGAGCCAGCGCCTGCTGGCGCAGCTGTGGGAAGCCGGAGCGCGCGTGCGCGCCTTCGATCCGGAAGCGATGGAGGAAGCGCGGCGCATCTACGGCGGACGTTCCGACCTGACCCTGTGCGCGAATGCGGGCGAGGCGCTGAGCGGCGCCGATGCGCTGGTGGTGATCACCGAATGGAAGCAGTTTCGCAGCCCGGATTTTGCTGCCCTTGGACAGGCGCTGGCGGATGCGGCCGTGTTCGACGGGCGCAATCTTTACGAGCCGGCGGACGCGGAAGCGGCGGGGCTTGCCTATTACGGCATCGGGCGCGGGCGTTCGGTGCTGAGGATGTGAGCGTGGCGGATATGGAACAACGGTTGGTCGATCTGGAAACGCGCCTGACGTTCCAGGAGCAGGCGCTGCAGGAACTGAGCGATGCGCTTGCCGCCGCCCGCGATGCCGAATCGCGCAACGCGCTGCAACTGCACCGCGCGCTGGAAGACCTGCGTCAAATGCGCAGTGCGCTGGCCGCCAGTCCGGTCACCGGCGATGCCGCCAGCGAGCCGCCGCCGCCGCATTACTGAAGCCGCACGCATGAGCAATTCCCTGCGCGACCAGCTGCTGGGCCTGGGTTTCAAGGCCGCAGAAAAGTCGAAAACGCCTGCCAAGCCGCAGCCATCCTCCAGAAAGGATGGCCCCGGCGGTCGCGACAAGACGCCGGCGGGAGTCGGAAAGCCGTTGCCGTCGCGCAGCGCGAAGTCGAAGGGCGAGATCGACCTCGCCAAGGCCTACGCCATCCGCGCCCAAAAAGAAAAGGACGAGCGCATCGAGGCCGAGCGCGTCAAGCAGGAAGAAGCGCGGCTGCGGCGTGAAGCGCGCGCCAAGCTCGAAGCTTTTCTGAAAGACAAGGCGCAAAACGCCGCCGATGCCGATCACGTCCGCCATTTCGAATACGGCGGCAAGATCAAGCGGATTCACGTGACCGCCGAGCAGCTCAAGGAACTTAACGCCGGACGGCTGGGCGTGGTTCAACTCAACGGCCGCTACCTTCTGGTCGATGCCCAGACGCTGGCGCAGGCAGAAAGCATCTTCGCGCAGGCGGTGGCGCTGAAAGTCGATCCGAACGCGCCTGTGGCCGATGATCCCTTTTCGGATCCGCACTATCAGGTGCCGGACGATCTGGTCTGGTAGGGCTTGGCAGGGCCTGGCGGGGCCATCGCGCCCCTGCGGTGCGCTCCTACAACGGCGAAATGCCTAGGAGCGCACCGCAGGGCGCGATCGGTCAACGTGGCTAGATCGGTCGCATCCCATCGCGTCCCTCGGCCTGCGGCCTCGGTGCGCTCCTACGAAACGCGGCCTCGCTGCGCGCCTGCGAAAGCAAGCGATGCCGCCGGCGCTTATTCGGGATCGTAATTGAGATTGAACGACAGCCAGCGCTCCGCCTGCGCCAGCTCCACGCCCTTGCGTTTGGCGTAATCGGCCACCTGTTCTCTGGTGACTCTGCCGACCACGAAATACTTGCTGTCCGGATGGCTGAAATACATCCCGGAAACGCTGGACGCCGGATACATCGCGAAATGGTCGGTCAGGGTGACGCCGGCGCGTTCGGTCGAGCCGAGTAGATCGAACAGCACGCGCTTTTCGCTGTGTTCGGGGCAGGCCGGATAGCCGGGCGCAGGCCGGATACCGCGGTAGGCCTCGGCAATCAGCGCCGCGTTGTCCAGACCCTCGTCCGCCGCATAGCCCCACAACTCTTTGCGCACGCGCTGGTGCAGCCGTTCCGCGAAAGCTTCGGCAAGACGATCGGCCAGCGCTTTGAGCAGGATGACGCTGTAGTCGTCATGCTCCGCCCGCAAGCGCTCGATGTGCGGCTCGATGCCCAGCCCTGTGGTGACGGAAAATGCGCCGATCCAGTCCTGCTTTCCGAATTCTTCAGGGGCAATGAAATCGGCAAGACACAGATTCGGCCGCTCAACCGGCTTGTCGGCCTGCTGGCGCAGGAAGCGCAGCGTCTGCTTCGCATCCGGATTCGAGAAATGCGAAGCGTAGTAACGATGCTGCCCTGATCCGAGGAGGGTGACGCCATCGCCCCAGGGATCGGCCAGCGTCAGCGCCACGTCGTCGCCGACCGAATGCGCTGGCCAGAATCCGCACACCGCTTTGGCGGTGAGCCATTTCTCCTTGAGGATGCGCTTGAGCATCGCGCGCGCGTCGGCGTACAGCTCGCTGGCCTGTGCGCCGACGATGGCGTCGGTCAGGATCGCCGGGTATTTGCCGGCGAGCTCCCAGGAATTGAAGAATGGCGTCCAGTCGATGCAGGCAACGAGTTCTTCGAGCGGATAGTCGTCGAACACGTGCAGACCGGGCAGCGCGGGTTGCGGAGGCGAAAAGTTTGCCCAGTCGCAGGTGAGCTTGCGCGCGCGCGCATGCTCCAGCGCCACCAATTTTTGCGGATTGCCGCGCAGGCGGTGGCGTTCGCGGATTTCGATGTAGTCGTCGTTGGCGGCTTTTAGCACCCCATCGCGTTGTTCGGCCGACATCAGCGACTGCGCCACGCCGACTGCGCGCGAGGCGTCCTTGATCCAGATCGTGTGTTGTTCGTAGTTCGGCGAAATTTTCAGCGCGGTGTGTGCGCGCGAGGTGGTGGCACCGCCGATCAACAACGGGGAGGTGAAGCCCTGCCGGCGCATTTCCCGCGCAACGTGGGTCATTTCTTCGAGCGAGGGCGTGATCAGCCCGGAAACGCCGATCATGTCGGCATTTTCCGCGATGGCGGTGTCGAGGATTTTCTGCGCCGGCACCATCACCCCGAGGTCGATGACTTCGAAATTGTTGCAGGCCAGCACCACGCCGACGATGTTCTTGCCGATGTCATGCACGTCGCCCTTGACCGTGGCCATGACGATCTTGCCGTTGCTCTTGGGCGCTTCGCCGGTGCGGGCCTTTTCGGCCTCGATGAAGGGCAGCAGCCAAGCCACCGCCTTTTTCATCACCCGCGCCGACTTGACCACCTGCGGCAGGAACATCTTGCCGGCGCCGAACAGATCGCCGACCACGTTCATGCCGTCCATCAGCGGGCCTTCGATCACGTCCAGCGGACGCGCGGTCTGCAGCCGCGCTTCTTCGGTGTCTTCGGTGACGAAGGCGTCGATGCCGTGCACCAGCGCATGCGAGAGCCGCTGTGCGACCGGAAGTTCGCGCCAAGCCAGATTTTCGACCTTCTTCTCGCCCTTCTTGCGGCGGTAGCGATCGGCGATTTCAAGCAGGCGGTCGGTGGAATCCGCGCGCCGGTTCAGCACCACGTCCTCGACCCGCTCGCGCAGCTCGGGGTCGAGGCTGTCGTAGATCGGCAGCGCGCCGGCGTTGACGATGCCCATGTCCATGCCGGCCTGGATCGCGTGGTAAAGGAACACCACGTGGATCGCCTGGCGCATGGCCTCGTTGCCGCGGAACGAGAAGCTGATGTTGGAAACGCCTCCGGACACATGGCTGTGCGGAAAGCGCCGGCGCAGTTCGCGGGTGGCTTCGATGAACGCGACCGCGTAGTCGTCGTGTTCTTCGATGCCGGTGGCGATGGCAAAGCAGTTGGGGTCGAAAATGATGTCTTCGGGCGGGAAGCCGACCTTCTCGGTCAACAGACGATAGGCGCGCGCGCAGATTTCGACCTTGCGCTGCGCGTTGCCGGCCTGGCCTTCTTCATCGAACGCCATCACCACCACGGCGGCACCGTAGCGGCGCACCAGTCGCGCCTGGCGCAGAAATTCTTCCTCGCCTTCCTTCATCGAAATCGAATTGACGATGCCCTTGCCCTGCAGGCACTTCAGGCCGGCTGCAATCACGCTCCACTTCGAGGAATCGATCATCACCGGCACCTTGGCGATGTCCGGTTCGGCCGCGATCAGGTTGAGGAACTCGACCATCGCCTTTTCGGCATCGAGCAGGCCATCGTCCATGTTGACGTCGATGATCCGTGCGCCGCTTTCGACCTGCTGGCGCGCGACCGCAACCGCCTCGTCATAGCGGTTTTCCACGATCAGCTTCTTGAACTGCGCGCTGCCGGTGACGTTGGTGCGTTCGCCGACGTTGATGAAGTTCGCTTCGGGGCTGAGGATCAGCGGCTCCAGCCCGGACAGGCGGGTGTAGCGATGCAGGATCTCGCTCATGCGACGGCCTCCAGCTGCGGCATTTCACGCGGCGCAACCGCGGAGACCGCATCGGCGATCGCGCGGATGTGTTCCGGCGTGGTGCCGCAGCAGCCGCCGACGATGTTGAGCAGTCCGCCACGGGCGAACTCGGCCAGCACTTCGGCCATGCTTTCCGGGCTTTCGTCGTAGCCGCCGAAGGCGTTGGGCAGGCCGGCGTTGGGGTGGCAGCTGACCCGCGTGTCGGCCACCTGCGACAGCACCGCGAGGTGCGGGTGCAGATCGCGTGCGCCGAGCGCGCAGTTCAGCCCGATCGATAGCAGCGGCGCGTGCTGCAGCGAATACCAGAACGCTTCCGCGGTTTGTCCGGACAGGGTGCGGCCGGAAGCGTCAGTGATCGTTCCGGAGACCATCACCGGCAGCCGCCCGCCGATGTCTTCGAACACGTCGTCGATGGCGAACAGCGCGGCCTTGGCGTTCAAGGTGTCGAACACGGTTTCGACCATCAGGATGTCGGCGCCGCCTTCGATCAGCCCGCGCGCGGATTCCCGGTAAGCGGCGGCGAGATCGTCGAAGCTGACCGCGCGAAAGCCCGGACGGTTGACGTCGGGCGACAGTGAAGCGGTGCGGCTGGTCGGGCCGAGAACGCCGACGGCGAAACGCGGTTTGTCGGGATTGGCGGCTTCGGCCGCGTCGCAGGCGTCGCGGGCAAGGCGCGCGGCTTCGCGGTTGAGCTCGCGCACGAGATGCTGCAGGCGGTAGTCGGCCAGCGAGGTCGCGGTCGAATTGAAGCTGTTGGTTTCGACCAGATCGGCGCCGGCGGCGAGGTACTGGCGGTGGATGCCATGGATCAGGTCGGGCCGGGTCAGCGTCAGCAGGTCGTTGTTGCCGCGCTGATCGACCGCTTCGCAGCCGCAGCCCGGGCCGTGGACATGGCCGCCTGCGGAAAACAGCGCATCGAACCCCTGCGCGAAACGTTCGCCGCGGTAATCGGCTTCTTCCAGGCCTTCTCGCTGGATCATCGTGCCCATCGCACCGTCGAGGATCAGGATGCGTCGGGTCAGCGCTGTTTCCAGTGCAGCAACGCGCGCAGGATTTTTCCAGGGAAGGGTGTGCATCGGTGGGTCTCGATTGGTGATGAAGAGCGCGCGGCGTTACGGCTTCACGCCGGTCAGCGCGATCACTTCGAAATGCGGCGGTCGACGCTCGCGGGTGACGGTTTCCAGACTGACGACTTCGAGCCCGGCTTTCTCTGCAAATTTGCGCAAATCGCGCGCGCCGAAGCCGAGGTTCACGTGGCCGTAGGATTCGGAAACGGTGCGATGGCCGTGGCGTTTGATCGACGACAGCAGCAGGCGCCCGCCGCGACGCAGCACGCGCGCGGCCTCGGCCACCGCTTGCGCCGGCTGCGCGGCGTAGGTCAGCGCCTGCATCAGCACCACCAGATCGAAACTCCCGTCGGCGAACGGCAGCTTGTGCATGTCGCCTTCGCGCACTTCGACGTTGCCGAGCTTGCGCAGGCGTTCACCGGCTGCGGCCACCACGCGCTGGCTGGAGTCGATGCAGACGTAGCGTTTGGAGTGCGGCGCCAGCAGTTCGGCCAGCACGCCGTCGCCGCTGGCAACATCGAGCACGTCGCCCGGCCACAGCAGGGTGATGGCGGTGCGCGCCATCGCCTCCCAGGTGCGCCCCGGAGAATAGTGGCGCTCCATGTTGCCGGCCACGTTGTCCGACCAGTTCTGGCCTTCGGCGCGGCGCGCCAGCACGGCGTCGACCTGGGCCGCGTCCTGCAGCAGCAGCGGATCGTTGCTGCCGTCGCGGATCGATTGCCAGAGCGTACGCTGGGCGATATCGATGCCGTCCTCGGCAAAGCGATAATAGGACGACACCCCGGCGCGGCGGTCGCGCACCAGCCCCGCTTCCTTGAGTCTGGCAAGATGGGTGGACACGCGCGGCTGCGCGAGGCGGGTAATCTCCGAGAGTTCCGCCACGGTCAGCTCCTCGCGCTCCAGCAGCGTGAGCAGCCGCACCCGGGTTGCGTCGGCGAACACCTTCAGATGCGCCGACCAGCCTTCCAGATCCATAAATATCTTTCCATCGCGATTCAGCGATAGATTTTACCCCGTGTCTTGCGCAGGTCAAGCGCGAGGGGCCGCTCGCCGATCGCTCTGGGGTTCCGCCACCGTGCGAGCTACAATAACGGTTTCCGGTTGCGCAACGAGGCAGTCGTGGAGTTCGGGTTCAGCGAAGAGCAGCGGATGCTGCAGGATGTGGCCCGCCGCATCGCGCGCGAGAAGATCGCGCCGAGCGCGGAATATCACGATCGTACCGGGGAGTTCCCGCTCGAGAACATCCGCAACCTCGGCGAAAACGGGCTGATGGGAATCGAGGTGCCGGTCGAATACGGCGGCGCCGGCATGGACAGCGTGGCCTACGTGCTGGCAATGGTCGAAATCGCCGCTGCCGATGCGGCCCACAGCACGATTCTTTCGGTCAACAATTCGCTGGTCTGCAACGGCATCCTGACTTTCGGGGCCGAAGCGCAGAAGCAGAAATACGTGCGCGACATCGCCGAAGGCCGCGAGATCGGCGCCTTCGCGCTGACCGAACCACAGTCCGGCTCCGATGCCACCGCCATGCGCTGCAAGGCGGTCAGGCAGGCCGACGGCAGCTTTCTGGTCAACGGAAAGAAGAGTTGGATCACCTCCGGCCCGGTCGCGAAATACATCGTGCTGTTTGCGATGACCGACCCGGACAAGGGCGCGCGCGGGATCACCGCGTTCCTGATCGACAGCGCCCGCGACGGCTTCCATCGCGGCAAGACCGAGCCGAAGATGGGCATCCGCGCCTCGGCCACCTGCGAGATCGAATTCACCGACTACCGCGTCCAGCCCGAGGAAGTGCTGGGCGAGCAAGGGCAGGGCTTCAAGATCGCGATGGGCGTGCTGGACGCAGGACGCATTGGTATTGCCTCGCAGGCGATCGGCATCGCCCGCGCCGCTTACGAAGCGAGCCTTGCCTACGTCAAGGAACGCAAGGCGTTCGGCCAGCCGATCGGGGCGTTCCAGATGATCCAGGCCAAGATCGCCGACATGAAGTGCAAGCTCGACGCGGCTTGGCTGCTGACCCTGCGCGCGGCGTGGTTGAAGAGCCAGGGCCTGCGGTTTTCGACCGAAGCTTCGGTGGCCAAGCTCACCGCCTCGGAAGCGGCGATGTGGATCACCCACCAGACCCTGCAGATCCACGGCGGCATGGGCTATTCGAAGGAAATGCCGGTCGAACGCTACTTCCGCGACGCCAAGATCACGGAGATTTACGAGGGCACCAGCGAAATCCAGCGGCTGGTGATCGCGCGCAACGAAACCGGCCTGCGCTGAGGCCGAAATGAACCGATCGGCCGCGCCTCGATGCGCGGCCGTCTTCCTTTGGAGGCATGGAGCGAAATGAGCAAGTCAATCGAAAGCGGCGATCAGGAAGGCTTGAAACCCATTCTTGACGCGGTGGCCAAGCGCACCGGCAAGTCCGGTCAGGCCGAAGCGGTGGCGTTCGCCAGGGCGCTGTTCCGGCGCATGGACGCCGAAGAAATAGCCAGCAAATCGACCGACGCCTGGGCCGCTCTTGCGCTTGATTTCCTCGGATTCGTGCGTGCGCGCAAGCGCGGCAAAGCCAATATCCAGATATTCAATCCGGAGCTCAATCCCGGTGCGGTCGGCACGGCTCACACGATCTTGCAGATCGTCAACGACGATATGCCGTTCCTGGTCGATTCGGTGACGATGGCGCTGGCCGACAAGGGCATCGGCGTGCACGCGATCGGCCATCCGGTGCTGCGCATGACCCGAGATCGCGGCGGCAAGCTGGACAAGATCGGCGAGGGCGAGCGCGAATCGATGATGCACTTCGAGCTGGACCGCCAGCCGAAGGCCGCGCTGGCGACGATCAAGGCGCGCATCGCCCACGTGCTCGACGATGTGCGCGCAATTGTCGCCGACTGGCAGCCGATGCAGGCGCGGATGCGCGCGATCGCCGGCGATCTTGCCTCCCGCAAACTGCCGATTAGCGAAGCCGAAAAGCACGAAGCACAGGAATTCCTGGGCTGGGCATCGGACAACCACTTCACCTTCTTCGGCTACCGCGAATACCGCGTCCAGCGCGAAGGCAAGGAAGACGTGTTGCGCGCGGAGCCCGGCAGCGGGCTTGGCCTGTTGCGCGGCGAGGACGGCAGCAAGCCGCGCCCGGTCAAGTCGCTGGCCGCGCATGCGATGCGCCACTCCGGCGCGGTCGATGCGCTGATCCTCACCAAGACCAACGCGCGCGCCACCGTGCACCGTCCCGGCTACATGGACTACATCGGCGTGCTTGAATTCGATTCCAGCGGCAAAGCGATCCGCGAGGAACGCTTCCTCGGCCTGTACACCTCCAGTGCCTACACCCGCCGCCCGTGGGACATCCCGCTGGTGCGCGAACGCCACAACTACGTCATGAACCAGTCCGGTCTGGATCCGGACAGCCACAGCGGCAAGGCGCTGCGCCACATTATCGAGACCCTGCCGCGCGATGAACTGTTCCAGTCCGCCGAGGAGGAATTGCTCAAGACCTGTCTTGGCATCCTCGCTTTGCAGGAACGCGTGCGCAGCAAGCTGTTTCTGCGCCGCGACCGCTATGGCCGCTACTACTCGGCGTTGGTTTATGTTCCGCGCGACCGGGTCAGCAACCGCGTGCGCGAGCGGATCGAAGCGATGCTGCGCGAGGAACTCGGCGGCGAGCGCGTGGACACCAATGTCCAGATCGACGACTCCCCGCTGGCGCAGTTGCACATTCTGGTGCGCCCGTCCGCCGAGGCCGAACACAAGGCCGGCGCCGACCTGCCGAGGCTGGAACGGCGTCTGGCCGAGATCGTGCGCGACTGGAGCGACGAGTTGCGCGAGTGTTTGATCGAACGCCACGGCGAAGAGGCCGGGCTGAAGCTGCTGGCGCGCTTCGGGCGCGCGTTGCCGGCCGGCTACATCGAAGAGGTCAGCCCCGACGTGGCGGCCGATGACGTCGAACACCTGGCCGCCCTGTCCGGCCCCGACGATCTGCGGCTGTCGCTGGCGGCGTCGCAGAAAAAGGGAGGGATGCGCTTCAAGCTGTATCGCCCGGAGCAGGACATTCCGCTGTCCGATGCGCTGCCGATGATGGAGAACATGGGCCTGCGCGTGATCACCGAGCATCCCTACCGCGTGGATGCGCAAAGCGGGTTGGTGTACATCCAGGATTTCGAAGTCGAATCCCTGCTCGGCGATTTGGACGTCGATGCGCTGGACGAGAACTTCGAGGAGGCGTTCGCGCAAATCTGGCGCGGCGAAGCGGAAAACGACGGCTTCAACCGTCTGGTCCTCGCCGCCGGCCTGTCGTGGAAGCAGGTCGCGATGCTGCGCGCCTACTGCAAGTACTTGCTGCAGACCGGCGTGACCTTTTCGCAGAGCTACATGGAAGCCACGCTGGCGCACTATCCGATATTGGCGCGGCTGCTGGTCGAGCTGTTCGAAGCCCGCTTCGATCCGCGCACCGGCCACGAGAGCGCCAGCGAGATCAAGCAGGGCATGGAAAGCTTCGGCACCCAACTCAAATTGCTGGCCGCAGGCGACGAGTCGGCCATGAAGGCGCTGACCGCGCTGGTCAAGGCGCGCACCGGCAAGCGCGACGATCAGATCAATGCCGCGCGCGGCGCGCTGCTGGGCCTGCTCGACCGCGTGGCCAGCCTCGACGAGGACCGCATTCTGCGCAGTTTCATCGGCGTGATCGAGGCGACGCTGCGCACCAACTACTACATCGGCTACAACGCCGGCCTGCGCAAGGACGGCGGCCCGGCCGACTATCTGGCGTTCAAGTTCGACACCGCCAAGGTTCCGGATTTGCCCAAGCCGCGTCCGTTCCGCGAAATCTGGGTGTGCGGTCCGCGCGTGGAAGGCACCCACCTGCGCTTCGGGCCGGTCGCGCGCGGCGGCCTGCGCTGGTCGGACCGGCGCGAGGATTTCCGCACCGAAGTGCTGGGTCTGGTCAAGGCGCAGATGGTGAAGAACACTGTGATCGTGCCGGTCGGCAGCAAGGGTGGGTTCTATCCAAAGCAGCTTCCCAGCCAGGCGCAGGATCGCGAGGCTTGGCTGACCGAAGGCAAGGCCTGCTACCGCCGCTTCGTCAACGGCCTGCTTGATTTGACCGACAACCTGACCTCGGACGGCAAGATCATTCCGCCGCAGAACGTCGTGCGCCACGACGGCGACGACCCGTATCTGGTGGTGGCGGCCGACAAGGGCACCGCAAGCTTCTCCGACATCGCCAACGGCATTGCCGAAGCGCACGGCTACTGGCTGCACGACGCGTTCGCCTCGGGCGGCAGCGCCGGCTACAGCCACAAGGGCATGGGCATCACCGCGCGCGGCGCGTGGGAATCGGTCAAGCACCACTTCCGCGCGCTCGGCCGCGACTGCCAGAAGGAAGACTTCACCTGCGTCGGCATCGGCGACATGTCCGGCGACGTGTTCGGCAACGGCATGCTGCTGAGCAAGCACACCCGCTTGCTCTGCGCATTCGACCACCGCCACGTCTTCCTCGACCCGAATCCGGATGCGGCCATTTCGTTCAAGGAGCGCCAGCGTATCTTCGACCTGCCGCGCTCCAGCTGGGCCGACTACGACGCCAAACTGATCAGCAAGGGCGGTGGCGTGCATGCGCGTTCGCTCAAGTCGATCGACATCACCCCGGAAGTGCGCGCCGCGCTGGGGATCGACGATTCCGTCAAGCAGCTGACCCCAACCGAGCTGATCCATGCCGCGCTGCGCGCGCCGGTGGATCTGCTCTACAACGGCGGCATCGGCACCTACGTCAAGGCGTCCAGCGAGAGCAACGCCGACGCCGGCGACCGCGCCAACAACGGCCTGCGCGTCAACGGCGGCGACCTGCGCTGCAAGATCGTCGGCGAAGGCGGCAACCTCGGCATGACCCAGCTCGGGCGCATTGAAGCGGCCCAGACCGGCGTCCTGCTCAATACGGACTTCATCGACAACTCGGCCGGCGTGGACACCTCCGACCACGAGGTCAACATCAAGATCCTGCTCAACGGCGAAGTGCGCAAGAAGCGGCTGACGGTTCCGGCGCGCAACAAGCTGCTGGCATCGATGACCAACGAAGTCGCCGCGCTGGTGCTCAAGGACAACTACCGACAAAACCAGGCGCTGACCCTGATGGAGCGGATGAGCAAGAGCCGCCTCGGCTCGAAGATGCACTTCATCCAGTCGCTGGAATCGCGCGGGCTGCTCGATCGCCAGATCGAGTTCCTGCCGACCGACGCCGAGATTGCCGAACGCAAGCTGCGCGGGCAGGGGCTGACCCGTCCGGAGCTGGCGGTCGTCCTGTCCTATTCCAAACTGGTGGCGTTTCCCGAATTGCTGGCGTCCGACATTCCGGAAGATCCGTACCTGTCGAAGGAACTGGTCCGCTATTTCCCCGGCCCGCTGCAGAAGGACTACGCCAAGGCGATGGAAGGCCACCGCCTGAAGCGCGAAATCATCGCCACGGCGATCACCAATTCAACCATCAACCGGATGGGTGCGACCTTCCTGCAGCGCATGCAGGAAGACAGCGGCCGCAGCATCGGCGAGGTGGCGCGCGCCTACACGATCACCCGCGAAACGCTGGATTCACGCGAGCTGTGGACGCAGATCGAAGCGCTCGACGGCAAGGTGACCGGTTCGGTGCAGGTCGATGCGCTGATGGTGATCTGGGATCTGCAGCGCGGCTTCACCCGCTGGCTGCTGGCGCGCCCCGGCGCGGTTCCGGCGATCACGACCGCGGTGGAACGCTACCACGACGGCTTCCGCGACATCCGCGCCGGCGAAGGCATCCTGCCCGATTCGCAGCGACCGGCCTACGAGTCCATGCGCAAGGAATGGCGTGCCAAGGGCTTGCCGCCGGCATTGGCCGACCAGCTTGCGGCGCTGCCGTATCTGGAGTCCTGCCCGAACATCATCGAACTGGCGCGCGAGCGCAAGTTGCGGGCGGTCGAAGTGGCCAAGGTCTACTTCCGCCTGTCCGACGCGCTGCACGCGCCCTGGCTGCGGGCGCAGATCGACGCGCTCGCGGTCGAAGGCCGCTGGCACGCGGTGGCCCGTGGAGTTTTGCGCGACGAACTGTCGGCGCATCTGCGCACCCTGACCGCGCAGGTGCTCTCGCTCCCCGGCAAGACGCCCGACGCCAAGGTCGGCGCTTGGCTGGCGCGCGACGATTCCACCCTGCGCTTCACGCTGGCGATGCTGGCCGAGCTGGGCGCGCAGAAGACGCTCGACTATCCGACCGTGTCGGTGGCCGTGCAGCGGGTGGCGCAGCTGGCGCAGCGCAGCTGATTCAGTCGTTGTGCGTGCAAATCAGGTGATGAGCAATGGCCCGGAATTCCGGGCCGTTTGCTTCAGCTCAGTGGGTGGGGGCCGGCTTGGGCTGGAGCTGCCATTTGCCGCCTTCGAAAACATAGAGCAAGCGGGGGCCAGTGGAGGATCCCTTGCCGTTGTCCCACTGCATGTTGGCGTCCGTGGCGCCGGTGAACTCGATGCGGTCTGCGCCGACCCAGCGCGGATCAAACGGCGACCATGTCTTGTTTTCGATAACGCTTTCCCGAGTGACGACCCCGGATTCCACCCTGTAGATCGAAACGGACAGGGGGAGTGCTGCTCCAAATTCGGTATTGAGTGCGAAAAATCTCCGACTGTCCGGTGAAAACTGGATCGGCAGATCAACCGAGCCGAGCTCGGTCTTCTTTCCGGTGTCCAGATCGATCAGATCGTAGGTCACCTCTTCGCCGTACTGAACAACCCTGACCAGCATCAGATTCAAAGGCTCGTAAACCGCCACCGGCGCAGGGTCGAAGGCGTAGTCGTCTTCGCCGTCGCCGGAGCCTTCCATGCTCATGTACCGATAGCTGATCACGCTGCCGCTGTTCGCCTTGATCGACAGATAAACCTTCGCTTCCTTCCCACTCTCGTCCCCGGAGTTCCGGATCGTGGGCGGCTGTGCGGTGTACTGGATGAAGTTCCCGAATTTTTCCATGAGCACGTTCGTGCATTTTGGAATGGGCGGCCAGACGCCGCTCAAATCCTCTTCTTCCTCAATGCGATGGCAGGGGTTCGAGTCCGAAGGAAATGCCGTTGCCGCCACTGCCGTCGCGGGCTGCGGCGGCGGCTGGGCCGTCGGCGTGGCCGCCTGCGTCGAAGCGGGCGTCGCAGCCGTCGCCCTATCGCCATCGGCAGACTGTTTCGAACAGGCGGTCACGACGACCGTCAGCAACAGGCAGGACAGAATCGAACCTGCCGCCCGCAGCGTCGGGACGCGGTACGTGCTCCGGTGAAGCGGATGCACCGGCTTCTTGTCGATGCCGGAGAGTTCTGAAGACGCAGTTGCCGAATCGTATTGCGCGCTCATGCTTTTCACCTGCGATTGGTCGCCGAAGCGTGTGGAGGCCCGAGGGTGCCGGGTTGATGGTGTCGCGTGCTGCGACCTTCCTTGAAACGTGGAAACCGCCCCATTCCGGAAATCCCCCGATGCGGCGGCGCTTGCTATCCTTCGCGCATGTCCGCATCCAAACTTGCCCTGCTGGCCAGCCCCGCCGTTGAGGCGCAAACCGCGCTGTCCGCGCTGGTTGCACGCCACGGCCAGTGTGCACCGGAAGCGGCCGACGTGCTGGTGGCGCTGGGTGGCGACGGCTTCATGTTGCAGACCTTGCACCGCTACGGGGAGCTGGGCAAGCCGGTCTACGGGATGAAGTTGGGCACGGTCGGCTTCCTGATGAACCAGTACCTCTTCGATGAGGATCTGCCGGCGCGAATCGCGGTGGCCGAACCGGCCCTGCTGCACCCGCTGGAAATGCTCGCGCACACCGAATCCGGCGCCAGCGTCCATTCGTTGGCCTACAACGAGGTGTCGTTGCTCAGACAGACCCGGCAGACCGCCAATATCCGCATTGAACTCAACGGCGAAGTGCGGTTGGGCGAGCTGGTCTGCGACGGGGTGATGCTGGCCACGCCTGCCGGCAGCACCGCCTACAACTTCTCGGCGCACGGACCGATCCTGCCGCTGGGCGCCAACGTGATGGCGCTCACCCCGATCGCCCCGTTCCGGCCGCGGCGCTGGCGCGGCGCCGTGCTCAAATCGGGCACCGAAGTGCGGTTCAGGATCTTGGAACCGCACAAGCGGCCGGTCAGTGCCACCGCCGATTCCCACGAAGTGCGCGACGTCACTGAGGTGGTGGTGCGCGAATCGAAAGAGCGCAGCGTCAACCTGCTGTTCGACCCCGA
Organism: Xanthomonas sp.; assembly: GCA_018262705.1. Classification (GTDB taxonomy): domain Bacteria; phylum Pseudomonadota; class Gammaproteobacteria; order Xanthomonadales; family Xanthomonadaceae; genus Thermomonas. The sequence continues at coordinate 41,043 of JADFDQ010000010.1, forward strand.
GCACAATCTGGAAGAACGCATCCTGATCGAACAATTCACGGTGTAGGGATGGCCCCGGCGCTTCGGTAGTCGGCTTGCCGAGCGAGCAAAAAAGGGGGGATTACCCTACGGTGGGCGCTCGGGCTGCGGATTGAACGCACTGTCCGGCCGTCGCGGCATTTGCGACGCCGATAGCCGACAATGCCCGCATGCAGGAACCGGTCGCCATCCTCACCGTCGCCATCACCGCGCGCGCGCTGTTCATGATGGAAGACAGCCACGCGCTGTTCGAGCGCGAGGGAATTGCGGCCTTCGCCGACTTCCAGCGTCGCCATGAAGACGACGTGCTCACGCCCGGAATTGCATTCCCGCTGGTGCGCAAACTGCTGGCGCTGAATGCCGGTTCGCCGAAAGAGACGCCGCGGGTTGAAGTGATCCTGCTGTCGCGCAATTCCTCGGACACCGGGCTGCGCGTGTTCAATTCGATCGAACATTTCCAACTCGACATCCGCCGCGCCACCTTCACCGCGGGCGCGCCGGTGTGGCCCTACATTCGTCCGTTCGGCGCCCAGCTGTTCCTGTCGGCCAATCCGGAGTCGGTGCGTTCCGCCATCGCGGAAGGCGTGGCTGCGGCGACGATCCTGCCGGAAAAAGCCAGTGAGCCGCGCCAGCCACAACTCCGCATCGCCTTCGACGGCGACGCGGTGATTTTCAGCGATGAAAGCGAGCGGGTCTCGCGCGAGCAGGGCGTGGAGGCGTTTGGCCGTCACGAACGCGAACTGGCGCACAAACCGCTGTCGGGCGGGCCGTTCCGCGGGTTTCTATCGGCCTTGCACGATCTGCAGGCGGCCTTCCCGGCGGGTGAGGATGCGCCGATTCGAACCGCGCTGGTCACGGCACGTTCGGCGCCGGCGCACGAGCGCGTGATCCGCACCCTGCGCGAATGGGACGTGCGGCTGGACGAGGCGCTGTTCCTCGGCGGACGCGACAAAGGGCCGTTCCTTGAAGCCTTCGGCGCCGATATTTTCTTCGACGACTCCCCGCACAACATCGATTCCGCGCGCCGTCACGTGGCTGCAGGGCATGTGCCGCATGGAGTGGCAAATCAGGGGACAGGGGTCGGAGGTCAGGGGTCGGGGGGCTAGCGATCGAAGATCAAGATTTCGGCAGGCGCAGGCCGGTCAGTTTCCAGTTCAGGCCGCTGCGACGAAATTCGAACACCACCTGTTGGCCTTGCGGGGTGTCCACCGTGGCGGTGAACAACGAGGTCGATTCGAAATGGGTGCGGGCGTTGCCGAGAGGATCGGCGTTGGGGCCGGCAGCAGCTGCGGCGGCTACAGCTGCAGGCTGTGCGGCGGTGAGGATGTCGCCGCTGAGAAGTCGGTCGATCGCTTCCGGCGATGCGAGTCGATCAATCAGTTTCGGGCTGATCAGTTCGGTGACTTCGGCGATTTTTTGCGGCGACAGAGTGGGGCCGGTGCGTTTGAGCATGTCGAGGGCGATGCGTTCCCTGATCTGCGGCGACAGGCTGGCACGCAGCTGATCGAAATCGACGAAGCGCCAGAGTTCGGCGGTGTTGTCGCTGGCGACGGTCTGGCGCAGGCCGTTCATCGCAAGCCAAGGGCCGGCGGCGACGTAGGCAAGCAGCGCGAGGAGGACCACGACCGGCAGCGCCAGCAGCCATTTCAACCTTCTTTTCATTCAGAACTCCGAAAACCTGCGCTACAGAGTGCGCAAACGACGACGGCCGGGCAAGCCCGGCCGTCGCAGCAAACGCAACGTCGGTCAGAAACGCGCGGCGCGCGCGCGCGATTCCAGCGGTGCCATCCGGGCCTGATCGTTCAGTTCCAGCTGCCGCAACTCGTACGGCGCGCCGTAGCCGGCCGGCAGGTGCGCACGCTGGAACTGCAGCACCAGCGCGCCGTTGCCGGCGTTCATCCACGCCGCAGAATGCGCTTCCGAGACCGGGCGCAGGCTGCCGTCGGGTGCCGTGGCATAGAGCGTGCCGCGCGCTTCGTAGCGGCCGGGCGATGCCGCTTGCACCGGCAGACTGACGTTCAGACGGCTGGAATCCAGCGCGAAGTTGCCGGCAAAACGGGCGGTCGGCTGGGCAACGGCAAAGGCGGTTCGGGCATCGCGCGGAACACCGTCGACGATCGAAAATACCTGCAGTTCCCACAGCCCGCTGCCCTGCTTGACCTGGGTCGGAAGCTTGAACACGGCTTCCTGACCGCCGCCGGCCACCGCACGGATCGAGACCGGCTGGCTGCTGCCGTCGGGTGCGACCAGCAGTGCACTGGCACGCATCGCGCTGGCGCGTCCGGCGCTGGTGGCGGAAACGTTCACCCGCATCTGCTCGCCGGCGAGCGCGTGACTGCGGTCGGGGCGAGCGAACATGACGAGGTTGCTGTTGGGTTCGAACACGTGGACGACGTACTGGCCGCGCGCGTTTTGCGCACGCAGCGTGGCCGGGCCGGCACCGCTGCCGGCACCCAGGCGCAGCACTTGCGTGCCCGCGCTGGCGTCCATGCCTGCCGCACGCAGCGATTCGGCATCGGCGCTGCGGGCGACGCTGACCTTGCGTCCCCGCGCGGTCACGGTGAAGTCTTCCGCACGCAGCGCTGCCGCACCGCGGGCCGGGCTGACGCGTACCAGCGCGTTGGCCGAAGACATCGGCAACGCCACGCCGCGCTGCAGTTCGGTGCCTTGCACGGTCAGCCAGTATTCGCGGCTCTCGGCCATGTAGGGCGCGGGCTGCGTCAGTCCGAGCGATGGATCGAGCTTCCACGAAAACGACACCGGAGCGCGTTCGATGGCGCCGCGCGGAGCCGGTAGCGAAGAAACCAGACGGGACGGCACCTGATCGCCATTGCCGGCGGGCAGCAGCGGCTGGGCGGCGAACGCCGCCGACATCATCAGGCTGGAAAGTGCGGCCAGCGCCGCGGCATGCAGTTTGGAAATGCGCATGGTCGTGGCCTCACTTCATGTCGTTGCGAAGGATGGTGTCGAGCCCGAAACAGGCGCGCCGACTCTGGTTGTGGCTAAGCGGTTCGCTGCCTGCCATCTTCGATTTGTCCTTGAACCAGAGTGAGCCGGCGGCCTGTTGGCTGGAGCAGTTGAGGAAGCCGTCCGAGCAGGAGTCCAGCCACGCTTGGGTCACTTCGAGGCCAACGTTGAGGGTGTAGCCGCCGCAGTAGCTGTCGGAGTCCCAGATCGCGGTTTCGACGTCGGTGCCGACCACGCTGCGGAACAACTTCGGCAGCGACGGCCGCCCGGAGGTGCCGTACAGATAGCTGGAGTTGTAATAGGCCATCCAGCTGACCTGCTGCTGGCGCACGGCGTCGGACTTGTAGCCCAGCAGCCAGCCCAGCGAGGTTTCGAAGACGTTGCCGTTGATCGTGGCGTCTGCCAGCGGCGTTCCCGCAGAAGAAGGCGCCAGCGCATCCACCCGCACGATCTTGCTGATGATGTTGGGATAGCGGCTGTCCCAGGTCGGATTCGACATGATCCAGCGGATCACGTTGCCGCCGTTGGAATGGGTGATGACGATCAGCCGGGTGATGTGCTTGGCGTTGATGAAGTTGGTGAGCTGGGTAGCAAGGCAACCGGATGCGCGGCTGTCCCACATGTACTGCTCGAAGTCGCAGTTGATCACCGTGTAGTTGGCCGGATTGGCCAAACCGCCGCGGACGTTGTTGACCATGGTCGGCTGCCAGTAGTCGTTGTAGGCGTCGGTCTGATTTCCGGTGCCGTGCACGAAGGCGACGCCGGTGACGTCGGCGGCCAGCGCCGGTGCCGCTGCGAACAAGGCGGCGCACGCCAACAGCGCGCCGTACGCGAATTTACGCATGGAATCCCCCCGGGTTTCTGCGATGCCGCTGGGTTGCCTGCGGCGGGCAATCGTCACCGTCCCACACGGTGTGGTATGGACAGCATACGCATGCGTATCTGATTGTCATGACGCGCTGCGGCATGAACGGTTTGGCCGGAGATCAGACCAAGCGTCGCGCGAGGCGATCGCGTTTCAGCTCAGGTCTGCTGCGATGCGGCTGCCCCAGTCGTCCAATTGATCGAGCAGGGCGAGGGCGGTTGCGTCCTCGCTGCGTTCGACGCGCAATGCGGCGATTTGCGCGTCGAATTGCGCCAAGGTCAGCTCGGACACTCCGGAGTCGTCCAGCAGGCGGTGCTTGCGATAGGCGTTCCATTGCTCGCGTTCACTCGGAAGCAGGCTCTGCGGCCAGTTGCGCGCACGGTAGCGGAACAGCAGTTCGGTCAGTCGCGTATCGCGGAATGCGTAATGCGCACCGACCAGCAGCTGCGGCGGCGTGGCGCGCACCTGCGCCTGCAGGCGCAGGTCGGAATCGGGGATGAACGCGTCGTAGAGCGCTGCGTCAGCGTCGATTGAAGTCGGCGGGCGTTCGCGCGCAAACACGTGGCGAATTTTTTCGGCCAGCGCCGGTCCGGCGGCGCGCAGGCGGTCGGCGCGTGATTGCGAAATCTGTGGATCGACGCCGAGCCGTTCAAAATCCTCGGGGCGCAGATGTTCCCAGCGCACCAGCGCCGGGCACTTGTTGCTGTGGATTTCCTTCAGCGAAATGCGCGTCTGTCCTTCCGGCAATGCGTCTTGCCTGACATAGAGCCGGGCCGCAATCGCCTCGGCGTCCAGCGCCAGCAGGTCGTCTGGGTCGTCGTCCAGATCGAAGGCGATGTACCGGGTCTTGATCGAAGGATGCTGCGCCAGCACCAGCACCGGCGCAGCGCACAGGCGCGCGGCCGGGTAGCGCTGGGAAATGTGCAGCAGCGGACCGGAGGTCACCGGATCGGTCATCGCTTCAACGAAGCGCTTGTTGCGCAGCTGCAGCGCGTACTCCCACAGCTTCGGCTGGGCCTGCTTGAACAGTCGGGCGATGCCGATCAGGGCACGCACGTCGGACAGCGCCTCGTGCGCCGTGCCGACGCGCAGGCCGTTGTCCTCGGCCAGATGTTCCAGCTTGAAGCTGGTGCCCTTGCCGTCTTCGCGCTGCCGCCATTGAATGCCCTTCGGACGCAGCGCGTGCATCAGCCGCAGCGCGTCGAGCAGATCCCAGCGCGAATTGCCGTTCTTCCACTCGCGATCGTAGGGCGCGTAAAAATTGCGGTACAGCCCGTAGCGGATGAATTCATCGTCGAAGCGCAGCGAGTTGTAGCCGAGATTGCAGGTGTCCGGCCGCCCCATGTCCTCGGCAATGCGCGCGAAGGCTTCGGCTTCGGTCACGCCCTCGCGCAGCGCGCGCTGTGGCGTGATCCCCGTCACCAGGGTGGCGCCAGGCGAAGGCAGCAGGTCGTCGGCCGGCTGCACGAAAAAACTGATCGGCGCTTCGATTTCGTTCAACTCGGCGTCGGTTCGGATCGCCGCGAACTGCGCGATCCGACTCTGGCGCGGACTGGTGCCGAAGGTTTCGAGGTCGTAGAAGAAGAAGGAGGCGGGCATGGGAGTCGGTTAGGTTGTGAGGAAGGTCGAATTGCGATCGGCTCGGAAATCGCGTCCTGATAGCTGGATCAATGCGCCTCCAGCCATCCCCATGCAGGCGTCAAGTTACCCCAGTCGAAGCTGACCTCCAAGCTGCCGTCATCATTGACGATGCGCAAGGTGTCGTTGTCCTTGGTGACGAACATGACCTTGCCGTAGATTTTCGGTATAGACCCAGTCCTTGTTGCCGGTGTTGTACGGCGGGTCGATGTAGATCACCCGGATGCGGCCGGCGTGGGTGGCTTTGAGCAGACGCAGCACATCGAAGTTGTCGCCTTCGATAATCAGGTTGCAGTGTGGCGCTTCTGTCGGCATGTCCGCCGCGCGGTGACCCAGCGCCGGCTGCAGGCACGGCAGCACGATATCGGCATTCAGCGCGGCATCTCGGGCGATGGCATCGCTTTCCCAATACAGGCCCAATTTGCGCTTGCTCAGGTGTTCTACCAGTAGGCGGCGCAACTCCTGCGCGTTCATGGCGTCCAGACGGGCCAGCAGGTTGGGCGGTGCAGGGTGGCTCATGGGGTGCGGTTTCCGGGATTGTCGTGACGTATCCAGTTCGTTTCCGTCACGCCGCGCGAATCAGGAATTCGGTGGCTTTGGCGACGGGGTGCACCTGCCGGGCTTCTCGGCGGAGTTCGACGAGACCGTAGCGTTGCATAGTCTTGAGGGTGCGGCTGAGGTTGCTGGGCGCGCGTCCGCTGAGTTCGGCCAGTTGTGTCAGCGAATCTGGGCGATGCTCACGAATCAATCGGAGCAAGGCGCGGTTGTCGTCCGACAGAACTTCAGCCAAGGAACGCATGGAGGTGAACCAGATCTTGGGCTCGCCTGGTTCCGGCTTGCGCTCCCCGCGCGCAATGGCAAGTGCGCGGCTGCGAATGGCGTTCTGTGATGCGATGCCGATCACGATGGGTTTCATTGCTGAGCCTCCTTCAAATCGCGATCCACTTCATCGAAGAAATCCGACAGTAATTGACCGGGACTTGCGAATTCGTAGGGCACGCCCTTGTCGCGCGCGTGCCGATGGCGATGGTCATAGGCTAGCCGGCGGCCGGTAAACCGCATCCGCCCCGGCGCTTTGACCGCGTGTGCGTTGTCGTAGCCAAGCAGCCGTGCGCCGTTGCGGTCATGCAGGGTGAGTGCGTAGCGGATGCCATGGGGAATGTGGGTGTTGGGTTCAACCTGCCAAGCTTCAATCTTGATCCAATAGCCATTTTCCTGATCGTAGATATCGCCATGCAGCGACAGCAGCGTATCCAGTGCATGGTCGGTGGGCTGGTTGATCATATCATCAGATGATAACTATAGTGTGATGGCGTCTGGCCTGGTGCGAGTTCAACCCTGTTGCAGCAAGCGCTTCGCCGCCGCGCGCGCCTCGTCGCTGACATCCGCGCCGCCCAGCATGCGGGCGATTTCTTCGATGCGGCCAGCACTGTCCAGCGCGAGCACCGCCGATTGCGTGATGCCGTCTTGCGCGGCTTTGCTGACGCGGTATTGGGTGTGGCCGGCTGCCGCCACTTGCGGTTGGTGGGTGACGCACAGCACTTGTCTGGATGCGCCAAGCTGGCGCAGTTTGGCACCCACGGCGGCGGCCACGGCGCCGCCGATGCCGGCATCGACTTCATCGAAGATCATGCACGGCACCGCGTCCTGGCCTTGGGTGGCCACTTCAATGCCCAATGAAATGCGCGAGAGTTCGCCGCCCGAGGCCACTTTGCGCAGCGGGCGCGGCGGTTGGCCGGGGTTGGCGGCGACCAGAAATTCGGCGCGTTCGCTGCCGTTTGGGTCTGGTGTTGCGTGGGTGTTAGCTTCGAGCTGGACTTCGAAGCGGCCACCAGCCATGCCCAGTTCGGAAATCAGCGCCGTCACAGCGTCGGCCAGTGCGGTGGCGGCCTGTTGACGCGAGGCGCGCAGTGTCTTGGCGGCGTTTTGCCAATCGCTTTGGGCGCTGGCGATGTCGCATTCCAGCCGTTGCAAGGCGGCGTCGGCATCGGCCAATGAATCCAGTTCGATGGCCAGTGCGTCGCGATGCGCGGCCAATTGCTCAGGCGCGATGCGGTGCTTGCGTGCCAGATCTTGCACGCGGGTGAGCTGGCGTTCGATCTCGGCCAGCGCATCGGGGTCCAGATCCAAATCGTCGCGAATGCGTTCGAGCAGGGCGAGTGCTTCGTCCAGTTGGATGGCGGCCGAATCCAGCAGCGTATCCACTTCGCGTAAACGCGGCTCGTGCGCGGCTTCGCGTTGCAGGCCGTTGCGCAGGTGTTGCACGCGGCTGCCCAGCGCGTTATCGCCACTCAATGTGGCCAGCCCGGCGTCGCAAGCGGCAATCAAGGACGCGGCATGCGCATGGCGGCGGTGGTTGGCGTCGAGTTCGGCCAAGACCGCCGGTTCCAGCGGCTGCGCCTGCAATTCGTGCAATTGGTGTTGCAGCCACTGCTGGCGGTCGGCCAGGTCGCCGCGTGCGAGCAGGGCAGCGCGCGCATCAAACAGTTGCTTCCAGCGCGTGGACGTGTTGCGCACCGTGTCCAGCAAGCGTGGGTGGCGGGCGGCGGCATCGAGCAAATCGGTTTGTTGTGCGCGCACCAACAGCGCTTGTTGGGCGTGCTGGCCGTGGATTTCCACCAGCAGACCGGCCAGCTCGGTCAATTGCGCGAGGGTGGCGGCGCGGCCATTGATCCACGCCTTGCTGCCGCCATCGGCGCGCAGGGTGCGGCGCAGTTGGCAGCTCTCGTCTTCATCCAATTCGGCATCGCGCAGCCAAGCGCGGGCCATTCCGGCATCGTCCAAGGTGAATTCTGCGGCCAGTTCGGCGCGCTGCGCGCCATGGCGCACCACGCCGGCATCGGCGCGGGCACCCGACAAGAAGCCCAGCGCATCCACCAACAAGGATTTGCCGGCCCCGGTTTCGCCGGAGACAACGGTCAGGCCCGCGCCAAACTCCAGTTCGGCATGGGCAACAACGACGAAATCGCGGATGGACAGGCGCAGCAGCATGGATCGTGATTGTGCCTGCGCATGGCGTGGAGGGATAGCGCTTGCGCGATGGCGCCGACGCGCCTACAACCTTGGCATGACCCGCCGTCGCCCCGAAGACATCGCCCTTGATCCGCGCGCGCGCCAGCTGCTGCGTGCGCTGGTGGCGCGTCACATTCGCAGCGGCGAACCGATCGGATCGCAGACGCTGGCCCGGCACGCGGGGTTGGATGTCAGCCCGGCCACGATCCGCAATATTTTGGCCACACTGGAAGATGCCGGCCTGCTGGCGGCCCCGCACAGCAGCGCCGGTCGGGTGCCGACCGCGCAGGGCTATCGCCTGTTCGTGGATTCGCTGCTGCAGATCAAGCCGCTGGCTCAGGGCGAGATCGACCGTCTGCGCAGCGAACTGCCCACAGGAGCGGGCACGCGCGCGCTGCTGGACAGCACCTCGGAGCTGCTTTCGACGATGACCCGCTTTGCCGGCATGGTCAGCGTGCCCAAGCGCGAGAGTTTTGCGTTTCGACAGATCGATTTCGTGGTGCTGGATCCGCAGCGGGTGCTGGCCATTTTGGTGTTCGCCGATGGCGAGATCCAGAACCGGATCGTGCCGCTGCGGCGGGCGCTGTCGCCGTCGGAGCTGGAGCAGGCCGCCAATTACCTGAACACCCATTTTGCCGGGCAGCCGCTGGACCGGATTCGCGCCGCGCTGTTGCGCGAGCTGCGCGACGCCCGCAGCGAGATGGAGCGCCTGCTGGCGGCGGCGGTCGATCTGACCGATGAGGCGTTCGCCTCCAGCGCCGCCGACGATGTGCTGGTGGCCGGGCAGACCCGGTTGATGGGCCTGCAGGATCTGAGCGATCTCGACCAGCTGCGCGCGCTGTTCGAAACGTTTTCCGACAAGCGTGAGCTGTTGCGCTTGCTGGAACGCATTGCGCGCGCGCCGGGGATGCGGGTGTTCATCGGCGAGGAAACCGGGCTGGCGCCGCTGGAGGGGATGTCTTTGGTGGGCGCACCCTACGGCCGGGACGGCAAGGTGTTGGGCGTGGTGGGCGTGATCGGACCCAGCCGCATGGCCTACGAGCGGGTGATTCCGGTGGTCGAAGCCACCGCCGCCGCGCTCGGCGCTGCCTTGATTCCTGACCCGTGAGCCCCCATGACGGGTTCGGGCGCGGCCTTCGCCGCCATTCGAACCATGGACATGACAAACGATCCGATGCAGGAAAGCGACGAGAGCAATGCGCTGGAGCCGATGGATGAACTGGAAGTGCTGCGCGCTGAAGTCGATCAGCTCAAGGCGCAGGCGCTGATCGATCGCGCTGATCTGGAAAACCGCCGCAAGCGCATCGAGCGCGATATTGAAAACGCGCGCAAATTCGCCAACGAACGCCTGTTGCAGGATCTGCTGCCGGTGTTCGACAGCCTCGACGCCGGACTGTCGGCGGTCGCTGCAGAGGAGTCTCCGCTGCGGCAGGGGCTGGAGCTGACCTTGCAGCAACTTCTGAAAGTCGCCAGCGAGAATGGCCTGCGCATCGTCAATCCGGTGGGCGAGCCGTTCGATCCCGATTTTCATCAGGCCATCAGCCAGGGCGCTGCCGAGGGCATCGCGCCGGGGCATGTGATCAACGTGTTCCAGAAGGGCTACACCCTCAACGGCCGGTTGCTCAGACCGGCGCTGGTGATCGTGGCCAAGCACGATTGATTTTTCAGGCTGCCCTTGAAGGCGCAGCCGATACACCCCAAATACCCGTCATCGGCGCAGTGCGCCACACGAACAACACGAATTTCAGAGGACATCACCATGGGCAAGATCATCGGCATCGACCTGGGCACCACCAATTCCTGCGTTTCCATCATGGACGGCGGCAAGCCGCGCGTCATCGAGAACAGCGAAGGCGACCGCACCACGCCGTCGGTGGTCGCCTGGACCAAGGACGGCGAAGTGTTGGTCGGTGCGTCCGCCAAACGTCAGGCCGTCACCAATCCGAAGAACACCTTCCACGCCGTCAAGCGACTGATCGGGCGCAAGTTCACCGACGCCGAAGTGCAGAAAGACCTTGGCGTGGCACCGTTCAAGATCACCGCGCATGACAACGGCGATGCCTGGGTCGAACTGGCCGACGGCCGCAAGCTGGCGCCGCAGGAAGTCTCGGCCAAGGTGCTCGAAAAAATGAAGAAGACCGCCGAGGCCTTCCTCGGCGAGACCGTCACCGAAGCGGTCATCACGGTGCCGGCCTACTTCAATGACAGCCAGCGTCAGGCCACCAAGGACGCCGGCCGCATCGCCGGTCTGGAAGTCAAGCGCATCATCAACGAGCCGACCGCGGCCGCGCTGGCCTACGGCCTCGACAAGGGCGACACCAAGGATCGCAAGATCGCCGTTTACGACCTCGGCGGCGGCACTTTCGACGTGTCGATCATCGAAATCGCCAACGTCGACGGCGAAAAGCAGTTCGAAGTGCTGGCCACCAACGGCGACACCTTCCTCGGTGGCGAGGATTTCGACAAGCGCGTGATCGACTATTTGGTCGAAGAATTCCTGAAGACCGATGGTGTGGATCTGCGCAAGGATCCGCTCGCCCTGCAGCGCCTACGCGATGCCGCCGAGCGCGCCAAGATCGAGCTGTCGTCCAATCAGCAAACCGACGTCAACCTGCCCTACATCACCGCTGACGCCAGCGGTCCGAAGCACCTCAACATCAAGCTCACCCGCGCCAAGCTCGAGGCGCTGGTCGAAGATTTGGTCAAGAAGACCATCGAACCTTGCCGCATCGCGCTCAATGACGCTGGCCTGCGCGCCTCCGACATCCACGAAGTGATCCTGGTCGGTGGCCAGACCCGCATGCCGAAGGTGCAGCAGGCGGTGGCCGAGTTCTTCGGCAAGGAGCCGAAGAAAGACGTGAACCCGGACGAAGCCGTGGCGATCGGCGCGGCGGTGCAGGGCGGCGTGCTGGCCGGTGACGTCAAGGACGTGCTGCTGCTCGACGTCACCCCGCTGTCGCTGGGCATCGAAACGCTGGGCGGCGTGATGACCCGCATCATCGAAAAGAACACCACGATCCCGACCAAGGCCTCGCAGGTGTTCTCGACCGCCGACGACAACCAGAGCGCGGTGACCGTGCACGTGCTGCAGGGCGAGCGCGAACAGGCCCGCTACAACAAGTCGCTGGCGCGCTTCGATTTGACCGGCATCGAGCCGGCGCCGCGCGGCATGCCGCAGGTCGAAGTCAGCTTCGACATCGATGCCAACGGCATCGTCCATGTCACGGCCAAGGACAAGAAGACCGGCAAGGAGCAGAAGGTCGAGATCAAGGCCGGTTCCGGCCTGAGCGACGACGAAATCCAGCGGATGGTGCAGGACGCCGAAGCCAACCGCGAAGAAGACAAGAAGTTCCACGAACTGGTGACCGCGCGCAACCAGGCCGACGGCCTGATCCACGCGACCCGCGGCGCCATCAAGGACAACGGCGACAAACTGCCTGGCGACGCCATTGGCCGCGCCGAAGCCGCCATCGCCGATCTGGAAGTGGCGATCAAGGGCGACGACAAGGGCCAGATCGAGTCCAAGGCCAAGGTGTTGGAAGAGGCCAGTCAGGCGCTGTTTGCTGCGGCAGCCGCTGCCGGCCAACAGGGCGCGGGCGCGGCCGGTGCCGACGCCGGGCAGGCCCAGACGGGCGACGACGTGGTCGACGCCGAGTTCACCGAGGTCAAGGACGACAAGAAGGCTTGATGTCAGGGGTCAGAGGCCAGAGGCCGGGGATTGATAAAGAGCCGAGCGCAGGGAAATTCCCGGCCCTCGGCTCTGTGTTGATGCCTTCCCGTAATCAGCCGAGCGAGCCGACATGACAAAAAACACGCGAGATCTATCCGGTTCCCGGTCCCCTGTTCCCGGTCCCCTGTTCCCGGTTCCCGTCCACGAGATCGCCCCCGACCGCCGCATCGAACACCGCCTGAAGCATGTGCAATGAGCAAACGTGACTACTACGAAGTGCTGGGCGTGGAACGCAGCGCCGACGACGGGGCGCTGAAGAAGGCCTACCGCCGCTGTGCGATGAAATACCACCCCGACCGCAATCCGGACGATGCCGGCGCGGAAGTCGCGTTCAAGGAGTGCAAGGAGGCCTACGACGTCCTTGGCGATCCGGCCAAACGCCGTTTGTACGATCAGCAGGGCCACGCCGCGTTCGAGCACGGCATGGGCAGCGGCGCGGGGTCCGGGCCGGGGTTCGCCGACGTCGGCGACATCTTCGGCGATATCTTCGGAAATATTTTCGGCGGTGGCGGCGCGCGTGCGCGCGGTCCGCGCCGCGGTGCCGACGTCGGCTATGTGATGGAGCTCGATCTCGAAGAGGCCGTGGCCGGCATCGAAAAACAGATCCACATTCCCACGCTGACGACCTGCAGCCACTGCAAAGGCAGTGGTTCCGAAGACGGCCGGATCGAAACCTGCACGACCTGTCAGGGGCGCGGTCAGGTGCGCATGCAGCGCGGCCCGTTCGTGATGCAGACGCCGTGCCCGCAGTGCCACGGTGCCGGCAAGTCCATTCCCAATCCGTGCCACGAATGCCACGGCCACGGCCGGGTCGAAGAAGACAAGACGCTGGCGGTCAAGATTCCCGCAGGCGTCGACGTCGGTGACCGCATCCGGCTGGCGGGCGAGGGCGAAGCCGGGCCGACCGGCACGCCGCCGGGCGATCTGTACGTCGAGGTGCGGGTGCGTCCGCACGCGATCTTCGAGCGCGACGGCGACGATCTGCACTGCGAGGTGCCGATCCGCATCTCACAGGCGGCGCTGGGCGACAGCGTGCGGGTGCCGACCTTGGGCGGCGAGGCCGAGCTGAGGATTCCATCCGAAACCCAAAGCGGCAAGGTGTTTCGGCTGCGCGAGAAGGGCGTCAAATCCGTGCGCAGCCGCCAGCCCGGCGACCTGTTCTGCAAAGTGGTGGTGGAAACCCCGGTCAATCTCACCGTTGAGCAGCGCGAGCTGCTGGAAAAATTCGAGACGACCTTCGTCGGCGACGGTGCGCGCCGGCATTCGCCCAAGTCCAGCACCTTCATCGACGGCGTGAAAGGCTTCTGGGACCGGATGGTGTCGTAAGTCGGGGGCCAGGGGCCAGGGGCCAGGGGAAAGGGCGGCGGGTTCTGGCAGAATCCAGACTTTCGGTTTGACTCCCTCACGCTATGGAAACCTCCCACCCCTGCATCGGCATCGTCGGCAGCGCCGGCGCCTACGGGCGCTGGCTGCGCGCGTTTTTCGAGCAGCGTATGGGGCTGAGGGTTATCGGCCACGATCCGCTGGATTCGGCATCCGCCAGCGTCGAGGCATTGCTGGATCGCGCCGACGTGCTGCTGTTTTCGCTGCCGATTCGTGACACCGTTGCCCTGATCCGCGACTGGACGGCGCGCGCGTCCGGGCGCGAAGCGGGCCGGCTGTGGCTGGACATCACGTCGATTAAGGCCGGGCCGGTGGCGGCGATGCTCGGATCGCAGGCCGAAGTGGCAGGACTGCACCCGATGACGGCGCCGCCGAAGTCGCCCACCCTCAAGGGGCGCGCACTGGCCGTGTGCCGCGCGCGGCTGCGGCACTGGGCGCCGTGGCTGGACATGCTGCTGATTGCGCTTGAAGCCGAATGTGTCGATGTCGAACCGGAGCAGCACGACCGCGCGATGGCGCTGGTGCAGGGCATGGTGCATGCCACCCGCCTTGCCGAAGCGGGCGTGCTGCGGCAGATGGCGGGGGATGTGTCTGCCTTGTTGCCGCTGCGCACGGCCGGCTTCGAGATGGACCTGGCCAGCGCGGCGCGCATCCTGTCGCTCAATCCGGCGATTTACGAAGACATCCAGTTCGGCAACCGCTACGTTCCCGAAGTGCTGCGTTTGCTGGCCGAGCAATTCGAACGACTCGCGCATCTGGTCGAGCAAGGCGATGCCGCCGCACGCCAGACTTTTCGCGATGTCTACCTCACCGAAAATCGCGACGGGTTCGGTTCGCAGGTGCTGCAGACAGGCAATTACACCTTCGAACGCATTGGGTACCTGCTGGCCGATCTGGCCGATGCGCACACGCTGAGCGTGCATCTGAGCGAAGACCGGCCCGGTTCGCTGCGCGAATTGCTGCATCTGTTCGAAGCCCGTGGCATCAACATCGCGTCCCTGCATTCTTCGCGCACACAGGCCGGCGAACTGCATTTCCGGTTCGGGTTTGACGGCGCGGTCGAGCCGTCGTGCTTGCAGGCGGTGGCGACCGATCTTCTTGGCAGCGGGCTGGGGCGGGTGGCGCGATCCGGCTAAACGGTCGGCTGGCCGGTTCGGGCGGCGGGATGCGTATTCAAAAGCATGACGGCGGTCAATATTTTTCGCATGTCCCTGCGCTACTGTATTACACAGAGTCATCCCTTGCAGGCAACGCCATGAGCTTCCGCTCCCCCACGGAATCCCGGCACGGCACCAACCCGGCGACAGCCTCGTTGATTGATGCCCTGCAAAAGCAAACCCTCGATCGCATCACCCCGGCGCTGGATGCCGCGCTGGGCGATGTCGACGATTACCTGTTCGACCTCAGCCAGAAAGGCGATGAGGCCATGGGCCTTGCTGCGCTGCGGGAAATGCGGCGCGCGCGCGCGCAGATCGTGCAGGGATTCCGGAATCGGGTGACGGCCCGTTTTACCGCGCTGTCCGCGCGGCGTGCGTTGTCCGATCAGGTCCGGACGGAATCGGCTGCAGATGCCGGGTTGAGCCTGCTCTCGGATCAGGATCTCGAGCAGCAGCTGGCGGTCGAACAGCTGGCCGCGTCCGTATTGCGTTCGCACGCCGCCGCTTACGATGTCGTTTGCCAGCGGATAAAGGTCGTGGCCGGCGACGCGAAGCTGCTGCGGCGCGAGGATCCGCTGGATCCGGTGTTCCTCGCCAGCGCGCTCGGCGAGGTCATGGGCGAACAGAACGTCAGCGATGAGTTGTGGATCGTCGTTTTCAAATTCTTCGAGCGCGAGCTGGATGCCGCGCTGGGCGAGTACTACGAACGCTGCAATGCGCTGATGGCAAGCGCCGGCGTCATGCCGGAATTGCGTGCCACAGCTGTGCAGCCGCGGCGTGCCCCGGCGCAACCGCAGCAGCCGCAGGTCGACCCGAACCTGGTCGAGACGATTCAGCGCGAGACGGCGGCTCAAACCGGCATGCCGCAGATGGGTATGCCGCAGATGGGTATGCCGCAGATGGGCATGCCGCAGATGGGTATGCCGCAGATGGGTATGCCGAATGCCGCAACCGGGCACGCCGCGGCGCCCATGCAGATCAGTCCCGCCGATCATGCGATGTTCGCCAACATGCTTGGGCAGTTGCAGGGTTGGCGCGCTGCGGCCGGCATGAACACCGGTGCTGCCGCGGGCGGCGCGCAATCCGGCTCGCCGCTCGGCACCAATGACCTGCTGTCGATCCTGTCGCTGATGCAGCACGACGTCGCGCCGATACTTCCCGAAGCTCCGTCCAGCGGATCTACGCCAGGCGCCACGATCGCCGGTCAGTTGCGGCAACAGATGCAGCAAAGCGCCCGCAAGCTGGGCGTGGCCGGCGACAACATGACGCTGGACGGTCTGGATGAAGACGCCGTGGATCTGGTGGCGCTGCTGTTCGACGTCCTGCTCGACGGCCCGCAGTACGACACCCGCATCCGCCAGAAGATCGGGCGCATGCTGGTTCCCTGCGTCAAGGCGGCGGTCAAGGATCGGCGCATGTTCCTGATGAAGGAGCACCCGGCGCGCAAGCTGCTCAATACCATCGCCGAGGCCTGCGAGGGCAACCGCGGCCAGGAGCCGCAGGAGCGCGAGCTGCTCGATCACGTCGATCACACCATCGACCGCCTGGTTTCCGAGTTCAATGAGGACGTCGCGATTTTCGAGACCCTCGAGCAGGAACTGCGCGACTTCATGGGGCAGCACCGCAAGCGTTTCGAACTGGTCGAGCGGCGCACGACCGAAGCCCAGTGGGGGCGCGAACGGCTCGACAACGCGCGCGAATCCGCCGCCCGCGATCTTGAAACGCACAGCGGTGGACGGGAATTGCCTTCGGTCGTCGCTGATTTCCTGTCACGGCACACCGCGCATCATCTGGTTCAAGTCGCGCTGCGCGAGGGCGCGGATTCGGCGCGCTATGACCGTGCGCTGGTGAGCGTGGATGGCCTGTTGGCGGCGATGGATCGCGCGCGCGCAGGCAAATGGCCGGATCCGGCGTGGCCGCTTCCGGATGCCGGGCTGCGCGAAATCCTGTCCAGCGCCGGGTTTACCGATGAAGCGGCGCAAAGTGCGCTGGAAGCCTTCGATGATGCGTTCGCGAAACTTTCCGCTGGGCAGGAAGTGCCCGAGACGGACGCCCGGATCTCAAACCAGGCGATCCCGATCGAGGCTGTCGCAACGACGCCAAAACTCGAAGTGGTGGTCGACAACGCGACGCCGGACTACGACGTCAGCGTGCACGAGCGCGTACGCGCCCTGAAGGTCGGCGACTGGCTGCATCTTGCGGGTGCGGATGCGAACTTCGCTCCGGCCAAGGTCTCCTGGATCAGCCCCATTTCCTCGCGCCTGCTGCTGGTCAATCGCCGCGGCATCCGCGTTTTGGTGGCCTCGACGCAGGAACTTGCGGCGATGGTGGCGTTGGACAAGCTGCGTTTGCGCGAAGGCAATACCGCGTTCGATGACGCCATGCATCAGATGGTTTACCGCCTGCAAAGCGTGACCGCGGGTCGCTGAAAGACGCGCTTTCGGTCACGCGGCGGCGCGTGGCAAAGGGGGAGGGCTCCCGGGCGGCGGCGCGTTCGCGCTTTGCCGCACCGGGCATTTCTGCAGCGCTTGCTTGTCGCGACGGGCCGGCACCGTTAGCCTGCGTGCATGAGTTCACCTGTCCGAGTTCTGATCTACGGCGCCAGCGGTCGCATGGGGCGCGCCCTGCTGCGTTTGTGCCAGGAAGAGGATGCTCACGGCTTGCTTGCCGTGGCTGCGGTTGCGCGGCATCCGCCGAACGCTGCTTCCGTGCGGGGCTTTGCGAGCGCCCGACTCGCTGAGGTTCCCGACTTCGACGTGGCGATCGATTTCAGCCTGCCGGACGGTTTCGATGCCGTGCTGGCGCTGTGTCGGTCTCGCAAATCCGCGCTGGTCTCCGGAACCACCGGCCTGTCGGCCGCGCAACAGGCCATGCTCGAAGTCGCGGCCACGGAGATTCCCGTGCTCTGGGCCAGCAACTTCAGCCTCGGCGTGGCGGCGCTGCATGCCTTGGTCGCGCGTGCGGCGCAGCTGCTGCCCGGCTGGGACTGCGACATCGTCGAATCCCACCACAGTCGCAAACTCGACGCGCCGTCCGGCACCGCGCTGACGCTGGGCGCGAGCGCCGAATCCGCGGGCGCATCGCCGCGTTACGCGTCGATCCGCGCCGGCGACATCGTCGGCGAGCATCTGGTGCAGTTCACCGGGTTGGGCGAGCGGATCGAACTGGTGCATCGCGCCAACTCGCGCGACATCTTTGCGCGCGGCGCCCTGCATGCCGCACGCAATCTGTACGGCCGGGCGCCGGGGCGCTATCGGCTGGACGAGGTGATTTGATCCGGGCGAATGCTCATGCCTTGGCCGCATCCACAGCGTCGCAACTGGCGACGGACGCTTCATTCCTGCGCGGCATTTGGCCTACGGATTTGCAATGAGTTGTCGAAGCGCCGGATAGGCGAACATCCGTTGGAGAAAAGATGCCGACTTGCGCCGGGATGACGGTTGGTTCGGTGTTGTCCTAGAATTGCGTTTTGACGAATGAGGCCGTCATGACCGATCCATCGCGCACCGACGCGGCACCGCTGGTTGGCGTCGTCATGGGCTCGCGTTCCGATTGGGAGACCATGCAGCGCGCGGCGCAGACGCTCGAATCGCTCGGCGTTGCGCACGAGGTGCGCGTGGTTTCGGCCCACCGCACCCCGGATGCGCTGTTCGACTATGCCGAACACGCGGCGGCGCGCGGCCTGCGTGCGATCATCGCCGGTGCCGGCGGCGCGGCGCATCTGCCGGGGATGCTGGCCTCCAAGACCGCCGTGCCGGTGCTGGGCGTGCCGGTGCAGAGCCGCGCCCTCAGCGGGCTGGACTCCCTGCTGTCGATCGTGCAGATGCCGGCCGGCGTGCCGGTGGCGACCTTTGCGATCGGCGGCGCCGGTGCGGCCAACGCCGCCCTGTTCGCCGCGGCGCTGTTGGCGGGCGATCATCCGGACATCGCCTCCGCGCTTGCCGCATTTCGCGACAGGCAGACGCGGGACGTGATCGACAACGACGACCCGCGGGCATGACCACGGTCGGCATTCTTGGCGGCGGGCAGCTCGCCCGCATGCTGATCCTTGCCGGCGCCCCGCTCGGACTGCGCTTCAAGCTGCTCGATCCGGCAGCGGACGCCTGCGCCGGCCAGCTCGCGCCGCTGACCGTGGGCGACTATGCCGATCCGGACGCGCTGGCGCGTTTCATCGACGGCGTGGATGTAGCGACCTTCGATTTCGAAAATGTGCCGGCGCAGGCGGCCGACTGGCTGGCGGCGCGGGTGCCGGTGTTCCCGCCGCCGCGTGCGCTTGCGGTGTCGCAGGATCGTCTGTCCGAAAAGACGCTGTTTCGCGAATTGGGCATTCCGGTTGCACCGTTCGCGGCGGTCGCAACGCTGGCCGATCTGCAATCGGCGGTCGCGCAGATCGGCATTCCCTGCATCCTCAAGACGCGACGGCTGGGCTACGACGGCAAAGGCCAGTTCCGCATTCGTACCGCGGAGGACGTCGAATCCGCGTGGGCCGCGCTGGGGCCGCAAGCGGCGAAGGTCGGGCTGATCCTCGAAGGTTTCATCACGTTCCAGAGCGAACTGTCGGTGATCGCGGTACGCGCCGAGGACGGCGAATTCCGCGCCTGGCCGCTGGCCGGAAACCATCACGTCGATGGCGTGCTGTCGACCAGCCTTGCGCCCGCGCCGGTGCCGGAATCCGTGCATGTCGCCGCGCTGGCCCACGCCCAGCGACTTGCCGAAGCGCTCGATTATGTCGGCGTGCTGGCGCTGGAGCTGTTCCTGCGCGATGGCCAGCTGATCGCCAACGAAATGGCCCCGCGCGTACACAACTCCGGACACTGGAGCATCGACGGCAGCCAGACCAGCCAGTTCGAAAACCATCTGCGCGCCGGGCTCGGCTTGCCGCTGGGCGACACCGCCGCCATCGGGCATTCCTGCATGCTCAACTGGCTGGGCGCGATGCCCGATCCGGCGCCGGTGTTGCGCGAAGCCGGCGGCCATTGGCACGATTACGGCAAGGCGCCGCGTCCAGGGCGCAAGGTGGGGCACGCAACATTGCGCGCCGATTCGCCGCAGGCACTTGCACAGGCCTTGCGGCGCGTGGGCGAGGCGTTGGGTCGGCAAGTGCAGGTCGCGCCGGTGGTGGCAGGGTTCCTGTAAGTACCAAACTGCACTTGCCTTGCCTGTAGGAGCGCGAGCGCATTTGCAGGAGTCCGTAGGAGCGCACCGCAGGGGCGCGAACACTTTGAAAAAATTCTGCAAAACGCATCGCGCCGCTGCGGAGCGCTTCTGCGAGAAATCGTCACGAGGAATATCACAAACGACAACGGCCGGATCGCTCCGGCCGTTTTCGCATCGCTAAAGCGCGACGCTTACTTCATTTGCCCCGCCGCAAACTCCCAGTTCACCAGATTCCAGAACGCGTCCAGATACTTCGGGCGGGCGTTGCGGTAGTCGATGTAGTAGGCGTGTTCCCACACGTCGCAGGTCAGCAACGGGGTGTCTTCGCCGGTGATCGGGGTGGCCGCGTTGGAGGTGCTCGCTAGCGCCAACGTGCCGTCCTTGCGCTGCACCAGCCAGGCCCAGCCGGAGCCGAAGGTGCCCACCGCGGTCTTGGTGAACTCTTCCTTGAACCTGGCGAAGCTGCCGAACGCGGCGTTGATGGCGTCGAGCAGATTGCCGGTCGGCTCGCCGCCGCCGCGCGGCGACAGGGAGTTCCAGTAGAAGCTGTGGTTCCACACCTGCGCGGCATTGTTGAACATGCCGCCCTGCGCCTTCTTGATGATTTCGACCAGCCCGAGGCTCGCGAACTCCGTGCCTTCGATCATCTTGTTGAGGTTGGTGACGTAGCCCTGATGGTGCTTGCCGTAGTGGAAGTCGAGGGTTTCGGCGGAAATGTGCGGCTCCAGCGCGTTGTTGGCGTAGGGCAGGGCAGGCAGTTCGATAGCCATGGGTGGATCTCCTTGTTTCGTGGCGAAGCGGCGGTGCCGCGCGAAGCATTACAATGACGGGTTGCAGACGAGCCATTGTAGCGAGAGCGTCCGTCGTTGCCTTGTGAAGCAGCCACGGCGCAGTCCCGGAGTGTCCAGCGTGCCAACCGTGCAAGAGCGCATCCGCGCCGAAATCGACAACAACCCCGTCGTGCTGTTCATGAAAGGCACGCCGGAATACCCGATGTGCGGCTTTTCCAGCCGCGCGGTGCAGGCGCTGCAGTCTGCCGGCGCCGAGCCGATGCGGGTGGTCAACGTGCTCGAAGATCCGGAGCTGCGCGCCAATCTGCCGCGCTTTTCCGACTGGCCGACGTTCCCGCAGCTGTTCGTGCGCGGCGAGCTGATCGGCGGCTGCGACATCGTCGTCGAGCTGGCCGAATCCGGCGCGCTGGCGCGCATGCTGGCCGACGCGCGCAAGCCGTGAGCGCGCAGGGCAGTCTGAAGGATCGCGTGATCCTGATCGTCGGCGCGGCCGGCGGTCTTGGCGCCGCCGCCGCCGTCGCATGCGCGCAGGCGGGTGCCCACACCATTCTGCTGGGCCGCAAGGTGCGCGCGCTCAACAAGGTGTACGAATCGGTGAAGGCGGTCGGCCCCGACCCGATGCTGTATCCGCTGGATCTGGAAGGCGCCACGCCGGACGACTACGCCCAGATGGCGCAGGCGATCGAAGCGGAATTCGGTCGGCTCGACGGCCTGCTGCACTGCGCTGCCGAATTCCGCGCGCTGACACCGCTGGCCCATACCGATCCAGCCGACTTCGCCCGCGCCATCCACGTCGACCTGACCGCGCGCTGGTGGCTCACGCAAGCCTGCCTGCCGCTTCTGGCCAAGTCCGATGCCGGCGCGGCGGTGTTCGTCATCGACGCGCCGGTCAAGCGCGGCAAGCCCGATGCAGCGGGCGCCTTCTGGGGCGGCTATGGTCTGGCCCAGAGCGCACAGGCGGCGCTGGTGCCGATGCTGCAGGCCGAACTGGGTGCCTCCGGTCCGCGCATCAGCGGCCTGCGCCCCGGCCCGATGCGCACCGGACTGCGCTCCACCGCCTACCAGCTCAACGTCGATCCCGAGGCGCGCCCCGCCTCCGACTACGCCGACGCCTGCGTGGAACTGCTGTCGCCGGCCGCTGCAGGGTGGCGCGGAAGGGTGATGGATCGGCACGCATGACCATCACCTCGGCCGCGCTGCTGCTGTTCTTCATCCTTGATCCGCTCGGCAACATCCCGGTGCTGCTGAGTCTGTTCAAAGGGCTTCCCGCGGCGCGCCAGCGCAAGATCCTCGTGCGCGAGTTGGTGATCGCGTTGATCGTGCTGATGCTGTTCCTGTGGGGCGGCCAGCACGTCCTGCATCTGATGCACCTGCGGCAGGAATCGGTGTCGATCGCCGGCGGCATCGTGCTGTTCCTGATCGGCCTGCGGATGATCTTCCCGACCGCCGAAGGGGTGATGGGCGAGGTGCCCGGCGGCGAGCCGTTCATCGTGCCGGTCGCCATCCCGATGATCGCCGGACCCTCGGGCATGGCGGCAGTGATGCTGTTGGGCAGCCAGCAGCCGGATCGGATGGGCGACTGGATGCTGGCGCTGACCCTGGCCTGGGGCGCGACCGCGCTGATTCTTTTCAGCGCCCCCTGGCTGCAGAAGCTGCTTGGCTACCGCGTCTTGACTGCGGTCGAACGGCTGATGGGCATGGTGATCGTGGCGATCTCGGTGCAGATGTTCCTCGACGGAATCGCGGCTTATCTGCGCGGCGTGGGCTGAGGCCAGCGAGTTTTCACGCTTGGCCAGAATTGCTGCCTGGCACGCCTGCGCAGACTGATTTGCGCCGACTGCGCGGCCTGTGACCCAGTCGGCAAAACCGGACCGGCGTCAGCCGTCATCAGTTCAGATCATGTTAAACTTTCGTCATGGCGTACGCCTGCGTACGTCCATGGTTTTTTTTGATCTTGTCCCGTGCGTGTCAGCCGCTGGAGTGCGGCTCACGGGGCGTCTGCGTCCATTCCAGTTCACTTCAGAGGCCAAACCATGAACCACCCGAACCGCGCCCGGCTTTCAAGGCTGTCGATGGGTCTGATCGTCGCGCTCGCCGCGGCCCCCCTGTTCGCGCAGAGCACCTCGTCCGGTGTCGGCGGTCTGGTGACCGGCGCCAATGGCCAGCCGGTTGCCGGTGCCCAGGTGACGATCACCCACGTCGAATCCGGCACGGTCAGCCGCGCCGCCACCGATGCCAGCGGCCGCTACAACGCCCGCGGCCTGCGCGTCGGCGGCCCGTACACGATCACCGTCACCAAGGAAGGCGAGGGCACCCGCACCCAGGAAAACGTCTACCTCGACCTGAACCAGGTGTCCACCGTCGATGCCACCTTTGGTGCGTCTGACGCCACCACTTTGGGCTCGGTCGTGGTGCTCGGAACCGCGGGCAACGTCTTCGACCCGAACAATAAGGGCACGGGGACTTCGATCAGTGGGCAGCAACTGGAAACGGCGGTCAGCGGCAACCGCTCGCTCGACGACATCGCGCGTCTGGATCCGCGGATCACCGTCACCGACCAGAACGACGGTTCGATCTCGGTCGCCGGTCAGAACAACCGCTACAACAACATCAGCGTGGACGGCCTGTCCGTCACCGATCCGTTCGGCCTGAACTCGAATGGTCTGAGCTTCACCGGGTCGCCGATCTCGGCGGACACCATCGCCGCCTACGACATCAAGATTTCGGAATTCGACGTCGGCACCGATTCCGTCGGCGCGAACATCAATGCGGTCACCCGTTCGGGCACCAACGAGTTCCACGGCTCCCTGTACTACGCGCTGACCGATGCCGGCAGCATGGTGGGCCGTCTTGGCGGGCCGCGCTACCGCGGGTTCGACCAGAACCGCACCTACGGCTTCACCGTCGGCGGCCCGATCATCAAGGACAGGCTGTTCTTCTATCTTGGCGTTGAAGATCAAAAGATCGATGGCTTGTCCGGGGTCGGTGCCGATGCCGTCAGCAACAACTTCCTGACGGCACAGCAGGTCAACGATGTCGCCACCGCATTCGATGCCATCGGCATCCAGGCCGGAGCCTACGGCTCGGCGACGTCCGTTGCCCTGCAGAATCGGCGCTATCTGGGCAAGGTGGATTGGAACATCAATGACAACCACCGCGTCAGCTTCACCTACCAGCGCACCGAGGAAACCAAGCCGACGCCGTACAGCAGCTATGCGCGCGCAACCAGCGCCATCCTGCCCAGCAACTGGTACACCGTTTCGACCGTCACCAACAACTACTCGGTTCAGCTGTTCAGCGACTGGACCGAGAACTTCAGCACCGAGTTGAAGATCGGCTACCAGCGCTTCACCGGCACCAACGGGGCCGCGGTCAATCAGCCGGAAGTCTTCGCGTGCTTCACGGCCATCGCGTCGCAGTGCGCCAACTACGCCCCGAACTCCTCGGCACCCTGGGTCATCGGCGGCGAGGATCGCTATCGCCACGAAAACTCGATCGACAGCACCCGGATCACCGGCAGCCTGATCGGCACCTATTACGCCGGCGACCACGTGATCAAGGCGGGCGTGGATTTCATGAGCAACCGCGTCGCCAACGTGTTCGGCCAGCTGTTGAACGGCTCCTACGGGTTCTACGACAAGAACGGCAACGGCACCCCGGTGGACGAGATCCTGGCGGGCAATTACGGAACGTTCGTCAAAAATTACCTGCCGACCGGCGTCACCTTGGGCGATATCGCGGGCACCTGGAAGTACACCCAGATCAGCCCGTTCATCCAGGACACCTGGCAGGTCAACGACAACCTCTCGCTGATGTTCGGCCTGCGCCTGAACTCCCCGCGGGCGGATCACGCACCGCCGGTGGCGATCGAAAGCACGACCAATCCCCCGCCGGGAACGACGCCGGGTGCGCCGGTCTGGGAGGGCCGCTTCGGCTATTCCAGCGGGACCACCCTGGGCTCGAAGAATCGCGTGTGGGAACCGCGCTTCGCCTTCAATTACACCTTCGACACCCAGCGTCACATGCAGTTGCGCGGTGGCGTCGGCCTGTTCCAGACCGTGCCGCCTTATGTCTGGCTGACCAACCCCTACACCAACAACGGCGTCACCTCGACCAAGCAGTACTCCGGAACCAATCCGGTCGCCGACCCGTTCAACCCGGATCCGAACAACCAGCCCGGCCCGACGGCCGCCGCTGCCGGGCAGTGTGCGACCAACGCGGTTTGCCAGATCGACGTGCTGGATCCGGACTTCAAACTGCCGACGGCCTGGAAATTCAGCCTGGGTTATGACGTCGAGCTGCCCTGGGGTTTGGTGGGTACCTTGGAATACCAGCGGATCAAGGCGCGCAACGCCATCAATTACCTGATCCCGAACGTGGGCGTGCCCAAGGGCACGCTGCCGGATGGCCGCGATTCCTATTGGGTGACCTATCCGAACGCGAGCACGAGCCAGATCGGCAGCGGGACCAACAACGGCAAGTTCCCCGAAATCAACAATCGTTCGACCCTGCTGACGAACTCCAGCGGCGGACACACCGACGCGTTCACGGTCTCCGTGAGCCGGGCCATGGTGAACGGTTTCAGCGGCAATGCCAGCATCACCTGGACCAACAGCACCGAAGTCAATCCGGGAACCTCGTCGCAGGCGTGGTCCAATTACAACTACGTCGCCCGCGTCAATCCCAACGATTCGGTGGAAGCCGCGTCGCGTTTCGAAATTCCGCTGTCGTTCAAGACCTCGTTGAATTGGGAGCACGCATTCTGGGGCGACAACAAGACCTCGGTCTCGCTGTATTTCAACGCGCATTCCGGCCAGCCCTACAGCTGGACCTTCGGCACCGACGTCAACGGCGACAGCATCGGCAACGTGGATCTTGCGTATATCCCGCAGGTCAACGATCCGCTCGTCACCTACAAGGCCGGAACCACGGCCGCCCAGATCCAGGCGTTCCAGGACTTCATCGAAGGCGATTCCTACCTGCGCTCGCACCGTGGCCAGATCGCCAGCCGGAACGCCTCGCATCAGCCGTGGGTGCAGCAGCTGGATATCGGGTTCCAGCAGGAATTCCCCGGCTTCTTCAACGGCAACAAGGTCGTCGTGCGCCTCGACATCTACAACTTCCTGAACATGTTGAACAAGGACTGGGGGCAGCAGGAAGGTCTTGGCTACTTCGGAACCCGCCGGCTGGCCAACGTCGCCGACGTGACGGGTGGGCAGTATGTCTATGACCTGGGAACGCCGACCAAGCCCAACTGGCAGGAATTCGGCGTCTATGACACCTATGCCAACCCGGCGCGCGTCATTTCGCGCTGGCAGGCGTTGCTGACGATCCGCTACAAGTTCTGATCCGAAGCTCCATCGCGATCCCCAAACGCCCGGGATCTCCCGGGCGTTTTTTTGAGTGAATCCATCAACTGCTGAGCTAGACTTCCAAGCATGGACGAACACAACCCACAGTCGCCGCAGGCTGCGGCAGTCGAACTCGCGCATTCGGCCCTCCCCACCGTCTCCACCCACATCTATCCGCGCGGCGCGCTCGACGTGCTTTCGCGCGAAGAAGTCGCGCGCCTGCGCGATGCCTCCAGCGGCGGCCTGCACGATCTGCTGCGCCGCTGCGCGCTGGCGGTGCTGACCTCGGGCAGCGCCAACGACGACCCGCGCGCGGCGCAGGAGCTGTATCCCAACTTCGATATCGAGGTGAAGCAGCAGGATCGCGGCGTGCGGATCGAACTGCGCAACGCGCCCGGCATGGCCTTTGTCGAAGGTCGGATCATCCGCGGCGTGGCCGAGCTGCTGTTTGCGGTGGTGCGCGATCTGGCGTTCACCGCGATCGACCTCGGCGACGATCCCGATCTGGACAGCACGGCGGGCATCACCGACGCCGTGTTCCGCTTGCTGCGCAACGCGCGCGTGCTGTACCCGATGGATCCGAATCTGGTGGTGTGCTGGGGCGGCCATTCGATCGGACAGGAAGAGTACAAGTACACCAAGCAGGTCGGCTACGAGCTCGGTCTGCGCGGGCTCGACATCTGCACCGGCTGCGGCCCGGGCGCGATGAAGGGACCGATGAAGGGCGCGACCATTGCCCACGCCAAACAGCGCCGCCGCCGCTCCCGCTACATCGGCCTGACCGAGCCGGGGATCATCGCCGCCGAATCGCCCAACCCGATCGTGAATCACCTCGTGATCATGCCGGACATTGAAAAGCGCCTCGAAGGCTTCGTGCGCATGGGCCACGGCATCATCGTGTTTCCGGGCGGGGTCGGCACCGCCGAGGAGATCCTGTACCTGCTTGGGATCCTCCTGCGCGAAGAAAACGCCCACATGCGCTTCCCGTTGATCCTGACCGGCCCGACCGGCGCCGCGCCGTATTTCGAGCAGATCGATCGTTTCATCCGCCTGACCCTGGGCGATGCCGCCGCCGCGCATTACGAGATCATCATCGCCGATCCGGCGCGGGTCGCCAGCCGGATGTTCGCCGGAGTTCAGCGCGTCCGCGAGCAACGGATCGCGCAAAAAGATTCGTTTTTCTTCAACTGGGCGCTGCAGGTGCCGCTGGAATTCCAACAGCCGTTCACGCCGACCCACGAGCGCATGGCCGCGCTCGACCTGCACCATGGGCGCAAACCGCACGAGCTGGCCGCCGACCTGCGCCGCGCGTTTTCCGGCATCGTTGCCGGCAACGTCAAGGAGGCCGCGATGCAGCAGATCGAAGCCCGCGGCCCGTTCGAAATCCACGGCGATCACGACATCATGCAAGCGCTCGATGCGCTCCTGTGCGCCTTCGTCGAACAGCGGCGAATGAAGATTTCCGGCGACTACAGACCTTGCTACAAAGTGGTCGCCTAACGCGGGGACATGCTCGAACAGGCGTGCATCGACTCGTGCTGATGCATCGACCGAGTGGTTGCGCCCGACTCGGGCCGACATTGCCAATGGTGCCGTGACAATACCGGGGCAGTGCGAACGCCCGCAGCAACGAAAACCCCGCAAATCGCTTCGCGGGGTCTTCGTAAGTCATTGATTTTGGTGGGCGGTGCAGGGTTCGAACCTGCGACCCTTGCCGTGTGAAGGCGAAATAACATCTAGCAAACAAGCCATTTTCAGAGTAGTTTCCTCCCCAACGGGGACAATTTGGGGACACTCAGCGATGGCGACGTTTTCGCAAAGAACCTCGGGCAGATGGCAGGCGAAGGTGCGCCGGAAGGGAGGGAAGGTAGTCTCGCGAACCTTCTCGACCAAGGGCCGGGCGCAGAAGTGGGCACGCGAACAAGAGCTGCAAATGGATCAAGGCGTGTGGACGGATCCAGCGCAAGCACACCGCGTCACCTTGGATGAGCTGCTGGCTGACTATACCGAAACCGTA
The DNA here is from genome assembly GCA_018262705.1 of Xanthomonas sp. Classification (GTDB taxonomy): domain Bacteria; phylum Pseudomonadota; class Gammaproteobacteria; order Xanthomonadales; family Xanthomonadaceae; genus Thermomonas. Next base: position 69,129 of record JADFDQ010000010.1, read on the forward strand.
GCGGTCAAGCGTGGTTCGCCTGCGGAACTTGGCCGACTGGCCAGGTTCCGTGAGGACTTGGGACACTACCGCCTGAGTCAACTCACACCGGCCGTACTGATTCACTGGCGCGATGAACGCCTGCGCTCCGTGGCGCCGGGAACAGTCGCCCGTGAAATGGGTGTGCTGGGCGGCGCGCTGACCTGGGGGCGCAAGGAGCGGTTGATTCCGCTCCCGCAGAACCCGGTCGCCGCCATCGTTGCGCCTGTGGTGGCCGACGCAAGGGATCGGCGACTGATGCAGGACGAGCAGGCGCGGCTGCTGGCGGCAATGGAGGATCAGTCTGCACTGAGTGGCGGGGCGAAGCGGAATGGCAACTATCGTGTCGGCACACGTCAGGCTTATCTGCGTCCTGTCTTCCTGTTGGCGCTGGAGACTGCCATGCGGCAGGGCGAACTTCTGTCGTTGCGGTGGGAGCATATCGACCTCGACGCGCAAACGGCCCATCTGCCAACGACCAAGAACGGCGAGCCGCGAACGGTACCGCTATCACGTCAAGCCGTCGCCATCCTGCGCACGCTCGCAGGTGATGACACTGCCCCTCCTTCAGGCAGGGTGTTCCGCCTAACCGCCGATGCGCTCAAGAAGGCGTGGACGCGCACCATCGAACGGGCGCGTCGTCGATATGTGCAGGAGTGCAAGGACGCCGGACGAAAAGCAGATGCGCGGCTGACCAACCTGCGCTTCCACGACTTGCGCCACGAGGCAACGTCCCATCTCGCGGAAAAATTGCCCAACCTCGTCGAGCTGGCAGCGGTGACAGGGCACAAGGATCTGCGGATGCTCCAGCGCTACTACCACCCCAAAGCGAGTGATTTGGCGAGGAAGCTTGGTTGAAAAATATCCTGAAATTGTATAGATATTGAACCTGTTTCGACTTTGACCCTGCTACCCGGTGATCGGGTGAATCGCTGTTCGGCACTGGGCGGCAGTGGTGACATATCGGGGCGAGAACATCCGCATCATTTCGGTGCGCCACGCCCAAGTTGAAGAGGTAGCCATCTATGAAATTGAAAACAGAAGCCTTCGATCCCGCCTTCGATGATGGCGAGGTCGTCACCGGTTCGCTGGATCCGTCGAAAGCGCGGCGTCCGGGCCTTGCAGCGCGACGGGTCAACGTGGATTTCCCGGAATGGATGGTGCAAAGGCTCGACCACGAAGCGCAGCGGCTGGGCGTGACGCGGCAATCGGTCATCAAGGTGTGGCTCGCCGAGCGGCTGGAGCGCACCGAAGCTTCCGCTCACTGAGTCGCAGCCCAAAGTTCACCCTCAGTAGGTGGGCTTGGACATCAACCGCGCTCGCCTGGAGGTAGGCGCCTGACGCTTGCATCAGCCTGATTTGGCTCAGTGATTCACGTAAGGATCTTGCAAACAGCACACCCAGAAATCGAAGTGAAGATGACCAATCCTCAAACAGCAAAGACACCCTCAGCAGACCCGCAAGCCCCCAAACCCACCGACACGGTTCTGGCCAGTTTCATCTGGAAGAACGCCGATGACCTGTGGGGTAATTTCAAGCACACCGACTTCGGCAAGATCATTCTGCCGTTCACACTGCTGCGCCGTCTGGAATGCGTCCTGGAGCCGACCCGCGAGCAGGTCCGTGCCGCCTATGCCAAGTTCAAGGACAAGGGCATCGACCACGGGCGCATCCTGCGCCAGACCGCTGGCCTGCCGTTCTACAACACCTCCCAGTATTCGCTGGCCACGCTGGGTGCGACCAAGACCAAGTCCAATCTGGAGGCGTACATCGCAGGCTTCTCGGACAACGCACGGGTGATCTTTGACCAGTTCAACTTCACCGACACCATTGCCCGGCTGGCGCGTGCCGACATCCTGTTCAAGATCTGCCAGAACTTTGCCAATACCGACCTGCATCCGGACGCGGTACCTGATCGGGTGATGTCCAACATCTACGAGCACCTGATCCGCCGTTTCGGTGCCGAGGTGAACGAGGCGGCCGAAGACTTCATGACCCCGCGTGACGTGGTGCACCTGGCCACGACGCTGGTGCTTGATCCGGATGATGCGCTCTTTCGCAACAACCCTGGCCTGATCCGCACCCTGTATGACCCCACCTGCGGTACCGGTGGCTTTCTCACCGATGCGATGAACCATGTCGATGGTTTCGCCGCCAAAGGCAAGGCCCCACCGGTGTTGATTCCGTTTGGTCAGGAGCTGGAGCCGGAAACCCACGCGGTCGCGTTGGCCACGATGCTGCTGCGCCGGCTGGAAACCGAGCCTTCGCGGGATCTGTCGGCCAACATCGCCGGGCCCAAGTCCACGCTGTCGCAGGACGCCTTTGCCGGTCAGCACTTCCACTATTGCCTGTCCAATCCACCGTTCGGAAAGAAGTGGGAGCAAGACCAGGCTTTTGTCGAGCGCGAAGCCCGTGAGAAAGGGTTCCAGGGCCGCTTTGGCGCTGGCACGCCGCGGGTGTCCGATGGCTCGATGCTGTTCATCCAGCACCTGATCGACAAGCTCGAACACCCGAAGAAGGGCGGGGGGCGCGCCGCCATCATCTTGTCCGGCTCGCCCCTGTTCACCGGCAATGCCGGCCAGGGTGAGACCGAGATCCGCCGCTGGCTGCTGGAAAACGACCTGATCGACGCCATCGTCGCGCTGCCCACCGACATCTTCTTCCGCACCGGCATCGGTACCTACATCTGGTTGCTGGACAACAACAAGCCCGCCGAACGCCAGGGCAAGGTGCAACTGATCGATGCCACCGCCATGCACAGCCCCATGCGCAAGAGCGAGGGCAACAAGCGCCGCTACATCAGTGATGAGCAGATCCACGACATCGCCCGCCTGTATGCGGATTTCACCGCCGGCGAGAACGTACGCATCGTGGATTACCGCGATTTCGGCTATCGCCGCATCAAGGTGTTGCGGCCACTGCGCCTGACTGCGCAGGTCAGCGAGGAAGGGCTCGCCGCATTTCAGGCCAGCAAGCCCTTTGCCAAGCTGGAGGATGCAGAGCAGGCCGGCTGGTTGCAGTTGTTGCGCAAGCAATTGGGCCAGACCCGTCCCTACGGCTGGTTCGAAGGCCTGCCGGCACTGGCGAAGAAGGCTGGCCTGCCGAGAATCGGCAAGCCGCTTGCCGCAGCACTTGAAGCCGCCTTCGGCGTGCGCAGCGCGGATGCTGCCGAGGTGCTGGATATTGAAGGCAACCCGGTGCCCGACAAGTCGCTGGAGGATTTCGAAAGCGTGCCGCTGGGGCAGGACGTGGGCGCGTACATGCAAGCCGAAGTGCTGCCGCATGTGCCCGATGCGTGGGTGGACACCAGCTATACCGACGAGCGCGACGGTGGCATCGGCAAGGTCGGTTATGAGATCAACTTCAACCGCTATTTCTACAAGTATGTGCCGCCACGCGAGCTGCATGTGATCGACGCGGAGCTGAAGGCGGTGGAAGCGGAGATTGCGGCGTTGCTGGAAGAGGTGGCAGAGTGATGCTCGCTCCTTCAGCGCTTCCCATGAAGAACTCGGGCATTGAGTGGGTCGGCAAGATTCCTGCGCACTGGTCGGTGCGCCCCTTCTACTCTTTCGCCTCTGAAGTTGACCACCCGAACAAGGGCTTGAAGGAACGCAACCTACTGTCGTTGAGCTATGGCCGACTGGTTCGCAAGGACATGGGCCGTCTGGAAGGCCTGACTCCGGCCAGCTTCGAGGGATACAACGTCATTGAGGCCAATGACATCGTATTCCGCCTCACTGACCTCCAGAACGATCAGACGAGCCTGCGCTCTGCCCGCTCCCAGGAGCGAGGGATTATCACTTCCGCTTACGTGACCGTTCGCCCGCAAACAAGCCCTCGATTCTTCGAGTACCTGATGCGCTCGTATGACACCAGCAAGGTGTTCTATGGCATCGGTGGCGGCATTCGCCAATCAATGAAGTTCGCAGACCTCAAGCGGCTGCCGGTTGTGGTTCCGCCTGTCGACGTGATGGACGCCATCGCCTCCCACCTCGACCGCGCCACCGTACGCATCGACGCCCTAGTGGCCAAGAAGACCCGCTTCATCGAGCTGCTTCGCGAGAAGCGCCAGGCGCTGATCACCCATGCCGTCACCAAGGGGCTGGATGCCGGCGTGCCGATGAAGGACAGCGGGGTCGAGTGGCTGGGGGAGGTGCCGGCGCACTGGGAGATTGGTGCGACGCGCCGCTACTACTCTTTCAACCCTTCAAAGAGAGAAATCTCCAACCGCCCTCGCTCAGACGAGGTTTCGTTTCTTCCTATGGAGGCCATCGGAGAAACTGGAGCACTTGATCTGGCTCGCACCCGTCCTATCGCCGAAGTGGAGACGGGGTATTCATATTTCGCGAACGGCGATGTAGTCATGGCTAAGATCACACCCTGCTTTGAGAACGGGAAAGGCTCCCCCGTCAATGACCTCATTGGAGGCGTAGGTTTTGGTACAACTGAGTTGATCGTTCTGCGCCCATCCCGGTTGGTGAGCCAGCGGTACTCATGGTGGCTATTCTCTGCAGCTGGCTTTCGTCGATTTGCCGAAGGTTACATGGAGGGATCAGCTGGCCAAAAGAGAGTTCAGGATGACTGGCTCAAAGCTCAGAAAGTGGCTATGCCCCCTCGCCAGGGACAAGACGACATCGTCGCCCACCTCGACCGCGCCACCGCCCACATCGACACACTGATTACCAAAACCGAGCGCTCCATCGAGCTGCTGCACGAGCACCGCACGGCCCTCATTACCGCCGCCGTCACCGGCAAGATTGACCTTCGGGAGGCTACGTGAACGCCCCCTCCTCTGGCAATCAACCGCCAAGCATGACGGATGAAACCTGGAGCTTCATCCGGCAGCTGTGGGTTGATACCCGCAACGAGCTGGACCGTTCACTGTTTCTGGCCTCATCGGCGGGGATTGGCTTCTGCATGAGCATGCTGTTCGACAAGGAGCTTGTCTCGAACGCGTGCGTGATGACCTTCTTACTCATCGGCTTGGTGGCCTTCTCTTCGGCTGCCGCCACCATATTGCTCGTCTTCAAATACAACGCCGCCTACCTGCATCGACTGTTGAACGACCCTGCCGCGAGCAACAAAGACCCACTCTTGGGCAAGCTGGATTGGATCGCTGTCGGGATGTTCATCCTGGCGGTACTTTCAATGCTTGCAGCCATCATCGCGCGACTCTTGAGTGGCGCCTAAGGATTCGACATGACAGACAACACAGAGATGAAGCCAGGAAGCGACGCAACCAAAAGCCTCAATAACTTGCCGGTGCAGCGTCCTGCACAACAGGGCAACCCCGGCCAAGGGCAGTCTCAGAACCAGCAAGGTGGCGGGAACAGCAACCAAGGCAACTCCCCGCAATCTGACCGAAAGTAAGCAACACGCGCACTAACGCCACGCTACTTTCACGGACTTAATAGCCATGCAACCTGCCTTCACCGACACCGCTCACTGCGAGAAGTACTTCGAGGAGTACATCGTCCAGCAGCTTGCTGCGCAGGGCTGGAAGGTGGGCGACACATCCGGCTATGACCAGAACCACGCCCTATACCCCGAGGACCTGGTGACCTGGTTGCAGGCGACCCAGCCGAAAAAATGGGAGCGCTTGGTCGCTGGCAATGGCGATAAGGCCACCGCCACCTTGATGGACCGCTTGGCCCATGCGCTGAACAAGGACGGCACGGTGCTGGTGTTGCGCAACGGCATCAAGCTGGTCGGTGCCGGGGGCGAAATCAGCCTGAGCGAAGGCCAGCCCGAAGACGAGCGTGACCCGTCCGCATGGCAGCGCTATCAGGCCAACATCCTGCGTGTGGTGCCGCAACTGAAATACCGCCCCGGCAGCCAACTGGCCATCGACTTGGTGTTCTTCATCAACGGTCTCCCGGTGGCCACCGTGGAGGTCAAGACCGACTTCACCCAATCCGCCGAAGCGGCAGTGGAGCAGTACAAGAACGACCGAATGCCGACCGACCCGGCCACCCGCCGGGTGGAGCCGCTGCTGACCTTCAAGCGTGGCGCTGTGGTGCATTTCGCGCTGTCTGACAGTGACATCCGCATGGCGACCAAACTCGATGGCGCCAATACGTTTTTCCTGCCCTTCAACCTGGGCCGCGACGGCCATGCCGGCAACCCGATTCGCGAGGACGGCGAATACCCGGTGGCCTACTTCTGGGAGCAGGTATGCCAGCGCGACAACTGGCTGCGCATCTTCCACAGCTTCGTCTACACCGAGAAGAAGGACGTGGTGGACTTGGCTGGCAACCACCAGCGCAAGGAAACGCTGATCTTCCCGCGCTTCCACCAGTGGGATGCGGTCAGCCGGATGATCGCCGATGCCAAGAAAAATGGCCCCGGCATGGCCTATCTGTGCGAGCACTCGGCCGGCTCCGGCAAGACCAGCACCATTGCCTGGACCGCGCATGACCTGATCCGCCTGCGCACACCCGCCAAGGGCGATCCTTACTTCCATTCGGTCATCGTGGTCACCGACCGCACCGTGCTGGACAAGCAGTTGCAGGACGCGGTGCAGCAGATCGATCACCAGACCGGCCTGATCGCCGCCATCGGCGACCGGGACACCGGCCGCAGCAAGTCCGAAGAGCTGGCCGATGCGCTGGAACGGCAGACCCCGATCATCGTGGTCACCATCCAGACCTTCCCCTATGCGATGGAGCAGATCCTGACCAACGGCAAGCTGGCAGACCGCAACTTCGCCGTCATCATCGACGAGGCGCATACCAGCCAAACCGGCACGGCGGCATCCAAGCTGCAAGCGACGCTTGCCCTGCGCGATGCCTCGGCGATGGAAGGACTGACCGTGGAGGAGCTGCTGGAGAAGATCCAGTCCTCGCGGGTGCGGCCCAGGAACGTGTCCTACTTTGCGTTCACCGCCACCCCCAAGCACGCCACCATGATGTTGTTTGGGCGACCCAAGGATCCGACGCAGCCGGCCAGCAAAGACAACCTGCCGGAGGCCTTCCACAAGTACCCGATGCGCCAAGCCATCGAGGAGGGCTTCATCCTCGATGTGCTCGAAGGCTACCTGCCGTACAAAACCGCGTTCAACTTGGCCGAGCCAGACAAGGATGGCAAGCGCGTGGATAGAAGGGCGGCCAAGCGGGCGCTGGCCAAATGGTTGAACCTGCACGCCACCAACGTGACTCAGAAGGTCGAGTTCATCGTCGAACACTTCGCTGCCAACGTGGCCCCGCTGCTGGGTGGTACTGCCAAGGCGATGATCGTGACCTCATCGCGTGCGGCGGCGGTGCGCTACAAGAAGGCAATCGACGCATACATCGCGGCCCACCCGCAGCACCAGGGCTTCCAGGCATTGGTGGCGTTTTCCGGTTCACTCACGGGCAGGGAAGTCACCCACCCCACGGACGAGGCCCTGAAGAACGACCCCTTCGTGGCCCAGGACGACGAGCAATTCACCGAGAGCTCGATGAACCCGCGCCAGTACGGCAGCGACTTGCGCAAGGTGTTCGAGCGCCCGGAGTTTCGGGTGATGATCGTGGCCAACAAGTTCCAGACCGGGTTCGACCAGCCCAAGCTTTGCGCGATGTATCTGGACAAGAAAATCGCCAACCCGGTGGAGATCGTGCAGACGCTTTCGCGTTTGAACCGTACCACGCTGGGCAAGGACACCACCTTTGTCGTGGATTTTGTGAACGAGCCACAAAGCATCCTGGACGCCTTCGCCCGCTACGACGCCGGCGCCCGCATCCAGAATGTGCAGAACCCCAACGTGGTGTACGACTTGCAGGAGACCCTGGATCGCGCTGGAATCTATTCTCGCGAGGACGTGCAGCAATACAAGGCGATTCGCTACCGCTCTGCTGCTGCCTATGCGGCAGGGGAGAAGTCTCAGCACAAGGCGCTGTACGCAGCGACCAGTGTGCCTACCCGGCGTTTCAATGACCGGCTGGCCACTTTGCGCAAGGCAATTCAGGCCGCAGAGGCGGATTACGAGGCGGCGCGTCTTCAGGGCAACGAGGCCGGCATGAAGGCGGCGGATGCCGCCCGCGAGATTCAGGCCGAAGCGCTACAACAGTTGCTGGATTTCAGGGCTGGGCTGAACCGGTTTGGATCGCTCTACACCTATATCGCCCAGACCATCGACTTTGGCGACCCCGAACTGGAGGCCTTCGCCAGCTTTGCCCGACTGCTCTCCAAGCGGCTGGACGGCATTTCGCCGGAGCAAGTGGACGTCTCTGGCCTGGTGTTGACCGGCTATGACATCAAGGCGGGAATCCGCGAGGGTGGCCAGACCGAGGATGACAAGCTGGTGCTTCGGCCAGTCGGTCCCGGAGGCGGTGGCGCAGCTGCGTTGCCTGTACATCTGCGTCAGCTGATTGCGCGTCTGAATTCGATCTTTGGGGAGGTGACGCCGCTGACCGACAAGGTTGCCTTCGTCAACCACATTGCCGACATCGCCCGCGAAGATGCGAACACCGTCGCCCAAATCGCCAACAACCCCCGCGAGACCGCCATGAACGGCAACATCAAGGGCACCGTGGAAGCCGCCGTCGTGCGCGCCTACCAATCACATGGCGACTTGGCCGCGCACGTCATGCAGCACGACCAACAGGCGATGGAACCGCTGGTGGGACTGATCTACGAACTCATCAAGGCCGGACAGAACATTGACCGGTCGCAGTTGGGGATTTGATCAGGTTCAAGGGGGGGGGCTGAACGACAGTGTGGCCTGCATCGGCGCCAGCGGCGACCTTGACGGCACTGTGTCCAACATCGAGACCAATGGCATTCTTGCAGCAGGGTCCTTGGGTGGGCGTGGTGGACACACTACACCAAGCTAGTGATCCACCGAACTTGCTCCGCCACAGGTAGTACGAGGCATCACTGAACCCGTGCCGCCGGCACAGGTCCTTCACCGCCATGCCGGCATCGGCCTCATGCAAGAAGCCGATGATCTGTTCCTCGGTAAAACGCTTCTTCACGTCCAATCTCCTAGGGTTGCGGGACTGGACTCCAAATCGCTGTGCTACTCAAAAATGGGGGGACGTCGTGATGAAAACAATATTACTCAATGGTACTTGTCATTGAGTAATGACAAGTACCATTAAGTACCATTACACAATGGTACTTTCTGAAATACTATTGTATATCAAATAGGTAGAGCATAATCAGGCCACCAACACCCATGTCTGCCGGTGCTGCCGGCGTGGTGACGTGGCGACAACGCCCTGTCAACTCCCCATCAACACCACGTCACCAGTCTGGTGACGACCCTTCAGCCCGGATCGGCAGGAGGCGACTTAAACCCTTATTATCGACGCCCTTCACCTTTTTTCGAACTACGTTATAGCGCACGGGTGCTGATCGCACGCACTACGTTATAGCAGGTCAGGCCGTTCGCAAACTCTCGATGGCCGGGAAAAGCGGGTGCAATCATGCAGTTGGCGGCGTCTGTGTGGTGGTATGCGGCAATCTCGGTGGCCGGGTGGTGGGTCGGAGAGTCTCGATGGCCGGGTGCGGTTGTAGGGGCAGCCATGCAGGCCGGGGAGGGGCGTTCGTGCGGTCTCGATGGCCGGGGTGGCAGTAGGTGTCAGTTGGGCGAGAGCGCAGCGGTGGTTCGTGCTGTCTTGGTGGCCGGGGTGGTGGTGGGTGTCTGCACCGTGATTGCGGTCTGGAAATGGGGCTGTCTCGATGGCCGGGTGGCGATAGGTGACTGAGTGGGTGGGCGGTGAGTGCATAAATGGATGGATTCCGGCGCAGGAAAGGGGTGGCGAAGAATAAATGGATGGATTTGGGCGGGAGTCTGCGGCACGGAAGAATAAATGGATGGATTAAGGCGGAGGCAGGCGCGCAGCGCCTTCATGGCACCGTAGGTGCCTCACCGCGCAAGGCGCGTCATGGCCGGCGAGCGCGCAGCGAGCCGGCTGTCCGGCGCGAAGCGCCTGACCCCACAGGTGCGCAGCACCTTCACGCAAGGCGCAAAGCGCCTCATGGACCCGACCGAAGGGAGGGGCTTAGAACAACCTCGCTGTCGCCTTGTCTGATTCCGGCCAGGCCTCAAAACCGCACAGGACGCGCCACAAGGCTGACCTGCACCCGTCTGCGGTGTTGGTCGCTACCACCCGGCAGGACGAGCGTGGCGGCGCTGCTGGATGCCTTCCCGGCGACGTGGTAGGGCGCTCGCCGGTGTCACCCCGTCGCCTGTCCTTTCCGGCCACCGCCCAAACCGCACAGGACGCGCTACAAGGCCCGTCTGGCATCGACCCGCTACCAGCGCCCCAATCGACCCTTGCGCGGGGCGTGTGGCGCGATACAGGCGGCTTCTCGGCAACGTGTCGGGGCGGGGCGTGTGTGGGTCGGCGCGCTTCACGCGCACGCACGCGGGGGTGTGGCGGCGGCTCGCCCTGCTCGCCGCCCAAGCTCCAATGCAGCAGGACGAAGGGGAGCAGGTAGCCCGCCCTTCCTTCGCCCAGCGCCCTGGCTCTGGCGGTTGTGCTCTGGATCTTCCATCGACGGGTTGGAGCGTGAGCGAACCGGCGCACCCAGCGCCGGGGTCGCGCACGCGCTCGTACGCGACTAGAACCCAAGCTAGATACCTAGCTAGGATGAAGCTAGGTATCAAGCTAGAACAAAAGCTAGACCCCCCTCGGCGGGTTTCCGATTTTCTCGTCTGGAATCAAGGGCTTGCGCGGCTGAATGGGGGAAAGTTATGAGCGCCGTTTACTCACTTGTGAGCGCCGTTTACTCACTTATGAGCGCCGTTTACTCACTTGTGAGCGCCGTTTACTCACTTATGAGCGCCGTTTACTCACTTGTGAGCGCCGTTTACTCACTTATGAGCGCCGTTTACTCACTTGTGAGCGCCGTTTACTCACTTATGAGCGCCGTTTACTCACTTGTGAGCGCCGTTTACTCACTTTGACGGAGGCCGTTCAATTCTTGCTGAATGGGGGTTTGCCCTATTCAGGCTTCGCCCAGGGTAGGCCGCCAGTCCTTCCTGAATGGGGCGTTTTGCCCCTTTCCGTCGTCCAGGCCGCCCGGAGTTCCAGGCGTCGTCCGCGCACTTGTGAGCGCCGTTTACTCACCTACTGCGCTCGATTTCACGGATTGCCCGCCAGCCATGCGTCCAGCCGCGCCTGGTGCGGCGGGTGAGCCAGGTTGAACACCGGCACGCGGTAGGTCGCCGCGATCCGCACCGCCTGCCCCGTGCCGCCCGCCACATCCACCACTCGGCCTGCCTCGTCCAGCACCGAATCCGGTGCCCAGCAGATCACGAAGCTGGCAGGGGAGAGGCAGTCGCGCCCCAGGACCTGCATGACGTTGCGCGCCATGAGCTTGCGGACAGTGGGACTCAGGGTGTCCCATGCCGGGTGATGGGCAGCGGCGATTTCCTCGGCATGGGCGTAGCTGGGGAGCCGGGGTGCGATGATGCCGTCAGCGCGGTGGTTGTAGCCGAGCCTACCGGGCCCGCAACAGCTGATCCCAGCGCGTGGTGTAGTCCGGTGACAACGCCTTCAGGGTAGGGCGCCACTGTGCGTCGAGGGAGCCGGATCGGCGTTCCCCTGGCCGTGCGCCACCCACTTTCCACCCCGCCGTGCCCAGACCGACCGTGCCACGCCCGAACTTGGCATTGATGCGATCCAGTACCTCCATGCCGCGCTCCCGACGCGGATCCGGTACGGAGAACATGTCCGCTTGACGTAGTTCACCCCGCACCAGATCCGCCAGCCCGACACCTCCGCGCTTGAATTTCTGCCCCGGGCGCATGATCGATGTGGCCATCCAGCGCACGGCACGCAATACATCGCGGGTATCCCGGGTTGGGAACGGCAAGGGCACGGCACGTGAGGCGTGGAAGCCATCGCCCTTGTGCGCATTGCCGTCCAGCCAGACCCACACCGCAGCGACGGCAAGACCGCGCTGGCGGAGCTTCTCGCAGGCCACGGTTGCGAATGTGGCCAACGCATCGCAGGGATCGGCGACATCGCGCCCGAAGGTGCGCGAGACCACGATCTGCTCGCGATCCGGCACCTCCAGCTCCAGATCGCCGCAAGACACCCCGCGCAACTCCTGTTGCGTCCGTGCCAGCACCACGCCATAACGGGCGCGCAAGGACTCCGCAGGCAACGCGGCCAAGTCCGCAGCCGTCTGCACGCCTTCTTGTGCCAGCCTTGTGGCATAGCGCGGGCCAACGCCCCAGACGTCCTCGACCGGAAGCTGGTGGATGTTGCCCGGGGTGGCATGAAACACCGCCAGTGCCCCGGCCTTCACCGCCCGACGCGATTGCACCTTCGCCAGCTTGTTGCCGGCCTTGGCCAGCGTGCGGGTGGTGCCGAGCCCGACGCAGCAGGGAATGCCGACCCATTGCAGGATGCGCTCCCGGGCTTCCAGGCAGAGTCGCTCGGGGTTCCTGATGCCCTCGACATCGACGAAGTTCTCGTCGATCGAATAGACCTCCACCCGCGGAAACAGGTCGCGCAAGATGGTCACGATGCGCGCCGACATGTCGCCATACAGTGCGAAATTGGCCGAACGCACCTGTACCTGCTGACGCACTGCATCGGGCACCTGGAAGATCGGGGTGCCGATCTTCAGGCCAAGTGCCTTCGCCTCAGGCGAAAGCGCGATACAGCAGCCGTCTCCGTTGCCCAAAACGACCGTGGGTACATCACGCAAGGATGGATCCCACATCCGCTCACAGGAGACGTAGAACGTGTTGCCGTCGATCAGGCCGAAACGCGGTGCGGACTCAGACATGGAAATGCACGTTGCTGCGAACCACGCCCCAGACATCCAGCTCGACATCCTCGGGCACGATGATCGGCGGGTAGCCTGCACTGGACGCCAGGACGATGCGGCCATCACGGCAGTAGAGCTTCTTCACGGTGAAGCCGCCTTCCCATAGAACCACGACGGTATGCCCAGGGCGTGCGGTGATCGAACGGTCCACGATCAGCAAGTCACCATCGTGGATGCCGTAATCCACCATCGAGCCGCCGCAGTCAGCTTGCACCAGGAAGGTCGCTGGCGGGTTGACGATCAGCTTCTCGTTGAGGTCAAGCCGGTCCTCCTCGCGGAAGAAATCCTCGGCAGGACTGGGGAAGCCACAAGCGGCTTGCATGGCCAGTAGCGGCAGTTGGCGCTGGGTCAGGACCGACACCGGGCCGATCAGGGTCGGCGGGTCACGATGGGCTGTGTTGTGCATGGCGCAAGATCCTCACACGCCTGTGACTCACCAGCTGAGACACGGGGTAGCGAGCCTACGCCCGGGTCCTGCAGCTCGCCATTAGTATTTCGCTGAATGCGTGCGTGTTCCACGCAGTGGAACCTGCGGGCATGGCAGGATGCTTGCGTGCCAAGCGAACCGGAGCCGGATCGTGTGTTATTCCGCTGAGTGCTGGGCCAAGTACGACACCTATGTGCGCCAGTTCGGTGCTGACGTCGACATCAAGGCGTTTTGGGCGTTGTACCTGAATCGCGAAGAGCGATACCGCGCCCGGCAACGACTGTCCGACGGAACGAAAATCCCCAAAGGCATGGATCTGAATTTCATGCGGCCCGGAACGGAGCTGGAACGGAAGATTCAGGATCTCATCGCCGAATGGAACGGACGCAAGCTGATCGAGAGCGAGGCTGAACTTGCGAATCAGCAAGCCCGGCTTGCCGCAGCCGAAGCGAAGCTGGACGTCAAGGAAACCAAGGCCGCGCTCAACGAGCAGCGGATCGCCAGCAACAAGATCAAACAAATGCAACGCTGGATCGAGGATGCCAAGCGTACCCGGCATGACCCCGTACGAGATGACCGCATCTTTCCCGACTGGTACGCCCCGGTGCTCATCATCGAAAACGGCAAGAAGGTCGTACGCCCCATGCGCTACCACTGCCGGCCCGCTGGGATGGATGCGTCGATCGATCGCACCAAATCGGGCCAGATCTCCGGCACCTACAACGCCCGACGTGACAACCTGACACGGTTCTGGCGCCAACAATTCGGACAGACGCATGCATTGATGCTGGCGGAGACATTCTACGAAAACGTGGATGACGGCCGAGGCGGCAGCAAGGAGATTCAGTTCCGCCCACGTACGGGCGAGACGATGTACATCGCTTGCCTCTACTCACACTGGACTGACCCAAAGGGAGAAGAGCCGGAGTTGTGGTCTTTCGCGGCCATCACGGACGAACCGGAGCCGGAAGTAGCCGCTGCTGGACATGACCGCACCATCATCAACATCCGGCCGGAGCACGTGGAGGCATGGCTTACGCCAGTGGGTCGTACGGACGAAGAGCTATTCGCGATCTTCGATGACCGACGGCATCCGTATTACGAGCTGGTCGCACAGGCTGCGTAATGGTGGTGGTACAGGATCACAATAACCGGGTCGTCAACGTCTATGGCGGCACCGGCATGGCCGTCCGCATCGCTGCCGCGTACACCGTTCCGGTGTTCAACCTAGCACATCCGTCCCATTGCGAGCTGGTCGACGGATCGATGGCGAGCGCGTAGCACGGCGACCGCCCACGAACCGTCCGGACGAGCAGATGTGGTGGGTGAGCTGTGGGGTACCGCTGTAGTGCTAGGCTAATGGCATGGCTGGATTAGCAATCTTCATCTGCGCGTGCCTACCGGCAGGCTTCGGCCTATGGATGCGCTGGGCGTATGACCGCGAGCAGGCGCGTCTTGGTCAGGAGCGACGCAGCTCGACCGCGTAAGGGCAGGGCGCAGCCCTGCGAGCGCCGCAGGCGCGTTCATGGGCCGCTCTGGCTGGCCGGCGCGGATGGTGCAACACGTCATCCCCGCACAGGCAGCATTCTCAAATGCCGGCAGGTCGCCGGTGACGCGAGCGGAGGCGACGATGAGTGATTACCAGCACATGTTGGGAAAATGCCGCGCTGCGGCAATGGGAGGGCGCGAAGCGTGGGTGGTCATGTCCACGGGTGAGCGCCTGCTGGTGGCGATGGTGCTGAACCGGAGCGACTGGCTGGTGGCGATGGACTACACCATCGCGGAGGCGCTACGGCGGCTCGAAGGGGAGTGGGCGCAGTCCATACCCCGGTTGGAGCGCGAGCTGGACAACGACGGCTTGCTGGCGGCTGGCCAGCGATGAAGAAACTACCCCCGACTTCGGTCGGGGGTGCTTTGCGTGGGAGGGAATTGTCGAGCCGTGTGAGTTACAGCAATGATTTCGACGGCGACCGCAGAGGCTCGGTACAAGACGACATAGCTAGGCGCTCTGTGCTCGCGCTTTTCGCTCTTCGCGCGCGCCTCTTGAGTGACTTATCCACAGGTCGCGCATGCGCGCGCGGATTAGATAAGATTAAAGAAGGATTAGGCAATTTTTGTGCAGTGCGGTAAGTTGCTGAAAAAACTATCAAATAAACATGTTTATCCTGTGGATGGCGGGGCCGCTGGAACGGTATCACGGGGCTGCTGGAACGGTATCGCGGGGCTGCTGGAACGGTATCGCGGGGCTGCTGGAACGGCATCAAGCGCGGCGCTTTCGTCGCTTCGCTGCCTTCTTTGCCAAGTGCCGCCGCTGCGTTCCGCTGGCCATTTTTTCGACGTGCACAAGGTCGCCGCGAATGTCATAGCTGAACCCTTCACCATTGGCCACACTGGCCTTGGCCACAGCATCCAGCGCCTTGCGCAATTTCTTGGCAAAGTCGCTCATCAAACTCGCCTCGCTGCCGCAGAGCCGGTGCAGAGTCTTAACCTTGAGCGGGAACGGCTTGGCGTGGCTGGCAAAGAAACCATGCAGCCACTGCGCGAGCTGGTGGCCGTCCAGTGCGTGGCGTACCGCCCATTCCACCCGCGTGAACTGATCGGCTGCGAAGAGCGGGCGCAGCTTGGCGTCCAGCTCGATCACCCATTCTTGCGTTTCGTTGTCCTTGGCCGCGCTCGCGATCAGGCTGCCGATGTAGGTGAAGCGGCCTTGCTTGACAGTCACTGCGTTAGCGACAAGCCGTTCAATGCGGTTTTCTAGCGTCTTTCGATTTTTCCCGGTGTCGGTCTTGCCCATCAGCCTGAGCAAGGCGTAGGACGTGGTGCGGCATCGGCTCCCCAGTTCCTCCCTGCGCACGGCGTGCAGTACGCTTTCCCACGTATCGAGGTCGCCTTGATCAAGGCGTTCGCCCTTGTATCGGATCGTCACGCCATCAACAGCGGCAAGATCCTCGCCATTGATGTATCGTCGCCGCCCCTTCCGGACCACGCCGAACAGGGCCGACCGGAGAAATCCGTTCGGCACGGCTCGGGTAGGCTCTGGCCACAGCGGGAGCTGTGTAGGCGGTTGAGGAAGTATCGGGACGGTAGCGGATGGCGTTAGGGTGCGGCGCTGAGCGTTAGCGGCGCGCATCCGCTCGACCACGTCATGTAGCTCCTCCATCCCGTTGGTCTCGGGGGAGGTGGCCACGTCAGCTCTCCGCGCCAGCTACCTTCCGGGGTCTACCCGGCTTGCGTCTGCGGGGTGCCGCCGCGGGCGACGGCGCGGAAGGGACAGCGTCGCCGGCCAGCCACAGCGCGATGTCTGCTGCGCGGTATCGCAGTGGCGTGGACTCACTGATCGGTGCCGGCATACCGTCGGTGCGCTGGCGGGAGCGGCGCAGGTAGATGACGGCGCGGGTGCATCGCAGCTCGGTCGCGATGTCGTCGATGCTGAGCAGCGGGCCGTAACGGTCGAGCAGGCGCGAATACAGCTGCACCGTCATCGTCATGGCTGTGGGAAGTTCGTCCTGCATGGCGCTACCTCGTCGGGTCGCGCCAGCCAGGCTACTTAGTCAGGATTCACGCTCGGCTGACGCGACCCATGGACAAGGATCGGTAGCGTTCCTGATAAGTAGCCGGAGAGTTTCCGGCTTGCAAGTTCACCCTACCACACTCGACAGGAAGAACCATGAGTGCATGGCCACGGGTCAGGTGGGGACAATTCGGGGACAGCGGGATTGACAGTGCCTGATAAGCGCTGACAGATGCCGAAAAACGGGGACAAAACGGGGACACTAAATTTCAAAAAACGCCCAAATTTGCTGTTTTTGGCTTGCTGGATCGTGTGTGTCAGACAACAAAAAACCCTGTAAAAACAGGGGTTTAGTGTGTATTTCTTGGTGGGCGGTGCAGGGTTCGAACCTGCGACCCTTGCCGTGTGAAGGCAATGCTCTACCGCTGAGCTAACCGCCCGTGAGCCGCGCATTCTACAGGATCGTCGGCCTGCGGCAAACGCTGGCAGCGCATTTCAAGGCCGCGCTCACCGTTGGATTTGCAGGTCATGGACGGGTTCTCAAGCCCCCCTGAATGCACGCATTCGCGCTTCGCGGCGGCGTCCGCGTGCGGTGTGCCGCCACCGCGCGGCTTGCGTTGAAACGAGCGAACGTCATAATCGCTGTTCCAGAGTCGAGGATCGTACATGCAGCGCTTGCCAACACTGTGCCTGTTGCTGGTTCTGAGCTTGCTTCTGAGCGCCTGCGCCAGCGGGGGCGGCGCCCGCGGCGTGCCGCGCGTCGGTGTCGGTTCGACTGGCGCGCTGCCACCGCCCGACTCCAGCAATATTGCCGTTGCCATCGAGGAAGCCAGCGACTACCGCATTGGCGGCATGGATCTGCTGTCGATCAGCGTGTTTGGCGTCGATGCGCTGAGCAAGGAAGTGCGCGTCAATGCCAAGGGCCAGATTTCTCTTCCGCTGGTCGGCACGGTTGCGGCCGGCGGGAGGACCACTCAGGAGCTCGAGGCCGAGCTGAAGCGGCTGTATTCGGCCAGCTATCTGCAGAACCCGCAGGTCAGTGTGTTCGTCAAGGAATTCGCCAGCCAGAGGATCACCCTCGAAGGAGAGCTGGGGCATCCGGGCATCTTCCCCATCAGCGACAAGATCACCCTGTTGCAGGCCATCGCGATGGCTGGGGGCATCAAGGAAGAGACTGCCGATCCGCGCGGCGTCGTTGTCATGCGCCAGGTCGAAGGCAGGAGGATGGCGGCTGCCTACGACATGCGAATGTTGCGCAACGGCACCATGGAAGATCCGCAACTCTACGGCGGCGATATCGTCGTGGTCGAGGCGTCGGGCAGCAAGTCGGCGATGCGAAGTTTTCTTAAGGCCATGCCGATCCTCGGCCTGTTCCGCTGGTTTTGAAGCCTCGACAAGGATAGCTTCGAATGACTGATGACAACCTTCCGGTCGATCCGGCGCAGGGTGGCGACCGGCTTCCGGCGCGCCAGGACCCCGTCGAGCGGCGTGCGCTTGCTCTGGCGCATGGACGCGGGGCGCTGAGCCTGTTTGAAGACCAGAGCGAGGACGAGGCCAGCGAATTCGACCTGCGCAAATATTGGCACATCCTGCTGAAGTGGCGCTGGCTGGTGGTCAGCATTGCCGCCGCGGTCACCGCGCTGGCGCTGGTCAACACGTTGATGACGACCCCGATGTACAGCGCGCAGGCACTGGTCCAGATCGATGCCAGGGCCGCGGACATGGGGGCTGTCGCAACGGGCATGCCGGCGCCCACCGACTGGGGATGGGATGACGAATACCTGCAGACCCAGCTCGAGTTGCTCAAGAGTCGGAGTCTGTCGGAACGCGTGGCCACGCGCCTGAATCTCGATCAGGCCGCGCTCGACCGTCTCGAGGCCCCGAGTTGGCTGGGCCGCCTGACCGGGCTGATCCGCCCGCAGTCCGCCGCGCCGGCAGCGGGCAAGCCCAAGCCCGCTGCCACTGCCCAGTCCAATGCGATTCGCGATGCCGTCGCCGGCGAAGTGCAGGGTGGTTTGAGCGTGAATCGGGTTGAAAACACCCGCTTGGTCTGGATCCGCTACGACAGCTCGTCCCCCGATTTCGCGGTGCGCACCGCCAACGCGATTGCGGAAGAGTTCATCGCTTCTAACCAGGAGCAGTACAGCGGACGCTCGAGTTTCGCGCGGAACTACCTTGAGGAACAGATCGCGGCGACCAAGGCCAAGCTCGAGGTGTCCGAGCGCAAGCTGGTCGAATACGCGCGTTCGCAGGGACTGACGATCACCGATGACGAGGGACGCACATTGGCGCTGGAAAGCCTGACCCAGCTCAGCACGGCGCTGGCGCAGGCGCAGCAGGCGCGAATCAAGGCGCAGGCGCGCTGGCGCAGCGGCGCGACTTCAACGGAGCAGTTGACCGCTTCGGCGATCGGGCCGCTGCAGCAGCAGCGCGCGGTGCTGATGGCGCAATACCAGCAGAAGCTGGCCACGTTCAAGCCGGATTATCCGGACATGATCCAGCTGCGCCAGCAAATCGACGAGACCGACAAGCAGATCGCCGCCGAACGCGGTCGGGTCGGCGGTTCGGTCAAGGCCGAGTACGACGCTGCGGCCGCCGAGGAATCCGCGCTGTCGGCGCAAGTCGAGCAGCTGCGCACGCAAGCCTTTGCGGCCAGCAGCAACAGCATCGAGTACAACATCCTCAAGCGCGACGTCGACACCAATCGCCAGCTCTACGATGGCCTGCTGCAGCGCTACAAGGAAATCGGCGCGAGTAGCCAGGCGAATGCGAACAACATCAGCATCGTCGATGCGGCGCAGGGAGCGGGGCGGTTCAAACCCAATGTCGTCCAGGATCTGAGTCGTGGCGTAATGTTCGGAATTTTACTGGGCATGCTCGCCGCTTTCCTGCTGGAATATCTTGACGACACCCTGAAGTCTCCGCAGGACATCGAACAGAAGCTGCGGCTGGCCGTGCTTGGCGTGGTGCCGAAGGTGGCCGACGGCAAGCGGGTCGCAGACGTCGCTGCCGATCCCGGCTCCGGCTTCTCGGAGGCCTACCGCTCGGTGCGCGCGGCCTTGCAGTTCTCCACCGACCACGGCGTACCGCGCACCTTGCTGATCACCAGTCCCGGGCCCGGCGAGGGCAAATCGACGGCGGCGCTGGCGCTGGCGCGAAACTTTGCGCGGTTGGGCAAGAACGTGCTGCTGGTCGAAGGCGATTTGCGCAATCCGTCGCTGCATAAAACGTTGGGTATCAAGACCGCAGTCTCTGGATTGAGCGGCCTGCTGTCCGGGTCTGAGTCGCTGACGGCGGTCGTCCAGCCGAGTGGGGAAGAGGGTTTGTCGGTCATCCTGGCCGGCCCGCTGCCGCCGAATCCGGCCGAACTGCTGTCCGGTTCCAAGCTGGTCTCGATGCTGACCGTGGCCGTCGAGCGTTTTGACCAAGTCATCATCGATGGTCCGCCGGTGCTGGGGTTGGCCGACGCCCCGATCCTGTCCAACGTGGTGGATGGAAGCGTATTGCTCGTCGACGCAGGGCACACCAAGATCCGCACGGCGCAGATTGCGCTCAAGCGACTGATGGCTGCGCGCGCGCGCGTGGTCGGCGCGTTGCTGTCCAAGTACGATACCCAGAAGGCGGCGTACGGGTATGGCTACGGGTACGGCTACAACTACGATTATGGACGTGCCTCCCGCGAAGGAAAGTTGAAACTGACGAAGGGTTGAGCGGATGGACGGTGCGACCGGCACCGCGCTGGAATGGGCCTTGGCGCTGCAGCATGCACCGGCGGAGCGGTACCGGCTGCGCCAGCGTCCGTTGCCACCGGGGATTGCGGAGCTGCTGGCGATCGCGGCCAACGTCGCGCCGGAGGAACTGGATGCGGCGGCGGCAAGGTTGCGGGAGTCTTCCGAAACGCTTCGGGAAGCGGCGCGTTTCTATGCCCGGGAGGTTTTGTTCCACGCCGATGCCGATGCCTACCGGATTCTCGGCGTCGAAGCCGATGCGCCTATCGAACAAATCAAGGCGCACTACCGCCTGTTGCAGATCTGGCTGCATCCGGATCGGCAGCAGAGCGGCGATGATTCCGTGTTCGCGGCGCGGGTCAACACGGCCTGGAATCAGCTGCGCAGCGGCGACCGGCGGCGCGATTATGATGCTGCCCGTAGCGACGCTGTCGGTAGCGATGACCATCGGCAATTCCGGACTGCTTCGGTAGCGAACATGCCTTCGGGTGGCGGGCGCGTTTGGCCGTCCGCCGCCCCGACCGATTCGCCAATACTTGTTCGCAAGCGCCACCGTGCATTGGTGGTTGGTTTGCTGGGCGTGTGCCTGCTGCTGGGCTGGCTGGCGGTGCGCCAAAGCGAGCAGGAGCCGGAGCCGTGGACATTCAACGAGACTGAAGCGGCGGCAAGCCCGCCAGCACCTGCTGCGACCGTGCGATCCGAAGTCCGCCCGGCAGCGCTGCCAGCGCGCAGCTTGGCGAGCCGCAGTTCGTCCCGGACGCCTGCGCCAGCGACTGTCGGGATCGACGCTCGCATGGCGCGGCCCGCGCCTGTGCCGGAACCGGAATTCGCTCCAACGCCGGTACAGCGCCTTGCCGTGGAGCCAGCGGCGACTTCGTCGCGCAGCTCCGTGCCGGTACCCATGACTGTACCGCCTGCGTCGCGCAGCGTGGCGGCTTCCGCTCGGGTTCCCTCGCCACGGCCCCCCAGGAGTTCGCCGCCGGTTGCGACTCGTACTACTCCCCCGACCTCGGCTGCGGTTGCGGCCACGCCGCGCGTGCCGCCCAGCGTACCGGCACGTGCGGCTGCACCTGCCTCGGATTCGATCGCATCGTCCGATGGCCATTCGGGCGCGGCATCGGAAATCGACAGGACGCCACCCTTACCCGCCGCAAGCTCGGGGACAGCGGGCGAGGCCACGTTGTTCGGGCGGCTGCGGCAGGCGTTCTCGCGGCACTCGGGAGCGCGCGCCGCACCCGAGCTGGGGGTGGACGGAGATGTGGGTTTCGAACGTATCCAGCAGGCGCGCCAGGTCGGCAATCAACTCCTGCAATATCTGGCGTCCAAGAATCGGACGCCGCCTCCGATCTGGAGCAGCGCCGCGACGCTCGATCGTGCCGATGGCGTGCGCCGCGACATGCACCGCGGCGGGGCAACAAGACTCGATTCTCCGCAGTGGCGGATCGGCAAGACGGCCGCATCGCTCCGGTCGGACTATCGCGTGGCCGGCATCACCCGGGGAACGCTGTCGGCGGCCGTCGTCTGGCGCGAGGGGCGCTGGCTGGTGACTTCGATCGACCTGGAGGAAGCCCCGTGAGGCCCGCGTTGCGCGTGGCGCTGGTCGCGGCCACGCTGGTTTTTGCCGTGTTTGCCGGATGGCGGATTGTCGGCATGCTGCAGGCAGAACGTCTTGCGAAATCGAACCCGGAGCAGGCCCTGCAGTGGCATGCGGGCGAACCGGACGCGCTGTGGGCGCTGGCGGAAGCGCGCTTGGCACGCGGCGATCGCGTCGGCGCAGCGTCCGCGGCGCGCGTGCTGTTGGCCAGAGAGCCTCTGCAGGGGCGGGCGTTTCGAATGTTGGCCGGGATTGCGGCCGAAGCGGGGCGCAGCGACGAGGCGCTCAAGCTCTATGAAATCGCGGTGCATCGCGCGCCGCGCGATTCGCGTGCGATCGATGGTTTGGTCCAGCAGTATTTGCAGCGCGAAAATTACCCGGCTGCGCTGCACTGGATCGATTTCTACCTGCGCACCTCGCCGGATCGCGCCGCAGCCAGCGGGCGGGTCCTTGGCCGACTGGTGCCAATGGCGCTCGATGGCCGTTTTGCCGGGGCGCTGGTCGAGATCTTGCGCAGCGACCCGCCGTGGCGAGCCGGCATGCTGCGCGCGCTGGGTTCCAATCCCACGGCGGCCAGCCGGGTGTTCGGGGAACTCGACGCCGATCGCGATCTGACGTCGGACGAATTCGCCAACTGGATCGGCGGGCTCATTGCGGCCGGAGAGTGGGACGAAGCCCATGCACGCTGGTCTGCGCACGTGGCCGGGGGCGGGCGAGCCGGCCTGTACAACGGCGATTTTTCGCGCGATCCGGCCGGGTTCGGCTTCGACTGGCGGTTGCCGTCCGATGCCGATGCGGCAACGGATTTCGAGCCGATGCAAAATGGCACGCGTCGCGCGCTTCGGCTCAGGTTCTTCGAGCGTCCAACCCGCGGCGTGCTTCTGGCGCATCCCTTGCATCTTGCTTCCGGCAATTATCTGTTGAAGATGCGCATGCGCGGCAGCGAGCTGCACAGTGCTGCCGGTCTGGTCTGGCAATTCGTCTGCGCCGGCAAGCAGGGGGCGGTGGCGATCTCCGATCCCGTACTCGGCAGCTTCGACTGGACGGCTTCCGAAATGGTTGTTTCGATTCCGGCCCAGAACTGTCCCGGTCAGTGGCTGCGCTTGGTCAACCCCGTCCAGAACGGGGCTGCAGCGCGGGTTTCCGGTGTGCTGTGGCTGGATGACGCCCGCATTGATCCGGTCGCAGATGCGCATGCATCGGCATCGGCTCCTGTCCCGGCGCGGTAGGAATCCTGTTGTTGCAAGCGGCAGCCCAGCTGCTGAAGCGCGAAAAACTCCAGATGCCGTTTGCATGCGCGCCGTGCCGATGCACCTGGTGATGCCAGAAAAAAGGCGGGACGCTTGAAAGCGCCCCGTCCATGCAACCGACAACAGGACTCTGGCGTCAGTTCGGCTTCTTCTCCGCCAGCTCGCGCAGCACGTACTGCAAGATGCCGCCGTGGCGGTAGTACTCGACTTCCTTGGGCGTCAGCAGGCGCACATCGACCTCGAAGCTCTTGTGGCTGCCGTCGGCGCGGGTGGCGGTGACGGTGGCGGTCTTCGACTTGCCGTCGTCCAGGCCGGCGATGGCGTAGATCTCGGTGCCGTCGAGGCCGTGGCTGGCGGCGTTTTCGCCGTCCTTGAACTGCAGCGGCAGCACGCCCATGCCGACGAGGTTGGAGCGGTGGATGCGCTCGAAGCTCTCGGCAATCACCGCCTTCACGCCCAGCAGCAGGGTGCCCTTGGCCGCCCAGTCGCGCGAAGACCCGGTGCCGTATTCCTTGCCGGCGATCACCACCAGCGGCGTGCCGTCGCCTTTGTACTTCATCGCGGCATCGAAAATCGAGAGCTTTTCCGGCGGGTTGCTGCCGAAGTACAGCGTGTTGCCGCCTTCCTCGCCGTGGAAGAACTGGTTCTTGATGCGGATGTTGGCAAAGGTGCCGCGCACCATCACGTCGTCGTTGCCGCGACGGCTGCCGTAGCTGTTGAAGTCGACCGTCTTGACGCCGCGTTCGATCAAATAGCGCCCGGCCGGCGAGTCCTTCTTGATGCTGCCCGCCGGCGAGATGTGGTCGGTGGTGATGGAATCGCCGAACAGACCGAGCACGCGCGCGCCGTGGATGTCGGCGATGTGGCCGATTTCCATGGTCATGCCGTCGAAGTAGGGCGGGTTCTTGATGTAGGTGGAGGCATCGTCCCAGGCGTACAGCTCGCCGTCCGGTGAGGCGATCGCGTTCCAGCGGGAATCACCCTTGAACACGTCGCCGTAGTTTTTCTTGAACATCTCCGGATCGATGGTCGCGGCGATGGTGTCGTGGATTTCCTTGCCGGTCGGCCAGAGATCCCTCAGATAGACCGGCTGGCCGTCGCTGCCGGTGCCCAGCGGATCGGTGGTCAGGTTGACGTCGGTGCTGCCGGCCAGCGCGTAGGCCACCACCAGCGGCGGGCTGGCGAGGTAGTTCATTTTCACTTCGGCGTGGATGCGGCCTTCGAAGTTGCGGTTGCCCGAGAGCACCGAGACCACGCACAGATCGCCTGCGGCGACGCCGGCGCTGACTTCGACCGGCAGCGGGCCGGAGTTGCCGATGCAGGTGGTGCAGCCGTAGCCGACGGTGTAGAAGCCGATCTTCTCCAGTTCCTTCTGCAGCCCGGCCTTTTCCAGGTAATCGGTCACCACGCGCGAGCCCGGTGCCAGCGAAGTCTTCACCCACGGCTTGCGGGTCAGGCCCTTGGCCGCAGCGTTGCGAGCCAGCAGGCCGGCGGCGATCATCACCGCCGGGTTGGAGGTGTTGGTGCAGGAGGTGATCGCGGCGATGACCACGGCGCCGTCCTTGATGCGCACGTGCTGGCCGTCAATGGTGATGTCGGCCAGGCCCTTGCCGACCTGCTCGTTGCCGACCGCAGAGCCGCCGCCTTCGGACACGAAGTTGGAGACATCGCCATTGCGCTGGTCGCGGGCGGAAGTGAGCTGGCCGATGACCTTGCGGGTCGATTCCTTCATGTCGGAGAGCAGCACGCGGTCCTGTGGGCGCTTGGGGCCGGCCAGCGAAGGCTGCACGGTCGCCATGTCCAGTTCCAGCGTCGAGCTGTAGCTGGCCTGCGGCGAATTGGCGTCGTGCCACAAGCCCTGCGCCCTGGCATAGGCTTCGACCAGCGCGATCTTCTCCTCGCTGCGGCCGGACAGACGCAGGTAGGCCAGCGACTCGGCGTCGATCGGGAAGATCGCGCAGGTCGCGCCGTATTCCGGCGACATGTTGCCGATGGTGGCGCGGTCGGCCAGCGGCAGGTGCTGCAGGCCGTCGCCAAAGAATTCGACGAACTTGCCGACCACGCCGTGCTGACGCAGCATCTGCGCCACGGTCAGCACGAGGTCGGTGGCGGTGGCGCCTTCCGGCAGCCTGCCGGTCAGCTTGAAGCCGACCACCTGCGGGATCAGCATTGAAGAAGGCTGGCCGAGCATCGCGGCTTCGGCCTCGATGCCGCCCACGCCCCAGCCAAGAATGCCCAGGCCGTTGACCATCGTGGTGTGGCTGTCGGTACCGAACAGCGTATCGGGATAGGCCCAGAGCTGGCCGTCGATCTCGCTCTCCATCACCACCCGCGACAGGTACTCGAGATTGACCTGATGCACGATGCCGGTGCTGGGCGGCACCACCTTGAAGTTGCCGAACGCCTTCTGGCCCCAGCGCAGGAAGCCGTAGCGTTCGGTGTTGCGGTGGAATTCGATTTTTCCGTTCATGTCCAGCGCATCGGGCGAGGCGAACACGTCGACCTGGACCGAGTGGTCGATCACCAACTCCGACGGAATCTGCGGGTTGATCTGCTCCGGCTTGCCGCCGAGCTTGGCCACCGCATCGCGCATCGCGGCCAGATCGACCACGCAGGGCACGCCGGTGAAGTCCTGCAGGATCACGCGCGCGGGCATGAAGGCGATTTCGGTGCTCGGGATGGCCTCGGCTTTCCAGTTGGCGACCGCCTCAATGTGGGAGGCGTTCACGGTCGTGTTGTCTTCGTGGCGCAGCTGGCTTTCCAGCAGGATCCGCATCGAATACGGCAGGCGCGCGATGTTGAAGCGCTGTCCGAGCTTGGCCAGGCTGGCGTAGGTGTAGGTCTTGCCGTTGATCGCGAGCTGGTCGCGAGTGCCGAAAGAGTCGATCATGGGATTGCTCCGTGCAGGGACGCCGAAAGTCTAGGGTTGCCTGCGTGACAGGTTCGTGAGCCGCTGTCGCGCGCCGGGCTATGGTACGCCAAAAAAAGTATGTATGCTTCACCCATACTTGATGTGTCGGAGAAGGGCGATGGATGTCACCATGGGCGAGCGTGGACAGGTCACCCTGCCCAAACCGGTGCGCGATGCGCTGGGACTGGTGAAGGGCAGCGTGCTCAAGGTCGAACTGGACGGCGGCCGGATCGTGTTGCGTAAGGACGCCAGCGAGGCGCTGCGCAAGGTGCGCGGCACGTTCCGCCTGGTGGACGGATTGGCGACCACCGACGAAGCCATGCGCGCTTTGCGCGGCCGCGCCCCGGGCGCACGCGGCAAGGGTTGATCGACCATGATTGCGCTGGATTCCCCGGTTCTGATCGATCTGCTGGTGGGCGATCCGCGCCACGCGGCGGCGGCCGAGGCCTGCATCGGCGACGCGCTGGCACGCGACGATGTGGTGGTGTGCGAGGCGGTGGTGGCCGAGGTGCAGGCGGTGCTGGAAACCTCGGTCAGCCTGATGGAGCCGCTGGCCACCCTCGGAATCCGCTATCTGCCCGCCAGCGAAGGCGCGGCGATGCGCGCCGGGCACATGCTGCGGCGGTTTCGGGCCCGCGGCGGCAGCCGCGAACGGCTGGTGGCCGACTTCCTGATCGGCGCCCACGCGCTGCTGCAGTGCGAGGCGCTGATCACCCGCGATGCGGGTTTCTTCCGGGATTATTTCAAGGGCTTGAAGTTGGTCGTTCCCGGGGCTTGAGAAAAGGTTGCCGCGCGCCAGTTGGAGCGTTCGCGGATCGGAGGGGCGGATGCCGGTTTCCGCGCTGTCGGACAGGGGGGGAACCGGCAAAAAGTGCGAGTGTCGACTCCGTCACGGCCCGTGATTTCAGAATGAAAAAAACGTCCGCTCCGACCGCCTTGTTGCGTTGAACCTTGTGCTAGGCTCCGGTTCACGAGGGGTGAATGGGGTTATCCCTCGTATGGGGGGTTCCCATGGATTCTTCGGAATTGGACACTGTGCGCAGGCGGCCGATGAAGCTGCCTGTGCTTGGTTCCGAACCCGTGTATCGGTCAAGTCCAGCGCCCCTTCCATACATTGTGGAGTGCTTTACATGATTTCCATTCGTACTTCGATCCTGGCTGCGTGCATGGCGGGCCTGTTCACCTTCGGGGCAGCCTCACAGGCAAGCGCCGCCGACCGTCATGTCGTGATCAAGAACAAGACCAGCTACACCATGGTGCGTTTTTATGCGTCGCGTTCCTCGACCACCGATTGGGAAGAAGACATCCTCGGCGATCGCGTCCTGAAGTCCGGCGGCCAGGTCCGGATCAACATCGACGACGGCACCGGCGCCTGCATCTATGACTTCAAGGCGGTGTTCAGCAACGGCAACGAAGCGACCCGCAGCAAAATCAACGTGTGCGAGATCGGCGAGTACACCTACACCGATTGACGCTTCGCGTCCGGCTTGCCTGAGGAATTGCGCGCCAAGGACGGCGCGCGTCCGCTTCGGCCGATGCAGGCGGTCGATGTGCAGTGTTGCTGTTTTTCGTGACGCTGCGAGCCGGCCAGTCGCTCGCAGTAGCGGATCCGGCTTTCCCGGGGCTAGGCCAGCCGCGCGTCGATCGCGGCCGCCATCGCGCGGCGCTGGAACACGAAGTCCCACAGGCTGCCGCCGAGCTGGCGCCAGAGCACGGCCGAGCGCAGTGCGGCCAGCAGCAGGGCGCGGATTTCCGCCACCACGCCGGCCTGGCCGAGGTAGTGCGGGTTGCCTTGCACCATCACCCGCGGGCGCAGCGTCGAAACGGTCTCGGCGTAGAGTCCGGCCAATTCCGAAATGGTGTCGGGGTCGGTGCTTGCCTGCGTGCGGCCGCTGGTTTCCAGTTGTCGCAGCGCGGTTTGCACCCGCTCAGTCATTTCGTCGTTGCGGATGAAGCGGCGTTCGAGCTGCAACACGGCCAGCACCAAGCGTCCCAACGCTTCGTCCTTGTTGCCGTGGGCGAGGTAGTCCCGCAACAGGCCCAGACCGCTGCGCAGGTTGCCGGCATTGCCGTACACCGCCTCGGCGCTGGCTGCATCGATCCGGAATACGCTGTCCAGCGCGGCTTCGACCTGGTGATTTTCGAACTGCCCGGTCTCGGCGATGCGGCGAACCTGCGCCAGCGCCTGCAGCAGGCCGGCCAAGGCCAGGGTGCGGTCGTCGATATTGATGTTCATTCGAAGGGTGTCTGGCTGGCTTGCGGTGCGTCGGTGGCGGCGATGACTGCGCCGCCGAGGCAATTATCGCCCGAATAGAGCACCAGCGATTGTCCGGGCGTGACCGCGCGCTGCGAATCGGTGAAGCGCACGTCCAGGGTGCCGTCGGTTTGGACGACGACCGTGCAGGCGGCGTCGGCCTGCCGGTAGCGGGTCCGGGCGGTGCAGGGAAAGCGCGCCGCGGGCGGGATTCCGGCGATCCAGTGGGCGGGTTCGGTCGAAAGCTTGCTCGAGCGCAGCCACGGACTGTCGTGGTCCTGATCGACGTACAGCAGGTTGCGTGCGACGTCCTTGCCGACCACGAACCACGGCGCCTGCGCGCGCCCGCGCACGCCGCCGATGTGCAGGCCTTCGCGCTGGCCAAGGGTGAAGAAGCACACGCCGGGATGGGTGCCGACGCGCTGGCCGTCGGGGGTGAGGATGTCGCCGGGGCGGCTTGGCAGGTAGCGGGCGAGAAACGCACGGAAATTGCGTTCGCCGATGAAGCAGATGCCGGTCGAATCCTTCTTGGTCGCGGTTGCAAGGCCGCGTTCGGCGGCGATCCGGCGCACCTCGTTTTTGTGCAGTTCGCCCAGCGGGAAACGGGTGGCGGCCAGCTGCGCCTGCCCGAGCTGGTGCAGGAAATAGCTCTGATCCTTGCTGCGGTCCACGGCGCGCAGCAGTTGGAACGCATTGCCGTCGCGCGCCACGCGGGCGTAGTGGCCGGTGGCCACCGCGTCGGCGCCGAGTTCGCGCGCGGCGTCGAGAAAATGCTTGAACTTGATTTCGCGGTTGCAGGCCACGTCCGGGTTGGGAGTGCGGCCGGCCGCGTATTCGGCGAGGAAGTCCTGGAACACTTCGCGCCAGTATTCCCCGGAAAAATCCCGAAATCGGATCGGAATACCGAGCTGGCCGCACACCGCGACGGCGTCACGGCGGTCGTCCTCGGCGCGGCAGTCGCCGCTGTCGTCGTCGGCCCAGTTGCGCATGAACACGCCGGTGACGTCGAATCCGGCGTCGCGCAGCAGCAGGGCGGCGACCGAGGAATCCACGCCTCCGGAAACGCCGACGACGATTTTTCCGCTACTCACGGCAGCGCGTGCAGCAGGCCCAGCGGCTGCCGGCTGCCGGCGAGAAAGTCGGATGCGGCGCGCCAGACCAGTGGGCTGCGGTGGCGCGGGGCCTGCGCGAGCAGCGCTTCGGGCGTCAGCCACAGTGCCTGCACGATGCCCTCGTCGAGCTTGGCATCGGGAATTTCGTCCAGGACTTCGGCAGCGAAGGCAAAGCGCAGGTAGGTTTTCCCCGTGGAACGCAGCGGCCACTGGTAGATGCCCACCAGCCCGTACACGCGCACGTTCCAGCCGCTTTCTTCGCGGGTTTCGCGCACGGCGGCATCCAGCAAGCTTTCGCCCGGTTCCAGATGGCCGGCCGGCTGGTTCAAGACCAGCCGACCGTTGACGCGCTCTTCGATGCACAGCAGCCGACCGTCGCGCGCCGCAAGGACGGCGACGGTGATGTCAGCAGCGCTGCGGCGGGTGCCGCCGGCGAGCATGTCAAAGCTTGTCGGCGTCGCCGGAAAGCTCGATTTCCTTGTCGTCGGCGATCGAGCCGGCAACGCGGATCAATGCGGCCAGCTGTGCGGCGTCGATGCTGTCCGGAATCTTGATGACGTAGTACAGGTAGTCGCCGGAAACTTCCCAGGCGCCGACCTTCTTGGTGCGGCTTTCGCTCAGAAGTTCCAGCGCAACCGCGCCGGTCACGCCGTCGGTCTTGATGTTGGCCGCCGGTGCGAACACTTCGCGGATCAGGGTGCCGCCGACTTCTTCGGTACCGCCGGAGACATAGACCAGCTGGGTGCGGCCTTCTTCGGTAAAATTCAGGACGACTTTGTAGTCGCCGTCGTCGTCGACGGTGAACTTGGTGCCGCGCGCGTTCAGACGCGCTTCCACCGAGGGATCTGCGGCATTGGCGGGAAGCGACGCCAAGGTAAGCAGGCAGGCGAGAGACAGGGCGAGCAGGCGCATGGGTGGCTCCGGTTGGAATTGGGATCAGCCGCACGTGCGGCCATTTATACTTTGCCTATGCCACAACAGCCTGACAAGCCACAAGGGGATCGCGGGACCGTCGTTGCACCGGCGCGTCCCGATCTTGCGCGCCCGCCGATGTATACGGTGCTGCTGCTGAACGACGATTACACGCCGATGGATTTCGTGGTCGACGTGCTGATGCGGTTTTTTCCGATGGGGCTGGAGCGTGCCACCCAGGTCATGCTGCATGTGCACACCCGCGGCCGCGGCGTGTGCGGCGTGTACACCCGCGACATCGCCGAGTCCAAGGTCGCCCAGGTCAATGAATACGCCCGGATGAACCAGCATCCGCTGCTGTGTACGATGGAGCGCAACTGAACCGGCGTCATTGATGTGGCGGCAATGTGAACGCGATCACAGCAGGGGCTTGCCCCTTTGCCGTTTGCACCTTACATAGGTAGCAGGCGTAACGGAGGCAAGCTGGCATGTTCAGCAAGGATCTCGAACAAACCATCGGTCAGTGCTACAAGCGCACCCGCGAGGCGCGCTACGAATTCATGACGGTCGAGCACCTGCTGCTGGCGCTGCTCGACAATCCATCCGCCGAAGCGGTCCTGCGCGCGGTCGGTACCGATCTTGCGCGACTGCGCGGCGAGCTTGAAAACGCGATCGAAGCTTCGGTCGCGCATTTGCCCGAGGACGACAGCCGCGATACCCAGCCGACCCTCGGCTTCCAGCGCGTGTTGCAGCGCGCCGTCTACCACGTGCAGTCGTCCGGAAGCAAGGAAGTGGCGGGCGCCAACGTGCTGGTGGCGATCTTCGGCGAAAAGGATTCGCACGCGGTGTATTTCCTCGGCCAGCAGGACGTGCGCCGGCTCGACGTGGTGAACTACATCTCGCACGGGATCGCCAAGCACGGCGAAGATCCGGCGTCGCCGCCGCCGGAAGGCGAGGGCAAGGCGGAAGGCGGCGAACAGGCCGAGGCCAAGTCCGATCCGTTGCAGGAATTCGCGGCCAACCTCAACGAACTGGCGGCTGCCGGCAAGATCGATCCGCTGGTCGGCCGCGCCGACGAAGTCGAGCGCACCATCCAGGTGCTGTGCCGCCGGCGCAAGAACAACCCGCTCTACGTCGGCGAATCCGGCGTCGGCAAGACCGCGCTGGCCGAAGGACTGGCCAAGCGGATCAATGACGGCGAGGTGCCCGACGTGCTGGCCGATGCGACGATCTTCGCGCTCGACCTCGGTGCGCTGGTGGCAGGAACCAAATACCGCGGTGATTTCGAAAAGCGCCTGAAAGGCGTGCTGGCCGCGCTGAAAAAGGTGCCGGGCGCGATTTTGTTCATCGACGAGATCCACACCATCATCGGCGCCGGTTCCGCCAGCGGCGGCACCATGGATGCCTCCAACCTGATCAAGCCGGTGCTGGCCAACGGCGAGCTGCGCTGCATTGGTTCGACCACGTTTCAGGAATACCGCGGCATCTTCGAAAAGGATCGCGCGCTGGCGCGGCGTTTCCAGAAGATCGACATCGTCGAGCCGACCGTGGCCGAGACGATCGAGATCCTGCATGGCCTGAAGCCGAAGTACGAGCAGCACCACGAAGTGCGCTATGCCGACGAGGCGATTCGCGCTGCGGTGGATCTGTCGGTCAAGCACATCGGCGACCGCCTGCTGCCGGACAAGGCCATCGACGTGATCGACGAGGCCGGCGCTCGCCAGCGCCTGCTGGATCCGGAGCTGCGCAAGCACGTGATCGATGTCGAAGAGATCGAAACCATCGTCGCCAAGATGGCGCGGATTCCGGCCAAGCAGGTGTCGGCGTCGGATCGCGACGTGCTGAAGCACCTCGACCGCAACCTGAAGATGGTGATCTTCGGCCAGGACGCGGCGATCGCCACGCTCACCTCTGCAATCCGTCTGGCGCGCTCCGGGCTCGGCCAGCCCGACAAGCCGATCGGCAACTTCCTGTTCGCAGGTCCCACCGGCGTGGGCAAGACCGAAGTGACGCGCCAATTGGCGCTCCAGCTGGGGATCGAGCTGATCCGCTTCGACATGTCCGAATACATGGAATCGCATTCGGTGTCGCGTCTGATCGGCGCGCCGCCCGGCTACGTCGGTTTCGACCAGGGCGGTCTGCTGACCGAGAAAATCGTCAAGACCCCGCACTGCGTGTTGCTGCTCGACGAGATCGAGAAGGCGCACCCGGACGTGTTCAACGTCCTGCTGCAGGTGATGGATCACGGCACCCTGACCGACACCAACGGGCGCGAGGCGAATTTCCGGAATGTCATTCTGGTGATGACCACCAACGCCGGCGCGGTGCAGGCGGCGCGACGCAGCATCGGGTTCATGACCCAGGATCACAGCACCGATGCGATGGAAGCGATCCGGCGCGCGTTCACGCCCGAGTTCCGCAATCGCCTTGATGCGGTGGTGCAGTTCCAGCCGCTGGGCTTCGAGCACATCCTGCGCGTGGTCGACAAGTTCCTGATCGAGCTGGAAGTGCTGCTTCACGAAAAGGGCGTGAGCCTGACCGCCACGCCGGTGGCGCGCGAATGGCTGGGCCACAACGGTTTTGATCCGCAAATGGGCGCACGTCCGATGGCGCGCCTGATCCAGGAAAAGATCAAGCGCCCGCTGGCCGACGAACTGCTGTTCGGCAAGCTGGCCGGCGGCGGTCGGGTGGCGCTGGACGCCATCGACGGCGAGTTGAGGATCGACGTCCAGGCCGAGCCGGAAAAGCTGCTGCCCGCGACCATCGAGTAAGGCTAAGGCGATGGCGCAGCCGCGGGTTTTGCTGCAACTTGCCGCGATCGACAAGACCGCGCAGCGCGCGCAGCGCGGCAAGCTTGGCTGGCTGACCGGCGTCGAACGGACGCGGCTGGACGGAATGCGTTCCACGGCCCGACGCGAGAGTTTCCTAGCCGGACACTGGCTGGCGCGCAGACTGGCGGCGGATTGGCTGGGGCTTGGCTTGACGCAGGTCGTGCTGGATGCATTCGCGGACGGCCGCCCGGCGCTGCGCGTCAAAGGCGAGCCGGTGCCGCTGTCGCTGTCGATCGCGCACAGCGGCGACTGGCTGGCCGTGGCGCTGGGCGAGGTGGCGGTGGGCGTCGATCTCGAACTGCCCAGGCGCGGCCGCGATTTGGATGCGTTGGCACGGTTTGCGTTCTCGGCCGACGAGGCGCGGGCGCTGGGGGCCATGGAGGAACCTGCCCGCGAGGCCGAATTCCTGAACCTGTGGTCGCTGAAGGAAGCCTGCGTCAAGCGCAGCGGTGAAGGGCTACGCCCGCGGCAGGCGCGCAGCCTGCAGCCGCAGGCTTGCGAAACTGCCGACAGCCAGGCGCGCAGCTGGGACTTCCACGGCGGCGCGATCGCGCTGGCCGCGGGCGGCGATGCGCGTATCGAGTTCGCGGGCTGGAAGGCGGGCGCGGCCCGCTGCTGGCGCTACCTGCGGGAGACCGGCTGATCAGTCCGCCACCTCCGGGTGGCGTTTGCGCCACGCCGCCAGAGCGGCCTCATAGACCGACAACTCTTCCGAATAGACGTCCTGCACGCAGCGGTCGCAACCGCTGTCGCAGCAGTCCGATGGCAACGGACGTTCCGGCGGCCGTGGACGCGGATCAATGGAATCAAGCGTGACAACGGGGCTCATGCGGCCATTGTCGCCAACGCAGCTTGAGCGTTGCGTGAGCGTGTTTGCAACTCGGCCAGTCGGCAGCGGCATGCGCAACGTAGAGCGAGTTTGCTATGTTGCGATCACCGATACGAGAATGGAGGGGCAATGGCCGTCAGCAGTCCGGAACTTGAACTGTTCGTGCGCGAGGCGCTGGGGCGCGGGCAGTCGCGGCAAGCGATCCGCGAGGCGCTGGCCGAAGCCGGCTGGAGCGATGAGCAAACCCGCGGCGTCCTCGACGGTTATGCCGACGTCGAATTTCCGGTGCCGGTGCCACGGCCGCGCGCCTCGATGTCGGCCAAGGAAGCGTTCCAGTACCTGCTGCTGTTCACCACGCTGTATTTCAGCGCCTTCCACTTGGGCAGCCTGCTGTTCGATCTGGTCAATTGGGCGTTGCCTGACCCCAGCGTAGCGCGTCCTTTCTATGACAGCGGCGATTCGATGCGGTTTTCGGTCGCAGCATTGGTGATCGCCTTTCCGGTGTTTGCGTGGATGTCCTACGGCATTTCCAGGGACGTTGCCAAGCATCCGATCAAGCGCCTGTCGCCGGTGCGGCGCTGGCTGACCTATTTGACGCTGTTTGTGGCGGCCGGAACCCTGATCGGCGATTTCACTGCGCTGCTTTACAACCTGCTGGGCGGCGAGGCGACGCTGCGGTTTTTCATCAAATCGATCGTGGTGGCGGTCATTGCCGGCGGCATCCTCTACTACTACCTGCACGACCTGCGCCGTGAGGAGGTCGTGGCGTGAGCGTCGGACGCAATCTGATGATCCTTGCCGGTGTGGTCGTGGCGGCCACGCTGGCCCTATCGGTGACGGTGATGGATTCACCCGCGACCCAGCGCGGCAAGCGCCTCGACCAGCGCCGCGTCGACGATCTCAAGACGATCGTTCAGGTGATCGACGTGTGGGCGCTCGAACACAACGCGCTGCCCGGATCGCTCGATCTGCTGGCCGACCAGCCGGGGCGTTCGCTTTCGATCCATGACCCGGACGCGCAGGCTGCTTACGAATACATCCGCAGATCAGGGAACACCTACGCACTGTGTGCCGTCTTCGCGACCACGACCTCGGATCCCGATGGCTGGCGGCGCAATCGAACCCGTGGCCAGGTCGACGAACAGTGGCGTCATCCGGCCGGACGCTTCTGTTTCGAGCAGAAGGCGTACCTGCCGCCCGCTGCCGTTGCGCCGGCGAGGACAGCAAGCGAAGATTGACGGTCGTCGCTCGCTTGCCGTCCTTGGAAGCGTGACAACGCCGCTGCTGAAACAATTACGCCAACCAACGCCGCAACTGTTGATACACCTCGGGGCTGCTAAGTAGCGCGATATGGCCGGTGCTGGCTGCCAGATATTGGTGTGATTTGGGGATGCGCAGGTGACGGCGGGGGTCGCGGTGTTCGCCTAGGGCGCTGGCGATGGGCACCAAGCCGTCACCACGCGGATAGCGGCCGCCACGGCCCGCTGCAATGGCTTGGGTGGAGGCCGCAACGGCGTAGGCGCGCAGGTGTGTTGGCAACGCTGGGCAATCTGTATTCGGTGCGTCGATGCTGCCGTGCCGTAAGTCTTGGATGCCGACGCTGCGCAACTGCCCGATGCCGGTGAAGGGGGCCGTCCACGGCGTCAGGCCCAAGGTGTGTTGCAGCAGATCGCCGGCCCGTTCCAGCGGCGCGCCGTGATGTGGGGTGCCAAGAAACACGACTTGATCGAGCTGTTGCAGCCATGGCTGCGCATTGCGGCTGGCGTGCAGAATTGCCGCACGTGTCACCAAGCCGCCCATGCTGTGACCGAGGATGGCAAAGCGCTCCACCGGCACTGGCCAGCGCGCCAGCAATTCTTGCAGCAATTGCGCGAATGCTTGGCCGTTGCTGGCGATCGACAGGCCGCTGTTGTAGTGCAGATGCACCGGCGTATAGCCATGCTCGGCGGCCAGTTGCGCACCGTGATCGTGACCTTGCTGGCACCATTGCAGGTCGTTCATGCACAGTCCGTGGACCTGTACCAACAGTTTGGGGGTTGCGAAGG
Source organism: Xanthomonas sp. (assembly GCA_018262705.1). Taxonomy (GTDB): domain Bacteria; phylum Pseudomonadota; class Gammaproteobacteria; order Xanthomonadales; family Xanthomonadaceae; genus Thermomonas. The sequence continues at coordinate 105,322 of JADFDQ010000010.1, forward strand.
GCAGGCCGGCGGGCCATGCCGCGTCATCCAGTGGCAAGGCTTGTCCATTGCTGCGCAGGCAAGCGGACAACGCCAGGGAATTGCTGCTGGCGTGCAGGTGGTCACCCAGCACTCCATTGAGTGCGGCCAGCAGGGCCTCCCGCCGCGCTGATCGGGTGCCGGTTTGCGCAGCCAACGGCAGCTTGGCCAAGGCCGCTTCCAGCCCGCTGCCCACCCACTGCGAGGTGGTGCGCAAGGATGCGTAAGCCAGCCGCGCAATGCCGCGTGCGCGCGCACTGGCCGGCACGCCCAGCAGCCGCGCCGGCACGCCCAGGACATTGGCATGCACGTGCTCGGTCAGCCCGCTGGTGGCGCTGATGCCTTGCACCAGCAGACGCAACAGCCCGCGCAAATCGTCAGCCAGTGGCGCGGTTGATGACGCTGGCGATGGTGCTGCACTACGGGTTGCGGGCGTGGTCATTGCAGCAGCCTAGCGCTTGCAATCAGAGTGATTGTTCCACTCTTGCGGCGGCGTTCACGCCTGCGCGGTCATGCCGGCGTGGCGGACAAAAACAGATCCTCTTGCGCCGGGCTGCCATCGGCTTCGGCAAAACCGGACAGTCCCACGCCCACTAACCGGTAGCGTGTCTGCGCGGGCAGCTCCACGCGTGCGCGCAGGGCGCAGGCGATATCGGCCAGGGCCTGTTCCGAGGTGGGCGGTTCCGGCCCGGTCAAGCTGCGCGTCAGGCTGCGGAAGTCGGCGGTTTTCAGTTTCAGTACCACGGTGCGGGCGATGCGGCCCGGGTGGCGCTGCCATTCCTTGCCATAGCCCTGCCATGTGTCGGCCGCCAAGCGACGAATATGCGGCTCCAGCGCGTCCAGCGGCAAATCCACCGGGAAGGTGTCTTCGCTGGAAATCTGCAAGGTGGCGCGCTCGCTTTGCACCTCGCGCTGGTCGATCCCGAACGCTAGCTCATGCAGCCGCCGCCCCCAGCGCCCGAAGCGCAGTTGCAGCGGCTCCGCACCGAAGCTGCGCAGGTCATTGCAGGTGTGGATGCCCAGCTCGGCCAGTTTGGTTTCCATCACCTTGCCCACCCCCGGCAGTTTGCCCACCGCCAGCGGTGCCAGGAACGCGTCCACCATCGCCGGCTTGACCACGAATTGCCCATCGGGTTTGTTCCAGTCGCTGGCGATCTTGGCCAGGAATTTATTGGGCGCGATGCCGGCCGACGCGGTGAGCCGGGTTTCATCGAAAATTGCGGCGCGTATTTCTTGAGCGATGGCAGTGGCGCTGCCCAGGTCACGCAAGGGCGTGGTGACGTCCAGATACGCTTCATCCAGCGACAGTGGTTCGATCAAGTGGGTATAGAGTTCAAAGATGCTGCGCACCTGTCTGGAGACCGCTTTGTAGCGGGAAAAATCCGGTGGCACGAACACCGCCTGCGGGCAGAGTTTTTCCGCACGCAGCGCCGGCATTGCCGAGCGCACGCCAAACGTGCGTGCCTCGTAGCTGGCCGCGCATACCACCGAACGCGTGCCCTTCCACGCCACCACCACCGGCTGCCCGCGCAGTGAAGGGTCATCGCGCTGCTCCACCGATGCGTAAAACGCGTCCATGTCGACGTGGATGATCTTGCGCTGCGGGTGCTGGCTCACCGCATCATGGTAAGCCAGCCGTCAAACCAGTCCGAAGGCGTAGTACAGCCCGATCACCACGAACACCGCCAGCGTTTTGATCACGGTGACGGCGAAAATATCCTTGTAGGCCTGTCTGTGGCTCAGGCCGGTGACCGCCAGCAAAGTAATTACCGCGCCGTTGTGCGGCAGGGTGTCCATGCCGCCGGAGGCCATCGCGGCGACGCGATGCAGCACTTCCATCGGGATGCCCGCAGCGTTGGCGTTGGCGATGAAGGTGTCGGCCATCGCCGCCAGCGCAATGCTCATGCCGCCGGACGCGCTGCCGGTGATGCCGGCCAGTGCGGACACCGTCACCGCTTCGTTGACCAGTGGGTTGGGGATCGATCCCAGCGCGTGGGCGACGAACAGAAAGCCGGGCAGGGCGGCGATCACCGCGCCGAAGCCATATTCCGAGGCGGTGTTCATGCCGGCCAGCAGTGCACCGGAAATCGCGGATTTGCTGCCTTCGGCAAAGCTGCGCGCCACCGGCTTCCACGCAAATGCGAGCACGCACAGGATGCCCAGCAGCAGCGCGCCCTCAACCGCCCAGATCGCGGTCACCTTCGACACTTCCTGCACCACCGGCGCCGGGTTGCCGATCACCGCCGGCACGAAGCTGGTGCTGTCGCCGTAGTGCTGCGGAATCCACAGCGTCAGCAGTTTGTTGAACACGCCCACGACGACCAGCGGCAGGATCGCAACCAGCGGATTGGCGAGCTTGCTTTCCGCAAACGGCACCGGCTCGTTGACCAGCGTTGCCGCGTCGCCATAGCCTTCGCCGGCGCGCAGCGCCACCCGTCGGCGCCGGTTCAGATAGCTCAGCCCGACGATCAGGATGAACACGCCGCCCAGCGTGCCCAGCCACGGCGCCGCCCAGGTGTTGGTGCTGAAAAACGTGGTCGGGATGATGTTCTGGATCTGTGGCGTGCCGGGCAGGGCGTCCATGGTGAAAGTGAACGCGCCCAGCGCGATCGTCCCCGGAATCAGCCGCTTGGGGATGTCGCCCTGGCGGAACAATTCGGCGGCGAACGGATAGACCGCGAACACCACCACGAACAACGACACCCCGCCGTAGGTAAGCAGCGCGCAGACCAGCACGATCGACAGGATCGCGCGCTGCGCGCCGACCACCTTGATCGTGGAGGCGACGATGGACTTGGAAAATCCCGAAGTTTCGATGACCTTGCCGAACAGCGCGCCAAGCAGAAACACCGGGAAGTACAGCTTCAGGAAGCCGACCATTTTCTCCATGAACAGGCCGGTGAACATCGGTGCGACCAGCGCCGGGTCGGTCAGCAGCACCGCGCCCAGCGCCGCCACCGGGGCGAACAGAATCACGCTGTGGCCGCGGTAGGCCATCAGCATCAAAAAACACAGTGCCGCCAAAACGATCAGGAACGCCATCGTCCGACCCGGTCAGGAATCCGGCGGACAGTGTGATTGTGAACGGGGTCGCCCTCCCATTGTCCGAACGTTCAATACCGCCCGCGGCAACGAATCCTTAACGTAGCCGCCATCGGCCGCAATGGCGTGGCCCGCGACGTGCACCCGCAGGAGGGGCAGATGAAACGCAAGCAATTGAGCATCGCGATCCAGAGCGTACTGGTCGCTTCCCTGTTGATCGCCGCTCCGGCGCTGGCCGCAGAGCAGAACGAGGAACAGGGCCAACCGCAGGCGCAGGCTCAGGACGCGCAGGCCAAACCGCGTACCAGCCCGCCGACTGCAGCGACCCAACTGGAAACGGTGACGGTCACCGCGCGCCGCCGCGTCGAGCCGATCCAGGAGGTGCCGGTGGCGGTGTCGGCTTTCGGCGAAACCGAACTGCGCGACATGCAGGCCAGCAACGTCGACGGCCTGCAGAGCTCGGTGCCGAACATGAACATCGTGCAGGGCCGCGGCTCGGCCAACAGCGTCAACGTGTTCATCCGCGGCATCGGCCAGCCGGACGCGCTGCAGACCTTCGATCCGGGCGTCGGCATGTATGTCGATGACGTCTATTACTCGCGCATCAACGGCGCGCTGTTCTCGCTGTTCGACATCGCCCAGATCGAAGTGCTGCGCGGCCCGCAGGGCACGCTGTACGGCAAGAACTCGACCGGTGGCGCGATCAAGCTGACCACCAAGGATCCGTTCGATTACGAAGGCGGCAGCGTCGAGATGACGGTCGGCAACTACGGACGTGCGGAAGGGCGGTTCTACGTCGGCGGCAAGCTCAGCGACACCGTGGCCGGCAGCATTGCCGGTGCCTGGATCACCAACAACGGCTACGTCCGCGATGCCGTCACCGGTCGCCACTACAACGACGACGACACCCGCGCCATTCGCGCCAAGCTGGCCTTCGAACCCAGCGACTCGTTCAATGCGACCTTCAGCTTCGACTACACCGATCAGAACGCGTCGTTGACGATGGGCCGTCCGACGGCGCCGCTGATCGCCACCGATCTTGTCGGCGGGTTCGGTCCGTATGTCTTGCTGCCGACGCCGACCGGGACGTTCGACTATCGTGCCCGTTCGTCGTTTGGTCCGGACAAAGGGCAGGACATGACCCACAAGGGCGTGTCGCTGATCATGAACTGGAACATCAACGACGCCTGGCTGCTGAAGAGCATCACCGCGTGGCGCAAGCTCGACACCGCGTCCTACATCGACATCGACGCTTCGCAGTTCGAGTTGGGTGACGTCTTCGTCGGCGTCCACCAGCGCCAGTGGAGTCAGGAACTGCAGCTGCAATACCAAAGCGACAACCTGAAGGCGATTTTCGGCGCCTACTATCTGAATGAACGGCTTCCGTCGCATCAGGAAGCCTATGCCGACGATCTGCTGCGCTTCTTGGGCACGCCGTTCACCTTCCTGCGCACCATCGACGACGATCTGCACACGCGCAGCAGCGCTTTCTTCGTCAACGTCGATTGGTCGATCAACGCGGCGTGGTCGCTTGCTGCCGGCGTGCGCTGGTCGCGCGACAGCAAGTTCTATTACCGCACCACCAGCGCGTTCTTCGGGCCTCCGCTGGGCGCGTTCAGCGCCGATCCACAGGCGGTTATCCCCGGCATCAGCCACAGCTGGAGCGCGGTAACGCCGTCGGTCAGCCTGAAGTACAAATTCAACGAACAGGCGATGGCCTATCTGTCGGCCAACCGTGGCTTCAAGTCCGGCGGTTTCAACGGCCGCGCCAACTCGCAGGCTGAGTCGAACAACCCGATCTTCGATCCCGAGTTCGTCTGGACCTACGAAGCCGGCCTGAAACTGCAGTCGGCGGACAACCGCCTGCGCGGCAACTTCACCGCCTTCCACAGCAATTACCAGGATTTTCAGGCGCGCGTGTCGGAGGTTATTCAAAGCGGGGGATTGCCGACGTTCGCATTCCCGGTGCTGAACGCCGCGCGGATGACCATCGATGGCTTCGAGATCGAGGGCGGCGCCCTGCTTGGAAAGTCCACCACGCTGAGCGGGCAATTGAGCTGGATGCACGCGCGCTACAAGGAATTCAACGACCTGCGCCTGGATCCCAGCCGTCCCGACTACAACCCGCACATCCACGACCACGTGCCGTTCTCGCCGGATTTCACCGGCAAAATTGCGCTCCAGCATGGGTTTGACCTGAGCAACGGCGCGATGCTGAGCGTCGGCGGCGACGTGTCCTATCGCAGCGAGACCTGGCTGTCGGTGGACAACCGGCCGAACCTGCGCCAGGGTGCCTACACGCTGGTCGGGCTGTACGGTGTGTGGGACTCTCCGCAGGGCGTCTGGCAGGTGCGCGCCGGCGTGCGCAACCTGACCGACAAGACCTACATGACCGAAGGGCAGGAGTTCTCCAGCGTCGGCAACATCCAGACCGGATATTTCGGCTGGCCGCGCAATTATTACCTGTCCGTGCGCTACAACTTCTGACCGGGCGCTGCTTGACCGGGCGATCCGCCACGGAACTGCAACACGCGACGGCGGGCTTTGGCTCGCCGTCGCGCTATCCTCTCCGGCAAATGTGCCCCACTGACGCACTTCATCCGGTCGTGACGAGGACGCGATGCTGAGCCTTCCGGTCGTGGTGGCCGCTGCGCTGGTGTGGATGGCGCTGCTGTTCGGCACCGCGATCTACGCCGAACGCCATCCCGGCGTGCTTTCGCGGCAATGGCGTCACGTCTATGCGCTGTCGCTGGCGGTGCATTGCACGTCGTGGACGTTCTACGGCACCGTCACCCAGGCCGCGCGCTACGGCTGGCCGCTGCCGCCCACCTTCATCGGCGCGATCTTGTTTTACACGTTGGCGCTGGCGTTCATGGCACGCCTGGTTCGACTTGCGCGCGCCAGCAATGCGACCTCGATCGCCGACCTGATCGCCACCCGGCTGGGCAAGGACGCCTGGCTTGCGGCGGTGGTGACGCTGGTCGCGGTGCTCGGGCTGATTCCCTACATCGCCCTGCAGCTGCAGGCGATCACCATGAGCCTGACCGCGCTGACGGTCGGGTTTGATGCCGCCGAGGTGGCGGCGATGCCGCCATGGCGTGACGGCGCGCTGTACGTTGCGCTGGCAATGGCGGCGTTTGCGATCCTGTTCGGCACCCGACGGGTCAGCGCCGCCGAGCACAACCGTGGGCTGGTGCTGGCGCTGGCGTTCGAGTCGATCTTCAAGCTGGCGGCGATGCTGGCGCTGGGCGCTTTCCTATGGCTGGGGTTGCGCGATGTTCCGGAGCTGACGACGGCATCGGTTTCGGTGCCGCAGGCTGCCGGCGGCTTCGTGCCGCTGGTGATCCTCGGCGCGCTGGCGATGTTCGTGATGCCGCACCAGTTTCACGTCGCGGTGGTGGAATGCCGCGATGAACGCGACGTGCGCACGGCGCGCTGGCAGTTCCCGCTGTATCTGCTGCTGATCGCTTTGCCGACACTGCCGGCTGCGCGCGCCGGCGCGGCCCTGCTGGGCGACCGGGTGCCGTCCGACATGATCACGCTGGCCCTGCCGCTGGCACAGGGCCATGCCGGGATGGCCCTGCTGGTCTTCCTCGGCGGCCTGAGCGCGGCCACCGGCATGGTGATCGTCGCCACCTTGACGCTGAGCCTGATGATCGGCAACCACTGGTTTGCGCCGGGGCTGCTGCGCAGCGCTTGGGCCGGCGGTCGCGGCGGCGACGACGACCACCGTCGTAGCCTGCTGCTGCTGCGGCGCGGCGGCATCCTCGCCATCATGCTGCTGGGCTGGGCTTATGCTCGGCTGGTCAGCGGCAACGAAGCGCTGGCGGATGTCGGAGCCGTGTCCTTTTCGGCGCTGGCCACGCTGGTTCCGGCGCTGGGTTTTGCGGTCTGGCGGCCGCAGACGCCGCCGCTCGCGGCAAGTTTGGGGATCCTGGCCGGTTTTGCGGCCTGGCTGTGGGTGATGCTGGTGCCGCTGCTTGCCGTCAGCGCCGGAGTCGATCCGGATTGGCTGCACGCCGGGCCGTTCGGGCAGCAGTGGCTGGCGCCGGAAGCCATTTTCGGGTTGACTGGCTGGAGTCAGGTCGGACGTGCGGTCGGCGTCAGCCTGTTCGTCGGCACCACGACGACCCTGCTGCTGTCGGTGCTGCGCGACAAACGCGATCAGGCCGAGTTGCGCGGGGCCGATCTGGCTGCGCTGCGCAGCGCCGGCCGTCGTTTTTTGCCTCCGGAACGCGTGGAAACCCTGCTGCGCGCCGCGCCCGAAATCGGCCCGGTGCCGCATGCCATCGAATCGCGCCTCGAACATGAGCTGGCCGCGGTGCTGGGCAGCGCCTCGGCGCGGCTGCTGCTGGATGCCGCGCGCCGCGATGCGCCGGGTGCCGATCTGGAAACGGTCGCCGCGATCGTTGACGAAGCTGCGCAGGATCTGCGCTTCAACCAGCGCCTGCTGGAAGCGGCGCTGGAGAACATGAGCCAGGGCATCAGCGTGGTCGATGCGCAGCTGCAGCTGGTGGCGTGGAACCACCGCTACGAAGAATTGCTGGGCTATCCGCGCGGGTTGCTGCGCGTGGGCATGCCGATCGCGGAGGCTTCGCGCTGGGCGCTGCGTGAAATCGCCGGAATCGATTCCGACCGTGACGCCTCGGCGCTGCAGCGGCGTCTGGCCCACATGCGCGCCGGCACGCCGCATCTGTCCGAGCGCCGCTTCAAGGACGGCAACATCGTCGAAATTCGCGGCAACCCGATGCCGGGCGGAGGCTTCGTCGCCACCTTTACCGACGTCAGCGCGTTTCGTCAGGCGGAAGTCGAACTCAAGCGCAGCAACGAAACCCTCGAACAGCGCGTGGTCGAACGCACCGCGCTGCTGGAGTCGGCCAAGCGCGAGGCCGAACATGCCAACGACGCCAAGAGCCGCTTCCTTGCCGCGATCGGGCATGATCTGATGCAGCCGCTGCACGCGGCGCACCTGTTGACCGACGCCCTGCAACAGCACGGCTCGCAGACGCAGCGCGAGCTGGCGCGCCAGATCGGCGGCGCGCTCGATTCGACCACCGACCTGCTTGGCACGCTGCTGGACATGTCGCGGCTGGAAGCGGGCGGACTGGTGCCGGAACCGCGCGAGTTTCCGCTGGCCGAGGTGTTCGATCCGTTGGTCGCCCAGTTCCGGGTGCTGGCTCAGGAGCGCGGGCTGCGCCTGCGCTTTGTTCCGACCCGGGTCTGGGTGCGCAGCGACCCGCAGCTGCTGCGGCGCGTGCTGCAGAACTTCCTCGCCAACGCGCTGCGCTACACCGCGCGCGGCAGCGTGCTGCTGGGCGTTCGGCGCAGCGGCGGGCAGCTGCGGATCGAAGTGCATGACACCGGCCCGGGGATTGCTCCGGCCCAGCGGGAGCTGATTTTCGAGGAGTTCCGGCGCGGTGACGAAGGGCGCGGGCAGGGTCTCGGACTCGGACTGGGGCTGGCGATCGCGCGCCGCATCGCCGAACTGTTGGGAACCGACGTCGGTTTGTCCAGCACACCGGGGCAGGGCAGCTGTTTTTCGATCGCCGTGCCGCAGGCGTCCGGCCGGGTGTTGCCGCGCAGCCCGACGCGCAGCCTGAGCGGTTTGCGGATCCTCATCGTCGACAACGAGGCGCAGGCCGGTGCGGCGCTGGAAACCGTACTGCGCGGTTGGGGCTGCCGGTCGATCGTGGCGCTGGATGGACAGTCCGCGCGAGCGGCGCTGGTCGAAGCCCCCTGCGACCTTTGGCTCTTCGATTACCACCTCGACGCCGGGGATACCGGGGTTGCGCTGCATGCGCGCCTGTGCAGCGAATTTGAACCGGTTCCGTGTCTGATTCTCAGCGCCGATCAGACCGGCGCAGTGCGCAATGCGGCGCAGGAAGCCGGACTGTCGCTGCTGATGAAGCCGCTGCGGCCGCTGGCGCTCAAATCGGTGCTCGACCGGATGCTGGCGGCGCGAGGCTCGGTAGCGGCGCACGGCACCGGATCGGAATTTTCCTAGGCGCAGACGCGCACTTGTCTGCTTGGTTGAACGCGGATCACGCGGTACTTTGTGCGCACAGCATCCAAACGGGGGGAAGCACAGTGGCGATCAGGGTATTCATCGTGGACGACCATGCGTTGGTTCGCACCGGATTTCGCATGATCCTGGCATCGGAGAGTGATATCGAAGTGGTCGGGGAGGCCGACAGCGCCGAATCCGCACTGCCGGAAATTCGTCGACTCAAACCGGACGTCGTGTTGTGCGACCTGCATCTGCCGGGCCTGAGCGGGCTGGAATTGACCGAACGGATCGTCCGCGGCGATCACGGCAGCCGGGTCATCGCGATTTCGGTGTTGGAAGACGGGCCGATGCCGCGCCGCTTGCTGGAAGCCGGAGCATGGGGATATGTCGGCAAGGGCTGCGATGCTTCCGAATTGCTGCGCGCCGTGCGCGACGTGGCGCGCGGCAAACGCTATCTGGCCAGTGCGATTGCCCAGGGACTGGCGTTGTCCCAGCTGCACGGAGAGTCCGGCTCGCCCTTCGACAGCCTGACCCCGCGCGAACTGGAGGTGGCGCTGCTGCTCAACCAGGGCTTGCGGCAAGAGGCGATCGCCAAGCGCTTGAGCCTGAGCGCCAAGACCATCAATACCCACAAGACCCATTTGTTCGACAAGCTCGGCATCAGCGACAACATCGCGCTGGCGCGTCTGGTGAGCCAGTTCGGTCTGATTGATCCGGCCCACGCATTGCATTGACAGGGGACAGGGGGCAGGGGACAGGGGGCAGGGGGCAGGGGACAGGGGACAGGGGACAGGGGACAGGGGACAGGGGACA
>JADFDQ010000011.1 GCA_018262705.1 Xanthomonas sp.
GGCGTCGGAGCAGGTCGCGCAGGGGGCGCTGCCCGCGCGGGTAGATGTAGGCGGTCGGCAATAGTCCCAGCCGCATCAGTTCGGCCAGGTGCCGGGCATCGCTGTCGTCGTCGCCGTGCTTGAGTCCCGCGTACTGCGGCACCGCCAGCGTGTTGACCATCCGCATCGGATAGCCCTGCGCCTGCAGGCCATCGATCAGCCAGTAGGCGTTGTAGGTCGACTCGACCGCCACACCTGCCAACCGCTCGCGGAAGGGCGTCAATGCGGCATCGAGCAGGGACAGGTCATTGGGCAGGCGCTGCCGATAACAGAGCTGGCCAGCGTCATCCACGACTGCCAGCACGGTGTTGTTGGAATGCAGGTCACACGCGGCATACAGTGCCATGGTCGTCTCCTGGTGCGTGGCGCACGCTCGTTGGGTAGGAACCACGAACGTACCGCCATCGCCAGGAGGCGGCGATATGAGTTTTCAGATCCACTTCTCGGCGCTGTTGTTTCACTTGTTGCGTTGGTGGTCAGGAAGTCCCTTGCCTCGCTCAGGGGCCGAAACCGGCTTCCGGCAGCGCCATCAGCGATTCCACGCCGCTGTCGATCGCCGCCTTGTGCGCCAGCGTGCGCGGCAGGATGCGGGCGAAGTAGAAGCGGGCGGTGTCGCGCTTGGCGTCCTTGAACGCTTGCGGGCGGTCGGACGCATTGGCTGCGGCCACGGCGCGGGTCCACCAGTAGGCCAGCGTGACGTAGCCGGAGTAGAACAGGTAATCGGTGCTGGCCGCGCCCAGTTCTTCCGGATTGCCGGTCGCGCGCATCACCGTTGCGATGGTGAGTTTGCCCCATTCCATGCACTTGTCGCGCAACGGGCCGAGGAATTCGGCCAGCGCCGCGTCGCCTTCGTGCGCCTTGGCGAAGGCTTCGACGTCGGCGAGAAACAGCTTGATCCCGGCGCCCTGCGTCGCCGCCGTTTTGCGGCCGATCAAATCCAGCGACTGGATGCCGGTGGTGCCTTCGTACAGGGTGGTGATGCGGGCGTCGCGCGCCAGTTGTTCCATGCCGTGTTCGGCGATGTAGCCGTGGCCGCCGAAGCACTGCACCGCGTTGTAGGTGTTTTCGATCGACCACTCGGTCAGGCAGGCCTTGCAGATCGGTGTGAGGAAGCCGACCAGGGTATCGGCGCGCTCGCGTTCGGCAGCGTCCGGGGATCGGTTGGCAATGTCGAGCTGGGCATAGGCCGACAGGCTGAGCATGCGCGCGCCTTCCACCAGCGCCTTCTGCGCCAGCAGCATGCGGCGCACGTCCGGCTGCACGATGATCGGGTCGGCCGGCTTGTCCGGATATTTCGGGCCCGACAGCGAGCGCGACTGCAGGCGTTCGCGGGAATAGCGCAGCGCGTTCTGGAAGGCGCGTTCGGACAGCCCCAGCCCCTGGATGCCGACCGCGAGGCGGGCGGTGTTCATCATCACGAACATCGCCTGCAGGCCCTTGTGCGGCTGTCCGACCAGATAGCCCTGGGCGCCGTCGAAGTTCATCACGCAGGTGGCCGAGGCGTGGATGCCCATCTTGTGTTCGATCGCGCCGCAGCGCACGGCGTTGCGCTCGCCGACATTGCCGTCGCGGTCGACTTTGTACTTGGGCACCACGAACAGCGAGATGCCCTTGGCGCCCGGCGGCGCGTCCGGCAGCTTGGCCAGCACCAGGTGGACGATGTTGGGAACCAGGTCGTGCTCGCCGGCGGTGATGAAGATCTTGGTGCCGGTGATGGCGTAGCTGCCGTCGGCAAGCGGCTCGGCGCGGGTCTTGAGCAGGCCAAGGTCGGTGCCGCAGTGCGGCTCGGTCAGGCACATGGTGCCGGTCCAGACGCCGGTCACCAGCGGTTTGAGGAAAACTTCCTTCTGCCAGTCCTCGCCGTAGGTTTCCAGCGCCTTGACCGCGCCGTGCGACAACATGGGGAAGTTGCTCCAGGCGAGGTTGCCGCTGTCGACCATCTCGGTGACGGCGCTGCCCAGCAGCGCGGGCATGCCCTGGCCACCGTGCCCGGGATCGTTGGTCAGGCCGGTCCAGCCGCCTTCGACGAATTTCTGGAAGGCCTGCTTGAAACCGGGCGGCGGAGTGACGTTGCCGCTGGCAGGATCGAACGTGCAGCCGATCGCGTCGCCGGGACCGTTGAGCGGAGCCAGCACGGTTTCGGTGAAGCGCGCGGCCTCGTCTAGCACCGCATCGATGAGTTCACGATTGACGTCGGCGTAGCCGAGGCGGGCCATCAGCGCTTCCGCGCCCAGCACATCGAAGAGGGCGAAGCGAAGGTCGTCGAGGGGGGCCTTGTAGCTGCTCATGCGGTCACATCCGGGTACGCGCGGGCCGCCGTTCGGCCCGCCTGAAACGTGAGCGTACTATACCGTATGGAATGAGGTCGGCGCAGCGGCGTCGAGTCAGCGCAGGGTTCCAGCCAGACCGGGCACCGGCGTCAACGCGCTGCTGGCCTTGATTTTCCAGGTCTTGGCACCGGCGCCTTCCGGAGCTGCCTGCACACTGCCTTCCAGGCTGTAGGTCAGGCCACGGCCATCGGCCAGCGCGGTCGCAATTCGCGCCATCGCGGCAGGCGTCGGCGTGAGGGTGGCGGCGTAGCTGTCGGCGGATTCCGGACCGATCTCAAGATTCGGCTGGATTTCGATCCGTGCCGCGGGACCGTTGTCGAAAGCCATATCCAGCGTGGCGGCGTTGAAGCGCATCGGCATGCTGCTGTAGTTGTTGAAACGCAGTTGCAGTTCCCAGCGGCCGTCGGCGCGCACGGTGAGTTGCTGGATGCTGGCGGCCGGCTCCGAAACGCGTCGAACGACGCCGCTGCCGCCGCAGCCGGCAAGCAGCAGGACGATGGCGCCGAGCAGGGCGAGCCGGCTGAGCCCGCCGTGAGTCTTCGATATGCGCATGAGATCAGAACGATTCCGAAACACCGACCGGCAGTTCGCGGATGTACTGATCCTTGGCGACGATGAACGCCTCGGCGTAGCGGTAGGCCTCGCGGCCCAGCGCGATGCGTGTCTCATCGTCAAGCGACTTGCCGGCGTGCCCGCCGACAAGCTGGGTGTACAGGGTCAGGGCGATGTCGTGGATATCCATGGCGTGACTCGACTTGGTGAAAGTGGAACATACACCGGCGGAGCGGGGCGCGCCTATCCGCGCCGGCAGGGGAGGGCAGGATGCGGTTTACCAGATCACCACCCGGCGATCGCCGCTGCGCATCATCAGATCACCCACGTTGCAGCCGAACACCGGCGCGCAGCGCCTTCGGATGTTTGCCGACAACGAAACGCTCGGGGCGAAAGGCTCAGGGCGTAAAGCGCGGATCGGACAGGCGCATCTCGGTCAGCGGGCCGTAGCTCTTCATCACGTCGCGAATCTTCGCGGCATCGCCGATGGCGACGATGACGAGATTGGCGCTGGTCGGAAACACCCTGCGCGCAGCCGCGATCTGCTCCGGCGTGGCGGCGGCGACCTGTGCGAGGTAATCGTCGACATAGGCATTGTCTTCGCCGTACAGTTTCAGCCAGGCCAACGTGCTGCCGATCTGCGCGGCGGTTTCCAGACGCGGCGCGAACTGGCCGGCGATGTAGTTCTTCGCGGATTGCCCGGTGGCCGCATCCAGGCCGTCGTGGTGCAGGCGGTCGAGGGTCATGATGGCCATGTCGATCGCGGCGCGGGTCGAATCGGTCTTGGTGAAGCTGGTGATTGCAACGCTGCCGGGCAGGCGCGCGCGCTCGAGGCTGGCGAAGGCGCCGTAGGTCAGACCCGACTTCACCCGCAGCTCGGTATTGAGCATCGAAGTGAAGCGGCCGCCAAACGCGGTGTCGACGATGTCTTGCACGGCGCGCGCCGGATCGTCGCGGGTGGTGCCGACGTTGACCAACGCGAAATAGGTCTGGGTGGCGCCGGGCTTGTCGATCAGCAGGACGCGACGGCCGCTTTCCGCTGTTTTCGCGGTGACGACTGGAAGGCCACTCGCCGCGCGGGCCCAGCCGCCGAACAGGGAGGTGACCTGTTCGGTGATGGCAACCGGGTCGAAGTCGCCGGAAATGGCGAGGATCAGGCGATCGCCGCCCATCTGGCCGCGCCGGAACGCCTGCAGGTCGTCGAGCCGGATGCTGGCGAGACTGGTTTCGTCACCGCCGGTCGGACGCCCATAAGGGTGGCCGCGGAACAACCAGGCATCGGCGTAGGTGCCGATCAGCCGGCGTGGATCGGAGTCCTTGGCGGTGGCAATCCCGGCGATGGCGCGCTTCTGGAGTTTGTCGAATTCGGCCTGTTCCATGCGCGGACGCAACAGCGCGTCGGCCAGCAGCGAAAGCATCAGGTTCGCGTCCTTCGACAGGAACTGGGCGCTGCCGACGAGGGCTTCCGACGTGCTGGAAATCGACAGGCTGCCGCCGGCACCGTCCACGGTTTGCGCGAACGCCAGCGCGTCGCGGCTGCCTGCGCCCTGGGTCAGCAGGCTGGCCAGCAGTTCGGCGCTGCCTTCCTTGCCGGCTGGGTCGGCCAGCGCGCCGCCGCGCACCAAGGCGGTTGCCGAAATCAGCGGAACGTCCTTGCGCGGAATCAAGATCAAGGTGGCGCCGTTGTCGAGGGTGACGGCCTGCGCCGCGGGCAGGCGGATGCCGGCGGCGACGGCGCTGCCGGCGGTCGGGCCGAGCAGCGCGCAGCTCAGCGCAAAGGCGGTCAGCAGCGATTTCATGGAACGCAGCGGGTTTGGGACGTTCATCGGCCGGCCTCCTTGCCTTCGGCGACCGGAAGCAGGATGCCGGTCGTGCGGTTGCGCTGGATCAGGATCTTCGCGGCCAGTGCCCGAATGTCGGCAGCGGTGACCGCAGCGTAGGCCGCTGGCGCATCGAAGGCGCGGCGGTAATCGCCGTTGAACACTTCGTAGGTGCCGAGCAGCCGCGACTTGCCGTTGATCGTGGCCATTTGCTGCCAGAACCCGACCAGCTGCTGATTGCGCGCCTTGTCCAGTTCGGCGGCGGTCACTCCGTCGCGCGCGATCCGCGCCAATTCGTCGTCCAGCAGCGCCTGCGCGCGCGCCACATCGGCGCCCGGCGGCAGCATCGCATACACCCACAGCAGGCCCGGATCGAAGCCGCCTTCGGCAAACGTGCCGACGTCCACCGCGATTTGCTCCTTTTCGACCAGACGCTGGTGCAGGCGCGAGGAATCGCCGTCGGACAGGATCGCGCTCAGCAGTTCCAGCGCCGGATGATTCTTGTCGCCGGCACCCATGCCGGTGTGGAAAGCGTAGGCGAGGATCGGCGCGCTGGCATCGCTGCGTTCGACGGTGATGCGGCGTTCGCCGAGCTGTTCCGGTTCGACGGTGGTCACCGCCGGCGGCGGGTTCTGCTGCGGCGTCGTCGCCAGGTAGCGATCGGCCAGCGCGAACACCTGCTCGGGATCGATGTCGCCGCCGATCACCAGCACGGCATTGTTCGGTGCGTAGTAGGTCTTGAAGAAGGCCTTGAGGTCGTCGATGGTCCAGTGTTCGATGTCGCTGGGCCAGCCGATGGTCGGGATGTGGTACGGATGGGCCATGAACGCCGCCGCCTGCATCTGCTCCATCAGGGTGCCGAAGCCGTCGTTGTCCACGCTCGAACGGCGTTCGCTGTAGACCACGCCGCGCTCGCTTTCGACCACCTTGGGATCGAAGGCCAGATGCGCCATGCGGTCGCCTTCGAGATCGAAGATGGTTTCCAGCGCGCCGGTCGGGAACCAGTCGGTGTAGATGGTTAGATCATTGCTGGTGCTGGCGTTGTTGCTGCCGCCGGCGGCTTCCATGGTGCGGTCGAATTCGCCCGGAGCGCGGCGGCTGGTGCCGTTGAACATCATGTGTTCGAAGAAGTGCGCCAGCCCGGTGATGCCGACGTGTTCGTTGCGGCTGCCGACCCGGTAGAAGGTGTAGTAGTTGGCGTTGGGAATGCCGTGGTCGGGCCAGACGATCATTTTCAGGCCGTTGGCCAGCGTCCGGCTGACGATCTGCTCGCTGCCGGGGACGGCGGTGGCGGCGGGGGTCGGGACCGCAGGCTGGGCGGCCGAAGCAAACAGCGGAAGACAGCCCAGCGTCAGCGCGAGGGCAAGCGGGAGCAGACGCATGGCATTTTCCGGAGGGGAACCGGAAAAGCATGACCGATCGGCGCGGTCGTGCCAATCTGCCGGAAGTCGTGGTCGGCTGCGCTACCCTGTGCGGCAACGTCAGATAGGATCAACGCATGCGCGTGCAATTCCACGGGGCGGCCGGCGAGGTGACCGGTTCGATGCATCTCATCGAAGCGGCCGGCAAGCGCATCCTGCTCGATTGCGGTCTGATCCAGGGCAGTCCCGATGCCGATGCGCGCAACTTCGCGGCGTTTCCGTTCGACGTCAAATCCGTCGATGCGCTGATTCTCAGCCATGCCCACATCGACCACCTCGGGCGCGTGCCACGCTTGGTCATGGACGGGTTTCGCGGTCCGATCTACACCCAGCGCGCAACCGCCGATCTGTTGCCGATCATGCTGCTGGATTCGGCCTCCCTGCAGGAAGGCGAGGCCGAGCGCGCCAATCGCAGGCGCCGCCCGAACCAGCCCAAGGCAATGCCGCTGTACACCAGCGAGGACGTGCGCGACGTGTTTCCGCGGGTGCATCCGCTGCCCTATGCCGAACGCACTGAAATCCTTCCGGGCATCGAACTGGCCTTTCGCGATGCCGGCCACATTCTCGGTTCGGCGATCGTCGAACTGTGGGCCGAGGGCCGCAAGCTGGTGTTTTCCGGCGATCTCGGGATGAAAGGCACGCCCATCCTGCGCGATCCCGAACTGGTGGCGCAGGCCGATCTGCTGCTGATGGAGTCCACCTACGGCAACCGCGACCACCGCCTGCGCCACGACACCGTGCGCGAGTTGGGCGAAATCCTCGATGCGGCGTGGGACGACCGCGGCAACGTCCTGATTCCGGCATTCGCGGTCGGCCGCACGCAGGAACTGCTGTACTGGTTTGCCCGCCACTGGGACGACTGGGACATGGGGCGCTGGCGCATCCACCTCGACAGTCCGATGGCTTCGAAGGTGGTGCAGGTCTACGACCGTCACCACGAACTGTTCGACGCCGAAGCGCGCGAGGTCTGGCGCGGCACGCCCAATCCGTTCCGGCTGCCGAACCTGCGCGTCACCGAATCCGCAGAGGAGTCGATGTCGATCAACCGCCTCCACAGCGGCGCGATAGTGATCGCCGGCAACGGCATGGCCAGCGGCGGCCGCATCCTGCATCACATGCGGCAGAACCTGCCGCGCCGGCAGACCCGGATCATTTTCGTCGGCTATCAGGCCGAAGGCACGATCGGCCGGCGGCTGGTCGAAGGCGCGCGCTGGGTGCGCATCCACGGCCATGACGTGCGCGTCAATGCGCATCGGCATACCGTCGGCGGGCTGTCCGCGCATGCCGACCAGAGCGCGCTGCTGGACTGGTATGGACACTTCGATCCGGCGCCGCCGCTGGCGCTGGTGCACGGCGAAGACCTTGCGCGCGAAGCGCTGGCGGGCGAAATCCACGAGCGATTCGGCGTGCAGGCCACGCTGGCGCGACCGGGGATGGCGCTGGAGGTGTAGCGTCGATCGCGGCCGGGTGTCGATGGCCAGCCTGTCGGCGCCAAACTGAACGGGAACCGCGGCCTCGCGCTGGGTTGCCGCAACTTCGCGTATGATGCTCGCCATTCTGCGCACGGCGGATCGCTTTCCCGGTCACGCCCGCCGCTTCAGCGGCCAGCTTCTCCCCACGCCTTTCCTTGCGCAGACGTGGCCCGGATGTCCGGCGCCATGCCATCTGCCGGTTCGCGCTCGGTGTTCGGGAAACGCGCAAACCTGCCCGCGCCGTGTGCGCGGCTTGCACCATTGGAGCAAATCAACATGACGTTCGAACAACTTGGCATCGCGCCGGCTTTGCTGCGCGCGCTCGACGATTGCGGCTACGCCACGCCGACGCCGATCCAGGCTCAGGCCATTCCACTGATTCTTGCTGGCGAAGACGTCCTCGGCGGCGCCCAGACCGGCACCGGCAAGACCGCCGCGTTCGGCCTGCCGCTGCTGCAGAAGCTGGCCGCGCTGCCCAAGCCGGAAGGCCTGCACCGCCCGCGCGTGCTGGTGCTCACCCCCACCCGCGAGCTGGCCGTGCAGGTCAGCGAAAGCTTGCGCAGCTATGCCAAGCACCTGCGCCTGAATGTGACGGCGCTGTTCGGCGGCGTCGGCATGCAGCCGCAGCTGGACGCGTTCCGGCGCGGCGTGGACGTGCTGGTGGCCTGTCCGGGGCGGCTGATCGACCATCTCGAGCGCGGCACCTGCAAGCTCGGCGACGTGCAGATGCTGGTGCTGGACGAGGCCGACCGCATGCTCGACATGGGCTTTCTGCCGTCGATCAAGCGGATCATGAAGCACGTTCCGCAGCAGCGGCAGACCCTGCTGTTTTCGGCCACCTTCGAAGCGCGGATCAAGTCGCTGGCGCTGGAATTCATGCGCGACCCGAAGCAGGTGCAGGTGGCTGCGCAGAACTCGGTGGTCGAAACCATCACCCACCGTGCCATTGCCGTGGACGGTGCGAAGAAGCGCGATCTGTTGATCGACCTGCTGGCGCAGCGCTACACCGAGCAGGTGCTGGTGTTCGGCAAGACCAAGCACGGCTGCAACCGGCTGGCCGAGCAGTTGGAAAATGCCGGACTGCCGACCCTGGCGATCCACGGCAACAAGAGCCAGAGCGCGCGCCAGAAGGCGCTGAACGAATTCAAGTCGGGCAAGATCCGGATCCTGGTCGCCACCGATGTGGCGGCGCGCGGACTGGATATTCCCGAACTGCCGCTGGTCATCAACCACGACCTGCCGCTGGTGCCCGAGGACTACATCCACCGGATCGGCCGCACCGGCCGCAACGGTGCCAGCGGCGAGGCGCTGTCGCTGGTCTCGCCGGATGAGGCCAGCCTGCTGCGCCAGATCGAACGGGTGCTGGGGCGCGAGTTCTCGCTGGAAACGGTGGCCGGCTACGAGCCGTCGCGTTCGCTGCGCAGCAATTCCGGCGCGTCGGCGGGCCCGAAGCCGCGCGGCGGCGTGCCGACCTCGCGCAACCGGCGTCCGCACGGCAAGCCGCAGCGCCCGCAGGCCAATGCCCACGCCCACACCGGCCCGAAGCAGGGCCGCGACGGCCAACGCGGCGCCGGGCGGCAGGGCGAGCGGCGCGGAATGCGCTGACCGCACAGGAGCGTTTTCTCAGCGAGATTTCACTCCGCGCCGGATGTTTGGTGTTAGTGTCGCGCGCCGGCTGATGTCGAACGGGGCTGTGGTGCGTGAATTCACCGATCGCTGAAACGAAAGCAAACCCGCGCTGGCGGCCGTGGCTGTCGGCCGAAGCGCTGATCGCTCTGGTTAGCCTGTACTGCCTGCTGGCCCTCAACGGCCCGTTCTGGGGCGCGGTGCGGGCCGGAACCGAGTCGCTGCGGGTGATGGCGGCGCTGGGCGTGGCGGTGTTCGCGCTCAACGCCTTCCTGCTCGGCCTGTTGTGCTGGGGCCGGCTGGCGCGCTGGATTCTGGCCGTGGTGCTGGTGGTCTCGGCGCTGGCGCACTGGTACATGAGCCGCTACGCGGTGGTGCTGGACGCGGAGATGCTGCGCAACGTGCTACACACCGACGTGGCCGAAAGCCGCGAACTGATTTCGCTGCGGATGCTGCTGCACGTGCTGCTATGGGGACTTGTTCCTGCGGCGCTGGTGCTGCTGGCGCGCACGCGGCGACGGACGTGGAAGCGCGGGCTGCTGGTGCACGGCGGATTTTTGACGGGCATGGCGCTGCTGGCCGCGGCGGCGGTGCTGGCGTCATCACAGGGCGTGTTCGCGCTGATGCGCACCAACAAGGCGCTGCGCTACCAGATTACGCCCGGCAATTATCTGGTCGGGCTGGTCAACGTGGCCAAGCCGCCGAAGAAAGGCTTCAGTGGGCCGCTGATCGCGGTGGGCGCCGATGCGCAGCGTCCGGCATCGGCGCAGGCGCGGCGTCCGCGGCTGTTTGTTCTGGTGGTCGGCGAAACCGTGCGCGCCGGCAATTGGGGGCTGAACGGCTACGCGCGCCAGACCACGCCGGAACTGGCCGCGCGCGGCGTGATCAACTTCCCGCAGGTCAGTGCTTGCGGCACCAGCACGGAAGTGTCGCTGCCGTGCATGTTCTCAGTGCAGGGGCGCGAACACTACGACCGCGATGCGATCCGCGGCTCGCAGTCGCTGCTCGACGTGGCCGCGCGCGCCGGCGTGGGCGTGCTCTGGCGCGACAACCAGTCCGGCTGCAAGGGCGTGTGTGCGCGGGTGCCGTCGCAGACGATGGGCGCGAAGGATGCGCCGAACCTGTGCAACGGCGACCGCTGTTTCGACGAGGTTCTGCTGACGGGTCTTGCCGACAAACTCAAGGCGATGCCGGGTGATGCGCTGATCGTGCTGCACATGCTCGGCAACCACGGGCCGACCTATTTCGATCGTTATCCGCCCGCGTTCGAGCGCTGGACGCCGGTCTGCCGCACCGCCGAACTTGGTCGTTGCACGCAGCCCGAGGTGGTTAACGCCTATGACAACGCGATTCTCTACACCGATGCGGTGCTCGGCCAGCTGATCGATCTGCTCAGGCAGCAGACCGGCCATGACGCCGCGATGCTGTATGTCTCCGATCACGGCGAATCGCTGGGCGAGTACGGGCTGTTCCTGCACGGCGCGCCGTATTCGATCGCGCCGAAACAGCAGCTCGACGTGCCGATGGTGCTGTGGCTGTCGCCGCAGTTCGCCGCGGACGATGGACTGGATATGACTTGCCTGAAAAACTCCGCACTCAAGCCGGCCAGTCACGACAATCTGTTCTCGACCGTGCTCGGCGCGTTCGATGTGCAAACCCGCGTCTACCGCCGCGACCGCGATTTGCTGGCCGGTTGTCGCGCGCCTGTTGCCGGGAATCCTCGCGGTGCCCCGTAGGAGCGCACCGAGGCCGCAGGCCGAGGGGCGCGAAGGGGCAGCGCCGAAAAGCAAATCGCGCCCCTGCGGTGCGCTCCTACAGGCCATATCGACGGCGCATTGGGGCCGCGGTTGCAGGATCGCATCGAGGCCGCGGTTGTAGGAGCGCACCGAGGCCGCTGGCCGAGGGGCGCGATACCTTTTCAGCCCAGCAGCCCGCGCACCTTGTGCAACGCCTTGATGAACGCCTCGATTTCGGCGTGGGTGTTGTAGAACGCAAGCGAAGCGCGGCAGGTCGTGCCTACGCCCAGCCACTGCAGCAACGGATGCGCGCAGTGCTGGCCGGAGCGCACCGCCACGCCTTCGAGATCGAGCAGGGTGGCCAGGTCGTGCGAATGGGTGCCGTCGATGGCGAAGCTGATTACTGCGGCTTTGTTCGGCGCGGTGCCGAAGACACGCAGCCCTTCGATTTTCAGCATTTCCTCGGTCGCATGCCGCAGCAGCTCCTGCTCGCGCGCGGCGATGTTGTCCATGCCGATGGCGTCAAGGTAGTTGCAGGCTGCGCCCAGCCCGACGGCGCCAGCGATGTTCGGCGTGCCGGCTTCGAAGCGGTGCGGCGGATCGTTGAACACGCTGCCTTCGAAACGCACTTCCTTGATCATCTCGCCGCCGCCGAGGAAGGGCGGCATCGCTTCGAGGTGTTCGCGCCTGCCCCACAGCAGGCCGGTGCCGGTCGGCCCGCCCATCTTGTGCCCGGTCGCCGCGTAGAAATCGCAGCCGATGGCGGCAATGTCCACCGCCATGTGCGGCGCCGCCTGCGAGCCGTCGACCACGCTGACGATGCCGCGCTTTCTGGTTTCGCGGCAGATCGCGGCGACCGGGTTGACGGTGCCGAGCACGTTGCTGACGTGACCGACGCCGAGCAGCTTGACCTCGGGCGTCATCGCCGCGAACAGGCCGTCGAGGTCGAGGCTGCCGTCGGGCAACAGTTCGGCGACCTTGAGCTTGGCGCCGGTGCGCTGGGCGATGAGCTGCCACGGCACGATGTTGGCGTGGTGCTCCATTCGCGTCAGCACAATGGCGTCGCCCGGCTGTAGCCGCGGTAGCGCCCACGAATAGGCGACGAGATTGATGGCGAAGGTGGTGCCGCTGCACAGGATCACTTCGTCGGCGCGGACGTGGAAATGGCGGGCGAGGATCCCGCGCGCACCTTCGTAGGCGTCGGTGGCCTCGCTGCCGAGCGCGTGCACCGCGCGGCTGACGTTGGCGTTGTGGCGGCGGTAGAAATCCTCGGTGGCGGCGATCACGGCTTCGGGCTTCTGCCCGGTGTTGGCGCTGTCGAAATAGATCAGCGGCTTGCCGTGAACCTGACGCTGCAGGATCGGAAAATCGGCGCGCACCCGCGCCCAATCGACGATTGACGTGTTCTGGCCGCCGTCCATCTTCATGCGCCCAGCTTTGCCAACGCGGCATCCAGCGCCGTTTCGCACAATTCGCGCACCGACGGGTTTTCGATCCGGGTGAGCACTTCGCGGCAGAACGCGCCGGTCAGCAGCGTGCGCGCCTGGGGCTCGGGCAGGCCGCGCGAGCGCAGGTAGAACAGCGCGATTGGATCGAGCTGGCCGACCGCCGCGCCGTGGATGGCCTTGACGTCGTCGGCGTGAATTTCCAGCGTCGGCTGGGTGTCGATCTCGGCGTTGGCCGACAGCAGCAGGTTCGTGTTCGACAGGTCGGCATCGGTGCCGTCGGCGCCTTCGCGGATCAGGATGCCGCCGTGGAACACGGCGCGGCCGCGCTGGTCGGCCAGTCCGCGCCAGACGAAGTTGCTGGCCGTGTTCAGCGCCGCATGGTCGATCCCGAGCCGGGTATCGACGTGGCGGCGGCCGTCGGCCAGCAGCACGCCGTCGGCGCGCAGGTGCGACGCATCGCCTTCCAGCTTGACGTTGAGCTCGTGGCGCGAGAGCTGGGCGCCGAGTTCCAGATCGGTGCGGCCGTAGGCTGCGGACTTGGACAGCACGGCGTCGGTGCGTGCGAACAAAGTGGCGCGCGCTGCGGCGGTCTGGATGCGCGCGTGCGACAGCGTTGCGTCCTGCGCAACGTGTGCGTGCAGCAGGACGTTGCCCAGATGCGCGTGATCGCCTGCGGCCAGTTCGTGTTCGACCAGGGTCAGCGTCGCGCCTTCGCGCAGTTCGACGAAGTGGCGCAGATGCCAGGCCACGTCGCCCGCGTCCGCCGCGCCGACGTGGACGAGATGCAACGGCGTCTCGACGCGGATGCCGGCATCGACCCGGATCACCGCGCCTTCGCGCGCCAGCGCCGCGTTGAGCCGCGCGAACGGCTCATCGACGCGCAGGTAGCGGCGTTCGAGGAAGGCCAGCGCGCGCGGATCGTCGCCTTGCAGCAGCTGCGAGAGCGGACGCAGGTCGAAACCTGTGGGCAAGACCAGATAATCGCTCAGCGCTGCATCGAAATGTCCGTTGACGAACACGATTCGCGGCGACGGAATCGCGGCCAGCAGTACTGGATCGACGGCGGTCGCATGCGCAACGCCGAAGCTGCGGCGTTCGAGCTGGCGCAGCGAGGTGTATTTCCACGCCTCGGCGCGCGGCAGCGGCAGGCCGTCCTTGAGCAGGCCGTCGAGTTCGGCGCGGCGATTGGGGTCGCCGTTGAATCCGGCCGCAAGCGAGTCGAGCAGGGCGCTCATCAGACGGCTCCGGATCCGGCGTGCGCGGCGGCCGGCGCGGTGCGCTGCTTGATCCAGTTGTAGCCGTGCGCTTCCAGCTCCATCGCCAGCTCGGGACCGCCGCTTTCGACGATGCGGCCGTCGGCCAGCACGTGGACAACGTCGGGTTTGATGTAGTCGAGCAGGCGCTGGTAATGGGTGATGATGAGGAAAGCGCGGCCCGGATCGCGCAGCGCGTTGACGCCGTCGGCGACCGACTTCATGGCGTCGATGTCGAGGCCGGAATCGGTTTCATCGAGGATGGCAAGTCTGGGTTCGAGCAACGCGAGCTGGAAGATTTCGTTGCGCTTCTTTTCGCCGCCCGAAAACCCTTCGTTGACGCCGCGGTGCAGCAGTTCGTCCTTCAGGTGCAGCACGGCCAGTTTTTCGCGCACCCGCTTGAGAAACTGCATCGAGTCCATCTCTGGCTCGCCGCGGGTCTTGCGCTGGGCGTTGAAGGCCGAGCGCAGGAAGTAGGTGTTGTTCACGCCGGGGATTTCCACCGGATACTGGAAGGCGAGAAACACGCCGGCGGCGGCGCGTGCTTCCGGCACGAGTTCCAACAGCGGCTTGCCGTCGAATTCGACGCTGCCCTCGGTGACTTCATAGCCGTCGCGTCCGGCCAGGATGTTGCCCAGCGTGGATTTGCCGGCGCCGTTCGGGCCCATGATGGCGTGGACTTCGCCGGCCTTCACTTCCAGCGACAGGCCCTTGAGGATTTCCTTGCCAGCGACGGAAGCGTGGAGATTTTCGATTTTCAGCATGATGGGGTCGTTCTTGAAGATGAATTTGTTTTTGGCGCGCGAGTCGGCTTACCCGACCGCCCCTTCCAGCGTGACGTCGAGCAGGCGCTTGGCTTCGACCGCGAATTCCATCGGCAATTCGCGGAACACCGATTTGCAGAAGCCGTCAACGATCATCGATACCGCGTTTTCCGGATCGATGCCGCGCGAACGGCAGTAGAACAGCTGGTCGTCCGAGATTTTCGACGTGGTGGCCTCGTGCTCGACGGTGGCGGTCGGGTTCTTGACCTCGATGTAGGGGAAGGTGTGCGCGCCGCAGGTCTTGCCGATCAGCAGCGAATCGCACTGGGTGTGGTTGCGCGCGCCCTCGGCGTTCGCGCCGACCTTGACCAGCCCGCGGTAGCTGTTCTGTCCGCGCCCGGCGCTGATGCCCTTGCTGACGATCTTGGACTTGGTGCGCTTGCCGATGTGGATCATCTTGGTGCCGGTGTCGGCCTGTTGGAAGTGGTGGGTTAGCGCCACCGAGTGGAACTCGCCGACGCTGTCGTCGCCGACCAGCACGCAGCTTGGATATTTCCAGGTGATCGCGCTGCCGGTTTCGACCTGGGTCCAGGTCACCTTGCTGCGCGCGCCGCGGCACTCGGCGCGCTTGGTGACGAGGTTGTAGATGCCGCCGACGCCGTTTTCGTCGCCCGGATACCAGTTCTGCACCGTGCTGTATTTGATCTCGGCATCATCGAGCGCAATCAGTTCCACCACCGCGGCGTGCAATTGGTTTTCATCGCGCATCGGCGCCGTGCAGCCTTCGAGGTAGGACACGTAGGACGTGTCCTCGGCGATGATCAGCGTGCGTTCGAACTGCCCGGTGTTGCCGGCGTTCATGCGGAAGTAGGTGGACAGTTCCATCGGGCAGCGCACGCCCTTGGGGATGAACACGAAACTGCCGTCGGAGAACACCGCCGAGTTGAGCGCGGCGAAATAGTTGTCGCCCTGCGGCACCACGGTGCCGAGGTATTGGCGCACCAGTTCGCCGTGATTCTGGATCGCGTCGCTCATCGAGGTGAAGATGACACCGACCTTGGCCAGCTCGCCCCTGAACGTGGTCGCCACCGACACCGAATCGAACACCGCGTCCACCGCCACGCCGGCCAGCTTGGCGCGTTCGTGCAGCGGCACGCCGAGCTTGTCGTAGGTGTCGAGGATTTCTTTCGGCACCTCGTCCAGCGACTTGTACTTCGGGCCTTTCGGCGCGCTGTAGTAGGAAATCGACTGCAGGTCGATCGGATCCATGTGCAGCTTGGCCCAGTTCGGGCGCTCCATGGTCAGGAAATGCCGGTAGGCCGCGAGCCGCCATTCCAGCATCCACTCCGGCTCGTGCTTCTTGGCCGACAGTGCGCGGATGGTGTCCTCGCTCAGGCCCGGCGGCAGCGATTCGCTTTCGATGTCGGTGATGAAACCCGCCTCGTACTTGCGGCCGAGCTGGGCGCGGATTTCGGCGTTTTGCTGTTCGCTCATGCGTTGCTGTCCTTGCGCTGCGTGCCGCGAAATTCGCGGACGCCGGCTTGCACACCGTTCGGGGTGCGGTTGAATGTCGACGGCATCGGCGGCATCAGGCCCGCGCCGTACGCACGAGGGTGGGGGCGCCCGGCGGCGCGCGTAGCTGCGCCAGCGACACGCCGCGCAGCGCCTCGATCACCACGTCGTTGATCTGGCGCCAATTGTTGCGTACGCCGCAGATGCTTTCGATTCCGCAGTGGCCGTGGGGTGCGCTGCATTCGGTCATGCTCAGCGGGCCTTCCATCGCCTCGACGATCTCGATCAGGGTGATCGCCTCGGCAGGTTTGGACAGCCGGTAGCCGCCGCTGGCACCGCGGAAGCCCTGCACCAGCCCGGCCGCGGCCAGCGGCTTGAGCAGTTTGGCCACCGTGGGTTGTTCCAGTCCCGAACGTTCGGCCAGTTCCGGCGCGCTCAGCACGACGCCTGGCCGTGCGGCGAGCACGGTCAGGACGACGGTGGCGTAGTCGGTCAGCTTGGTGACGCGGAGCATGAATGAGACGGCGGTTAATCGGTACTGAAATTGTACGATTTTACGGTCGCCTACGCCAAGTTTCAGCGACTGACCTGCATCAAGGCACGATCGATCCAGTTCGAAACCGCCTGCGTGTAGGCAGAAGGCAGGCCGAGGTTGGCGTTGATCTCGCCATGTTTCATCGCTTCAGGAAGGATCTGTATCGCTACGCCGAGCGTGTCGCCACGCAGCTTCAGTTTTTTCGCTTCGTCGCAGGGCGAGGTCGGGAAGTGGCGCGTGCTTGAGCAAACAAGAAGCATCGGCACTCCGCCGCGAGTGAGCTGCTGCTGCGGTGAAACCGATCGCCAATAGGCCGGGTCGGCACCGAACGCATCGCTATAGAGTTGCGGGACACGCCGTTGGCCCATCAGCGCCGGCACGTCGAGCGCGCCGCTGTCGAGCGACACCACGCCGAGCGGGCGTTGCGCGCCGGCCTGACGCATCAACTCCGGCTTGCTGCCGAGCAGATCCACGAGGTGGGCACCGGCCGAGTGGCCCATCAGCACGACCTTGTCCGATGAGGCGCCCCACTGGCGCGCGTGCTGCTGCACCGAGGCCAGCGCGGCTGCCACGTCGCGGGCCTGGTTGAGCGGATCCGCTTCTGGAACCAGCCGGTTGTTGACGGAAACGAACACGAAGCCCTGCTTCAGCCAGTAATTGGCCTTGTTGCCGACCACGCCCGGGCTGGCCTTGTCGCCACGCCGCCAGCCGCCGCCGTGGACCATGAACAGGATCGGGGCATTCGGCCTCGGCTGTGCCGGCAGATAGACGTCGTAGGCCTGCTTGGGGTCGCCGCCGTACTGGATGTTGCGCTCGACGCGGGTGCCCGGCGGCAGTGTGCGTGCAGCGGTGGTGTTTTCCGCGCGCTGACGCTGGAAGCGGGGCTGGGCGTGCTGTTGCTGCCAGCGCTGACCGAAGCGCAAGCGCTGCTGGGCCTGACCGGGCGCGGCGGTGGTCGCCAGCAGGGCGGTGGAAAACAGCGTGGTTGCAAGAACCGGCAGCAGGCGCATGGCGGATTTCCGAAACAGGATGCACGGAAAACGCATCGGCCCGGGATCGGTTGACAGCTGTCACCTGCGATGACTGACGCTTGCTCGTGGTTCGGCGTGAGCTGCTGCGGAAAATGCGGGTCGTCCATTGCGGACGCCGGAGTACCCCATGAACGCGCAAACCCAAACCCAAACCCAAACCCAAACCCAAACCCGGATCCCGTTCGCCGATCGGCTTGAGGCCAAAGTCGGCGAATTGGTCGATCGCGCCGCCCGCGTTGCGCCGGGCAAAGAGAATTCCACCTGGATGCGCTGGGTGCTGCTCGCCGTGGCCGTGTTCTTCCTGTGGCGCTTCGGTCGCTTTGCCAAGGGCGTGTTCTGGACGCTGTTCGGCCTCGGCATGGCGTTCTGGTGGAGCGGCGGCGCCGCGCTGTTTTTCCGGCATCTGCAGTAGCGGCAAGCGGACGATGACGCCAGCGTGAGCTTCCGCCAAAATAGCGATCCCTTGGTTTGCTATCGCACCGATGCCGAAAAGAATCGCCACTCGAAAATCCGCCATCCACGGCAACGGCGTGTTTGCCGTTGCCCCGATCGCCAAGGGCGAACGCCTGGTCGAATACAAGGGGCGGCGGCGCACGCACGCGGAGGTGGATGACAGCGACAGCGGCGATATCGAAAGCGGTCACACCTTCTTGTTCACGCTGGACGAGCATTGGGTGATCGACGCCAACTTCGAAGGCAACGCCGCGCGCTGGATCAACCACAGCTGCGACCCGAACTGCGAGGCGACGCTGGCTGAAAACGCCGACGACCCGAAGAAGTCGAAGGTGTTCATCGAGGCGCTCCGCGCGATCCGCCCGGGCGAAGAGCTCAGCTACGATTACGGCATCGCCCTGGAAGTGCGCCAGACGCCGCGATTGAAAAAAATCTGGGCCTGCCGCTGCGGCGCGAAGAACTGCACCGGCACCATGCTCAAACCCAAGCGCTGAGGAGGCGCCCGCTGTCGGGCGCTCTGCGGGGAAGAATTCCGACTGCGGATCGGCTCCGGCAACCGTTCAATCGTCTTCCGTCTGCGGCTTGAACGCCTCCATCAGCTTTTTCTGCACCTGTGCCGGAACCGGCTCATAGCGGTTGAAGTCGAGCGTGTAGTGGCCGCGGCCGGCGGTGGCGGATTTCAGTTCGGCGCCATAGCTTTCCAGCTCGGACAGCGGCACCAGCGCACGGATCACGATCTCGCCGCTGTCCAGCGAATCGGTGCTGGCGATGCGCGCACGCTTGGTGGCCAGCCCGCCGCTGATGTCGCCCATGCAGGCCTCGGGCGCGGTGACTTCCAGATCCACGATCGGTTCGAGCACCTGCGGCCTAGCCTTGCCCACGGCGTCGAGAAAGGCGCGTTTGCCGGCGGCGATGAAGGCCACTTCCTTGCTGTCGACCGGATGGTGCTTGCCGTCGTACACCGTCACCCGCAGGTCCTGCATCGGGTAACCGGCAATGGCGCCGCCGGTCAGCACCTGGCGCACGCCTTTTTCGATCGCAGGCAGAAACTGGCCGGGGATGGTGCCGCCCTTGACCTCGTCCATGAATTCGAAACCGGCGCCACGCGGCAGCGGCTGCACGCGCAGGAACACCTCGCCAAACTGGCCGGCGCCGCCGGTCTGCTTTTTGTGCCGATGGTGGCCCTCGGCATTCACGCCGATGGTCTCGCGGTAGGCGATGCGCGGCGGCCGGGTCGTCACCTCGACCTGGAAGCGGTCTTTCAGGCGTTGCAGCATGACCCGCAGGTGCAGGTCGGACAGGCCGCGGATCACGGTTTCGTTGGTTTCGCCGCTGTGCTCGACCACGAACGCCGGATCCTCTTCGGCGAGTTTGCCCAGCGCGGTCGCCAGCTTTTGCTCCTGCCCTTTGGTGGCCGGCTCGACCGCCATGCCGAACATCGCGCGCGGGAACAGCATCGGCGTCAGCGAGATCAGATCTTCGTCGTGCGAATCGTGCAGGATCGCCTCGTAGTGCAGTTCGTCGACCTTGGCCACGGCGGCGATGTCGCCGGGAATGGCCTGCTGGATCTCGACGTGGTCCTTGCCCTGCAGCCGCAGCAGGTGCGAAACCTTGAACGCCTTCTTGCCATCGTCCACTAACAGCTGGGTGTCGCGCCGGATCGTGCCCTGATGGACGCGGAACACGCCGAGCTTGCCGACGAAGGGGTCGTTGACCAGCTTGAACACGTCGGCGATGACGTGAGCGTTCGGATCGGGCGTTGCTGCGACCGGTTGCGCGGCGTTGCCGCGACCCTTGCGGAATGGTGCGGGATTGGCCTCGCCCGGGTGCGGGAACAGGCGCTGGGCAACGTCGAGAAATTTGCGCGTGCCCACGCCGGTGCGCGCGGAAAGAAACAGCACCGGGATCAGGTGGCCTTCGCGCAGGCACTGCTCGAAGGCATCGTGCAGTTCTTCGGCGGTCAATGCGTCTTCGCCGTGTTCGAGGAAGCGGTCCATCACCGCCTCGTTCATCTCGACCACCTGGTCGAGGATCTTCTGGTGCCATTCGGAGACCGGGCCGAGGTCGCTGTCGCCCTCGCGCCCGTCGAAGCAATCGATCACCCGCGCGCCGCCGTCCGCCGGCAGGTTGATTGGCAGCACTTCCGGGCCGAATTCTTCGCGCAACGCAGCGAGCAGGCGTCCGTCGGCGTGGCCGGTGTCGATCTTGTTGATCACGATGCAGCGCGACAGCCCGCGCCCGATCGCGTAGTGCATCATCCGGCGGGTGCCGTGGCCGATGCCGGATTCGGGATCAATGACTATTGCAATCGTTTCCACCGCGTCCATCACGCCCAACGCGGGGCCGCGGAAATCCTGATAGCCGGGCGTATCGATCAGGTTCAGGTGCAACTCCGGACGGTCGATGCTGGCGATGGCTGCGTCCAGCGAATGGCCGCGTTCTTTTTCGATCGGATCGAAGTCGGAAACCGTGCTGCCGCGTTCGACCGTACCTGCCGTCTGGAGTGCGCCGCCGGCATGCAGCAGGGCTTCGAACAAGGTGGTTTTGCCGGCGCCGGGGTGGCCCGCCAAGGCCACGTTGCGAATTTCGGTTGTGCTGTAGGACATGCCTGCGACCCTCCCTGCATGGGTGAATGGGCGCCGTGGCAGTTCGCGTCCGACGCTGCCGATCCAGCGGCAAGCGCGACGGTCAGGGCGTAGCGTCACCTTAACGCAGGTAGGCGTGATCGGATCGTGCGCTGCAACACCCATTGTCTGACTGCGGCGAACGAAGCTGTCGCGCCGCTAAACGGAATTGGCGGAGCGCGCCGCGTTCAGCTTCGCGTCAAGCGTTGCATTGCACTGTCTGGCCGCGCCGACCAATTCACCCGGCCAAGGGGAACCACCGTGAAACGACTGTTTGCCTCCCTGCTTGCCATCGCTGTTCTTGCGACCAGCTCCGCTGCGATCGCGCAGTCCGGCGACGACCCGTACGGCAACCCGTACAACGACGGTGTGCCCGCAGACATCGGCACCGTGGACAACGGCGCCTACGCCAATGACGCCAACGTTGATCCGGGCCGGAACAGCTATTACGACTACGCCCGCGTGATCCGCGTGGATCCGGTGCTGGACGATGGCTATGCAGCAGTGCCCAGCCAAACCCGGCGCTGCTACGACCGAACCACGGCGGGACGCTATGAGCGCGATCCCTACAACGACGGTCGTGGCGGCTATTACGACGATCGCTACGGTCGCTACGACCGCGACCCGTACGGCAACGACCGTCGCCCCGGCACCCACGCCGGAGGCAATGCCGCGGCGATCATCGGCGGCATTGCCGGTGCCGTGGTCGGCAGCCAGATCGGCGGCGGCAGCGGCACCTATGCCGCGACTGCGGTGGGTTCGCTGTTGGGCAGCGTGGCCGGCCGTGAAATCTACGAGCAAAACCAGCGCGAGCGCTATGTCCGCGGAGGCACGGTTCGGGTCTGCGATCCGGAGCCGGTTCGGGGCGATGGCTATGGCGACGCCGACGACCGGCAGGGCAGCGGCGGCTACGACGTCACCTACGAATACAACGGACGTCAATACACGCGGCGAATGGACTACAACCCGGGCGACCGCATCCGGGTGCGGGTGGATGTCGCTCCCGAATAGCGCACAAGACAACGCTTGAGCCAGCGTTACCGCGCGCCACGGATGGCGCGCTGGCTTGAGGCCGTCAGGCTCCGCCGATGGCCTTGGCCGCGAATTCAGCCCTCGTGCGCGGGCGTGCGCTGTGGCGCGGGACGCCGTTTTCGTCGACCAGCCGTTCGATCCGGGTGAACACCTCGGCGCGGGCAAAGGGTTTCTTCATGAAATCGTCGGCACCGATGCGCTGCACGTAAAACTGCTCGGTCGCCGCCGAGTTGCCGCTGATCATGATGATCGGCACGTTCCCGGTGATCGGGTCGCGGCGCAGGGTGCGCAATACGTTGAAGCCGTCGATGCCCGGCAGGACGATGTCGAGGAAGATCAGGTTCGGCACTTCCTTGCGTGCGACCTCGATCCCGCTTTCGCCGTCATAGGCGGTCAAAACCTCGTATTGGTTCTGCTGCAGCATGCGCTTGAGCAGCGCCACGATCGTGTGCGAATCGTCGATGACCAGAACGCGGGTGCCCGGTTGGGCGTTCTTGCGGTCGTGTTCGCGGCGGTCGTTGAAACGCCGATCGCCGGATTCGCCGGAGGCTGCCGGTCGCGCCTGTCCGTCGGCCGGGGACTGTTTGCGCCTGAATAGATCGAAGAAAGCCACGTCTGCACCCCCGCACTGCGACGGCGTCATCTTAGCAGCGAAGTCGGTCGAAGGTCAGTCGATCCTGCGTTTGCTTTCCGCCAGCGCGCGCAGCGCGTACAGCCGCGCCACCTTGCCCCAGGCCAGCGCGGCGCCGATCAGACAGGAAAACAGCAGGCCGAGCAGCAGCCCGCCGCCCGTGCGCTGGCGCAGCCAGAGCAGGGCAACTGCGACGATTGACGCCAGAATCCACGGCACCAGATAGGCGGACAGCACCGCGATCGGACGGCGTGCCAGAAGCACCGCTCCCCGCCACCATGCCTTGATCGCCGAGCGCAGGTTGACGTCGGCGGCCAGCCAGCCGCGGCCGGCTTCGACGCTGGCGTGGGCGAGCACGAACAGGACGATCCCGACCACCATTGCGATATCGCTTCCACGACTGACCTCGGAGGCGAGGATGGCATGCTCGTGCAGCTTGGCGTTGAGGCCGTACATCGCGCTGCCGGCCATCACCGCCGCGCCCAGCGGCAGGATCGACCACAGCAGCAGGCGCAGCAGCGGCCAGAATTCGCCGATGGCGCCGCGCAGCAGGTCGCCGAAGCCGGGGCGGACGGCGCTGCGGGCGGCAACCAAGGTGGCGCCGACCAGTAGCGGGGAGAGCAGCAGCATCAGCAGCGCGGCAATCCGGATGTTGCCGGACAGCGTTGTCAGCGGCGCGGTCGGTGCCATCAATGC
This sequence comes from Xanthomonas sp., assembly GCA_018262705.1. Classification (GTDB taxonomy): domain Bacteria; phylum Pseudomonadota; class Gammaproteobacteria; order Xanthomonadales; family Xanthomonadaceae; genus Thermomonas. Next base: position 22,976 of record JADFDQ010000011.1, read on the forward strand.
GTCGATCATGCGCATCGGTGCTTTGCCGACGGCAATGGCGTCGGACTGCAGTGAATGATCCAGCACGCTGCCGAGCCAGGACCAGGCCGGCACGGCGGCCAGCAGCGCGCAGCCAAGGGTGGCCAGCACCCACAGCAACAGCAGCTTCCAGTGCAGGGCGCGGAAAAGGGCGGCCGGAACGACGGCGCGGGCGCGGATCGGGCGAATCGAAGAATTCATGTGCGCGCCCTCAGACCGTGGCCAGCAGGGTGAAAAAGGCTTGCAGCAGGGCCGCAAGATCGCCGAACCAGCGGCTTGACGCCTGCGGCTTGGCCTCGATGCTGTAGCTGTCGTTGAGCTTGTTGGCGTCCATGCGGATGCGGTTGTCCGGATCGAGCTGGGCGCCGGTGGCCTTGACGGGGGTGTCCATCGCGAACCGCTGCCAGCTGCCCCGGCTGGTGACCGCGAAATCGCGGTGGCTGCCGTCGGCGAAGAACACGCGCAGCGTTTGCGGCGGCTTGACCGCATCGCGGCGGACCAGAATCACGGTGTGGAACGGGAACGGGCCGGTGCCGGGCTTGGCGTTCGGATGGGCCTTCTTCCAGGCGGAGCGCAGGTCGGCGATCTGCTTGTCCGCCGCCTTGCTGTCGAGCATCACCTGCTTGCCCTGCTGCTGGCGGTAGCCGGGCAGAGGCAGCGTTTCGCTGCTGGTCATGCGGGCAATGCGGTCGTCGGTGCGGCCGCTGCCGAACACATAGGCGTCGAAGGCGGCGTTGACGATGTCGGCTTTGCCGGTGCCTTCGGCCAGCGCGTCGCGCAGATCGGCCAGTGCGGGATGGCGGAATTTCCAGCGTTCGTAATACAGCTTCATCGCCCGTTCCATCGCGGGCGTACCGACCAACATCTCTATATGGCGCATCGCGGTGGCGGTGCGCGAATAGACCGTGCCGTAGCTGCCGCTGGACAGGACCGCCCAGGAATTCATGCCGAGCGGATCGGCCGGGTCGTTGAGGCTGGCGCCGAGGCGCTCCATGTCGAACGGACGGAGTTGGGTGCCGATGCGCAGGGCTTTCAGCCAGCCGGTGGTCAGATTGAGCATCTGGTTGCGCGAAGTCATCATGCGCTGGTCCCAGTATTCGTTCATGCCCTCGTCGAGCATGGGCTCTTCGAACTCGTTGGAGCCGAGGATGCCGTAAAAGTAGCCGTGGCCGAATTCGTGCACGGTGACGAAATCGAGCATGAAGCGGCTGATGCTGCCGGACGCCACCTGCTCGGTGCTGTCGGCGGTAAAGAAGGTCGGGTATTCCATGCCGCCGGCTTCGGCGGCGCCGTAGGGCGGCACCACGGCGGTAGCAGTCTGGTACGGGTAGGGGCCGAGGGTGCGCGAAAAGTAATCCAGAGAGTCGATGGTCGCCTGCGCAACCGGCTCGGCGTTCGAGGCGTATTCCGGGTGGTAGAGCACGCGCACTTCGACCGGGCCCAGCGGGCCGTTCCAGGTGCGCACCAGCGGTTTGGCGTAGCGATTGTCGGCGGTCCAGGCGAAATCGTGGACGTCGTCCTGCAGATAGCGGTGGGTCACCTTGCCGCCGCGTTCGACCGGCGCGCCGGATTCCTTGCCGGTGGCGCCGACGGTGTAGCCCTTGGGCACGGTCAGGCGCACGTCGTAGCTGCCGTAATCGGCGTAGAACTCGCTGTGCAGGTGGAACTCGTGGGCGTTCCAGCGCGGCGCGGTGGCGCCGCGTTCGCCCGGCAGTTCCAGTACGCCGATCTTCGGGAACCACTGGCCGATCAGGTGGAAGCTGCCGTAGTAGCCGGTGCGTGCGACCACGCGCGGCAGTTGGTCGAAGAAGTCGATGTTGAGCGTGGTGCTGGCGCCCGCCGCGACCGGTTGCGGAAGATCGATGCGAACCACGCTGCGGTCGGTTTTCGGACCGTTGTCCGGCTGCACGTAGGTCCATTTCGCTGCCGCGCCGCCCTGCTGCACGCGGTCGAGCCGGATGTAGCCGTATTCGTTGTCGTTGGTGGCGACGTTGCTGCGAAAACCGCTGGCGCTGGCGCGCTTTTCGGTCATGAAGGTGCTGCCGGGGCCCTCGAAGGCGTTCAGGTACAGGTGCAGATAGATACTGCACACCGGCTGCGCGCTGCGGTTGCGCCAGGTCAGCGTCTGCTTGCCGCTGACGGTGTGCTTGTTCGGATCGAGTTCGGCGTCGATCGAATAGGACACCACGCGGTCGGACAGGGTGGCAGCGTTGGCGGCGCGCGGCCCGCCCCAAGCGTCGGCTGCGCTGGAGGTGCGCACCGCGGCGGCGTTGGGCGCCGCCAGCGGGATCGTCGGGCAACTGGTTGCGACAAGCGTGGCGGGTGGAGCCGCAGGTTCGGCGGCGGCGACCTGAGTTTTCGCAATCGCGGGGGTGGACAGCGCCAGCAGCGCGGCCAGAGCGAACGGTGTGCAGCGACGGGTCATGGAGACGTCCGCATCGGTGGGATGAAAGCACGATGTGCGATTCGCGCGGGCATGGCAAGATGCCAAGAGTCACGAAATCGACGTGATGGGTGTCAGGCGTGACGGCTTCGGCACGGGTTGCAGGTGGAATTCAGACAGGGGGAGCGGTGAATGAATCGGATTGCCCGGGTCGCCTTGCTGATGCTGTTTTTGGGGATGGCGGTTGCATGCAGCAAGTCGCCTTCTCGTAATGCGGAAGGCGGTGACCTTCTTGCCGTTTCCTATATCGAACCTCCGCCGCCGCGCACAGGCTCGATGCTGGCCTACGAGCACGACGTCAGCGTCGAGCTGCCGGGCAAGGAGATTTTGGCGCGGCTGCAGCAGTCGCAGTTGGCCTGCATCGAAAGCAAGTTCGGAACCTGCGAGATCCTGAGCGTCGAACAGTCCGGCGGCGATTCGCCCAACGCCGAGTTGGAGGTGCGCATCGTTCCAGCCGGGGTCGAGCCGATGATTGCGCAAGCCAGTCAAGGCGCGCGGATCGGTGCCCGCAACACCCGCGCCGAAGATCTGGCACAGGCGGTCAACGACACTGCCCGCGAGCGCGCCCGGCTGCAGAAGGAGATGGAACGGCTGCAGGAATTCCAGCAGCGGCGCGATCTGTCGGTGGCCGACATGATTGCCCTGTCGCAGCGCAGCGCTGAAACCGAAACCCGGCTGCAGGCCGCCGATCAGGAAAGCGCCCAGCAGCAGCGCCGGATCAACACCCAGCGGCTGACGCTCCGCTACAAGCCGTCCGATGGCGAATCCGGGCGCAGCGAAATCGGCAGTGCGCTGCGCGACTTCGGCGGCAATTTCTCGCAGGGCGTGGCGTTCATCATTCGCGCCGCGGCCTATCTGCTGCCGCTGCTGATCGGCCTGTTCGTGCTGATCGTGATCATTCGCCGGCTGCGCCGCAAAAAACCGACCGGCAGGGGGTGAGCGGCTACGGCTTCGGCGCCGCCCGCACCGGCAGCGGCACGTTGCACAGGTCGATATGGCCAGGCGGCTGGGTGTAGAAATCGTCCTTGCGATTGCGCCGCGCCTCGGTGGCGTCGATGAAAGCCTGGCTGTCGGTGCGCAGCAGTTGCAACGGCGTGCGCTGCGCCGCCGGCACTTCGATGGCCAGCTGGATCGACAGGATCGGCGTGCGCTGCGCCGGATCGGTGTAGAAGCCCATCGGTGCGGGGCCACGCGGGATCACGCTGAGCAGTTCCATGCCTTGCACCACCCGACCAACCACGCTGAGCTGGTGGTCGAGCGCGCGCGGCGCCTGGCCGATCACGGCGTAGAGTTCCGCGCCGAGGCTGCTGTCCGGCGGGTTGTTGCGACCGGCGCCGACTACGCCGTAGCAGTGCGCCATCCACATCCTGCCGGTCTGCGGGTTGCGCGCCACCGGCATGCCGTCGACAAAGCCGACCTCAGGCGCCCAGCCGTCGCTGTCGGGCAGGCGGTCGAAGGCCACGCCGCGGTCGCTGCGGGTGAATTCGGCGGGCAGGTGGGTTTTCGTTCCGGGAGGATAGGGTTTGGCCTTGCCGGCCTCTTCGCCCTCGGCGTCGCCGAACTGGACCACGAAATTGTCCTGCGAACGGTAGATCGTCAGTCCGTCCCAGAAGTGACCGCGCGCCATGGTGCGGATATTGGCGACGTGCTCGGGCGCGAAGCCGGGCGCCAGTTCGATGATGACACGACCGCCCGGCAGTTCCATGTAGAGCGTGTTGGCCGGATCGAGGTTGCGCCACGCGCTGGCCGGCGCAGCGTCGATGATCTCCTGCGCGCTGCGCGGCTTGGGCGGTTGGCCGGCGTCCTGGGCGATGGCGGGCGCGCTGGAGGCTGCGGCAAGAGCGAGGGCGAGCAAGACGCGGCGCATGGATGGCTCCGGGTTGGAAAGTCGAAGCATAGCTTGTGGGGGATGGCCAGAAGTTTACTTTTGTGAGCAAGGTCGAGCCGGCGGCCCTTGGGCGCGAATGTCCTCCGGCGCCGCCTGTAGGCGACGCCTCCCCCTTTACTTCGCACCCAAGGGCCGCCGGCTCGACCTTCGCCTGACAAATTCGCAGATTGAGAAACGAAGGTTAGCCGCGTTGCTTCGAGCGTCGCGGCGTGGTTTTCGTTGTCTTCCTTACCGGCTTGGCTGACGCGGCCTTCACCGGCAGCTGCGCGTGCGCGGCAATGAACTCGCGCACCTGCGGATAGATCTGCGTGCGCCAGCGGCGACCGCTGAAGATGCCGTAATGGCCGGCGCCGGCGGCAGTCAGGTGCCGACGGCGATTTTCCGGGATGCCGGTGCACAGATCGTGCGCGGCCTGGGTCTGGCCCTGTCCGGAAATATCGTCGAGTTCGCCTTCGACCGTCAGCAGCGCGCAATCGCGGATGGCGGACGGATCGACGCGCTCGCCGGCCACGTCCCACAGCCCGCGCGGCAGCAGGTGTTCCTGGAACACGACGCGGATGGTGTCGAGGTAATACTCGGCGGGCATGTCCAGCACCGCGTTGTATTCGTCGTAGAACTTGCGATGGGATTCGGCCGAGCTGAGGTCGCCCTGGATCAGATCCTGATAGAAATCCCAATGCGACAGGCCGTGGCGTTCCGGGTTCATCGCCATGAAGCCGAGGTGCTGCAGGAAGCCGGGATAGACGCGGCGTCCGACGCCCGGATAGTTGGTCGGGACGGTGTGGATCACGCTGTTTTCGAACCACCACAGCGGCTGGCGGGTGGCGAGGTTGTCGACCGCGGTCGGCGAGCGGCGGGCGTCGATCGGCCCGCCCATCATCGTCAGCGAACGCGGAATGGGTTCGCCGCGCGAAGCCATCAGCGACACCGCCGCCAGCACCGGCACGGTGGGCTGGCAAACGCTGATGACGTGCAGGCTTTCGGCGCCGATGTGGCGGATGAATTCCTGCACATAGGCGACGTAATCGTCGAGGTGGAAGGCGCCGGCAGCGGTCGGCACCATGCGCGCGTCGGCCCAGTCGGTGATGTAGACCTTGTGGTCGGCCAGCAGGGTGCGCACGGTGTCGCGCAGCAAGGTGGCGTGGTGGCCGGATAAGGGCGCGACCACCAACACGACCGGATCGTCCTTCATTCGCGCCAGCCCGTCGGCTTGGTCGTGGTAGCGCTTGAAGCGCAGCAGGCGGCAGAAAGGCTTTTCCAGCTCGATCCGCTCGACCACCGGGATGGGCGTCCCTTCGACTTCGATCTGGTGGATGTCGAACTGCGGCTTCTCGTAATCCTTGCCGAGGCGGTACATCAGCTCGAAGCCGGCGGCGGTGCGCTGCGATCCGGGGAGCGACGTGAGCCAGCTGTCCTGCGCCGAAAATGCGCGGGCGCTGGCGTCGGCCCAGTAGGCCAGCGGCGCCAGCCCGGTGCGCCAGAGTTCGTGAAGCGGATAAAGCACCATCGGCGGGTCTTGCTCCTTTTTGCGGCGATGCAGCATAACTCGCTGGCCGCAGCGGAATGTGATGTGGTTCTCGTTTTACCACCTTTGCAGAGGTCAGTTCGGCAATTCGAGCGCTGCAACACCGGGTATCAACGCCGGCGAAAGCCAGCAGAACGAACCGAGCGGACGCAGGCCGAGCGCTTCCAGCCGTTTGCGATAGAAAGCGGCCGGACGCTGTTTGAACTCGGCTTCATCGCCCTCCGCGCCGTCGCTGCGCGCGAAGACTTCGATGAAAGCCACGCCCGCGCACAACGCCGCCAGCGCCGGCAGGCCGCGATCCAGTTCGCGCGACTGCAGGTAGTGCAGCACGTCGCTGCAAATCAACAGATCTGCAGGCGGACAGGGGCGCAGGTGCTGGAAATCGGCAAAGCGCGCCGTGTGCAGGTTGCGCGCACGGCCGTAGCGGGCGATCGCATAGGCGCTGGAATCAAAGCCGAGATAGTCGATCTTCGGCCGCAGTTTCAGCAGCGGCGCACGCCACGCGCCTTCGCCGCAGCCGATGTCGAGCACGCTGCGGATTGGCCGTTCCAGATGGTATTCGGCGGTGGCAACGGCGAGTGCAACCTTGCGCGCCAGCCGCGCCGCGCCGCCGATCCCGCCGCGGCGGTACCAGCGGTCGAAGTAGCCGTGGTCGTAGACTTTGGTCATGTTGTCGCCGTCATCTCGGCAAATGTCGGGGCGAGTTCAACTCTCCGGCTTCAAGCTTGGCCCGCACCCGGTGCAAAATCAAAACATGGATTCCGGCATGCGCCGGAATGACGAAATCATCGCAACCCGGAGTCACCGCATGGCCTATCTGCTGGTCAAGACGTTCCACATCGTGTTCGTGATCGCCTGGATGGCGGCGGTGTTCTACCTGCCGCGGATTCTGGTGAATCTTGCCGAAGCAGGCGATGAGGCGGCGGTGCGCGCGCGGCTGCTGCTGATGGGGCGGCGGCTGTACCGCTTCGGCCACGTGATGTTCGTGCTGGCCTTTGTGCTGGGGCTGATGCTGTGGCTGGGCTATCACGTGTTGCCCGGTTTTCCGACGGTGGTGGGCGTTGGCAGCCACTGGATGCACGCCAAGCTGGCCTTGGTCGCGGCGCTGCTGGTGTTTTATGTCGTCACCGGCCGCTGGTTCGGCAAGGTCGAGCGCGGCGCGGCATTGCCGTCGGCCATCACGCTGCGCTGGATCAACGAACTGCCCTTGCCGCTGCTGATTGCAATCGTCTGGCTGGTGCTGGCCAAGCCGTTTTGAGGTTTTCGCACCCTCGCAGGAGTGCACCGCAGGGGCGCGATTGCTCTTGCGCATGATGGTGGGATCGCATCGCGGCCCTGCGGTGCGCTCCCGGGGTCAGCGGGGTGGTTGGAAGTCGGAAATCTTCGGCAGTTCCACCGGCACGCCGTGGGCGTCGCACAGGCCCATGGCGCACAGCGCGTTGCGCAGGCGTGGCGTCGCTTGCACGAGGATGTGGTAAATCGCATTCTGTTCCAGCGACCCGCGCACCGCCGCGCTGCCGGGACCGCTTGCCCAGACGCCGACGTCCTCGCCGCTGTGGGTTTCGCTGCTGATGGGAACCAGCGCTTCCTGCAGATAATCCGGTGCGGTGGTGTCGATCGAAGTCAGATTCGGTCGTCCGGCGGGCGGGGCGGTCTGGCGCTTTGGGTAGTGCGGATAGTGCTTGGGCCCGGCGGGTTGAGCGTCGGTCGCGCCGACGTTGCCGGGGCCGTTGGCGAAGCTCAGTGTCGTGAACGGCAAACCCGCCAGATCGAGGGTCGGCGTACTTTTCCCCGGTGCGCGCACCAGGCCCAGGATCGGGTTGCCGCGCGCCGGATAGCCGGCCATCGTCAGCGTATGCGAATGGTCGGCGGTGACGAGGATCAGGGTGTCCTCGCGCGATGTCGCTTCCAGCGCCGCGCGCACGGCATTCGAAAATTCGACCGTTTCGTCCAGCGCGCGGTAGGCGTTGCCTTCGTGGAGGGCCATGTCGATGCGCGCGCTTTCCACCAGCAGCACATAGCCATTGCCATTGCGCGACAAGTGGCGGATCGCCGCACGCGTCATCTCTGTCAGCGAAGGTTCGCTGCTGCCGGAAGCGAGACGGTCGTGGTTGTAGAGCATGTGGTCATAGTCGAACAGGCCCAGCACCTGCGGCGCATCGGAGGCCGCGGTCAGCTCGGTGGCGGTGGTGACGTAGGTGCCGTTCGCGTGGGCCTGCTTCCATTCGTCGATCAGATCGCGTCCGTCCGTGCGCAGGCCGTGCTTGTCCCGAAGCTGCGGATCGGTCTGCGCGGTGGTCAGGAATTCCTTGCGGCCGCCGCCGAGGACGATCGACGGGCCGCGGCCGCCTGCCGTGGCGTCGATCAGCTGGCTGGCGATGTCGCGGCAGCCGTCGGCTTTCGCTTCGGCCGAAAGCTTGGCGTCGTTCTCCCAGCGCCGGTTCGGAGTGTGCGCGTAGGTGGCAGCCGGGGTGGCGTGGGTGACGCGCGCGGTGGTGACCACGCCAGTGCCCATGCCGGCCGCATCGGCCAGCTCCAGCCAGGTCTGCGCGTGCTTGCTGCGGCTGTCGGCGCAGTCGGCGGTGCGACCGGCATACACCGAGATTCCGCCCTTGTGGGTTTTGACGCCGGTCGCGATCGCCGACATGGTGCCGGCCGAATCGGGGGTCTGGGCGTCGGTGTTGTAGGTGCGACTGAAGGCCGTGTTCGGGAAGTTTTCCCAGCTCAGGCGGTTTTCCTCGCCGCTGCCGCCTTTGCGCTGGCCTTCGAAGATGCGCGCCGCGGCGACGGTGGTCAGGCTCATGCCGTCGCCGAGGAACACGATCACGTTTCTGGCGCGACCGTTCATCGCACCGCGCGCGGCAGCCTGCGCCGCGCCGTCGCGGTACCACCAGGCGGGTGTTTCGCCTGCGGGGCGGGCGATAGCCGGCACCTCGACGTGGATGGCGGTCGGTGTCGAAGGGGGCGCGGATGCCGCAGTCGGTGTGCCGGCGCAGGCCGTGAGGGCAAGCAGGCCGGCCAGCGCCGGAATCAGAGGGTGTGTGCTTCGCGTTGGCGTCATGCCCGCATTATGTCTTGCCGTGCTGCCGACCCGTACATTTGATCAGTGACGGATTCACGGTTTCCGAAGTATTGTGTCGCGCTGGTTCTTCTGGAATGTCCGATGTTCGCCTGGTGGTTCCGAATCCGTTTCTGGAAACGCGTGGCGCTGGGTTTCGTGCTCGGCGCGTTGGCCGGCTGGGCGTTTGGACACGATGCGGAAAAGTGGTTCGGGCCGATCGGCGATCTCTACGTCACCCTGATCGAAATGATCGCGGTGCCGCTGGTGCTGTTCGCGGTCATCAATGCGGTGGCCTCGCTCAGCGGACAAAAATCGATCATGGCGCTGGCCGGGCGCACGTTCGTCTGGTTCGCGATCACCGCGGTGTTGGCGGTCGGGGTGGGGCTGCTGTTCGGCTGGATCCTGCAGCCGGGCACCGGGGTCGATGTTGCCACGCTGCACGTCGCTTCCGATTACAAACCCAAGAACGTGCCGAGCGTGCTCGACATGCTGCTCAACCTGGTGCCGTCCAACCCGTTCCAGGCGATGGCAGGCGCCGACAGTCAGGAATTGCCCGACGGCAGCAAGATTCTGGTGCCGCGCAGCGGAACCGTGCTGCAGGTGATCTTCTTCGCCGGGTTGGTCGGCTTTGCGATGGTCAAGCTGGGCGACAAGGTGGCCGGACTGCGCAAGCTCGCCGGCGAGGCCAGCGAGGTGATGATCCAGGTCACCCGCTACGTGCTCGAATTCACCCCGTTCGGCACCTTCGGGCTGATCGCCGCGCTGGTCGGTGGCTACGGTTTCGAACAGCTCAAGCCGCTGTTCAATTTCGTGGTCGCGCTGTATCTGGCCTGCGCGTTTCATATCATGATCGTCTATCCGGCGCTGCTGCTGGCGCACGGTTTGAATCCGCTGAAGTTCCTGCGTGGCGCGCTGCCGGGCATGCAGGTCGGCTTTGTCGCCTCCAGCAGCTTCGCCGCGCTGCCGGTGTCGCTGCGCTGCGTCACCCACAACCACGGGGTCGACAAGGATTACGCGGCGTTCGCGGTGCCGCTGGGCGCCACCATCAAGATGGACGGCTGCGGTGCGATCTATCCGGCGCTGGCGGCGGTGTTCATCTCGCAATATGCGGGCATCGAGCTATCGCTGACGCAATATCTGACGATCGCCATCGCCTCGGTGCTGGGCAGCTTCGGCACCGCCGGCATTCCCGGCACCGCCGTCATCATGGCGACGGTTGTGCTCAGCGCGGCGGGGCTGCCGCTGGAAGTGATCGGCTATCTGTACGCCATCGACCGCGTGCTCGACATGATGCGCACCATGACCAACGTGACCGGCCAGATGCTGGTGCCGGTGCTGGTGGCGCGCGAATCGGGGATGCTGGACAAGTCGATCTACGAGGCGGCATCGACCAACGTCGGGCTGGAGAAGGGCGAATTGGCGTGAGGCCCCGTGCCTGATCGCGCTTGCTGGCGGCGGCTGGCCGTTGCCCGTACCGCCGGGCACTGTGGCATCGTATGCCGACACCGGGGTTGGCTGGAGTCCAACATGCTGCGCATCTTCGCCATTTTCGCTCTCGCCGTGCTCACGGCGGCCTGTGGCTCTGCTGAAACTCCTGCAAGCGCGGCTGCGCCTGCCTCGCCGTCGCGGATCCTGCAGTCGCATGCTTCCGCCGGTGACGCCTCGACGGCAACTGCGGCGGCGGATGCGCCTGCCGATCAACCAGCGCAGTCACCCGAAGACTTCGTGCGTGAATTTTTCGAGGGCTATTACGCCGGCCTGCTGAAAGACCAGTTCTGGCTCGATAAACCGGTCAAACTGAGTGTCTATTTCGATTCATCTCTGGTCGAGCGTTTTCAGGCGAAGTTTACAAACTGCGAGGAAGACTCGGACGAGATCTGCGGACTTGATTTCGATCCCATCATCGCTGCTCAGGATTTCGACGACACAATTCCCGACCTGCGCGTGGAGCGGGTTGGCAGCGGCAGCCCGGTCGAGGTCAAGCTTGCATTCGACCTTTTTGGTAAACCGCAAACCATGACCTACACGCTGGTTCAAGTCGATGGCGCATGGAGAATCCATGACATTCGATCGTCCGACTATGGATCGCTGGTCGAGCTGCTGTCCGGGAGCGGAAGTGATGCCCCTTCGACCAGCATGCAGCAGAGCATCTGACGCAGATTCAGGTTCCATGGCAACGCTGATTCAGGCCAGCGTTGCCGCTTCCGGACGGGTGCCGGAGGCGCGAAGAACGAACACGTCCTGGACGGATTTGTTCGGCTTTACTTAGTATTGCGGCCGCGCTTGCTGCGGTCGTCCGACCAGCACGCATCGCTTCCAAGAACACATTTCAGGAGATCGCCCATGCTCGGATTTCGCTACGTCAAATCCAGCCCCAGCCAGTACCTGTTCCAGTACCGCGACGGTCAGGTCGTGCGCGAAGGGATGGGACTTGCGTTCTGGTATTTCGCGCCGAAGTCCACCTTGGTCGGCGTTCCGGTGACCGCGGTCGAAGTCCCCTTCATGTTCGAGGACGTCACCCGCGACTTCCAGCAGGTGACGCTGCAAGGACAGGTGAGCTACCGGATCGCCGACCCCAAGCGTCTTGCCGGGCAGCTCGACTACACGCTGCAACCCGACGGCAAGTACGCATCGGAAGATCCGGAACATTTGCCGCTGCGCCTCCTCAATGCGGTCAAGGCGGTGTTCCGCAACTTGTTGCAGGAACGCGATCTGCGCGCCGTGCTGCAGGAGACCGAACGTCTGTCGGGCTCGGCGCAACAGGGCGTTGCCGGGATCGGCAGCCTGTCGAGCCTCGGCATCGAGATCACCGCGCTCAACCTGCTGGCGGTCAAGCCCAACCCCGATACGGCGCGTGCGCTGGAAGCGCCGATGCGCGAAGAGATCCTCAAGCAATCCGACGATGCGACCTACGCACGCCGGAACGCCGCCATCGAGCAGGAGCGTCTGGTCAAGGAAAACGAACTGCGCAGCGAGCTGTCGATCGAACAGAAGAAGCGCGAAGTGCGCGAAACCCAGATCGAATCCGAACGCGCGCTGCTGGAAAAACGCCAGCAGATGCAGGCGCAGGAGCTGGCCGGCAAGATCGATTTGGAGCATGCGAATGCAAAGCTGGTTCAGCAGCAGGTCGAAAACGGCAAGTTGGAATCCGACGGCAACGCCTACCGCGTGCAGGCGCTGGCCAAGGCGCTGCAGGGCATGGAGCCGCGCACGTTGCAGGCGCTGTTGATGGGCAATGCCAGTCCGGAAGCGCTGATGGCGCTGGGTTTCCAGAACATTGCCGACAACGCGGCCAAGATCGGCGAATTCAATTTCTCTCCCGATCTGCTGCGGCAACTGGCGCAGAAATAAGTCTCGCCAATGGAGCAGGGCGACCTTCGGATTCTGCTGATCACGAGGCGTACGCGCCTGCAGGAGCTGGTCGCGCGCTACAACACGGTCGAGCAGGCACGTTTCCAGGCCGAGCACCTCGGGATGGATTTCGGGGACTTTCTCGAAGAGGACCGGATCTATCGCGACGCGGTCGTCGCCACCGTTGCAGCGCTGCAGCCGTATGGGCGACTGCAGCAGTTGGAACGCGGCTTCCTGCCGAATTTCCTGTTTCCACCGGGCTGTCTCGTGGTCGTGCTGGGACAGGACGGGCTGGTCGCCAACACGCTCAAATACCTCGATGGCCAGCGGGTGCTGGCGGTCAATCCGGATCCGGCGCGCTGGGAAGGCGTGCTGCTGCCGTTTCGCGTCGGCGACATTGCGAAGCTGCTTCCGGATGTGCTGCAGCAGCGCCGGCAGCTGCGCGAGATCGCGATGGCGCGTGCGGTTCTCGACGACGGCCAGAGCCTGCTGGCGGTCAACGACCTGTTCGTCGGCGTGCGCAACCACGTTTCCGCACGCTACGAAATCACGCTGGACAACGTCACCGAGCGCCAGTCGTCCAGCGGAATCATCATCTCGACCGGGCTCGGTTCGACCGGCTGGCTGCGCAGCATCCTCACCGGCGCGCACGCCGTGGCAGGTCAAGACGCCAGCGCCGATCTTCTGGCCATCCGCGAACACGGCATGGCCTGGGACAGCACCGCGCTGATCTACAACGTGCGCGAGCCTTATCCGAGCAAATCGACCGAAACCGAGCTCGCGTTCGGAACCATCGAAAACGGACGAACCCTGCGGGTGCGGTCGCTGATGCCGGAAAACGGCGTCATTTTCAGCGACGGCATGGTGAACGACGGATTGGATTTCCGTTCCGGACTGGTCGCCAACATCGGGCTTGCGCCGAAGCGCGGGCTGTTGCTGACCTGAGTCATCATCAGATTCATGTCTCTACTCGCAGATCGACTCGCACTTGCTGTCGAATACGGCCACACATTGATAGCGATGCAGGACAAGACGGATGAGGTGAAATCTAGCGATGGCGCGCTATTGAATAGCCATCAGGCACAAAAAAGCCCGCTTTCGCGGGCCTTCTTTTTTCGCCAGTGGTGCCCAGGAGAGGACTCGAACCTCCACGGTTTTACCCGCTAGTACCTGAAACTAGTGCGTCTACCAATTCCGCCACCTGGGCAGGTGGTGAGCTGCGTATTTTCCGTTGCGGTTGTTTGGCTGTCAATGGGAGTCCCTGGGCGACGGGAAATGAAACGATGAACGCGACACCAGCGCAGCCCTGTACCATTCATGCATGGTGAAATCGACAGGAAAGCGCGGCGCTGGCCGCGACAAGGGCGGCAAATCGGGCAAAGCAGGCAAACTGCCGCCGTGGATGCCGGAACTTTCTGGCGTTTCTGCGCATGGCAAGGCGTCGGTGCCGACGCAGAAATCGAAGCGCACCGCCGAGGGCAAGACGGCGCGCGGAACGCGTCCGGACTTTACCGATCCACAGGCGCAGCGTGAGGCTCAGCGCTATGCGCAGCCGATCGCCAGCCGCGAGCTGATCCTGCAAGTCCTGGCTGAAAGCGACGGCCCGTTGACCGACGTCGAACTGGCGAACGCGCTGGAGTTGCGCACGCCGGAGCGCTTCGATGCGCTGCAAAAGCGCCTCGCGGCGATGCTCCGTGCCGGCCAATTGCTGCAGAACCGTCGCGGCGGTTTTGTGCCGGCTCAGCAGGCCGAACTGATTACCGGCAGCGTGATCGCCAATCCCGATGGCTTCGGTTTCCTGCGCCCGGAGCAGGGCGGGGACGACCTGTTCCTTCCCCCGTATGAAATGCGCAAGGTCACCCACGGCGACCGCGTGCTGGTCAGCCTGACCGGTATGGATGCCCGGGGTCGCGGCGAAGCCACTATCGTCGAAGTGCTGGAACGGCGACTGAGCCGGTTGCTTGGGCGCTATACCGAGGAACTCGGGGTTGCCTACGTGGTGCCGGATGACCGCCGCATCCTGCGCAACGTCCTGATCCCGCAAGATGCCCGCAATGCCGCCAAGGCCGGGCAGCTGGTGGTGGCTGAAATCACCTCGCCACAGGACGCGCACCGGCCGCCGATCGGGCGGATCCTGACCGTGCTGGGCGATCGCCTGACTGCCTCGCTCGCGGTTCAGGCGGCGATCCACGGGCACGATATCCCCAGTGAGTTTCCGCCCGAGGTGCTGGACGAAGCGACCGCCATTTCTCTGGAAGTTGGCGCTGCAGAAATTCGTGGCCGGGTCGATCTGCGCGGCCTGCCGCTGGTCACCATCGACGGCGAAGACGCCAAGGATTTCGACGATGCGGTCTGGTGCGAACCGAACAAGGACGGCTTCCGCCTGATCGTCGCGATCGCCGATGTGTCCCACTACGTTCGCCCCGAGGCGCCGCTGGACGCCGAAGCGCAAAAGCGCGCCACCTCGGTGTATTTTCCCGGCTTCGTGGTGCCGATGCTGCCGGAGACGCTGTCCAACGGCATCTGCTCGCTCAATCCGAAGGTGGATCGTTTGTGCTTCGTCTGCGACATGCAGATCGGCCGCGACGGCAGCGTGAGCGGATCCGAATTCCATGAGGCGGTGATGCATTCGCACGCACGGCTGACCTACACCGACGTGTGGAATGCGGTGGGTGAGGGCATCGACGAAGACGATCGCGGCGCGGCGCTGGCGAAGATCGATAAGCTGCTGCCCCAGATCCAGCGTCTGCATCAGCTCTACAAGATTCTGGACAAGGCACGCGCCAAACGCGGTGCCATTGAATTCGAGAGCAGCGAAGTGCGCTTCATGCTGGACGCCAAGGGCGAAGTCACGCAAGCCGGCATGCTCCAGCGCAACGACGCCCACAAACTGATCGAAGAATGCATGATTGCGGCCAACGTGGCCGCGGCGCGGCATCTGCTGGAATCCGCAATTCCCGCGCCGTTCCGCGACCACGACCGGCCACCGGAGTCCAAATATGCCGACCTTGAAGAATTCCTCAAGGAGTTCAAGCTGCGCCTGCCGCCGTGGGGCAAGGTCAAGCCGAAGGATTTCCGCGCACTGCTGGAAACCATCCGCGAACGTCCCGATGCGGCGCTGCTGGAATCGGTGATCCTGCGCAGCCAGTCGCTGGCGGTGTACGCGCCGGACAACATCGGCCACTTCGGGTTGGCGTTGGAGGCCTATGCGCACTTCACTTCGCCGATCCGGCGCTACGCGGATCTTCTGGTCCACCGTGCGCTCAAGTTCGCGCTGTCCGGCGGCGAGCGCGCGGCCTACACCTACACCCCGCACGAGATGGCGGCGCTGTCGCTGCAGTGTTCCGAGCGCTCGCGGCGTGCCGACGAGGCGCAGCGCGAAGTGGACGAACGCTACCGCGCGGCGTGGATGGAAGAGCACGTCGGCAAGGAGTTCGACGGCACCATCAGCGGCGTCACCAGCTTCGGCCTGTTCGTGGAACTGGACGACTCCAAGGTCAACGGATTAGTGCACGTCACCCAGCTGCCGCGCGATTTCTACCAGTTCGACGCGGTGCGCAAGATGCTGACCGGCGATCGTCGCGGCAAGTCATGGCGGCTGGGCGACCGCGTTCGCGTGGTGGTGCTCAAGGCCAGCGTGGAGGAGCGCAAGATCGATTTCCGCCTGGTCGAAGAAGCGTCCGCGCCGAAGCCGCAGCCGGAGCGCGGCCAGCCGGCCAAGCGGGTGAAGCAGAAGTATTGAGGCTCGTCATCGCGGCTTTCACCGGGATGACGGTTGGTATTTCCGCGATAATAGCCACGTGAGCAAACCTACCCAATGGATCGTCGGCCTGAACGCGGTGGTTTCCGCGCTGGAGCACGACGCTGAAAACGTGCGCGAAGTGCTATTGGAAGCCGGCGGCAAGAACCCGCGCATCACCGACATCGAACAAGAAGCACGCCGCAAAGACATCGACGTGCGGCGCGTCAACCAACAGGCGCTGGACGGCGTGGCCGGCGGCGTGCGCCATCAGGGCGCGGCGGCGCGCTATGCGGCGGTCAAAACGTGGGACGAGCATGAGATCCTCGGCTTGGTTGAGGCCGCCGAAGGCCGCGCCTTGCTGCTGGTGCTGGACGGCGTGCAAGACCCGCACAACCTCGGCGCGTGCCTGCGCAGCGCGGCGGCGGCGGGTGCTACGGCGGTCATCATCCCCAAAGACAAAGCGGTGCAGATCAATGCCACCGTGCGCAAAACCTCGGCCGGTGCGGCCGACACCCTGCCGATTTTTTCGGTCACCAATCTTTCGCGCAGCCTGCGTGAACTGCAAAAACTCGGGGTGTGGATTTATGGCTTGGCTGGCGAAGCCGATGCCTCGCTCTACGCCATCGACCTGAAGGGCAATGTGGCGTTGGTGCTGGGCAGTGAAGGCGACGGCCTGCGCCGCCTGACCCGCGACAACTGCGACCAACTGGTGAAGATTCCGATGCCGGGCAATTTCGAAAGTCTCAATGTCTCGGTGGCCACCGGCGTGGCCCTGTTTGAAGCCGTGCGGCAGCGGAGCGCGTGATGGCCTTGGAATTGGCGTGGTACGACTGGGTGGGCATCGCCGGTACGCTGGCGGTGTTGGTGGCGTTTTTCTTGCTGCAAGCCGGCAAGTTGTCCGGCACTGGAATCGTCTATCAGCTGCTCAATTTGTTTGGCTCCGGCGGCGTGTTGGTGTCGTTGCTGGGCAAGTTCAACGTCTCGGTGTTCGTGCTGGAAGCGGTGTGGATGGCGATCAGCGCCTACGGCATCGTGCGGACGTTCAAGATGCGCTCGGAAGCAAAGGCGCAATCCTGAGGAGCGTCGAAACCTCACGCACTGTCGTTTGATTGCTCCATCTGCGCGGTTCGCGGCCAGCCATTGGCAATCGTGCAAAACAGCTTTGCGGTTTGCTCGGCGTCGTAGATGGCCGAATGGGCTTGCTGCGGATCCCAGCCGATCCCGGCCACCATCGCCGCACGCGCCAGCACCGTTTGTCCATAAGCCAATCCCGCCATCGTCACCGTGTCGAACACGCTGAACGGGTGAAACGGGTTGCGCTTGTGGCCGACGCGGGCAACGGCGGCATTGAGGAAGTTGAGGTCGAAATGGGCGTTGTGGCCGACCAGAATCGCGCGCTGGCAGCCGTGATTTTTCACGGAGGCGCGCACCGAATTGAAAATCCTGTCGAGCGCTTCGCGTTCCGACAGTTCGCCGCGCAAAGGATGGCCGATCTTGATGCCGGTCACTTCCATCGATTTCGGGTCGATGCCGGTTCCGGGCGCCGGGGCGATGTTGGCGTGCACATGGTTGCCCGGAACGAAATGGCCATCGCCGTCGATATCCAGCGGGATCGCGGCGATTTCCAGCAGGGCGTGCTTGTTCCAGTCGAAGCCGCCGGTTTCCACATCCACGACCACCGGCAGGTAGCCACGAAAGCGTTCGGCCATCGGCGTGCGCGGCGGGAGTGGTGTGGCATCGCTCATCGGATCAGGCTAACAGAGCCGATGGCAAACGCGCGTCGATCCATGCACCAACCACGCAATGGGTCAGTGGTGACCGGCGTGTTCGTCGGAAGCCGCGGCATCGTGGCTTCCCATGGCGTTTCCCATGGCCGTGTGGTGGGCGTCGAATTCGTCCTTGCCGATGAAGCCGTCGCCATTGCGATCGATGCCGGGAAACATGGCGTCCTTGCCGCTGTGACCCGCTGCGAATTCGCTGCGCGAAATGCGGCCGTCCTTGTCGGTGTCCAGATCGGCGAAGCTGTGCTCCTGCCTCGATGGTTCGGCGTGCGCGGCGTGGGTTGCCGGTGCGGCCTGTGCCTGTGTCTGGGCAAGGACGGTTGCGGGCGACAGGCTGGCGGCGAGGAGCGCGCCGATCGCGACGGTCCAGGGCATGTGGAACTTCGGCATCGGTGGGTCTCCTGACGGTGGGTTGGTGTGGAAGGCGATGCCTGCGCAGCTTACCGCGTCCAGCCAGTTGCGCCGTTTTGCAGCGGCGGGAGCTTGTGTTTCGCTCGCACCCCGATATTGTGACGCAATTCCCGGTTTGCGCAGGCTGGAATGGACGATCTGATCGTGGTGGGGGTGATTTTGCTGCTGGTGCTGCTGGTGCTGGTGCCGGTGCTGCTGGTGGTTGCGTTGGTCAAATTGTCCACGCTGCGGCTGCGGGTCGACGCTCTGGAGGCGACGCTGTCGGGGCGGGCTGCGGTTGCACAGCCAGCGGCGGAGCCTGTGCCGGATACGGTCGCGGGCACGCCTTCGGAGGAAGAACCGTTCGAGACGCCCGTCGAACAGCCCGCACCGGCCTACGTGGTGCCGCCGTTGCCTCCGGTGCGGGCGATGCGACTCGATGCACAGGAGGCCGTCGGGCTGGATGCGTCGGAGTCGGTGTCTTCGGAAACAGCGCCCTCGGAGTCAATGGCTGCAGGTGAAGCAGGGCCGCTGCCTGCGGGCGGTGCGCAGGCCCCGCCGCCACGACCGAGCGCCCCACCGCCGGCGCAGCCGCCGGATTGGATCGAACGCGGCATTGATCGCGTCAAACGCTGGTTCACCACCGGCAATGTGCCGGTCAAGGTGGGCATGTTGGTGCTGTTGGCGGGCGTGGCCGCACTGCTGCGCTACGCCAGCAACGAGGGCTGGCTGCGGCTGCCGATCGAATTCCGTCTGGCTGGGGTCAGCGCCGCCGCACTTGCGGCGCTGGTGTTTGCCTGGCGCAAACGGGAAAGCCATCGCAGCTTCGCGCTTGCGCTGCAGGGCGGAGCGATCGGCGTCCTGCTGTTAGTGACGTTCGCCGCCTTCAAGCTCCATGGTTTGCTTGGCGCGGGCCCGGCGTTTGCGATCAGCGTGGTGTTGATTGCCGGGATGGCGGTGATGGCCGTGCTGCAAGAGTCGCGCACCCTGGCCATCCTCGGCGTGCTGGCCGGCTTCCTTGCGCCGCTGTGGCTGTCCACCGGCAGCGGCAACCACGTCGCCTTGTTCAGCTATTACGCGCTGCTCAATGCCGGCATTTTCGCGATTGCATGGGTGCGGCCGTGGCGCATTCTCAATTTGCTTGGCTTCGTCTTCACCTTCGGCATCGGCACCTTGTGGGGCGTGTTGCAATACAAGCCGGAGCATTTCGCCAGCACCGAGCCTTTCCTGCTGCTGTTCTTCGCGTTCTATCTGCTGTTGCCCTTGCTGTATGCGCGCAAGGCGCAGACGCCGGGCGGTGCGCGGATCGACGGCAGCCTGTTGTTCGGCACGCCGCTGATCGCGTTTTCGCTGCAGGCCGGGCTGTTGCGGGGCGAGCGCATGTCGCTGGCGCTGTATGCGCTGGGGCTGGCCGCGCTGTATGCCATGCTGGCGCGCCTGCTGCTCCGGCGTGAGCGGCTGCGGCTGCTGGCTCGCGGCTACGCCGTCCTTGCGGTGGGCTTTGCCACGCTGTCGGTACCGCTGGCGCTGTCGGCACGAGCGACGGCCTCGGTGTTCGCGCTGGAAGGCGCGGGGCTGGTCTGGCTGGGGTTTGCGCAGTCGCGCCGACTGCCGCGCTGGACCGGCATTGGCTTGCAGCTGGCCGCGGCGTTTGCGCTCTTGAACGCCGGGTTCAACGGGTTTGCCCATGCCGATGGCGTGTTGCCATTCGCCAATGCGATTTTCATGAGCACGCTGCTGCTCGCCTGTGCTGGATTTGCGACAGCGTTTGTGTATCGAAGATCCGGCGGCAACGCGATGGCGGTGTTTGCCTACCTGTGGTCGCTGCTGTGGTGGACGCTGGGTTTCGTTCGTGAAATCGATGTTTTTACGCAACCGGCAACGCACGCGCACTGGCTCTTGCTGCTGGCGGGAATCACCGGCTGGCTGGCGGCGGAAATGCAGGGTCGGCAGCCGGCGCGCGCGCTGGCGTTGACCACGCTGCTGGCGCTGGCGCTGGCTTTTCCTCTGGCGTTTGCGCAGATGGATGCCAACCGCCAGCCGTTCGCCGGTGTCGGCGCATGGATCTGGCCGCTGTTCGCCGCGCTCGGCGCACGCAGCCTGATTTGCTTACGCAGCGGCAGTGGCGTCGTTGCGGGCCTGGCGCAGATGGCGTGGTGGCTGCTGTGGCCAACCGTGCTGTCGCTGCTGGCCACGTTCATCGGCGATCGGTTCGAGCTTGCCCAGGGTTGGGTGGGATTGCTGCTGGCGTTGCCGTGGCTGGCGCTTGCGGCGGTGTCGCTGCGACGCGGTGCCTGGCTGACGCAGCCGCTGGGTGAAGCGTTCGCGCCGTTCCAGTTTGCGCTGCGGCTGCTGGTCTTCCTCGCCCTCGGGCTGTGGTGGTTGCTCATGCTGTTCAATGCGGGGCTGGCCTTGCCGCTGCCGTGGATCGTCGTGCTCAACCCGCTGGATGTGGCGCAACTGGCGGTATTGCTGCTGTTGGCGATTTGGCTGCGGGACAGCATGTCGGCGAGCAAACCCGGTTCCTCGCTGCCGCTGGTGGCACTGGCGTTGGCGGGATTGTTGCTGGTGACCGTGCTGACCCTGCGCGCGGTGCATCACTGGGGCGGGATTGCATGGAATGATGCGCTGCCGGGTTCGGGTCAAGCGCAAACCAGTCTGACCGTGGTCTGGAGCCTGTTGGGCATGGTGGGTTGGGTGTCGGGCTCGCGCCGCGGGCAGTGGGGGCTGTGGCTGGCCGGCGCGATCTTGATGGGCTTCGTGTTGCTGAAATTGTTGCTGATCGATCGCGGCAACCTGGGCGATCTGCTCGGCATCGGCGCGTTTATCGTGTATGGATTGCTGTGCACGCTGGTGGGTTGGCTGGCTCCGGTGCCGCCGCGGCGGCATGCTGCGCAAACCGGGACGACGACGGAAGGAGTGAAGGCATGATTCGAGCACTGCTGCTTCTGGCGCTGTTGCCGCTGGCCGCGCAGGCCGGAACCGATTACGCGCAGCAATGGCCGTTGCAGCTGTCGCGCGCCGATGCCGGCGCCTATCGGGTGACGCTGGATGCGTCGGTCTATCGGGCGGCATATTGGCGCGACCTACGCGATGTGCGCGTGCTGGATGCCAGCGGCAAGCCGGTGGCCAGCGTCGTGCGACCGGCACAGCCGCTGTCGGGGCGCGTGCAGGTTTTGACGCTGCACTGGTTTCCCTTGCCCAAGCTTGTCGCGTCACCCAGCGCGGATCTGCGCGTGGCGGTGCAGCGCGATACCGATGGCACGGTGCTGTCCGTGCGCAACACGGTGACTTCTGCCACCGGTGCTGTCGACGGTTCGGCGTGGTTGGTGGATCTGGGCGCGGACAGCACGCGCATGCGTGCGTTGCTACTGGATTGGGACGACAGTCCGAGCGCGCTGGACGTCGGTTATCGACTGGAAGGCAGCGACGACCTGCGCGACTGGCGAATCCTCGATCCGCAGGTTCGGCTGGTTCAGTTGCGTCATCGGGGGCAGGAGCTGCGCAGCAACCGCATCGCGCTCGACGCGCCGCCGCGCTACCTGCGGCTGTTGCCGCAGCAGGCCGGGGCCGCCCTGGTTTTGCGCGAAGTGCGCGGGGAGTGGCGTGAGGCCGCAGAAGTCGACAACTGGCAATGGTTGGAACTCACCGCTACATCGGCGGCGACTTCGGATTCTGCAAATCCGGGTTTTCGTTATCGTCTCGAAGGCCGTTTCCCGATCCAGCGCGTGGACGTGGCGATGGCGGCCAACAGCAGCGTGCGCTGGAGCGTTTTCAGCTGCGATGGCGAGACGTCGAACGGTCAGGCCAATCCGCCGGTATGGAAACTGCGCGCTGCCGGCTGGAATGCCTGGCGACTGGACGATGCCGGCAAGTCCCAGGTCTCCCCGGCGCTGGATCTACATTACGTGATCGAGGACCACGACTGGCGCCTGCAGCCGGAAACGGGCGCAATGCCGGCTGCTGCGCCGACGCTGCGGCTGGGGTACGCCCCCGGCAGTTTGATCTTCCTCGCACAGGGAACGCCCCCTTATGTGCTGGTGGCCGGAAGCGCGTCCGACGCCGCTGCCCAGGATACGATGGATTCGATGCTGGAAGCGCTGCGCGCGCGGCACGGCGCGCGTTGGGAGCCTGCGCCGGCGACGCCGGGCGCGGCCAGCCCGCGCGCCGGTTCGGCTGCCTATCAGCCAGCACCTGCGCCACGTGATTGGAAAACGTTGATTCTCTGGGGCGTGCTGGTGCTGGGCGCGCTGTTGGTGGCCGGATTCGCCTTCAGTTTGTTGAAGGACAAGCCAGGCTCAAGCGCGAATTGATCGCCACGCGGCGTCCCGCGTCGCCAGCGGCGTTTTCTCCGGCCACGTGCACAGGTCGTGCAGGATGCAATGCGCGCAATCCGGCTTGTGTGCCTTGCAGGTGTAGCGGCCGTGCAAGATCAACCAGTGGTGCGCATCGCGGGCAAACTCGCTGGGCACCAGTTTCATCAGTGTGTCTTCCACCGTGCGCACGTCTTTGCCCGGTGCCAAGCCAGTACGGTTCGATACGCGGAAGATATGCGTGTCCACCGCAATCGTGGGCTCGCCAAACGCGGTATTGAGCACCACATTGGCGGTCTTGCGGCCCACGCCGGGCAAGGCTTCCAGCGCGTCGCGGGTGCGCGGCACTTCGCCAGCGTGCCGGTCCAACAGCAGCCGGCACAGCGCAATCACATTCGCTGCCTTGGCGTTATATAGGCCAATGGTATTGATGTAGCCCTTCAGCCCGGCTTCCCCCAGCGCGAGAATCTCTGCCGGCGTATTGGCGACGGGGTAGAGCTTGCGCGTGGCTTTGTTGACGCCCACATCGGTGGCCTGCGCGGAGAGCACCACCGCCACCAGCAATTCGAAGGGCGTTGTGTATTCCAATTCAGTCGTTGGATGCGGGTTGGCATCGCGCAGGCGCGTGAATACTTCGATGATTTGATCCGGCGTCAGCTTGCTGCCGCGTGCGGCTCGCGGTTTGCGCGCTGCGGTCATGTGTGGCGCGCCTTCACTTTTGCCAAAGCCCGCGCCAGCGCATCGGCAGCAGCCGACGGCAACGCGGGGGCTTGCGTTGCCGCGGGGGCTGGCGATGGGCGGCGGGCGGCGTCACGGTCGGCCTTGATCCGGGCCAGCCGCACGGCGCGGCTGCGGTAGCGCTCGCGTGCGGCCAGCGCGAAACGGCGCGCATCGCGAGCGGCAAGCAAGCGCGCGGTGCATGTGGGCGTGCAGGTTGGGCAGGGCGTGGCCTCCAGCAAGCCGAGTGCCAGTGCCGCATCCAAATCCTCTTCCTGCAGCGCCACGTGCAGCCGATGCACGGTGGCGTCGGCTGCGCACGAGCACTGCGGGCATGGGTTGGGCATCAGCGGCCGTGGAAGCTGGGTTTGCGCTTTTCCAGAAACGCGCCGGTGCCTTCGCGCATATCGTCGGTGGCAAACATCAGCCCGAATTGCGCCGACTCGTACTCCAGGCCTTCCTCGATTCCGCATTCGCTGCCCACGTTCACGCAGTCGATCATCCCGCGCAGCGCCAGCGGCGCGGCTTTGGCCAATTGCGTGGCCAGCTTCGTGGTTTCGGCTTCCAACTCGGCGGCAGGCACCACCTGGTTGACGATGCCCAGTTGTCGCGCGCGTTCGGCGCCAATCGGTGCGCCGGTCAGGCACAGCTCCAGCGTGGCGGCGCGCCCGCACAGGCGCAGCAGGCGTTGGCTGCCGCCAAAGCCCGGGATCAGCCCGAGGTTGATTTCCGGTTGGCCCAGTTTGGCGCCATCGGCGGCGATGCGCAGATGGCAGCACATCGCCAGCTCCAACCCGCCGCCCAGTGCAAAGCCGTTGATCATCGCGATCACCGGCTTGTTCAGCTTTTCCACCCGCCGCATCATGCGCGTGCCACGCAAGGAAAAATCGCGGCCTTGCACCGGGCTCAAACTGTTCATTTCCGCGATGTCGGCCCCGGCCACAAAGGCTTTGGGGCCGGCGCCGGTCAGCACTACCACGCGCACGGCAGCGTCGGCCGCAGCATCGGCGAAGGCGGCGTCCAGCGCGTCCAACGTGGCGGCGTTGAGCGCATTGAGCTTGTCGGGGCGGTTGATGCGGACGGTGCGAATGCCGTCGGAGGTTTCGATCAGAAGCAGGCTGTCGGTCATGGCGCTCGAAAAATGGACGAAGGATGGAACTTCCGCTGCCGTTGCAGGTCGCACAAAGGCCTCAGTAGCCGTTCAGGGCCGCGAACTGTATCCTAGCGTGTCCAGCCGGCAGCGTGACGTCAGCTGCAGGCATCCCTTCCGGCCTTGGCCGGTTTTTTCCGTCCGGGCCGTCATTCAAAACGGTCCCTGTCCTACCAAACGAGGTTCTGGATGAAGCTCCATTTGATTGCTGCCGCCGTGGCGGCTCTGACCCTGAGCGCTGGCGGTGCAATGGCGCAACAAGCCCAGACGGCACCTGCCGCACGCCCTGCGGCGGCCGCGCCGGCGACGCCGGCGGCTCTCCCGGTGGTCGACAAGACCCATTCCAGCTACGTGCTGGGCTGGAACCTGGGCCAGGAATTGCGGGTCGGCGGTGAGCCGATCGATATCGCCACCGTCATTCGCGGTGTGCAGGATGCCTTTGGCAACAAACAGCCTGCCTACACCGAAGACCAGCTGCGCACGGCCTTTTCCGGCTACCAGCAGCGCATGGAAGCCAAGGCGCAGGAAGCGTTCCGCAAGGCGCTGGCGGACAACCAGGCGCAGTCGGCGGCGTTTATCGCCCAATACAAGACCCAGCAGGGTGTGGTGACTTTGCCGAACGGGGTCATGTACCGCGTCGCCAAGCCGGGAACCGGCGCCAAGCCGACCGCCAACAGCGAAGTCCAGATTGCGTTCCGCAGCTTCCTCGCGGCGGTGGGTACTCCGCTCAGCGGCGTGCAGTCGCCGCCGCCGTTCAAGGTCGCGCAGGCGCCGATCCCGGCGATCCGGGACACCCTGCCGCTGATGGCTCAGGGCACCGTCTGGGAGGTCGTGATCCCGCCGGGAGCCAATCTTGGGGCTGGCCAGAATGCGCAGTTCGCACATCAGGCGATCGCGCTGCAGATCGAGCTCGGCTCGGTGAAGTGATTTCAGCGGTCGCTGGCGGGCGTGGCGATTCGCCACGAGCGTGAAGCCGTTGTCTCGATGCGCCGGCCCGTTCCGGCGCATCGTTTTTCAGAGCTCTCTCGATTGGAATGCTGTTCGCAAGCGGCCGGATCAGGAATGGATGGGATGGATCTCGATCTGTTGGTGGCGCGTTTGCGTCGCGCCGTGCATCCGCTTGCGGTACCGCCGCTGTCACCGCCGTGGAACCAGATGGAACTGGAGGGGCTTCCGCTTCCCGAGAGCCCACAGCTTGCCGCGGTGCTGGTCGGCGTGGTTTCCCGCTCGCCGGGGGCCAGCGTTTTGCTGACCCGGCGCACTGAGCAGCTGCGCCAGCACGCCGGGCAAGTCAGCTTCCCGGGTGGACGCGTCGATCCAACCGACGCCGACCCGGCGCAGGCCGCCTTGCGCGAAGCCTGCGAGGAAGTCGGGCTGCACCCGGACCAGACCCAGGTTCTTGGCTATCTCGATCCGTACCTGACCGTGACCGGCTATCGCGTGCTGCCGGTGCTGGCGATGATTCGCAGCGATTTTGCCGCGATCCCCAATCCTGGCGAGGTTGCCGAAGCCTTCGAGGTTCCGCTGGAATTCCTGCTGGATCCGGCCATGCTTGACCAACTCGATATCACCTTTGGCGGCCGACCACGCCACGTGCTGCAATATCGGTATGCTGCCCATCGGATCTGGGGCGCGACGGCGTCGATCCTGTACAACCTGCGCGAGCGGTTGCAGGCGACCAATCAAGGAGTGGCGTGATGGCCGGATGGACGACATTGGTGCAGGCGGATGTGCTGGCGATGGCGCTGGGACGTCAGGACCTCGTCATCATTGATTGCCGGTTCTCGCTGCTCGATCCGGCGCAGGGTGAACAGGACTGGCTGCGTTCGCACATCCCTGGCGCCGTGTATGCGCAACTGGAACGCGACTTGTCGGAAATCGGACGGTTCGGCCAAGGGCGTCATCCATGGCCGGAGACCCGCTTGTTCCTGGATCGGCTGCGGCGCTGGGGCGTGACGCCGACTTCGCAGGTCATCGTCTACGACGGCGGCGACGGTTCGATTGCCGCACGGCTGTGGTTCATGCTGCGGCTGATCGGGCACGAAAAGGTTGCGGTGCTCGACGGCGGTTGGACGCTCTGGACTTCGCTTGGCCTGCCGGTGTCCACGGTCGTGCGGCCGCCGAGCCCGTCGTTCATCGGCGGTGGTTTCGACGTCAGTCGGCTGGTGCTGGATCCGGACGCGGTCGCGGAGCATGTAGCTGCGGGTGGCGTGTTGATCGACGCGCGCGCCGCTTCGCGCTTCCGCGGCGACGAAGAGCCGCTGGATCGGGTCGCAGGTCACGTGCCGGGCGCGGTCAACCGGCCGTATTCAATGAACATGGAACACGGAAAATTCAAGTCGCCGGTCAAACTGGCTGCGGAATACCGCGAATTGCTTGACGGACGCGATCCGTCCGAGGTCGTGATGATGTGCGGCTCCGGCGTCACCGCCTGCCACAATCTGCTGGCCATGGAGCGCGCCGGGCTGAAGGGAGCGCGGCTGTTCCCCGGTTCGTGGAGCGCATGGGTTTCCGATCCGTCGCGGCCGGTGGCAACCGGAAACTGAACCATGACGAAAAAGGCGCAGCATGTCGAAATCTGGCATCGTCCGACCTGCAGCAATTCGCGCGGTGCGCTGGAAATCATCCGCGAATCCGGCATCGAGCCGGTGATCGTCGATTACGTCAACGATCCGCCGAGCAAGACGCAGCTTAAGAAGGCCATCAAGGACGCCGGGCTGAACGTGCGCGACGCGATCCGCAGCAAGGAGCCGGAGTTTGCGGCGCAGGGATTGGATGCCCCTTCGCTGACCGATGACGCGCTGCTGGAAGCGATGGTGCGCACGCCGAAGCTGATCAACCGCCCGTTCGTGTTTACCGACAAGGGCGTGCGCCTGTGCCGCCCGCCGGAAATGGTGCTGG
Organism: Xanthomonas sp.; assembly: GCA_018262705.1. Classification (GTDB taxonomy): domain Bacteria; phylum Pseudomonadota; class Gammaproteobacteria; order Xanthomonadales; family Xanthomonadaceae; genus Thermomonas. The sequence continues at coordinate 50,256 of JADFDQ010000011.1, forward strand.
AGATTATGTAGGAGCGCAGCGCAGTGCGCCTACGATAATCGCGCCCCTTCGGTGCGCTCCTACGGGGTGTCGCATTTGTAGGAGCGCATCGAGGCGATCGGCCGAGAGGCGCGATCCGCCGCATGGCCGCACCGCAATCGCGCCTCGGCAGCGCGCCGACCGCAAAGCGCGCGTTATTTGCCAATTCGCGCCAGCATCGCGCGCAGTCCGGCCTGGGTGTCGGGTCGGGTCCAGCCGCTGACGAAACCTTCCAGTTCGATGCGTTCCGGCGCCAGCGCCGCGATCACGTCGCGGCGTGCGATCGCGCGGGTTTCCAGCATCGGCGTGGGCGGCAGTGCGAGCAGGCTTTCCAGCCATGCGCGCGCGCGCAGTTCCACTTCTTCGGATGCCGCCAGTTCGTCCACCAGTCCGATGTCCAGCGCTTCCTGCGCTTCCGGCATTTTCCCCGCCACCAGCAGCCGTTCGGCGCGGTGCGGCCCGACCACCCGTGCGAGCAGGGCCTGGATGCCTTCCGGGGCCACCAGCCCGACCTGGGTTTCGTTCAGACCAATCCGGAACGGCCCTTCGGCAAGAATCCGGTAGTCGCAGCACAGCGCCAGCACGCAGCCGCCAGCGGGTGCGTGGCCGGCCATTGCCGCAACCACCGGCACCTGACAGGCGGCCAGCGTGCGCGCGGTTTTGAAGAATGCCTCCCAAGCTTGGGTCAGCGCGGCGCGGTCTTCGCCGAGGCTGAGCAGGTAAGGCACGTCGAGTCCGGCCGAGAACACCTTGGCGCCACCGGCGAACACGATACCGCGCGCGTTGGCCGCGATCGCCTCGTGCAGGGCGGCGGTGACCGCGGCGCACAGCTGCGGATCCAGCGCGTTGACCGGCGGACGCGTCATCCGGATCTGGTGGATGCTGCCGTGGACGGTGGTTTCGATCAGGGGCATGGAGGACATGGCTGGTTTCCGAAAAGGGGAAGCTCAAAGGACGGATTGCAAGCGCTCCGCGGCGCGGCGGACGCAGGCGGGCAGCGGCGTCGATCTGCCGCTGCGACGATCGACCCAGACCACGATCACGTTGCCGTCGCAGTGCAGGCTGCCGTCCTCGGCGAGGATGCGGTGGCCGACCACGACGCTGCTGTTGCCCAGCCGTTCGGTAAACAGCTCGACGAACACGCTGGCCGGATACTCGATCGGACGCCGGAAGTTGAGCGTGGCCGACGCCACCACCGGGCCGATTTCATCGGTCACCCAGGGTTCTTCGATGGACTGGAACCATTCGATGCGCGCCTGTTCCAGAAAGGTCAGATAGCGCGCGTTGTTGACGTGGTTGAACGCATCCAAATCGCTCCAGCGCACGGGGATGGGCATCCGGAAAACGGCTTGTGCATCGCTCATGCGGGCTCCTTCGTGGTCACATTAAGCTTGTTTGGCTGGCGGTCGATGCGCCGTTTCAGCAGCGGAGCAAGGAAGTGTCCAGTGTGCGATTCGGGGTGGGCCGCGATGGTTTCCGGCGTGCCGACAGCAACGATCGTGCCGCCGCCGTTGCCGCCTTCCGGACCAAGATCGACGATCCAGTCGGCGGTTTTGATCACGTCGAGATTGTGCTCGATCACGATCACGGTGTTGCCTTCGTCGCGCAGCCGGTGCAGCACGGCGAGCAGTGCTTCGATGTCGTGGAAGTGCAGCCCGGTGGTCGGTTCGTCGAGGATGTACAGCGTGCGTCCGGTGTCGCGCCGGGAGAGTTCCTTCGACAATTTCACGCGCTGCGCCTCGCCGCCAGAGAGCGTGGTCGCGCTCTGGCCGAGCTTGACGTAGGACAGCCCGACGTCCAACAGGGTTTCCAGCTTGCGGGCGATCGAGGGCACCGCGTCGAACAGTTCCAGCGCCGCTTCCACCGTCATGTCCAGCACGTCGTGGATGCTCTGCCCCTTGTAGCGGATCTCCAGCGTTTCGCGGTTGTAGCGCAGGCCGTGGCAGACGTCGCAGGGGACGTAGACATCGGGCAGGAAGTGCATTTCCACCTTGATCAGTCCATCGCCCTGACAGGCTTCGCAGCGGCCGCCGCGCACATTGAACGAAAATCGCCCCGGCGAATAGCCGCGCGCGCGTGCTTCGGGCGTCTGCGCGAACAGCTCGCGCAGCGGCGTGAACAGGCCGGTGTAGGTGGCAGGATTGCTGCGCGGCGTGCGTCCGATTGGCGACTGGTCGATCGCCACCACCTTGTCGAACAGATCCAGTCCGACGATATCGTCATACGGTTCCGGCGTGTGCGATGCGCCGTTGATCTCGTTGGCGGCCAGCGCATACAGGGTGTCGTTGATCAGGGTCGACTTGCCTGAGCCGGAGACGCCGGTGATGCAGGTCAACAGCCCCGCCGGAATTTCGAGATCGACGTGCTTTAGATTGTTGCCGCTGGCGCCCTTGAGCTTGAGCATCTGCTTGCGCTTGGGCGGGTTGCGGTGCGCCGGCACTTCGATCCCGAGTCGGCCGGACAGGTATTGACCGGTCAGCGAGCGCGGCGCGTTCAACACATCGTCAAGACTGCCTTGCGCCACCACTTCGCCGCCGTGAACGCCGGCGCCGGGGCCGATGTCGACGATGTAATCGGCCAGCCGGATCGCTTCCTCGTCGTGTTCGACCACCAGCACGGTGTTGCCCAGATCGCGCAGCCGGGTGAGGGTGGCCAGCAGGCGCGCGTTGTCGCGCTGATGCAGCCCGATGCTAGGTTCGTCGAGAACATAGGTGACGCCCACCAGTCCGGCACCGATTTGGCTGGCAAGGCGAATGCGCTGCGCCTCGCCGCCGGAGAGCGAATCGGCCTTGCGTTCCAGCGTCAGGTAGTCGAGCCCGACGTCGACCAGAAAACCGAGGCGCTCGCGGATTTCTTTGACGATCCGGACGGCAATTTCGCCACGCCAGCCGGGCAGGCTCAATCCGCTGAAAAATTCCAGGCACTGACCGATCGGCAGTACCGCGATTTCCGGCAAAGGCCGGTCGGCGACGGTCACGCTGCGCGCCTGCCGGTTGAGCCGCGCGCCGCCGCAGTCGGGGCAGGGGCGCTGACTGATGTACTTCGCAAGCTCCTCGCGCACCGCCGCGCTTTCGGTCTCGCGATAGCGGCGTTCGAGATTGGGCAGGATGCCCTCGAAGGCGTGCCGGCGCTGGACCTTGCGGCCGCTTTCGCTGACGTAGGTGAGGTTGACGGTTTCCTCGCCGCTGCCGTTCAGGAGGATGTCGCGGATGCGTTCCGGCAGGTCTTGCCACGGCGTGTCGACGTCGAAGTGGTAGTGCCGCGCCAGCGAGGTGATCATCGAAAAATAATAGGCGTTGCGGCGATCCCAGCCGCGCATCGCGCCCGAGGCCAGCGACAGCTCGGGGTGTGCGACCACCTTGTCCGGGTCGAAAAATTCGGCCACGCCGAGGCCGTCGCAGGTCGGGCAGGCGCCGATCGGCGAGTTGAACGAAAACAGCCGTGGCTCCAGCTCCGACAGCGAGTAGTCGCAGACCGGGCAGGAATAGCGCGAAGAAAACAGCAGCGGCGGCCGCGCCTGTTCGTCCATCGACTGCACCAGCGCGATTCCATTCCCCAATTTGAGCGCGGTCTCGAACGATTCGGCCAGCCGTTGGCGCAGCTCGGCGCGCGGCTTGAAGCGGTCGATCACCGCCTCGATGGTGTGCTTGACCCGCAGCGCCAGCGGCGGAACCGCGTCGATTTCATGCAGCACGCCGTCCACCCGCACCCGCGTGTAGCCCTGCGCGCGCAGCTGGTCGATCACCTGCAAATGCTCGCCCTTGCGCTCGCGGACGACCGGCGCCAGCAGCATCCAGCGCTGCGCGGCCAGCGCTTCGTCGGATTCCAGCGCCAGCACCTGATCGACCATCTGGCTGACGGTTTGCGCTTCCAGCGGGAAGCCGTGCTCGGGACAGTGCGGCGTGCCCACGCGTGCGTACAGCAGGCGCAGGTAATCGTGGATTTCGGTAATGGTGCCGACCGTCGAACGCGGGTTGTGGCTGGTGGATTTTTGTTCGATCGAAATCGCCGGCGACAGCCCTTCGATGTGATCGACGTCGGGCTTGTCCATCACGCTCAAGAATTGCCGCGCATAGGTCGACAACGATTCCACGTAGCGCCGCTGGCCCTCGGCGTAGATGGTGTCGAAGGCCAGCGACGACTTGCCGGAACCGGACAGGCCGGTGATCACGATCAGCTTGTCGCGCGGCAGGTCGAGATCGATGTTCTTGAGGTTGTGCGTCCGCGCGCCGCGGATGCGGATGAAATCGAGGGCCATCGGTGGGATTTTCTTGAATCGACCGAGTAGTTTAGGACAACGCCGATCAAAGCGTCATCGCGACGTAAGTCGGGATCCAGTCAGGCCGGCATCCGCCAAGGGGACGGACGGCATCTACCCGTCGTCCCGCACCACCCACCGTCGTCCCGGCGAAAGTCGCCCGAGCCGTCATCCCGCCTCATCCACCATCATCCCGGCGAACGCCGCTCGAACCGTTATCCTCACAACCACCATCATCCCGGCGAACGCCGCTCGAACCGTCATCCTCTCAACCATCGTCATCCCGGCGAACGCCGCTCGAACCGTCATCCTCTCAACCATCGTCATCCCGGCGAAAGCCGGGATCCAGCTCTCCGGCGGGCCGTTGGGAAACCGGGTACGCAGACACATGATCTGCGAAACGATGCCGACCTCCGCCGAATCGGCGACTCAACGCCCCCCGCGCTGATTCCTCAGGTCATCTAGCGTCGAGGCCAGGATCGCGGTCGGGTCGGTTCGCAGCGCAAGACACACCTCGGCGAATTCAATGATGTCCAGTCGCCGGCTGCCGCTCTCCATCAGGCTGACCCACTGCTGGTTGCGGCCAAGGCGCTGCGCCAACACGGCCTGCGACAGGCCAAGAGCCTCCCGTGCCTCCCGCAACAGGCCCACCACCTGCCGGTATTCCTCGCGATAGATCGTCCTCGCCATGACCGCTTTGCCGTAGGGCGGTCTGGACGCTAATGCACTGGCATCTCGTCCTCCGCGGTATGGATCTGTATCTGGCCATTGGCCTTCTGTCGCTGCTGGTGGTCGCATTGACGCCATCGCTTCGCAACCCATTTTTTGAAGACAGCGTCTAGGAGATCCGAAGGGGTGGCGGCGGCGTGTGGCTGTGCGTGCTTTTGTTTGCGACGACGGCTGTTGCCCTCGTCGCGCTTTGGCCGATTCTTTGGGGGAGCCGATTGTGGGCACGGATATGTGCAGCGTTCGGCGTGGTGCGTGAGCCACCCGCAACCAAGTCATCGCTGCCATCATCACCGCCGCTGCCACCGACGCCACGTCCCGAGCCCGAGCTGCCTGCATGTTTTGATCTTGAAGAACTGCGGACGTGGCGCGATCGCCATTCCGGCTGGGATCGGCCAGTATGGATCGAAACCTTGGGAACTGGCGGCTACGATTTGATCTGTCTTGGCTGCCGCCAGACGCATCGGTTTTGTTCGCTGACCCACGGATTCGGAAAGAACAGCTTCCTGGCGATGGGTTATACCTGCCGGCGCTGTCACCGGCTTGTCGAACGCAGCTGGGATCACGAACATCCGCGAGAGGAGCATCCGCGCTGCGAGTGTGGCGGCAATCTGGAACGCAAGGGGTTGGCGCATTGCCCAAACTGCGGCAGCCCGGACATGTGCTGTTTCTACATGCCCAACATCGTGACCTGACGCGCTTTGGCGCAAAAATACTCGGGGCCGCTTTCGCGCTCCCGAATGCTGTTCTCGTTGGTCATGTGCCGCAGTTCAATGTGCGTGTGTGCCAACCACAGCGGGTGCGTCCGCTGGTGCTGCCGGATGCGGGTGCGACTGGCCGAAAGGAGCGTTTGAATTCCCTCATACTCGCGCATGTCGTCCCGGGGTATTCACTCCGGGGACAACGGGGGAGGAGACACCCATGGGATCACGTCCATTCGCGATCTGGCTGGGCGCCTGCACGTCGGCCGTGCTGCTGGTGGCCTGCAAGCCGAGCAAGGATCAGGTGTTGGCGCAATACCGCGCGCCGGTCGAGGCGGTCTTCGCCAGAATCAAATCCCTCGAAGCGGCCGTCCGCGACACGCCGCCGGTTGCCGATGACGCGATCTCGCCGGGCATCGGCCCGGTGGTGCTGAAGGCCGGCAATGGCGGGGAAGGGAACGCGCTGTTCATCCTCGCCGACGACGTGCCCGCGCCCGACCACGCCAGCCGCGACGGCATCGGCGGCACCTACGCCTACACCACCGCAACCTGCGGCGAAGCCTTGAACGGCGGCGACATCCAGCCCGGCACCGCCAGTTTCCTCGCGGACTGCGCGCGTGCAAAATACGTGTTCGTGCTGCGAACCCGGCGCCACGACAAGCCCGAAGCCAACGTCGCCGAGCACAATTTCCGGGCCGGCGCCTATGAAGGCGACGTCCTGCTGTTCCGTATCGAGGACGGCGCGCTGCTGGGTGGCTTCCGCACGTCCGGGAAGAGCAACGACCAGATCATGGTGCGGGAGGACGCCCAAGGGCAGCCGAAGGACGCGGAGGATCGGCTCGAAAGCGACCTCAGTTCCGAGGTTTACGCCGACATCGGCGCCAAGCTCAGAGCGCTGATCCCCGGTTCGATCCCGCCCGGGTAACGGTCTTCGCGCCCGATCCCGTGCCGCGGTCAACCGCTTGCGCCGGCTTGCTCGGAGCAAGCCGGCGACCAGAGGTGAACGCAACCAACCTTCGCAGTGCTCTCAATCGCAGCAGATGAGACGAAGACGCAGCAGACTGTCCGCCATGAACTGGCACATCCTCCTTCCCTGCCTGGAGATCCATCTTGCCATCGGCCTGCTGTTGCTGCTGTCGGTCTGTTTGGTGCCGAGGTTTCGGGAGGGCCTTTTCCCGAACCTTGCCGCTGACATGGCGGGTGCCCCGGCTTGGAAGGTCGCGTTGACGCTTGCGCTTCGGGGTGGGTCCGTTGTCCTGCTGTGGCCGCTGGTGTTGTTGAGACGCTGGCGTCGGTGGTGCGACAGGTCGGGCAACGGCGTCTCATTGCTGCTGCCCGAATCCGAACCCAAGCCAGGGCTGCCGCCGGAGATCGACCCGGACGAACTGCGCGCGTGGGAGGCGCGGAATCCGGCGATGATCCGCCCGATCCGGATCGAGCAGGTGACTCCCGGGATTTACGATGTCCACTGCCTGCATTGCAGTCACGTTTTCCAATACACCGGGCTCATGCACGGCTTCGGCGAGAACAGTTTTCTGACGATGGGCTACGTCTGCGCGCGCTGTCACCGGCTGGCCGAGCGGAGGTGGGATCGGGCGCATCCGAAGCCGGAACATCCGCGCTGCAAGTGTGGTGGAGCGTTGCGGCGCGAAGGCCAGATGCTGTGCCCGAACTGCGGCAGTCCGGACGTGTGTTGCCTTTACATGCCGCTCGCCGTGACCTGAGTCAGGCGGCCATAACACGCGGGGCCGCTTGCGCGACCCCGTGTGTTGTCCTGGTTGTTTCGGTGCGCGGCTCAATGCGCGTGTGCGCCGCCCGCGGCGGGTGCGCCCGTCGGTGCGGAAGCCGCCGCACGCGCATGTTTCACGTCGTCCGCAGTGATCGGCTTGCCCTGATTGCCCCAGGACGTGCGCTCGTGGTTGACGATATCAGCGATGTCGGCATCGTTGAGCGCCGATTGGAACGGCGGCATCGCGCCGGAGTAGTTGACGCCGTCAATCGCCACGCCCTGCATGCCGTGCAAAATCACGTCGAGTTGCTTGGATGGATCGGGGTTCAGCACCACCGCGTTGCCCTTGAGCGGCGGGAACACGCCCGGCATGCCTTCGCCGCTGGCCTGGTGGCAGGCCGCACAGGTGCTGGTGTACAACTGCGCGCCGCGGGCCGGATCGAACGTGTACGGGCCGGTCGCCTGCGGCGGTGGCGGTAGCGGCGTTGCCGACTGGGTGATCGGTGGTTTGGCGCCGTCGATCGAACCCACGGCAAGCACGCCGACCGCGCCCAGTTCCATGTGCGCCATCGAGTGGTCGACGAACGGGTAGTGGCCGGCTTCGTCCAACGTCAAGTCGAACACCACGCCCTCGCCGGGGCCCACGGTGTGGGTGGAGACGCCGGTCAGCGCATGGGACGGGTCGCCATCGACATAGACTTTGTCGAAAATCGCACCGATCACGTGGAACGCGCTCCACAGGCTGGGGCCGGCGTTGACCACGTACAGGCGCACCAGATCGCCCGGTTTGGCGGTCAGCGGATGGTCGCGGTATTGGAACGCGGCGCCGTTGAACACCACTTCGTCCGGGCGGATGTCCTGCATCTTGCCGAAGTCGCCCGCCATGGTCTTGCCGGACACCTGCTGGGTGTACCACTCGCCCTGCACCAGCACATAGCTTTCCGCAGCCGGCGGCAAGGGCGTCGCCGGATCGACGATCATCGCGCCGTACATGCCGTTGCCGATGTGCAACAGCACCGGCGGCGTGCCGCAGTGGTAGAGGAACGCGCCGGCAACCTTGGCTTCGAAGATGAAGCTGACCGACTCGCCGGGCATGATGTCGACGTAGTGCAGGTTCGGCGGCGTGATTGCCGAATGGAAGTCGATCGAATGCTGCATGGTGCCCTTGTTGGTGAGCGTCACTTTCACCATCTGGCCCTGGCGCACGTGGATGGTCGGTCCGGGCACGGTCTTGCCGAAGGTCCAGGCTTGGTACTGCACGCCGCTGGCGATTTCGATGGCGTCGTCGGACACGTTAATGTTGACATCGACGGTGTTGCCTTCGGTGAGTGGCGGCAGCCGGGCGTCGCGTGCCTGCTTGATCGGCGTGGTGTCGGCCAGCGACAGCGGCGAGACCGCAGCGGCGGCGGCGGCCGGACTGGCCGAACGCACGTTCAGCGCGCTGTGCAAGCCGGCCAGCAGCAGCGCCACCAGCAGCAGCACGCCCGCGAGCGCGGGTGCCTGCACCCGCCACGGCAGGTGCGGAACCTGTTCGGCGGGAACGCTGGGGTTCCATTCCGAAAGTTTGCGCCACGCCGGCCAGCGCCGTTCGATCAGGTAGTCGAGGCTGTACGGGCTGGGACCGGAGCGCAGGTTGATGATGATCAGCGCCGCGAAAATCAGCACATAGCTCAGCGCCGCGCCGATGTTGCTGGCACCGACCGAATACGGTCCGCCGAAGCCTTCCGCCGTGCTCCAGATCAGCAGGCTGAACAGGATGCCGATGATATAGGTGGCCTTGCGCGCGATGCCCAGCAGCAGTGCCAGCGCCAGCAGGGTTTCGGCGATCCGCGTGCCCCAGACGAACAGGCCGACGTGCGGCGTCACCAGCGCAATCCACATCTTGAACCACCACGCCGACCACGCCGGTTGCCCGGTTGCTGCGTTGTGCAGGTAGCCCACGTAGTGGCTGGCGAAATCGTCGGTGAAGGTGAGCGCGGCGCTGACCGCCCAGATCAGCCCGAAGCCCACTCGCAGCGCGGTGCCGGCCATCGCGGGCCAGTAAGATGCGGCCTCGATACGGCCTGTCGTGTCAGTCATGTGGTGGTCTGTCCTTTGGTATCGGGTTCGGGCCGACAGCGCATGCATGCATGCGCGACGAGTCGGCGCGGCTGGCATTTCTACGCGGTCTTGCGTCGACGCTGCGTTGACGTGCCAGCAAGGCGCTGCCGCCCGAGCGCAGCGGAAATGCGGCTGTTTGACTACAAGCCGCTGAATCTTCTACAATTCCGCTTCTGTCCACGGCAGATCGGACAGACTCCCAAGAAGAACGACATAATCGAGAGACTTTGACATGTACGCAATCGTAGTCACCGGCGGTAAGCAATACCGCGTGATGCAGGGCGAAACGCTCCGCGTCGAATTGCTCGAAGCCGAAGCCGGCAGCGAGATCAAGCTGGACAACGTGCTCATGCTGGGCGATGCCGACGGCATCAAACTGGGCGATGCGCTCAAGGGCGCCGCGGTCACCGCCAAGGTGGTGGGCCACGGTCGCGCCGACAAGGTGCGGATCGTCAAGTTCCGTCGCCGCAAGCACCATCGCAAGCAGATGGGCCACCGTCAGCATTACACCGAAATTCAGATCACCGGCATCAACGCCTGATCGTCAGTCCGGAGAATTGAGCAATGGCACATAAAAAGGCAGGCGGCAGTACCCGTAACGGCCGCGATTCCAACCCGAAGTACCTCGGCGTGAAGATTTATGGTGGGCAGGCGATTGAAGCTGGCAACATCATCGTGCGTCAGCGCGGCACCCAGTTCCACCCGGGTACCGGCGTGGGCCTCGGCCGCGACCACACCCTGTTTGCGCTGGTCGACGGCAAGGTGGATTTTTCCGTCAAGGGCCCGAAAAAGCGCCGCACGGTCAGTATCGTTTCTGCGCAGTAAGCGCGGGCGCATGCGATTCCGCGAAGAGCCCCGCCTCGGCGGGGTTTTTCGTTGATGGAAACTCGAATGTCGCCGCTTTTTCCACGGACACTGATTCATACTCTTTCCGGTCCCCTCCCCGGTTCCCGGTTCCCGATCCCCGATCCCCGGTTCCCGGTTCCTCAGCTCTTGCCTTGTCCCTGACCTCCGGCCCCTGAACCCTGCTCCCTGACCATGAAACTCGTCGACGAAGTTGAAATCACCGTCACTGCCGGCAACGGCGGCAACGGCTGCGTCGGCTTCCGGCGCGAGAAGTACATTCCGCTGGGCGGCCCCGACGGCGGCGACGGCGGCGATGGCGGCGACGTCTGGCTGCTGGCCGACGAGAACCTCAACACCTTGGTCGATTTCCGCCACCAGACCCAGTTCAAGGCCCAGCGCGGCGAGAACGGCATGGGCAGCCAGAAATACGGCAAGGCGGGCGAGGACATCGTCATTACCGTGCCGGTGGGCACCGTGGTTCACAACGTCGATACCGACGAGGTCATTGGCGATTTGACCGGGCATGGGCAGCGCCTGCTGGTGGCCAAGGGTGGCCAGGGCGGGCTGGGCAACATGCACTTCAAAAGCTCGATCAATCGCTCGCCGCGGCAGTCCACGTCCGGTGGTGAAGGTGAATCGCGTTTGCTGCGGCTGGAACTCAAGCTGCTCGCCGACGTCGGGTTGCTGGGCTTTCCGAATGCGGGCAAGTCCACCTTCGTTCGCGCGGTGTCTGCGGCGACTCCGAAGGTGGCCGATTATCCGTTCACCACGCTGTATCCGAATCTCGGCGTGGTCAGTGTGGAGATCGGACGCAGTTTCGTCATTGCGGACATCCCCGGACTGATCGAAGGCGCCGCCGACGGCGCCGGCCTTGGCAGCCTGTTCCTGCGCCACATCCAGCGCACCCGGTTGCTGTTGCATCTGGTCGATATTGCGCCGATGGAAATGGAAGGCGCGGAAACGCCGTCGCCCGCGCAGCAGGTGCGCGCGATCGAAAACGAGTTGCGCAAGCACGACCCTGAACTGCTCGATAAACCGCGCTGGCTGGTGCTGAACAAGGCCGACCTGATGTTCGAGGACGAAGCCAAGTCCGCCGCCGAAGCCATCGTTGCGGAACTGGGCTGGACCGCGCCGTGGTATCTGGTCTCGGCGATCGGTCGCGAAGGCACTTGGCCGATCATGCTGGCAGTGCAGACGTTCCTGGATCGGCTGCGGGAAGAGGAAGCAGAGTAGGGGCAAGGGAACCTGGAACCGGGAAAAGCATGAAGCCGCGGGTTGCCCGGACGGGTTCGAGCAGGGCATGGATGGCCTGCGTCCGCGAATCGCAGCCGGATGCGGAGTCTTCGCGGCGAACCCGTCCGGGTGACGCGCGGCTTGGGCTGGGGGCCGGGGGCCAGGGGCCAGAGACCAGGGACGTGTGTCCCGTGCTTTGACTACAAGATAGCGACGGATTGTGGCGTGGCAGTCGGCTGATGGCCTGCGTCCGCGAATCGCAGCCGGATGCGGTGTTTGCGCAACGAACCCGCCGGGCGATGCGCGAACCGGCAATGGTTCTGAAATTTCCTGTGCCTTGACGCAAGAAACCCGGCTTTGCGCCGGGTTTCAAGATGCACTGCGGCCGACGCCGAATCAGGCGGCCTTGAGCGCCTTGATCCGCGCGGTCAGGCGCGACTTGTGGCGGGCGGCTTTGTTCTTGTGGATCAGGCCGCGCGCGGCGAAACGATCCAACAGCGGCTGGGCGACGGTGAATGCGGCGCTGGCGCCGTCGGCATCGTTGGCGTTGAGCGCCTTGATCACCCTCTTGACCGCGGTGCGCAGCTGCGAGCGCTGGGCGACGTTGCGGGCGTTGCGCCCGACCATCTGCTTGGCGCGTTTCTTGGAGGACTTGATATTGGCCACTGGGAAATCCTGAAATTCTTGAGGGTGAAATACTGAAGCTTGGCGGGGCGTGCCGTCGACTGGCACAATGCCGCGCCGACAACGTCTCGGAAAGACTGCGAATTATGTACGGTTTCCCCGGTTGGGTCAACAATCCGCGCTGGTCGCGACGCACATCCCTGGAGCAGGGGTGAGCGCAGGCGCGTCCAGCGGGCGCAAGCCGCGCGGCATGCTGGGCGGGGTGCTGTCGTTCGGCGGCATGACCATGCTCAGCCGCGTGTTCGGGCTGGTGCGCGACCAGGTGTTCTTCGCCACCTTCGGCACCAACTGGATGACCGACGCCTTCTGGGTGGCGTTCCGGATTCCCAACTTCATGCGCCGGCTGTTTGCCGAAGGTTCGTTTTCGACCGCCTTCGTGCCGGTGTTCACCGAGATCAAGGAAAAGCGCAGCCACGCCGAACTGCGCGAACTGATGGCGCGCACCGCCGGCACGCTGGGCGGAGTGCTGCTGCTGGTGACAGCACTGGGGATGCTGTTGGCGCCGCAGCTGGCCACCGCCTTCGCGCAGGCCGATCCGGCGCCGGGTCAGGGTCAACTGATCACCAACCTGCTGCGGCTGACCTTTCCGTTCCTGCTGTTCGTCTCGCTGACCGCGCTGTGCGCCGGTGCGCTGAACAGCTTCGATCGCTTTGGCTGGCCGGCGTTCACCCCGATCATCCTCAATCTGTGCATGATCGCCGGCGCGCTGTGGGGGTCGAAATTCACCACGCCGCCGATCATGGCGATGGGCTGGGCGATCCTGATCGCCGGCGTGCTGCAGCTGTTGTTCCAGTTCCCGCTGCTGGCCAAGCTCGATCTGCTGACGCTGCCGCGCTGGGGCTGGAACCATCCCGACATCCGCAAGGTGATGCGGCTGATGGTGCCCACCCTGGTCGGCTCGTCGGTGGCGCAGGCCAACCTGCTGTTCGACACCTTCATCGCGGCGCTGCTGGTGCACGGCTCGCAGAGCTGGCTGTCCGGCGCCGACCGCTTTCTCGAACTGCCGCTTGGCGTATTTGGCATTGCGCTCGGCACGGTGATCCTGCCGACCCTGTCGCGGCATCACGTCAACGGCGATCGCGCGGCGTTCTCGAAATCCTTCGACTGGGGCCTGCGTTCGACCCTGATCATCATCCTGCCGGCGATGCTGGGGCTGATGCTGCTGTCGCTGCCGCTGGTCTCCACGGTGTTCCAGTACGGCCGTTTCGACGCGTTCTCCGCGCGCATGACCGCGCTGTCGGTGTTCGGTCTGAGCTTCGGTTTGCCGGCGTTCGCCTTGGTCAAGACCGTGCTGCCCGGGTTCTACGCGCGCCAGGACACGAAAACGCCGGTGCGCGCCGCGGTGGCCTCGCTGGTCGCCAACATGGTCTTCAACGTGATCCTGCTGGGCCTGATGCTGGCGCTGTGGGCGCCGGACGTCGACAAGGGCGGCGGGGTGATGGCGACGCTGGCGCGGGTGCCGGGGCTGCACTTCGCGCTCGGGATTGCTTCGTCGCTGTCGAGCTACCTCAACCTGTATCTGCTCTGGCGCTGGCTGCGCAAGGCCGACGTGCTCGATCTGATGCCAGGCTGGGGACGGTTTTTCCTGCGCGCGCTGGTGGCGAACGCGGCGATGGCGGCGGCGGTGCTCTACGGCCTGCATCTGGCGCCGGAATTCACCGAGGTTGGGCTATGGCAGCGGGTGGGTTGGCTGGGCGCGCTGGTGGTCGGCGGCGCGGCGGTGTACGTCGGGACGATGCTGGCGCAGGGCTTCCGGCTGCGCGAGTTCCGGGAGCATTGAAAGCGCGCTGTCGTCGCCCTGCGGGTAACCCGCGTGCCGGCGGTGATCGCGCCATGTTGCAGCGCAGCTATACTGCGCAGGTACCTGAAAATATGACGGGCCCGGGCGCTGGCGAACGGGCTGTTGGAGCCGCATGACCTTTTTGTTCCGCGACGCCTGCTCCGCATCGGGGCGCATTCGCGCCCTGTGCCCGCAGGGCAGCGTGGTCTGCATCGGCGCTTTCGATGGCCTGCATCTTGGCCACCGGGCGCTGGTCGGCCGCGCGGTCGCGCGTGCGCGCGAATTGGGCCTGCCGGCGGTGGCATTGGGCTTCGAGCCGCTGCCGCGCGAGCTGTTCGCCAAAGGCGAAAAACCGCCGCGGTTGATGCTGGTGGCAGACAAGATCAACGGGCTGCGCGCGCTCGGCGTCGACGGGATCGGTCTGCTGCGCTTCAACGCAAAACTTGCGGCGATGCCGGCTGAAGATTTTGTTCGTGAAACCCTGGTCGGGCAGCTTGCAACGCGCGAGGTCTGGGTTGGGCCGGGCTTCCGTTTCGGTCACGCGCGCGGTGGCGATCTGGCCTTGCTGCAGGCGATGGGCGCGACGCTGGGGTTTTCTGCGCACGCCATCGGGCCGGTCATGCAAGACGGCGAGCGCATCTCCAGCACCCGCATTCGCGCCGCGCTGACGGCCGGCGAGTTCCCCGCCGCCGCGCGCCTGCTTGGACGGACGTATGCCATCGGCGGGCGGGTGGTGCGTGGCCGCCAGCTCGGTCGCACCCTCGGCTATCCCACCGCGAATCTGCGCTATGCCGGCAAGACCCCGGCGCTGCGCGGCATCTATGCGACATGGGTCCATGGCGTCGGCAACGCCCCGTGGCCTTCGGTGTCGAGCTTCGGCACCCGGCCCACGGTCGACGGCGTGGAGCTGCTGCTGGAAGCGCATCTGTTCGATTTCGACGGCGATCTGTATGGGCGTCGGATCGAGGTCGAGTTCGTCGCCCACCTGCGCGACGAAGAAAAATTCCCCGATCTGGCCACGCTGACCGCGCAGATGCAGCGCGACGATGCGCTGGCGCGATCGATCCTGAGCCAAGACAGTCCCCAGCGAGCCAGCGCGTGAGCGATCAGACCGAAAATCCGTACAAGTCCACCATCCTGCTGCCGGACACCGCATTCCCGATGCGCGGCGATTTGCCCAAGCGCGAGCCAGACACCTTGGCGCGCTGGGAGTCCGAAGGCTTGTATGCGCAGATTCGCAGCGCCGCCAAAGGCCGCCCACAATTTGTGCTGCACGACGGCCCGCCGTATGCCAATGGCGCGATTCACTTGGGCCATGCGGTCAACAAAATCCTGAAAGACATCATCGTCAAATCGAAAACCTTGGCCGGTTTCGATGCGCCGTACATCCCCGGCTGGGACTGCCACGGCCTGCCGATTGAAATTGCGATCGAGAAAAAATTCGGCAAGGTCGGCGTGAAGTTGAATGCCACCGAATTTCGCCAACAATGCCGCGAATATGCGACCGCGCAAATCGACGTGCAGCGCCGCGACTTCAAGCGCCTGGGCGTGCTGGGCGATTGGGAAAACCCGTATCGCACGCTGGATTTCAGTTTCGAGGCCGACGAGATTCGCGCGCTGGCCAAGGTGGTGGACAACGGCCATCTGCTGCGCGGGGTGAAGCCGGTGTATTGGTGCTTCGACTGCGGCAGCGCGCTGGCCGAAGCCGAGATCGAATATCAGGATAAAACATCGCCGGCGGTGGACGTGGCTTATGCCGCGCGTGATACAAAAGCAGTAGCCAAAAAATTTGGCGTCAGGGTGCCGGATGGTGTCGAAATCGCGGTGCCTATCTGGACTACTACGCCATGGACGCTGCCGGCCTCGTTGGCGGTCAGTGTCGGCCCTGAAATCCGATATGGGCTGTACGTCGATGCGCGAGATGGCGATGGACCTGTCTGCCGACTATTGGTGTTGGCCGTAGATTTGGCTGAGCAAGTCATGGAGCGCTATTACCCGTTAACGCAAGAAGAGAAACGCGAGGATGCTGAAAGCGGACCAGTAATGAGATTTCGGGCTCGACCGTATATGGAGGATGGTCAGGACGGTTTAGCAAAAGAGATTCTCGGCTCTGCCCTAGAGGGGATTCATCTCACGCATCCCTTCTACCCCGAACGCGACATCCCGATTCTCGTCGGCGACCACGTCAGTGCCGAAGACGGTACCGGCGCGGTGCATACCGCCCCCGGCCACGGTCAGGAAGACTTCGTGGTGGGGCAAAAATACGGTTTGATCGAAAAGTACACGGCAGTGCAGCTCAATCCGGTCGATGGGCGCGGCGTGTATCTGCCGTCCACACCGAACGCCGGTGATGTGGATCTGACCCAGTTGCATGTGTGGAAAGCCAACGACGCGATTGTTGACGTGCTGCGTGACAACGGCACGCTGCTGGCTTTCAGCAAGATCACCCACAGCTACCCGCATTGCTGGCGGCACAAGACGCCGATTGCGTTCCGCGCCACCCCGCAGTGGTTCATTTCGATGGATCAGGCAAATTTACGCCGCGATGCCTTGACCGCAATTGAAACGGTGAAGTGGTACCCCGAATGGGGGCAGGCACGCATCGCCGGCATGGTGGATGGCCGCCCGGATTGGACGATCTCGCGCCAGCGCACCTGGGGCGTGCCGATTGCCCTGTTTGTGCATCGCGAAACCGGCGACATCCATCCGCGCAGCGTGGCCTTGATGCATCAGGTGGCCGACAAGGTGGAGCAGGGCGGTATCGATGTCTGGTACACGCTGGACGCCGCCGAATTGCTGGGCGAAGAAGCCAATCAATACGACAAAATCACCGACATCCTGGATGTCTGGTTTGACTCCGGCGTCACCCACGAATGCGTGCTGGCGGCGCGTGGTCTGGGCAAGCCGGCCGATCTGTATCTGGAAGGCTCCGACCAGCATCGCGGCTGGTTCCAGAGCTCGCTGCTGACCGGCGTGGCGATGGACAAGGCGGCGCCGTACCGGCAATGCCTGACCCACGGTTTCACCGTGGACGAGCACGGCCGCAAGATGTCCAAATCGCTGGGCAACGGCATCGAGCCGCAGGACATCATGAACAAGCTGGGCGCGGATATTTTGCGTCTGTGGATTGCCAGCACCGACTACAGCAACGAGATGTCGCTGTCGCAGGAAATCCTCAAGCGCAATGCCGACGCCTACCGCCGCATTCGCAATACCGCACGCTTCTTGCTGGGCAATCTGTCCGGCTTCGATCCGGCGCAGCACTTGGTGGCCGCGCAAGACATGGTGGCGCTGGACCGCTTCATCGTGCACCGCGCCTGGCAGGTGCAGCAGGCCATCGAGGCGGCCTACGCGAACTACGACTTCGCCGCCGTGGTGCAGGCGCTGATGAACTTTTGCAGCGTCGACCTGGGCGCGCTGTACCTGGACGTCACCAAGGACCGCCTGTACACGATGCCGGAAAACTCGGCCGGGCGGCGCAGCGCGCAGAGCGCGATGTACCGCATCGCCGAAGCCTTTGTGCGCTGGATCGCGCCGGTGCTGAGCTTCACCGCCGACGAGCTGTGGGGCTACCTGCCCGGCGAACGTGCCGACAACGTGCTGCTGGCGACCTGGTACGACGGGCTGGCGCCGTTGCCAGAGGACGCGCCGCTGTCGGCAGGCGATTTCGACAAGCTGCTGGCGCTGCGCGAGCAGGTGACGCGGGCGCTGGAGCCGATGCGCGCGGAAGGCAGGATCGGCGCGGCGCTGGAGGCCGAGATCGAGCTGCGGGTCGGCGTGGCGGACGAGAACCGGCTGGCGCCGCTGGTCGAGGAACTGCGGTTCCTCCTCATCAGCGGCGATGTCACGCTGGTTCCGGACGCCGGAGCCGAAGGCGTGATCGGCGTGCGCGCGATGGTCACCGACAAACCCAAATGCGTGCGCTGCTGGCACCACCGCGCCGACGTCGGCACGCACGCGGCGCATCCGCTGCTGTGCGGCCGCTGCGTGAGCAATGTGGATGGCGCTGGCGAAGTGCGGAAGTGGTTTTGATGAGCAGGAACCGCCCCAGCGCACTCCCCTGGCTGGTGGTCTCCGCGCTGATCCTGGGCCTCGACCAATGGTCGAAGCTGTGGGTGCTGGCCAACCTGCCGGAGTTCCGGCCGGTACCGGTGATCGACGGATTCTGGAACTGGTACCGCACCTACAACACCGGCGCGGCGTTCAGTTTCCTGGCCGATGCCGGCGGCTGGCAGCAGTGGTTCTTCATCATTCTGGCGTTCGCCATCAGCGCCGTGCTGGCATGGATGCTGGCGCGCACTCCGCGCAGCGACTGGAAGCAGGCGCTGCCGCTGGCGCTGGTGATCGGCGGCGCGCTGGGCAACGTGATCGACCGCTTCGTCCACGGCCACGTCATCGACTTCATCCAATGGTACGTCGGCAACCACTACTGGCCGGCCTTCAACATCGCCGACAGCGCCGTGGTCTGCGGCGCCATTGGCTTGGCGCTGGCGTCCGGCTTGATTTCGAACAAGTCGAAAGACACGCAAGGAAAGTAAACTGCGCCCATGGATGTCCTGCTTGCCAACCCGCGCGGCTTCTGCGCCGGCGTCGATCGCGCCATCGAAATCGTCAAACGCACCCTGGAAATTTTTGGCGCGCCGATCTACGTTCGCCATGAAGTCGTGCACAATAAATTCGTGGTCGACGATCTGAAGGCGCGCGGCGCGGTTTTCGTCGAAGAACTGTCGGAAGTGCCGGACGGCGCGACGGTCATCTTCAGCGCCCACGGCGTCTCGCAGGCGGTGCGGCTTGAAGCCGAACGCCGCGGGCTGCGCGTGTTCGACGCCACCTGTCCGCTGGTGACCAAGGTGCATCAGGAAGTGGGGCGGCAGAATCGGCGCGGCCGCGACATGGTGCTGATCGGCCACGCCGGCCATCCGGAAGTGGAAGGCACGATGGGGCAGTGGACCGCAGCCGGACAGACCGGGCGCATCCGTCTGGTCGAAAGTCTGGAGGATGTGGACAAACTCGAACTCGGTCAGCCCGAGAACTGCGCCTACACCACCCAGACCACGCTCAGCGTGGACGACACCCGGGAAATCATCGCTGCGCTGCGGGCGCGACTCCCGTTGATCCAGGGCCCCAAGCACGACGACATCTGCTACGCCACCCAGAATCGCCAGGACGCCGTGCGCGAGCTGGTGCGCGGCGGCTGCGACGCGGTGCTGGTGGTCGGGTCGCCGAACAGCTCCAACTCCAACCGCCTGCGCGAACTGGCGCAGCGCGAGGGCGCCGCCGCGCTGCTGATCGACAGCGCCGACGAGATCGGCCCGGACTGGGTCGCCGCGCACAAGCGCATCGGCGTCACCGCCGGCGCTTCGGCCCCGGAAGTGCTGGTGCAAGGCGTGCTGGCGCGACTGCGCGAGCTCGGCGCACCGGCGGTGCAGGAACTGCGCGGCGAGCCGGAAAACATGATCTTTGCCCTGCCGAAGGAACTGCGTTGACTGGCGCAAGCGGCCGGCAACCGATAAAATGCGCGACCTTGCCGGAATAGCTCAGTTGGTAGAGCGGCGCATTCGTAATGCGTAGGTCGTAGGTTCGACTCCTATTTCCGGCACCAAATTCACGAAGAACCCGCTGCGGCGGGTTTTTTGTTGGCCGCAACGCGGGATTGCTCTTGCTGACAACGGGCTGAGCAGGGCTTCCGGAGGCATTTCCCCTGCAGCATGACGCCGCCCTGATGGCAGGCTAGACTCCGCCGAAGGCTGCCTGCGAGGAGTTGTCGTGCGACCGACCGATGTGCGCGATCCGCAGTATTTTCACAAGGTGGTGGACTGCCAGTGGGCGTGTCCGTCGCACACGCCGGTGCCGGAATACATCCGCTTGATTGCGGCCGGCCGCTATACCGATGCCTATCTCATCAACTGGGAATCGAACGTGTTTCCGGGCATCCTCGGACGCACCTGCGATCGGCCCTGCGAGCCGGCCTGTCGGCGCGGACGGGTGGAAGAGAAGAACACCGGCAACCCTGAGCCTGTGGCTATTTGCCGGCTCAAGCGCGTCGCCGCCGACCACAAGGATCCGGACGTTGCCGCGCGGTTGCGCGAAAAATTGCCGCCGACCGCGCCGCGCAACGGCAAGCGCATCGCCTGCGTCGGCGGTGGGCCGTCGTCGTTGACCGTGGCCCGTGACCTCGTACCGCTCGGCTATGAGGTGACGGTGTTCGAAGCCGATCCCAAGCCCGGCGGCTTCATGCGCACCCAGGTTCCGCGCTTTCGCTTGCCCGAGCAGGTGATCGACGAGGAAACCGGCTATATCCTCGATCTGGGGGTGAATTTCGTCGGCAATCGCCGCATCGATTCGATGAAGGCGCTGCTTGCGGAAAATTGGGACGCGGTGTTCGTCGGCAGCGGCGCGCCGCGCGGGCGCGATCTCGACCTGCCCGGTCGGCGCGAAGCGTCTGCGCAGATCCACGTCGGCCTCGATTGGCTGGCCAACGTCTATTTCGGCCACATCACGCAGGTCGGCAAGCGCGTGCTGGTGCTTGGCGGCGGCAATACCGCGATGGACTGTTGCCGCAGCGCGCGGCGGCTGGGCGGCGAGTCCGTCACCGTGCTGGTGCGCTCGACCTTCGAGGACATGAAGGCCAGCCCGTGGGAAAAAGAGGATGCGCAGCACGAGGGCATTCCGATCCTGCCCTGCCGCGTGCCCAAGGCCTTCCTGCACGAGAACGGAAAACTGGTCGGGATGCGTTTTGAAATCGTGCAATCCGTCTACGACGACAGCGGCCGCCGCAAATTGGTGGCGACCGGCGAACCGGACGAAGACCATGCCTGCGACGAAGTGCTGATCGCGGTCGGGCAGGAGAATGCGTTTCCGTGGATCGAGCGCGATTGCGGCATCGCGTTCGGGCAGTGGGACATGCCGGTGGTGGACAAAGTGACGATGCAATCGTCGCTGCCGCAGGTGCTGTTCGGTGGCGACGCCGCGTTCGGGCCGAAGAACATCATCTGGGCCGTGGCGCACGGCCACGAGGTGGCGGTGTCGATCCACCAACTGCTTTCCGGCGCCGACCCGGCCGTGCGCCCGTCGCCGATCACCAATCTGATGTCGCAGAAAATGGGCATCCACGAGTGGAGCTACGACAACGAGGTCATGCGCGACGAGCGCCATGTGGTGCCCTGGGCCGAGCAGGCGAAGAAACTCGATTCGATGACGGTCGAGGTGGAGCTGGGCTTCGATGCCGCCACCGCGTTCAAGGAAGCGCAGCGCTGCCTGAATTGCGATGTGCAAACGGTGTTCACCGACAACCTGTGCATCGAGTGTGACGCCTGCGTGGACATCTGCCCGATGGACAGCATCACCTTCACCGCCAACGGCGAGGAGGCCGACCTGCGCACGCGGCTGAGCGCGCCGGCGGTCAATCTGGACCAAGATCTGTACGTCTCCGGAGAGCTCCGGACCACGCGGGTGATGGTCAAGGACGAGGACGTGTGCCTGCACTGCGGCCTGTGCGCCGAGCGCTGCCCGACCGGGGCCTGGGACATGCGCAAATATCTCTTCCAGCAGCCGCACGCCGGCAGCGGTTGCGGTGAGCAGGAGACGCCCGCGTGACCGAGACACCCATCACCGCCAGCAACGACTTCGTCGTCAAGTTCGCCAACGTCAACGGCTCCGGCTCGGCCTCGGCCAACGAGCTGTTTGCCAAGTCCATCCTGCGCATGGGCGTGCCGGTCTCACCGCGCAACATCTTCCCGTCCAACATCCAGGGCCTGCCGACCTGGTATGAGGTGCGCGTGACCGAAGCCGGATGGCTCGGTCGGCGCGGCGGCGTCGTCGATCTGATGGTGGCGATGAATCCACAAACCTGGGATCAGGATGTGGCCGAAATCGCGCCGGGCGGTTATCTGTTTCATGACAACACCAAACCGCTGCCGGCCTCGAAATTCCGCGACGACATCACCGTCATCGGCATGCCGCTGACCGCGATTTGCAATGCGACCTACAGCGATCCGCGCCAGCGCCAGCTGTTCAAGAACATCATGTACGTCGGCGCGCTGTCGCAGATGCTGGGCATCGAGGTCGAAGTCATCGAGCAGCTGATAGGCGAGCAATACCGCAGCAAGGAAAAGCTGCTGGTCGCGAATCGTGAGGCGCTGCACCTGGGCCGCGATCACGCCCGCGAGAAGATCGGCGAGGTGATGCACCTGCGGGTGCGGCGCGCCGACAACGTTGGTGACCGCATCTTCGTCGATGGCAACACCGCCGCCGCGCTCGGCTGCGTGTACGGCGGCGCGACGGTGTGCGCGTGGTACCCGATCACGCCCTCGTCGTCCTGCGCCGAAGCGTTTGAGCGCTATTGCGCGAAGCTGCGCAAGGACGAGAACGGACGCAGCCGGTATGCCATCGTGCAGGCCGAGGACGAAATCGCCTCGATCGGCATGGTGGTCGGCGCCGGCTGGAACGGCGCGCGCGCCTTCACCACCACCTCCGGGCCGGGGATCTCGCTGATGAGCGAATTCATCGGCTTGGCCTACTTCGCCGAAATTCCCGTCACCTTGATCGACGTGCAGCGCGGTGGCCCGTCCACCGGCATGCCGACCCGCACCCAGCAGTCCGATGTTCTGCTCTGCGCCTACGCCTCGCACGGCGATACCAAACACATCCTGCTGCTGCCCGAGGATCCGCGCGAATGTTTCGAGTTTGCCGCCGCCGCGCTCGATCTGGCAGATCGGCTGCAAACGCCGGTATTCCTGCTGACCGATCTGGATATCGGCATGAACACACGCCTGTGCGAACCGTTCGCGTGGGATGAATCGCACAGCTACGACCGCGGCAAGGTGATGACCGCCGAGGAACTCGAAGCCGGCCGCGACTTCGGCCGCTATCTGGATGTCGATGGCGACGGCATTCCGTACCGCACCTATCCCGGGACCCACCCGACTAAGGGCGGCTACTTCACCCGCGGCACTTCGCGCGATGCCTATGCCCGCTACTCCGAGCGCGGCGCCGATTACCTCTACAACATGGAGCGGCTGCTGAAGAAGTTCGACACCGCCAAGGCGCTGGTGCCGCAGCCGGTGCGGCACCACGCCGCGCAGCCGACCCGGCAGGGCGCGATCTACTTCGGTTCCACCAGCCCGGCGATGGCCGAGGCCCGGGCCCTGCTCGACGATCAGGACATCCACCTCGACACGCTGCGCCTGCGCGCGTTCCCATTCCCGCAGGCGGTCGCCGAGTTCATCGCGGCGCACGACGTGGTGTTCGTGGTCGAACAAAACCGCGATGCGCAGATGAAAACACTCCTCGTCAACGAGATCGGCATCGACCCGGCGAAACTTGTCTCGGTGCTGCATTTCGACGGCACCCCGATCACCGCGCGCTTCATCGCCAGCGCGATCGCCGGCAGATTGACCGCGCTGGCACCCCACGCGACGCCCCGGGAGCAGGTCGCATGACCTACCTTGCCAAGCCCAAGCTCCACCACCCCAGCCTGGCCCGCAACAAGGTCGGCTACACCCGCCGTGATTACGAGGGCGCGGTGTCCACCCTGTGCGCCGGCTGTGGCCACGATTCGATTTCGGCGGCGATCATCCAGGCCTGCTGGGAGCTGGACATCGAACCGCACCGCGTCGCCAAGCTCTCCGGCATCGGCTGCAGTTCCAAAACGCCGACCTATTTCCTCGGCAACTCGCACGGCTTCAACACCGTGCACGGGCGCATGCCCTCGGTGCTGACCGGCGCCAACCTCGCCAATCGCGAATTGTTGTACCTGGGCGTGTCCGGCGATGGCGACAGCGCCTCGATTGGTATTGGCCAGTTCGTGCATGCGCTGCGGCGCGGCGTGAACATGGTGTACATCGTCGAGAACAACGGCGTGTACGGTCTGACCAAGGGGCAGTTTTCGGCCACCGCGGATCAAGGTTCGGTGTCGAAGAAGGGCGTGGTCAATACCGATGCGCCGCTGGATCTGGTGGGTTTGGCATTGCAATTGGGCGCGACCTACGTGGCGCGCGGGTTTTCCGGTGACAAGCGCCAGCTGATTCCGCTGATCAAGGGTGCGATGCGGCATCCGGGCGCGGCGCTGATCGACGTCATCAGCCCCTGCGTGGCGTTCAACAACCATGCCGGCAGCACCAAGAGCTACGAATTCGTGCGCGATCACAATGAAGTTGCCAACCGGCTGGATTTCGTGCCCTGCCGTGACGAGATCGTGGTCGATTACGAAGCCGGCAGCGTGCTCGACGTCGAGCAACACGACGGCACCGTGCTGCGCCTGCGCAAGCTGGCAGCCACGTACGACGCGCGCGACCGCACCGCGGCGATCCGCTATGCGCGCACCGCGGCGGCCGAAGGCGAGGTGGCCACCGGACTGCTCTACGTCGATCCGGAACCGCGCGACCTGCACGCACACCTGAACACCGTTGCCACCCCGTTCAACCAGCTGGGCGAAGCCGAGCTGTGCCCGGGCAACGCCGCGCTGGAGAAAATCAACGCGGCGCTGCGCTGACGTCACCAACCCATGGCGCGGCGGAATCGGCGGTCACTGCATTTCCCGTGTTCTTGCAGATACGCGCGCAGATCACGCGCGCAAATCAAGGACATGCGGCAAATCCAGCGAGGTCGTGTTCAAGCCGGCACCGCGGCGGCGCCGTCGGAATCGTCTGGTCGCGGCGGACGGCATGCACCGGCCCGCGCAGCGGTGATCTTGTGTTGCATCGTCATCCCACCCAGACGCCGGTGACTTGATGTTGTCACGCTCCGCCTGCGAGCAGCGCATCCAGCTGCGCGAACTGTTCGGGCAGGGCTTCTGCCGAGCCGGCGATGGCCTCATCGAGGGCCGCTGGCGTGGGGTAGCGCTCGTGCAGGGTGACCAGGGTCTTGCCGGCGCTTTCTTCGAACGTCACCGTGGTGACGGCGCCCTGGTCACTTTCTTCGTTGGTCCAGACCAGACGCTGGTTCGGCGCCACTTCCCGATACGTGCCGAAGAACGCCATCGGTTGATCGGAGGCCGGATGGCGGAACACGAGGCGATAGCTGCCGCCGGTACGTACATCCATGTCGCACGAAAGCAACGACAGACCCGCCGCCGCGGGGATCCACCAACGCTTGAACAACTCCGGATTGCTCCACGCTTCGAAGACGATGCTGGCCGGGGCATTGAACGATCGTGTGACAACCAGTTCGCGATCGGACTTGCGTTCCACGACGGTGCGGTTCATGGCGGTGTGACTAGCGTCGTTTGCGTTTGGCATCTGCCTTCTCCTTGCGATTCAAGTGCTCGACGATCTCGTGCAACGCATCGAAGCGTGCGCTCCACAGTTGGCGGTGTCGCTCGATCCAGGCCGCCTCTTCTTCCAGCGGGCGCAGCCCGAGCTTGCAGGTGCGTACGCGCCCGACCTTCTCGGTGGTCACCAGCCCCGCTTGCTCCAAGATGCTTACATGCTTTTTCATGCCCGTGAGTGTCATGTGAAACCGTTGGGCAAGGTCGGTGATCGAGGCGTCCGAACCCCCGAGTTGCACCAGAACGCCCCGCCGGGTGACATCGGAGAGCGCGGCAAACGTGGTGTCGAGGCGGACTTGATACTGAGCCATACGGTTCACTATGAAACGAAACGCGGGGCAATGTCAGCATTTCTTTGCTGCTTCGGGCTGCTTCGGGTAAAAGTCCACTCTGACAGCGGATTTGGAGGAGTACGGCATGTCGGACGATGGGCGGCGTGGACTGGATCGGCGGCGGTTCCTCGGGCTTTCGGCGGCGGGTGCCGCCACGCTGGGTCTCGGGTTTGCGACGGCGGGTCGCGGCCTTGCGCAAGGGCATGTCGCGTTGCCGCCGTCGATTGCCGCGCTGCAGCCGGTGCTGGGAAATGCGGTGCCGATCGGCGATGACGAATACCGCGCTCGGCTGGCCAAGGCGCAGCGGCTGATGGCCGAGCAGGGGATGGATGCGATCTTCATCGGATCGGGAACTTCGCTGCGCTACTTCGTCGATCTGCAGTGGTGGGGCAGCGAGCGCACCGCCGGCGTGCTGTTGGGACGGCGCGGCGATCCGGTCTACATCACCCCCGATTTCGAGCGCAGTCGCGCGCTGGAACAGATCCGCTTCGGCAGCGACGTGCGCACCTGGCAGGAGGACGAAAGCCCGTACGCGCTGATTGCCGACGCCCTGCGCGGGATGGGCGTGGCCACCGGCACGCTGGGCATCGAGGAGAAGGTGCCGTTCTTCATGGCCGACGGCATCGGCAAGGCTGCGCCGCAACTCAAGCTGGTCAGCGCAACGCCGGTCACGGGTGGTTGCCGTGCGGTGAAATCGGAAGCGGAAATCGCGCTGCTGCAGATCGCCAACGACGCCACGTTGGCCTGCTATCAGTCGGTCTGGCAGGCGCTGCAACCTGGCATGACCCAGCAGGACGTGGAGGCGCTGGTGCAGAAGGCCTACGGGCGCATGGGCGTGAGCGGTTTCGTGGACATCAACGTCGGAAAATACACCGCGCAGCCGCACGGCTCGCGTGAACCGCAGAAGATCGAGGAAGGCACGGTGGTCATCCTCGACGACGGCTGCCAGGTGCACGGCTACACCAGCGACATCACCCGCACCTTCGTCTTCGGCAAGGCCAGCGACAAGATGAAGCGCGTGTTCGCGCTGGTGCAAAAAGCGCAGATCGCCGCCCGCGATTCCGCGCGTACCGGCGGGCAGATGGGCGAGATCGACGCCGCCGCGCGCAAGGTCATTGCCGATGGCGGCTTTGGGCCCGGCTACAAATACTTCACCCACCGCCTCGGCCACGGCATCGGCATGGACATGCACGAGTGGTACTACGCCGTGGCCGGCAGCCGGCAGCCGATCCTGTCGAACATGACCCTGAGCGACGAGCCCGGCATCTACATTCCCGGCGAATTCGGCGTGCGGCTGGAAGAGTGCATGGTCACCACGCCCGAAGGCGGACGCTGGTTCACCCAGCAGAGTCCGTCGATCGAGCAGCCGTTCGGTTGAGCCGCCGCCCCGAAGCGGAGCGGCGGCGCTGCGAACTCATTCGGCAATGGTCTGCGCAGGGGATGGCGGCGCGATTTCCAGCGCGCCGTTGCCGGCCACGCGGAAACGGCCGACCAGGACGTTGCCGGTGCGTTCCAGCAGGCGCAGGCTGACCGGCTGCTGGCGCTGGTTCGGCGTGCCGAAGCCGGTCTGCAGGGCGAGGTTGACGGTGGCGCCGCGGGTCAGCTGCGCGAGTCGGCTGCCGAAGTACACCACCGAAACCGTGTATTCGCCGGGCTTGGGATCGCGCAGAATGAATTCCTCGGGGCCGTAGCCGCCGGTGAAGTCGCGCGACAGCGCGCCGCCCTGGTAGCTGTTGCGGTGGGCGTAATAGACTTCCTCGCCGTTCGGATCCGTCACGTGCAGATCGATGTCGGTGTCGTTGAGATCCCAGCGCAGGGTCACGCGCAGGCCCACCGGCAGCGCCAGCGCGGTGTCGCTTCCGGCGTCTGGCACCGCCGCGTTCGGGCAGCGCGTGCGCAGGTCGTTGCGTTCGGCCAGAGCAATCAGACCGATGTCGGCAAAGCGCGAATCCCACGGCGAATCGACGACGTGCTGCAACAGATCCAGCGCCTCGCGGCAGGTGGCCGGTTGTGCCAACGCCAAGCCGAGGTCGCGCCAGGACTGCGGTTCGTCCGGCGCGATGTCGAGGATGCGACGCAGCAGCGCGACCGCCTGCGTTTGCATCTGCGCTTCCTGCAGCCGGTAGGCCACCAGCCGCAGCGCCGCCTGCCTTGTCGGCAGCAGTTCGATGATGTTGCTGAGCACGCGCCAGCCGCGTACCGGATCGTTCAGTTCGAACAGGCGCTGGGCGATGTCGAAATGAAAGGCCGGACTTTGCCCGTACTGGTTGCGCAGGTCGAGGTAGCGGGCATACAGCGCGTCGGCGGTTTGCGCGCTGCGCAGTTCGCCGACATAGGGCGAATCCATCGTCACCGCCTGCAGCTGCATGGTGATTTCTGGCGTCGTTGTCGCTGAGACCGTACCCGGTGCCAGCAGGGCCACTGCGTCGGCAGCCGGCGGCGCGACAGCGCCTGCGCCGACGACAGTCACGCTAGCCAGCGCCGAGGATTCCGCAGCCGGAGCGGGTGAGGGCGCTGGCGGTGGCGCCGCGTTGCGCCTCATCGCTTCCTCCCGCGCGGTTCCGGGCATGGCGTCATTGCCGGCGACCTTGTCCTGGCGCGGCGGTGCGCCTTTCGGAAAACGGTTGTTCCACCAGCGCATGCGCTCGCTCCAGCCGCGCTGGACGTTCGCCTTGTTTTCCGCCCAGCGCTCAGCCTTGTTGGCGTCCGCGTTTGCGCGCGCGGCCAGCACCCGTGCGTACAGCGCGGCGTCTGCCTGAGGCGGCAGGACGCCGTTGCGCACAAAGTCGTCGTCGGTTTCCAGCACCAGCAGGCTGGTTT
Source organism: Xanthomonas sp. (assembly GCA_018262705.1). Classification (GTDB taxonomy): domain Bacteria; phylum Pseudomonadota; class Gammaproteobacteria; order Xanthomonadales; family Xanthomonadaceae; genus Thermomonas. The sequence goes on from JADFDQ010000011.1 coordinate 78,749, forward strand.
CCCGATTCGGCACGCCGAAGCGCTGGCCCAGCGCGGCCAGCGCGTTGCGGTTGCGCTGCGGCTGCGCTTCCAGATCTTCGGCCTGCCACGTCGCGCACCAGAACGCGACGAATTCGGAATTGCGCGTCGGCATGGCGTCGTGGCGGCGTACGACAAGGCCGGTGGCGGTGGCGTGGGCAACCGTGAGACGCGACGCGGCCGCGGAATCGCTGCTGACGTGGCAGCCGCGCAGCGCGCCGCTTCCGACCGCGCCGGATTCTAGGTGCCAGTCGCCGTCCAGCAGCCCCAGCCGCGCCTGCAGCGCCGGTGTCGCGGTCAGCGCGCGCAGGGCGTCGGCGGCTGCGGTCGTTGCCAAATCCAGCACTTGTCCACCGGAGCGGGTCAGCCAGCGCGCCAGCGCTGGATCGCCGATCTGGCGACCGATCACGAACACCGGCGTGCCGTCGCTTCCGACGGGATCGCCGGGCAGGGTGGCGGTGGCGTCGCCAAACAACAGCACGCGTTCGACGCGCTTGTCCGGGCGCCAGTCGGCCAATGCGGTGGCGCCGTCGGGCTGTTCGGCCAACAGGCGTGCGATTAGCGCGTCGATATCGGCCTGCGTCGCGACATGCAGCTGGCTGCGCTGCACGGTTTCGCGCAGCACGCTCAGGGTGACGTCGACCGCGTGGCCGCGCAGATAGTTCGTAAGCAGTTCAAGCTCCGCACGGCGATTCTTGCCGAGCATGCTGTAGGACGCATCCCAGACGATTTCGATCCGCTGCGGGAAGGGAACGCTCGCAGCGGTCGCAGGCGCAGCGGCCGGAACCTCCAGCCAGCGCATCTGCAGCCCATCCTCGAAGCGTGCGCTAAAACTGGCATCGCCGGTTGGCGCTGGAATGCAGATCGTGCGCGCCGCGTGCGGACCGGAAGCACTCCAACGGGAGTCAAAGCGATCCTCGCCGACGCGCCGCCAGGCCAGCCCGCCGTCGCCGCCGTGGGCAAAGGTCGGGCCGACGCGGGCCACCGCCTGCGCGCTGCTCCCGGTCGGCAGCCCGCCGTCGAGCACGTGCTCCCAGCCGCAGGCGCGGCGCGCGGCGAGGCTGGCGATATCGATGCGGATGCGGCGCTCGCCGTGTGCGGGCACCGGGAACACGCGAATCCGGTAGCTGTTGCCGGCCTCTTTTTCCGCCAGCGCCGGATCGACGTTGCGGCGCTCGGTCTGCTCGAACGCGACCCGCGCCTGCACCCGTTCCACCGGCACCGCATCGCGCAGGCGGCCGTCCACGTCCAGCGCATAACCGCGCAGACGCTCGTTGGCCGCCAGCGGCACCTGCACGTTCGCCTCCAGCGCGCGGCCGTGCGGATTGCGCACCACCAGTTCGATCCGCCGCAGCGCAAACGGCCCGTCGACCGTCCATTCCAACGTGGACGTGGTGGCCTGAACCTCGCCATCGACGCGAATTTGCGGCGACTGCGCCAGCGCGCAGGTGGAAGCAAGGCCGCAGGCGAGGGCAAGTGCGAGGGCGGAGAGCGCAGGCGTCGGTTTCATCGAAGTCCTCGTTGCAGGTTGTGCCGAAGTGGTGGCAGCACTACGCCGCCCCTGTCCTTGGTCAACGTCTGGAGCGATGGAATGGGGTCAAATGCAGAATCGATTGTTGCGTCCCGTCATCTGCGCCGCCGCGCCATTGTCTTGCGAGTCTGCCGTTATGATGACGAAGACCGTAAACGCGAACTCTTCAATGCAAAACGTGCCAACGAATCCCGAACTGTTTTCGCATATCCGGGTGTTGATCTCGCTGGTCGTGGGCCTCGGCCTGACCCGGCTGCTCACCGGCATCGCCCGCATCATCCAGCACCCGCGCGCAAAACCTATCTATGGTGTGCATCTGGTCTGGGTGCTGTTCGTGTTCATCACCCTCGTGCAGTTCTGGTGGTGGGAGTTCCGCCTTGAGTCAGTGGTTGAATGGAACTTCGAGTACTACCTCTACATCATTGGCTACATCACCCTGTATTTCCTTGCCTGTGTCCTGCTGTTCCCGGACACCATGGACGACTACAGCGACTACCGCGACTATTTCCTGTCGCGCCGGGCGTGGTTCTTCGGCCTGCTGGCGGCGATCTTCGTGCTGGATTTCGGCGACACCCTGATCAAGGGGCAAGCGTATTTCGCCAGCCTCGGCTGGGAATACTTCGTGCGCAACGCCGTGTTTTTCGTCCTGTGCCTGGTGGCAATGCGCAGCCGCAACGCCCGCTTCCACGCCGCGTTCGCCTGGCTGGCCATTGCCTACGAACTGAGCTGGGTGGCGCGGCACTACCAAACGATGGCGTGAATCGAGCGCGGAGCAAAAGCAGTTGAGAATCGCTGTGAGGATCTCTGCAACAGCGGGCATGTTCTGTAGGAGCGCACCGCAGGGGCGCGATTCGCGACAGCGCCACCGTGTCGCGCCTCTCGGCCTGCGGCCTCGATGCGCTCCTACAAAAGCAGCTTCGATCAAGGCAAGTTTGCATCTGGGCGGGGCAGGCGGCGCTCATCGTGCAAATGACGTCGCCATCTGACAACAAGGGAACGCCAGCGGAACTCACTCAAGCCGCGTGTGTCCCTGAAAACGGATTGAATAGCGCAAGGCCGGGGACGCGAAAGTGAGCGAGGTTGCGGGTGACCACCGTCAGGCCGTGTACAAGCGCGGTGGCCGCAATCAATTTGTCGAGCGCGACTTCCGGGTTCGGCACGCAGAGTCTTCCCCAGACCTGAGCCACGTCGGCGTCCACGTCCAAAACGTAATCGCCGAACTCTGCAAGCGTCGCGATCAACCAGGATTCCAGATGGGTGGCCTGTATGCGGTCGCCACGATGGCGCATCCGTTCCACGCCGCGGCGCAGCTCACCCACAGTGACAACAGACAGGAACGACTCGGTGCGCGCGGACTTGGCAAAGAAGTTCCGCACGCCGGGATTCGCGCGGTCACCCTTGCGCGCTTCACTGATGACGTTGGTGTCGAGCAGGTACATCGCGTTCCGTCGAGGTGGCAATGCGCTCGAAATCTTCGTCGCAGCCGACGTCCGGCATCGACGCCAGCACGTCGATCAGACTACGACGCTGGGTTTTCATGAGCGCGGCTTCGAGGATGGCGCGATGCTCGGCTTCGGCACTGCGCGCGTGTCGTACCGCCCGCTGCTTGAGCATACGCACCAGTGCGTCATCGATGTTGCGGACAATCAGGCTGGCCATGGTGCGTTCGGGCAATGGTGATATCAATGCTATCACATGCGGGGCGCAGTTTTGGCATGTCGACGCCTTGCCATGCGAGGCGTGGAGTCAGAGCGCCGTTGTGCTTGTGGCGAATGGATATCGATATAGGCAGTGACAGACTGGGCTTGTCCCAGCGCCAGCTGCTCAACTTCACCTTGTGGCGAATGGATATCGATATAGGCAGTGACAGGAAGGCTTGCGAAGTCATGCGCGCAGTTTGTGCTTTCAGACTGCGCGTTGATATCAGGGAAGCCCGCATTCAATGTTCAAACGAGGTGTGATTTTTCAATGAGGCCGCGGCGAATTCGCCGCGGAAATACCCATTCCCTGTCCCGGCCCAAGGTTGCGCCACAAGCTTCAATGAGGCCGCGGCGAATTCGCCGCGGAAATGAATTCCGAAACGAGAAACGCGACGGCGTCCTGCTCTTGCGTTTTGGCCCGAGCGCATTTCCTGATCTGCTAAACTCGCCATGAGCAGCGACGGCTACCCACCGGGGTTTCGGCCCGAGCGCATTTCCTGATCTGCTAAACTACACCGCGCCGACCTGCATCGTGCAGACAGGTTTCGGCCCGAGCGCATTTCCTGATCTGCTAAACTTAATCAGGTTGTCGAACCACGGCACGGCCAGTTTCGGCCCGAGCGCATTTCCTGATCTGCTAAACTGGCCTGCCCCAGCAGCTTGGACACGTCGAAGTTTCGGCCCGAGCGCATTTCCTGATCTGCTAAACTGAACGCCACCTGCACCCGCCCGCTTACCCGGTTTCGGCCCGAGCGCATTTCCTGATCTGCTAAACTCCCTGACAGCGTGCGCGAGCAACTTGCCGAGTTTCGGCCCGAGCGCATTTCCTGATCTGCTAAACTGCCGAAGTCATCGCGGGTGAACTTCCACAAGTTTCGGCCCGAGCGCATTTCCTGATCTGCTAAACTATGTGCAGTGGATCGGCCACGTCTCCGAGCGTTTCGGCCCGAGCGCATTTCCTGATCTGCTAAACTGCATCACCCGGCATGTGACGGACACGCCGAGTTTCGGCCCGAGCGCATTTCCTGATCTGCTAAACTCGCTCCCTGGCAACCCCTTGTTTTTGCAAGGGGTTGTCTTGTTTTGAGTGCATGAAAATAGGCATTTGGCTGGTCTAGAACAGGGCATATTGTTCCGGATTCTTCAACTGCTCGCGGCGCTGTCGGCGTTCGAAACGGATGATCTGTTCGTACTGCTTGTCGGTCATGCAGTGGACATAGACCCGACCGCCTGCAGGCAGCAGCGTTCGGATGCGCTCGATGTAGCCGTCGCATTCGAACCGTCCAGATGCGTGGCGCATGTAGACCGAGAACTGCGCCATGGCGAAGCCAAGGTTCTTGAGGTGGTTACGGAAGTCATTGGCGGCTTTGCGCTCTTCGTCCGTCCCGACGGGAAGATCAAACATCACCATGATCCACATGAGCCGATAGCCTGATAGCGGCTGCGAAGGTGGGGCCGTTCTTCTGCGAGGCATTTCATGCGTCCCCCTGTCCTTCGGGTTCCGAGGCAAGTGTGCGAAGCGCATCCGGGCTGAGGTGGCCAGGCAGTTCCAGCGAGCGTCGCCTGGCAGCAAAAATTTCGGTCAAGGAGAAACACATGCGTTCCAGCATGGATGCCATGGCTGTCATGCCGGCATAGGACGGGATATTGCGATACAGCGCAAGCGCCAGAACTCTCTTGCTGGCTGGTGCGAGCGACAGTGACTCATCGTCCAGAGACAGAGCCTTGACCGCGGCGTCAATGACCGGACGGAGCGGTTCCATCAGATCGTCCGCCAATGCGCAGGCGTTGGCGCCATTGTGGTGATGCAAACCCAGCGATGGATGCAGCCCGGCTGCGACGATTGCCCGCGCCGTTGCGGATCGCAGTACTGTGTAGCCGAAGTTCAAAAGGGCGTTGAAGCCCTTACCTTCTGGATCGCGACGGAACTGTTTGCCGAATAGTTGCGGCCAGTATGCGCGTGCACCCTGCGCTTCCAGATTCTCCGGATCTCCTGCGCGCACTTTGTCCGCCATCCGTCTGAGTGCGGCTCCTGAGCTGCCGAACGCTTCGAGCGTGCGGGCCTGCGCTCGCAATTTTTCCTGAACGATTTGCTTCCAGAGGCGGTTGCGCAGTCCGGGTTTGGCTTGTGACTGTTGCCAGAAGCGTTCTCCTTGGCGGTGGTGACCTTCCAACGCAAGAAGCATGGCACGGGGGCGTTTCCGGTCATCGCAGACAACAACGGAGCTGGCGCGTTCGGCCAGTCGAACCAGCACTTCTGCGCTGAACACCAAGCCGTGACCACTGGCGATCAGTCCACCAATGTCATCGATGGGTACGCGACCAAGTTCCTGTTTACCATCCTTGATCACGAGAAAGCCACGGTCGGCGTGGAGATACCGACCGTCCGAGGCGATCTCGATGATCCTGTTCTTCATTCGATGTATCCCGAATCGTGAACAAAGCCGAGTGGATCAACGGTAACCCTTCGGGCCTTGAGTGTGCGTAGTTTGGAGGCAGCCATTGTCTTGTAGCTGAAAGAATCGTTCTTGTCGCGGTCACGCTCGCGCAGATTCCCGGCCTGATTGATTTCTGCAAAAGTCATCCTTCCGCTTGTTTTCATCGCAAGTCGAAGCAGTTTTGATTTTCCGTCGCCTTCCTCAATACGGATTACGTCGTCGTCGAACAACCGCATGACGACAGGATATGGAGGGGGTGCTGGTTGTTTACCAGCCTCGAAGCGGGTGACGACATTATCGATCCAACCCTTCGGACTGCTCAGGATTTCGACGTAGGCATTACCGTTCGTTTCCACGACGCGGCCTTTCGTTCTGTGCGGATTGCGGATTTCGACCACGCTCGACCGCTTCTTTGCGCGTACGGAACGGATGCGGTTAGCGGCGGCATATTGCTCCAGTGCCCTGGAGGCGTCCTTCTCGCTCTTCCCGGCGATCAATTTTTCAATGCGCGCGCGCAGGGCCGCGTCAACAATGTCCTCGGTTTTTTCCATGCTGTTCATCGACGTCAACGGAACGCGCCGCACAACGAGTGCTGGAGTCTTGCCGGTTTCCGGTTCCAGTACGCCGTAATAGGTGTCGTTGTGAAGCGATCCGCCCGAATCGCGGTTCGGTTTGTGCGAAACGACGATCTTGCTGACGGCATCCCGCACCACGGCACTGAATCCGTCAAAAGGTTGCCCGAGTCCCTCGAAGAAACGGTGCGAACGGCCTTCCTCGAACGCTTCCGCCGCGTGGCTGAGTTGACCGATGAGGCGCCGGTCGCAGGCACCGATCACTGCAGCGTCGATGGCGTGATGGCGGTGGTCGTTGCGGTTTTTGCCATGTACGCCGAGAGTATCTGAGATATCCCACTTGCCGCGCAACATGGCGGTGAGTTTGCCGGTGGCGACCCAGACCCGATGCTGGAAGCAAACGTGCGAGAGGTATTGCTTCGCAAGGCGGGAAAGATAGGCGGTATCGGTGAGGTGGCGATCCAGAAAGCCTCGTTCGGCGACAAAACGATCCAGTGCGTCGGGAAGGAACCGCTTGGCTTTGTGGCGCCATGCATCAGGCGCATTTTCAACAAACTGGGCGACGCGGGATTCGATTGCATCCCATTCGTAGCCGCCGGGGCTGTTTCCGAAGGCATCGTGTGGATCATTGTTCCGCTTGAAGCGGTTAGCCGAACGGTATGCCAAAACAAGGTTGCCGATTCCATCGTCGAGCGATCTTGAGAAAGGAAGAATGTGATCGATCTCGATTTCCGATGAGAACAGCGCTTGCTGGCTGATCGGCTTTCCCGTATAGACGCAAACGCGATTCATGACGGGCAGCTCTTCATACAGCCGCAGCCGCAGCAAGTTGTCGCGATTGACATGCACGTTACGATTTCGCAGTTCAGCCGCCCGCTTTTCGTTGGCCTCCTGATTTTTCTTTTGCATGGAGATCAATTCGCCACGACGCTTGCCGGACATGCCGAATTCCCGAGCCAATTCGACGATGATCTCGCGAGGAGCGCCGTACCGCCGGATGATGGCGTTCACGACTTTGCGCAACTGGTTCAGGCCCACGTGTACGGTTGGATTGGGCAGACGGCCATACAGCGCTTCTTCCGGCACTTTTGCCAAAGGCATTGGCTGCGCATAGCCGCGCAAAACTTCAGCATAGTAGGGCAGGGATTTGCGCAGTTCCGATTCCTCCGGAAGAAAGTCCGAATGCGAACGTCCATAGGCTTTGGAGACTGCTTGGTCGTAGGTCACGATCCTTGATTCCATGATCGGGATGAGTTTTTCCATCGCCTTCAATGACAGGTCGGCGAAGCCGTCGGGAACGTCCACTGTTGAGATTGCAGCAAGTTGTTCCGGAGTCACGGAAATGCCTGCTGCAGCAAGTCGCGCGCGTAGGTTTTCGTTGTCGTTCGCGAGCGCAAGCGCGGCGATGACATCGGCCTGCTGCAGGCTGGACATGGTGTGCCATGCTGCACCAAAACATTCAGGGTGGCCGAGTTTTGACGAAACTGTGTCACAAAGAATGCCGTCCTTCTTGCTACGGGCGAGATTGAAGGGCTCGATCTTGTCCTTTGGAGTGCCGATGCTGAGCAATCTGCGCAACTTGGGCCAGGTCAACCGTTCATTTCCATCCAGGTAATCGAGACAGAGCTGTCGCTCATGCAGTTCGAGCGGGATGACGCTGCCATCGGGAAGCTCGATACGAAGGTTGGCAAGGTCGGAAAGAATCCGGAATCTGGCAAAAACTGGGTGGCCGCGTCGAGCACGCGACTCTTCAGGCTCCAATACGCAGTGACCTGCGGGAACGGCCTTCAATGGACGTTGGTGTTCGATGAAGTAGCGCAGGCAACGCTTGATATCCGGGGTGAGTGCGTCAGGATGAAATGCGCGCTGTCGTTCCCACAACAGATCGAACTCTTCCAATATGAGTGCCCGGTCAGGATAGAAATCGTAGTCGCTGCTTGCGGAAGGGCGTGCAAGAACGGGTTTTCTATCCGCGTGAAGCTTCCACAGGAATTGCCCAACGCTCTCGCAGCGACTTTCTTCAAGCAACGAGCGCAAACGCTCGGTTCCCTTGTTGATGACACCTGCCGCTTTCTTGCGTTCGGCATCGCCACGATCCTTGCGAGATGATTTGAATCCGCGTTTTCTTGCCAAGTGGTAAAGCGCTCGCGCAAATTGGGGCAGTGGCAGTTCTTCGCGCAGTGCGCGGTCGCGGAGTTCGTAGGGGTCAAGGCTCACCAGATCCTTGCGCGCAGCATCATCCGCAGGCAACAGGTTGGCGCGGATCAGTGCGGTGAGGAATCCGTGTCGGCGCTGGACGGTACGCTCACGCTGTCGACGCATCTGGCGTTTCAGGCGCCGTTCGGCAGCAAGGGAGGTGCGTGTTTTTGGGTCGCGACCGTCGGAAAAAATACGAACGCCCATTCGAACAAGTCGAGTGACCTTGTCTTCGTCCAACGCGTAGATGCACCAGCCAATGGAGTTGGTGCCGATGTCCAGTCCAAGACGGTATGGAATAGCCATGAATCCTCCCTGTTTACTTGTTCGCGATTCGAGTCTACTATCGAGCCTGATCAGCAGATCAGGAAATGCGCTCGCCCGCTAACAAAGCGCGTAAGCGCCCCAAATGTGGGAGCCGCCTTCGGGCGGCTTCTGTTTTTATAGGTTGCGAGTTGTTTCATCATCGGCCCATTGGCGAGAAGCTGCTCACGTCATATTGCACAAACTCATCTCAAAAGCTGAGACGGCCGCCACGAAAGCTCGTGTGGCCCCATTTCGTCTCACCATCTGCGACGCAACCCCGCTAAAGTGGACGGGACGCAACAACGCAAGTCGCCATGGCCAAGTCCGCATCCTCCAAACCCCGCACCGCCTATGTCTGCAACCAGTGCGGGGCGGACTATGGCAAGTGGCAGGGGCAGTGCGAGGCCTGCGGGGCGTGGAATACGCTGGCGGAAATCGCGTTGGAATCGGTGACCCGGGCGAGCTCGCCGGCGTCGCGGCGCAGCGGTTGGGCGGGCAAGATCGATGCGCCGAAGGTGACGCCGCTGGCGCAGGTGCAGGCCGACGCGCAGGCGCGCGCATCGACCGGGATCGGCGAGTTCGATCGCGTGCTCGGCGGCGGGCTGGCCGAGGGCGCGGTGGTGCTGGTGGGCGGTGATCCGGGGATCGGCAAATCGACGCTGCTGCTGCAGGCGCTGGCGCAGATGGCGCCGACCCTGCCGGGGCTGTATGTGACGGGCGAGGAATCGCTGGCGCAGGTGGCCGGCCGCGCGCAGCGGCTCGGGCTGCCGCTGGACGGCCTGCAGGCGCTGGCCGAAACCTGCGTCGAGCGCATTCTCGAGCACGCGATCCGCGCCAAGCCGCGCTTGCTCATTGCCGATTCGATCCAGACCCTGTGGACGGAAACCTTGACTGCCGCACCGGGCTCGGTCTCGCAGGTGCGCGAGGCGGCGGCGCGGCTGGTGCGCTATGCCAAGGAAACCGGCACGGCGGTGTTTCTGGTCGGTCATGTGACAAAAGAAGGCGGCATCGCCGGGCCGCGCGTGCTGGAGCACATGGTCGATGCGGTGCTGTATTTCGAGGGCGATTCGGGCAGCCGATTTCGGGTGCTGCGCGCGTTCAAGAACCGCTTTGGCGCGGTCAACGAGTTGGGCGTGTTCGCGATGTCCGATCGCGGTTTGCGCGAAGTGGCGAACCCGTCGGCCATCTTTCTGTCCGGCAGCGGCCAGCCGCAGCCGGGCAGCTGCGTGATGGTGACGCGCGAGGGCACGCGCCCGCTGCTGGTGGAAGTGCAGGCGCTGGTGGATTCCTCGCCGCTGTCCAATCCGCGGCGGGTGGCGGTGGGTCTGGAGGGCAACCGCTTGGCGATGCTGCTGGCGGTACTGCACCGCCACGGCGGGGTGATGACGGGTGATCAGGACGTGTTCGTGAACGTGGTCGGCGGCATCCGCGTGCAGGAAACCGCCGCCGACCTGCCGGTGCTGCTGGCGGTGCTGTCGTCGCTGCGCGACGCGCCGCTGCCGGAGAAAACCGTGGCTTTTGGCGAAGTTGGCCTGAGCGGTGAGATTCGCCCGGTCCCCAACGGTGAAGAGCGGCTGAAAGAGGCTGCGAGCCACGGCTTCCAGCGCGCCATCGTGGCCAAGGCCAATGCGCCAAAGTCAGGCAGCTACAAGGGCATGGACGTGATCAGTGTGGAACGGTTGGCGGACGCGCTGGAAGCGGGTTGGGATTGAAAGGTCGCGCTCAATGCCCGCCACCGGCCGGGCCGCTGACCTTGGCGCCGAACGGTGGTCTGGCCAGCCAGACGAAGGCGATCACGATCAGGAACAAGATGCCGAGCAGGTGGAAGATTTCATTGAAGCTGATCTGCGAGGCCTGATTGGAGATCATCATTTCAACGGCGGCGGCACCGCGCCGGAGATCGCCGCCGCCGTAGGCCGCCACCTGTTGCAGGGTGGCCGGATCGAGCCGGGAGACGTGTTCGGTCAGCTGCGCGTGGTGGATGGCGCCGCGCGAGGTCCAGGCGTAGGTGGTCAGCGAGGCCGAGAAACTGCCGCCGAGGGTGCGCAGGAAGGTCATCAGCCCGGAGCCGGCGGAAATTTCGTGCTGCTCCAGATCCGACAGCAGGATCTGCAGCACCGGCATGAAGAACAGCGCCACGCCCAGGCCCTGCAGGAACTGCACCCAGGCGACGTGGGAGAAATCGACGTCGAGGTTGAACGCCGAGCGCAGGAAGCTGGTCAGCGACATGGCGATGAAGGCGAAAGTGGCGAGGATGCGCAGATCGAAGCGGTTGGCGTATTTGCCGATGAATGGGGTCAGCAGGATCGGCAGGAGGCCAATCGGCGCGGTGGCAAACCCGGCCCAGATCGCGGTATAGCCGAGGTCGTACTGCAGCCACAGCGGGACCAGGATGCCGACGCTGAAGAAGGCGCCGTAGGCCAGCACCATCGCCAACGTGCCGGAGGCGAAATTGCGGTGACGGAACAGCCGCAGATCGACGATCGGGTCGTCGTCGGTCAGCTCCCAGATCACGAACACCACCAGCCCGACGGCGGCGATGATCGCCAGGATCACGATGAGGTTGGAGGCGAACCAGTCCTCGTCGTTGCCGAGGTCAAGCAGGATCTGCAGCGCGCCGACGCCGAACACCAGTGCGGTCAGGCCGACGTAATCCATCTTCGGCTTCACCAGCTTTTCCGGGCGACCTTTCAGCTGCGATCCGACCACGGTGCTGGCGAAGATGCCGATCGGGATGTTGATGAAGAAAATCCATTCCCAGCTGTAGTTGTCGGTAATCCAGCCGCCGAGGATCGGGCCGGCGATCGGCGCCACCACCGTCACCATCGCCAGCAGCGCGATCGCGTGACCGCGCTTGGCCGGCGGATAGATCGACAGCAGCAGGGCCTGGGTGACGGGGTACATCGGGCCTGCCAGCAGGCCCTGCAGTGCGCGCGCCATCACCAGCAGGCCCATGCTGTGCGCCAGCCCGCACAGGAACGAGGCGAACACGAAGCCCAGCGTGGACCACATGAACAGCTTGCGCTCGCCGAAGCGGCGCGCCAGCCAGCCGGTCAAAGGCAGCGCGATCGCGGTGCTGACCGCGAACGAGGTAATCACCCAGGTCGCTTGGTTGGCGCTGCCGCCGAGGTTGCCGGAAATCGTCGCCAGCGAGACGTTGGCGATGGTGGTGTCCAGCACTTGCATGAAGCTGGCCAGCGCCAACCCGAGCGTGGTCAGGGCGACGTTGGGCGGACGGAAGTCGGCCAGGGTCGGTTTGCTGGCCTCCGGCCCGGGCGGAATGCCCAGCGAACCTTCTTCATCAACGACGGTGGACATGCGCTGCGGCTCAGTTCCGGGTGCCGCTTGGCAGGTTGGCCTGGATGATCGATTCGATCCGCGCGTCCGCTTCGTGCAGCTGGCGTGCATAGGCGTCGGTGCGCAGCACCGGCTTGTCGGCGGGCGCGGACGGCAGCACCGGGCCGCTCTGGTCGCGGACATTGATCGTCACATTCATGCTCATGCCCAGTCGCAGTGGATGCTCGGCCAGCTGCTTGCGGTCGAGCGCCACCCGCACCGGGATGCGCTGGACGATCTTGATCCAGTTGCCGCTGGCGTTCTGCGGCGGCAGCAGGGCGAAGGCGCTGCCGGTGCCCATGCCGAGGCTGATCAGCTTGCCGTCGAAGCTGACGTTGTCACCGTACAAATCCGAGGTCAGCTTGACCGGCTGGCCCAGGCGCAGGTTGTGCAGCTGGGTTTCCTTGAAGTTGGCATCGACCCAGACCGCGTCCAGCGGGATCACCGCCAGCAGCGTGACGCCCGGCGCGACCCGCTGGCCGAGCTGGACGCTGCGGCGGGCCACGAAACCGTCGATCGGGGCGACGATCGCGGCACGCTGCAGAGTCAAGTATGCCTCCCGCAGCTGCGCGGCGGCGGCCTGCACCTGCGGCTGGCTGGCGACGGTGGTGGCATCGACCAAGGCGCGGCTGCGCGACAGCTGTCCGTGCGAAGCCTGCAGCGCCGCCTGTGCGGCGTCGAGCTGGGCGCGCGCGTGCGCGAGCTCTTCGGCCGAAACTGCGCCGCTGGCGACCAGGCCGCTGCGCCGTGCCACGTCCTCGCGCGCCTGCCGCAGCGCAACTTCGCGCGCACCGATGTCGGCCTGCGCGCTTGCCACGCTGCTGTACAGCCCGCGCACCTGGCGGACGGTGGCGGCAAGGTTGGCTTCGGCACGTTCCAGCGCGACCTGGGCATCGTTGGGATCAAGCTGCACCAGCACCTGCCCGGCGCGCACCCGCATGCCATCATCGGCGTTGATCGCCACCACCGTGCCCAGCGTCTGCGGGGTGATGCTGACGATGTTGCCCTGCACGTAGGCGTCGTCGGTGTCCTGCTCCCAGCGTGCGATCAGGAACCAATAGGCCAGCCAGACGATGCCGACGATCAACATGATCGCCAGCACGATCAGCAGGGCACGGCGGCGCTTGCCGTTGCCCGGCTTGAGCGCGCTTTGCGAGGCCGGCAGGGTGGGACTGCTGCCGGCGGAGGTGTTCGGGGTGGTTTCGGTGGTCATGGCGGTTTACTTGGAGGCGGTCTGGTCGGGTGCGGACGGCGCAATTCCACCGCCCAACGCTTGGTCGAGGTCGACGCTGGCGGTGCGCCGCTGCGCGCGCAGGCTGGACAGCAGTTGATCGAGTTGGAGCACCGGTTGTTCGGCGGACAGCACGTCGAGTCGGGTTGCCAGTCCCGCGCGGTAGCGCTGCTGGACCTGCGCGTGGGCGCTGGCCGCGGCGCTGCGCGCCTGGGTGGCGCTGGCGATCTGGTCATCCAGCGCGCGCGCCGCCTGCACCGCGTCGGCGACTTCGCGGATCGCGTTCAGCAGGGTCTGGTTGTAGCCGGCGACCGCGAGGTCGTGATCGGCTTCGCTGCCGCGCAGCTGGCTGCGCAGCAGGCCGCCTTCGAAAATCGGCAGGCTCAGCGCCGGCCCGCCGTTGAGCAGCAGGGCCTGGCTGTTGAACAGCTCGGACAGGCCGCCGGAGACCAACCCGACGATTGCGCTGAGGTTGAGGCTGGGATAGAACGCGGCCTTGCTGGCGTCGATGCTGCGCTGCGCAGCTTCCACCCGCCAGCGTGCGGAAACGACGTCGGCGCGGCGCGCCAACAGATCGCTGGACAGCTCGGACGGAATTGCGAGCCGAGGCTGCGCCAGCTGCGGGCGGCTGATTGCAAGACCGCGATCCGGGTCGGCGCCGACCAAGGTGGCCAGCGCGTTGCGCATGCCGGCGATGCGCTGGTTGGACAGCTGTGCCTGCTGCTGCGCGGCGGCGGCGGCGCTGCGCTTGGCCTCCACCGCGATGCCGTTGTCGAGGCCGGCCTGCTTGCGCTGTTCGGACAGCTGCAGCGCGCTGGCGCTGCGGGCGGCATCGGCCTGCGTGGCATCCTGCATGTCGAAGGCCTGCGCCAGTGCGATGTAGGTGCGGGCGACGTTGGCGGCCAGGGTGACGCGCGCCGACTGGGCATCGACGTCGGCGGCGTGGGCGTTGTCCACCGCCGCTTCCCAGCGGCTGCGCGATTGGCCCCATAGATCCGGGCTGAATTTCAGGCTCAGCATCAGCACGTCGGCGACGTTGAGCTTGCCGCCGACTTTCGATCCAGCCAGTCCTTCGGGCAGTTGCACGCCGTTGACCTGGGCGCTGGCGCCCACCGACGGCAGCCTGACGGCTGCGGCCACGCCGGCTTGCGCCTGGGCTTTGCGCGCGCGCGCGTCGGCCATGGCCAGCGTCGGCGAATTCGCCAGCGCCTCGTCGATCAGGGCGTCCAGCTGGGGATCGCCGAAAGCGCTCCACCAGCGTTCGCCGGGCCAGGCGGCAGGCGACAGCGTGGCGTTGCCGAGGCTGCGGCTGGCCGACAGCGTGGCCGGGTCGCGCGGTGTTTGCGCGGCGGTCAGCTGGCCCATCGACGTGCAGGCGGACAGCAACGTGGCCCCGAACGCGAGCGGGAGTAGGGATCGACGCATGGTTCAGTCTTCGCTGGTGAGGTTGTCCCGGACCTGTTCGAGCAGGCGGGTCATGTGGATGCGGGTGGCTTCGTCCATTCCGCGCAGCGCGCGTTCGCGCACCCGCTGGCCGCACTGGTCGATGTCTTGCCAGATCGCCAAGCCGGTTTGGGTGAGGTCGATGTTGAGCGCACGGCGATCGTTGGGGTCGGCGCTGCGCGCCAGCAAGCCACGCGCTTCGAGCTTGTCGAGCAGGCGCGTCATCGCGCCAGGGTTGAGGTCGGCCAGCCGGGCCAGGTCGGTGACCCCGGCGCTGCCGCCGGTGGCCAGGGCCTTGAGGGTGATGAACTGGCTGAAATTCAGCGCGTGACCGGAGCCGGCAAGTTCGCGTTCCATTCGCGCCCACATGGCGTCGCGAACTTGGCGAAACAGCAGGCCGAGAGCCGAGCCGCTGCTGGCCGCGGCCGGGGGAATGGGGGCTGGGTTCGAAGTGGGCATGGGCGGTATTTTATAGCCCGCGCAATAGTTGTCAATGCAAATACTCCATGGGCAATTATCCCGCGCACCAGACCGCGGCCCCGCCCGCGCAGGGTGGCGCTGCGGGCGGGCGGCGATCGCCGAACGGCCCCGCTCCCGGGGCGAGTGGCAGTGGCCAGATCCCTGCCAGCGCTGGATGAAACCTGAGGCCAAAAATGCGCCAGGCCTTTCGGCGAACGGCGATGCTGTAGTCTGCTGGAAACACGCGGAGAACTCGTCCAATCACCGGTAGGGAGTAAGCAACATGGCCGACAGTCTGGAACGTGGGCGCACGCGCGTCGCCGGCTTTGCCGATGCGGAGATGGACTTCCAGTTGATCCGCCAGCTCGGCGCGGCGCGTTACGGCGGCTCGGCAGTCGGCGAATGCCTGGCGCTGGCGCGGCGCATCGACAATGGCGCACCCGCGAGCTGGGTGGCGGCATTTGCCGCCGCCGCCGCGCGCCAGCAGGCCGATGCCGAGCGGCGCGCCGCACGTGGTCACGCCGTCAGCTCGCGGGATGCTTGGCTGGTCGCCAGCAACAGCTGGCGCGCCGCGGAGTACTACACGACGATTTCCGATCCCATGCACGCTCGCTATGGCTTGGCCAGCCGGGCCTGCTTCCTGGCGGCAATGGAGGTGGATGCTTGCGTTTGCGAGGTGGTGAGCCTGCCGTTTGAAAACACGCCGCTGCCGGCGTTGCATTTGCGCCCAGCTGCAGCCAGCGGGCCGGGCAAGACCCTGATGATCATCAGCGGCTACGATGGAACGCTGGAAGAGACCTTTCTCGCCTACGGTCGCGCCGCGCTCGAGCGTGGCTACCGGCTGCTGCTGTTTAGCGGCCCGGGGCAGATGGATACCCTGCGTTTCCACCCGTCGCTGCACTTCATCCCGGAGTTCGAACGGGTTGGCACGCCGGCGGTCGATTACCTGCTGACGCGGCCCGAGACCGACCCGGCGCGGATCGCACTCATGGGGATCAGCTTTGGTGGCTACTTTGCCACCCGCATTGCCGCGAACGAGCCGCGCATCCGCGCGCTGATTCCCAATTCACCGATCCTTGATCTGCATGCCTACATGGCCTCGTTCGTCGGCTTCGATCCGGCGCAAATGCCCGATGGCGACGATTTTTGCGTGGCGGACATTGACCACATCCCCGCGGACGTGATGCCGGAGCAGACCCGCAAGATGACGCGCAACCTCATGTTGCGCTTCGGCCGGGACAGCTTCAAAAGCACCTACCAGCTTCTGCTCGACTTCCGCATCGATGAGGCGCAGCTGGCCGGCTTGCACTGCGCTGCGCTGGCGCTGGTCGGCGCCGGGGAAGGGCGCGAACCGATCGCACAATTCGAGCGTTTCCTTGCGCATGTGCCCACCGCGCAAGGTCATGTGTTCACCGAAGAAGAAGGCGCCGACGGTCACTGCCAGTCGGGCAATCTGGCGCTGTCGGCAGCGGTATCGATGGACTGGCTCGACGAGCAGTTCGGCTGAGACTGAGCGCCGGGCGCTACGATCGCCCCGCGGCCCAGCGCCCGGGCATGCCGTTCCGATGCCGACGCGCTGACTGGGGAAGCGTGCGGTACCAGGCCGTGTCGGCTGGGTTAGGGCACCACCGCAAGCGCCAGTTCGCCCTGGCCAATGCCGTGCGGATTGCTGGCGCTGATGCGCACGGCCCAAATCCCGGTTGCGCGCGGGGTGCCGGAAATGACGCCGCGTTTGCGATCGAGCACCAGCCCTGGCGGCAGGTTGTCGGCCGAGTACGCGTCCACGCGATGGATCGCGCCGATGCGGTACTGCCAGGCTCGGCCGAGTTGGGCATTGGCGGTCGTGGATACATCAAGCAACGGTTGCCCGCGGCCGTGTTGCTGCATCCAGGCGTTGAGCCGCAGGTGCGCATTTTCACGCAGGTCGAGCCAGAACAGGGCGATGTCGAAGACGTGGTAGTTGCTGCCACCGAACATGCCGTTGTCGCTGAAGTATTCCGAGGGAAGGGGGGCCGGGGCGACGTAGGTGTAGCGTCCGTCGTCGTGCACGGAAACCAGGCGAGGCAGGAGTCGTGCGAAGGTCTTCGGGGTGCCGAAGGGAACCGCGCCACGGTGCTGCTCGGCAGAGGTATCCGGCTTGCCGGCATCCCAACTGACTGGGTTGATGGTGGTCAGCGGCAGACCCGAAGCAGGCACCCAGCGCTGCGCAGAGCGGTTCCAATAGCACGACTCCTGCCAGGCGTCGAGGTCGGCGGCGTCGGTATGCGCACCAAAAGTTTCCCAGATCGCGACGCAGCCAGTTTGCGCCGGACGCACGCAGGGCGGGATGTGGATCAGATCGTCCTTGAATACGGCGCGCGGGATCGGTTGGCCAGGCAGGTAGGCCGCGACCAGCAGTGTCTCCAATGCGGTTCCCTGGATTGCTTCGGTCAACAGTCGCTGGGCGTGATTGGAGCCTTGGCTGTGGCCGACCAGGAAGAACGGTCGCCCCTGGTTGTCGTGTTCGATGTAGTAACGAAATGCGGCCAGCACGTCTGCATAGGCGTGGTTGATCGGAACTTGCTGGGTTTCTTCGTCCTGGTCGTAGAGCGGCAGCGTCACCTGGCGGTAATGCGGCGCGTAGATCCGCGCCACGGCGTTGAAAGGCGTGGCTTGGGTCAGCAGCATGATGGCCCCGATCCTGGCCGCCTCGGCATCATCGATGGGCGCATTGAAGGCGTCGCCGCGCATGCTGGTGGTGGGGTGCACGTAGAACACGTCGGCCTGCGCCACCGCCTGCAAATTGGAGAAACCTGCTCCTTTTGGCGTGTGCATCGCGGCAGAGGGCTGGTCAGGGCGGGCAAGCCAGTTGGAGGGATTGCCGTAATCAACCGCAGGCCACTCCGGATCGGGGGCCGGTGTGGCCATTCGAGTCGCCCCAGCGCCGGCGTGTGCCGTCAACGTCAGGCAGGTGAGCAGCAGTGCTGATGCGAGATGGCGCAAGCGCAGGTGCCGATTGCCCGGATCTGTTCGTTTCTGCATCATGCCGCCCCCGTCAAGATACCCGCATCGTGGCGGCTGCCAGCTGACCATGCAACCTGAGGCAATGCCGATTCAAGCAGCATGATCGCGGTCGACAATGGCCCTGGAAGCACTCCAGGAGCAGGTGGGCCGCGCGCCACGCACGGCTGGAGAGTTGGTCGATCCAGCGTACTGCGTTCACATCCCGCGGTGCAGCACCAGCTCCAGCACGAATTTGCTGCCGAAGAAGGCCAGCACCAGCAGTGCCATCGCGGTCAGCGTCCAGCGCACTGCAATGGCGCCGCGCCAGCCGCGCCGCCAGCGCCCGAGCAGCAGGGCGCCGAACGCCAGCCAGGAAAGGATGCTGAGTACGGTGTGGTGAACGAGGTGTTGGGCGAACAGGTTTTCAACGAACAGCGCGCCGGTCAGCAGGGTGGCAGTCAGCAGCCCGAAGCCGAGGCCAATCGTGCGGAACAGCAGGGATTCCAGCTCGGTCAGCGGCGGCAGGGCGCGCAGCCAGGGCTGGAATTCGCGCCGGCGCAGGGCCCGATCCTGCGCCCACAGGAAGATTGCCAGCACCGCCGCCAGCGACAGCGTGGCGTAGGCCAACAGCGCCGTCCAGGCGTGCAGCAGCAGTTGCCAGTTCAACGGCTCGGGCTTGAGGGTGTGGCCGCGCACCCCGTAGGCCAGCAGCAGCAGCGCAGCCAGCGGGAACACCACCACCCCCAGCGCCCGCGCCGGCCCGCCGGCGGCGCCCGCCACCGTCAGTGCGGCCATGCCCAGCCCGACCAGCGACAGCGCGGCAAAGAAATGCAGATCGGTGGAACCGGTCTGGTACCAGCCCTGCCAGTGGGCGAAGGCGTGCAGCAGTACCGCCGGAATCGCGGCCCACAGCCAGCCACGGCCCAGCGGCTCGTCCGCGGCGCGAGCGTCGCGCACCAGCCACAGCGTCGCGACGGTGTAGAGCAGGGCAGCAAGGGCGTTGGCCAGCATGGGCGAAGTGTCGCACAGCGGCGGCCCGCGCCGCCGGTTCAGCCGAACCGCAGCACCTGCCCGTCGTGGTTGAAGGCGGCGAAATCCGAAACCCGGCCGTCGTTGATCGCGTTGACCATGAAGCGCAGCGGCTGGGCGGCTTCGTCGGCGCTGGGCGCCACCCCGCCACGACCATCGAGGCTGCCGACGAACACCATGTCCCAGTCCTGGCCGGTGGTCGTCGATTCGACTTTCAGCGCCGCGAAATCGGCGATCTCTTCCGGGGCCTTGTCGACGCACAGGCAGGGGCTGATGGTGCCGCCTTCGCGGCGTTCGAAGCGTTCGCGCTGGTCGGCGGTCGCGTTTTCCGGCAATTCAATCCGGGCAAAAACAAACAGCAGCCGCTGGGGTTCGGTTTGGCGGCGCGCAGCCGCGAGCAGATCGTCAAAACTGGCAAGTTCCGTGGTCATTGGCAACATCGGGCAATCGGGCAGGGCGCGACCGTAGCATGCCGGCGGCCCGGTCGCCGTGCGGAGAAGACAAATTTTGATCGTGATCAAACGGTCTCGGCGAATCCGCACTATCCTGCACAGGCAATACCTCCAAGCCCTTGCACCTAAGTCCTCGCGGAGACGGTGCTCGGGCCGTGGCCTTCGGGTCACCGGGCCGGCACCGGAAACGGGCTGGCCTCCCGTGTTTGGAATGGAGCAACAACATGGCAAGTCTCGTCGACGGTTTCGGCCGAACGTTTCCCTATCTGCGGCTGTCGCTGACCGAAGCCTGCAACTTCCGCTGCAGCTATTGCCTGCCCGACGGCTACCACGCCAATGGCCGTCCGAGCTTCCTCGAACTGGACGAGATCCGCCGTTTGCTGCGCGCGTTCGCCGACCTCGGCATGCGCAAGGTGCGCCTGACCGGCGGCGAGCCCAGCCTGCGCAAGGACCTTGCCGAAATCATCGCCATCGCCGCGCGCACGCCCGGCGTGGGCAAGGTGGCGATGACCACCAATGGCTGCCTGTTGCTGAAGAAAGTGCGGCAGTGGCGCGGCGCCGGCCTGACCGCGCTCAACGTCAGTGTGGATAGCCTCGACGCGGCGCGCTTCCAGGCGATCACCGGGCACGATCGATTCCAAGACGTGATCGATGGCGTGGAACTGGCGCTTGGGCTGGGCTTCGATTCGGTCAAGCTCAATGCGGTGCTGCTGCGTGGCTTGAACGACGCGGACCTGCCGCGCTGGCTGGACTACCTGCGCGAGCGCGACGTCGCGGTGCGCTTCATCGAGCTGATGCGCACCGGCGACAACCAGGCCTATTTCGAACGCCACCACGTCCGCGCGGAAACCCTGCAACGGCAGTTGCAGGGCGCCGGCTGGACGCTGGCTCCGCGTGCCGTCGACGCCGGCCCGGCACTGGAATACCGGCACCCGGACTATCGCGGGCGGATTGGCGTGATCGCGCCATATTCGAAGGATTTCTGCGCCGGCTGCAACCGCCTGCGCGTCACCGCACGCGGCGACCTGCGGCTGTGCCTGTTCGGCGAATTCGGCATCCCGCTGCGCCCGCTGCTGCAAGACGATGCCGACCACGCGGCGCTGATGGGCCGCATCGCCACCCAGCTTGGGCTGAAGGCGGCTGGCCACGGCCTGCACATGGGCAATACCGGCATCACCCCGCACCTGGCGTCGATCGGGGGTTGAGCACATGACGGAATCCACGCCCGCGGCCTTCCACATGGCCGATATCCGCGACAAGCGGCCGACCCGCCGGCGCGCGGTGGCGGTGGGTGAATTCCTGCCCGGCCCCGAGGCGTTCCAAACACTCATCGAGCGCCGCCTGCCCAAGGGCGATGCGCTGGTGATGGCGGAAATCGCCGGCCTGCAGGGCGCCAAGATGGCCTCGCAACTGATGCCGCTGTGCCATCCGCTGGCGCTGGAGCTGGTGCGCGTGCGCTGCGCGCCGATTGCCGCGCGTCACGTCATCCGGGTCTATTGCGAATGCGCCACCGAAGCGCGCACCGGCGTCGAGATGGAGGCGCTGGCCGGCGTCAACGCGGCCCTGCTGACCCTGTACGACCTGACCAAGCCGGTGCAGCCGGCCTTGACGATCAGCGGCGTGCGCCTGCTGTTCAAGGAAGGCGGCAAGAAGGGCTTGTGGATCCATCCGGATGGCATCAGCGAGGACGAGCGCACGCACTACCGCCCGCGCGAATTGGCACGGCTCGACGGCGTGCCCTGCGCGGTGCTGACCCTGAGCGATCGCGCCAGCAGCGGCGAGTACGAGGATCGTTCTGGCCCCGAACTGGTGGCCGGGCTGGAGCGCCTGGGCGCGACGCTGGCGCACGTGGAAGTGTTGCCGGACGGCATCGACCCGCTGGCCGAACGGCTGCGCACGCTGTCCGCGCAGGGCGTGCGGATCTGCCTGTGCAGCGGTGGCACCGGGCTGGGCCGTCGCGATGTGACACCGGAAGCGCTGCGCATGGTGGCCGACCGGCAAGTGGAAGGTTTGGCCGAACTGCTGCGCGTCGAGAGCGCCCAACACACGCCGCTGGCTTGGCTCAGCCGTGCCGAGGTGGTCCAGATCGGCGCCATGCTGGCATTCGCGCTGCCCGGCAGTCCGCGCGCGGCGCGCCAGTGCATGGATATCCTCGCGCCGCTGCTGGCGCATGCGCTGGCGATGATGGATGGACGGCCGCACGCATGATTGCTTATGCCGAAGCTCTGGCAATCCTGCTGCGCGTAGCGCCACGGATGCAGACGCAGCGCATGGCGCCAGCGGTCGGTCAGGTGCTGGCCGACGCGGTCGTCAGCCGCGCGGCGCTGCCGCCGTTCGACAATTCGGCGATGGATGGCTTCGCGCTGCGGGTCGGACCGGACGGTGCGAAAGCGGACGCGGAATTCGACGTGCACGGCGCCCAGGCGGCCGGCGATGCGGCGGTGTCCGCAAGTTCGGGCGCTTGGGAAATCATGACCGGAGCGCGCGTCCCCGACGGCCTCGATGCGGTGATTCCGGTCGAGCAAATCGAGGTGCTGGTGCGCGATGCCGATGGCCGTCCGCAGCGCATCAGGATGAACGCGGATCTGCCGCAGGGGCAGCACATTCGCCGCGCCGGCGAGGATGTCGGGCCCGGTTCGACGCTGCTCGATTCCGGTGTCTTGATCGAAGCCGCGCAGTTGATGCTGCTGTCCGCGGTCGGCGTGGCCGAGGTCGCCGTGGTGCGACCTCCAGGGGTGGCCCTGATCAATACCGGGCGCGAGCTGGTCGATGATCCGGAAAAAGCGCTGGCGTCTGGCGAAATTCGCAACAGCAACGGTCCGTATCTGGCGCAAAAAATTCTTGATGCCGGCGCGCAGCTGGTGCAGCGTGCCACCGTCAGCGACGATGCCGATGCCTTTCTCGCAGCGCTGCAGCGGTCGCTGGACGCCGGCGCGCAGCTGCTGCTGAGTACCGGCGCGGTGTCAATGGGTCGCTACGATTTCGTGCCCGACGCGCTGCGCGACCTCGGCGCGACGATCCACTTCCACAAGGTTCGCATCCGCCCCGGCAAGCCCTTGCTGTTTGCGACCCTGCCGGGCGGCCAGCTGTTTTTCGGACTGCCCGGCAATCCGGTCTCCAGCGCGGTCGGGATGCGCTTTTTCGTCGAGCCGGTGCTGCGCAAGATGCTGGGCCTGCCGGAGGAGCGCTCGCTGCGGCTGCCGTTGGCCGAGCAATACCGCAAGCGCCATCCGCTGCGGTTCCACCTCAAGGGCGGTCTGTCGGTTGCCGCCGATGGACGCGTGCAGGCGCGGATCCTGCCGGGGCAGGAGTCGTTCAAGATCGCGCCGATGGCGCGCAGCAATGCCTGGATCGTGCTGGACGAGGACACCGCCGATCTCGATGCGGGCGCGTTGGTCGCCGTGTACGGGTTGTCGCACCTGCATGGACTGCGATTTTGAACGAATCAATCACTTGCGTGATCGATCCCTGACGGGAAGTTGAGCAATGAAAGTCGATGTGAAACTGTTTGGCGCGTTTCGGGATTTCGAAAAAGACGCGCGGGTGACGCTGGAACTGGCGCCTGGGGCGCGGGTGGAGGACGTGCGCAACGGCCTGGCCGCCTACGCCGGCGCGCATTGGCCGCAGTTCTGCCCGAAGCTGCTCCAGGCTTCGGCGTTTGCCAGCGAGCACGCGGTGCTGCGCGAGGGCGATTCGGTGCCGGCCGACGGCCAAGTGGCGGTGCTGCCGCCGGTCAGCGGGGGCTGAGATGGACGCGGCGAACCGACACCACTGCGCCGTCGTTGAGATTGCCTGCAACAGGCTCGATCCTTCCGCTGCGCTGGAATTCGTTTCCGATCCGGGTTTTGGCGGCATCACCCTGTTCGTGGGACGGGTGCGCGATCTCAACCACGGCCGCGTCGTCACCGGCGTGAGCTACGACATGTTCGATGCGCTGGCGCTGAATGGTTTCGCCGAGATCGCCGCGCGCTGCGAAGCGCAGTTCGGCCCGAAACTCAAGCTCTACATCAGCCACGCCAAGGGCCGGCTCGGAATCGGCGATCTGGCCGTGGTGGTGGCCGCCGGCACCCCGCACCGCGATGAGGCGTTCCGTGCCTGCCGGATGGCGATCGAGGCGGTCAAGCACGAAAGCCCGGTGTGGAAGCAGGAGCACTACGCCGACGGCGACAGCGTCTGGAGCGAAGGTTGCTCGCTGTGCGGGCACGAAGACGAACCTGTGGCGACGGACGAGGGCACGGCATCATGAAAGTGCAGCTGCAGGGCCAGGCGCTGCGACTGCGCATCGACGAGGCCGAGCTGGCGCGCCTGCAGGCAGGTGACGTGGTGGAAAACCGCACCTGTCTGCCCGAAGGCGAAGCCTGCCTGCAGCAGCTGCGTCTGGGCGAAGCCACCACGGCAATGCTGACCGGATCGGCCGCGGCGTGGGTGCTTGCGCTTCCGGCCGCCGACCTCTCCGGCTATGTCCAGCGACTGCCCTGCAAGAACGGCCTGCTCTATGCGCTGACCGCCGCTGGCGGCGAGACCCTTCAAGTGGAGTTCGAGGTCGACGTGCGCGACAGCGCGCGGGTGCGCGGCAAGGCGAAACGCTGAGATGCGGCGTCTGCAGGCGCATTCATTTCGAAAACTGCCACCTTTCAGCGCACCCTGAATGGGGCGAATGGGGCCGCCTGCCCCGATTTTGATCACGATCAAAACGCCCGGTCGCGGCACAGGGCACTGTGCATCAGTGGTGAGGGCGGCGCTTGCGCGTGGCTGCCCGAGCCGACTCTTTTCCTTGAAGCAGGCGGGCCCATGGCAATCCAGAAGCTGGCAACGGCAGTCCCATCCCCATCCACGCAGCCCGCACGACGGGCCGTCGCACCGTTCGGGAGGGCCGCAGCATGAGCTACTTCCTTGATCGCCTGCAGTTCTTCAAGCGCAATCCCGAGCCGTTCGCCGACGGCCACGGCTTCACCAAGACCGAGAGCCGCGACTGGGAAAACGCCTACCGCGCGCGCTGGCAGTACGACAAGATCGTGCGCTCCACCCATGGCGTGAACTGCACCGGTTCGTGCAGTTGGAAGATCTACGTCAAGAACGGGCTCGTCACCTGGGAAACCCAGCAGACCGACTACCCGCGCACCCGTCCCGATCTGCCCAATCACGAACCGCGCGGCTGCCCGCGTGGCGCCAGCTATTCCTGGTACCTGTACAGCGCCAACCGGCTGAAGTACCCGCTGATCCGCGGCGCGCTGCTGCGGATGTGGCGACAGGCGCGCAAAACGCTGGCGCCGGCACAGGCCTGGGCCAGCATCGTCGAGGATCCAGCCAAGGCCAAGATCTACAAGTCGCGGCGCGGCATGGGCGGCTTCGCCCGCGTGCGCTGGGATGAGGCCAACGAGCTGATCGCCGCGTCCAACCTGTACACGGTGAAGAAGTTCGGCCCCGACCGCGTGATCGGCTTCTCGCCGATCCCGGCGATGTCGATGGTGTCTTATGCCTCGGGCGCACGCTATCTCTCGCTGCTGGGTGGCGTCTGCCTGAGTTTCTACGACTGGTATTGCGACCTGCCGCCGGCCAGCCCACAGGTCTGGGGCGAACAGACCGACGTGCCGGAATCGGCCGACTGGTACAACAGCCGCTACATCATCGCCTGGGGTTCCAACGTCCCGCAGACGCGCACGCCGGACGCGCACTTCTTCACCGAAGCGCGCTACAACGGCACCAAGACCGTGGCGATCACCCCGGACTACGCCGAGGTCGCCAAGCTGTGCGACCACTGGCTGCATCCCAAGCAGGGCACCGACGCGGCGCTGGCGTTTGCGTTCGGCCACGTGATCCTGAAAGAGTTTCACGTCGATCAGCAGGTTCCGTATTTCGTCGACTACTGCCGCCAGTACACCGACATGCCGCTGCTGGTGCGGCTGGAACGGCGCGAAGATGGCCGGCTGGTGCCGGGCCGTTTCCTGCGCGCGTCCGACCTCGGCGGGCTGGGCGAGGCCAACAATCCTGAATGGAAAACGCTGGCCTTTGATCAAACCACCGGCCAGGTCACGATCCCGAACGGCTCGGTGGGCTTCCGCTGGGGCGAGAAAGGGCGATGGAACATCGAGGAAAGAGACAGCGCAGGACGCGATACCCGCCTGCAACTGACGCTCAAGGACGGCCACCACGACATCGAGGCGGTCAGCTTCCCGTACTTCGGCGGGATCGAGAATGGCGCGTGGACGGCCTCCAAGTTCGACGAAGTGCTGGAGCGCAACATCCCGGTGCGCAAGCTGCAGCTGGCCGACGGCCAAGAGTGGGCGGTGGCCACCGTCTACGACCTGCTGCTGGCGCAATATGGCGTTGATCGCGGCTTCGGCGGCGGCAACGTCGCGGCAAGTTTTGATGCCAACGTGCCGGGTACGCCGGCGTGGCAAGAGGTCATCACCGGGGTGCCGCGCGCGGACGTGATCGAGATCGCACGCGAATTTGCCAATACCGCGGCCAAGACCCGCGGCCGCAGCATGATTATCGTCGGTGCCGGCATGAACCACTGGTATCACAACGACATGAACTACCGCGGTCTCATCAACATGCTGGTGATGTGCGGCTGCGTGGGCCAGACCGGTGGCGGCTGGGCGCACTACGTCGGGCAGGAAAAGCTGCGGCCGCAGACCGGCTGGCAGCCGCTGGCGTTCGGACTGGACTGGAGCCGTCCGCCGCGGCAGATGAACGGCACTTCGTATTTCTATTTCAACTCCGACCAGTGGCGCTACGAGAAGCTCGGCATCGACGAAATCCTCTCGCCGCTGGCCGACCGCAGCAAGTACAGCGGTTCGATGGCCGATCTGAACCTGCGCGCGGTGCGCATGGGCTGGTTGCCGTGCGCGCCGCAGCTCGACCGCAATCCGCTGGATCTGGTGCGCGAGGCGGAAGGCCACGGCGTGGCGCCGGCCGACTACGCGCTGGCGAAGTTCAAGGACGGCAGCCTCGATTTCGCCTATGCCGATCCGGACGCGCCGCAGAATTACCCGCGCAACATGTTCATCTGGCGCTCGAACCTGCTCGGCTCTTCTGGCAAGGGGCACGAGTACATGCTCCGGCACATGCTCGGCACCCGCCACGGCCTGCAGGGCAAGGATTTGGGCGAACGCGGCGCGACCAAACCAGAAGAGGTGAAGTGGCGCGACGAAGCGCCGGAAGGCAAGCTCGACCTGCTGGTGACGCTAGACTTCCGGATGTGCACCACCGCGCTGTATTCCGACGTGGTGCTGCCGACCGCGACCTGGTACGAAAAGAACGACCTCAACACGTCCGACATGCACCCGTTCATCCACCCGCTGTCGAAGGCGGTGGATCCGGCGTGGGAAGCGCGCAGCGACTGGGACATCTTCAAGGGAATTGCTGAAACCGTCAGCGCGATGGCGCCGGGCGTGATCGAAACGGTCAAGGATCTGGTGCTGGTGCCGACCCTGCACGACACCCCCGGCGAACTGGCGATGCCGCTGGGCGTCACCGACTGGAAAAAGGGCGAGTGCGAGGCCATCCCCGGCAAGACCATGCCGTCGATGGTGGTGGTCGAGCGCGACTACCGCGACATCTACAAGAAATACACTTCGCTCGGTCCGCTGCTGGACAAGCACGGCAACGGCGGCAAGGGCATGAATTGGGACACCAGGGACGAGGTGAAGTTCCTCGGCGATCTCAACCACCGCGTGCTCGAAGAGGGCGTCAGCAGCGGCCGGCCGCGGATCGAATCCGCCATCGACGCCTGCGAGGTGGTGTTGCACCTGGCCCCGGAAACCAACGGCCATGTGGCCGTGAAGGCATGGGAGTCCTTGGGCGAGTTCACCGGTCGTGACCACACCCATCTGGCGGTCGGCAAGGAGCACGAGGCGATTCGCTTCCGCGACATCCAGGCGCAGCCGCGCAAAATTATCTCAAGCCCGATCTGGTCGGGGCTGGAAGACGAGCACGTCAGCTACAACGCCGGCTACACCAATGTCCACGAGCTGATCCCGTGGCGCACCCTGACCGGGCGCCAGCAGTTCTATCAGGACCATCAGTGGATGGTCGATTTCGGCGAGGGCTTCATGCAGTACCGCCCGCCGGTCGACACCAAGACCGTCGCGCCGCTGCTCGGCAAGCGTCCGAACGGGCACAAGGAAATCATGCTGAACTGGATCACCCCGCACCAGAAGTGGGGCATCCACAGCACCTATTCCGACAACCTGCTGATGCAGACGCTTTCGCGCGGCGGCCCGATCGTGTGGATCAGCGAAGACGATGCGCGCGAAGCCGGGATCGAGGACAACGACTGGATCGAACTGTTCAACGTCAACGGCGCGGTGGCGGCGCGCGCGGTGGTCAGCCAGCGCGTCAAGCCCGGCATGGCGATGATGTACCACGCGCAGGAACGCATCATCAACGTGCCGATGAGCGAGATCACCGGCACCCGCGGCGGCATCCACAACTCGGTGACGCGGGTGGTGCTCAAGCCCACCCACATGATCGGCGGATACGCCCAGTACGCCTATGGGTTCAACTACTACGGCACCTGCGGCACCAACCGCGACGAGATCGTGATCGTGCGCAAGATGGACAAGGTGGATTGGCTGGACGGGGACGAGCACAGGCACACGTTCGGCCATTGGAATGCGGACGCGGAGAAGGCCGATGCGTAACCGCGCAGTTGCCCATTCGTATCGCCCATCCCCAATCACGCATTCCGGAGTCAACCCATGAAAGTTCGCGCACAGATCGCGATGGTGCTGAACCTGGACAAGTGCATCGGCTGCCACACCTGCTCGATC
>JADFDQ010000012.1 GCA_018262705.1 Xanthomonas sp.
ACAACGCGGGCCTGCTGCTGCGCGGCACCAAGCGCGACGACGTGGAGCGCGGCCAGGTGCTGTCCAAGCCGGGTTCGATCACGCCGCACACGGAGTTCGAGGCGGAAGTGTACGTGCTGAGCAAGGACGAAGGCGGCCGTCACACGCCGTTCTTCAAGGGCTACCGCCCGCAGTTCTATTTCCGCACGACCGACATCACCGGCGCCGTCACCCTGCCGGAAGGCGTGGAGATGGTGATGCCGGGCGACAACATCAAGATGGCGGTGACGCTGATCCACCCGATCGCGATGGACGACGGCCTGCGTTTTGCGATTCGCGAAGGCGGCCGCACGGTCGGCGCCGGCGTGGTGGCGAAGATCGTCAAGTGACGCACTGACGCCAGCGCGCTCCGGCGCGCTGGCCTTGGACGGTGCGTCATCCCGGCGCAAGCCGGGATCCGGCTTTACAAAGCGACATCCCCGCGCGGGCGGATCCCGGATCCGCCTGCGCCGTTTTCAAAAATACGCCAGTAGCTCAATTGGCAGAGCAGCGGTCTCCAAAACCGCAGGTTGGGGGTTCGACTCCCTCCTGGCGTGCCAAACGGATCCCGCTTCGTCGGGGTTCCTTCGAGAGAGGCTCCATGACCAGCAACGCGCTGCCCAATCCGAACTCCAGTTCCGGCGATGTCGTCAAGTATGTCGTCGCGCTTGTGCTGGTGGTTGCGGGAATCGTCGGCTACTACCTGCTCGGGGATGACTTGCCCAGCGGCGTGCGCATGCTGGTGGTCGCGGCGGGCGTCATCGCCGCCGGCGCGGTGTTCATGTACACGGCCAGGGGCGTTAGAACCCGCGAGTTTCTTTCCGAGTCGCGTTTCGAGTTGCGCAAGGTGGTCTGGCCGACGCGCCAGGAAACCAACCGTATGATGATTATCGTGATCCTTGCCGTGCTTGCGTTCAGCCTGATCATGGCGGCGTTCGACTGGATCATCCAGATCGGCGTGAAGTGGCTGCTTGGTTCCTGATGGAGGTTTCAGTGAGCAATTCCGACATCAGCAAGCGCTGGTACGTGGTTCATGCCTATTCCGGCTTCGAGAAGTCGGTCGCCCAAGCGCTGCGCGACCGCATCGCCCGGCTGGAAATGCAGGATCGCTTCGGCGAGGTGCTGGTCCCCACCGAAGAAGTGGTGGAGATGCGCGCAGGGCAAAAACGCCGTTCCGAGCGCAAGTTCTTCCCGGGTTATGTGCTGGTGCAGATCGCCACCCATGTCGAAGATGGCATTCCGCGCATCGACAGCGAGTCTTGGCATCTGGTCAAGGAAACGACGAAAGTGATGGGCTTCATCGGCGGTACCGCCGATCGCCCGCTGCCGATCCGCGATGATGAGGCCGATGCCATCTTGCAGCGCGTGCAGGACGGCGTCGAAAAGCCGAAGCCGAAGGTGCTGTTCGAGCCGGGCCAGATGGTTCGGGTCGTCGACGGCCCGTTCAACGACTTCAACGGCGTGGTCGAAGAAATCAACTACGAGAAGAGCCGTTTGCGGGTCGCGGTGCTCATCTTCGGGCGTTCCACGCCGGTCGAACTGGAGTTCTCGCAGGTCGAAAAGGCCTGATCGCGTCGAAAGGCGAAAACTGCTATACTGCCTTGCTCACCATTTTGAATGTGCCGTGCGCCGCTGCGCGCGGACATTCGAGCTGGTCGAATGAACGGGCCGCGCCGCGACGCCGGGACGCGCGCTGCCCTTGATGACGATGATCCCGGTCCGATGGGGAGCCTGACAACAGGCGTTTGCACCCGGAGACACGACAATGGCAAAGAAAGTTGTTGGCTACATCAAGCTGCAGGTGAAGGCCGGTCAGGCCAACCCCTCGCCGCCGGTGGGTCCTGCGCTGGGTCAGCGCGGCCTAAACATCATGGAGTTCTGCAAGGCGTTCAACGCCGCAACCTCCAAGCTGGAGCCGGGTTTGCCGACTCCGGTGATCATCACCGCCTATTCCGACCGCACCTTCACCTTCGTCACCAAGAGCACGCCGGCCACGGTGCTGCTGAAGAAGGCGGCCGGCGTCGCGTCCGGCTCCAAGCGTCCGAACACCGAAAAAGTTGGCAAGGTGACGCGCGCGCAGCTGGAAGATATCGCCAAGGCGAAGGAAGCGGATCTGACTGCGGCCGATCTGGACGCGGCGGTGCGCACGATTGCGGGCTCGGCCCGTTCCATGGGTCTGACGGTGGAGGGCTGAGGCGATGGCACTGAACAAGCGACAGAAAGCGATCCTTGCCGCCACCGTTCCCGGCAAGGCGTATCCGATCGATGAGGCCCTGAAAATCCTCAAGGACGGCAGCAAGGCCAAGTTCGTCGAAGCGATCGACGTAGCCGTGCGCCTTGGCGTGGACGCCAAGAAGTCCGACCAGCAGGTGCGCGGCTCGACCGTGCTGCCGGCCGGTACCGGCAAGTCGGTGCGGGTGGCGGTGTTTTGCCCGGCCGGCGCCAAGGCCGATGAAGCATTGGCAGCAGGTGCCGACGTGGTCGGCATGGACGATCTGGCCGAGAAGATGCAGGGCGGCGATCTCAACTATGACGTGGTGATCGCCACCCCGGACGCGATGCGCGTGGTCGGCAAGCTCGGTCAGTTGCTCGGCCCGCGCGGCTTGATGCCGAACCCCAAGGTGGGCACGGTGTCGCCGAACCCGGCCGAAGCGGTGAAGAACGCCAAGGCGGGTCAGGTGCGCTATCGCACCGACAAGGCCGGCATCATCCACTGCACCATCGGCAAGGCGAATTTCGAATCCGATGCGCTCAAGGGCAACCTGCAAGCGCTGCTCGCGGATCTGGTCAAGGCCAAGCCGGCGACTTCCAAGGGCACCTATTTGCAGAAGGTTTCGCTCAGCTCGACCATGGGCCCCGGCGTCACCGTGGACCAGTCCTCGCTGGCGTTGAAGTAAGCGTTTTTTCGCGCCAAGCACCTTCGGGTGCGTGGTACAGGGATGTGCTGCCGAAGATCGCGCAGCGATCAGGCGTAGGAACGTGAGGTGGCTTTGCCGCTTCCGTTCCGCACCACCCGCGGCAGGATGCCCGGTGTTGTGCAAGGAATTTTGAAGGCCCCGCCGCAATCCGTCGCAGCGGAAGCCGTCAAAGACCGCAGGTGCGGTCTGCGCGTGGCAACGACGGGCAGGGATGCTCGCATGGCAGGGATTCGCCGTTGCCGCAGGCGGGATCGCTTAATCCGCATTCGAAGGAATGCCGGCCTGCGCAGATGGTGCTGCCTTTCTGGAATGTTGCAAGACAGATCTGGATGGCCACCGCCGGGATGTTCACGCATCCCCGATGTCATGGAAGACATCGCCAAGGGCCGTTTGCGGCAGGAGCCGCGGACGGAATTCAACGAAGGAGTAATCATGGCTCTCAATCTGTCCCAGAAAAAGGACGTTGTCGCCGAAGTGGCCGAAGTGGCCGCTAAGGCGCACTCCCTGATCGCGGCCGAGTACGCCGGCACCACGGTCTCGCAGATGACCGCGATGCGAAAGAAGGCCCGCGAATCGGGCGTGTTCCTGAAAGTCGTCAAGAACACGCTGGCTGCGCGCGCCGTCATCGGCACCGAGTACGAAGTGGCGAAAGACTCGCTCGTGGGTCCGCTGCTGTACGCGTTCTCGACCGAGGAGCCCGGCGCTGCCGGACGCCTGATCAAGGAGTTCGCCAAGGGCAATGAAAAGCTGCAGCCCAAGCTCGTCGTCGTCGGTGGCCAGCAGTATCCGGCCAGCCATGTCGAAGTGCTGGCCTCGTTGCCGACCCGCGAACAGGCGCTCGCCATGCTGGCGCGCGTGCTGGCCGAGCCGGCCGCGATGTTCGCCCGTGCGATCAAGGCCGTGGCCGACAAGCAGGGTGGCGGTGAAGCCCCGGCCCCGGCCGAGGCGCAGGCCAAGCCGGCCTGAGCACCGACCGATCTCGACAACGTTTTCCATTCAACAATACATCTCCAGAGGTAAAAGCAAATGTCCCTGAGCAATGAGCAGATCGTCGACGCCGTCGCCGGCATGTCGCTGATGGAAGTGATGGACCTGGTCAAGGCCATCGAAGAGAAGTTCGGCGTGTCCGCCGCCGCCCCGGTGATGGCTGCCGGTCCGGCCGTGGCCGCCGCCGCCGCCGAAGAGCAGACCGAGTTCAGCGTCATCCTGAAGAACGCCGGCAGCAAGACCGTCGAGGTCATCAAGGCCGTCCGCGCGATCACCGGCCTGGGCCTGAAGGAAGCCAAGGATCTGACCGTGGCCGGTGGTCCGGTGAAGGAAAGCGTCTCGAAGGAAGAAGCCGAGAAGATGAAGAAAGATCTCGAAGCCGCTGGCGCTACCGTCGAAGTCAAGTGACGCATTGGCGCGGCTGCGCATTGCGCAGCCGCCTTGGCCAATGCGTCATCCCCGCGCAGGCGGGGAGCCATTGGCAAATCGCCGAAGCGTCATCCCCGCGTTGGGGATCCAGCTCACTGGAATTGGCTCCGAATTGATTGCAATAAGGAAAAAATCGCCGGCGTCCCGGGCTTCGGGATTGCCGGAATCCAGCCGAGGCTGGGGGTCAATGCCCCCGGCCTTTGGCCGTTGTAGCAGCAACCGTTTCACCACCGATCGAGTTGACAGTCGGAAGTAGCGGGAGAGGGCGTGCTGGTGCCGGCAATACCAGCGACTTCCCACTGTCAGTTTCTGTTTCCTCCCGTGGGCCGTTCATGCACGGCCGCAGCAACGAGGCGCACGCTCCATGACCACCGCCAAACACTATTCCTTCACTGAGAAAAAGCGCATTCGCAAGGATTTCGGCAAGCGCCGTTCGATCCTGGAAGTGCCCTACCTGCTCGCGATCCAGGTCGATTCCTATCGTGAATTCCTGCAGGACAAGGTCGACCAGAAAGCGCGCGAAGACAAAGGCCTGCACGCTGCGCTGAAGTCGGTGTTCCCGATCGTCAGCTACAGCGGCAACGCCGCGCTGGAATATGTGGGCTACAAGCTGGGCGAGCCGGCGTTCGACGAACGCGAATGCCGCACCCGCGGCATGTCCTACGGCGCGCCGCTGCGGGTGACGGTGCGTCTGGTAATCTACGACCGCGAGTCGTCCACCAAGGCGATCAAGTACGTCAAAGAACAGGAAGTCTACATGGGCGAAATTCCGCTCATGACCGACAACGGAACCTTCATCGTCAATGGCACCGAGCGCGTTATCGTCTCGCAGCTACACCGTTCGCCCGGTGTGTTCTTCGACCACGACCGCGGCAAGACCCACAGCTCGGGCAAGCTGCTGTTCTCGGCGCGCGTGATTCCCTACCGCGGCTCGTGGCTGGACTTCGAATTCGACCCGAAAGACGCGCTGTTCACCCGCATCGACCGCCGCCGCAAGCTGCCGGTCAGCGTGCTGCTGCGCGCGCTGGGTTATTCCAACGAAGAAATGCTCAACGCGTTCTTCGACATCAACACCTTCCATATCGAAACCGAGGGCGTGCAGCTGGAGCTGGTGCCCGAGCGCCTGCGCGGCGAAACCCTGGACTTCGATCTGGCCGACGGCGACAAGACCATCGTCGAGGCCGGCAAGCGCATCACCGCGCGCCACGTCACGCAGCTGCAAACGGCGGGTGTGGCGGCGATGTCGGTACCGGACGATTACATCCTCGGCCGCATCCTTTCGCATGACGTGGTCGATGACGCCACCGGCGAACTGCTGGCCAGCGCCAACGACGAAATCAGCGCCGAGCTTCTCGATGCGCTGCGCAAGGCGGGCATCGCCAGCGTCGGCACCCTGTGGGTAAACGACCTCGACCGCGGCCCGTACCTGTCCAACACCCTGCGCATCGACGCGACCCGCACCCAGATGGATGCGCTGGTCGAAATCTACCGGATGATGCGTCCGGGCGAACCGCCGACCAAGGATGCCGCGCAAAACCTGTTCCACAACCTGTTCTTCACCTTCGAGCGCTACGACCTGTCCGCGGTCGGCCGCATGAAGTTCAACCGCCGCATCGGCCGCAAGGAAATCACCGGCGTTCCGGTGCTGTACGACGCCAAGTACTACGCGCAGCGCAAGGACGAGGAGTCCGTGAGGATGCGCGGGCAGGCCGGGGATGCGTCCGATATTCTCGACGTGGTGCGCGTGCTGTGCGAGATTCGCAATGGCCGCGGCACCGTGGACGACATCGACCATCTCGGCAACCGGCGCGTGCGCAGCGTTGGCGAAATGGCCGAGAACACCTTCCGCGTCGGTCTGGTGCGCGTCGAGCGCGCGGTGAAGGAGCGCCTGTCGATGGCCGAGGCCGACGGCCTGACCCCGCAGGATCTGATCAACGCGAAACCCGTGGCCGCAGCGATCAAGGAGTTCTTCGGCTCCTCGCAGCTCTCGCAGTTCATGGATCAGAACAACCCGCTGTCGGAAGTGACCCACAAGCGCCGCGTCTCGGCGCTGGGCCCGGGCGGCCTGACCCGCGAGCGCGCCGGCTTTGAAGTGCGCGACGTGCACCCCACCCATTACGGCCGCGTCTGCACCATCGAGACGCCGGAAGGCCCGAACATCGGCCTGATCAACTCGCTGGCCGTGTTCGCGCGCACCAACAAGTACGGGTTCCTGGAAACTCCGTACCGCAAGGTGGTGGAAGGTCGCGTCACCGATGATGTCGAATACCTGTCGGCGATCGAGGAAAACGAGTACGTCATCGCCCAGGCCAATGCCCCGCGCGACGCGAAGAACCACATCACCGCGCCGTTCGTGGCTTGCCGCTATCAAGGTGAGAACCTGCTCAAGCCGCCGAGTGAAATCCACTTCATGGACGTCTCGCCGATGCAGACCGTGTCGGTGGCGGCGGCCTTGGTGCCGTTCCTCGAACACGACGACGCCAACCGCGCGCTGATGGGTGCGAACATGCAGCGTCAGGCGGTGCCGACGCTGCGCGCACAGAAGCCGCTGGTCGGCACCGGCATCGAGCGTGCGCTGGCGCGCGACTCGGGCGTGACCGTGAACGCGCTGCGCGGCGGCGTGGTCGAGCAGATGGACGCCGGCCGCATCGTGGTCAAGGCCAACGAGAACGAGATTTCCGGCGAAACCGATGCCGGCGTCGACATCTATTCGCTGATCAAGTACACCCGCTCCAACCAGAACACCTGCATTAACCAGCGTCCGCTGGTGAAGGTGGGCGACGTGGTGGCGCGCGGCGACGTGCTGGCCGACGGGCCTTCGACCGACATCGGCGAACTGGCGTTGGGCCAGAACATGCTGGTCGCGTTCATGCCGTGGAACGGCTACAACTTCGAAGACTCGATCCTGCTCTCCGAGCGCGTGGTCGAGGAGGATCGCTACACCACGATCCACATCGAAGAGTTGACCGTGCAGGCGCGCGACACCAAGCTGGGGCCGGAAGAAATCTCTGCCGACATTCCAAACGTGTCCGAACAGGCGCTGGGCCGCCTCGACGAATCCGGCGTGGTCTACATCGGCGCCGAAGTGCGCGCCGGCGACATCCTGGTCGGCAAGGTCACGCCCAAGGGCGAGAGCCAGCTGACCCCGGAAGAAAAGCTGCTGCGCGCGATCTTCGGCGAGAAAGCTTCGGACGTGAAGGACAGCTCGCTGCGCGTGCCGCCGGGCATGGACGGCGTGGTCATCGACGTGCAGGTGTTCACCCGCGACGGCATTGAAAAGGATCGCCGCGCGCGCCAGATCGAGGAAAACGAAGTCAAGCGCGTCAAGAAGGATCTCGACGACCAGTTCCAGATCCTCAAGATGGCGATCTTCGCTCGCCTGCGCGAGCAACTGCTGGGCAAGCTGGCCAACGGCGGCCCCGGCGTGAAGAAGGGCGACAGCGTGTCGTCGCTGGTGCTCGACGGCATTCGCAAGGAAGACTGGCTGCAGCTGCGGATGAAGGATGAAGACGCGGCCGAGGCGATCGAACGCGCCGACCGCCAGCTCAAGGCGCACGACAAGGAGTTCGAGCGTCGGTTTGCCGACAAGCGCGCCAAGATTACCCAGGGCGACGAGCTCGCGCCGGGCGTGCTGAAGATGGTCAAGGTGTTCCTGGCCGTGAAGCGCCGCATCCAGCCGGGCGACAAGATGGCCGGCCGGCACGGCAACAAGGGCGTGGTGTCGAAGATCGTGCCGGTCGAAGACATGCCCTACATGGCCGATGGCCAGACCGTCGACATCGTGCTCAACCCGCTGGGCGTGCCGTCGCGCATGAACATCGGGCAGGTGCTGGAAGTGCACCTGGGCTGGGCGGCAAAGGGACTGGGTCAGAAGATCCAGCGGATGCTCGACGCCCAAACCAAGGTGGCCGAACTGCGCAAGTTCCTCGGCGAGATCTACAACCACGACATCAAGACCCATGCCGAACGCGTGGATCTGTCGCAATTCAGCGACAAGGAATTGCTCGGGATGGCGCAGAACCTGACCGACGGCGTGCCGATGGCCACCCCGGTGTTCGACGGCGCCAGCGAGGCCGAGATCAAGTCGATGCTGCGGCTCGCCGATCTGCCCGAATCCGGTCAGATCCAGCTGTACGACGGCCGTTCCGGCGAAGCCTTCGACCGTCAGACCACGGTGGGCTACATGCACATGCTGAAGTTGAACCACCTGGTGGACGACAAGATGCATGCGCGCTCCACCGGCCCGTACTCCCTGGTGACCCAGCAGCCGCTGGGCGGCAAGGCGCAGTTCGGCGGACAGCGCTTCGGCGAAATGGAAGTCTGGGCGCTGGAAGCCTACGGCGCGGCCTACACCCTGCAGGAAATGCTGACGGTGAAATCCGACGACGTGCAGGGCCGCAACCAGATGTACAAGAACATCGTCGATGGCGAGTACGAGATGGTCGCGGGCATGCCGGAATCCTTCAACGTGCTGGTGAAGGAAATCCGCAGTCTGGCGATCAACATGGAGCTTGAGGGGCATTGAAGACGGGAAATGGGAACAGGGAGCCGGGGACCGGAAAGAGCTAAGGCAACCGCTTTTGATTTTTTCCTGTCCCTGGTACCCGGTTCCGACATTTCTCCAAGCAACCACACTCGAAACGCAGTTCCTCCTCCCGGAGACCAAAGAAATGAAAGACCTTCTCAACCTCTTCAACCAGCAGCGTCCGACGCTGGACTTCGACGCGATCAAGATCGCGCTGGCTTCGCCCGACCTGATCCGCTCGTGGTCGTTCGGCGAAGTCAAAAAGCCGGAAACCATCAATTACCGCACCTTCAAGCCGGAGCGTGACGGCCTGTTCTGCGCCGCCATCTTCGGTCCGATCAAGGACTACGAGTGCCTGTGCGGCAAGTACAAGCGCATGAAGCATCGCGGCGTGGTTTGCG
The DNA here is from genome assembly GCA_018262705.1 of Xanthomonas sp. Taxonomy (GTDB): domain Bacteria; phylum Pseudomonadota; class Gammaproteobacteria; order Xanthomonadales; family Xanthomonadaceae; genus Thermomonas. The sequence goes on from JADFDQ010000012.1 coordinate 9,279, forward strand.
AAAAGTGCGGCACCGAAGTCACCTTGGCCAAGGTGCGCCGCGAGCGCATGGGCCACATCGATCTGGCCTCGCCGGTCGCGCATATCTGGTTCCTGAAGTCGCTGCCTTCGCGCATCGGCCTGATGCTGGACATGACCCTGCGCGACATCGAGCGCATCCTGTATTTCGAAGCCTTCGTGGTGACCGAGCCGGGCCTGACTCCGATGGAGCGCGGCAGCCTGCTGAACGAAGAGGAGTACATGCTGGCGCGGCAGGAGCACGGCGACGATTTCGACGCCGCGATGGGCGCCGAGGCGGTTTACGACCTGCTCAAGACCATCGACCTGCAGAGCGAACTGGTCCAGCTCAAGGAAGACATCGCCTCCACCGGCAGCGAAACCAAGCTCAAGCGTCTGACCAAGCGGATCAAGCTGGTCGAGGCGTTCCTGGAATCGGGCAACCGTCCGGAATGGATGGTGATGACCGTATTGCCGGTGTTGCCGCCGGATCTGCGTCCGCTGGTGCCGCTGGACGGCGGCCGCTTCGCGACTTCGGATCTGAACGATCTGTATCGCCGCGTGATCAACCGCAACAACCGCTTGCGCCGCCTGCTGGAACTCAACGCGCCCGACATCATCGTGCGCAACGAAAAGCGCATGCTGCAGGAATCGGTCGACGCGCTGATGGACAACGGCCGCCGTGGCCGCGCCATCACCGGCACCAACAAGCGCCCGCTCAAATCCTTGGCCGACATGATCAAGGGCAAGCAGGGCCGGTTCCGCCAGAACCTGCTCGGCAAGCGCGTGGACTATTCCGGTCGTTCGGTCATTGTGGTCGGCCCGTACCTGAAGCTGCACCAGTGCGGCCTGCCCAAGAAGATGGCGCTGGAGCTGTTCAAGCCCTTCATTTTCGCCAAGCTGCAAAGCCGGGGCCTTGCGACCACGATCAAGGCCGCCAAGAAGCTGGTCGAACGCGAGGAAGCGGAAGTCTGGGACATCCTCGAAGAAGTCATCCGCGAACATCCGGTATTGCTCAACCGCGCTCCGACCCTGCATCGCCTCGGCATCCAGGCGTTCGAGCCGTTGCTGATCGAAGGCAAGGCGATCCAGCTGCACCCGCTGGTTTGCACCGCGTTCAACGCCGACTTCGACGGCGACCAGATGGCCGTGCACGTGCCGCTGTCGCTGGAAGCGCAGCTGGAAGCGCGCGCGTTGATGATGGCGTCCAACAACATCCTTTCTCCGGCCAACGGCGAGCCGATCATCGTGCCGTCGCAGGACGTGGTGCTGGGCCTCTACTACATGACCCGTGCGCTGGAAAACAAGGCGGGCGAGGGCATGGTGTTCGCCAACATCAGCGAGGTGAAGCGCGCCTACGACAATCGCGTGGTGCAACTGCACGCCAAGTGCAGGGTGCGCATCACCGAGACCGTGGTGGCCGAAGACGGGAGCCGTAGCCAGCAGACCTCGATCGTGGACACCACGGTCGGCCGTGCGATCCTGCGCGAGATCCTGCCCGACGGACTGCCGTTCGCGCTGGCCAACGTCGAGCTGACCAAGAAGAACATCAGCCGCCTGATCAACAGCTGCTATCGTCGACTTGGCCTGAAGGACACGGTGGTGTTCGCCGACAAGCTGATGTACACGGGCTTTGCCTACGCCACCCGCGCTGGCGTGTCGATCGGCATCGACGACATGATCATCCCGAACGAGAAGAAGGGCATCCTCGACGAGGCCGAAGCCGAAGTGCTGGAAATCCAGCAGCAGTACCAGAGCGGTTTGGTCACCGGCGGCGAGCGCTACAACAAGGTGGTGGACATCTGGTCTCGCACCAACGAGCGCGTGGCCAAGGCGATGATGGACACCATCGGCACCGAGAAGGTGGTCAATGCCAAGGGCGAGACCATCGACCAGAAGTCGATGAACTCGATCTACATCATGGCTGACTCCGGAGCGCGTGGCAGCCAGGCGCAGATCCGCCAGCTGGCGGGTATGCGCGGCCTGATGGCCAAGCCGGACGGCTCGATCATCGAAACCCCGATCACCTCGAACTTCCGCGAAGGCCTGAACGTCCAGCAGTACTTCATCTCCACCCACGGTGCGCGCAAGGGCCTGGCCGATACCGCGCTGAAGACCGCGAACTCGGGTTATCTGACCCGTCGCCTGGTGGACGTGGCGCAGGACGTGGTGATTACCGAAACCGACTGCGGCACCCAGACCGGCCTGACTCTGACGCCGATCGTGGAAGGCGGCGACGTGGTTGAGCCGTTGAAGGATCGCGTGCTCGGCCGCGTGGTGGCCGAGGACGTTTATCTGCCGGGCAACGACGAAGATCCGTTCATCACCCGCAACACCCTGATCGACGAGCAGTGGGCGCTCAAGCTGGAAGAGGCCGGCGTGCAGACGATCAAGGTGCGCAGCACCATCACCTGTCGGGCGCCGTTCGGCGTCTGCGCCCAGTGCTATGGCCGCGATCTTGGCCGTGGCCATTTGGTCAACCATGGCGAAGCGGTGGGCGTGGTGGCCGCGCAGTCGATCGGCGAGCCCGGCACCCAGCTGACGATGCGGACCTTCCACATCGGCGGCGCGGCCTCGCGTGCGGCGGCGGTCGACAACGTGACCGTGAAGACCACCGGTTCGGTGAAGTTCAACAACCTGAAGTTCGTCAAGCATGCATCCGGCCATCTGGTCGCGGTGTCGCGCTCGGGCGAACTGTCGGTGCTGGACAACTTCGGCCGCGAGCGCGAACGCTACAAGCTGCCCTACGGCGCATCCATCCAGGCCGACGACGGCGCCAAGGTCAAGGCCGGGCAAACTGTCGCCCACTGGGATCCGCATAACCATCCGATCGTGTCGGAAGTCGCGGGCTTCATACGCTTCATCGATTTCGTCGATGGCGTCACCGTCAACGAGAAGATCGACGAACTGACCGGCTTGGCCTCGCGCGAGATCACCGATCCCAAGCGTCGCGGCAACCAGGGCAAGGATCTGCGCCCGCTGGTGCGGATCGTCGACAAGAACGGCAAGGATCTGTCCATTCCGGGCACCGACCTGCCGGCCCAGTACCTGCTGCCGCCGCGCTCGATCGTGAATCTGCAGCACGGCGTCGAAGTTGGCGTGGGCGACGTGGTCGCCAAGATCCCGCAGGAAGCATCCAAGACCCGCGACATCACCGGTGGTCTGCCGCGCGTGGCCGACCTGTTCGAGGCGCGCAAGCCGAAGGATCCGGCGGTTCTTGCGGAAACTTCGGGCATGGTCAGCTTCGGCAAGGACACCAAGGGCAAGCAGCGCCTGATCATCCGCGATGCCGACGGACAGGAACACGAGGAGCTGATTCCGAAGTACCGCCAGATCATCGTGTTCGAAGGCGAGCACGTGAGCAAGGGCGAAACCGTGGTGGACGGCGAGCCCAGCCCGCAGGACATCCTGCGCCTGAAGGGTGTGGAAGAACTGGCCGCGTATCTGGTCAAGGAAATCCAGGACGTCTATCGCCTGCAGGGCGTGAAGATCAACGACAAGCACATCGAAGTGATCATCCGCCAGATGCTGCGCAAGGTGGAGGTCGTCGATCAGGGCGATTCGAAGTTCCTCATCGGCGAGCAGATCGAGCGCCAGCGCGGAGTCGAGGAAAACGAGCGTCTGGAGAGCCGCAACGAAATCCAGGCGAAATTTGACCCGGTGCTGCTGGGCATCACCAAGGCTTCGCTGGCGACCGAATCCTTCATCTCCTCGGCCTCGTTCCAGGAGACCACCCGCGTGCTGACCGAGGCGGCCGTCCGCGGCACCCGCGACAACCTGCGCGGTCTGAAGGAGAACGTCATCGTCGGACGGCTGATCCCGGCGGGCACCGGATTGGCCTACCACAGCCAGCGGCGACGCGCGGCCAGCGGGCTGACCGAAGCCGACCTTGCAACCCTTGCCGGCGAGCCCGCCGAGGGTGGCGAAGCGCAGGCGGCCTCAGCCGAGTGATCGTCAGCTCATGCGGCCCGGTGCTGAACCGGGCCGCTGGGCGGTGCATGAAGGCGGTCTGCATCCGGAATGCGCGATAATCCGCGAATGACTATCAACATCAAGACAGCGGACGAGATCGAAAAGATGCGCGTGGCCGGCCGGCTCGCGGCAGAGGTGCTGCAGATCGTCGCACCTCACGTCAAGCCGGGCGTGACCACCGAGGAACTGGATCGGATCTGCCACGATCACATCGTGAACGTGCAAAAAGCGATCCCGGCCAACGTCGGCTACCGCGGGTATCCCAAGACCCTGTGCACCTCGGTCAACAACGTGATCTGCCACGGCATCCCGAGCGAGGCCAAGGAGCTTCGTGATGGCGACATCGTCAATCTCGATGTCACCGTGATCAAGGATGGCTGGCACGGTGATACCAGCCGCATGTACATCGTCGGCACACCCTCGGTGATGGCCAAGCGTCTGGTGGACGTGACCCGCGAGGCGATGTTCCGCGGAATCCGCAGCGTGCGTCCGGGCGCGACGCTGGGCGATATCGGCCACGCGATCCAGGAATACGCCGAGAGCCAGCGGTTCTCGGTGGTGCGCGAGTACTGCGGCCACGGCATCGGCAAGGTCTATCACGACGAGCCGCAGGTGCTGCACTACGGCCGTGCCGGTGACGGACTGGTGCTGCGCGAAGGCATGACCTTCACCATCGAGCCGATGATCAACGAAGGCGGCCGCCATACCCGCGTGCTGCCCGACGGTTGGACCGTGGTGACCAAGGACCGCAAGCTGTCGGCGCAGTGGGAGCACACCGTGCTGGTGACCCGCGACGGCGTGGAAATCCTGACCCGACTGCCCGGCGACGACAACGACTTGTGATGAACGCGCTTCCGGCCGACCCGCGTGCGGTTTTGGCCGGGTTGCCCGCCGGAGCGGAAGGCGATGCCGCCTGGAGCGCGCTGGTGCGCACGCTGCTGGCGCGCAACGATGCAAGGTTGGCGCGGCGCTTCGATGCCGGTGATCCCGCCGAACTGCTGATTCGCCTGCGCGCGCGCTCCGTCGATTTCCTGGTCGGCAAGACCTGGCGCCGCTGCCTGCCGGAGAGAGCGTCTCTCGACGCGCTGGCGCTGTTCGCAGTCGGCGGCTACGGTCGCGGCGAACTGTTTCCTTATTCCGATGTTGACCTCCTGGCGCTGGCCGAACCCGACGCGCAGCAGCGCCATCAGGCGGCGCTGTCGCGCTTCGTCGCACTGCTCTGGGATGCCGGCGTGGCGGCCAGCCAGGCAGTGCGTTCCGCGGAAGAATGCACGCAGGCGGCGGGCGCGGATCCCACCGTGCTGACCGCGCTGGTCGAAGCGCGTGCGCTGGTCGCCAACGCCGAAGCCGAGGGGCGACTGACGGATGCCATCGCGCCGGAACGGGTGTGGCCGCCGCGCGCCTATTTCGAAATCAAGCGTGAAGAGCAGCGCGTGCGCCACGCGCGATTCGGCGACACCGCCGACAACCTCGAACCAAACCTCAAGGACGGTCCGGGCGGCCTGCGCGATCTGCAGCAGCTGGGCTGGCTGGCGCGACGCTGTTTCGGAGCGCACAGCATCGACGGACTGGTTGCGCTGGGCCACCTCGGCGCCGACGAAGCTGCGGCGCTGGAACGCGAGCGGCGCGCGCTCTCAAGGCTGCGTTTCGGCCTGCACCTTGTCGCAGGACGGCGCGAAGAGCGGCTGCGCTTCGACTATCAAAAGCCGCTGGCGGCGCGGTTGCACGAGCACGACGAGCCGGATGCGCTGGGCGTCGAGAAACTCATGCAGGGTTTCTATCGCAGCGCGGCGCTGGTGCAGCGGATCAACGAGCGCGTGTTGCAGCGCTTTGAAGAATATTTCGAGGGCGCCACGGCGCCGGTGGCCATCGACGCCGATTGGGAAAGTCGCGGCGGTTATCTCGCCACGCGGCGTGCGGACTGGCTGGGACAAGATCCCGCGCACGCATTTGCTTTGTTCGCAGCATGGGCAAACGCTCCGACGTTGCGCGGCCTGCACTCGCATACGGCGCGCGAGCTGGCGGAAATGCTTGGTGAAATTCCCAATTACGCGGCCGCGCCGGCGCCGATGCGGGATGCGTTTTTCGCCCTGCTGCGCGGGCTGCAGCCGGTAGAAACACTGGAACGGATGGCGCGTCTGGGTGTGCTGGCGCGCTGGATCCCGGCGTTTGCGCGGGTGTCCGGGCGGATGCAGTTCGACTTGTTCCACGTCTACACGGTCGACCAGCACACGCTGGCGGTGCTGCGCAATCTTGCCTCCTTCGCCACCGGTGAACCCGACGAACGCTTCGCGATCGCCCATCAGGTTTGGCCGTCGCTGCGTAAGCCGGAACTGCTGTTGCTGGCCGGCCTGTTCCACGATATCGGCAAGGGTCGCGGCGGCGATCATTCGAAACTGGGCGCGGGCGATGCGCGCGCGTTCTGCGCGGCGCACGGATTGCCCGAGGCGGACGTGGCGCTGGTCGAATGGCTGGTGCAAAAACATCTGCTGATGTCGACCACCGCGCAGAAGCAGGACATCACCGACCCCGATGTGATCCAGCGTTTCGCCGAAGACGTGGCCGACCGCCAGCGTCTCGACTATCTGTACCTGCTGACCTGCGCCGATATCGCCGGCACTTCGCCCAAGCTGTGGAACAGTTGGAAGGATCGTCTGCTGGCCGATCTGCACACCGCGACCCGTCTGGCGCTGCGGCGCGGGCTCGGGCATCCGGTGGCAGCGGCCGAGCGCAGCGCGGAAAATCGCGCTGCGGCTCGGGCGCTGTTGCTGGAAGAAGGGCATCCGGACAGGGCCATCGATGCGCTGTTCGCACACATGCCGGACGAGTGTTTCCTGCGCGGCCGACCCGAGCAGATCGCTTGGCAGGCCGCGGCACTCGATGCGGCCCGCGGGCGGATGCCGGTGGTGGCCGTGCGCCAGCCGCCCGGGCGCGATCGGATGGAAGTATTCGTGCACATGGCGGATCGCGACGGCGTGTTCGCGGCAATCGTCATCGCTCTCGACCGAATGGGCCTGGGTATCCTGCATGCACGCATCCTCGATGGCCCCGAAGACACCGTGTTCGATACCTTCCAAGTGCAGCCCGGCGATGCCCGCAGCGCGCTGGAGACGGAGGCCGTCGAAGCGCGGCTGACCCAGGCACTGGCCGGCGACCTGACCGCCGTCCGCCCCGCGCGTCGTAGCCGTCCGCAGCATCTGCGCCATTTCCACGTTCCGCCGCAGCTCGATTTCACCGAGATCGACGGCGGCACCCGCATCGGCCTGGTCTGCAACGACCGGCCGGGACTGCTGGCCGATATTGCCGGCGTCCTGCGCGAACAGCGGTTGCGCGTGCACGACGCGCGCATCGCGACCTTCGGCGAACGCGCCGAAGATCTGCTGCTGGTCAGCGACGAACACGATGCGCTGCTTTCGCCCGAACGTCGCGACGCCCTGCGCGACGCCCTGCTTGCCATTCTCGACGGAGACCGCTGATGCCCAGCAAACCGCCTGCGAAAAAATCGCCAACGCCCGCGCGCGCAGCGCAGGTTGAAGAATTGCGCTTCCTGATCGACAGCGCCTGGGAACGGCGCGCTGCGCTCACGCCCGAAGAAATCGACGGTTCGACCAAGCCGACGGTGGATCGTGCGATCGCCGGCCTGGAGCAGGGCTGGCTGCGCGTGGCCGAACCCGACGGCACGGGCGGCTGGCAGGTCAACGAATGGCTGAAGAAAGCGGTGCTGCTGTATTTTCGCACCCAGGACATGGAGCTGATCGAGGCCTATCCGGCGCCGTTCTGGGACAAGGTGCCGGCGCGTTTCGCGGAATTCGACGAAAATGCGTTTCGCAAGCTTGGTGCGCGCGTGGTGCCCGGCGCCGTGGTGCGCGCGGGCAGCCACATCGGCAAGGATGTGGTGCTGATGCCGAGTTTCGTCAACATCGGCGCCTACGTCGGGTCTGGAACCATGGTCGACACCTGGGCGACGGTCGGGAGCTGTGCCCAGATCGGCAAGGGCTGCCATCTGTCGGGCGGCGTCGGCATCGGCGGCGTGCTGGAGCCGCTGCAGGCCAGTCCGACGATCATTGAAGACCACTGCTTCATCGGCGCGCGTTCGGAAGTGGTGGAAGGCTTTGTGGTCGGCCATCACAGCGTGGTGGGGATGGGCGTGTTCCTCGGCCAGAGCACCCGCGTTTTCAACCGCATGACCGGCGAAGTGAGCTACGGCAGCGTGCCGCCGGGGAGCGTGGTGGTGTCCGGTTCGCTGCCCGCTGCCGATGGAAGTCATTCGTTGTACTGCGCGGTGATCGTCAAGCAGGTGGACGCAAAAACCCGCAGCAAGACTTCGGTGAATGAGTTGCTGCGCGGGTTGGCGGATTGAATGAGTCATCGCGAGACTGGTCGGCAGGCGGTGTTCGCGACACGCCGTGAATACCCGCTTCGCGGGGCCGGCCCGCCGCAGCGCGGCGGGCGTTCGGAGCCGCGCGAAGCAATGCTTCGTGAGCATGCGGCCCTCGCCCATGTAGGCTCATCGGCGACGTCCCTGTCGCCGATGGTCGCGAACACCGCCTGCCGACCATTCCCATGGATATTTTTCGCATGACCATCCTTTACGGCCTGAAAAACTGCGACACCTGCAAGAAAGCACAAAACTGGCTCAAACGTTTTGGCGTGGACTACACCTTCGTGGATTACCGCGACCAGCGGCAGTCGCCGGAGACGCTGCTGGCATGGAAAGACGCCGTGGGCGGTTGGGAGGCGCTGATCAACAAATCCTCGACGACCTGGCGCGAGCTTGCGCCGCAGCGCAAAACACCGGGCAGCGATGCCGAATGGAAATTGCTGCTGCGCGAATACCCGCAGCTGATTCGGCGGCCGGTGGTGGTGATGGCCGATGGCCGCGTGTCGCAGGGCTTTTCCGACAACGGCTTCAAGAAGCTGTTTGGAATACTGTAGGAGCGCACCTTGGGGCGCGACGGCACGCATCAATCGGTCGCGCCCCAAGGTGCGCTCCTACAACAGGCAGTGGGGCATATGAGCATATGAGCAACGTCCTCCAACTCACCCGCGAACTGATCGCGCGCCCCTCTGTGACACCAGACGATGCCGGTTGCCAGCCACTGATCGCGAAGCGCTTGCAAGCGGCGGGGTTTTCCATCGAATCCTTGCGCTTTGGCGAGGTGGACAATCTTTGGGCCGCCCACGGCAGCGGCGACGGCCCGGTGCTGGTGTTGCTGGGGCATACCGATGTGGTGCCACCGGGCCCGCGTGAAGCATGGGCCAGCGATCCCTTCGCCCCCGAGATTCGCGACGGCGTGTTGTACGGGCGCGGTGCGGCCGATATGAAAGGCAGCGTGGCGGCATTTGTGATTGCACTGGAACAGTTCGTGGCCGCGCATCCGCAGCACACCGGCACGGTCGCGCTGCTGTTGACCTCCGACGAAGAAGGCGATGCCATCGACGGCGTGCGCAAAGTGGCCGATGTGTTCCGCACACGCGGCGAGCGCATCGATTGGTGCATCACCGGCGAGCCATCTTCCAAACAAGTGTTGGGCGATTTGCTGCGCGTTGGTCGGCGCGGCAGTCTGTCGGCCACGCTCAGCGTACGCGGCGTGCAGGGGCATGTGGCGTATCCGGAAAAAGCCTGCAACCCCATCCATCAGGCGCTGCCGGCGCTGGCCGAATTGGCCGCACGGCAATGGGATCAAGCTTTCGAAACCTTCCCACCCACCAGTCTGCAAATTTCCAACGTCCACGCCGGCACCGGTGCCAATAATGTGATTCCGGGCGAGCTGCAAGTGCTGTTCAACCTGCGCTACAACCCGCATTGGACGGCGCAAAAACTCGAGGCCGAATGCGAAGCCGTACTGCGCGCGCATGCACTTGACTATGCAATCCACTGGCACCGCAGCGGCGAACCGTTCTACACCCCGGAAGGCCCACTGCGCGCTGCTGCGCGTGAAGTGCTTGCAGAGTTTTCCGGCGCAGCGCCGGAAGAAAGCACCGGCGGCGGCACTTCGGATGCCCGCTTCATTGCGCCATTGGGCGCGCAGTGCATTGAAGTCGGCCCGGTCAATGCCAGCATCCACCAAGTGAATGAACAGGTACGGGTTAGCGATTTGCAGCGGTTGCCGGCGTTGTATTTGCAATTGGTGGAGACGTTGTTGGTGGGGTGATCAGCGCGTTGCCGGCAGCAACCTCAACGTGTATTTCACCGGCCCCGGCAGGAACGGTGTGGGGTTGCCCTCCACCCATGCAGCGTGGCCGGCGCCCCAGAACGGTGACAGCGGGTGGCCGCTCTGGCCGCCGGGCATGTGAAACAAGCCTTTGTCCTCGCGACCGGGTGCGACCACCATCCGTTCGGATGCGCCGAAGCTGGGTGCGACCACCCGCGGCATGTTGTCGTCGCCGGACAGCGGCTGCGCCGGCATGCACAGCCAGCGCTTGCCGATCGCGGGAAGCGCACCCGCCAGCGGATGGCAGATCGCAGCGGTGTTGCGCTGTCCCCAGCTGCGCTGCGGCAGCGGGCCTTCTTTCGTCAGCGCCGTTTGCACCTCGGCAGCGGCGTCTTCGAGCAGCGCGTCCCAACTGGCGTTGCCGCGCGGCAGCAGGTTTTGCGGGCGCTGGGTGACCAGTGGCCAGACCACGCCTTCGAACTGCAGCAGGTTGGGCATGACGAAGGCACGGCCGAGGGCAACCCGCGCCGGTGCCGTCAGCCCGTTGGCGATGCGTCTGTGAACTTCCAGCCGCCACGCGCGGACGATGCGGTAGCTCACCGACGTCGCGTCGGCGCGATTTTCCCAATGCATGGCGGATGCGTACAGCGCGCGCAGCGCGGGTGTTCGCGCGGCGTTGGCGCGCGATTCCAGCAGGTCATGCCAGGGAGAAAGCAGCAGCGCGCGGTCGTCGAGCTGGATCTCCAGAAGATCGCGTTCGCTGAACTGTTGTCGCTGCTGTAGATCGCCGCGAATTTGCGCCGCGCGTGCGCCGAGCGCATAGCCGCCATCGCCGACCCGACGCAGCGCTTCGCCATCGAGCACGCGTGCGTTGGCGGTCCAAAGCCGGTCGCGCTGCGGCGAACGCAGCACCGGCGTAGCGCGGGTGCTCATCGGCCACGGCGGGCAATTTTCGACGCGCGGATCTTCGACGCTGTCTGCCAGCGTGCAGGTTGGCGCGCGCTGCGGAACCGGTCCGAGCAGGCGCCAGGCGATCTGGCCATTGCGGTCGACAACCAGCAGATTCTGCGTCGGCAACGCCACGTCCTGCGCGATCTCCAGCGCATCGTCGAGGCTTCCGGCTGCAGCGAATCGGGTCAGTCCAAGGTTGATCGCGCCGGGAAGCTGGGCCGCCCAACGCAGCGCCAGCGTGCGGCCGCCGGCTTCGCGGTGGATGATCGGCCCCCAAGCGGTTTCTTCGACGTTGAGTTGTACCGGCGTTCCATGGGCGACGTCGATTCGCTCGACGTGGCGCGTCACTTCGGCGCAGCCGCTGGCAGCGGTCGCGCCGCAAGGCATTTCCAGCTTCCAGTCCATGGTGTCGATGTAGCTGTTGGTGAAGCCCCAGGCGATGCGGCCGTTGCTGCCGGCGATCACCAGCGGCAGGCCGGGCAGGGTGACGCCCTGCACGTCGATGGTTTGGGCGGGTGCGTTCGGATTCGGGTAACGCAGCCGCGCCCGGAACCAGATATTGGGCGCACGCAGGGTCAGGTGCATGTCGTTGGCGACGATGGCGCGTCCATCGTCGGTCAGGTTTCCGGCCACCGCGAAATTGTTGCTGCCCGGTGCGCCGCGAGCTTCCGGTCGTGCGGGTGCGCGGACGTCGGTCGGCAAACGCCGCAGATCGACCTGCTGCGGACCAGGCAGCGTCGCGTCGCCAATCGCGGCGCCGGTCAGCGGCGCGTCCCAGCGCGTTCCGGTGCGCGCAAGCAGCGCGTACAGCGCCGGCGGCAGATGCGGGCGCATCCGCCACAGCGCCAGCGCGTCGGCGTCTTCGCCGCCCTGCAGGTCGAAATACATCGCCATCGCGGCCAGCGGCGTGTCTTCGGCCGTCCACGGCTGCGGCGCTTCGCGCAGCAGCAGGTAGGGCCAGGGCCGGACGCGCAGCGCGGCCAGTCCGGCATTGACGCCTTCGACGTAGGCATCAAGTTGGGCGCGCTTGTCGCCGGCGATCGCGGGCAGGTCTTGTTCGACGCGAGCGCGCAGCCGGTGCAGGCGGTGCTGCTTGTCGACGTCGATGGCGGCGAGACCGACCAGCGCCGCCAATTCCCCGGCCGCGCTGCGCCGCATCAGGTCCATTTCGAAAAAGCGCTCCTGCGCATGCACATAGCCGAGTGCGCGCAGGGCGTCGGATTCGTTTTGCGCGTCGATGGTGACGGTGCCGTTGGCATCGCGCGTTACGGTGGCTGCTGCCTGCAAGCCCGGCAAGGCGTGCTGGCCATCCAGTGTGGGCAGGCTGCCGCGCAACACGCTATAGACCGTGACGGACGCGGCCACCAGCAGCAGCAACAATGCAAGCAATCCCCGTTTAAGCCATCGACGCATCATGCTATCCACCTTGCTGAGGTCGCAGTTGCATGAGAAAGCATCGCTTGCGCAAAGGCAAACAAATAGTGCACGATCGCCACATGTCGTTCGCCCTTGCCAACATTAACAATAATCGCAACCGCAATAATCGCGGCACGAGACATCGTGCGCGGCAGCGGGCCCGCGCATAGGCAAGGCAAGGCCAGCCGAACTTCCCAAGACCCGCATCGCAAGATGCGGGTTTTTTCGTTTTGTCTCCCGATAACGCTCTCGAAACCAAGGAAACCCGCCATGTGCTCCATCTTCGGAATCTTCAACCTGCAATCCAGTGCGGAAAGCCAGCAACTGCGGCGCGAAGCCTTGGAACGCTCCGGCCGCCAGCGCCACCGTGGCCCGGATTGGAGCGGGGTGTATGTGGATGCCGGCGCGATCCTTGTGCATGAACGGCTTGCCATCGTCGATCCCGCCGGTGGCTCGCAGCCGCTGCTGTCCGACGATGGCCAACTGGTGCTGGCGGTCAATGGCGAGATCTACAATCATCGCGCCCTCAAAGCCGATCTCACACAAGCCTACGCCTTCCAGACCGAATCCGATTGCGAGGTGATCAACGCGCTGTATCGCGAAGACACGCCGGCTTCCTTCCTCAACCGCTTGAACGGCATCTTCGCGTTCGCGCTGTGGGACAAGGCCAACGGGCGCGCGCTCATCGCCCGCGATCCGATGGGCGTGGTGCCGCTGTATTGGGGGCACGATAAAGAAGGCCGCTTGCGGGTGGCATCGGAAATGAAAGCGTTGGCCGATGATTGTGCGGACGTGGCGCAGTTTCCGCCGGGGCATTGGTTCGATACATCCACTGGCGAACTGACCCGGTACTACCAACGGCCGTGGCGCGACTACGCCGCGGTGGAAGGTGCAGAGGTCTCGCTGGCCGAATTGCGCGAAGCGTTCGAAGCCGCCGTGCATCGCCAGCTGATGACCGACGTGCCGTATGGCGTGTTGTTGTCGGGCGGGCTGGACTCTTCGCTGGTGGCAGCCGTGGCCGCACGTTATGCGCGGCATCGGGTTGAGGATGGCGACCAAACCGAAGCGTGGTGGCCGCGCTTGCACAGTTTTGCCATCGGCCTGAAAGACTCGCCGGATTTGGCGGCGGCCAGGATCGCGGCGGAGCAATTGGGCACCGTCCATCACGGCTTCGAATACACCTTCGAAGAAGGTCTTGACGCGCTGCCGGAGGTGATTCGGCATGTCGAAACCTATGATGTGACGACCATTCGCGCATCGACGCCGATGTTCCTGCTGGCACGCCGGATCAAAGCGATGGGCGTGAAGATGGTGCTGTCCGGCGAGGGCAGCGACGAGATTTTTGGCGGCTATTTGTATTTCCACAAAGCGCCCAATGCACGCGAATTTCACGAGGAATTGGTGCGCAAATTGGATGCGCTTTACAACTACGACTGCTTGCGCGCCAACAAGTCGATGATGGCCTGGGGGGTGGAGCCACGGGTGCCGTTTCTGGACCGCGAATTTATGGACGTGGCGATGCGCATGGACGCCGCCCACAAAATGGTGCGCAAAGGCGATGCCGGCCCGCAGCGGATGGAAAAAGGCGTGCTGCGGCAAGCCTTCGAGGGCTATCTGCCGAAGGAAATTTTGTGGCGGCAAAAAGAGCAATTCAGTGATGGCGTGGGCTACGGCTGGATCGATGGTTTGAAGGCGCACGCCGAAGCGCAAGTGTCGGATCGCGAACTGGCCGCCGCCGACAAGCGCTTCCCGCACAACCCGCCACAGACCAAGGAGGCGTATTTCTACCGCACGATTTTTGAGCGCCACTACCCCAGCTCGGCGGCGGCCGAAACCGTGCCCGGTGGCAAGTCGATCGCCTGCTCATCGCCCGCCGCGATTGCCTGGGATGCGAGCTTCGCCACGATGGCCGACCCGTCCGGGCGCGCGGTGGCGGGGGTGCATGCGCAGGCGGTCGCGAAAGTGGCAGCCTAAATCTGCACCAGACCCAGCCGCGCGGCTTCCAGCGTGGCTTCGGCGCGGCTGTTGACGTTGAGCTTGCGGTAGATCGACTTGAGATGGTCGGAGACGGTGTGCCGGCTGATTTCGAGCTTCTCGGCCAGTTCCGGAAGCCGGCAGCCCTTGCTGACCAGCACCAGCACTTCGCGTTCGCGCGCGGTGAGGGTTTCGGCGCCGGGCGTTGGATCGGGATCGATCGGCTGGAAGGCGCGCAGCAGGCGCTTGGCGATCGCCGGCGACAGCGGCGGTTCGCCGCGCAGGATGCCGTCGAGGGCGGCGGCCAGCCGTTCCTCCGGCTGGTCCTTGAGCAGGTAGCCGTGGGCACCGGCACGCAGGGCCGGGAACACGTGGGCGTCGTCGCCGAACAATGTGGTGACGACGATGGTGCAGTCGGGGCAGCGCTGCGTGAGCGGGCGGATCAGCGCGGTGCCGTCGCCGTCCGGCAAGCCGAGATCGATCAGTGCCAGCTGCGGCTGGATGCCGGAATCGAGCAGGCGCCGGGCGTCGCCCAAGGTCGGCGCGTGATCGACGTGAATGCCTTCAAAACGCTGTTTGAGCAGCGCGGTCAGCCAGCCTGCGACCTCGGGCAGGTCTTCCAGCAGCAGGGCGCGGGCGGGCATTGCGGTCATGGCGCGATGTTCCTGTCTGCCGCGCCTTCCGGGTATCCCGCGCCTGCGGGGGGCAGCGGAAAGCGCAGCTGAACCTTGGTGCCGCCCAGCGTGCCCTGCTGCCAATGGATGTCGCCGCGCAGTTCGTCGGCGCGCGAGCGCATGCTGCAGGTGCCGCGCCCGCCGCCGATTCGGGCAGGATCGAAACGGCCGTCGTCGGTGACCTCGAAAATCAAATCGCTGTCCACTCGCCCGATGACGATCCGCACCTGCGTCGGGCTGGCGTGGCGAATCGCATTGGTCACCGCCTCGCGGCCGATCCGGAACAGGTGCATGCCCTGCGCGCGATCCAGCGCCGGATCTGGCAAATCGTCGGCTTGTTTCCAATCCAGGCCGATGCCGCGTGTGCTCAGCCGTTGTTCGATTTCGTCACGCAACTGGGCCAGCACTTCCAGCAGGGTGCCTTCGATGCCGCGATCGCGGGCGAGGATGGCACGCAAATCCTGAAGGATTTCGCGCACCAGCTGGCGCTCGCCATCGGGAACGCGGTACAGCAGGGTGAGCAGCGCGCTGCCGACGTCGTCGTGGAGGTCGTCGTAGATGCGCTTGCGCTCCTGTTCGACCGCCTGAGCGATGGTCAGGCGTTGGCGCAGCGCGTCGAGTTCGGGGGCTGGCGCAGGCACGCCAGCATTGCCTTTTCCGAACAGGCGTGACAACGGGTTGCCGCTGGTGTTGGCTGAAGAGGGTGCCATCGAGTCTTTTTTTTGCATCGCTCCGATTGTAGGAGAGATGACGACGTGAGCCATCCTTGCGCGAAAGTGATGGCAAGGTCGGTTCAGCTTGGCAGGCTGCGACAGCCGAGCGCGGTGAGCAGGCCGTGCAGCGCCGGCAGATGGATCAGCCACGGCGCAGCCAGCGTGGTCAGGCCGGCGGCAATGACCATCAGGCCGGCGCCATAGCGGAATGCGCCTCGCTGCAGGCGCTGGCCGATGCGCGCACCGGCCCAGGTCAGCGAGACCATCACCGGCAGCGTGCCGAGGCCAAATGCCGCCATCGTCAGCGCGCCGTGCAGCGGGCTGGCAGTCAACCACGCGGCGGCGAGCAGGGTGCCGGACAGGCCGCAGGGCATCCAGCCCCAGAGCATCCCCAGCAGCAGGCGTCGGGTGGGCGTGTTGGCCGGCATCAGGCGCCGCTGCAGCGGGCGCAACAGCAGCCACAGACGGTTGCCGGGGCCACCGAAGAAGCGCGGCAGGCGGTTCTTGCCGTCGAGCATGCGCAGTCCGGCAAGGATCAGCACGAGCCCGACCGCGGCGCGCATCGCCACGCCCAGCCACGGCAGCCGCGCCAGCCCCAGCAAGCCGCCGCCGAGACCGCCGACGATCGCGCCGGCCAGCACATAGCCGCCGACCCGGCCAAGGTTGGGCTGCAGTGCCGCCCACCAGCCGCGCGAGCCGGCCGAGAAGCCGGTGGCGATGCCACCACACATCGCCGCGCAGTGGGCGCCGCCGAGCAGTCCGGTCAGCAACGCCGCGCCGAGGACAAGGGCGTCAATCGGCATGGTTTGGGTCAGACGTTGCCGGATCGTCCGGCGTGCGTTCGGGCGGTTCGTCGTCGCGCAGAACGTCCAGCGCCGGCGTGTCGAGATCTTCGAACTGGCCGTGGCGTACCGCCCACACGAAGATGCCGGCGGCAAGACCGAGCATCAGCAGACTGATTGGAATCAGGAACAGCAGGATGTTCATGGTGCGGGAATCCGGGTGAGCCGCAGCGCATTGGCGGTCACCAGCAGCGAGGATAGCGCCATGCCCAGCGCCGCCAGCCACGGCGTCACCGTGCCGGCGGCGGCCAGCGGCAGCGCCAGCAGGTTGTAGCCGATCGCCCAGCCGATGTTCTCGCGAATGATGCGGCGGGTGCGGCGGGCGATGGCGATTGCAGCGGGCACTGCATCCAGAGATCGACCGGACAGGACGAAATCCGCCGAACGCTGCGCCAATGCTGCGCCATCGCCGATGGCCAGCGACACGTCGGCCCCGGCCAGCACCGGCGCATCGTTGAGACCGTCGCCAACCATCGCCACGGAATGCCCTTGCTGTTGCAGCGTGCGCACCAGTGCAAGCTTGTTTTCGGGCGACTGACGGGCGTGGATAGCGTGCAGATCAAATGCTTGCGCGAAACGTGCGACTGAATTTTCACCGTCGCCGCTGGCCAGATGCAGGACAAGCTTCTGTTCGCGCAGACGTTGCAGCGCTACGCCGGCATCGGGGCGCGGTCGTTCGGCAAAGGTGAAGCGTGCGCGCGCGCCGTCGTCGCAGGCCAGCCACACGGCGCCGTCGTCTTCGCCCCCGGTCGCGAACGGCGCGCTGCCGATCCGCCAGCGACGGCCCCCGACCTCGCCTTCGACGCCTTGACCGGCGATGGCACGCAAGGATGCAGCGACAGGAATGTCCGTGACATCGGCAAACGCGGTGGCGAGCGGATGGCTGCTGTCGCGCTCCAATGTCGCGGCGATCCGCAGTGCGTCGGTTTGGGTCAGACTGCCGAAGGATTCGGCGGTTTGCCGCTGCGGCCTGCCGTCGCTCAGGGTGCCGGTCTTGTCGAACACCACATCGGTGACGCCGGCCAACCGTTCCAGCGCTTCCGGTTGCACTGCCAGCACGCCAATCTTCGCCAGCGCGCCGTGGGCGGCGGCCAGCGCCGCCGGAACCGCCAGCGACAGCGCGCAGGGGCAGCTGATCACCAGCAGCGACAGCGTGACTTCGAAGGCGCGCGCCGGATCGTGTACGCGCCACCACGCATACACTGCGAGCGCGGCCACGGCGAGCGCGGCGACAAACCAGGTGGCGATGCGCTCGCTGCCGCGCGCCAGCGCCGGTCGATGTGCCTGTGCGGTTTCCACCAGCCGCGCCAGTTCGGCAAGGCGGGTGCCGGCACCGACTTGGGTCAGGCGGATGCGTGCGGCGTGCTCGCGGCACAGCGTGCCGGCGTACACGGCATCGCCTTCGCGCTTGGCAACCGGTGTCGCCTCGCCGGTCAGCAGCGATTCCTCGAACTGCGCTTCACCCTCCAGCAGGAAGCCGTCGGCCGGCACCGGTTCGCCGACGGCAATGCGTACCGTATCGCCCACGTCGAGCGCTTCGATCGGCACCGATTCGCGCTCGCCGTTGTCCAGTTCGCGGGTCGCAAAGGCCGGCCGTGCCCGCGCCAGCGCATCCACCTGCGCCGAGGCAATCCCGCGCGCGCGCACTTCAAGTTGACGCGCGACCAACAGCAGGAACACGAACATCACCGCCGCGTCGAACCAGACGTGTGGTCCGCCGCGCACCATTTCCAGCGTGCTTGCGGCCCATGCCAGCAACGTGGAGCCGGCGATCAGCACGTCCATGCCGAACCGACGTCCGCGCAGCTCGTTCCATGCGCCGGCGAGGAACGGCCAGCCGGCCCAGAACACCACCGGAGTGGACACCATGAACGTGATCCAGCGGAAGAAGTCGCGGGTCGGCAGCGGCATTTCGCCGCGGGTGTCGAGATACAGCGCCTCGGCGAACATCATCGCTTGCATCGCGGCGATGCCGGCTAGGCCGATCCGGATCAGGTCGCGATTGCGCTCGCGCCGGCGCTGCGCTTCGCGCGCCAGACCGGTCGCCAGATTGGGGCGGTAGCCGAGCGCGGCCAACCGCGCCAGCGGCTTCGACAGCGGCGTCTTCGCCGGATCCCAGGCGATCCGGATGCGGCCGGTGATCGCGTTGGCGGAGCTGTCCAAAACGCCGCCTTCGCGCGCCAGCGCGCGGTCGATCAACCAAGCGCAGGCGGCGCAGCGCATGCCGTCGGTGAGGACGGTGATCTCGCGACCACCGTCCACGGCGCGGGCATGGCCGGCGAGCAGATCCTCGCGATCCCAGACCGCCAGCGACGGCGCATCGACATCGACCCGGCCGGCCGGCGCGCTGCGCAGACGGTAGTAGTCCTGCAAATGCGCCGAGCGGATCCAGCGCGCGGCGGCGGCGCAGCCCTCGCAGCAGAAACGGCGCTCGCTGCCGTCCAGGGTTTGCCTGATCGGCGCCGACGGCAGCGGTTCGCCGCAGTGGTGACAGGTGCCGGCGCTGGCTTCCATCGCGGCTAAGGCGTGTCGACGGCGACGGCCGGTGCGACTCGTGCAGCCAGCTCGTCGCGGAGCAGCCGTCCGCGCAGGCGCCAGCGCGCGTCGCCGAGCGGCTCCAGTTGCAGCAGCCAGTCGTGGTCGAGCGCTGGCTTGGCTTTGCTGCTCCAGCCGGCGTCGAACGGCGTCAATTCCAGCGTCAGGTCGTCACTGGCGCGGATCGGATGATGAAGAGCGAGGCGCAGTGTCTGGGCGTGATCGAAGTCGCCGCCTGCGGGAAAGACCTCGACGAGCCCGTGCTCGCGGTCGATCCTCACCACCGCAGCCAGGCCGGCCGCTGCCGCGTTGGCGTCCGGGCCCAGATCCGCGTGCTGGATCTCTCCGGTGCGCTCGACTTCGTCGCGGACGACATCCATCGGGCCGCCGCTGAGGGCGAGTTTGAGCATGACGATGCTGCCGATGAGCACCGAGCCGACCAGCGCCACCATCAGCCAGACGATCGGCTCGCGCCACGGCGAGGAACGTTGCGTCATTGCGTTGTCTCGATCACATCGGGCCGAAAAATG
Source organism: Xanthomonas sp. (assembly GCA_018262705.1). Lineage (GTDB taxonomy): Bacteria > Pseudomonadota > Gammaproteobacteria > Xanthomonadales > Xanthomonadaceae > Thermomonas. The sequence continues at coordinate 29,037 of JADFDQ010000012.1, forward strand.
TGCTGTCCACGCGGGCGTTGGCGCTGCCGTCGTCGGCTTCGATCACGAAGATCAGGTTGTGGCGGCCGCGCACCGCGTCGGCGGGTGCGCCGACTTCGATTTCGTGGGCAATGACCGCGCCGGCCGGAACCTTGACTTCGATCGGCGCGCCGGTGAGCGCCAGCGGCGCCTGGTCGGCGGGGACAATGCTGACCCGGTAGCTGCGCTCGACGTCGGTCTTGTTGACCAGTTTCAGCGTGTAGCCGTTGTCGATGCGGTCGCCGTGTTCGCGATACAGGGCGTTGCGGTCGCGCAGCACGTCGGCGATCAGCGGGCTGCGGTGAAACACGCCCCAGGTCCAGGCCGACACCAGCGCGATCAACAAAATGGCGTAGACGACAATGCGCGGGCGCAGGATTCGCGCTGGCTGGCCGTCGAGCGCGTTCTGGTTGGTATAGCGAATCAGGCCGCGCGGCATGCCGACCTTGTCCATCACCTCGTCGCAGGCATCGATGCACAGCCCGCAGGCGATGCACTCGTACTGCAGGCCGTTGCGGATGTCGATGCCGACCGGGCAGACCTGCACGCACATGCCGCAGTCGATGCAGTCGCCAAGTTGATCCGGTTCGAACTTGGGCAGCGGCAGCGCTTCCTCGCCGGCCGCTGCCAGCGTCACCGTGCCGCTGGCCTGCAGACGGGCGGCCGCGGCGCTTGGGTGCTGGCTGGCGCGGAACACGTAGTCGTAGGCGGTGCGCACATCGAGCAGGCCGCGCGCACGTTCCAGCACGCTGGGCAGGCCCTTCCTGCGCGAACCGCGCGGCTCGCCGCGCAGCGGGTCGTAGGCGATGATCAGGGTGTCGCGGTCGAACATCGCGCTCTGGAAGCGCGCATACGGGCACATGTATTTGCACACCTGCTCGCGCAGGATGCCGGCGTTGCCCCAGGTCGCCAGCGAATAGAACAGTACCCAGAACGTTTCCCAGCCGTTCCAGTCGAGCGCCGGCAGGCGCGTGGCCAGACTGCTGATGGGGGTGAAGAAGCCGACGAAGGTAACGCCGGTCCACAGCGCGAACACCAGCCACAAGAAGTGCTTGCTGCCCTTGCGCAGGATCTTCTCGCGGTTCCACGGGCCGGCGTCGAGCTTCATCCGCTTGCCGCGATCGCCTTCGGTCCAGTGCTCGATCCACATGAAGGTTTCGGTCCACACCGTCTGCGGGCAGGCGTAGCCGCACCACAGCCGACCGGCCAGCGCGGTGGCGAAAAACAATGTCAGCGCAAGCACGATCAGAAGGATCGCGAGCAGGCTGAAATCCTGCGGCCAGAAGGTGATTCCGAACACGTAGAACTTGCGTGCCGGAAGGTCGAACAGCACCGCCTGGCGGCCGTCCCACTTCAGCCACGGGAACAGGTAATACATGCCCAGCAGCCAGAACACGGCGAGCCGGCGCATCCGGTCGAAGCGGCCGGAAATGGCGCGCGGATAGACCTTGCGTTCGCTGACATACGCGGAATCGCCGCCGGTCTCGCCGGATTGATCCAGCAGGTCGATGTCGATGCGCTTGTTGTTCACAACGCTTTACCGTAACCGACCGATCTTGGGTCCGTTGAAGCGGCTCGAGGGTCGCAACAGGATCCAGGTGAACAGGCTGGACGACGCGGTCGCCAGCCAGAAAGTGAAAAAGCCTAGGGTGTAGCCGAACTCCCGACTGATCGCCAGATTCGGGAAGGTCAAATCGCGCAGTTCCAGCGGATCGATGAAGGCGAAGAACACCATCGTTGCGACGCCGGCCGCGAAGAAGCTCGGCCACAGGATCGCCCCGAGCCGCTGCGCCAATGGGCGCGGCGGGAAATCGATCTCGCGCGGTGCCTGTTCGTTCATCACTTGCCCGCGGCCGCGTTGGCCGGATGCGACAGCGACCAGACGTAGGCGCCGACGAGGCGCGCGCGGGTGTCGCCCAGGGTCTCGCCCCAGGCCGGCATGCTGCCATGACGGCCGTTGGCGATGGTTTCGTGCAGGGCCGCGCTGCTGTCGCCGTACAGCCAGTAGCCGTCGGTCAGATCGGGCGCGCCGAGCGCGACGTTGCCCTTGCCGTCCTTGCCGTGGCAGGCGGCACAGATGTTCTCGAAAAGATCCTTGCCGCGTGCGGCGGCAAAATCGTTCGACGTGGCGGCGCCCGTGGTTCCGAGCTGGCGCACGTAGGCGATCACGTAGTCCACCGCGTCCGAACCGCCCATGCCGGTGAGCGCCTTGCCCCAGGGCGGCATCACGCCTTCGCGACCCTTCAGGACGGTGTGGAGTATCTGATCGGGGCTGTCGCCCCAGTGCCAGATGTTGTCGGTCAGGTTCGGGTAGCCGGTCGCGCCTCTGGCCGAGGATCCGTGGCAGGTTGCGCAATTGTTGGCGAAGATCGAACGCCCGAGTTCCACCGCGGGCGGGTTCTGCGCCAGCGCGTCGATCGCCTTGCCCTTGTACGGAGCGAAGGTTTGCTCCAGCTTGGCTTTGGCTTCCGCCGCCGCGGTGTCGTGCTCGGCCTTCGAGCTCCAGTGGCCGAAACCCTGGTAGGTGCCGAAGCCGCCGTACCAGAACAGGTAGCCGAACGCGAAAGCGATGGCGACGTAAAAACCGTTGATCCACCAGCGCGGCATCGGCTTGTTGAATTCGGTGATGTCGCCATCCCAATAGTGGCTGGTATCTTCCGGCCTGGGATCGCCGGGGCGGCGCTTGGCGGTCCACCACAGCAGCCAGGCAACTCCCAGCAGGTTGAACAGGATCAGTGCGATGACGTACAGGTTCCAGCCGGTGGTCATGGGTGGGTTCTCCCATCGTCGTCGGTGCGTTCTTCGCCGGCCGGGATGATGTCATCGTCCACGGCCAGCCGCGCGGTGGCCTCGAAGTTCTTGCGCAGGCGTGGTTGCCAGGCCCAGAGCCACAGGCCGACGAACAGGATCAACAGGAAGGAAGTCAGGATTCCGGAAAGCATGCTCAGCCTCCCTTCGGTGCGTGGATGCCGAGGCCCTGCAGATAGGCCACCAGCGCATCAAGTTCGGTCTTGCCGGCCACGGCGGTGGGCGCAGCGGCGATTTCTGCATCCGAGTAGGGGTCGCCGAGACGCTTGAGCGCGCGCATGTGCGCCTGCACGGTGGCACCGTCGAGGGTGTTCTTTTCCAGCCACGGGAAGGACGGCATGTTGGATTCGGGCACCACGGCGCGCGGATCTATCAAGTGCACGCGGTGCCAGTCGTTCGAATAGCGGCCGCCGACGCGGGCCAGGTCAGGTCCGGTGCGCTTGGAACCCCACTGGAACGGACGGTCGTACACGGATTCGCCGGCCATCGAATAATGGCCGTAGCGTTCGGTTTCAAACCGCAAGGTGCGCACCATCTGCGAATGGCAGTTGTAGCAGCCTTCGCGAACATAGACATCGCGTCCGGCCAGTTCAAGCGCCGGATAGGGTTTGACCCCCGGCAGCGGCTGGATGGCTTCGGCCTGGAACATCAGCGGGACGATTTCCGCCAGACCGCCCAGCGAGACCGCGACTGCGATCAGTACGGCCAGCAAGCCGACGTTCTTTTCGAGTTTTTCGTGTGCAATTCCCATGCTGTTTTCCTCAGGCAACCGCTTCGGCGGCGTCGGGGGGGAGCACCGGGTGCTCGGTAAGCGCGCGCGCCTGCTGCCAGGTCTTCCACATGTGCCAGCCCATCAGGCACATGCCGGCCAGGATCAGCAGCCCGCCGAGCAGGCGGCCGAGGTAGTACGGATAGGTGGCGACCAGCGATTCGACGAAGCTATAGGTCAAGGTGCCGTCGGGGTTGGTGGCACGCCACATCAAGCCTTGGGTGATACCGGCAATCCACATCGAGACGATGTAGAACACCACGCCGATCGTGTGCATCCAGAAGTGGGTATCAATCCACTTGGTCGAATACATGCCATTAAGGCCCAATAGGCGCGGATACAGCGAATACAACGAACCAATCGAAATCATCGCCACCCAGCCCAAGGTGCCGGCGTGTACGTGGCCAATGGTCCAGTCGGTGTAGTGACTGAGCGAGTTGACCGTCTTGATCGACAGTAGCGGGCCTTCGAAAGTGGCAATCATGTAGAAGCTGATCGCCACGATCAGGAACTTCAAAATCGGGTCGGTGCGCAGTTTGTGCCACACGCCCGACAGCGTGAGGATGCCGTTCATCGCGCCGCCCCAACTCGGGGCCAGCAAGATCACCGAGAACACCATGCCCACCGACTGCGCCCAGTCGGGCAGGGCGGTGTAGTGCAGATGGTGCGGGCCGGCCCACATGTAGATGGAGATCAGCGCCCAGAAGTGGACGATGGACAGGCGGTAGGAGTAGATCGGGCGCTGCGCTTGCTTGGGCACGAAGTAGTACATCATCGCCAGATAGCCGACGGTCAGCAGGAACGCCACGCCGTTGTGGCCGTACCACCACTGCGCCATCGCATCCACCGCGCCGCTGTAGACCGAGTACGACTTCCACAGCCCGGCCGGCATCACTAGGTTGTTGACGATGTGCAGCAGCGCCACCGCGATCACATAGGCGCCGTAGAACCAGTTGGCGACGTAGATGTGCTTGACCTTGCGCTTGGCGAGGGTGCCGAAAAACAGCCAGCCGTAGGCCACCCAGACGATTGCGATCAGGATGTCCAGCGGCCACTCGAGTTCCGCGTATTCCTTGCTCTGGGTGATCCCCAGCGGCAGGGTGATGACGGCGCCCAGCATCGCCGCCTGCCAGCCCCAGAACACGAAGCTGGCGAGCCTGTCGGAAATTAGCCGCACGTGACAGGTGCGCTGCACCACGTACAGCGAGGTGGCGAACAGCACCGAACCGCCGAAGGCGAAGATCATGCCGTTGGTGTGCAGCGGGCGCAGCCGGCCATAGCTCAGCCACGGGGTGTCGAAGTTGAGTGCGGGCCAGTACAGCTGGGCGGCGCAAAATACCCCGACGGCCATGCCGACGATGCCCCAGAGCACGGTGGCCACCGCGAACTGGTGGACGACCTTGTCGTTGTAAGTGCCGGCATTGGCTTGCATGCGGGTCTCCGTAAAGCAGAGTGCGCGCCGATCCACGCCGGCTGCAGCGTGAACGGGAAGGTATGGCGTTTGCGGTGGCACGCTGCCCAATACGGGGCCGGAGCTTAGACCGGGCGAAAAAGAGCGCGTTTGAGGGCATAATTGTACGAAGGATCGCGTGGATTTGCATTCGATGAACGAACCCGTCTCGTTGAGTCTGGCGCGCTTGCGGCGCAGTTGTACGGAATGTTCGCTGCAGCAGCTGTGCCTTCCGACCGGAATGAACGGCGAGGACATGGGCCGTCTGGATCTGGTCGCGCGGCGACGACGTCCGCTGGCCAAGGGCGAGACCCTGTTTCGTCCCGGCGACCCGCTGCGTGCGGTCTATGTCGCCAGCGAAGGCAGCTTCAAGACCATCGTGGTCAATGCGTCCGGCGAAGAACATGTGCTCGGTTTTCACCTGCAGGGCGAGCTGTTCGGGTTGGATGCGGTGGGTACCGGGGTGCACCGCTGCGAGGCGATCGCCCTGGTCGACGCACGCGTCTGCGAATTGCCGTTCGACCGGCTGGCGTCGATTGCCGCCATGCTGCCGAGCCTGCAGCAGCAGTTGCTGCGCGTCATTGGGCAGAGCGCCAACCACGACCACGACCACGTCGACCTGCTGGCGCGGCGGCAGGCCAGCGAGCGCATCGCGATGTTCGTGCATGGACTGAGCGAGCGCTATCGGCGCATCGGCAGACCTTCCAACGACTTCCACCTGCCGATGAGCCGGGACGAGATCGCACGCTACCTCGGGCTGGTGCTGGAAACCGTCAGCCGCGGCTTCAGCCGGCTGCATGAGGACAGGATCATCGAGGTGCACGGACGCCGTGTGCGCATCCTCGACGAGGACGCCCTGTATGCGGCGGCAAACGGCGGCGGCGGCCAGAGTCCGGAGCCGCGCAAACGCAGCAACGCCTGAGCGTGGCCAGTGAACTGCGTCGAGGCCTGCCTGAACAGGTGTTGAAATTCCGATCGCTTCGGGATTGCTGGCCGAGCGGAGCAGGCGCATCCATGGACTGGTCGTGCAATCTTCGGAAGCAAAAGTGATGGCTCCTGGGGAACGGTTTGAAACAACCACGCTGGATCTGCGCGCGCTGCCCGCACCGGAGCCGCTGCTGCGAGCGCTGGATGCGGTCGATGCGCTTGCGCCGGGACAGGTCGTGGTCGTGCTGACGCCGCTGCTGCCGCATCCGCTGCTGGTCGAACTGGAAGCACGCGGTTTGCTCTGGCAAGCCAGTGAGCGCGCCGATGGCGGTTCGGAGATTCGCATCGAGCGTCCGGGATCGGCGTGACCAAGCTGCGCATGGCGCAGGCGCCGCGGCCTGCCATCCCGCGTCTGTTTTTGCGCAGCGCCGCCGCGTGGGGCGTCGTGGCCGGTGTGCTGCTGGCGCTGGACGGCGAGGCGATGCTGGCCTCGCGCTGGGCCGGGCCAACGCTGGCGCTGGTGCATGCCTTCACCCTGGGCTTCCTGGGCAATGCGATGTTCGGCGCCCTGCTGCAGTTTCTTCCGGTGGCCGCAGGCGTGCAGGTGCGCGGCGGCGAACGCGGAGCGCGAATCCTGCATCTCGCGCTCAATCTGGGGGCGCTGCTGCTGGAGATTGCGTTTCTCTGCCCGCAGCGGCTTCATGCCGGCTGGGGCGGCGGCGTCCTGACGCTGGCTTTTGTACTGATGGCTGCTTTCGTTCTGCCGGGCCTGCCCAAGGCCGAAGGCGAGCGTTTCCTGCGTCAGGGCATGGGGTTTGCCGTGGCTGCGGCGCTGGTGACGGCACTGCTCGGTTTTCTGCTCGCGCTTGGATGGAGTGGGCAGCTGCGGTTGCCGCAGCAGGCGCTGACCGACGCCCACGCCGACTGGGGCGTGCTGGGCTGGGTGCTGGGACTGCTGGCGGCGGTGGCGCGGGTGGTAGCGCCGATGTTTCAGGGCGTTGCGCCGGTTCCGCAGCGATGGCAGGCGTTCTGGCAAATCGCGCTGTACGCGCTGCTTGCGGTGCTGCTGACGTTTGCGGCGGCCGGGTTGGAAGCGATCTGGCTGCGCGTTGCGCTGTCCGTCGTGGTGCTGGCATTTGCATTGGGCGGGCTGTTGATGCAGGTGCGTTCGCGCCATCTGCGCAAGGCTCCGCTGACCTTCTTCTGGAGTGCGGGATATCTGGCTTTGCTGGCTTCCGCCGGCCTTGCTCTTGCCGGGTCTGTCGATGCGGTTCTCATCGGCGCATTGGCGATCGCGATCGGATTGCCGTTGCTGGTCACCGGGATGGCGCTGGAGATCGTCGCGTTTCTCGGCTGGATCGAACTGCAGCGCGAATGCGGCAAGGGCGTGCATGTGCCGGGCGTGCAGCTGTTGCTGCCGTCGCGCAACAAGGCGGTTGTGCTGGCGCTGCACCTCGTGGCTGCGGTTTTGATGGTATTGGCCGTGCTGTGGCCGCACTGGGCTGTTGCGGCCGGGTGCGCATGGATGCTTTCGCACGGCACGGCTTTCGTGACGCTGGGCGGCGCGCATCGGCGCGGGCGCCGGTTTGTTTCCGAACGCGTTGTTTCCGAACGTGCGGCGCGCGTGGACATGAACGCGCGTGGACCGGGCGCTGACCCCAACCTGCACGATCCGGACAAGAACCTTAAAATGACGCCGGTCAAGGATTCGGATCTGCGTCCGCCGGCATGATCGCTTTTGCCTTCCCAGCCAACCATCGGGTATTGCCTGAAGTGTTCCAATCAAAACCTGTGTGGATCGATCCCGTTCTCCGGCACGCGCTCTGCGTTGCCAGGCATTTCCATTCCCTCCCGCTGATGGCGTACTGACGATCGCCTTTTCTTTGGCGCCGCTGCGGGCGGCGTCGCTTTGTCCCGAGGTCATGATGAATGCAACCGTTGCCCCTGCCTGGAGCCCCGAACTGGAAGCGCGCTATGCGCCGCTGGCGGAAACGCTCGAACGCCTGATTCCGTGCGTGGAGGTGCCGCTGCATCTGCCGTGGATTCACGCGATCAATGCGCTGAAGAAGGAGCGCGGCGCGCTGATCATGGCGCACAACTACCAGTCGCCGGAGATCTTCCACGGCGTGGCCGACATCACCGGAGACTCGCTGGCGCTGGCGCAGCAGGCGGCAAGCTGCGACAGCGACTTGATCGTGATGTGCGGCGTGCACTTCATGGCCGAGAGCGTGAAGGTACTGGCGCCGAACAAGACCGTGCTGATCCCCGACATGGAGGCAGGCTGTTCGCTGGCGGCTTCGATCACCGCCGAGGACGTGCTCGCGCTGCGCGCCAGGCATCCGGGACTGCCGGTGGTCAGCTACGTCAACACGTCGGCCGCCGTGAAAGCCGTGTCCGATTCCTGCTGCACCTCGGCCAACGCCGTGCAGGTGGTCGAATCGGTCGCCGAGGAATTCGGCGTGGACAAGGTGATTTTTCTTCCCGACCGGTATCTCGGTTCGTGGGTCGCTCAGCAGACCGACATTGAACTTGTGCTGTGGAACGGCGCCTGCGAGGTTCACGAGAAGTTCACCGCGGCCGAGGCGCGCCACACCCGCGAGCGCTTCAACGCGAAAATCGTGGCGCACCCGGAATGCCCGCCCGAGGTGCTGGCCGAGGCGGACTTCGTCGGCTCCACCAGCGCGATGGGCAAATGGTTGGCCAAGGAAAAGCCGGAGCGGGTGGCGATGATCACCGAGTGCTCGATGGCCGACAACCTGCGCAATGATTTTCCGCAGGTCGAGTTCATCAAGCCCTGCAACCTGTGTCCGTACATGAAGAAGATCACGCTGCCGAAGATCCACGCCGTGCTGCGGGATCTGAGCAACGAGGTGGTGGTGTCGCCGGAGGATGTGGTCGGCGCGCGCCGTGCGCTGGACCGGATGCTGGCAGTCGGACGTCGCGACAAGGTGTGAACACGGCCGATCCGATCATTGTTGTCGGCGGCGGGATCGCCGGCGTCGCCACCGCGCTGGCCGCGGCGCCGGCGCCAGTCTTGCTGCTGACGCGCGCGCCCGGTGCGCGCGGTGCGGCGAGCCTGCTCGCTCAGGGCGGCATCGCAGCAGCAGTGGGGCCTGGCGACACGCCCGAAGACCACGCGCGCGACACCCTGACAGCGGGCAGCCAGCACAACGATCCGGCGATCGTCGATCTGCTCACGCGCAGCGCGCCGGAGGCGGTGCGCTGGCTGGAATTGCTGGGCGTCGCGTTCGATCGCAACCCGGACGGAGGCCTAGCGCTGGGGCGCGAAGGCGGCCATGATCGTCCGCGCATTGTCCACGCTGGCGGCGATGCCACCGGCGCAAAAGTGATGGAGTCGCTGGTCACTGCGGCGCGCGCTTCGGGACACATCACCCGTCGCGCCGGGGTCGAGGTCGATGGCCTGCTGCGGGATGACGCCGGCGTTTGCGGTGTTGGTTTCACCTGTGCCGATGGAACGCGCGAGACGGTGCGCGGTCGCGCGGTGGTGCTGGCCACCGGCGGCATCGGCGCGCTGTTCGCCCAGACCAGCAATCCGCCCGACGCCGATGGCAGCGGGCTGGCGCTTGCACACGCCGTGGGCGCGAAGCTGCGCGACCTTGAATTCGTGCAATTTCATCCGACCGCGCTGATGCTGCCTGGGCAGCACAGCCTGCCGCTGATCACCGAAGCGCTGCGCGGCGCCGGCGCATGCCTGCTCGACTCGAAAGGACGTGCGCTGATGGACGGCGTGCACCCGCTCGGCGATCTGGCGCCGCGCGACATCGTGGCGCGCGAAGTCTGGAAGGCCGTCCAGCGCGGCGGCGCGGTGCTGGATGCACACAGCGTGGGCGCGGCGTTCTCGAACAAGTTTCCAACCGTGCTGCGCGCCTGCCTCGACCACGGCATCGACCCGCGGGTGCAGCCGATTCCGGTGGTGCCGGCGGCGCACTTCCACATGGGCGGGATCGCGACCGACGCGGACTGCCGGACGTCGCTGGCCAATCTGTACGCGGTGGGCGAGGTCGCCTGCAACGGCGTCCACGGTGCCAATCGTCTGGCCAGCAATTCGCTGCTGGAAGGCGTGGTGTTCGGACGCAGGTTGGGCCAGCGCCTGCGCGAGTCGACTGCGCTGCCGACGCAGGCTGTCGTCGTCGAAAAGCGCCGGAGCAAGGGTCTTGATGCCCACGCGCAAGTGGTACTGCGTTCGCTGATGGCGCAGGCGATGGGGCCGCTGCGCACCGGCGCGGCGCTGCAGGAAGCGCTGGATGCCAGTCATGCGCTGGCGGAGTCCGGCTGGCAGGGCGGCGTGGCGAATGCCCTGATTGCCGCTGCGCTGGAGCGCAAGGACAGCCTCGGCGCACACTTTCGCAGCGATGCGATGGCGGTTGTGTGCTGAACTCGGACTGTCGCAGTTCTGAACGAACGATGACCCTGCGTCGGTGTGCTTGACGCCAGTCAGTTGGGTGCGGCGCCTAGTCTGTCAACCTTGCACGGAGGGGCCCGCAAACCAACCCCATTGGAGAAGGAAGATGTCCAGCAAGACCGTTGCCCTGCTGCTTGTGATGAGCGGCGCGCTCGTCGCCGCGCCGGCATGGGCGCAGTCCACCACCCATTCCGGCCATGCGGCGCACGCCACCGAGGCGACGCCGGCGATCCCGGCCCAGCGTTGGGCGACCGATGCGCCGCTGCGCGCCGGCATGCGCCAAGTCAGCGCCTCCGTAAATATTCTGGCCCTTGACCGGGCGGGACGGCTGGACGCCGGCCGACGCACGGCTGCTGCGGCTCAGATTGACGCCGCAATCAAGGACATGATCGCCAACTGCAAGCTTGAACCCGACGCCGACGCCGCGCTGCACGGGCTGCTTGCCAAGTTCATGATCGGCGCCGATGCCGCACGCAAGGGGCCGCTGTCGGCTGCTGGCCTGACTTCGATGCAGGAAGCTTTGGCGCGGTATCCGCAGATGTTCAACGATCCGGATTGGGCTGCACGCAAGTAGTCGTGGTTTTTAGGTGTCGCCGGTCGTGAAAGCGCCGTTTCTGCGCGGCGGCAGCAGCGCCCCGCTGGCGAGTGCGGCGGCAATGGCCTGCTGCCAAGGCGCGATGTCGAGGCCGTGCGCTCGCCGCCAATCGGCGTCGAACAGGGTTTCGCGGTAGCGCTGGCCGCGATCGCACAGTAGGCTGACGATGCTGCCGCGCTGGCCTGCAGCGCGCATTCGCGTGGCCAGCGTCAGGCAGGCGGCAAAGTTGGTTCCAGACGAGCCGCCGTAGCGCGCATCGAGCAGGGATTCCAGCTGCAGCGCAGCGGCGATTGATGCGGGGTCATCGACTTCGATCACTTCATCCACCACGTCGAACAGAAATCCCGGCTCCACCCGCGGCCGGCCGATGCCTTCGATCACGGTCGGCTGGCTGGCCACGGCGTCGCGGCTGCGGCTGCGCCAGCCGTGCACGTAGCCGCTGCCGGTCGGTTCGGCCACGCACAGGCGGGTGTCGAGCCGGCGATAGCGCAGGTAGCGTCCGATGGTGGCGGAGGTGCCGCCGGTGCCGGCACCGCAGACGATCCAGGTCGGCTCGTGCGGCGTCTCGCGGCGCATCTGGCCGATGATCGATTCGGCGATGTTGTTGTTGCCGCGCCAGTCGGTGGCGCGTTCGGCCAATTCGAACTGGTCGAGGTGGCAGGCACCTTCCAGCGCGTGCTGCGCGGCGCGCACGTGAACTTGGGAAGGATCTTCGACCAGATCGCACTGACCGCCCAGCGCCTGCACCTGATGGATTTTCTGCGGCGCAGTGCAGGCAGGCATCACCGCGACGAAGGGCAGGCCGAGCAGACGCGCGAACCAAGCTTCTGAAATTGCGGTGCTGCCGGAAGAGGCATCGACCACGGTCTGGCCCTGCCGCAGCCGGCCGTTGCACAGCGCGTACAGGAACAGCGAACGCGCCAATCGATGTTTCAAACTGCCGGTCGGATGGCTGGCTTCGTCCTTGAAGTAGAAGGCGATGTCGGGAAAGCCCGGAAAATCCAGCCGCAGCAGATGGGTGTCGGCCGAGCGCGCGGCTTCCTGTTCAAGCAGCGCCAGCGCGGCATTCAGCCAAACGCGTTCGCTGCTGCCGTTTCCGGATTCGTTGGTCGTGGTCATGGCGTCCATGATTGCCGCAAGCGGCGTCGCGCTCAAGTCGCCAGCAGGGTGCGTACCCGCGCGGCGAGGTGTTCGAAGTACAGGTCGATGTAGCTGACGCGATTTTCGCGATCGATCAGATACGGGTTCATCAGCGTGTGTCGCAGAATGACCAGTTTGCCGTTGCCCTCGTCGTCCAGGGTGGCGGCATCCAGACCAAGCGCGTCGAAGATGCGGCCGATGGCTTCCTCGCCCAGCGATTCCGGCTTCAGGGTCGTGGCCGAAGCGAAGAATTGTTTGTCTTGCACCGGGTGGCGCGGGTCGATCCGCAGCTCGTCGTGCAGACGCCGCACGAAGGCATTGGCGACCGGCACCGAAGCGTTGCCGGCAGGATTGAGAGCGAGGCAGACGAGATTGCTGTCCGGGTCGAACGGCATCAGCGCGCGCACCACGCCGGCGCTGTCCTGCGCGAAGCGCTGCGCGCGCTCGCGGAAGTGTTCCGCGGCGCGGATGGTCTGCGCAGGAAGCAGTCCGAAATGGGCGTGATCCAGCGGCAGCACCTTGTGGGTGACGTAGACGGCGGCGGCGGCGGCGCCGGATTTGGAGCCTTCCGGGATGATCTGGCCGAGCCCGCGGTAGCGGGTCATGTAGTCGGGCGCGGCCTGGCCGTGGAACACGTAGTCGGCCGACTCGGTCAGCAATGCGGTGGCGCGGTGGTCACGGCAGACGAAGGCGCCGGCGCCGTAGGGCAGATAGCCGAGCTTGTGCGGGTCGACGGTGGCCGAATCGGTTTCGCCGAGCGCCGCGAGTGCGGCGTACACGCCCGGCGTCGGGAAAGCCTGGAAGCCGCAGGCCACGTCCTCGCGGGCGCGCAGGCTGCCGTCTTCGTTGCGAAACAATGTGGCCAGATAACCGCCCCAGGCCGCGTCGACGTGCACGGCAAAGCCGAGGCCGCGCTGCGCGAAGCGTTCGCGCGCGGCAACCACGGCGTCGATCGGATCGACCGTGCCGTATTCGGTGGTGCCCAGCACCGCCACCGCCATCAGCACCGGCTGGCGTTCTTGCAAACAGTGTTCCAATGTCGCTTCCAACGCATCGACGTCGATGCGCATGCCGCGCTCGGGAAGTTTTTCCAGCTGCGCGCGACCCAGACCGAGCAGCTTGCAGCCCTTGCTCCACGAGTAGTGCGCGGTGATCGGCGCAAGCACTTTCGGAACCTTCAGATCGGGGTGGGCGGCGAAGAAATCGACCAGCCCGAGCTGTTCGATCCGCGCCGCTTCCACCTGCGCTTTCCAGCGCTTGCGTTCGGCGGGCGTGGCTTGCGCCAGCCACCGGCCCCAGCGGGCGATCAGTTCGGTTGCTGCGCGCGGGTGCAGGTTGAACGCCGTCCAGTCGTCTTCCGGCAAATCGAGATCGTCGATGCCGGCGGCGCGCAGCGTGACCGGGAAGGCCTTTTGCGCCAGCGCCAGCCGCAGCGCCTGATAGTTGGCCACGGTGCCGCCCGAGGTCAGGTGGCCGAAGGCGCAGTCCGGACGCGCGGGGTCGGCGACGTAGCCCAGCATTTTCGCCAGCTGCAACCCGACCTTGACCTCCATCTCCACCGTCACCGGCGCGGTGTCTTCGGTGACGTTGTTCGGGTTGTAGGGCAGGGTCAGGATCTGTGCGGCCAGCCCCGGCAGCAGCAGGTCGGATGCCATGTGACCGATGTAGCGCGGGCTATGGAACGGCACCGATTTCTTCAGCGCGGCCGACAGCAGGTGCAGCTCGCGGCGCATTTTCGCCTCAAAGGCGAGATAGTCCGGATGCAGGGCGGCTGTGGTGGAAATCGCCAGCGGATCTTCAGGATGGAAATTGCGCCGCCAATAGACGTGGTCGCGCAGGAATTCGACCACGAGCTTTTCCAGCAGGGTGTCGTTCTGTGCGTAGGGACCGAGGAAGCAGGCGTCCAGCGTGTGTTGGCGTGGGACATCGAATGGATCGGGCGTGCCGTGCTGGTCGGACTCGGAGGGTGTCGCGGCCATGACGGTGTCCTCAAGCGGAAAGTTTACAGAAGCAGCAGCCAGCCCAGCGGATTGTGCATCCTTGCGATGCCGTAGATGAAGCCGAAGGTGGCCAACGCCGCCAGATAGAAGCCCAAGCGCACCGTTCGCGTGCGCTTGGGCCGCATCGCAAAGACGCCGAGCACGACGTAGACCACGACCAGACTCAGCTTGACGGTCAGCCAGCCGTTGGCGAACACGCCCCAAGGCAGGATCGTGATCAGGATGAGGCCGGTCGCCAGCAGGGTGGTGTCGACAAGGTAGCTGGTGTATTTTGGCAGCGGGCGCTGCGGCCATTTCGCGCCCAGCAGGGCGGCACCGCAACGCAGCAGGAAGATCAACCCGCTGCACTGCACCGCGTGCACGTGCACCCATTTGATCTGCGGGTAGAACTCCATCAGCGCCATGCGGCGTGTCCCGGTGGAACGCGCACGGTCATCAGCCCGGCTTGCCGTCGGCGCGCGGGCGCAGGTAGATCGACAGCGAGCGCAGCGCCCACGGCAGGAAGGCGATCAGCCAGCCGGTGGCCGCCACCACCTGCCAGAGGTAGTGGTCGGGCAGCGCTTCGGCGACGACCCGGGTCAGCGCAACCAATTGCAGCAGGGCGAAGGCAAACCAGCCGACCGGCGGCATGTCGATAGGCCGTCCGGAGTGGCCTTGGGTGACGCGGGTGACCATCGCCACCAGCAGGCTGCCGAAGAAGCCGATGTAGATCGCGTGCTGCGGCCCGCGCCCAAGAATCAGATCGCCGGTGGCGGCGAGCACCGCGCTTTGCACGGAGAACAGGGCAAAACCAATCGGCAGCCAGACGAAGCCGGCGAACAGCACCCACAAAATGCCCGGCGACTTGCCGCGCGGCCACCAGCGCCACAGCACATAGGCGCTGCCCAGCGCCATCGCCGTATCGACCGGCCAGGTCCAGGCGTTGGCGTGGACCAGTTCCAGCACCAGATGGGTGAGCAGCAGCGCCCAGAGAGCGGACACCAGCGTCAGCGGACGCCACGGCCGGTAGCCGGCGACCACGTTGCTGGCGAAGAATGGAAACATGCGATGGGCAACGGTCGAATAGATCGGCAGCAGCACCGCGAAGGTGCCGAGCTTGATCGACGCGAACACCGACCACGCGCCTGCGCCGTGTAGAAATGCGGCCATCAGCAGCAGTCCGACGAGGCCGAAGCTCAGCGCGGCAAAGCACGACCACGCGTGCCAGGTCGGGCCTTTGCCGGCGCGGCGTTCGGCCAGCAGCAGGCGCAACAGATGGATCAGCCCGTAGCTCCAGCCGAGGATCGACAGCACCACGCCGAGGTGTACGAAATGGCCAATGCCGGTCAGCATGCCGGCGATCACGAACACCTGTCCGCCGAGCAGGCCGAGGCCAACCGGCAGGTAGTGCACGCGCTTGAGGTCGGGCAAACCCATCCAGCGCGGGAACGTGGTCAGCAGGAAGCCGAACATGAACGGCGGAAACAGCTGGTACTGCATGACGAAGGCATGCACGAAGCCGCCGTAGGGCGTTCCGGTCGGAAGGTGGAGGAGGTGCCAGCGCGCGTCGATCAGCCACAGCAACCACCAGCTCATCGCCAGCAGCACGTTGAGCGCGCCGACGAAGAACAAGATGCGGTGTGGCTTGACCGCCAGCAGTGCGAGCGAAAAACCGTCCCCGGGCGTGGGGTGGGCAGAGGTAGTCATGAGGCGCACAGTCTCGCGCAGGGCCGTGAATGCGGCATTGATTCAGGTCACTCGGGCAGGTTCATTCGCGCAGGATCATTCGCGCAGGATCGGCGCGGCCAGCGTCTCCAGACGGGTGTGGTCGATCAATTCCACTTCCCGACGATCCACGGCCAGCAGGCCATCGTTTTGCATGCGCCGCAGCACCCGGCTGACCGTTTCCGGTGCCAGCCGCAGGTAGTTGGCGATGTCGGTGCGGGCCATGGTCAGCGCGAAACGCGATGCGGAAAAGCCGCGTGCCGCCAGCCGGCGCGACATGCCGACGAGGAAGGCGGCCACGCGCTGTTCGGCCGACCAGTCGCCGGCGAGCAGGGTGGCGCGGCCGATGTCGCGGCTGAGCAGGCGGAACAGTTCGGTCTGGATGCCCGGAACCTTGGTGGCCAATACCGAGATTTTCGGAAACGAAAAGCGGCACAGCATGACGGTATCGAGCGCGATCGCGTCGCAGGGATAGCGGTGGCCGTCGATCGCGCTGAGGCCGACGACTTCGCCGGGAAAGTAGAAACCGAGCACGTGCTCGCGGCCGTCACGGTCGATCACCCGGGTCTTGACCGAACCGGCGCGCACCGCCGCGATCGCTTCGAACGGCTCGCCCTCGCGGAAGATGAAATCGCCGGCATGGAACGGGCCGATGTGTTCCACCAGCACGTGCAGCTCGCGCAGCGCGGATTTGCCCATGCCGCGCGACAGGCAGGCGTGGGAGAACGCACAGGTGGAGCAGAACGTCAGCGCGTCGCCGTCGTCGGCCATCACCTGCGGACTGAGCCGCGGAAACGGCAGATCGCTCATGGCGTTGTCGGATCCGGAGGGTTGCCGTCCGAATGCCATCGCCCACAACTCAGATCGCGCGGGAGAAGCGCGGCCTCGTGTCGGCGGCGGGTTGTTCCAGATAGCGGTCGAAGCACATGGCAATATTACGCAATAGCAGCCGTCCGCGCGAGGTCGTAGTGATTCGTCCGGGTGCAATTTCGACCAGCTTGTCCCCGATCAGCGGCTGCAGCTGGTGCAGGCTGTCGGCAAAATAGTCCTCGAAGCGAATGTCGTAGCGACGTTCCAGCGCGGTCACCGGAATTTCGCCCTGACACATCAGCGACTGGATGAGATCGGCGCGCAGTTCGTCGTCCTCGTTCATCTTCATGCCGCGAAACACCGGCAAGCGCCCTTCGTCGATGGCGATCTCCCAGGCGGGCAGTTCGCGCGGGCTCTGGCTGAAGGTGTTGCCGATGTGGCTGATTGCCGACACGCCCAGGCCGATCAGATCGCTGTTGGCGTGGGTGGTGTAGCCCATGAAGTTGCGGTGCAGCCCGCCGCGCGCCTGTGCGGTGGCCAGATCGTCGTCGGGCAGCGCGAAGTGGTCCATGCCGATATAGACGTAGCCGGCCGCGGTCAGTTTTTCCACCGCCAGCTGCAGCAGCGCGAGCTTGGATTCGCCGTCGAGCAGGTCGACGTCCTTGATTTGCTTTTGCGCCTTGAACAGGTGCGGCATGTGCGCGTAGCTGTAGACCGCAAGCCGATCCGGGCGGATTTCGGTGACGACGTCGAGGGTGCGCGCGAAGCCTTCGAGATTCTGCTTGGGCAGGCCGTAGATCAGATCGATGTTGATCGAACGCAATCCGGCCGCGCGCGCCGCTTCGATCACCGCTCGGGTCTCTTCGACGCTCTGGATGCGGTTGACCGCTTCCTGCACGACGGGATCGAAGTCCTGCACGCCGAGGCTGGCGCGGTTGAAGCCGATCTGCGCCAGCCCGGACATCCATTCCGGATCGCAGAAGCGCGGATCGATTTCGATCGAAATGTCGCGGTCGCCGCTTTCGGCGAAGTGGAACTGGCGGCGCATCGCGTCCACCAGATCGCCGAGCTGGGTCGGCGTCAGGAAGTTTGGCGTGCCGCCGCCGAAGTGGAGCTGGATCACGTCGCGGTCGCGGTCGAACAGCGGCGCCACCAGCGCGATCTCGCGGTGCAGCCGCGCCAGATACGCATCGCCGCGCGTCTTGTCGCGGGTGATGATGCGGTTGCAGCCGCAGTAGAAGCAGGGGCTGAAGCAGAACGGCACGTGCACGTACAGCGACAGCCGGCGCGGAATGGGTTCTTCGTTGCTGGCCCGCACGGCGTCGCGCAGCTGCAGTTCGCCGAAATCGGCGTTGAACTGCGGCGCGGTCGGATAGGAGGTGTAGCGCGGCCCGGGCCGGTTGTAGCGGCGCAGAAGGTCGGCATCGAAGGCGATGTGCTGATGGTGCATCGTGCCAGCATAGGCGCAGCGGCGGGAGCGAGAATTGATCCCGATCAATCCTTGGAGAAACGCTGGAAAAGTCCTTCCTGGACTTTTCCAGCGATGCCGGCTCTGGTCCGGGCTCGGCTCACGTCGGATCAAGCACGTGCGTGCTTGATCCGCGGGCGCGCCATCCGCGGCGCGCGGCAATACTGATCAAATCAGCGTTGTCGTAGCGCGGCAATGGCGCAGACCATACACCGCCGTATCCAGCTGCGAGGTGCCGGCGACGTGGCCGGGATGGTCCTGGGGAATCGGGCGGCGTTCCAGCAGATCGACCGTCCACTGCGGTTGCAGCAGCGCGCGCACTTCGGCCTCCGGCACCGAAAACGGCGGGCCCTCGCGCTCGTCCTGCGGATATTCGAGGGTGATTATCAACCCGCGGCAGCCCTGCGGCAGGCGTGAATACAGCTCGCTGGCATAGCGCGCGCGCAGCGGCGTCGGCAGGGCGATGATGGCAGCGCGGTCGAACACGCCCCGGCAGTCCGCCAGCGCCGCGGCGTCCAGGTCGAACACATTGCCGCGAATGATCTCGATTGCGCCGGCGACGTGGTGAATGCCGTAGCGACTTTCATGCACTTGCGGGTTGAGCGCGTGTTCGGCGAAGAATTGAACCACCGCGGTTTGGGTGAGTTCCACGCCCAGCACTCGGTGCCCTTGCGCGGCCAGCCAAAGCATGTCCAACGACTTGCCGGCCAGCGGCACGAACACGTTTGCGCCGGCGGGGACGCCCAGCGCGTGCCAGTGTTTTTGCAGCAGCGTGGTCGGAACGCTTTGGTGGAAACCGATTTGACCGGCGTCCCAGCGCTGTTGCCAGAATTCGGGATTCATGCGCGTTTCCTCCTGCGATCGGTATCGCTGGCGGTCATTCGACGCTCAGCGCGTCCACCTTCTGCCAGCCGCGCGGCAGCAGCCCGCCGCGACTGCCGCGTGCGCCCAGGTAGGCTTCCAGATCGCGGTAGCCCAGCGTCATCGTGCGCGCGCCGGACTGCACCAGCAATTTTCCGCCTTCGGGCACCACCGCCACCGCCACCACCTTTTCGGTGCCGCGTTTGGCCTTAGGGATTTCGATGATCTTGTTGCCCTTTCCCTTGTCGAGTTCGGGCAGGTCGGCGACTGCGAAGGCGAGCACGTGCCCCGCGCTCGTCACCGCGACAATGCGGTCGCTGTCGGAATTGGACAGCGCCGCGGGCTGCAGGGCGTGGCCGCCTTCGGACAGCGACAGCAGCGACTTGCCGGCCTTGTTGCGCCCGGTCAGGTTTTCGAAACGGGTGATGAAGCCGTAGCCGTGGCTGGAAGCGATCACCAGGCGGTTGTCATTTTCACCGCTGGTCAGCGCCTCGAATGTTGCGCCGGCCGGCAGCGTGAAGCGCCCGGTCAGCGGCTCGCCGTTGCCGCGCGCCGATGGCAAGGTGTGGACCGCCGCCGAGTAGCTGCGCCCGCTGGAATCGAGGAAGGCGACCTGCTGGTTGCTGCGCGTGCGCACGGCCGCGAGCAGGCTATCGCCCTCGCGGTACGACAAGGCGGAGGCGTCGATGTCATGGCCCTTGGCGGCGCGCACCCAGCCCTTTTCGCTCAGCGCCACGGTCATCGGTTCGCTGGCGACCAGTTCGGTTTCGTTCAATGCCTGTGCGGTTTGCCGCGTGACCAGCGGGCTGCGTCGCGGATCGCCGTACTTCTTCGCATCGGCCAGCAGTTCGTCCTTGATCAGCTTCTTCATTTTGGACTTGCTGGCCAGCGTGGCGATCAGGCGGTCGCGCTCGGCGTCGAGCGCGTCCTGTTCGCCGCGGAGCTTCATTTCTTCCAGCCGCGCCAGTTGCTTGAGCTTGGTGTCGAGGACGTAGTCGGCCTGGTCTTCGCTCAGGTCGAAGCGCGCGATCAGCGCGGGTTTGGGTTCGTCTTCGCTGCGGATGATGCGGATGACTTCGTCGAGATTGAGGAAGGCGATCAGCAGGCCTTCCAGCAGGTGCAGCCGGCGCTCGACCTTTTCCAGGCGATGGTTGAGTCGGCGGGTGACGGTGGTTTGGCGGAAGCTCAGCCACTCGGACAGCAGCTGGCGCAGGTTCTTGACCTGCGGCCTGCCGTCGAGGCCGATCACGTTCATGTTGACCCGGAAACTTTTTTCCAGATCGGTGGTGGCGAATAGATGGCCCATCAGTTGTTCGGCGTCGACCCGGTTGCTGCGCGGCACCAGCACGACGCGGGTGGGATTTTCGTGGTCGGATTCGTCGCGGATGTCTTCCAGCCACGGCAGCTTCTTGGCGCGCATTTGCGCCGCGATCTGCTCGATCACCTTGCCCGGCGAGACCTGGTGCGGCAGTTCGGTGATCACGATGTTGCTGTTCTCGCGCACGAACACGGCGCGCGCGCGCCCGTTGCCAAGTCCTGTTTCGTACATCGAAAGCAGGTCGGCTGCGGGCGTGATGATTTCGGCGCCGGTCGGATAGTCGGGGCCGCGCACGTGTTCGCACAGGTCGCGCACGCTGGCGTCGGGGTCGTCGAGCAGGCGGATGCAGGCTCTGACGATTTCGTTGAGGTTGTGCGGCGGCACGTCGGTGGCCATGCCCACGGCAATGCCGGTGGTGCCGTTGAGCAGCAGATGCGGCAACCGCGCCGGCATCCAGCTCGGCTCTTCCAGCGTGCCGTCGAAATTCGGTGTCCAATCCACCGTGCCCTGGCCCAGTTCGCCCAGCAGCACGTCGGCGATGGGTGAAAGCTTGGACTCGGTATAGCGCATCGCCGCGAACGACTTCGGATCGTCGCTGGAACCGAAGTTGCCCTGGCCGTCGATCAGCGGATAGCGGTACGAAAACGGCTGCGCCATCAGCACCAGTGCTTCGTAGCAGGCGGAATCGCCGTGCGGGTGGTATTTGCCGATCACATCGCCGACGGTGCGCGCGGATTTCTTCGGCTTGGCCGAAGCCGCCAGACCCAGCTCGCTCATCGCAAAGATGATGCGGCGCTGCACCGGCTTGAGCCCGTCGCCGATGAAGGGCAGGGCGCGGTCGAGCACCACGTACATCGAGTAGTCGAGGTAGGCGCGTTCGGCGTACTCGCGCAGCGGGATCTGTTCGAATCCCTGGAAGCTTGATCGGAAGATGTCGTCGGTCATGGCTGCATTTTAGGGCGCATGTGGATTGCCGGCGTTAGCGGCAGGCGGCGTCTTGCGGTTCTTGCACTTGGGCAGAGGGTTTTACGCGGATGCGCGGGCGCAGCCAGTCGGCGAAGGCGGCTTCATCGAGGCTGCCTTCGGCCAGCTGCAGCATGGCGATGTACTTGTCCTCTTCGCTGGCTGTCAGTTCACCATCGTTGATCGCGATGAACACGCGATAGCAAACGTGCGCGGTGCGCTTGTTGCCATCCACGAATGGATGGTTGCGCGCCAGTCCGAATGCCAGCGCGGCGGCCAGGTCGGCCAGATCGGGCGGCGGATCGGCGTAGGCATGGCGCTGCTGCGGCCGCGCCAGCGCGGATTCGAGCATGCCTTCGTCGCGCAGGCCGCTGCTGCCGCCGTGTTCGGACAACTGGCGGTCGTGGATGGCCAGGGCCAGCGCCTTGTTGATCCAGACGATCATGGCGGCGGACTACTGCGCCAGCTTGCGCAGGATCAGGCGATCCTCGCGCATCACTTGCTCGGCCAGCTCCATCTGGGCGGCCAGCTCCGGGTCGAAGACGGTCAGGCGCAGGCCGTCCGGCGTTTCCAGCGCGTACAGCGAATCGCCCTTGTCCACGTGCAGCTTGGCAAGCAGTTCCTTGGGCAGGATGACGCCGGCAGAGTTGCCGATGGCGGTAATCTTCAAGCGCATGGCGCACTCCACGGCGTTCGTTATTACGAATGTTATCACATTGATGGAATTCCAGCGACTCTCGAAGCGGCATCAATGCGTGTCAGGAAACCGCGACAAGGAGTGCATTCGGGAGCCAAGCCAAGGTGGCGGCGCTGCCCCGCAGAATGCGGTCTAGTATGGCCGTGTTGTCATTCGTGAACGCGGCAAAGAAACCTCCGATGCGCGCCGAACTTCCGCTGTTTGAGCCTGCCGCGCTGCGCGAACTCGAAACGCGCGGGACGGCGCATTTCGACGGGGATGCCTTCGTCCTGATGGCGCGCGCCGGTCTGGCGGGATGGCGCTGCGCGCTCAAGCATTGGCCACAAGCGCTGCGGATCGTGGTTGTCTGCGGACCGGGCAACAACGGCGGCGACGGCTATGTGCTGGCGCGGCATGCGCACGAGGCCGGGCGCGAAGTGCGGGTGTTGCAGGCGCTGCCGCCGGCGACGCCGCTGGCGCAGCGGGCGTCTGCGGACTATGTGGAATGCGGTGGCCGAGTCGATCCGGCCGAGGCGGGCTTGCCTGACTGCGACTTGATCGTCGATGCCCTGTTCGGAATCGGCCTGGCGCGTGCGCCGGACGCGGCGACAACAGCACTGATCGCGATGCTCAATGCGCATCTGGCGCCGGTGCTGGCGCTGGATGTGCCCAGCGGCATCGACGCCAGCCGCGGCAGTGCGTCGGGTGCGGCGGTGCGCGCCGACTGCACGCTGCAGTTCCTCGCCCGCCATCGCGGCCTGCGCACCGGCGCGGCGCTCGATTGTTGCGGAACGCTGGAACTCGCCACACTGGGTCTGCCGGAGCCGCTGTTCGATGGCATCGCTCCAAGCGCCTTGGGCTATCGCGCCGCTGCGCTGCGAGACATGTTTCCGCTGCGTCCGCGCGACGGCCACAAGGGCCGCAACGGCCATGTGCTGTGCGTGGGCGGCAACCACGGCAGCGGTGGGGCAATCCTGCTGGCGGCGCTGGCGGCGCTGCGCAGCGGAGCCGGGCTAGTGAGCGTGGCGACCCGCGTCGAACACGTGGCGGCGTTGTTGACGCGCTGCCCGGAAGCGATGACGCATGCGGTTGAGGATGCGACGTATCTGCGCGCCCTGCTGGATCGTGCGGACGTGATTGCCATCGGCCCGGGTCTGGGCCGTGATGCTTGGTCGCACGCCATGCTCGATGCGGTTCTCGAATGCGGCAAGCCGCGCGTGTTCGATGCCGACGCGCTGAATCTGCTGGCCGACGCGGACGTTCAACTTCGCCCGCAGGACAGCATCACCCCGCATCCCGGCGAGGCCGCGCGCCTGCTGGGGTGTTCGACCGCCGAAATCCAGAGCGATCGGTTTGCGGCAGCGTCGGCGTTGCAGCAGCGATTGGGCAGCGTCGTGGTGCTCAAGGGTGCGGGCAGCCTCGTGCAGGCACCGGGCGCCAGGCCTGCGGTTGTTTGCGCCGGCAATCCAGGCATGGGCGTCGGCGGGATGGGTGATTTGTTGACCGGCTGCATCGCCGCGCTGCGCGCGCAGGGCTTCGATGCCGGGAAAGCGGCGCTGGCCGGGGCGCTGCTGCATGCGGCCGCCGGCGATGCCGCCGCGCTGGACGACGGCGAACGCGGGTTGTTGCCGACGGATTTGCTGCCGTGGCTGCGCAGACTGGCCAATCCGGTGCGACGATAGACGCATGACTTCCCTGTTTCTTGAGGATGCCGCTGCGACCGAGGCTTTGGGGGCGCGGCTGGCCAAGGCATTGCCGTCGCGTGCGGTGATCTACCTGCACGGCGATCTGGGCGCCGGAAAATCGACGTTGGCGCGGGCGCTGCTGCGTGCACTGGGCGTGCAGGGATCGATCCGCAGTCCGACCTACACGCTGGTCGAGCCCTACGCGCTGGCCGCGGGTGGACTGGCCCTGCATCTGGACCTGTACCGGATCGGAAGCCCCGGCGAGCTGGAGTTTCTCGGTCTTGATCCAGTCGAAGCTCGGCTGTGGCTGGTGGAGTGGCCAGAACGCGGAGCAGGCAGTCTGCCGCCGGCGGACCTGGAGATCGATCTTGCGATCGAAGGCGGCGGACGCTGCTGCGTCCTGCGGGCACGGACACAGACTGGCGATGGGTGGGTGGCGGCGATCGAATCGAAGTGAGTTGCGCGAATGTGTTGCAACTTTATTGAGAAACCCATTGCAGGTTGCGGATTATTAAGGGAAAACACTTGCGCATCCGGTTTTGCAGTGGTTTACTCGCGGCATGGGAGTCTTGGGGAACCGCCGCGGGTGGGCATTTGCAGCCGCAACGCTGTGGCTGGCGTCCGCCGTCGGGTCTGTCAATGCGGCTGAAATCAAGCAGGTACGCATTGATACCGGGGCCACTGGAACGCGTGCGGAATTTCTTCTGGATGTCTCCGGACCGTATCGCCTGATTCGCCTGTCCAATCCTGAACGGCTGGTCGTCGATTTCCCGGACGGGCGTTTGGCGCGTGGATTGAAGCTGCCGGAAGCGGCAGGCGTCGTCTCCGGCGTCCGCACCGGGCAGCCGGTGCCGGGTACGGTGCGGGTCGTGTTCGATTTGGCGCGTCCGGTCGCAGCAATTCCCTCGACAGCGGATTCCGGCCGTTCCGGCGTGCGGCTGGTGCTCGAATGGCCGGGCGACGACAGCGCACCCGTGGCAGTGCATCGGCAGACTGCCCCGCAGCCGCAGCTATCCCCGGCCGTTGCTCCGCAAACGAATGCCGCAGTCGAGCCGCAGACCGCCCCGGTCTCGAATGCCTTGACGCAAGCGCAGCCTGCGCCGCCATCAGCGCCGGCTTCTGCGTCGTCTGCCGCGACGGTGGCTGCTCCGGTTCAGGAACAGGCCGATGCCGAACCCGTCGCACCGCCGCAACGTCCGCTGCTGTCCATGCGCGCCGGAATGCGCCCGCTGGTGGTGGCGATCGACGCCGGCCACGGCGGGCAGGATCCCGGTGCGCGCGGTTTGAACGGAACCCGCGAAAAGGACGTGACGCTGGCGATTGCACGCGAGCTGGCGCGTCAGGTCAATGCAACGCCGGGACTGCGCGCCTATCTGACTCGCGACACCGACGTGTTCATTCCACTGAATTTTCGCGCGCGTCGCGCCACCGCAAACCACGCCGACATCTTCGTGTCGGTCCATGCCGATGCCGCGGAAAACCGCAGCGCACGCGGTTCGTCGGTCTACATCCTGTCCACCCGTGGGGCGTCCTCGCAGCGGGCGCGCTGGTTGGCCGACACCGAAAACGCGGCCGACATCATCGGCGGCGAGCGCGTGCGCAGCAGCGGCGATACCTTGACTTCGGTGCTGCTGGATCTGACCCAGAGCGGCAACATGAAGGCGTCGGAAGATGCTGCCGTCCACGTTCTCGATGGCCTCAAGCGGGTGGGCAACTACCACAAGGCCGATGTCGAACGTGCGAACTTCGCCGTGCTGCGCACCTCGGACAAGATGCCGGCGATGCTGGTTGAAACCGCCTTCATCTCCAATCCCGATGAAGAACGGCAGTTGGCCGATCCAGCGTACCAGCGCACGCTGGCGCGCGCCATTCTTGGCGGTATCGATGCCTACTTCACCCGCCAGCCGCCGCCGGGAACGCTGTACGCTGCGCGTGCGCAGGCGGCGCAGTCCGCGCGGGCAGAAACCCGGTCGCAGCGAGGCAAGGACAGCGATCGCTGACTGGCCGACTGCTCGAAAGGGCAGCCCGAGGCGCAAACGCATAAAATCCGCGGTGTGAGCATTCGCCCGCTGCCCGAAACCCTCATCAACCAGATCGCCGCCGGCGAGGTCGTCGAACGACCGGCATCGGTGGTCAAGGAGCTGGTCGAAAACGCGCTGGATGCCGGCGCGCGCCGCATCGACATCGATCTCGAAGAAGGCGGCGTGCGCCTGATCCGGGTCCGCGACGACGGCGGCGGCATCGCGCCCGAGGAATTGCCGCTGGCGGTGGCGCGCCACGCCACCAGCAAGATCGCCAGCATCGACGACCTCGAAGCGGTGACGACGCTGGGGTTTCGCGGCGAGGCGCTGCCCTCGGTGGCATCGGTCAGCCGGTTTCGGTTGACCTCGCGCAGAACCGGTTCGGAGCACGGTGCCGAGCTGCGTATCGACGGCGGCAGGTTGGGCGAGGTGGCGCCGCAGCCGCACCCATTCGGCACCACGGTGGAGGTGCGCGATCTGTTCTACAACGTGCCGGCGCGGCGCAAATTCCTGCGCGCCGAACGCACCGAGCTGTCGCACATCGAAGAGTGGCTGCGCACGCTGGCGCTGGCGCGGCCCGATGTCGAAATTCGCGTCACCCACAACGGCAAGCCGTCGCGGCGCTGGAAGGGCGAATCCGATCTGCTCTCCGAAGTGCGGCTGCACGAAGCGCTGGGCGAGGAGTTCGCGCGCAACGCGCTGCGCGTCGATCATGCCGGTGCCGGCATGCGCCTGCACGGCTGGATCGCTCAACCCGCCTACAACCGCGCCAGCACCGACCAGCAGTATTTTTATGTCAACGGCCGCAGCGTGCGCGATCGCAGCGTGGCGCACGCGGTGCGCCAGGCCTACAGCGACGTGCTGTTCCACGGCCGCCATCCGGCCTATGTGCTGTTCCTCGAACTCGACCCGCGCTTTGTCGACGTCAACGTGCACCCGGCCAAGCACGAAGTGCGTTTTCGCGAATCGCGGCTGGTGCACGATTTCGTCTATCGCGCGCTGCAGGAGGTGCTGGCGCAGACGCGCGCGGGTGCAGTGCCGGCGCTGGCTGGCGCTGTTGCAACCAGTGCCTCTGCTGCGCCGTGGGCGATGTCGGCGGTGCCGCGCCAGCAGCCGATCGGGTTGCGCGTGGCCGATGCGCCGGCGGCCTATGCGGCGCTGTACGGCGTGGGCGAACCCATGTCTGAAGCGCAGCCGTTGCCGGAAGCGCCAGAAAGCATGCCGCCGCTGGGCTATGCCATCGCGCAACTGCACGGCATCTATATACTTGCGGAAGCCGCCGACGGGATGATCGTGGTGGACATGCACGCCGCGCACGAGCGCATCGGCTACGAAAGACTGAAAGCCGCCCACGATGGCGCCGGTCTGCGCATGCAGCCGCTGCTGGTGCCGCACGCGCTGGCGGTGTCCGAGCGTGAGGCCGAGATCGCGGAAACCCAGGCGCAGACGCTGGCGCAGCTGGGGTTCGAAGTGCAGCGTAGCGGGCCGCAGGGCGTGCTGCTGCGCGCGGTGCCGGCGCTGCTGGCCGATGCCGATGTCGACGGATTGCTGCGCGACGTGCTGGCCGATCTGCGCGAACACGGCGCCACCCGGCGCATCGCCGAAACCCGCGATGAACTGCTGGCGACGATGGCCTGCCACGGCGCGGTGCGCGCGCATCGGCGCCTGACGGTTGCCGAGATGAACGCGCTGCTGCGCGGGATGGAAGCGACAGAGCGCTCCGGACAATGCAATCATGGCCGCCCCACGTGGACGCGGTTTTCGCTGGCGGAGATCGACAAATGGTTCCTGCGCGGACGTTGATGCGGCTGGCGGCGGTGCTCGCTGCCGGCGTGTTTTTGGTGGCCTGCAATCGCAAGCACGCGCCCACGCCGGAAGAACAGGCGGCGCAGGCGCGCGCCGAGGCTGTGTTCCAGTCTTCGTTGCAGACATGGCGCGCGCAGCGCATTGCGAAGCTGACCATGCCGGATGGCTGGACCAGTCTGATCGGTTTGCATTGGCTGGATCCGGGCACCCATCGGGTCGGCAGCGGCGCCGACAACGGTCTCCGGATGCTGATGGGGCCGGCCCATCTGGGCCTGTTCACGGTGCGCGATGGCAAGGCCAGCTTCAGCGCCGATGCCGAGGTCACGCTGGATGGCGCGCCCAGCCGCGGCGGGCCCTTGCTCGGTGACATGGATCCGAACGGACCAAGCGTGATCGCATTCGACGAAGGCAAAGGGCTGGCCACGGTCATCAAACGCAGCGGTCGACTGGCGCTGCGGGTGAAGCACGCCGATGCCGAAACCCGTTTGCGCTTCACCGGGCTGCAGTACTGGCCGGGCGGGCGTGACTGGCAGGTCGATGCCCGTTTCATCACGCATCCCAAGGGGGCGACGCTGGAGATCGGCAACGTCATCGGCACCACAGACGTGGTCTCCAACCCCGGCGTCGTGGAGTTCATGCGCGACGGCAAGACTTACCGCATCGAGGCGATCGACGAAGGCGAAGGCACGCTGTTTCTGGTGTTTGCCGATCGCACCAGCGGCCACGGCAGCTACGGCGCCGGTCGTTTCATCGATGCCCCCATGCCCGATGCGCGCGGGCATGTGCTGGTCGATTTCAATCGCGCCTACAACCCGCCCTGCGCGTTCACCCTGTTCGCCACCTGCCCGCTGCCGCCGCCGGAAAATCGGTTGGATCTGCGCATTGAGGCGGGCGAACGCGCCTACGTCAAACCCAAAGCACTCAAAGAGTCTCCGTGATGCACCGTCGATGTCTTGCTGCCCTGTTGTGCATCTTGCTGATCCCCGCCGGCCAAGCGGTTGGCCAGGAGGCCGGCGCTGCGGCGAAGCCTGCATCGGCTGTGGCCGTGCCAGGCGTGCGCCATCCGCTGCTGTGGAAGGTGTCGGATGCCGACAACTCGGTCTATCTGCTCGGTTCGTTCCACATGCTCAAGCCGGAGGATCTGCCGCTGTCGGTGGAAGTGGATCGCGCTTTCGATGATTCGACTTCGCTGCTGTTCGAAGTCGAACCGGCGGCGATGACCGCGCCGGAATCGGCGGCGATCGCGCAGAAATACATGGGCTACGACGATGGACGGACGCTGAGTTCGGTCATTTCGAAAGCAACCGCGCAGCGGCTGGGGACGCTGCTGTCGGCCAGCGGCGGCTCGTTGCAGCTGGTGGAAGCCTACGAGCCGTGGGCGGTCGGCATGAGCCTGACGCTGCAGTTGATGCAGGCGATGGGCTACCGCTCCGATCTGGGCGTGGACAAGTGGATGATGGATCGCGCTGCAACGGCAGGGAAGCCGGCGGGTGGGCTGGAAACCGCCGAAGACGGGTTCAAGGCGCTGGACGGCGTTCCCTATCCGGAACAGGTGCGCGATCTGGACGAGTTCCTGAACGACCCGCAGAAGGTCATCGCCCGTCTGCGTGCGATGCACGACTGGTGGCGAGCCGGCGATGCCGTGGATCTCGAACGCCAGATGCGCGAGGAGTTGATGGAGAAGGCGCCGGAAACCTACCGTCTCGTGGTCGTCCAGCGCAACCGCAACTGGCTGCCGCAAGTCGAGCGCCGGCTGACCGAAGGGCACAAGGACAACACGCTGGTGGTCGTCGGCGCAATGCATCTGCTCGGCGCGGACGGACTGGTGGAGCAGTTGCGCGCCAAGGGCTACAAGGTGGAGCGGATGTGCGATGGCTGCGAGGTCGCGGAAGCTGCGCGCTGAACCCAATCAGGGATCGCCGACAAAGGCAGCGTGTTCGTTGGAATCGCCCGCCGACTCCATCACGATGCAGTCCACCGGACAAGCCGGCACGCACAGATCGCAGCCGGTGCACAGGGCGTCGATGACGGTGTGCATGTGCTTGGGGCCACCCACAATCGCATCGACCGGGCAGGCCTGGATGCATTTGGTGCAGCCGATGCATTCGTCTTCGATGATGAAGGCAACCCGCCCCGGCGTGTGTTCGCCGCGGCTGCGATCAAACGGCCGGTACCGGACGCCCAGCAGTTTGGCCAGCGCACGCGCGCCGGCGTCGCCACCCGGCGGACAGCGGTTGGATTCGGCCTCGCCGCGCGCCATCGCTTCCGCGTAGGGGCGGCAACCGTCGAATCCGCACTGGCCGCACTGGGTCTGCGGGAGGATGCGGTCGAGGCGTTCGACGAGTGCTTCTTCCCCCGCTTCGTCACTGATGCGCAGCGGGTTTTCCGATATCGAGGGTGGCGCATCGACGCGCCTGCTTCCGCTCATGTCCCCCGATGCCGGCCTGGAGCCGGCATCTCCTCCCTGACTTCGCTGCAGCAGGCGCGTCGATGCGCCTGCTGGTTCGTCGCGAGTGCGTTCACCGCACCGGCATTCCCGGCTGCGCGCCGGCATCGGCGTCCAGCAGCGCCAGCGCGCCGCCGTCGAAGCCGGCCGACAGGATCATCCCTTCGCTGATGCCGAAGCGCATCTTGCGCGGGGCGAGGTTGGCGATGAACACCACGCTGCGGCCGACCAGTTTTTCCGGTTCGCAGTAGCTGGCGCGGATGCCGGAGAAAATCTGGCGCTGGCCGAGTGCGCCGGCGTCGAGCAGGAAGCGCAACAGTTTGTCCGAGCCTTCGACGAAGCCGCATTCCAGCACTTTGCCGATGCGCAGGTCGAGTTTGGCGAAATCGTCGATGCCGATGAAACTGCCGGCAGCGGCGGAAGCAGCGGCGGCCTGTTCTTCTTTCTTCGCCGGCATCGCATCGGCCTGCTTCGCGGGTGCGGCTGGAGCCGCCAGCGTATCCTTCGACGCCTCCACCATCGCCGCAATCTGCTTGGGATCGATGCGGGTGAACAGGGGCTCGTAGTGGCGGATCGTGTGCGCCAGCAATGGCGCGTCCAACTCGGGCCATGCCGAGACCGGCGCGGCGAGGAAGTCGGCGGCCTGCGCGCTGGTGCGCGGCAGAATCGGCGCCAGCCCGGCGGCGAGGACGCGGAACAGGTTCAGGCCCTGGCTGCACACCGCCTGCAGTTCGGCATCGGCGCCTTCTTGCTTGGCGATCACCCACGGCTTGCGTTCGTCGATGTAGCGGTTGGCTTCGTCAGCCAGCGCCATGATCTGGCGGATCGCCGCGGCCGGATCGTTGGCTTCGTAAGACTCGCGCACGCCGCCCAGCGCGGCGACGAAGCGTGCATATTGATCGGGATCGGGCAGCGTCGCGGCGAGCTGTCCGTCAAAGCGTTTGGCGATGAAGCCGGCGCAGCGGCTGGCGATGTTCACGAACTTGCCGACCAGGTCGCTGTTCACCCGCGCCACGAAATCGGACAGGTTCAGGTCGAGGTCGTCCACGCCGCCCGAGGACTTGGCGGCGAAGTAGTAGCGCAGCGCTTCCGGATCGAGTCCGGCGTCGAGATAGGTGCGCGCCATGATGAAGGTGCCGCGCGACTTGCTCATCTTGGCGCCGTCCACGGTCAGATAGCCGTTGACGTGCAGCCGGGTTGGCGGGCGGTGGCCGCTGCCGTGCAGCACCGCGGGCCAGAACAGGCCGTGGAAATTGACGATGTCCTTGCCGATGAAGTGGTGCAACTCGGCCGTGGAGTCGGGTTTGAGATAGGCGTCGTAGTCGGCGCCGTTTTCCGCGCACAGGTTGCGAAAAGCTGACAGGTAGCCGATCGGCGCGTCCAGCCAGACGTAGAAAAACTTGCCGGGCGCGCCGGGGATTTCGAAGCCGAAATAAGGCGCGTCGCGCGAGATGTCCCAGGCGCGCAGGCCGCCTTCGGCGTCCAACCACTCCATCAGCTTGGCCTTGACGCCGGGGATGGCGGAATCGCCCGCCAGCCACTCGCGAAGGAACGCATCGAAGCGGCCGACTTCGAAAAAGAAATGCTCGGAATCACGCAGCTCGGGCGTCGCGCCGGAAACCGCCGACTTCGGATCAATCAGTTCGGTCGGCGCATAGGCAGCGCCGCAGACTTCGCAGTTGTCGCCGTATTGATCCAGTGCGCCGCAATTCGGGCAGGTGCCCTTGACGTAGCGGTCGGGCAGGAACATGCCTTTGACCGGGTCGTACAGCTGGGCGACGCTGCGCCGCGTGATGTGGCCGTTGGCGTCGAGTTTGGCGAAGACCGTTTCGGTGATGTCGCGGTTGGTTTGCGAATTGGTGGAGTCGTAGTGATCGAAGGTGACCCCGAAGGCGACGAAATCGCGCTCGTGACCGTCCTTGATCTTGGCGATGAAATCTTCCGGCGTGACCCCGGCCTTTTCCGCGGCCAGCATGATCGGCGTGCCGTGGGTGTCGTCGGCGCAGACGTAATGCACGCGCTCGCCGCGCATCCGCCGCGCGCGCACCCAAATGTCGGCCTGAATGTAGCCGACCAGATGGCCCAGATGCAGCGGGCCGTTGGCATAGGGTAGGGCGTTGGTGACGAGGGCGGAGCGGGACATGGGCGGTGCGCGTTTCGACGGTGAAAGCGCCGATTGTCGCACGCGCACAGCGCACGTTCGTCAATCAGGCCTGAAGCGAGACGGCGGTGGATGCCGAATAAACGCGATTATTCGCGCAACCAGATTTGCTGGCGGCAAAAAAAAGTGATGCAGCCGGACATTGCCAGCCGGTAGCCACCGCCCTGCAGTTCGAGCTTGGCCCTGTAGTTCTTGCCATTTTCAGGGTCGAGCACGCGGCCGCTCGCCCAGCGTCCGCTGCCATCGGGTCGTAGGCCCCAGAGGATGACCAGGCCGCGGATCGGATGGTCGCGGTTTTCTCCGCGGCACTCGGTGCACAGCGGATCCGGGCCGTTCTTCAGGTCCAGCACTTCGACCACGCGTCCGGCCAGCGTCCCGTCGCGGGCCTGATAAATTTCGACCACGGACTTGGGTTTTCCGGTCGAATCGTCGAGCGTTTTCCAGCGCCCGACCGGCGAGGTCTGCGCCTGGGCGATTACGGGAAGACACAGCAGTAGCAAGCCGAAGATCAGACGCACATCGACACTCCGCAGCCGTCGGGCGATTGTGCAAGCATCGCTTGAAATCACCCCCGCGTCGAGGGTGGGGCAAGACGATCGTTCATCGGGTGCCGGCAACACTTTCGCGGCGCGGGCCGTTGCGGAACGACCGCGCGCCGCGAATGCAAATCAATCGACGCGTACCCAGGTGGCGGTCTTGCAGAAGAAAGCCACGCAGCCCTTGACCTCCAGCTTGCGGCCGCCGTCGACCAGGCGAACCGATTTCGCCTTGAAATTGCGGTCGTCGGAAGGCTTGTAGCCATTGCCGTTGCCCCAGGTGCCGTTGCCGGTGGACCTGAGATTCCACAGGGTCACGATGCCGACGAAGGGCTTGTTCTTGTACTTGCCGCTGCAGCCGGTGCAGGTGGCCGGAAGGCCGAGATTTTCGGTAATTCGCGCCGCCAGGGTTCCGTTCTGTGCCTCGTAGACTTCCGTGATCGTCATGGGCTTGCCGCTCTCGTCGTCCAGCGTCCGCCACTTGCCGATCGGCGATGCCAGGTTTTGCTGCGCGCTCGCGCCGAATGCGAACGTCGTGAGCACCGCTGCCAGGATTATGTTGCGCATTTCCTACTCCCTCCACGGATGGTGCGGGACGCGGCGCGTCCCCGCCCCCGCTTTATACCCCATTCGCAGCGGTATGGAAGATTCCCGGCGCCCGGATTCAGGGTTTGCCCGATTTCGGATGGCGGCTTGATCTGGGTCGCCGTTGCGTTCACGCTGCGGCGATAGACTGCACAAGTCCAAACAGCATCCTGATCCAGCCATGTCGCGCTTGCCTTCCCACGCCGTTCAGGGCGAACTCAAACCGCTGCCCAATGCCCATAACGTCATCGCCGTCGGTTCCGGCAAGGGCGGGGTCGGCAAGTCCACGGTCGCTGTGAATCTGGCGCTGGCGCTGGTGGCGGAAGGCTTGAAGATCGGTATTCTTGATGCGGATATCTACGGGCCGAGCGTGCCGACCATGCTCGGCCTGTCGGGCAAGCCGGACAGTCCGGACGGCAAAAGCATCGAGCCGATGCGGGCTTACGGCATCGAGACCATGTCGATCGGCTTTTTGGTGGGCGACGACACCCCGATGATCTGGCGCGGGCCGATGGTGACCCAGGCCTTGACCCA
Source organism: Xanthomonas sp. (assembly GCA_018262705.1). Lineage (GTDB taxonomy): Bacteria > Pseudomonadota > Gammaproteobacteria > Xanthomonadales > Xanthomonadaceae > Thermomonas. The sequence continues at coordinate 62,741 of JADFDQ010000012.1, forward strand.
GTTGCTGCGCGACACCCGCTGGGACGATCTCGACATCCTCGTGGTCGACCTGCCGCCAGGCACCGGCGATATCCAGCTCACCATGGCGCAGCGCATCCCGGTGGCCGGGGCGCTGGTGGTGACGACGCCGCAGGAAATGGCGACCATGGACGCGCGCAAGGCGCTGAAGATGTTCGAGAAGGTCGAAATCCCCGTGCTCGGGCTGGTGGAAAACATGGCCGCGCACGTGTGCTCCAACTGCGGCCACGTCGAACACATCTTCGGAACGGGTGGGGCCGAGTGGATGTCCGGCCAGTACGGCGTGCCGGTGCTGGGCTCGCTGCCGCTGGAAATGGCCATTCGCGAACACGGCGACGCCGGCACTCCGATCGTCGTCGCCGAACCGAATTCGGCTGCAGCCCAAGCCTACCGTGCGACCGCGAAGGCGTTGCTGGAACGCCTGAAGGCGCGACCCAGGGTTCGCACCGGAATCATGGCTTCGCTGCTGGGGTGAGCGGGGCGTTGAATGGTGCCGGCCGGGAGTTGGTGAGTGCTTGATAAGCAAACTGATCCTGTCGCCGTGGATGTGGCCAGCGCAGGGACACGCCGCGAGTACGTCCATGTAGGCTAATCGATGCCATCCATGTCATCGATTGTCCCTGCGCTGGCCACATCCACGGCTTGGTTATTTCGATTCGTTGGTGAAGGGATTGTGGCGTCCAGATTGCAGGTAACAGTCCACGACGAACCCGGGTGCGCCTGCCGGCTACAATTGCATTATTACCGTCACTGGAACGACGTATGAGCATCAAAAGCGACCGCTGGATCCGGCGCATGGCCGAGCAGCACGGCATGATCGCGCCGTACGAGCCGGGCCAGGTCAAGCAGGCCGACGGCCAGCGGATCGTCAGCTACGGCACCTCCAGCTACGGCTACGACGTGCGCTGTGCGCGCGAGTTCAAGGTGTTCACCAACATCAATTCGACGATCGTGGATCCCAAGCACTTCGACCCGAAGAGCTTCGTCGACGTGGTCGGCGACGAGTGCATCATCCCGCCCAATTCGTTCGCGCTGGCGCGCACAGTCGAATACTTCAGCATCCCGCGCGACACGCTGGTGGTCTGCCTCGGCAAGAGCACCTACGCGCGTTGCGGAATCATCGTGAACGTGACGCCGCTGGAACCGGAGTGGGAAGGCCACGTGACGCTGGAGTTTTCCAACACCACGCCGCTGCCGGCGCGCATCTACGCCGGTGAGGGCGTGGCGCAGATGTTGTTTTTCCAGGCCACGGCCGATGATGTGTGCGAAACCAGCTACAAGGATCGCGGTGGCAAGTACCAGGGGCAGACCGGGGTGACGTTGCCGAAGACGTGACGGCGCGGCTGCTCCGCATCCGTCGGCATGCGCTGCAGCGGTTACTGCGTGGGCGGCATCGGCGCGCGGGCTACCGGTGCCGATGCATTGGCGGGCGGCGATGCCGTCCACAGCTTCGCCTCCACCGCGCCGCCCAGCATCTGCGCACGCACCAGCGGGATCGGCGGGCCGCCGTAGCTCAGGAACTGGTCGTGGAAGGCCTTCAGCGCATGCGGCCCGGGATGTTGCGCGATCCAGTCCTGGCGCAGCTGCATGATCATCAGCTTGCCCATCGTGTAGTTGAGATAGGCCGGGTCATAGGTGCCACGCGCGGCCTGCTGGCGGGCGTTGCCCGGGTCTTGGAAAGCCTTGTCGCGGAACAGCTGTTCCGACTGCGCCATGGTCATGCCGCCGGTGTGCAAACCAATGGCGGAAATGAAGCGCACGTCGCGCAGCAGGGCGTTGGTCAGTTGGCCGATGTGGGTTTCCGGCGTGGCGCCGTCGAGGCCGACATCGAGCATCATTTCCTCGGTGTAATGCGCCCAGCCCTCGGCGAAGGCGTAGCCCACGAACAGTTGCCCGAATTTCCAGTCCGAACGGTTGGAGTGCAGGAACTGCAGGAAGTGCCCCGGCCAAACTTCATGCGCTGAGACAAACAACAGCGCCGCCTTGCCCGGCACGTAGGCGTCTTGGTCGGCCTTCGGCCAGCTCGGATCGGGTGGGGCGATGTAGTACACCGATGGCAGGTTTTTCTCGTACGGGCCGGGGATTTCGATGTAGGCGAAGTTCCAGCGGTTGAACGGCGGCGCTTCCTCGGCCTTGGCCAGTTCGGTTCCGGGGATGGTGACAAGGTCCTTGTCGACGATGAACTGGCGCAGGCTGGCAAGCTGCGCCCGCGCGCCTTCCACCGCGCCGCCTTGTGGTTTGTCGGCGGCTTCTTGTGCCACGCATTGCGGCAAGGTCTTGCCCGGCGCGAACTGCTTGCAGGCGGATTCCAGTGCGGCGAGGTTGCGCGCCAGGTCGGCTTCACCGATGGCGTTGAGCTGGTCGAGCGGGATGTCGACGCGCTCGGTGGCGTGCAGCATCCGGGCAAATTTATCCGCACCCAGCGCGAAGTCCTGCGTGGCGTGCGGCTTTTGCGCCTTCAGCCAGTCGGCCATGGCCTGCGTGGCCTTGATCGCGGCCGCGTTGCTGGCGATGAGCCGCGCTTGCAGGGCATCGTCCTTCACCTCGGCGAATATCTTCGGCACGTCGCTGGCGAAGAAGCTGGCGTAGCCGGCGAACGAATTCACCCCGAGCTCGATGTAGGACGCCGGCAGCGGCAGCTTGAAATTGGCCTTGATCTGCTCGATCGCCTTGGGCAGCGCTTCCTGATAGCGGATGAAGGCGTCCATGCGCTGCGCCAGCGGCGCGTAGGGACGGGTCAGGTACATGCTCGGCGACAGGTCGCCGGTGTAGAAGGACGGATTGTTGTAGGCAAAACCGGAGTCTTCCAGCCAAAAAAGTGCCCCGTCGATCACCGCCAGCGCATAGTCGCGGCGGAAGCGGCCCTGTTCGTCGAGTGTGTCGTCGGCGAATGCGGAAAATGTAATGCGTTGCGCGTGCAGCCAATCGGCATTGGCCTTCAGCCCAGCCGGACTGTAGTCGGGCAGCTTGCCATCGAACTCGTGCTTGCCGGCGCTGGCGGCGGATACCGGATTGCGCTGGAAGTAACCGTCGATGAAGGCGTCCACGGCGGCGTTGAGGGCGGCGTCCTGGGTGGTCGCGGCCGTCGCAACGGGCGTTTGGTTCGATGCGGGGGTGGCGGTGTCGGCAGAGCAGGCGGCGAGCGAAGCAGCGATGCAGGCGGTCAGGGCAAGGGTGCGAAGCGAGTGCATGGCGACGGCGTCCTGCGGGAAAGCGACAAGACTAGACCTGGCCAAGGGTTCCCGCAAACGGATGCTGCCGCCAGGTTAGTGTGGATAGCAAAGCAGTGTGCGAGGCGATCAGCGGGCGTTGTCGCCTTCTTGTATTCCGCTGAGCCATGCCGCTGCGCCGCGCCCGGCGCGCAGGCCGCTGGCGAAGCAGGCGGTCAGCAGGTAGCCGCCGGTGGGCGCTTCCCAGTCCAGCATTTCGCCGGCACAAAACACGCCCGGCATCGCGCACAGCATCAGCGCTGCATCCAAGGCGTCCAGCCGCACTCCGCCGGCGCTGGAGATGGCTTCCGAAATGGGCCTTGCGCGGCGCAAGCTCAGCGGCAAGCGTTTGATCGTGGCGGCCACGCGCGGCATGTCCTGCAAGTCGGCCTTGTCCAGCACTTCGAACAGCAGCGACGCCTTGGCGCCATCGATGCCCGCCTGCCGACGCAGGTGCTCGCTCAGGCTGCGGCCATTGCGTGGTTTGGAAAGCTCGCGCACGAGCCGCTCGATGTCGCGGCCCGGGGCGAGGTCCAGATGCAGCGTCACCGCGCCGTCGCGCGCCAGCGTGTCGCGCAGGTCGGCGCTGATGGCGTACATCAGGCTGCCCTCGATGCCGGTGGCGGTCAGCACGCATTCGCCTTGGAGGGCGTGTTCGATACCTTCGAGGTCGCTCCAGTACGCCACGACCGGTTTCAGCGGCGCGCCGGCGTGCTTGTTCGCAAGCTGCGGGCTCCAGCCGATATCGAAACCGCAATTGGCCGGGGCCAGCGGGGCGAGGTCGATGCCGCATGCCGCCAGCGTGTGCGTCCACGCGCCATCGGAACCCAACTGCGGCCAGCTGCCGCCTCCCAACGCCAGCACCACCGCATCGGCAGCGAAGACGACGGGGCCATCGGGCGTGTCGAACCGCAACTGGCAATCGTCATTCCAGCCCAGCCAGCGATGCTGGACGTGCATCTGCACGCCGGACTCCTTCAGCCGCCGCACCCAGCCGCGCAACAGCGGCGCCGCCTTGCGGTCGATCGGAAAGACGCGGCCCGAACTGCCCACATAGGTGTCGATGCCGAACCCTCGCGCCCACTCGCGCAGCGCATCGGCATCGAAGTCGTCCAGCCATTGCCCGACCTCGCGTGCCCGTTGCCGATAGCGTGCATCGAAGTTGGGCCGAGTCTCCGAATGGGTCAGGTTCAGCCCACCCTTGCCGGCGATCAGGAACTTGCGCCCGACCGAACCCTTGGCCTCGAACACATGCACCTCGACCCCGTTGGCGCGTGCGGCTTCCGCAGCCATCAGGCCGGCGGGGCCGCCGCCGATCACGGCAAGAATGGGTTGCTTGAGTAAAAAGGTGTCAGAGAACATTTCCGTTTGATACTCGCCACATGATGAGATTGTGTTGGACGAAATGTTCCCTACCCCCCCTTTTTACTGGTGTCCTCGGAGCTACTGACGGTTGGAAGCGTTCAATGCGTCGTGCAACGCGGCGACTCGTTCGACCAACTGCTCCGGCGCGTAGGGCCGTGCGTTGGCGTCGCCCCACACCGGGCGTGGCCAGGCGATGTCGATGGTGAAACGGGCGATGACGTGGACATGCAGCTGCGGCACCAGGTTGCCGAGCGCGGCGACGTTGAGTTTGTTGGGTCGGAACAACGTTTTGAGGGTGCGCGCGGCGAGGTCGATTTCGGAAGTGAGCTGCGTGCGCTGCTCGGAGGTGAGGTCGATGATTTCAACCGCATCTGGCACTCTCGGAACCAGCACCAGCCAGGGATGGTTGGCGTCGTCCATGAGTCGCACTTCGCATAGCGAAAGTTCGCAGACCGGAACCGTGTCGTCTGCGAGGCGGGGATCCAGATGCCAAGCGTTCATCGCAGATGCTCCTCGAAGAATTTCAGTGTACGCCGCCAGGCCAGCGCGGCAGCGTCCGGCTGGTAGGGCGGATCGGGGTCGCGGTTGAACGCGTGGTCGGCGTCTTCATACACGAACACCTGGGCCTGCGGCTGCTTGTGCCGGTGCAGCTCGATGGTTTCCGGTGGGATCGCCGCGTCCAGCGCGCCGAAGTGGAACATCAGCGGCGCCAGCGCAGGTTCGTCCAGATAAGACACATTGCGGGTGGCGTAGTAGCTCACCGCAGGCAGTTCGAGGCGGGTGTTGGCCAGCAGTGCCACCGTGCCGCCCCAGCTGAAACCGATCGCGCCGACGTCGTGTCCGAAACCTGCCAGAAAATCGACCGCGGTTTCGGTGACATCGACGCCGCAGTCGAGCCCGAGTCGGTTGACAGTGGTGCGGCCGCGGTTGCTGCCGATGCGATCGGTGGTCAGGACCAGACCGGGTTCGATCAGATCGAAATAGGCCGGCGCAATTGCGATAAAGCCGGCTTGTGCCAGCCGCTCGCAGAGGTTCTGGTAGTGGGGCAGCAGGCCGTAGATCTCGTGCGCCACCACCAGCGCGCCGCGAGCATCGCCTTCGGGTTTGGCCAGCCACGCTTGCACCGTGCCGCAGGGGGTGTACAGGGTTTGCCATTCGCCCATGTCGTTCTCCAGTCATTCGGACGGTGGCGAGACCCGGCGGCAGGTGCCGCCATGCCAGAAAATTCGAGCGCTTCGCCCCGTCGCAGCTCACCCAGCCATGCCACGTATAATTTCGCACCTTTTCCAGTAGTCGCGCCATGTCCTTGCAGCAGCCCAAAGTCGGTTTCGTCAGCCTCGGCTGCCCCAAAGCCCTGGTGGACTCCGAACGCATCCTCACCCAGCTCAAGGTGGAAGGCTACGACCTGGTGCAGACCTATGACGATGCCGACGTGGTGGTGGTCAACACCTGCGGCTTCATCGACAGCGCGGTGGCCGAATCGCTGGACACCATCGGCGAGGCGCTGGCCGAAAACGGCAAAGTCATTGTCACCGGTTGCCTTGGCAAGCGCGCAGATCTCATTCGCCAAGCCCATCCCGGCGTGCTCTCGATCAGCGGCCCGCAGGACTATCAGAGTGTGATGGAAGCGGTGCACACGGCGCTGCCGCCGCAGCACGACCCGTTCGTGGACCTGCTGCCCGATTACGGCTTGAAGCTGACCCCGAAGCACTATGCCTATCTGAAGATCTCCGAAGGCTGCAACCACCGCTGCAGCTTCTGCATCATCCCGTCGATGCGCGGCGATCTGGTCTCGCGCCCGGTGGACGACGTGCTGCGCGAAGCCGAGAAGCTGGTGCGCGGCGGGGTGAAGGAACTGCTGGTGGTGTCGCAAGACACCAGCGCTTACGGCGTGGATATGAAGTACGCGCCCAAGCTGTGGCGCACGGGCATGTACGAAACCCGGATGAAGGCGCTGTGCGAAGGCTTGTCGGAACTCGGCGTGTGGACGCGCCTGCATTACGTCTATCCGTACCCGCACGTGGACGACGTGATCCCGCTGATGGCCGATGGCAAACTCTTGCCGTATCTGGATATCCCGTTCCAGCACGCCAGCCCGCGCATTCTCAAACTGATGAAGCGCCCCGGTGCGGTGGACAAGACCTTGGAGCGCATCCACAACTGGCGCAACATCTGCCCGGATTTGACCCTCCGCAGCACCTTCATCGTCGGGTTCCCCGGCGAAACCGAACAGGAATTCGAAGAGTTGCTGGACTTCCTCGACGAAGCCCAACTCGACCGCGTCGGCGCGTTCGCCTATTCGCCGGTGACTGGCGCCAAAGCCAACGACCTACCAGACCCGGTGCCGGAAGAGGTCAAGCAAGTACGTTTGGCCCGCTTCATGGAACGTCAGGCGGAAATTTCCACCGCCAAACTCGAAGCCAAAGTCGGTACGGTGCAGACCTGTCTGGTCGATGCCATCGACGGCGAACTGGCGATTGCCCGCAGCAAAGCCGACGCCCCGGAAATCGACGGTCTGGTGCAAATCCAGGACGGCCGCGAAGCCGGCCTGCGCCCGGGCGAGTTTATACAAGTCCGCATCATGGGCAGTGGCGAGCACGATCTGTATGGCGAAGTCGAATACAACCCGTAGGAGCGCACCGCAGGGGCGCGAACCATGCGGATTGGAGCATTACGGTGCGGCCCTGCGTTTGAATGACGCGCTTCAGCCGCCGTAGCCCACCCCGACGATCACGAACCGCACAGCTCCGCCCGGCAGCATCGCTTCGAATTCGTCGTCGATGCGTTTTTTCAGCATCGCCCGCGCCAGCGGTGCGTCGATGCTGATCCAGCCCAGCTTCGCGTCGGTTTCATCCGGGCCGACGATGCGGTAACGCGACGGTTCGCCGTTGGCGCTGTTTTCAAGATCGACCCAGGCGCCGAAAAACACCGCTTGCGGATCGCTGGGCGCGGTATCGACGATGCGCAGGATTTCCAGCCGCTTGCTCAGATAGCGCACGCGGCGGTCGATTTCGCCGAGTTGTTTCTTGCGGTAGGTGTATTCGGCATTTTCCGAGCGGTCGCCCTCGGCGGCAGCGGCGGCCAGCGCCTTGACCACCTCGGGACGCCGCAGTCGCCACAACGCATCAAGCTCGGCCTTGAGCCGCGCGTGGCCTTCGGGCGTAATCAGCGCGGTGCTTTTTTCGGACGGCGGTCGCCAGCGGCTCATGGCAATCAGTCCGCAGGTAGCGAATTCAGCGCGGCGTCGAGTCGCGCGCAGGCCGCATCGTCGCGGCTGGCCGAACGCGCGGCTTGCAGAGTCGATCGCGCGGTGGCGACATCGTTGAGGCGTTCGTGCAGCGTCTCGGCGGCGCACAAGGCCCAATCCGGCGCGTGCGGGTGTCGCGGGTCGGCGCGCAGCAGCGAACGCCAGATGTCTGTGGCCAGGCGCAACTGTCCCAGTTCGCGCGCGCGCGTGGCCAGCCATTCGCCATGCTCGGGATCGGCCAGTGCGAACTCGGGGTTGCGACTCAGCGATTCGCGCATCAGCCCGAGCGCGCGCTGGGCCTGCTTTTCCTGCGCCAGCACGCCGAGGAAGCGCACGGCGTGGGCATCGCGCGATCCGGCATCGCCGGCTACGTTGAGCAGTGCAAGGTAGCGTTCATGCGCCATCGCCGACGCCGGCCGATCCGCGAGCTCGTCGCGCAGCAGCGCGAGCGCGCCCTGCAGGTCGCCTTGCTCGCGCTTGGCATCCACGCGTTCCAGCAAGGCACGGTCGTGATCTTGCAGGGTGGGCAAGGCATCGGCGTGGGTGGATGGCGTGAAGCCCAGCGCGTCGCGATGCAGATATATGGTCAGCCCAAGCACGCGGAAACAGGCGAACAGGCCCCAATAGAACGCGGCGTCCACCAGCAGCGCGATGAAGAAGCCGGGCAGCACCGGCTGCAGAAAAATCGCGGCCAGCGCGACCATGGTTTGGAACAGCAACAGCACGCCGGCAACCGGGAAATAGGCCGCACCGATACGTTCGATCATGCGCAGGGCGTTGACCGGATTGGCGGCATGCAATAGACCATCGTCGAGCGCCAGCGAGACCACGATCGCCGGCTGCAGCAGTGCGAAACCGCCCAGCAGTACCCATGCCGCCCAGTCGAAACCGGTCTTGTTTGCCAACCAAACCAGCAGCAGCAGCGCCAGCAACAGACCAAGCATGCGCCAGACGTCGCCGTTGCCGGCCTCGACGATCAATATGGGCGCGGCGGTGCGGTCGTTTGCCGTCGCCAGCAGGATTTCGAAGGCGTATTTGTAGCCCGAGAAATAAATCGCGATGGATAAAAACATGCCGGCGCCGGGCAGCCACGCCAGAATGCCCAGCAGGGTCAGGACAATCAGGGTTGCCAGCGCCTCGCCGCGCAACGGGTACAGCGCGGCCTCGCCGAACCGGAGCCGATCCGGCATCGGTGCGGCAGGTGCGTGCGGGCTGGTGCGTGGCCGCACCACTCAGGGCTTGCGCGTCAGCTTGTCCGGTTTCACATCGCGCGCCAGAGGGGTGCCGTCGCTGTCCAGTTGTTCCAGCACACCGGAACCGGAAATCGCCCAAAGCTGGCTGCCCTCTTCCTTGTGGACGGGATCCAGGCGAATGCGGCTACCGCCTTCTTCGGTCTGCCAGTACCCGTTGGTACCCGGGTTGCTCCCGGGCCGGTGGATGTTGAAGTTGCCGTCGGCTTCGAGGGTCAAGGTTGCGTCCTGACTGTCACAGCCTTGGCATGGAATCTGGCCTTGATAGGTGCCCGCGAGAGTTGCGGGATCCGGTTCCCGGGTCGGCGCTTCGGGCGGAAGTGCGGTCAGGTGGGGTCCTTGCGGTGCCTCGGTGGCCGACAGGTCGTCTCCGGCTTCGCGCGCTTCCTGCAGCAGCGAATCCTGATCGTTGGCGGGTTTGCTGCAGCCTGCGACGGCGAGTACTGCAATCGTGAGTGCGGCGGTTAGGGAAATCCTGCGGATCATGGATGGCTCCTGATGGAACACGAGGTGGATAGGTGGCTCGCTCAGCGCTTGCCGCCGAACATGCCGCCGAGGATACCGCGCATGATCTGGCGGCCCACCTGGCTGCCGACGGTGCGCGCGGTCTGCTTGGCCATGGTTTCGACCATGCCCTGACGACGCCTGGTGCCGAATACCGCGTCTTTTACCGCATCGCCGAAGCCGTGTTCGTTCTTGGCCTCGTCCTCCTCGCGGGTGGTGGCGGGCGGTGCTTGGGCTTGCTCGGCCTTGCCTGCGGCCTTGCCGGCGAGTTTCTCCGAGGCCGATTCGCGGTCGATGCGGGTGTCGTACTTGCCACCGACCGGGCTACCGGCGCGCACCTGCGCGCGTTCGGCGTCGGTGATCGCGCCCATCCGGCAGCGCGGTGGAGCGATCAGAGTTTTTTCGACCGGCATGGGAATGCCCTTGTCGAGCAGCATCGACACCAGCGCTTCGCCCACCCCGAGCTGGCCGATGGTCGCCGCGACATCCAGGTCGGGATTGGCGACGAAGGTTTCCGCCGCGGTCTTGACCGCCTTCTGGTCGCGCGGGGTGTAGGCGCGCAGTGCGTGCTGGACGCGGTTGCCGAGCTGGCCGAGCACGTTGTCCGGCACGTCGTCCGGGAACTGCGAGCAGAAATACACGCCCACGCCCTTGGAGCGGATCAGCCGCACCACTTGCTCGATGCGTTGCTGCAACGCGGCGGGCGCGTCGTTGAACAGCAGGTGGGCCTCGTCGAACACGAACACGAGCTTGGGTTTGTCCAGGTCGCCCACTTCCGGCAGGGTTTCGAACAGCTCCGACAGCAGCCACAGCAGGAAGCTGGAATACAGGCGTGGCTTGAGGATCAACTGGTCGGCGGCGAGGATGTTGACCACGCCGCGACCGTCGTAGGTAGTCCGCATCAGTTCAGCCAATTCCAGTGCGGGTTCACCGAAGAACATTTCGGCGCCGTCCTGCGACAGCCGCAGCAGGGCGCGCTGGATGGCCCCGATCGACTGTGCGCTGACCAAGCCATAGCTGGTCGAGATGTCCTTGCGCTCATCGGCAACCAGGCCCAGCAGGGCACGCAGATCGGCCAGATCGAGCAGCAGCAGGCCGCGGTCGTCGGCCAGCTTGAACAGGATGTCGAGCACGCCGGACTGGGTGTCGTTCAGTTCGAGGATGCGCCCAAGCAGGGTTGGGCCGATCTCGCTGACCGTGGTGCGCACCGGGTGCCCGGCCTGGCCCCACAGATCCCAGAACACCACCGGCGCCGCCTCGTTCTTGTAATCGGCGATGTCCAGCTGCGCGATGCGCGCCTGCAGTTTGTCGTTCGATGTGCCGGGCACCGCCAGCCCGGCCACGTCGCCTTTCACGTCGGCGAGGAGCACCGGAACGCCGATGCGCGAGAACCCTTCCGCCAGCGTCATCAGCGTGACCGTCTTGCCGGTACCGGTGGCACCGGCGACCAGCCCGTGGCGGTTGCCGTACTTGGGCAGCAGAACCACGTTGCCGCCAGCTTCGGTGGTCACCTTTTTACCGACGAAAATGGGATCCATGAGGAAGTGGCATCAATAAGGGAACGTCCGATTCTAATGCAACAGCGAACGAGTCCATCGAATTGGAAGTCCGTCACCCTTCCGAACTCGCCCCCGCCGGATCGCACGCTGACGGGTTTGATCTGCAAGCGCCATCCATGGCGCGCGGCAACGCTGGATGATCAACATTGTCCGAATGCGATTGGCGACGGTTCTCATGCATGAATGGCGGAGGTTGCCTCACGGCCTTGCCAGTGGCTACTCTGCATCCTCTCTTCATCCCGAAATCCGACGAATGACGGAACGATTTTTTCTCGCCGCCAGTGCGCTCTCGCTGACGTTGCTGCTGACCATCGCATCCCTTCCGGCGCAGGCGCTGTCGCGACGCGACCAAGCTGCGGTCACCCAGTTGCAGCAGCGCATGGATGCGGCGGAGAAGCGCTACCGCGATGCACAGGCGATGGAGGACGAGGACGCGGGCGTCCAGGCTTCTCGGCAGGCGCTGGTCGATATGCAAGCCGTGGTGGCTGCCTGTGCCAAACAAAAAGGTTGCGAAGTCGCCTCCATGCTGGAGTCCTACGAACGCCTTTTGAAGGCAAGCACGGAAGCGACCGGTGACGACGAAACCGATGGCGACCCGATCGATGCCTCTGAATTGGGCGACACCGACGTTCCCGACACGGCCAGCGCCAATGTTCTTCTTAGTGAAGAAGGGCGGCGTTTCGTGGGCATGGTGCAGTTCAACCCGGCGGTTCAGGCCGGCATTCGACGTTGGCTGACCGACATGCGACCGGCGCTGATGGACAGCTACGAAAACTTCCGCTACATGCAGCACCTGATGTCGCCGGCTTTCAAGCAGAGAGGGCTGCCGGAAGCACTGCTGTTTGGAATCTTGGCCAAGGAATCCAACGGCAAGGTCCACGTTGGCTCACGCGCCGGCGCGGTGGGGCCGCTGCAGTTCATGCCAGCCACCGGCAGGCGCTTCGGCCTTGGCGATGACGGCAGCGGATTTGACACCCGTTACGATCCGCGCGCCTCCGCCGATGCGGCGGCCGAATACCTTTCAGAGCGCATGGCTCAACTCAACAACAGCATCGAGTTGTCGCTGGCGGGCTACAACGGCGGCGAAGGCCGGGCGCTGCGCGTGTTCCAGGCGACCGGCGAGCGCAGTTTCTGGGATTCGGACGTCTACAACCAGTTTCCTGCCGAAACGCAGGACTACGTGCCGATGGTGATCGCGGCCGCCTGGCTGTACCTGCACCCGAAGGACTACGGCATCCGCTGGCCGCGGGTCGGCGTCCGCCCGGCCACGCTGCAGCTCGTGCGGCCGGCTTCGCTGTATGAGCTGACGATCTGCCTCGGCAATTACGGCTCGCGCGACGGCTACCTGCGGGCGCTGCGCAACCTCAACCCGCGCTGGGCGCCGGCGACGCCGTTGCCGGCCGGGACGACCCTCAACGCCACCCGACGGATCGCGTGGCTGTACACCCTGCATTGCCGCAGCGGTCGTCGGGTCGAACTGGCGAGCACGCTGGTGGCCAGTGATGTCAATAATGCGATCGTTCGGGTCGGCGCTCCGGTGGCGGTGGGATCGGATTCCGGTGCAGTGCCACTTTCCCGCGCCGCGCCCGCGCCTGCCACGCCGGCGCGCGCGCCCAAGCCGGGGAACCATCGCGTCAAGCGCGGTGAGACGGCGCAGGGCATTGCGCAGAACTACAGGTGCGAACTGAAAACGCTTGCCAGAGCCAACCGCCTGAAAGCACCCGGATACATGGTCAGGGTCGGGCAGGTGCTGGTGCTCAAGGGGTGTGGAGGATGAGCAAGGCGGAAGCCGTGCTGCGGTGCCTTCGCTGCGACGGCGCGCTGGACGCGGGATATCTGCTTGATCGGGACGGCGGCAGCCGTACCCGGCAGGCCCGCTGGGCTGCCGGGGCGCCTGACAATTCTGTCGGCAGCGCGTTGTGGAACCGCGGTACGGTTCAGAACATCGCAACCGATACCTTCGTGGTCGTCACTTGGCGCTGCCGCGAATGCGGACGCTTGGAGTCCTTCGCGCAGCCGGAGGCGTGAGGGCTCAGCCCCGCAGCGCCAGCCGCTGCCCCAAACGCACCGGCGTTTCCGCGGCAAACGCCGAATCGAGCGTGGCAACGCCTTTCGGCAGCAACACGATCACGGTGCTGCCGTAGTTGAAGCGCGCCATTTCGGAAAAGCGATCCAGCGCGACGTTCCGGCCGCGCCAGTCCTTGCGTTCGACTTGATGCCCATAAGCGGGAATCTCGATCCCGCTCCACACGGTTTCCACGCCGGACACCAGCAGCGCGCCGACCATGACGCAGGCCATCGGCCCGAAGTCGGTGTCGAAATGGCAGACCAGCCGTTCGTTGCGGGCGAACACGCGCGGCACCGAGGCCACCGCGTCGGGGCCGACCGAGAACAGCCGACCGGGAACGTGCACGGTTTCGCGCAGGGTTCCAGTCCACGGCATGTGGACGCGGTGGTAGTCGCGCGGTGACAGGTAGACGGTGGCGAACACGCCGTCCTCGAACGGTGCGGCATCGGCCTCGCTTCCCAGCAGTTCGGCGGCGGTGAAGCTCTGTCCCTTGGCCTGGAAGATACGCCCATCGATAATTTCGCCGCACTGGCTGATGCGACCGTCGGCGGGCATCAGCACGGCGTTGGAATCGGGATCGGCAACCCGTGCGCCGGATTTCAGCGCGCGGGTGAAGAACGCATTGAAGGTCGGATAGGCGTTGGGGTCGGGCTGCTCGGCTTCGGACAAATCTACGCCGAACTTGCGGGTGACGGTGTCGATCAGCCATTGCTTGAGCCAGCGGCGATTCGAATACGCGAACCGTCGCGCCAGCGCCGACAGGACGCGGTGTGGAAGAACGTAGGTCAGCGCGGTCAGCGGGCTCATGGATGCTTTGGGGTCAATGCGCTCAGATCGGCGGCAATTCCGGGGACGTCGAACGGCGGCTGCGCGACGCCCGCCATCCGCGCCTGCGTGTCGAGCAGCACCAGCGCGGCGGAATGGTCGATGGCGTAATCGGGGCTGCCATCGGGATCCGGCGATTTCATGAACACCAGCGACAGCGTGCGCGCAAATCTTTCCAGTTCCGGAACCGGTGCGGTTGCCGCCAGCGAATCCGGATGGAAGGCGCGGGCATAGCGGGTGACAAGTTCGGGCGTGTCACGCTCCGGGTCGGCGGAGACGAACAGCACCCGCGGTCGGCTGGCGGCAGGCAAGGCTTGCCACTGTTTTTGCGCGGCCGACAGCTGCGCCAACGTGGTTGGACAGATATCGGGGCAGTGGGTGTAGCCGAGGAACACCACGGTCCAGTGGCCTTTCAGGGTGTCCGGCGTGAGCGCGGAACCGTCGTCCTGCTGCAGTGAAAACGCGGGCAGGGTGCGTGGCGAAGGCAGCAGGGTGATCGCCTGCGGTGCCGGCAGCGCGGGCGGCGCAGACGTCTTGAACACGAAGCGCGCGGCAAGCAGCCCGAGCGCTGCGGCGCAGATCACGGTGAGCAGGACAATGGCGGTGCGTCTGGACATGCGATCCGGCGAAGGGTGGGTTTGCGACGGGCGGGCCTGCGATGATACCCGCGCCGCCTCGCTATACTGCCAGCCCCAGTGCGGATGCGGGCGCCATGTCCCAGGAATTGCAGACCATCATTGATCTGATCCGCTACGGCGCCAGCCGCTTCAACGCGGCCGGACTGACCTTTGGGCACGGCTACGACAACGCGCTGGACGAGTCCACCCAGCTCACTTTGCACGCCTTGCATCTGCCGCACGACCTGTCGCCGGTGTACGGCAACGCGCGGATCACCGAGGCGGAAAAGGAAGACGTGCTCGGCCTGTTCCTGCGCCGGATCGAAGAGCGCATTCCGTCCGCCTACCTGACCGGCGAGGCATGGTTCGCCGGATTGAGCTTCAAGAGCGATTCGCGCGCACTGGTGCCGCGTTCGCCGATTGCGGAATTGATCGAATCCGGTTTCCAGCCGTGGCTGGGCGACCGCGAGGTGCGGCGCGCGCTCGACCTGTGCACCGGCTCGGGCTGCATCGCGATTGCCATGGCGCACTACAACCCGGACTGGCACGTCGACGGCGTCGATCTGAGCGACGACGCGCTGGCGCTGGCGCGTGAGAACGAAGCACGCCTGCTGGTGCGCAACGCGCGCTTCCTGAAATCGGATCTGTATTCCGGGCTGCCGGGTGAGCGTTACGACCTGATCGTCACCAATCCGCCCTACGTCACCAACGCCGAAACCGACGCCCTGCCGCGCGAGTATTCGCACGAACCCGAACTCGGCCTGCGCGCCGGCGACGACGGTCTCGATCTCGCGCTGAAAATCATGCGCGACGCGCCGCTGCACCTGCGCGAGGAGGGGTTGCTGATTTGCGAAGTGGGCGAAGCCGAGCAGGCGCTGGTCAAGTTATTGCCCGAGCTGCCGCTGGCCTGGGTCGAATTCAAAGTCGGCCAGATGGGTATCTTCGTCGCCGAGTGCGCGGATCTGATCGAACACCATTCGCGGATCGCGCGACTGGCGGATGCGCGGGAAACGCCTACCGCCGAGCGTTCGGGGCTGTTTTGAACTGGAGCGCTGAGGTTGCCTCTGTCGGCGAGCGCGTTAAACACCGGCAGTAAACTTTTTGCGAGCACTTAACGGTTTTCAGCTTTTCCAGTGGGGATAACTTTCACCAGTCGCTCACCTGAGTAAACACCGACAGCCCCAGAACCAAGGTCTACATATGAACGCGCTCCATCGTCTTTAGCAGGGAATTTTTTGTTGCACGCCACCAAGATCGCGCGAGTCACTTCCTGTGATTGGCTTGCAGTTAAGTGCTCAAGTACACAGTCTTCGTATGAAGACGCAAGTGCTCCAGCGTGATGAGACTGGCGCTTCGCCTCGCCCAAGGCGTTTGGTGGCGCAATTGAGTTTGAACAACCGTTGTCAAAGATGAGAAGCAATGCTGCAATCACGCACTGAAAGGTGTTTCCGACACTGACTTTAGTTGTCATGCGAGTCCCATCCTGCCTCACGCCGCTTCTCGTACGCGTATTTCCACATGCAGACCCGCAGCGACGGCCATGTTCACTAGGGTATCCAGACCAAAGAGGTTGATCTTGCCGCGCAGCAGGTCGGAGACACGCGGCTGCGTGACGCCGAACAGCTTGGCAGCCTGATTTTGGCTCATGCCAGCATGCGTGATGTGCTCCTTGAGCGCCATCATCAGCGCGGAGCGAAGCTTCATGTTCTCCGCCTCGGCGGGAGTGTCCTCGATGGCATCCCACACGCTGGCAAATCGTTTGTTGCTCATGACTTTAACTCCTGCACCAAATCAAGGTATCGCTTCGTCGCCAGTTCCAAATCGGGTTTGCTGGTCGCCTGCGTCTTCTTCTGGAAGCAGTGCAGGACGTAGACCGCATTGGCGGACTTGGTGACGTAGATCACCCGGAACGCACCAGCCTCGTCCCGAATCCGAATTTCCCGAACTGATCTTGCCCCTGAACTTCGGACACCCATCTAAGCGACATGGGCCAGCTCGTACTGCTCCGGGCTGAGGTAGCCGA
>JADFDQ010000013.1 GCA_018262705.1 Xanthomonas sp.
ACCCCTGACCCCTGACCCCTGACCCCTGACCCCTGACCCCTGACCCCTGACCCCTGACCCCTGACCCCTGACCCCTGTCGCCCGCAATACCCATAGGTATGTCATGGCCGGCATGTTTACAATCAGACGTCTACTCAACTGTGGCCCAACATGACCCGCGCTTCCTCGTTCACCCGCGAGCAACTGCTTGCCAGCGCCCGCGGGGAGTTGTTCCCGAACAGCACCGCGCGGCTGCCTTCCGATCCGATGCTGATGTTCGACCGCATCGTCGAAATCAACGACGACGGCGGCAGCCACGGCAAGGGCTTCGTGCGCGCCGAACTCGACATCCATCCGGATCTGTGGTTTTTCCAGTGCCATTTCCTCGGCGATCCGGTGATGCCCGGTTGCCTCGGGCTGGACGCGATGTGGCAACTGGTCGGCTTTTATCTGACCTGGCTGGGTTCGCCCGGGCGCGGCCGCGCGCTCGGCTGCGGCGAGGTCAAGTTCGCCGGGCAGGTATTGCCCAGCGCGAAATGCGTCAGCTATGAAATCGACATCACCCGCGTCATCAATCGCAAGCTGGTGGTGGCGCAGGCCGATGCGCGCACCCTGGTCGACGGCGACGTGATCTACACCGCCAAGGACCTGCGCGTGGGTCTGTTCGATACAACCTCTGGAGCCTGAACATGCGTCGCGTCGCCATTACCGGCATGGGTATCACGTCCTGCCTCGGCAATGATCTCGATAGCGTTTCCAAATCGCTGCGCGAGGGCCGCTCGGGCATCCGGTTGCTGCAGGATGCGGTCGACAATGGTCTGCGCAGCCAGATCGGCGGCGCGGTCGACCTCGATCTCGATGCCGTCATCGACCGCAAGCTCAAGCGCTTCATGAGCGACGCGGCGGCCTACAGCTATCTGGCCATGCGCGATGCGATCAGCGATGCCGGGCTTTCGAACAACGACGTCAGCCATCCGCGCACCGGCCTGATTGCCGGTTCGGGCGGCGGTTCCAGCCACTGGCAGGTGGAAACCGCCGACATCCTGCGCGCGCGCGGCGTGCGCAAGGTGGGCCCGTACATGGTGCCGCGCACGATGTGCTCGACGGTGTCGGCCAACCTTGCCACCGCGTTCAAGATTCGCGGCCTGAGCTATTCGATCAGCGCCGCTTGCGCGACTTCGGCGCATTGCATCGGTGCCGCTGCCGACCTGATTCGCCACGGCGCGCAGGACATCATGTTCGCCGGCGGCGGCGAAGACCTGCACTGGACGATGACGGTGATGTTCGACGCCATGGGCGCGCTGTCCACCGGCAGCAACGCGCAGCCCGGGAAAGCATCGCGTCCCTACGATGTCGCCCGCGATGGCTTCGTGATCTCCAGCGGCGGCGGCATGCTGGTGCTGGAAGACTGGGATCGTGCGGTCGCCCGCGGTGCCCATATTCACGCCGAGCTGGTCGGCTACGGCGTCACCTCCGACGGTGCCGACATGGTCGCGCCCAGCGGCGAAGGCGCGGTGCGCTGCATGCAGATGGCGCTGCAGGCCGTGCTTCGCCCGGTCGATTACCTCAATACGCATGGCACGTCGACGCCACTGGGCGACATCACCGAACTCAACGCCGTGCGCGAGGTGTTCGGCGAGCGTATACCGCCGATTTCGTCGACCAAGTCGCTGTCCGGTCACTCGCTGGGCGCCGCCAGCGTGCACGAGGCGATCTACAGCCTGCTGATGCTTCGCGACGGCTTCATCGCCGGTTCGGCCAACATCGACAACCTCGATCCCGGCGCCGAAGGCTTCCCGATCACACGCGCCAGCCGCGATGCCGATCTCGACGTGGTGATGTCCAACAGCTTCGGCTTCGGCGGCACCAACGCCACGTTGGTGTTCGCGCGGGCCTGAGCTGGCGGTCAGTCCGGCGTCTGCGCGGTCAGCTGCGCCGCCAGTTCCACCGCGGCGTCGAAATCCTGCGTCTGGTGGACGCCCTCGGCGATGCCCATCTGCGCCAGCACCCGCGCCGGCTGGCCCTGCAGGCCGGACAAGATCAGCGCGATGCCGCGCTTGTGGCAGCGTTCGACCAGGCCTTTCAGCGCGTGCACGCCGCTGGCGTCGATCATCGGCACCAGCCGCATGCGCAGGATGAAGACTCTGGGCGGGGTGCCGAAGCGCTTGAGCAGATCGTCCAGTCGCCCTGAGGTGCCGAAGAACAGCGGGCCGTTGATCTGGAAGGCCTCGGTGGCCTCGGGGAGCCGCAGCCGCTGGCGCGCATCGTCCGGGTTGTCGGCTTCGTCGTTGGTAAGCAACTGCAGGCCGGAAGAGACTTCCACCGCGTCGGCCATGCGGAACATGAACACGAACGCGGCGACCACCATCCCGACTTCGATGGCGAGGGTCAGGTCGAAGGCCACGGTCAGGAAGAAGGTCAGCAGCAGCACCAGACGGTCGCCCTTCGGTGCCGACAGGGTGCGCCGGAAGGTTTCGATCTCGCTGATGTTCCAGGCCACGATCAGCAGGATTGCCGCCAGCGCGGCCAGCGGGATATAGCGCAGCAGTGGCGCCAGCAGCAGCATGAAAGCCAGCAAAAAGACCGCGTGCAGGATGCCCGCCATGGGCGTGCTGCCGCCGGCGCGGATATTGGTGGCGGTGCGCGCGATCGCTCCGGTGGCGGGCAGGCCGCCGAACAGGGCGGAACCGACGTTGGCCGCGCCCTGCGCGATCAACTCGGCGTTGGAACGGTGGCGGCGGCCGGTCATGCCGTCGGCGACCACCGCCGACAGCAGCGATTCCACCCCGGCAAGGAAAGCGATGGTGAACGCGCTGGGCAGCAGCTCGTGGGTGCGCTCCAGCGGGATGTGAGGAAATGAGAATGCGGGCAGCGCGGCGGGGAGATCGCCAAAGCGGCTGCCGATGGTTTCCACCGGCAACGCCAGCGCCAGCGTGCCCAGGGTGCAGGCCACCAGCGCGATCAGGAAGCCCGGCCAGTTCGGTCGCCAGCGGCGCAGGAACACGATGGTCGTCACGCCCAGCGCGGTCAGCGCGATCGTGGCCGGCTGGGCGCTGGACAGATGCGCGAAATAGGCCTGCCAGCGCGCCAGGAACTCGCCAGGAACGGTGTCCATTTGCAGCCCCAGCGCGTCCTTGATCTGGCTGGAAAAAATGCTGACGGCAATGCCGGCGGTGAAGCCAGTGATGACCGGCTGCGGCATGAATTTCATCAGCGCGCCCAGCCGCAGCAGGCCGGCCGCGATTAGCATCAGTCCGGCGAGCAAGGTGCACAGGATCAGGCCGCCGTAGCCTTGATTCTGAATGACGGAAAACACCACGGGGATGAAGGCCGCGGTCGGTCCGCCGATCTGGACCCGCGAGCCGCCCAGCACTGAAATCAGGAAGCCGGCGATGATCGCGGTGTGCAGGCCCTTCTCGGGCGATGCGCCGCTGGCGATCGCCAGCGCCATGGCCAGCGGCAGCGCGACCACGGCGACGGTCAATCCGGCGATGGCATCGTTGCGCAGCGCGGCAAGCGAATACCCTTCGCGCAGCACCGTCACCAGCTTGGGTTCGAACTGCCGCAGCCCTGTGCTTGCAGCGGACTCAGGCACCACAACCATCAGCTCGGATCCTTCAGGCGCACGCCGCGTCCGTGGCCGCGGCTGGGCTGGGCGTTGCCGATCATCTCGATGCCGGCGGCATCCAGCGCTTCAATGACGCGGGTCAAGGTCGAAATGACGCCACGCACGTGCTCGTCCTTACTCGCCTCCATGCGCTGGATGGTGGGTAGCGAGACGCCGGCCATCGACGCCAGCTTGCGCTGGTCGATATCGAGCAGAGCGCGCGCGGCGCGCAGTTGGACAGCGGAAATCATCCGTGAATTTCACAGGATTTCAACTTGAAATTCAATCTTGAAATATCTGAATTGATGTTTAATGCATCATATTTCCAATTTGTGAAGCGCAGCGCTCCAGCCAGCCCCTTCGCGGCTGGAATCCGGATCGAAAGCTCAATCGCGGAGCAACTGAGCAACGACGGCGGCTGGCTGCTGCATCCATGCGTAGTGGTCGGCGCGGGCGCCAAGCTGCGTGGAATCCAGCGTGTCCAGATCGACCCGCGCGCTTTTCAGCTTGTCGGTCAGGTGCCGCAGCGAGGCGACCGGCCCGAGCCAGTCGTCGGCCAGCGCGAGGCCGCGCACCGGGCCTGAAAAGCGCGTCATGCCGGTTTCCAGATCGATGTTGATTCCGCTGGGCGCATAGCGCCCGCTCAGGCCGCTGCGGCCCCAGTCGGCCATCACGCCGGCGGCCTCGTTGCCGCCAAAACCAATCCTTCGACCCGGCAAATAGCCCACGCGCTGCGCCAGCCACGGCAGGAAGCGGTAGGCCAGCGGCAGCCACCAGCGTTTGGAAGGCGCAAAGTTGCGCCAGTACGGGGTGCCGCTGGAGATGAGCCAGACCGCATCGGCCGCTTCGGGCGCCATCCCCAATCGGCAGCAGGCGAGCTGCCCGCCGAGGCTGTGTCCGCCGATGATTCGCGTCGCAGCGGGCGCCTGCGCAGTGGCGGCGGCTTCGCTGGCGCGAATATCGTCGAGCAGTTCGCGGTAGCCCCAATTGCTGCCGCGGTTCGTGCGCAGATTGCTGCTGCCGTGGCCGCGCCATTCGTGCAGGAAGATGGCCACTCCGCGCGCGGCGAGCGCTTCGGCAAACGGACGGTAGTGGCGTGCGGACACGCCCAGCGCCGGCAGCCAGAGCAGGCGCGCGTGGGCGCGTTCCGGCAACAACGCTTCCAGCGTGAAACGGTGATCGTCGCTGGTCGCGACCGGCAGTTCGACCATGCGCACTTCGCCCATGCTGCGGCGCTACAGCAGCGCCTCGGAGGCGTAGTCGGCCAGCCGCGAGCGCTCGCCGCGGCGCAGCGTGACGTGGGCGCTGTGCTGCCAGTTCTTGAAGCGGTCCACCGCGTAGGTCAGGCCCGAGGTGGTTTCGGTCAGGTAGGGCGTGTCGATCTGCTGCACGTTGCCGAGGCAGACGATCTTGGTGCCCGGGCCGGCGCGGGTGATCAGGGTCTTCATCTGCTTTGGCGACAGGTTCTGCGCCTCGTCAAGAATCAGATAGCGCGACAGGAAGGTGCGCCCGCGCATGAAGTTCAGCGATCGGATCTTGATCCGCGAGGCGAGCAGGTCGTTGGTCGCCGCGCGGCCCCAGCTGCCGCCTTCCTGGTTGTGGGTGAGCACTTCGAGGTTGTCGGTCAGCGCGCCCATCCACGGCGTCATCTTTTCTTCCTCGGTGCCGGGCAGGAAGCCGATGTCCTCGCCGACGCTGACGGTGGCGCGTGTCATCACGATCTCGCGGTAGCGCTGCACGTCCATGGTCTGCGCCAGTCCCGCGGCCAGGGTCAGCAGGGTCTTGCCGGTGCCGGCGGTGCCCAGCAGCGTCACGAAATCGATTTCCGGATCCATCAGCGCGTTGAGCGCGAAGTTCTGCTCGCGGTTGCGGGCGTTGATGCCCCACACCGAATGCTGGCTGTGGCGGAAGTCGTCGACGATCTGCAGCGTGATCTTGCCCTCGTCGAGCTTGACCACCTTCAGCTCGGACTGATCGTCGCCGGGCAGGAAGGCGAACTGGTTCGGATGCCAGTCCTCGTCCTCCAGACGCGTGATCTCGTAGCAGGTGCGGCCCTTGTCGGTCCACGAGCGCAGGTCATTGCCGTGACGCTGCCAGAAGTCTTCCGGCAGCTGGGTGGCGCCGGTGTAGAGTAGGTTGAAGTCGTCGAGCGCACGGTCGTTTTCGTAGTCTTCGCTGACGATTCCGGCGATCGAGGCCTTGATCCGCAGGTTGATGTCCTTGGAGACGAACACCACCGGCGCGCCGGGGTCGGATTCCTTCAGGACGAGAATCGCGCCGAGGATGTTGTTGTCCGGGATCACGGTGCCGAAACGCTTGCCGGCGTCGAAGTCCGAAGTCTGGAAACGCAGCAGTCCGGCGCTTTCAGCGCCGCGCAGCCGCAGACCATGCGGGCGCAGCAGCGGGATGCCGGCGTGGATGTCGGTCTTGCCTGCCGCTTCGATCAGTTCGTTGAGGAAGCGGCTGACCTGGCGCGCGTTGCGGCTGGCCTCGCTGGTGCCCTTCTTGCCGTTGTCCAGTTCTTCCATCACCTGCATTGGAAGGTAGACGTCGTGTTCTTCGAATTTGAACAGCGCGGTCGGATCGTGCATCAGCACATTGGTGTCAAGGACGTAGATGCGCTTGCCGTGCGTCATGCGGGCGGTCTCGGTGGCTGGGTCGGGTGAAAGAGGGCGAAAGGCATGCGCTTCCTTCAACCCGCGAGGCGGGGAGAAGGTGGCGCGCAGCGCCGGATGCGGGGCGCGCGGCTGGCATTCATCCGGCCGGCTCCGCCTGGAGCGCGTCGAGCACGGCTTGCGCATGACCGGACACCTTCACCAGCTGCCATTTTTTCCGGACGGTACCGGCAGGGTCGATCAGGAACGTGCTGCGAACGATGCCGACGTATTCGCGGCCATAGAGTTTCTTCGGCTTGATCACGTCGAAGGCATTGCACAGCGCGCCTTCGGGGTCGCTGGCCAGATCGAACCGGAAACCCTGTTTGGCGCAGAAATTTTCGTGCGACTTGAGCGAATCCTTCGACACGCCCAGTACCTCGGCGCCGGCTTGCCGGAACATTGGCAGGAGTGCGTTGAAGTCCTGTCCTTCCAGCGTGCAGCCCGGGGTGCTGTCCTTCGGATAGAAGTAGAGCACCAGCCATTTGCCGGCGTAGTCGGACAGTTTGGCGGATTGGCCGCCGGTCAGGGCGAGGGGCAGGTCGGGGATGCGGTCGCCGGGGTCGATCATCGGTTCAATACTTCATGGGATCCATGATCGCATCGAGATTGAGATGGTCGCAGAACTCGAGGAAGTCGTCGCGCAAGGTCGCGATGTGCATGTCCGCGGGAATGCCGATGGTGAGCTGCGCCGAGAACATGTCGGCGCCGGTTTGCATCGCGCGGTAGCGCGCACAGTGCAGGCTTTCGATGGTGATGCTCTGCTGGTCGAAGAAATCCGCAAGCTGGAACAGGATGCCCGGCTTGTCGGCGGCGATCACCTCGACCACGTAGGGCAGCAGGCTGGATTGCTGCGGCTTGGGTCCGGTGCGGTACCAGACCAGCTTCAGCCCGTCTTCGCGTTCGAGCTTGGTCAGCATGGTTTCGAGCTTGGCCACCGCGTCCCAAGAGCCGGACACCAGCGCCGTGACCGAGACGTCGCGACCCACGGTCGCCAGCCTTGTGTCGACCAGATTGCAGCCGGAATCGGCGATTCGGCGGGTGACGGCGAGCAGGGGCGACTGCGGGTGCGTGGTGTACGCGTTGATCAGCAGGTGGTTTTCGGTCGGCGCGGGCCGGGCGGCGGTCTTGCTCAAAGCGTTGTTCCGAAGCGAGTGGGCACCGCAACCGGGGTGCGACCTGATGCGCAGCATACACTGGCCGCGCCCCAACCGCCGGCGCTAGGCGCGGCCTGCATCCGGTTTCGCTTCGAGCCGCGCTCCGCTAAGATTCAGCCACAAACGCGAACCTTCCCTGCGGTCGCCATCCGGCGCCGCGCTTGATCCAGGCCATCCCCTTGCGACTTTTCGGAAGCATCACCGCGCTGGCAACGCCGTTCACGGCAGCGGGCGACATCGACGTTCAAGCATGGGAGCGGCTGCTGCACGCGCAGCTGGACGCCGGTACCCAGGCCGTGGTGGTGGCCGGTTCGACCGGCGAAGCGGCGGCGCTGGTCGACGAGGAATACGACCGCCTGCTGCGCATTGCGGTGGAACTCTGCCGTGGCCGGGTGCCGGTGGTGGCCGGAACCGGGCAGTCCAACACCGCCAAGACCATCCGTTTCAATCGCCGCGTGGCTGCGTTGGGGGCCGATGCTGCGCTGGTGGTGACGCCGCCCTACGTGCGCCCCACGCAGGCTGGATTGCTTGCGCATTTCCGCGCCGTCGCCGACGAAGGCGGCCTGCCGGTCGTGCTCTATAACGTCCCCAGCCGCACCGGCTGCGACATGCAGCCCGAGACCACGGGCGCGCTGGCCGAGCATTCCGAAATCATCGGGGTGAAGGAAGCGCGGCCGGAAGCGGAGCGCATGCGCGCACTGCTGGCGTTTCGCAGCGAGAAATTTTCGGTGCTGAGCGGTGACGATCCCAGCGCGGCGCGCTCGATGCTGATGGGCGCCGACGGGCTGGTGTCGGTGGCGTCCAACGTGATTCCACGTTCGATGCGCCGTCTGTGCGACCTGGCGCGCGCCGGCAACAGCGGCGCTGCCAATGCGCTGGACGCCGCCCTTGCCGACGTGTTTCATTTCCTTTCGGTCGAACCCAATCCGATCCCACTCAAGGCGCTGCTGGCGCTGGATGGAATCGGCCATGGTCTGCGCCTGCCCCTGCAACCGTTATCATCGGCACATTCCGCGCAGGCTGCCACCCTGCATGCGGCCATCTTGGAACTTGAACAACGCCACCGCGCCAGCGCGGCCTGACAGGAGACACCATGCACCGTACCGCCCGCGCGACCCGCACCATCGCCCCGCTTGCCGCAGTTTTCCTGGCCGTGAGCCTGTCGGGATGCCACTGGTTCAAGAAAACCGACGAGATGTACCTGCAGAGCGCGGAAAGCCGTCCGCTGGAAGTGCCGCCGGATCTCGATCGCCCGGCCGCGGATCGCGCGATGGCGCTGCCGTCAGCAGCCACGGCATCGGCCACCGCCAGCGGCGCGCCCGTTGTCGCGGCACCGATCGGCTTCAACGTGGCCGCCGACCGCGATGCCGTGTTCGCCCGCGTCGGCGAAGCGCTGGCGACGATTCCGGGTGTGCGAATCGCGAGCAAGGCTCAGATTCTTGGCACCTACGATGTCGATTACATGGACACCAAGTTCCTCGTTCGCGTCACCCGCGCCGGCAACGGAACCTGGGTGTCTGCGGTCGATCCGCGCGGCCTGCCGCCGACCGGCGAGGCGGCGAGCAAGCTGATCAGCACCCTCAAGACGGCGCTGGGCGGACAGTAAGTACGAAGCGGTTTTCTCAGCCGGATGCCGAATTGTCGGCGTCCGGCTTTTTCATGGCCCGGGCCTGACCGGCATCAGTAGGGTTGAGGTGTGCCGGGGGCCGCGGTGCGGCTTCAGTGGCGTGCCGGGTCGCGTCGCTGTGGTTGGCCTTTTCCGAGGCCTTGCCGTTGCTTTCGAAGTCCTTGCAGACAATGCAGTTGGCGGTGACGACGAAGGGCATGGGTGGGATGACGCGGGCTGCGGAAGTTGTGAGTTTAACTCTGGGCGTATTACGAAAAACCCCCGTGCCGTAGCACGAGGGTTTTCGTTATATGGCGCTCCCTACGGGATTCGAACCCGTGTTTTAGCCTTGAGAGGGCCACGTCCTGGGCCTCTAGACGAAGGGAGCATGGATCGTCGGGACGGCGATTCTACCCTACGGGATAGACGCGGCACATCCTGTGCCGCGCCTCGCGCTTTGCGCGAGGCAACCTGCGGTTGTCCGGATTCGCTCCCGGCGAATCCGTCGAACCCGTGTTTTAGCCTTGAGAAGGCCACGTCCTGGGCCTCCAGGCGAAGGGAGCATTGAAATGTGGGAGGGCGATTGTGGCGGAGGCAAACCCGGGGCGCATCCACTGCCGCCCGGCCAACGATGGAATTTTCTTCGACTTGCTACCATGCGCGCCAGATATCCTGTTGGCAGTCTTGGAACTCTTTACCTTTCGCATGACCGAACCCCAGAACATGGATGTCGACACGCTGCGCGTGATTTCGCGCGACGTGCACGGCGTTTCGCGCAAACAAATGAGCCGCAACGCGCTGCGGGTGCTCTATCACCTGCGCGAATCCGGCTATTCGGCCTATCTGGTCGGCGGCGCGGTACGCGATTTGCTGGTTGGCAGGGCGCCCAAGGATTTCGACATTGCCACCGACGCCACCCCCGAGCAGGTCAAGGCGGCCTTCCGCAATTGTCGCCTGATTGGCCGCCGCTTCCGGCTGGCGCACGTGGTGTTCGGGCGCGAAATCATCGAAGTGGCGACCTTCCGCGCCAACGGCGGCAACGACGACGAGGACGCTGCGCGCGAGGTGCTGGCCAGCGGCCGGCTGGTGCGCGACAACCTGTATGGCAACATCGAAGAAGACGCGCTGCGCCGCGATTTCACTGCCAACGCTTTGTACTACTCAATCGCCGATTTCGGGATTCACGACTATGTCGGCGGGTTCGATGACGTCAGGGCGCGTGTGCTGAGGCTGATTGGCGAACCCGAGGCGCGCTATCGCGAGGATCCGGTGAGGATGCTGCGTGCGGCACGCCTTGCGGCCAAGCTGGGTTTTTCGATTGAACCGGCGACGGCTGAACCGATCCCGCGACTGGCTGGCCTGCTGACGGAATCCGCGCCGGCGCGGCTGTTCGAAGAGACCATGAAGCTGTTTCTGTCCGGGCACGCGCTGGCCAGCTTCGAGCAGTTGGAACGGCTGGGCCTGCTTCCGGTTCTGCTTCCGGAAACCGCGCAAGCGCTGACATCGAACAAGACCGGCGCTTTGCGACGAATGCTGGTGCAGGGCTTGCGCAACACCGATGCGCGGATTGCCGAAGGCGAATCGACTTCTCCGGCGTTTCTGTTCGCGGTGCTGCTGTGGCCGGCCTATTGCCGCGCGCTGGCGCAGCTGCAGGCACAGGGCGTGCAGGCAGCTGAAGCCCAGCGCCGCGCGGCCGATCGGGTGACCATGCGGCAAGTGGCGCGCACCGCGTTGCCGCGCCGATTCTCGCTGCCGATGCAGGAGATCTGGCTGCTGCAGCCGCGGTTTGCGCTGCGCCAGAACAAGCGCGTGACCCGGTTGCTGGCGCACCCGCGTTTTCGTGCCACCTTCGATTTTCTCGAACTGCGGCTGACGGCTTCGGATTCGCATGCCGCAGATGTCGCATTCTGGAAGCAGGCACAGCGCGATGCGGCATCGGCGCTGGCCTCGGCGCCGCATCCTGCAAGTCCGGAATCGTGGGATGATGACGCAGAGAACGCGGGCGGTTAATGCGGCGCGGCTCTCGCCAAGAGGTGGCCAATGACGAACAAGGTTCAGGCCTGCATCGGCCTCGGCGCCAATATCGGACATCCGGTTGTCGCGGTGCGCAACGCGATCGCGGCGCTCGCAGAGCTTCCCGACTGTCGCCTGTTGGCTGCCTCGAAGCTGTACCGAACCCCGGCTTGGGGTGGGATCGATCAGCCCGATTTCATCAACGCAGCCGTTGTTCTTGAAACCCAACTGGCGCCCACGAGCCTGCTTCGGCAGCTGCTGGATATCGAACGCCGCGTCGGTCGCCAGCGCGATGTCGAGACGGCATCGATGAAATGGGGGCCGCGGGTGCTCGACCTCGACCTGCTGCTGTTTGGCACATCCAAAATCAACGAGCCAGGCCTGCGCGTGCCGCACCCGCACCTGCACGAGCGTGCGTTTGCGCTGGTTCCGCTGGCGGAAATCGCGCCGGAAATGGAGTTCCCCGGCCATGGCCGGGTGGCCGATGCGCTGCGTCAAGTCGATGCCGGCGACATCGTGCCGCTCACGCCCACGGCGCTGGGCGTGGATGAAAATACGCTGCCGCGCAAGCGCGATGAGGGATAATCCGGACTCGAACGAACCCGGGATTGCGATGAGCGTGCATTCGGAAATCAAATCCGTCAGCGTTCCACAGCTGGCACAGGCGCGCAGCGAGGGCCGCAAGCTGGTGATGCTGACCAGCTACGACGCCAGTTTTGCGCGGGTGCTGGACGATGCCGGCGTCGACCTGATCCTGATCGGCGATTCGCTGGGCATGGTGGTGCAGGGGCATGAGTCCACATTGCCGGTGCGGGTCGATGACGTCGTTTACCACACCGCCGCCGTCGCCCGAGGCGCCAAGCGCGCCCTGAAAATTTCCGATTTCCCGTTTGGGTCGGATGCGTCGCCCGAACAGGCGCACGCCGCGGCGGTGCGCTTCATTCAGGCCGGTGCGGCGATGGTCAAACTGGAAGGCGCCGGCCACAAGCTGGAGACGATTCGCTACCTCGTCGAACGCGAAATTCCGGTTTGCGCCCACTTGGGGCTGACGCCGCAATCGGTGCTGCGCATGGGTGGCTTCAAGGTGCAGGGCCGCGAACAGTCGGCGGCCGAAAGCCTGCGCGCCGCTGCGCTGGCCGTTGCCGAAGCCGGCGCGTCGCTGCTGGTGCTGGAAGGCGTTCCTGCGGGTCTTGCCGCCGAGATCACCGCCGCCAGCCCGATTCCGACCATAGGCATCGGCGCTGGTTCCGGCTGCGACGGACAGGTGCTGGTGCTGCACGACCTGCTCGGGATCGACACCGGCCACCGCAAGCCGAAGTTCGTCAAGGATTTCCTTGCCGAAGGCGGCTCGATTGCGGGTGCGATCCGCGCCTACGTCGAGGCGGTGCGCGCCGGCAGCTTCCCCGATGGGACGCACTCCTACAGCTAGCACGATGCGGTTCCGGCATGGAACGAAACCGCATCCAGAACCGTGCGCTACCCCCGGATTCCCGATGATCGAAACCATCACTCGTCTTCAGGCACTGCGCGGCAGGGTGGCCGAATGGAAGCGCGAAGGGCTGTCAATCGGCTTCGTGCCGACCATGGGCAACCTGCATGCCGGACACCACTCGCTGGTTGCGCTGGCGCGTCAGCGCGCCGATCGCGTGGTCGCCAGTGTGTTCGTCAATCCTACCCAGTTCGGGCCGAACGAAGACTACACGCGCTACCCGCGCACGCCCGATGAGGATGCAGCTGGTCTTGCAGCCGCAGGCTGCGACGCGCTGTGGCTGCCGGATGTGTCGACGATGTATCCGTTCGGGCCGGAAGCGTCCACGCGCATCCGCGTGCCGGACCTGACCGAGGTGCTGGAAGGCGCGCGCCGCCCCGGCCATTTCGACGGCGTGTGCACGGTGGTGGCGCGGCTGTTCCTTCAGGTGCAGCCGGACGTGGCCGCGTTCGGAAGAAAGGATTTCCAGCAGCTGAAAATAGTGCAGCGGATGACGCGCGATCTGGCGTTTCCGATCGAAATTCTGCCCGGCGCGATCATACGCGAGGACGATGGACTGGCGCACAGTTCGCGCAACCGCTACCTGTCGTCCGAGGAGCGCGCGCTGGCGCCAACGCTGCATCAGGTGCTGCTTGAAATGCGCGCTGCGGCGCAGGCAGATGAGCCGCATGCGCTGATCGAGGAAAAGGCCGGTGCGCGTCTGCGCGCGGCCGGATTCGAGCCCGACTATGCGGTGCTGCGCACGCCCGAGTTGACGATGCCGGAAGATGGCGCATGCGGCTCGCGCGTTGCCCTGATCGCCGCCCACCTCGGCAAGACGCGGCTGATCGACAACCTTGAATTCGAACTGGGCGTTTGAACCGCGGCTGCGACATCGCTCCGCATTTGTTGCAGTGCGCAAGATGCGCCCTATACTTCTTCTGTTTGGCAATCGCGCCGCTTTTCCGGATTCGCTGCAATGCTGTTGACCCTGCTCAAGTGCAAGATTCACCGCGCCACCGTCACCCACGCCGAGCTGCACTATGAAGGTTCGTGCGCGATCGACGGTCGCCTGTTGGACATCGCCGGCATCCGCGAATACGAGCGCATCGACATCTACGACGTCACCAGCGGCGAGCGCTTTTCGACCTACGCGATCCGCGCCGACGAGGGCAGCGGCGTGATCTCGATCAACGGTGCGGCGGCGCACAAGGCGCGCGTTGGCGATCTCATCATCATCTGCGCCTACGGACAGTGCGACGAGGCCGAAGCGGCGCGCTTCAAGCCGACGCTGGTGTACGTCGATGCCGACAACCGGCTGACCCACACCACCCGCTCGACGGCCAAGCAGGCGGCGTGAGCGTGGCCGGCCTGCTGGACGGGCTGGAAGACCACGCGCGGCGGCTGGCGACCGTGCCGTTGAAGCGGTTGCTGGCGGATAATCCGGCCCGTGCGAACGCGTTTGCGCTGCGCGTTGGCCCGCTGTACGCAAATTTCGCGCGCCAGCGCTACGACCGTGCGGCGCTGGATGCGCTGTTTGCGATGGCACGGCAGGCCGATCTGACCGGCGCGCTGCGCCGTCTGTTCGATGGCGAACGGGTCAACGTGACCGAAATCCGCGCCGCGCTGCACAGCGCGCTGCGCGGCGATATTTCGCCACATCCCGCAGCGCAAAAAGCCTACGCGCTGGCGCAGCAGGCCCTGCAGCGAATGCGCGCACTGCAGGCCGAACTGGCGGGAAGCGAAATCACCGATATCGTCAGCGTCGGGATCGGCGGCTCCGACCTCGGTCCGCGGCTGGCGGTCGATGCGCTGGCGCAGCCCGATGCGCGCTTTCGCGTGCACTTCCTGTCCAACCTCGACGGGCACGCGGCGCAGCGGCTGCTGTCCGGGCTGGATCCGAAGCGCACCGCAGCGGTCGTCATTTCCAAGAGCTTCGGCACCCGCGAAACCCTGCTCAACGGACGCATCGTGCGCGAGTGGCTGGACGACGATGCGCGGCTGTACGCGGTGAGCGCCGCGCCGGACAAGGTGGCCGCGTTCGGAATTGCGCCGGAACGAGCCCTGCCGGTGTGGGACTGGGTGGGTGGGCGCTATTCGCTGTGGTCTGCCGTGGGCTTTCCGGTGCTGCTGGCGCTGGGTCCGAAGGCGTTCGAACGGTTGCTGCAAGGCGCGTCGGCGATGGATGCGCACGCTGCCGGCGCGCCGCTGCAGAAGAACCTTGTCGTCTGGCACGCGCTGACCGCGGTCTGGAACCGCAACGCCCTGAACGCTTCCACGCAGGCGGTCATGCCCTACGACGAGCGCCTGCGGCTGTTGCCCGCGCACCTGCAGCAGGTGGTCATGGAGAGCCTCGGCAAGTCGGTGCGCAGCGATGGCGCCGAAGTTGCCGTCAAGACGGTTCCGGTGTGGTGGGGAAGCGTGGGTTCCGACGCCCAGCACAGCTTTTTTCAGGCCTTGCATCAAGGCACGCAGGTGGTGCCGGTCGATTTCATCGGCGTCGCGCATTGCGACCATCCGCATGCCGAGAACCACGCCTCGCAGCTGGCCAATCTGCTGGCGCAGGCCGAGGCGCTGGCCAATGGCGAGGACAGTGCGGATCCGCATCGCCATCATCGGGGCAACCGTCCCAGCACCCTGCTGCTGCTGGATGCGTTGACTCCGGAATCGCTGGGAATGCTGGTTGCGCTGTACGAGCACAGCGTCTACCTGCAGTCGGTGCTGTGGGGCATCAACGCCTTCGACCAGTTTGGCGTCGAGCTGGGCAAGACGCTGGCGGATCGGCTGCTGCCGGCCATTGCCGGACAGGTCGATGCCGACGATTCGGTCACGCGCGCGCTGCTGGCGGAGCTGCACGGCAGCCGTTTGTAGGAGCGCAGCGAAGGGGCGCGATCGATGCCGATGCTGGCCTCATCGCACCTCTCGGCCTGCGGCCTCAATGTGCTCCTACAAAATTGGCATCCAGCCGTAGGAGCGCACCGCAGAGCGCGTTCCGGTACGGTCATCGCCAGGATTTCGTTGGAGCGCAGCGAAGGGGCGCGATTCAAAGAGTCGGCTCAGCCCTGCGACTTAGCTCGGCGATCCCAGCAGCTTGTCCATCGCCGCCTCCAGCGCGCACAGCGAAACCGAATCCAGTGGCGCGGCACGCATTTGACGCACTACGTCCGCCAATTGCGATGCGCCGACGAAGCCGCAGCTCGCGCTCAATCGGTGCAGCTCGTCACACACTGCCGTTGCATCGCTGCGGTCGAAGGCCGCACCGATCCGCGCGCGCTGTATCGGTAGCTCATCGAGGAACAACTTGCGCAATGCGGCGACCTGTTCGGGGTGTCCGCCCAACGCGGCCAGTGCGACGGCATCGTCCCAACAGGGGGCGATGCGATCCGCTTCCAGATGGCGGCGCAGCGCGGCGTGAAGTTCGCGGATCGAGAGCGGCTTGTGCAGCACTTCGCGGAATCCGGCGTCCAGAAGCTGTTCGTGCAAGCGGTGGTCGTGTTCGGCGGTATGGGCCAGCGCCGGGGCGTCTTGTCCGTCGCCGCGCAGCGCATGCAGCAGATCGATGCCCAGACCGTCAGGAAGATGCGCATCGATCAACAGCAGGTCGAAACGCCGATCGCAGCTAACCTGGCGTGCCTCGACCATGCTGCCGGCACAGCGCACGCACATCGACAGCAGCGCTGCGGCATCGGACAGGAACGTCGCGCTGACCGGATCGTCTTCGACCAGCAGCAGGATCGGAACCGTGGTGGTGTGGGGATCGTTCATCGCCGGGCTTCCTCGCCTTGTATCCTGCGCCCATGCGCCGTCCGCTTCCAACCCTGTGCCTGTGTATCGCGGCCGCGCTGGCCGCGCAATCGGCGCAGGCGCGGGTGGCGCGGGCGAAGATCGACCGAATGACCACGCCGGTGGCGACCCTGGAGCGCGTACAGGTGCGCTTGCAGTGGTCGGACGCCGCCGACTCGGGCGAACTGCAGATCGACGCAGGACGCATTGACGCGCCCAGCCTCGGCTACCACTTCCGCGACCTGCGTTGGACCTGTCCGCTGCATCGGCTCGATCAAGACGGCTGGCGCTGCGAAGGCGAGCTGCGCAGCGGGACGTTGAAACCGCTGCGTCTGGAGCTTCGGTTTGATGCAAAAGCGCTGGTCGCAACGCTCGGACAGGGCGGTTCGAAGCTGACGCTGGAGCGGCGGACGGCCACCCCGGATCTGACCACGCTGGTCTTGACCCGGGTGCCGCTGCTGTGGGCGCAGGCGCTGTTGACCCAAGCCTGGCCGGATGCGCAATTCGACGCAGGTACCCTAGATGGACGGCTGGTGATCGAAGCTCCCGCTGCCGCGCCGCTGCAGGTTTCCGGCCCGCTGCAACTGCACGGCGCGTCTTTGCACAACGCCGACAGCAGCATCGCCGGAGAAGGGCTGGGTGGACGCTTCACGCTGGCCTATGCGACTGCCGCCGAGTCGCATATCACTGTCGATGGCGCGCTGCAGGGCGGCGAATTTCTGGTCGGCTCGACCTATGTCGCATTGCCTGCGACGCCGGTCGAACTGCGCATCGAGGCGCGCAGCGTCGGCGCTTCCGGCTGGGAATTACCGCGCATCGCGTGGAGCGATGGCGATGTCTTGACCGGCTCCGGCAGCGCCAAACTGGCGTCCGACGGCACGTTGCAGGATCTGGACCTGCAAGCGCACAGCGGCGATCTCGGGCCGCTGCGCCCGCGCTATCTGTCCGGCTGGCTGGGTTTGCTTGGGCTGAGCGATCTCGAATTGAAAGGAGGCGTGGACGTCAGCACGCGGATGGAAGACGGCGAGCTTGCCGAACTGACCGCGGTCGTGCGCAATGCGTCGCTGCGCGATCCCGCCGGGCGTTTTGCGTTCGAAGGGTTGCGCGGCGATCTGCGCTATTCGGCCCATGCGCCGATGGACAGCGCGCTGCAGTGGGATTCAGGCGAACTCTACGGGCTGGAATTCGGCGCGGCACAACTGCCGTTTTCCAGCGCGGATGGCACGCTGCGCGGGCGCGCCGATTGGGTGGTGCCGATGCAGGGTGGGACGCTGAAGCTGGGCGACGTGGCGATCCGCCCCGCGCGCGGCGAGACCGGCGCCGATATCCGGTTCGGAATGACGCTGGCGGGCATCGATTTCGGGAAAGTCTCGAAAGCGCTCGGTCTGCCGGCGTTTACCGGCGTGCTCGGCGGCGAAATCCCGCGCGCCCACTATGCCAACGACCGCATTGATTTCGACGGCGGGCTGACCCTGCACCTGTTCGACGGCACCGTGCGGTTTTCGGCGCTGGCGCTGGAGCGCCCGTTCGGCAGCGCGCCCAGCCTGAGCGCGGACATCGCGCTGAAGGGGCTGGATCTGGCGCGACTGACCGAAGTGCTGGGCTTCGGCACGATCACCGGCCGGCTGGACGGCTCGATCGAGGATCTGCGTCTGGTCGACTGGACGCCGGTGGCGTTCGATGCCCGCTTCGTCAGTCATCAGGAGCCGGGCGTGAAGCAAAGGATCAGCCAGCGCGCGGTGCAGGACATCGGCAGCGTCGGTGATTCCTCGTTCATGGCCAGCCTGCAGGGCAAGCTGATCGGGCTGTTTTCTGACTTTGGTTATCGTCGGATCGGAATTGGCTGCCGGCTGGAGAACCAGATCTGCACGATGAGCGGACTGTCGGGTTCAGCCCCGGCTCAGGACGCAAACGCCTTTACTATTGTCCAGGGCAGCGGCCTGCCGCGGCTCGACGTGATCGGCTTCAACCGCGCGGTTGACTGGAACACCCTGGTGGAGCGGCTGGTTGCGGCGGGCAAGGGCGAAGTGGCGCCCGTCATCGAATGACACATGAGGGAGTGGAAGCAATGCGCAAGTGGATGGGACTACCGATGGCGAGCGGGCTGTTGTTGACGGCCTGCGTGACGATCAATGTCTATTTTCCGGCGGCCGAAGCCCGCGACGCGGCGCGCGAATTCGTCGAGAAGGTCATCAGCGAGCCGGATGCAAAGCCGGTCGAGGAACCCGCCGGTGGCGGCGGCATGGCGATGCTCCAGCGGCGGCTGGATCTCGGCAGCGCACGCTTCGATCCGTGGATGCTGCTTGGCATCGGCAGCGCGCAGGCGCAGTCGGCGGTGCCCGACATCACCATCAAGACGCCAGCGATCCAGGCGATCCAGGGTCGCATGGAAGCGCGCTTCAACAGCACGCTGCGGGCGGGCTTCGACAGCGGTGCGCTGGGCTTTACCGACGACGGGCTGGTCAGCGTGCGCGATCCGGCGAAGATCGAACTCAAGGACCGGGTGGCGATGAATGCCGCCGTGGCCGATGACAACCGCGACCGCAAGGCGGTCTACCGCGAGGTGGCGGTGGCCAACGGCCATCCGGAGTGGGAGGATCAGATCCGCAGCGTGTTCGCCAAACAGTGGATCAGCAGCGCACGGCCGGGTTGGTGGTATCGGATGGGCGGGGCCTGGAAGCAGAAATAGGCGGTAAAAATCTGCGCATTCACGCGGCATATTCGCATCACGAATTACCTTGGCACGGTCTTTCTTGATGTGCGTTTTCAATGCCACGCAAACAGGCCAATCCTCGCAAACCGGCGGTTGAACTTCCTTTCACGGCGCTGGTGCTGCAGGGCGGCGGCGCGCTGGGCGCCTATCAGGCCGGCGCCTTCGAGTCGCTGGCGCCGCACACCGGCGAAATCGACTGGGTGGCCGGGGTGTCGATTGGCGCGATCAACGCCGCGCTGATCGCCGGCAATCCCCCGGAACGGCGGGTCGAGCGCCTGCATGCGTTCTGGGAACGGGTGAGCCTGCCGGTATCTGCGCCCGGGGTCGCGATGAACGAAAACGATCCGTCGCGATCTTTGTGGAACAACGGCGCTGCGCTGTGGGGAATGTTGCTGGGTGTTCCGGGCTTTTTCAGCCCACGCCCTTGGTGGGAGTGGTGGCCGCAGCCACCGGCCAGCGTTTACGACACGGCGCCGCTACGCGAGACCCTGCTAGATCTGGTCGACTTCGACCGCATCAACGACGGGCCGATGCGCTTTTCGGTGGAAGCCGTGGACGTGGAAACCGGCAACCTCATCCACTTCGACAACCGCAACCAGAAAATTCTTCCCGAGCACGTGATGGCCAGCGGCGCGCTGCCGCCGGGTTTCCCTGCGATCGAAATCGAGGGTCGCCACTACTGGGACGGCGGGCTGGTGTCCAACACGCCGCTGGCGCGGGTGATGGAGCAACTTGAAGGCCGTCCTGGCAGGCATGCGACGATCTTTCAGATCGACCTGTTCAGCGCCCGCGGCCAGGTGCCGGACAGCCTCGATGCGGTTGCCGAGCGCGAAAAGGACATTCGCTTTTCCAGCCGCACCCGCCTTGTCAGCGATCTGGTGCGCGAGCGTCACCAGTTGCGCAAGAGCATTCGCGACATGGCCAGCGTGCTGACCGACAAGCAGCGCGCGCAACCGGAAATAACGGCGCTGCTGGCTCACAGCCAGATGCCGGCGGTGACGCTGGTGCACGTCATCCATCGGCGCAAGCCCTACGAATCGCAGAACAAGGACTACGAATTCTCGCTGCGCTCCATGCGCGAGCACTGGATGGCCGGAATGAGCGACATGCAGGCGTCCCTGGCGCTGCTGGATGCACACCACGCGCCATGCGAAGGCGGTTTTTGCGTCCTCGACCACCACGCCGCCGAGCCGGAGCGCTATTTCGCCGGTTGAGCGCGGCAACAGTTTTTCTTCTCCACATCGAAAGGACACGACCATGAGTCAGACGACACCGACGCCTATCATCGCCAGCCACATTCTCAGCCTGAAGGGAAAACTCGCCCTCGTCACCGGCGCGGCCAGCGGTCTGGGCAAGCGCATTGCCGAGGTCTATGCCGACGCCGGCGCCGACGTCGTCATCGCCGATCTCAAGCAGGAGATCGCGCAGGCGACGGCCGACGAGATCGCGAAGAAAGGCGTGCGCACGCTGGGCGTGGCGATGGACGTCACCGACGAAGCGGCGGTCGACGCCGGCTTTGCGCAGGTGGAAAAAGCGCTCGGTCAGGTCGACATCTTGGTCAGCAACGCCGGCATCCAGATCGTCGCGCCGATCCAGGACTTCAAGTTCTCCGACTGGAAGAAGCTCCTCGCTGTGCATCTGGACGGCGGTTTCCTGACTTCGCGCGCGGCAGTGCGGCAGATGATCGCCTCGGGGCGCGGCGGCAGCATCATCTTCATGGGTTCGGTGCACTCCAAGGAAGCCTCGAAGCTCAAGAGCCCCTACGTGGCCGCCAAGCACGGCCTCGAAGGACTGGCCAAGGTCATCGCCAAGGAAGGCGCGGTGCACAACATCCGCAGCAATGTCATCTGCCCGGGTTTCGTGCGCACGCCGTTGGTGGAAAAGCAGATCCCCGAGCAGGCGCAGGAGCTTGGCATCAGCGAGGACGACGTCATCAGGAACGTGATGCTCAAGGACACCGTGGACGCCCAGTTCACCAGCGTCGACGACGTCGCACAGGCGGCGTTGACCTTCGCGGCCTGGCCGAGCAACGCGCTGACCGGCCAGTCGCTGGTGGTCAGCCACGGTTGGTTCATGCAGTAGCTGGTTACGTCGACGCGGTGGCGTCGAGAAACTGCAGTTTCGCCAACTCCGAATACAGCCCGCCTTGAGCCAACAGCTCGGCGTGGCTGCCCTCGGCGACCACCCGGCCATGCTCCATCACGACGATGCGGTCGGCCTTGAGCACGGTCGCCAGCCGGTGCGCCACTACCAGCGTGGTGCGTCCGGCCATCAGGTTTTCTAGCGCTTCTTGCACTGCGCGCTCGCTTTGCGCGTCGAGCGCCGAGGTGGCTTCGTCCAGCAGCAGGATCGGCGCGTCCTTGAGCAGCGCGCGGGCGATGGCGATGCGCTGCTGCTGGCCGCCGGACAGGCGGGCGCCGCGTTCGCCCAGCTCGCTGTCGAAGCCCTGCGGCAGTGCATCCAGAAACTCCGTCGCCTTGGCCGAATCGGCAGCGCGCCGGATTTCGGCGTCGCTGGCTTCGAGCCGGCCGTAGCGGATGTTGTCGGCAGCGCTGGCGGCGAAGATCACCGGCGACTGCGCCACCAGCGCCAGCGCGCCGCGCAGCTGGGTCGGATCAAACCCGCGGATGTCGACCCCGTCCAGGCTGATGGCGCCTTTGCGCGGATCGTGGAAGCGCAGCAGCATCGCGATCACCGTGCTCTTGCCGGCGCCGGACGGCCCGACCAGCGCCACGGTCTCGCCCGGGCGCACGCGCAGGCTGAAATCTTCCAGCGCGGCCTGGTCGGGGCGCTGCGGATAGTGGAAGGTGACGTGGTCGAAGATGATTTCGCCGCGCACCGGCACCGGCAGCGGCTTGGGTTGAGCGGGCGCGGCGATCGCCGACGTTTCATCCAGCAGCTCGTGGATCCGGCCCATGCCGCCGGCGGCTTTCTGCAGCTCGTTCCAGACTTCGGCCAATGAGCCGACCGAACCGCCGCCGATCATGGCGTACATCACGAACTGCCCGAGCAGCCCGGCGCTGAGCTTGCCGCTGATGACGTCGTGCGCGCCCGACCACAGCACCACGATCACCGCGCCGAAAATCAGGCTGATGGCCACGCCGGTGACGATCGCCTGCGCGCCGATCCGGCGGCGGGCGGTGGCGACGGCGATGCTCATGGCCTCGCCGTAGCGCCGACTTTCGTAGGCTTCGCGGGCATCGGCCTGCACTGTGCGCACCGCGCCCAGCGACTCGGTGGCCAGCGCGTTGGCGTCGGCGATTCGGTCCTGGCTCGCGCGCGAGGTTTTCTGGATGCGGCGCGCGCCCATCACGATCGGCACCACGGCGGCGGGAATGCCGATCACCGCCCACGCCGCGAGCTTGGGGCTGGTGACGAACAACATCGCCAGCGAACCGATCACCGTCACGCTGCTGCGCAGGGCCACCGACATGCTCGAGGCGACCACGCTGCGCAGCAGTTCGGCGTCGGCGGTCAGGCGCGAGACCAGTTCGCCGCTGCGGCTGCGGTCGTAGAAGCCGGCGTCCAGTCCCAGCAGATGCGCGTACAAGCCGGTGCGCAGGTCGGCCACGACCTTTTCGCCGAGCAGGGTCACGAAGAAGTAGCGCGCCGCGGTGGCCAGCGCCAGCACCACGATCACGGCCAGCACGAACATGAACACGCGATCGACGTTGGCACCGCTGCTGAAACCCTGATCGATCATCTGCCGGAACGCGATGGGCAGGCTCAGGGTGGCGGCGGACGAGCAGACCAGCGCCAGCAGCCAGGCCACAAACAGGCCGAAGTGGCGGCGGATGAAGGGCCACAGCGCACGCAGCGAGCCGAGCGGCGCTTTGGTTTGCGCCTGTTCACGAGAATTCATCCGTGCATTTTACTTGTGTGCGGCCTGCGTCGTGTCGATCTGGATCAGGTCGGGTTGCAAGAGGTCGATGGCCATGTCGCCATCAGGGGTCGGTCGAGGTTTCCAGAACCTTCAACTCGGCGGGAATCCGCTCGTTCGGATAGCGCCTGCGGAATTCGGCAAGGCTTGCGCGGGCTTCCTCGTTGCGCCCGGCGTGGACAAGTTCGCTGATTCGGCGCAGCCAGGCCTTGCGCGCGGAAGGCGAATTCATCGTTGCGGGCGGCTCGTCGACTTCGACGGCATCCGCTGCGGATGCCGCGCGTGCGGGAGCCGCAGCGCCGGAGCGCTGCATCGAGGCAGGCGGTGCGGCAACCGGTGCGGGCGCGGGCGCCGGCGCCGGTTGGAGCAGCGGCTTGGGTGCGGGTGGCGGTGGCGCCGTCGCTTTCATCGCAGCTCCGCCCTGCGGCGCGTCGAGCGCGCGCTCGGCGCGGCTGCGTCGTTCTCCCGGTATCGGCTCGATGGGGCGGGCTTCGTCAACTACCGCAGGCCGGGCCGTGGATTCTGCAGGGAAGGCGGAAACTGGCGGCGGCGGAAGCGGCGGCGCATTTTCGCGCGATAGAGCCGGTGACGGCGTCGGTACGGCGGCTTGCGGCGCCTCGACCGCCCCGGAGCCAGCGGCCATCGGCGAAGCCTGCTCAGGCGGTGGGGCCAGCGCGGCGTCCTGTCGCAGATTTTCCGAGGCCTGGCCCGATGCCGGAGCGGCGTTCACGCTGGGCGGCGCGTGTGGTTCGCCCCGAATTGCGGCCGGCGTGGCTGCGTCGATGCGCGCGTGGCGGGTGGGCGCGTTGCGCAATTGCCAACTGAGGCCCACGGCAAGACACAGCGTGGCGGCCAGTGCAGCCGGAACCTGCCAGCGGCGGCTGGGTCGGCTGTGTTGGACAGGTGCGGCCATCGCAGCGCGTGCAGCGGCAAGAATCCTGGCGTCGATCCCGGCGCCCGGTTCGCTGCGGCCAGACGTGCGCGGAAGCCGCGCGGCGAGGACGCGCTCTTCGTCGGTCAGCGGTTCGCGGGGGTCGTGATTCATGGCGACAACCTCGCGCGCAGCTTGTCCATGGCGTAGCGCAGACGGGATTTGACCGTTTCCCGTCCGCTGCCGACGATCTGGCCGATTTCCTCCAGCGTCATCTCCTGTTCCAGCCGCAGCATCAGCACTTCGCGCTGCTCCGCCGGCAATTCGTCCAGCGCCAGCTGCAGTTGCCGACGGCGCTGGAATTCCGACAGCTCCAATTCCGGGGTCAGCGCGTCGGCGATCTGCGCCATCCTTTCCTCGGCATCGTCGGGCGCCGATGGGCGATGCGCGCTGCGCCGCCAGTGGTCGCCCAGCCGGTTGTGGGCAATGGAAAACAGCCAACTGGCAAAGCTGCCGTCCGGACGCCATTGCGACCGCGCAACGATGACCTTCTGCCAGACGTCCTGGAACAATTCGTCGGCCAGTGCGTTGTCGCGCAGGTGGCGCAGCAGGTGCCGGTACAGGCGCAGGCGGTATCGGGCATACAGCTGCTCGAAGGCGCCAGCGGTTCCGGCCGCCCACGCCAGCATCAGATCCTCGTCGCTGTCGCTGACCACGTCCACACGCACCAGACTAAGCGCAGGATCGGCATTCGTGAAGGGGTGCCGTGGATTCCGGGAGAGGGCGACGGCGGAAGGCATGTCGTGGTCAACGCGCCAAGGCGACGATCGGGGTTGTCGATCCGCGGCGGGGCGGGATGGCATCACCCGCCGGATAGGGGCACTATGTCGAGGACGATGAACGTTCCATCGACTGCTGCCAGGCCGCCCAACCTCGATACTGCCGGAAAGCAGCGTCGGGGTCTGTTGGCCGGGGTGGCGGAACGCCTGGCAAAGACCCTGCCGATCGGTGCAAGGGTGCGGCTGTCGTGGCAGCACCCGACCCTGGGCGCGGGCAGTGAAACCGCGGCGACCGGCGAGCCGGTCACGGTCGGGGCGCTGCGCCTGGGCTGGACCGGTCAGGATGGCATCATCCTCAATGTCGTCGCCAGCCATGTGCGCCCCTGGCCCGAGGGGATCGAGCAGTTCTGGCCGGAGAGCGCGCGGCAATTGGTGGACATGGCGGCGCAGGCGGTGTTCACCGCGCGCCGGATCGAATCGCTGCAGCGTTCCGAATTGCTGCGCCAGGCATTGTTTGAAATCGCCGATCTGGCCAGCGGCACGCTCGACCTGCCGATCATGCTGCGCAAGGTGCATTCGATCGTCGGCGAGCTGATGTACGCCGAGAATTTCTACATCGTCCTGTACGACGACGTGCGGCAGACGATGCGCTTCCTCTATTTCGTCGACCAGCTCGATCCGTGGGTCAACGATCCGGATCAGGAAATTCCGGTCACCGAAGAAGAGAACACGCTGACCATGCACCTGCTGCGCAGCGGAGAGACGCTGCGCGGGCCGTCGACGATGCTGCGCGAGATGTTCGGCGTCCCCGATCAGCCCGAGAACGGGCCGGACAGCGCCGATTGGCTGGGCGTGCCGATGAGCCGCGATGAGCGGGTCGCCGGAGCGCTGGTTGTCCAGAACTACCGTCAGGCCAACGTCTACAGCGAGGACGATCGCATCCTGCTGGCGTTCGTCGCCCAACATGTGTTGACCGCGCTGGAACGCCGCGAGACCCGCAAGCAGCTGGAGCTGCGCGTGGCCGAGCGCACCGCCGAACTGCGAAGCGCCAACGAGGAGCTGCAGGTCGAGATCATCGAGCGCAAACGGGTGCAGGAAATCCAGCGTGCCCTGTACCGGATCGCCGAGCTGTCGCTGATCAGCGAGAGCGTCGGGCACTTTTACGCGGAAGTCCATGACATCGTCAGCGGCCTGCTGTACGCGCGCAATTTCTACATCGCGATGCTGTCCGAAGACGGGAAGATGATCGAGTTCCCGTATTCGGTGGACGAACGCGATCCCGATCGCAAACCGCGCAAACCCTCGCAGGGTTTGACCGAATACGTGCTGGAAAGCGGCAAGCCTCTGCTGGCCGACCGCAAGCGGATTATCGAACTCGAGGCCGAGGGCAAGCTGCGCAGCCACGGCGCGCACGCGACATGCTGGTTGGGCGTTCCGCTGACCCACGACGACAGGGTGGTCGGCGTGATCGCCGTGCAAAGCTATTCGGAGGAGTTCAAGTTCAGCCCCGGCGACCAGGACCTGCTGACCTTCGTG
Organism: Xanthomonas sp.; assembly: GCA_018262705.1. GTDB lineage: Bacteria > Pseudomonadota > Gammaproteobacteria > Xanthomonadales > Xanthomonadaceae > Thermomonas. The sequence continues at coordinate 26,047 of JADFDQ010000013.1, forward strand.
GCCATGCACATCGGCAGCAGCCTGGCGCGCAAGCAGGCGCAGGATCGGCTGCTGCAGGCCCACGCCGGGCTGGAGCAGCGCGTCAGCGAGCGCACCCGCGAACTGGCCGAGGCCAACGTCGAACTGGTCGAACAGATCAGCGAGCGGATGCGCGCCGAACGCAAGCTCATCCACCAGGCGATGCACGATGCGCTGACCGGGCTGCCCAACCGCCTGCAGCTGCTGGATCGGCTCGGGCGCGCGATTGTTGGCGCCAAGCGCGATCCGAACGTCTGTTTTGCGGTGCTGTTCATGGATCTGGATCGCTTCAAATTGGTCAACGACAGCGTCGGCCACGCCGTGGGCGATGAGCTGCTGATCGAAGCCGGGCGCCGGATCGTCGGCTGCGTGCGCGGCAGCGACGTGGTGGCTCGGCTGGGAGGCGACGAATTCGCCATCCTTGCCGAACAACTGGAAAGCCCGGAAAAGGCCGAAGAGCTGGCGCATCGCGTGCTGGCCTCGCTGTCGGCGCCGGTCTGGGTGGCCGGGCGCGAGCTGTTCCCCAGCGCCAGTATCGGTATTGCCGTCTGGCATCCGCGCTACCACAGCGGCGAGGAAATGCTGCGCGACGCCGATGCCGCCATGTACCGTGCCAAGCAGGATGGGCGCGATCGCTGCGCCTTGTTCGACGAACAGATGCATCGCGAAGCCACCCGCAGCCTCGACCTCGAAGCGGACATGCGGCGGGCGATCCAGTCCGAGCAATTCCTGCCGTACTACCAGCCGATCGTCGATATCCTCGGCGGTCGGATCTTCGGGCACGAAGCGCTGCTGCGCTGGCAACACGAGCAACTCGGTCTGCTGCTGCCGGGTCAGTTCCTGGACATCGGCGAAGACAGCGGCTTGATCGAACAGGTCGATTGGCAAATATACGCCCGCGTCATCGCGGACATGGCCAGACATCCGGAAATGCCGGGATATGTCGCGGTCAACGTGTCGCCGCGACATTTTCGGGTTGCCGATTTTGCTGCCCGCCTGTTGGCGCTGGTTGAAGGTGCGGGACTGGCGCCGGAGCGGCTGCGCGTGGAGATCACCGAAGTGGCGCTGCTGGACGATGCGCCGCGCACCCGCGAGTGTCTCGACTTGCTGAAGCAACGTGGAATTTTGGCGCAGCTGGACGATTTCGGGACCGGATTCTCCGCGCTGTCGTACCTGCACCGGTTCCCGATCGCCAGCTTGAAGATCGACCGCAGCTTCGTCGCCGGGCTGGAAGGCAAGGTGCGCCACGAGAGCATCGCGGTGATCCGCGCGATCATCGCGCTGGCCGGCAGCCTCAACATCGAGCTGATCGCCGAGGGCGTTGAGACCGAAGGCCAGCGCCAGACCTTGATCGAACTGGGCTGCACCCACGCTCAGGGGTTTTTGTTCGGGCGTCCCGCACCGCTGCTGGAGCAAGCGACCGGGGAGTGAGCCTGCGCCCGGATTGTGATCGCAATCCTCGGGAACCTCAATCCTCGGGAATTGCGCCGGTAACGAGAAGTTGCAGTTGGCCGTCGCCGACGCGCGCGCTGGCGCGCTCGCCGATCGCGACATCGGTCAGCGTGCGCACGATTGTGCCGTCCACCCGCTGCAGGATGCTGTAGCCGCGTGCGATCGTGGCCAGCGGGCTGATGGCGTGCAGGGAGCGCGCCAGTGCCGCCAGATGCAGCGCGTCATGCTGCAGGCGCTGGCCGATCAGCGAGCGTGGTCGGTCGGCCAGGAACCCCAAGCGCTCGTGCAGGCGTTGCAGACGATGACGCGGATGATTGGCGCGCAGCTGCGCCGCCAGTGCCTGCAGCCGCTGGCGCGAATGGCTGACGCGCTGGCGCGGATGCTGTGCCTGCAGCCGCAGCGTCAGTCCTTGCAGGCGACTGCTTGCCAGCTGCAGCCGACGCTGCTGAAGGTTGTCCAACTGCGATCGGGTGCGTTCGACGCGCTGCTGCCACAGTTCCAACCGCGCCTGCGGCCGCAGCGCGTGCAGGCGCAGGAAGGCGCGGTCGGCGCGCTGCGCGCGTTCGCGCAGGCCGGTTGCCGACAGAGCCTGCAGGCGCCGGTGCAGGGCGGACAGCCGCAAGCGCAGATCGCTGGCATCGGGAACCAGCAGTTCAGCCGCAGCCGAGGGCGCCGGCGCGCGCAGATCGGCGGCAAAATCGGCCAGGGTGAAATCGGTTTCATGGCCGACCGCGGAGATCACCGGCGTCGCGCAGGCCGCGATACTCCGAGCCAGCGCTTCGTCATTGAACGCCCACAGGTCTTCCAGCGAACCGCCACCGCGCGCCAGCACCAACACGTCGTAGCGCGCGCTGGCGTCAGCCTTCAGGAGCAGCGTGCGGATCTGCGCCGCAGCGGTTGTGCCCTGCACCGGCACCGGCAGCAATTCGACTTCAACCAGCGGAAAACGCCGACGCAGCACGCTGAGGATGTCGCGGATCACCGCGCCGGACGGTGAAGTCAGCACGCCCAGTCGGCGTGGAAAGGCGGGCAGGGCGCGCTTGCGTGCGTCGTCGAACAGGCCTTCCGCGGCAAGCCTGGCCTTGAGCTGGTCGAATGCCCGCCGCAGCGCGCCTTCACCGGCTTCTTCCATGGTGTCCAGCACCAGCTGGTAGTCGCCGCGCGGTTCGTACAGGGTCAGCCGGCCGCGCACCCGCACCTGCATGCCGTCGCGCGGAACGAATTTCAACCATTGGCTCTTGGGCTTGAACAGCGCGCAGCGCACCGCCGCGCGTGCATCCTTGAGGCTGAAATAAATGTGCCCCGAAGCCGGACGGGTGAGGCCGCTGAGTTCGCCTTCGACCAGCACCGCGGGAAAGCTGCCTTCGAGCAAATCGCGGGCGAGCGCGTTGAGCTGGCTGGGGGTAAGGGTGGCGTCGCTGCGTTGCATCTGCGCATGTTAGCGCGCGAACTGGCACAGGCCATGTCGGCAAGGCTCGAACGGCATAAAATGCGCGGATGAATGCAGTCAGTCCCGAGTCCGGCGGTGCGCCGGATCGCTTTGGCCCGCTCCCGCGCCGCATCACCCGCCAGGTCGAGATCGACGGGGTGAAGGTGGGCGGCGGCGCGCCGGTCGTGGTGCAGTCGATGACCAATACCGACACCGCCGATGCGGTGGCGACCGCGCGCCAGATCGGCGAGCTGTGGCGCGCCGGTTCCGATCTGGTGCGGATCACGGTCAATACGCCGGCGGCGGCGGCGGCGGTGCCGAAGGTCGTCGAGCGGCTGGCGATGATGGGGATCAAGGTCCCGATCATCGGCGACTTCCACTACAACGGCCATCAGCTGCTGGCCAAGGAACCGGCCTGCGCCGAGGCGCTGTCCAAGTACCGGATCAACCCCGGCAACGTCGGTTTCGGCAAGAAGAAAGACATCCAGTTCGCGCAGCTGATCGAATTCGCGTTGCGCTACGGCAAGCCGGTGCGGATTGGCGCCAACTGGGGCTCGCTGGACGAGGCGCTGGCCACTGCGCTGATGGATGAAAACGCGCAGCGTGCGCAGCCGTGGGATGCTTCACGCGTGATGCGCGAGGCGCTGGTGCGCTCGGCGCTGGATTCGGCGCAGCGCGCCGTGGAGCTGGGTCTGGCGCCGGAGCGGATCATCCTCAGTGCCAAGGTCAGCGGCGTGCAGGAATTGATTTCGGTCTATCGCGATCTGGCGCAGCGCAGCGATTTTGCGCTGCATCTTGGGCTGACCGAGGCCGGGATCGGCAGCAAGGGGATTGTGGCTTCCAGCGCGGCACTGGCGGTGCTGTTGCAGGAAGGCATCGGCGACACCATCCGTATCTCGCTGACGCCGGAACCGGGCGGCGCGCGCACGCAGGAAGTGGTGGTGGCGCAGGAACTGTTGCAAACACTCGGGCTGCGCGCCTTCACGCCGATGGTGACCGCCTGCCCTGGCTGCGGCCGGACCACGTCGGAATTTTTCCAGCATCTGGCCAAGGTGGTGCAGGACCATGTGCGCGCCAAGATGCCGGAGTGGAAGATCAGCCGCCCCGGCGCCGAGACGATGACGTTGGCGGTGATGGGCTGCGTGGTCAACGGTCCGGGCGAATCGCGGCACGCCAACATCGGCATCTCGCTGCCTGGCACCGGCGAGGCGCCGTCGGCGCCGGTGTTCGAAGACGGACAGAAGACGCTGACGCTGCGCGGCGAACACATCGCCGAAGAATTCATCACCTTGATCGATGACTACGTGGATCGGCATTATCGAGGCGTGCGACCGGCCTGATCGGGCGTTTTGCTACTCGCCAAAGGCACGGCTTTCCCGGATGCAAATGTCGTGAGCGGGGCCGGGTCGGGCGTCCTAGGGCGCGAATGTCCTCCGGCGCCGACCTGCGGCCGACGCCTCCCCCTTGACTTCGCGCCCAAGGGCATTCGCCCTGGCCTTTCGAATCGACTGTTAGGACAGCCGCGTTCCTCCGTCCAGCCGGAATTTTCTGTTCGGCCCGCCCGCTGTCTTGGCTGAGCCCATCAGCCACGAAAGCTGCGCGACAAGAACGCCGACCATCCCTGGCCGGCGCGAAGTCCAGCGGCTTGCGTGCAAGCAGCACGCAGCCCGGAGCATTCAGCCCTGCGCGGCCAGCCAGTCGTCGTCGCTGCCTTCGTTGAGCTCGCCCCACAGCGGCGAAGAGAAATAGCGCTCGCCGGTGTCCGGCAGCACCGCCAGTAGAACCGTGCCTTCCGGCGCGGTTTCGGCGATCTTGATCGCCGTGGCGGCGGTGGCACCCGATGAAATGCCGACGAAAATGCCTTCCTCGGCGGCCAGCCGGCGCGAGGTGGCGATGGCTTCCTCGTCGGTGACGGTGCGCAGTTCGTCATAGGCCTTGCGGTTGATGACCGCCGGCACGAAATCCGGAGTCCAGCCCTGGATCTTGTGCGGATGCCACTCGTCGCCCTTGAGCAGCGCCGCGCCGGCCGGCTCGGTGCCGATGATCCGGGTGTCAGGACGGGCGACTTTCAGCACTTCTCCAACGCCGGTCAGGGTGCCGCCGCTGCCCCAGCCGCTGACGAAATAATCAAGGCGCTTGCCGGCGAAGTCGCTCAGGATTTCCGCGGCCGTGGTCTGCCGGTGGTAGGCCGGATTGGCCGGGTTGGTGAACTGGCTGGCCCAGAACCAGCCGTGCTTTTCGGACAGTTCCTTGGCCTTTTCCACCATGCCCACGCCGCGCGCCGCGGCCGGGGTCAGGATGACCTTGGCGCCGTAGGCGCGCATCGCCTTGCGGCGTTCGATCGAAAAGGTTTCCGTCATCACCGCCACGAACTTGTAGCCGCGCGCGGCGGCGATCATGGCCAGCGCGATGCCAGTGTTGCCGGAAGTCGCTTCAACGATGGTGTCGCCGGGCTTGAGCAGGCCGCGGCGTTCGGCGTCGAGGATCACGCCGAGGCCTAGGCGGTCCTTGACCGAGCCGCCGGGGTTGAAGGATTCGGCCTTGACATAGACGATCGCGTGCTTCGGCGCGAGACGCTGCAGTTTGATGACCGGGGTGTTGCCGACGGCTTCGAGAATATTGTTGTAGATAGCCATTGTTTCGGATCCTTGGGTTTGAAATTGAATTCATGCGGCTTGGGCGAAGTCATGATGGCGACATCGTTCGTGTGTCGATGTGATGGCTGCGTCGCCGAACCAGTGCAGCGCGTTGGCATAAGCAGCAACAGCGCCGACGATCAGCAGGGCAGGCGCTTCCAGCAGCGCGTTGACTTTGCGTGCGGCCGCGCCGCCGCTGCCGACCACCAGCACCCGGCCGCCGCGCAGCTCGAGAAACAGCGGGAACAGCGCTGACGAAAAAGAACCTAGCATGCGGCCACGGTAGGCCGCGTTTTGACGAATCGGAAATGGTGGCAGGATTTCCGCATATGCTTGGATGGCATAAGCGGCCAATGGAATGCATTCCAGAGCCGTGTAAAAAACATCGCGTCATAAAGGTAAAGCGATATATAGGATGCCGCCATGACCCTGATCCAGCTCCGCTACCTCGTCGCCATCGCCGATTCCGGCTTCAACATCACGCTGGCGGCCGAGCGCGTGCATGCCACCCAGCCAGGTCTGTCCAAGCAGCTCAAACAGCTTGAGGATGAACTCGGCTTCCAGCTGTTCCGGCGCAAGGGGCGCAGCCTGCTGGGTGTGGCGCCAGCCGGGGTCAAGGTGATCGACTACGCGCGCCGGATCCTTGCCGAAGCCGCCAACATCCGCAGCTATGCGGCCAACGAGCGCGGCGAATACCGCGGCCGCCTGCGCATCGCCACCACCCACACCCAGGCGCGCTACGTCCTGCCCAAGGTGATTGCGGAAGTCACCAAGCAGTATCCGGAAGTCAGCGTGGATTTGTTCGCGGCCGGCGATTCCGAGGTGCTGACCAAGCTGGATGAAACGGATTTCGCACTGGTCAGCAGCGCCGGCGGCACGCCCGACAGCAACGGCCTTGCGATTCCGCTGTTCCGCTGGAAACGCGTCCTTCTGGTTCCAAGGGACCATCCGCTGGCGAAGCTTGATGGCGCGCCCAGCGTGGTGGAGCTGGCGCGCTTCCCGCTGATTTCCTACGAATCCTCGCACCAGCCGGAATCGTCGCTGCAGCGCACGTTTGCTGCTGCCGGGGTGACACCGCAGATCGCGCTGACTGCGCGTGACGCGAACCTGATCGAAGCTTATGTCCGCGCCGGTCTCGGCGCGGGCCTGCTCGCGGAAATGGCGGTCGGTGAGCGCGAGATCGATGACCTGCGCGTGGTGGAAGCGCCGGCAGAATTGCCGGAATGCATCACCTGGGCGATCGTCCCGCGCGGGCGCGTGCTGCGCGAATATGCGCTGGCTCTGCTGCACGGGCTGGCGCCGCAGATCGACGCGCGCGACCTGCGCCGCATTCTCGAAGGCAACCTGCCGCCGCTGTGGCCGGAGCCGCCGCGCTGGGAGCCGTGAACGTCGGCCTCGGCCGATCGTTTCTGTCTACCGATCAAAGTGCAGTCCGCACTCGCGGCGCAATCCGAAGCAGCGCGTTTGCGACGGCGTCATGCCGGGCTGCAGCGGGCGGGTGGTGTGAAGCATGTGCATTCATTGGTTCATGCTGGCCGCGCATGGCGACCAATCGGCATAACGACATGCCGATAGAAGCTGCCGCAGGCGGCACGTCCCTGTGCCGGAATCCGCTGCAAATTCAGCGCTGCGGTGCAAACGTGATCGGAACCAGTCCGTAGGCCTGTACCGCCGTTCCATTGCGCACGGCGGGCTGGAACAGCCAGCGCGCCAGCACTTGCTCGCGCGCCGCATCGTCCAGTTCGCGGTAGCCGCTGCTGCGTTCGATCATCACATGCAGCGGTTGGCCATCGACGTCGACAAGGATGCGCAGCAGCACGGTGCCACCGAGGCCGCGGCGCATGGCGTTGCGTGGATAGGCCGGCGGCGGCGCGCTGCGATAGGCCAGTTGCACCGGAGTGGACTCGATGCCGGATCCGAAATCGGTGACAGGGCCGGAACCGGTCGCCGTGTCGTCGATCGGTGTGGTGACTTCGGCGTTGGACAGCGCGTTGCTGGAGGTCGTGTACGTTGGGGTGGCGACGCGCGGAGGCGTCACGATGTCGCGGACGACCGGCGCCGGCCTGGGCTTGATCGGATCGCTGCGAATCGGCGCGGTCATGATCGGCGGCGTCTTCGGGATGATCCGCAGGGTGATTCGCGGCGGGGCCGTCAGCGCCGCGGGAGGCGGCAGCGAGATCGGCACCATGACGAGGCCGAACAGCAGCAGGTTGAGCGCGATCGCGGTACTGAGAGCGGCGATCCGGATCGGCTGCGGGTGCGGGCGTTCGGCCGGGGATGCCAGCGCGAAGCCGCCGGCGGTTGCGTGGGCGAGAGTCTGGATCATGGTCGACCTCCTTCCGGAACGGATGCGGGAACCTCAAACCATGCAACGCACGGACGGCCGTGGTGGGGTTGCGATTTCGGCTCGGTCGTGGCGCGGCTTCAACTTGCCGCCGGTTCGTTTCTTATCGCAAGTCAGGGGACTGCACGCATCGATGGATGCAGTTCCCGGTCTGCTTGCGTGATGCAAGCGCAATGGCTTGATTTGCCGTTGAAAATCGGAATTGTCCAGGCTTGCGACTTGGCTGAACGAAACGGAAACGTCGAAATTTCGCTGCTCAGTTGCCCAGTTCAAACGCCACTTCGATGTGCACGCTCAGCGTGGTTTCGCCGCCGGCGATCGGCGTTGGAGCGGCGGCAGCGGACGCAACCCCCAGCATCCGCCTCCGCGGGACGGGTGCATCATCGCTGGTGCTGCCTTCCTGAATGCTGACGATGCGGCGCACCTTCGTGCCCAGTGCGTCTGCGTAAGTTTTCGCCTGTTCCATTGCGGCCTTGACCGCTGCGCGCCGTGCTTCGTCGTAAGCGGCGTCCGGATGTTCGATCCCGAAACTGGGCCCATTGATCTGGTTGGCACCATGGGCGATCAGGGCGTCGAGCACGGAGCCGAGTCGAGGCAGTTCGCGCAGCTTGACCGACACCGTGTTGGACGCCTGATAGCCGGTGATGACGGGCGGCTGGTTTTGTTCGTAACGGTACTGCGGGCTTAGCGTGACGCTGCTGGTGCGGATGTCGCGTTCGGCGATTCCGGCGCTGCGCAGGGCGGCCAGCACTTGGGTCATTCGCGTGGCGTTCTCGCGCATGGCGGCGTCGGCTGCGCTTGCCTGCGTCACCACCCCCGCCGACACGGTGGCGAAATCGGGCGCGCGCGTGGACTGCCCGCTGGCCGAGACGTGGAGCATGGTGCCCTGCGCGGCGCTGGCGGTGGCGGGGGCGATTTGTTGTGCGGACGTGGTCATTGGCGCTGCGGCTGCGAGGAGAAGGGCCAGAAACAAGGATCGCTTGGACATGGTGGACTTCCTGGATGGCGATAAAAAAAAGGAATTGCAAGGGTGAACTTCAGGGTTGATGCAGCTGTCAACGCGCCATGCCGCAGTTTGGGGTCAACGGCGCAAGGGACTGTGCGCTGCGTCAATAACCTGCATCTACCGGCCTGAACCGCGCCTGCCCCTGCGAAGCGCCCACGAGCGGAACGCTGAGCGTGTTGCCTTAGACTGCACGGATGCTGCATCTTGCCTCGCGTTCCCCCCGCCGCGCCGAATTGCTGGCCCGCCTTGGCCTCGATTTCGGAGTGCTTGAACTCGACGTGCCGGAAGTTCAGGGCGCGAGCGAGCCGGCCTGCGATTACGTGCAGCGGGTGGCCCGTGAAAAAGCCGGCGCCGGCCTGCTCAAGGTGATGGCGGTTTCGGGGGCGGTGGTTCTCGGCGCCGATACCGAAGTCATCCTCGATGGACAGGTGTTCGGCAAGCCGGCGGATGCGGAAGCTGCCGCAGCGATGCTGTGCCGCTTGTCCGGCCGAACCCACGAGGTGCTGACTGCGCTGTCGCTGGTCTCGGCGGAGCGTGAAGCGCGGGCAAGCTCCATCACCCGGGTGACGGTTGAAGCGCTGTCGGAGGCCGGAATTGCGCGCTATCTGGCCGGCGGCGAGTGGCAGGGCAAGGCCGGCGCGTATGCGATCCAGGGGCGCTTCGAGGCGCATGTCCCGCGCATCGACGGCAGCTATTCCGGGGTCATGGGCCTGCCGCTGAATGAAACCGCCGGCTTGCTGCGCCAATTTGGCGTGCTGCCATGAGCGAGGAGCTGCTGGTCAACGTCACACCGCGCGAGACCCGGGTGGCCGTGGTCGAAAACGGCATGCTGCAGGAGCTGCACATCGAGCGCGGCAGCCAGCGCGGCGTGGTCGGCAATATCTACAAGGGCAAGGTGCAGCGGGTGATGCCGGGCATGCAGGCCGCGTTCGTCGACATCGGTCTGGATCGCGCCGCCTTTCTTCACGCCAGCGACGTGTTCCACGCGCCGCCGCTGGAGGCTGTCGAAGGCGACGACGGCGCCGCGACCGCGGCCCCCGCGCACCCGCCGATCACCGAGTTGCTGCGCGACGGGGCAGACGTCGTCGTGCAGGTCGTCAAGGATCCGATCGGCAGCAAGGGCGCGCGCCTGACCACCCAAATCAGCATTCCTTCGCGCTATCTGGTGCTGCTGCCGCGGTCGAAGGTGGTGGGAATTTCGGCACGCATCGAAGACGAGGCGGAGCGCACGCGCCTGCGCGAACAGGTCGCGGGGCTGGCGAGCGGCACCGGACACGGCTACATCGTGCGCACCAATGCCGAAGGCCAGCCGGTCGAAGCGCTGGCGGAGGATGTCGCCTACCTTGGCCGGGTCTGGGACCTGATCGAAAAGTCGTCGAGCGCGGCGGTGGTCGGTCAGCGGATCTACGAAGACCTCAACCTGCCGCTGCGCGCGGTGCGCGACCTGATTCGGCGCGATGTCGACAAGGTCAAGGTTGATTCGCGCGAAACCTGCGAGCGCCTGCGCGAATTCGCTGCGCGCTACATGCCGACGCTGGCCGACAAGATCGAGCATTACTCCGGTTCGCGTCCGGTGTTCGACATGTACGGGGTCGAGGACGAAATCCAGCGGGCGCTGGACAAGGAAGTGCCGCTCAAGTCGGGTGGCTATCTGGTCATCGACCAGACCGAAGCGATGACCACGGTGGACGTGAACACCGGCAGCTTCCTCGGCCAGCGCAATCTTGAAGAGACGGTGTACCGCACCAATCTGGAGGCGGCGCAGGCGGTGGCGAGGCAATTGCGGCTGCGCAATCTGGGCGGGATCATCATCATCGATTTCATCGACATGCAGGATCTCGAACATCGCCGCCAGGTCCTGCGCACGCTGGAAAAGTCGCTGACGAAAGATCACGCGAAGACGACGGTGTACGACTTCTCGCCGCTGGGGCTGGTCGAGATGACCCGCAAGCGCACGGTGGAAAGTCTTGAGCGCCGGCTGTGCGAGCCCTGCCACGAGTGCGGCGGGCGCGGCATGGTGCGTACCGTGGAAACCGTCACCTACGAGATATTCCGCGAAATCGTGCGCGCCGTGCGCCAGTTCGATGCGGCGCGCCTGCTGGTCATCGCTTCGCCCAAGGTGGTGGCGCGGATCACCGATGAAGAGTCGAGTGCGGTCGCCGAACTGGAGGAATTCATCGGCAAATCGATCCGCTTCCAGGTGGACGAGCAATACCTGCAGGAGCAGTTCGATGTCGTGCTGCTCTAGAGCGCCCACCGGCAAGAGCGTCCGTGCGCCCGTCATCGGGATCGACCGTTCATGACAACCTGGCGCGAGCGGTTGGCCAAGTTGCGTCCCCACGTTACCCATGCGTTCGTGGCGCTGTTGCTGCTGCTGGCCTTGGGCAACGGCATCGGTGCGCTGCTGCTGCCGCTGGCGCAGCGTCATCCCGAGCGCATCGCGGCCTGGCTCGGCGCGCGCGCCGGGCGACCGGTGGCCTTCGATCACGTCGCCACCCGCTGGACCAGTCGCGGGCCGTTGCTGCGCCTGGATGGGCTGCGGGTGGGCAATCCCGCCGATCCGGTTCGGATTGGTTCTGCCGAAGTGTTGATTGCGCAATACACCGGCTTGTTGCCGGGACGTTCGTTCACCGAAGTTCGACTGCGTGGGCTGGATCTGACCCTGCAGCGCGCGGCCAACGGCCAGTGGCAGGTGCGCGGACTGCCCGGCCAGCAGGAGGGTGACGATCCGCTGGATGCATTGGAACACCTTGGCGAATTGCAGCTGCCGCAGACCCGGCTACGGGTGCTTGCTCCGGAGCTTGGCGTCGACCTGCGGGTGCCGCGGATCGACGTGCGTCTGCAGGTGAACGGAATGCGGCTGCGTGCCGGAGCGCTGGCATGGTTGCGCGGTGCGCCGGAACCGGTCGCGGTGACCGTGGATTTCGATCGCGGCAGTGGCGATGGGCGGGTGTATGTGGGAACGCGTCGCGCAGATCTGGGCGCGTTGGCCGGAGCGTTCGCCGTGGCCGGAGTGTCGCCGGCGGCCGGCAGCGGGCGCTTGCAGACCTGGGGCGTGCTGCGCGATCACCGGATCGTCGGAATTCGCGCCGATGCGTCCTTGCACGATGTCGTTTTTCACGGCACGGCGAACCGGGGACAGCCGGTTCCGACCCTGCGCTGGTCTGCGCTAGAGCTGGATGCAGCGTGGTCCGGAACCGTCGAGGACTGGTGGCTGCGAATCCCGAAGCTGCGCATCGACTCCGGCAGCCGCTGGACGCTGGACGGCATTGGCGTGGCCGGCGGACGCCACTACGCGCTGTTGGCGCGACGGATTCAGGCCAAGCCTCTGCTGCAAATCGCCACCTTCAGCGATGCGTTGCCGCCTGCCCTGCGCCACTGGCTGCAAACCGCGACGCCGGATGCGCTGCTCGAGAACGTGGACGTTCGCGGCTTGCGGGGCGGCGCGATGCGCGCCAGCGCGCGGGTCAGCGGGTTCCGCTTCAATGCCGTTGGCCATGAGCCGGGCATGCGCGGTGTTGCCGGCTGGATCCAGGGCGATCAGGACGGGCTGCGCATGCGCTTCGATCGCAATGCTCGGGTGGCCTTCGATTGGCCGGCGGGATTCGGCGTGGTGCATGCCTTCCGAATGGACGGCGAGGCGGTGCTCTGGCGCGAGTCCGACGGCTGGACCGCGCGCACGCCGGGGCTGCGCATCGATGGCGGCCAGCTGCAGGCGCAGGTGCGCGGCGGGATCAGCTTCCGCAATGATGGCCGGATGCCGCATCTGGATATCGCGGCCAATATCGGCGACACGCCGATGGCCATGGCGCACGGATTCTGGCTCCATCACCTGATGCCGAAGGCCACGGTGCAATGGCTGGATGCGGCGTTGCAAGGCGGCACCCTGCGCCGGGTCCATGCGGTTGTCGCCGGCGATCTCGGCGACTGGCCGTTCCGCAACGAACCGATGCTGGCCGGTGCCGGCGTGTTCCGCGCCGATGCGCAGATCGAAAACGGAACCGTGAAGTTCCAGCCGGATTGGCCGGCTGCGGAACACATGCAGGCCAACCTCAGCTTCGTGGCCGATGGATTCACCGTCAGCGGTCTGGCCCAGCTTGGGGGAGTCCGGATCGGTGCGCTGCAGGCCGGAATCCGGCATTTCAATCAGGCCGAGCTCAAAGTCGGAGCGGTGGCTGAATCCGATGCATCGCGGTTCCTGTCGATGCTCGTCGCCAGTCCGCTGCACAAGGATTACGGCGAAGTGATGGACAACCTGCGCGGCGAGGGGCCGGCGCGCGCCACGTTCGAAATGACGCTGCCGTTGGCTGTCGGCCACTCCGATGCGACCAAGGTCGACGGGGTTGTCGTTCTGGAGGGTGTCCGCTTGCGCGAGCAGCGCTGGAGCCTCGATTTCCAGCAGGTTCACGGGCAGGTGCGTTATGACCAGGGCGGTTTCGTGGCCGACGCGCTGCAGGTCAAAAACGAGGGCAGTCCGGGCACCTTGTCCTTGCGCGCCGGATCGCACGTGCGCGATCCCGCCCAATCTTTCGAGGCGCAACTGCAGATCAATGCCGAAATCGACGGCCTGTTGTCCAAGGCGGGCAGCGGTCTGGATTGGTTGAAACCGTATCTGCGCGGCAGTTCGGTCTGGACGGCTGCGATCGCGGTCCCGCGCGGATCGACGTCGGCGGGCGCTGCGCCCGGCAGCCTGCGTCTGCACTCGAATCTGGTCGGCACCCAGTTCGACCTTCCGCAGCCGCTGCGCAAACCGGCGGCGCAGGCGATGGCCACGGACGTCTCGATCCGGCTGCCGCTGGAAAACGGCGACATCGCGGCAAGTCTCGGCAATGTGCTCGCATTGCGCGCGCGCAGCCGCGACGACAAGACCGGATTGCGAATCGAGCTTGGCGGCGGAGAAGTTGGCGAACCGCCCGCCAACGGGCTGTCGGTGGCCGGCAGCGCTGACCAGCTCGATGCGCTGGGATGGATCGGCGTCGCGGCATCGGGGAAGAGCGACGCCGGCTCTCCGCTGTTGGGGGCAAACCTGAGCGTTCGGCGATTGCGGCTTCTCGGTGCGGATTTCACCGATGCCGTCGTCCAGATGGCCCCTGCGGATCGGGAAACCGGCGTGCGTATCCAGGCGGCGGGGGTCAGCGGAAGATTGCAGGTGCCGAAACGCGATGGCGCCGTGGTGAGCGGTCGCTTCGATCGGCTGTTCTGGCCGACGGTTGCAACCGGCGTGGCTGCGGAGGCGAGCGCGACAGCGGCGACGGATTCGGGCAGCGGCGTGCGGATCGATCCGGCCAAGATCCCTCCGCTGGCGCTGGATGTGGACGACCTCCGAATCGGAACGACGCAGTTCGGTCGGGCGCGCTTCCGCAGCGTGCCGGTTGCCGGGGGGCTGCGGGTTGACGAATTCACCACCGCCGGAGGCAAGCAGCGAATCAAGGCGAGCGGATCCTGGATCGGACGGGGTTCGGGCGAACGCAGCGAGGTGAAACTCAGCGTGGACAGTGACGATATCGGCGCTCTGCTCACCGGATTCGGGCTGGGCGGGCAGGTGGCCGGCGGCAAGGGAAAGTTCGGCATCGTCGCGAATTGGCGCGGTGGTCCCGAACGATTCGGCCTTCTGGAAACCAATGCGGCATTGACCCTGGATGCACGCGATGGTCGGCTTCTTGAAGTCGAACCCGGGGCCGGGCGCGTGCTTGGTTTGCTGGGCGTTGCCCAGCTGCGCCGCCGCCTGATGCTGGATTTCAGCGATTTTTTTGCAAAAGGCTTTGCTTTCGATCGCATCAAGGGGGAAGCCAAGCTGTCCAATGGACAGCTGCAAACCGACGACTTGAACATTCGCGGCCCGGCGGCAGACATGGCGATCCGCGGCAGCACCGATTTACGCGCTCAGCGTTTTGACCAGACCGTAGAGGTCAGGCCGCATTCCGGAAGCCTGCTGACCGCAGTGGGCGCGCTGGCCGGCGGGCCGATCGGCGCTGCGGTCGGCGCGGTTGCCGGTACCGTGCTCGACAAGCCGATGCGCGGCATCGGCGCCAAAACCTACCGCGTCACCGGGCCGTGGTCGCAGCCGAAAGTCGAAGAGCTTCCGCGCGCAGCGGCCGCGCGGCCTTCAGCGGATGCCGATGCGGTCGAAGCTCGCGATTGATCTTTCACCGATCGTTGCCATTACTTTCACTGGCAATTGAATTTGAGAACGCGCTGCATGAATGCATTGACCCTTGCCGAATCCCGCCTGCTGGCCCCCACCGGGCTGGATGCCTCCGCGTTGACGCGCGCTTTCGATGCGCTGCTGGGGCCGGGCATTGATTTTGGCGACCTGTATTTCCAGCATGCCCGCCGCGAGGCGTGGAGCATGGAAGACGGCATCGTCAAGGATGGATCACACAGCATCGAACAAGGCGTGGGCGTGCGTGCAATCTCCGGCGAAAAAACCGGGTTTGCCTATTCCGATGCGCTTGATGCGTCGGCTCTACTGGCCTCTGCGCAATCTGCTAGGGCGATTGCGCGCGATGGCCGCAACCACGGCGCGCATGCCTTGCAACGGACGAATGGCCATGCGCTCTACCCGGCATTGGATCCGGTGGATGCGCTCGACAACGCCGCCAAAGTGGACGCACTGCGCCGCGTGGACGGTCTGCTGCGGGCGCTGGATCCGCGTGTGCAACAGGTGATGGTGAGTGTCACCGGCGGCGTGGACACGGTGCTGGTGGCGCGCAGTGACGGCGTGCTGGCGGGCGACGTGCGGCCGCTGGTGCGGATGAATATCCAGGTGATCGTGGAACAAAACGGCCGCCGCGAATCGGGCTTTGCCGGGTTTGGCGGGCGCTATGGCTATCTCGAATTGTTGGCCGACGACAAGCCGGAAAAATTTGCGCGCGAAGCACTGCGCCAAGCCTTGGTGAATCTGGATGCGATTGATGCCCCCGCCGGGGTGATGCCGGTGGTGCTCGGTCACGGCTGGCCGGGCGTGTTGTTGCACGAAGCGGTGGGCCACGGTTTGGAAGGCGATTTCAACCGCAAGGGCACCAGCACCTTCGCCGGCCGCATCGGTCAGCGCGTGGCCTCCAAAGGCGTCACCATCGTCGATGACGGCACCCTGGAAGGCCGCCGTGGTTCGCTCAACATCGACGATGAAGGCACGCCGACCGCCTGCACCACGCTGATCGAGGACGGCATCCTGGTCGGCTACATGCAAGACACCCACAACGCCCGCCTGATGGGCATGGCCCCCACCGGCAATGGCCGCCGCGAATCGTTCGCGCATCTGGTGATGCCGCGCATGACCAACACCTACATGCGCGCCGGCACGCATGACCCCGAGGAGATGATTCGTTCGGTCAAAAAAGGCCTGTACGCGGTCAACTTCGGCGGTGGGCAGGTGGACATCACCAGCGGCAAATACGTGTTCTCGGCCACCGAGGCGTATCTGATCGAAGACGGCAAAATCACCGCGCCGGTGAAGGGTGCCACCTTGATCGGCAACGGCCCGGACACCATGCAGAAAGTGGCGATGATTGGCCACGATCTGGCGCTGGACGACGGCGTGGGCATCTGCGGCAAGGACGGCCAAAGCGTGCCGGTGGGCGTGGGTCAGCCGTCGCTGCTGATTTCAGAGATCACCGTGGGCGGGACGCAGGCGTGATCGCCCTTGCTCGTCATCCCGGCGAAAGCCGGGATCCAGCGGTTGCTCTTGCTCGTCATCTCGGCGAAAGCCGGGATCCAGCGGTTGCTCTTGTTCGTCATCCCGGCGAAAGCCGGGATCCAGCGGTTGCTCTTGCTCGTCATCTCGGCGAAAGCCGGGATCCAGTTCTTGCCGTCGCTTTTTGCTTCAGGAACGAAAGCTGGATCCCGGCTTTCGCCGGGATGACGCGATCAAATCCCTTCGTCGTCCGGCGCATCGGCGCTGGCATCATCCCCCGCCAACACATCCCGCAATTCCCGAAACAGCTCGCGGAACGCGCGCGGCGGTTTGTTGCGCTTGCGTTCCTCATGGGTATTGCGCACCAGTTGGCGCAATTTCTGGCGGTCGGCTTGCGGGTGCTGCGCCAGCAAGTCGGTCATCGCGCTGTCGCCGTCTTCGCCCAGCAGCGCATCGCGCAGCACTTCCGCCCGGTGCAGCACGGCAGTGTCGCGGCGCGCCGCTTCGCCGTCTTTGCTCATCGCATCGCGAATGGCGTCCACTTGCGCGTCGTCCAGCTTGCGCATCTGCTTGGCCAAAAAGGCCAATTGCCGCTTGCGCGCCCCGTGCGAGGTCATGCGCTGGGTATCGTGGATATGGGGCAGCAGCTCTTCCGGAATCGGCAACTTGCCCAACTGGGTGGCGGTCAGCGCCACCAACACTTCGCCCAATTCCAGCACGTCCAACGCCGCACGGCGTTGCGCGCTGCGGCTGGGGCTGAAAAATTCGCCGGTCTCTTCGTCATGTCCTCGCATTGCCACAGGATAAGCCATTGAACAACACCCTCACACAGGCCCTGCCCACCGATGACAGCGTGCAGCGTCAGCAGCGGCTGGCCGGCATCGCCCAACAATTGCTGGAGCGCGCCCGCAGCGCCGGGGCCAGCCAGTGCGAAGTGACCTGCAACGAAGACGCCGGGCTTGCCGTCAATGTGCGCATGGGTGAAGTGGAAACGGTGGAAGCCACCCGCGACCGTGGCGTGAGCATCACCGTGTATTTCGGCCAGCGCAAAGGCAGCGCCAGCAGCGCCGATCTGCGCGAAGACAGCTTGGCGGCAACCGTGGCGCAGGCCTGCGCGATTGCCCAACATACTGAGGCAGACCCGGCCTCCGGCTTGGCCGATGCGGCGTTGATGGCGCACACCCTGCGCGAGTTCGATAGCTGGCACCCCACTGCATTCGATGCCGACCGCGCCATCGATCTGGCGTTGGCCTGCGAAGCTGCGGGGCGCAGTGTGGATGCGCGCATCGGCAATTCCGATGGCGCATCGATGAATGCCAATGCGTCGGTCAGCGTGTACGCCAATTCGCATGGATTTTTGGGTGCCGAACGCAGCACCTCCTACAGCGCGGGCTGCGCCTTGATCGCGGGGGAGGGCGATGCCATGCAGCTCGACGGCTGGTTCAGCGTGGCCTTGGCGCAGGACGATCTGGAATCGCCCGAAGCCATCGGCCGCAAAGCCGCGCAGCGCACTTTGCAACGGCTCGATCCCCGGCAATTGCCCACCGGGCAGGTGCCGGTGCTGTTTTGCGCGGAAATGGCACGCTCATTGATTGGCAGCTTCATCGGTGCGGTGTCGGGCGGCGCGTTGTATCGCCGCGCCAGCTTCCTGCTGGATAGCATGAACACACGCGTATTTCCTGAGTGGTTTGCAATTGAAGAAGACCCATTCTTGCCACGCGGGTTTCGCTCCGCATCGTTCGATGCTGAAGGTGTGGCCACCCGCAAATCGATGTTGGTGGATGCCGGCATCGTGCAGCGCTATGTGCTGGGCAGTTATTCGGCGCGCAAGTTGGGGCTTGCCACCACCGCCAATGCCGGCGGCGTGCACAACCTGCACGTGAAGGCCAATGCCGGCGATCTGGCCTCGCAAATCCAGGCGATGGGGCGCGGCTTGCTGGTGACTGAATTGATGGGTCAAGGTGTGAATGCGATTACCGGCGACTATTCGCGCGGCGCGGCCGGGTTCTGGGTGGAAAACGGCGAAATCGCGTTTCCGGTCGATGGCATCACCATTGCCGGCAATCTCAAAACCATGTTTGCAGCCATCGAGACCGTAGGCACTGATGTGGATGTGCGCTCGCATGTGCGCACCGGCTCGATCTTGATCGGCAAGATGACAGTGGCGGGTGCCGGCGAATGACGAATCTGTAATCTTTCTCATGTCAACGTGCCCGTGTCCTGCCGCGTTTTCGGGAGGGTTCAACACGGAGCAAGGCCATGGCGACAGGGCAGGCGGCATCGGCAGTCAATCGATTCGGCTTGGGCGCACGCGCCGGTGAGCTGGCCGGTATCGGGCAGGATCCGCGTGGTTGGCTGCAGGCACAGTTGGGCGGGCCGCCGCATATTGCGGCCTTCGAAGGCCTGCCGGGCAGCCGCGAGTACCTGACGCTGTATACGCAAGTCCAGCAGCAGCGGCGCGCAGCGCGCGAACGCATGGCGGCCGAGGGCGGTGCGGGCGCGAACAACGACGGCCCGAAACGGGTCGGCGGGCGCGGCGAATTACGCCAGGCGCTCTTGAACGAACTGGTGCTGCGGCAAGGCGTGGCGGTGGCCAGCAGCGACGGGTTCCGCGAGCGGCTGGTGCGGTTCTGGTCGAACCACTTCGCCATTTCGGTGGACAAGCGCATCGCCTCGCTGTTTGCCGCGCCGATGGAGCGCGAGGCGATTCGACCGAACGCCACCGGACGGTTCGGCGACCTGCTGTTGGCGGTGGAACGGCATCCGGGCATGTTGCTGTATCTGGACAACGCGCAATCGGTTGGCGCCGATTCCCGGCAGGCGCAGCGTGCAGCGCAGCGGACCCAGGATCGACCCAATGCGCGCAGGCGTGGGCTGAACGAAAACCTGGCCCGCGAAATCATGGAGCTGCACACGCTGGGCGTGAACGCCGGCTACAGCCAGGCCGATGTCATCGAGTTCGCCAAGGCGATCACCGGCTGGAGCGTGCCGCGCCCGAACGAGGCAGGCGACGGTGATGGCTTCGTGTTCCGCGCCGTTGCCCATGAGCCCGGCGAGCGCAGGGTGTTCGGTCGCACCTATCGGCAAACCGGGGAGCAACAAGGGGTTGCGATCCTGCACGCGCTGGCGGTGCATCCGGCCACGGCGCAGCATGTGTCGTTGAAGCTGGCCCGGCATTTCGTGGCCGACCAGCCGCCGGCAGCGCTGGTGGATCGGATGGCGCGCACCTGGGTCGCCAGCGATGGCGACTTGTCGCGCGTTTGCAGTGTCATGCTCGACGACCCGCTTTCCTGGGGCGATGCCTGTCGCAAGTTCAAGACGCCGGATGATTTCTGCCTGTCCGCGCTGCGCGCCTGCGGATTGGAGGACAAGGCGGACCTGGCCATGGCCATGCAGATGCAAGGACAGCTGGGGCAGCCGGTGTTCCAGCCGCGTTCGCCGGCCGGGTTTGGCGACGTGGCCGCCGATTGGGGTGGGCCGGACGCACTTTTCAAGCGCGTGCAGGCCGCACAACGATTGGCGGATCGGTTGCAGTCGATGCCGGATGCCACGCCGCTTGCCATGGGGCAGGCGGCGCTGGGGACGGCATTGGACACGCAGACCGCTACCGCGCTGCGGCGTGCCGAATCGGTGCATCAGGGGGTCGCGCTGCTGCTGGGTAGCCCCGCGTTCCAATGGAGGATTTGACATGCAACTGAATCGACGCGGTTTCCTCGGTTTCGGTGCCGGCGCGCTGGCCTGCGCCAGCTTGCCGAGGTTCGCGCTGGCCGCTTCGTCAGCAGCGGACACCCGCTTCCTGCTGGTGCTGCTGCGCGGCGGGCTGGACGGCTTGCATGCGTTGCAACCGATCGGTGACCCGGCGTTTGCGGGATTGCGCGGCACGTTCTCCCAAGCCCCGGGCCAGCCGCAGCCGTTGCGCCTGGACAGCGATTTCGCCCTGCACGGCAAGCTGCAGTTCTGCGCCGACCTGTTTGCCGGCAAGCAGTTTTTGCCGGTGCTGGCGGTGGCGCCGCCGTATCGGCAACGCTCGCACTTCGAAGCGCAAGATTGCGTGGAAAACGGGACTGCCGGCACCAGCGGCACGACCGGCTGGCTCAATCGCTGCGTGGCCGCGCTGCCGGGCAGCAAAGGCCTGGCGCTGTCGGCGGTGATGCCGCTGGCGATGCGTGGCAGCGGCGATGTGTCGACCTGGTCGCCGCCCTTGACCCGTGGCGTGGATCCGATCCTGTGGCAGCAATTGCAGCAACTGTATGCGGCCGATCCCGCCCTGGCGCCAACCTTCGCCGCCATCGATACCCGGATGGAATCGATGGGGGCGACCGCTGGCGGCGGTGGCATGCGGTTGCCACAGGCGATGGCCGCTGCGGCCAAGTTCATGGCGGCGCCCACCGGGCCGAGGATCGGATTCGTCGAGGACACCGGTTGGGACACCCACGGTGGCGAACTGGCGGTGCTGGATCGCAAGCTGGCCGAGCTGGATGCCGGGCTCAAGGGCTTTCATGACGGCGCCGCACCGATCTGGGGCAATACCGTGGTCGCGATCGTGACTGAGTTCGGGCGCACCGCCGCGATCAACGGCACCGGCGGCACCGATCACGGCACCGGCGGCGTGGCGTTCCTGGCCGGCGGTGCAGTCAAGGGCGGGCGGGTGGCCGGCAGTTGGCCGGGGATGGGCAAAGCCCAGCTCAACGACGGCCGCGACCTGCTGGCCACCACCGACATGCGCGCGCTGTTCAAAGGCGTGCTGCGTGAGCATTTGGAAGTGGGGGCCGCCGCTTTGTCTGGCAGCGTGTTTCCCGACAGCGCGGCGCTACCCCCAATTTCAGGATTGATACGGGCGGGATGACCGCTTTTCGCCAAAATCCGCGTTATCCTCAGCAACGTGCATCCCCGCACCTTGATCGAGGGAAACCGACGCTATGAACGAGATCACCGCCCCCAGCGAAGATCGCCAGCTGGCCATGCTGACCCACCTGTCCGGCATTCTGCTGGGCTTCATTGTCCCGCTGATCATCTGGCTGACCAACAAGGACAAAGCCGAAAAAGCCTGGCTCAACGAGCAGGCCAAGGAAGCGCTGAACTTCCAGATCATGGTCGCGATTGCCTACGTTGCCTGCATGATCCTGGCGTTCATCATCATCGGCGGCCTGCTGATGCCCGTGGTCTGGATCGTCAACCTGATTTTCTGCATCCTCGCCGGCATGGCCGCCAACAAGGGCGAAAACTACCGCTATCCGTTCTCGCTGCGCCTGATCAAGTAATCCGTTCGGCCAGACGCAAAGCTCCCGGCCGCCGGCGATCGAATGATCGTCGGCGGTTTTTTTGTGCCGATGGAATGTGCTTGCGAGACCCCGTAGGAGCGCACCACAGGGGCGCGATCGGCAAACAACAGGGCAGGCTCTCTTGCGAAAGCCTGCCCCGCGAGGGCTCGAAAACGGTCGATCCCGGTCAGCGATCCAGGTAGGCCTGCAGATTCTTGTAGCCGCTCTTGTCGAGCGCATCCAACCGTTTGTCCAGCGGCGGATGGGTCTTGTACAGATTGGCGAGACTTGCCGAAGATGAACCGTACGACGCCATCTTCTGCAGCACCGCGTACAGCTCCAGCGGGTTGAAGCCGCCGCGAGCCAGATAGATGCTGGCGGCCTGATCGGCGCGGTACTCAGCGTTGCGGTCGAGCTGGGTCAGCATGATCGCCGCGCCGTTCCTTGCAATGAAATCCTTGGCCATGCTGCCGGCCACGCCGCCGCCAACGTTGACTCGGCTCATGGCGATCTCGGTTCCGGCCTGGGTCAGTTCCTGCTTGCGGATGACCTCGTAATGGTCGCGTTGGACCACGTGGCTGAGCTCGTGGCCGAGCACGGCGGCAACTTCGGCATCGCTGGCCAACAGGTCATAGAGGCCGCGGGTGATCAGGATGTAGCCACCGGGGGCGGCGAAGGCGTTGAGTTCGCCGTCGTCGATCACGCCGAAGGTCCACGGCAGGTCCGGCCGGCTGGTTTGCGATGCCAGCCAGCGGCCGATCAGGTTGACCCGATGCTGCATGGCGGAATCGTTGACCAAGGGCGCGGCGCCGAGGATACGGCCGGCGATCATCGGGCCGAGTTCCAGTTCTTCCTGCAGGACTTCGGTCTCGGACTTGCCGACCAGGGCGTCGCTGTGCTCGGCGGCGGTGCCGGCGGCGGTGCCGGCGGTACCGGGGATGAGAGCGGACAGCGCTCCGCCGAGCGCGCGCAGACCGCCGCGGCGTTGGCGCTGGGACGGGCCGCTGGGCGCACCCTGATCCGCCTTGGGCTTGAATTCCTGCGGGTAGGCCACGCTGGTGGCGACCCAGTGGTTGCGCGCCGCCGCCTGCTCGGCCTCCTGCGCACTGACCCGGTAGGATTCCATGCGTGAAAGCTGGGCAGCGTCGAAACTGGCCGCCTTGAGCTGGCTTTCGTTGAGACCGCGCACGCTCGCGGTTTCGGTCGTCCGGCCCTGTCCGCCGCGTCCGGTGAACAATGCGGCACCGATGCCGCCACCGCTGTTGTTGCTTTGGCTGGATGCCATGCGTATTTCATTGACGCGCACAAAGCCGGACTGGCCGCCGTCGAGGGCCACCTTGAACCACAGGCCTTCCTGGCCGGTGACGTTGACGCTGGCGTTGTTCTTCAGCGTTGCCAACGTCGGCGAGCCGAACGATGCCGCCGCGTGGACGTCCACCTTCGGTTTGGCCACGGTGGCCGGGGAGCTGCCGTTGGCGGCCATCAGCAGGCCTGAAAAGGCCAGCGTCAGGGTCGCGGCGACCATTCGCAATATGGCGTGGTTCATGGGTCTTCCTTGCCTTGGGGCGGGTCTTGGTCGAAGTCGATGGTGTGGGCGGAGCGAATCATGAAGCTGTTGTCGGCGACCAGCGGCGATTCGTCATTATTGTGCAAATCCTGTCCGAGCAGTTCGCGCAGGCGCAGCCGCTCGCCGCGGGTCGTATCGTCGTCGTCGTCATCTATTTCAGCAACGGAAATACAGACCAGAACCCGGCCATAATCTTCCAGTCGCAGATCGCCCGCATTCAGGAGCCGGTGGAGTTCGTCCAGTTCGCCCTTGGCGGTGGCCAGGGTGCTGTCGTGATCGGCTCCGGTCCAGACCAGAACCATCAGATCGTCGAGGATTTCGTGCAGCCAGCTCTTGCGCTCGACGATGCCTTCGATCATCACCGCTTCGCCGCCGCCGTAGAGCTGGCGCCGCAGCAGGCGCCGGTATTCGCGCCGACCGCGCACCGCCGCGAAGTCGTTCAGATCCGGCGCGGCAACAAAGCGCAGTCGCGCCATCGCCATGCAGGGCGTCGTCCTAGGGTCGTATTCCGCGCGGTAGTCGTTGTTGCCGATCGCGCGACCGCGCTGCAGGGCGGCGTACATTCGGCAGATCCCGAAGCACAGGCTGACAAAACCAATGGTGGCGAAAATATCGAGAAAAACTCCAAAATAGCTAAGACCGATGACGGCGGCGAGCAGGATCAGCCCGTTGACCGCGACGAAAACGGCGTCCATGTCTTCGTGCGGCTCGCCGCGCCAGAACGCGTAGGTCGTCAGCAGCAACAGAATCGAAGCCAGCAGGTACTTGAACTCCGTCGGCGGCATCCAGATCGCACTGTCATGCAGCAAGGCATCGGTGGCCTCGGCCCAGACTTCGACCCCGGGCATGGCGGAATTGAGCGGGGTTGGTTTGCTGTCGCTGATTCCAGAAGCGGTGTAGCCGACCAGCGCGACGGCGCCGTTCAGGTCCGGAAGCACGGCTTTCCGGTCGCCGCAGACGCGTTCTCCGGCCAGCAGGTCGGCCGCGCTGATGTAGGGAATCTTGTTGTGTTTGCTGCGCCAGTTGATCCGGATTACGGCCGGATAGGAGGCGGGCGCGCGGTTCTGGAGTTGGGCGGCAATTCGCAAGGGCAGCGTCGGAAGCCCCCAATCGCCGGCATCTTCGCGCAGCGGCACGTCGCGCAGGATACCGTCCTTGCCGCGACTGACGTTGGTCAGCGCCGACCAATGCGCCATCGACTTGCCGAAGGGCAGAAACACGGCGATCTTCGGGCCCGGGGGTGCGGCTTCCGGCGTCAGCCTGAACGCGCCGGGCACTTGCGCGGCGTGCAGCGGCGAAGCCGCATCGAAGTCTTCGTTCTGACGGGCAGAGGCGAACAGGAACCGCCCTTTGCCGCCGGCGGCGACCGCATCCAGCATGGCGTCGCCGTCCGGGTCGTTCGGGTTGGGGTCGACGAATTGCACGTCCATGCCGACCGCCTTGACGCCGGCGCGGTCGAGCGTGTCCAGCAGATCGGCGTGGATCGAGCGCGGCCAGGGCCAGCCGCCGACGCCCTGCGCGCGGGTCCATTCCAGCGAACAGTCGTCGATTTCCACCACCACGGTCCTGCCGGAAGGCTTCGGCTCCGCCGGGCGCCAGCGGACGATGGTGTCGAACACGCTGTCTTCGGCCGAACTCAGGCTGCCGCTGTGGCTGTAGTCCCAGCCGAGCCAACCCAGCGCTGCGATGGCGAGCAGGGGGTAGAAGGCGAATTTCAGTTTGAGCGCGACCCGCGTCATCGGCCGCCGGTAGCCGCGTTCGACCAGCGACCAGGTGTCCATGAACCAGACCGCCAGCGACGCCGTTGAAGCGTCAAAACGGTCGAGCAAGCGGCGTATGGGCTTGTTTTGCCCCATGGAACGCTCCGTCAGTGGTCGCGCTCGATCACTCTGCGTGCGAGCGAGGTCAGGGGGCCAGTCTGCGCGTCCAGTTCGCCGAGCGCATCCTGCATTTGCGAAAAAAGCGCCGCAAGCCGGACGCGGCTGGCGTCGATCCCGAGCAGGGCAGGGAACGTTGCCTTGTGCTGATCGACGTCCTTGCCGGCGGTTTTTCCGAGCGTGGCCGAATCGCCTTCGACATCAAGCAGATCATCGCGGATCTGGAACGCCAGTCCCAGTGCGTCGGCGAAACGGTCCAGCGCCTCGCGAGTGAGCGCGTTGGCGCCGGCAGCCAAAGTCGCCAACCGCACCGAACAGCGCAGCAGCGCGCCGGTTTTCATGGCGTGCAGGCGCTCGAGCGCGGACAGTGCGCTTTGCCCAGCCGATTGCCCGGTGGCTTCGATGTCGAGTGCCTGCCCGCCGCACATGCCGGCAGCGCCTGCGGCATGCGCCAGTTCCGCAAGCATGGCGATTTTTGCGTCGGCGGGCAGCGGCGCCAGGGCCAACGTTTCGAAGGCCAGAGTTTGCAGCGCATCGCCGGCGAGGATGGCGGTGGCTTCGTCGAAGGCAACGTGGACGGTCGGACGTCCGCGCCGCAGCGCGTCGTTATCCATCGCCGGCAGGTCGTCGTGAACCAGCGAATAGCAGTGGATCAGCTCGACGGCGGCCGCCGCGTGATCGAGTTCCGGCTCGGACAGGCCGAGCGCCGTGCCGGTGGCATACACCAGCAGCGGGCGCATGCACTTGCCGCCGCCCAGCGCCGCGTGACGCATTGCGGCGTGCAGCCGCTGCGACGCCGCAAGTCCGGGATCGGCCAGGACGCGCTCCAGCGTCGCTTCGCTGCGGGCGCGCCAGCGCTCGAACGCAGGTTCAGCCATTGCGCTCGGGATCGAAATCGGTGGCGTCCTCGGGCGCGGCCGGATCGACCAGCGCGCGAACCCGCAGTTCGGCCTGTTCGAGCGCGGTCTGGCAGCGGCGGTACAGCCCGACCCCGCTTTCGTAGGCGGCCAGTGATTGTTCGAGCGACATGCCGCCGGTTTCCATTCTTGCGACCAGCGCTTCCAGCGCCTGCATCGAAGTCTCGAAGTCGGCAACAGCCGAGGCGTCCTGCGTTGGTTTCGGTGTTTTGGCCATGCCGCCAGTTTACGCTAGGCCGACCCACCGCAAGCGGGCCTCGTGCCCGCTCAGCCAGGCCTGCATCCGCGCGGAAACGATCCGCTCTCCGGCAGCCAGCAATTCGATTTCGTCGAACAGCAGCGGCAGCCGTTCGCGCTGCCACGGCGGCACGGCGAGATCCTGCAGAACGTGCTTGAGCGCGTGCGAATGCGTTCGTCCCGGCAATACGATGCGCTCGCCGCCTCGGCGGTAACGCACCTGCAGCCGGGTGTCGAAGCGCGCCGCACCGATCAGGGCCAGCGTGTCGCCGCCGGGAAGGACCAGCGCCGATGCCCCATCCCAGTCCTGCTGCCAGTGGGCAGGCGGCTGGGCCGGGATGGACGCCGCGTGCAGCAGATCGCGCCAACGCGCGATGCGTGCGCCCGACCAGTCGCAGCACGACCGGGCGTCGGGGCGTGCGCGCAGCAGTTCCGCTTCGATCCGGTCGATGACTCGGGGCGGAAGCGGCGGCAGGCCGAGCTGCGTCGTCCATAGCCGCAGCACCCGTGCGCGACGCGGTGGCGCCAGTGCGGTCAACGCGGACACGGACAGCAGCGAAGCGTTCGCCGCTCCGGTTTCGACGCCATGGCTGCGCTCCAGCACGGCGGCATCTTCTTCGGTGAGCAGATCGCTGGCCTGCGCGCACAGCGCCGCGCTGCGCGCCAGCGCGGCATCCGTCTTTGGCCAGCGCTCGCGCAATGCCGGAAGCACGCGATGGCGCAGAAAATTGCGGTCGAACGTGTCGCTGGCGTTGCTCGGGTCATCGATCCAGCGCAGGCCGCGTTCGCTGGCGTAGCGTTCGAGTTCGGCGCGGGAGACGTCCAGCAGCGGCCGCCACATCCAGCCGCTTGCGTAGCGCCGCCACGGCCGCATCGCCGCCAGCCCGTCCGCGCCGGAACCGCGCAGCGCGCGCAGCAGAAAAGTTTCCGCCTGATCTTCAAGGTGGTGGGCGAGGGCGAGGATTTCGTCGTCGCCCAGCGCCTCGGCGAAGGCAGCACGTCGCGCCGCGCGTGCGGCACCTTCGACACCCAGACCGCTGGAGCGGTCGACTGCCACGCGCACGACGGTCAGCGGAACACCGAGTGCTTCGCACACGGCCCGACAGTGTGCCGCCCAACTGTCCGCTTCGACCTGCAGGCCGTGATGGGCGTGGATTGCGCGCAGATCGGCGTGGGCGTGTTTGAGCAGATGCAGCAGCACCGTCGAATCGAGTCCGCCGCTGAAACCGACGAGAACGGGACGCTCCGGCTTGCCGGCAAGGCAACGAAGCCGATCAAATGCGCCGTTCATGCAATGCTCCGCGCGCTGGGCCGTCGCGGAGCGGAATGCGTCATTCGGTTTCGATCCGGATGCCGCCGACGAAACCCGAGGCCAGGTTGTAGATGAAGGCCTGGAGGATGCCGCCGATGAAACCGAAGATGCCGTAGAGGATCGGCAGGGCGATGATGCCCATGACCCCTCCGAACATTGCCATGGCACCCCCCTGGTGGTTGCCCAACGCGGCGCCGAACAAGCTGCTGAAGAGGAAGAAGATGACGCCGGCGAACAGGCCGAAGGCAGCCGCGATGATGCCGGTGATCTTGCCGGCGGAAAAAACGTCGATGTGCTTGATGACCATGGTTGTCCCCGGTTGCGTTGGGCCGGCGGAGTGCCGACTTCACGATTCTAGGGCAGAACCGGCGCGATCGAATCAGACGGTTTCGTAGGTCCCGTAGCCGCGCAAGCGGCGGTAGCGGCGTTCCAGCAGTTCCGGAACCGGCACGTCCTGCAGGGCATCCAGTTCGTTCAACAGCACCGCTTTCAGGCGCTTGGCCATTTGCACCGGGTTGCGGTGGGCGCCGCCGGTGGGCTCGCGCACCACCTTGTCGATCAGGCCCAGGGCAAGCAGGCGCTTGGCGGTCATGCCCAGTTGCTCGGCGGCGTCCTTGGCCTTGGCCGCGTCGCGCCACAGGATCGAGGCGCAGCCTTCCGGGCTGATCACCGAATAGGTGCTGTATTCGAGCATGAGCGTGCGGTCGCCGACGCCGATGGCGAGCGCGCCGCCGCTGCCGCCTTCGCCGATCACGGTGCAGATGATCGGCACCTTGAGTTCGGCCATTTCCAGCAGATTGCGGGCGATGGCTTCGGATTGCCCGCGCTCCTCGGCGTCGATGCCGGGCCAGGCGCCGGGGGTGTCGATGAAGGTCAGGATCGGCAGGCCGAAGCGCTCGGCCAGCTTCATCAGTCGCAGCGCCTTGCGGTAGCCCTCGGGCTTGGGCATGCCGAAGTTGCGCTTGACCTTGGCGCGGGTGTCGCGGCCTTTTTCATGGCCGATCACCAGCAGCGGACGGCCGTCGATGCGGGCCAACCCGCCGACGATGGCGGCGTCGTCGGCAAAGGCGCGGTCGCCGGCGAGTTCCTGGAATTCTTCGCAGATCACCCGCAGATAATCCAGCGTGTACGGCCGCTGCGGGTGGCGCGAGAGCTGCGAAATCTGCCATGGGGTCAGATCGCGGAAAATGGTGGCGGTGCGCTTGCGCAGCTTTTCCTGCAGCGCGCGCACCTCGGCATCGATATTCACCGCGGTGCCGTTGCCGGCATCGCGCAGCTCCTGGATCTTGGCGTCCAGGTCGGCGATCGGCTGTTCGAAGTCGAGGTGGTTCTGGCTCATTGCGGGGATTTTAGCAGTCGGCCGGTGCGACACGCCGATGGGGTGCGAACGCCGTCAATGCGTCGTTGCCCACGGTTTGTTGAAACGCAGGCTGACCCGGGCGACGCCCGGCAGGCTGCGCAGCAAGCCGGGCAGACGCTCGTCCACGCGCAGACCGCGGCCGCCGTTGAGCATCAGACGGCCGACGCCCGCCTGGGTCATGGCTTCGAACAGGACCGGCGTGGTGCCGGCGTGCGCCTGCAGCACCTGCTCCACCCGCGACAGTGCACCTTTCGTGCGCAGGTCGATGCGGATGGCCAGGCCGCGCACCTGCTCGCTGCAAAGGGTCGAAAAATCCCAGCAACGGCTGGCGCGCAGCGATAAACCTTCGTTGAACCTGTCCTCGCGCAGGTCGCCTTCGATGACGAGGATGCGATCGCGGGTGAGCAGCGGCGCGAATTCCTGCCACTGTTCGGCAAAGAACCCGCATTCGAGTCGGCCATGGCCGTCTTCCAACTGCACGAAGGCCTGCGACTCGCCGCGCCTGCGCACGCCGGTGACCAGGCCGGCAAAGACCGCCTGCACCTGCGGTCGCCAGCTGCGTCCTTCCTGCCCGCCGTTGCCGCCGTTGCCGCGCTCCAGGATTTCGGGGGCCGCGCTCAGGTCGTGCCCGACCAGCGCCAGCACGTCGTCGCGCCATGGATCCATCGGGTGACCGCTGAGGTAGTGCCCCAGCGTTTCGCGCTCGCCCTGCAGCCGCTGCGCCAGCGGCCATTCCGTGGTTTCCGGAAGCTCGATGCGGATATCGGCGCTGTCGCCGCCGCCGCCGAACATGTCGAACATGCCGGAGGCGCGGTTGCGCGCCATCTGCTCGGTGGCCTTCATCGCTTCCGGAAGCTGCAGCATCAGCGAAGCGCGATTGTTCGCCAAGGCGTCCATCGCGCCGGCGTGGATCAGCGCTTCCAGCGTGCGCTTGTTCATGCCGCCGGCGGACACGCGCTGGCAGAAATCCAGCAGATCGCGGAACCGGCCGCCCTCGCTGCGCGCGGCCGCGATCGCCTCGCACACGCCGTGGCCCACGCCCTTGATCGCGCCCAGCCCGTAGCGGAGGGTGTCGGACGTGGTTGCTTCGAACAGATAGCCCGAGGCGTTCACGTCCGGCGGCAGCACGGCAATGTTCAGCGCATAGGCTTCTTCAAGGAAGCCCACCACCTTGTCGGTGTTGTCCATGTCCGATGACAGCACCGCGGCCATGAATTCGGCCGGGTAGTGGGTCTTCAGCCAGGCGGTCTGGTAGGCGACCAGCGCGTAGCCGGCAGCGTGCGATTTGTTGAAGCCGTAGCCGGCGAATTTTTCCAGCAGATCGAAGACCGGGCCGGAAATTTTCGGTTCGATGCCGTGGTGCGCAAGCGCGCCGGCCTCGAACTTGGCACGCTCCTTGGCCATTTCCTCGACTTTCTTCTTGCCCATCGCCCGCCGCAACAGGTCGGCGCCGCCCAGCGAATAGCCGGCCAGCACCTGCGCCGTCTGCATCACCTGTTCCTGATAGACCACCACGCCGTAGGTGGGCTTGAGGACGGGTTCCAGCAGCGGGTGCGGGTACACGACCCGCTCGCGACCGTGCTTGCGTGCGACGAAATCCGGGATCAGATCCATCGGGCCGGGCCGGTACAGCGACACCAGCGCGATCAGGTCCTCGAACCGGTCCGGTTTGGCATCCTTGAGCAGTCGCCGCATGCCGCCGGATTCGAACTGGAACACCGCCACCGTGTCGCCGCGGGCGAACAGCCGGTAGGTGTCAGGATCGTCGAGCGGGATGGTGGAGATGTTGAGGTTGGGGACCGGGTACCGGGGACCGGGAACCGGAGAAGCGGTTTTACCGCCACCGCCACTCTTGCTTTTTTCCGATCCCTGGTCCCCAGTCCCCGGTTCCGAAGTTTTTCCCGGTTCCCAAGCCTCGCTGTCCGGTTCCCGGTTCCCGGTCCCTGACCCCCGCAAATTCACCGCCTTCACCGCCCAATCGATGATCGTGAGCGTGCGCAGGCCGAGGAAGTCGAACTTGACCAGACCGACGGCCTCCACGTCGTCCTTGTCGAACTGGGTCACCGGATGCTGGCCGCGGCCGTCGCCGGCGCCCGCGCTTTCGGCGTACAGCGGGCAGAAGTCGGACAGTGGGCTGGGCGCAATCACTACGCCGCCGGCGTGCTTGCCGGCGTTGCGGGTCAGGTCTTCCAGCTGCAACGCCAGATCGACCAGTTCACGCACCTCGCCTTCGCTATCGTAGCGCGCGATCAACTCGTCCGAGCGCCAGTTCTCGCTGCCCTTGACCGAAGGTTGCGAGCGCTCGCTGCGGCCCAATGCGTCGTCCAGACCGATGCCCAGCGTCAGCGGCACCAGCTTGGCGATGCCGTCCACGAAGCCGTAGCCGAGGCCGAGCACGCGGCCGGTGTCGCGCAGCACCGCCTTGGCCGCCATCGTGCCGTAGGTGATAATCTGGGAAACGCGGTCGCGCCCGTATTTGCAGGCGACGTAGTCGATCACCTCGTCGCGGCGATCCATGCAGAAGTCGATGTCGAAGTCCGGCATCGACACCCGTTCCGGATTGAGAAAACGCTCGAACAGCAGGTCGTAGGGCAGCGGGTCGAGATCGGTGATGCCCAGCGCCCAGGCCACCAGCGAGCCCGCGCCGGAGCCACGGCCGGGGCCGACGGGAATGCCGTTCTGCTTGGCCCAGTTGATGAAGTCGGCCACGATCAGGAAGTAGCCGGGGAAGCCCATCTTGACGATGACGGCGAGCTCGGCCTGCAGTCGCGCCTCGTAGTCCGCGCGGGTCTTGCCCGGCGCCAGCGGCGCGGTTTCCAGACGGTTTTCGAGCCCGCTATGCGCCTGGCCGTGGATCCAGCTGTCCAGCGTTTCGTCGGAAGGCACCGGAAACGCCGGCAGGTGGTAGGTGCCCAGCCGCAGCTGCAGATTGCAGCGCTGGGCCAGCGCCAGCGCGTTGTCGATGGCGTCGGGGATGTCGGCGAACAGCGCTGCCATCTCCTCGGCGGTTTTCAGGGATTGCGCCTGGCTGTAGTCGTGCGGGCGGCGCGGGTCGTCGAGCACGCGCCCGCTGGCGATGCACACCCGCGCCTCGTGCGCCTCGAAGCCGTCGGCGTCCTTGAAGCGCACGTCGTTGCTGGCGACGACCGGAATGCCCAGGCGCGCGGACGCGTCCAGCGCGAACCCCAGCCATTCTTCTTCACCGGGGCGGCCGGTGCGCAGCAATTCCAGATGCAGGCCATCGTCGAAGCGCGACTGCAGATCGCGCAGCGCCTGCTCGGCCAGATCAACTCGACCCGAGGCAAGCAGCAGGCCGGGCGTGGAATGCGGCCCGGCGATGGCGAACAGACCGCCGGTGACGCCGTGCAGCCAGTGCGGGCGCAGCACCACGCCGTCGTTGCGGTGGCCTTCCATCCACATCCGCGTCAGCAGACGCGACAGGTTCAGATAGCCGTCGTAATCGCGGCACAGCAGCGTCAGCCGACTGGCGTTTTCGTTGCCTTCGGCAAGCGTGACGTCGGCACCGGCGACCGGCTTGATCCCGGCCCCTTCCGCCGCCTTCCAGAACTTGACCAGCGCGAACAGATTGTTCTGGTCGGTGATGGCGACCGCAGGCAGATTGCGCTGCGCGCACGCGGCAACCAGCTCCTTGATCCGGAGCGTCGAGTCGGCCAGCGAGTATTCGCTGTGCAGATGGAGATGCGCGAAACGGGCGGGCATGGAACTTCCGCGGTTGAAGACCTCAGGGTAGGGCGGGCGCCGCGCAGGGGCAAGGCTTGACAGCGGCGATCTCCGGTAGCGGCGCGCCGAGGTCCGGAATTGCCGCATCGTCAATGCTGCGAGCATCGACCGCAGGCGTCGATCAATATTGACTATTGATTTTGAAATCAGCTATTTTCACGACTTGTGCCTGAATTCGCGTCATGGGGAAGGCACTCGCAGGTCGGCGGCAATCCGTCCTGCGAAGCATCCGCGTCGGACACCTGTTCCTGAATCAATACGGACAACCCCTGTCTCCTGATGGGTTGAGCTGGCGCGTGCGCGATTACTTCACGCAGGCCGGCATCACCAAGCGCGGCGCGTGTCACCTGTTCCGACACACGATGGCGACGGCCA
The DNA here is from genome assembly GCA_018262705.1 of Xanthomonas sp. Lineage (GTDB taxonomy): Bacteria > Pseudomonadota > Gammaproteobacteria > Xanthomonadales > Xanthomonadaceae > Thermomonas. The sequence goes on from JADFDQ010000013.1 coordinate 59,215, forward strand.
TGCTCGACAACGGCGCGGACATCCGCCACGTGCAGGAGATCCTCGGGCACGGGCAGATCACCAGCACGCAGCGCTACACGCACGTGTCCATTGCGCGCTTGCACGCGGTGCATGCGGCGACGCATCCGGCGGCAAAGCTCACCCGTTCATCCACCCCTGATCCAGAGGTCTAGAATGCAGCTAACCCTTCACGAGGTTCCGGTCATGTCCGCCGTCAAACAGGAAGCGCACAAGCTGATCGACACGCTGCCCGAAGCGGCCAGCTGGAACGATGTGGTGCGCGCCGTGGATGAAGCCCGGTTCCACGAGGCGGTGCGGGAAGGGATCGCGGCGGCGGATCGAGGCGACTTTGCCAGCCCGGAACGGGTCAAGGCGATGTTCGCCAAATGGGGCGTCGATGTTGCGGCTTGAGTGGACGACGCCCGCCGCCGACCAGCTCGAACACGCGCAGACCTACTATCACGCCCTCAACCCGATGGCGGCCACGTTGATGGCCATGCGGATCGTGGAAGCAGCGCAGCGATTATGCGATCAGCCGAGCATGGGACGGCTTGGGCGCGTGCCCGGTACGCGGGAGTGGGTGGTGTCTCGGACGCCGTATCTGCTGGTGTACCGCGCCAGTGGTGATGCGTTGGAAGTGCTGCATGTGTGGCACGAGGCGCAGGACTGGGCATCGCACACCGAATGAAGCTGCTGGCCGGCGCGGCTTAACGCTGCGCGTTCAAGCCGACGCCGAATCGCCACACCGACCATCCTCGCGATCCGACCGGCGAGCACGAGCGGCAGCAGTGCGTGACCGATCACCCCGTTGCGGCCATCCCTGGCCGCGCTCGCGCCACGCGGCCCAACCCGCTGCGCGTGTTGCAGTCCCAACATAACGCCGGATTATGCAAACCGCCGGTCTGTCACGGCGCGTGCGCAAGAGCTGCGCGCCAAAGAGCCGATGCGCAGCACGCGCCGCGCCAGCCCGTCGCTTCGCATAATCAGCGTTGATGTTGGCTGGCCTGCCGGCGCGTTGCGCCGGGGCCGCGTGGCCCAACCACGCTCGCTCACCGGCGCGCACATCCCTGTGCGCGCAGTGCGCGTGCTGCGCACGCCCACAGAGCCGCGTGCGCGCTACGCGCCCACGCTACGCGCCCACGCAAGAGCGCCTGGCACGTCCACATGTGCGGGCGGCGCGGCTCAACTGCGTTGGAGCCGACGCCGCTTCGGGTTGCTCGCAGAGAAGCAACAGCGGGTCAGCAGGACGAGACCGAATCGCTTCCCCAACGATGCCGCGACCTGTGCGATCCCGCTTCGGCGAGCCTCCAGAGCGTCACCGTTGGGGCTCCGCCCCAACACCCCGGAGCGTGCGCTTGGTGGGCCGCAGGCCCACGCTGACCGCGACTGGAAGGAGCGTTCTCTGCCCGTCGTTGCCCGATCCGCCGCGATACTGATCGGACGTTCGACACGATGTGCACGCCGAACCCCCTTCATGCAAAACCGCTTTTACTTGACGCGCAGGCACAGGTGCGCGAAAAAGCGCATCAAGGGATTTTTTGAGGATCGCCGAACCCGTGTCAGAGCTCACCGCACTCGCAAAGCCGCGCCGCATCAAGGCCTCGCACCGTCGGCGAGGCAAAGTCGCGTCGGGTCAGAGTGTTCAGCGCTATTACGATCCGGCGCTGGGCGTGTTCCTGTCAGTCGATCCGGTGACGGCTTACAGCAATCCGGTGGGGGCGTTTAATCGGTATTGGTACGCCAGCGGGAATCCGTATCGGTTTGTGGATCCGGATGGACGAACTGCAAACAGGGTTAATCCAAAGCCAGGCGCTGGTTCAGATGGATCCTCTGAGCCTCCTGAGCATGACCAAAATCGTCCTAATGGGTGTGGTACAGCGCGAGTTTGTTGGCGTGATTCGAATAATAACTGGCACGTTACACCTATTCCGCTGTATCTCTACGCGCAGAACCGAGCAAATGTTGGTGCAATTGTCGGCGCTTGGTCAGTAATAAGGGGTAATTATCGAGCAGTGCGGCAAGCTGCTCGCATAAATGGACTTCTTGGACAACAAGAAAAGGCAGATGCGCAGATCGAAAGTCAGATCTTCGATAGAGCAATTGAGGAGCTCGCAGCGAATCCAGAATTACAAGAGGCACTTTACCGCGAGTTAAAGGATAAGTTACGACGTACTGATTTATCAGATCCATATTTACAGGGATACATCGCTGGCAGGCTCGCGGCAGGCGCATACCTTCGACCCTTAGGTGTGTCGGCGGCGATCGGTGACGCTCTTCAAGGTGTTGAGAATGGCTTACACGAGGTCGCTGATCTCGTTTGGCATGGCGCATTTGGGAGCGATATTTCTAAATGAATATGATTACGTTGCCCCGGCTGATTTTTGCTGCATTTTCCATCGCGGTCGGTTCAGTGTTGATGGGGGCGCTGTTTCGATTCAGGCCTTTATTTTTTTCGATAACGCTTATTCTTATTTTTATGTCAGGCTATCCATTTGTTTGGTTAGTTACTGGAGAGGTAAAGCGAAAAATGATTAGTCTAATTTTGATAATGAGTTCAATCGGGGGCGGTATAGTTGGGTGGTATTGGAGTCACTGAGTCACCATTTCGCGAGTCTGTAAATTGAACTGTGTATCTGCCCTTTGAGACGATGCGGCGATAGCCGCGAGGAGCAGGTACATGGGGCGAGAACAAGGAAAAAATGGTGCCAGGGACAATTATCGGAGTCTGTAAATTGAACTGTGTATCTGTCCTTTGAGACGATGCGGCGATAGCCGCGAGGAGCAGGTACATGGCACTGACAAAAGCGCAGTTGGACGCATTGACGGCAGGCTACAGCACGCCGCGGGTCTGTCAAACCAACTGTGTATCTGAGTTTCATCACGGCGCATCCAGTGGGACGCGCTCCTCACCGAACATCAGCTGGAAGCTCTGCAGCGCAGGTTTCGGGTCTGTCAAACCAACTGTGTATCTGAGTTTCATCACAGCGCACGGTTCGCAGCAAAATCAAGACACCCACCATTCAAAAACAAGGACACCCGCCATTCGAACATTCCCTGATTCCAAACCGAGGGTTTACCTGAACCTCATGACACCGCCGATGGCCTGCCGGCCACCGTCACCACGGCCATCAATGGCGCGACCGTCACCAACACCTGGAGCTACAACCACCGCCGCCTGCCCACCCTCGAGCGCGTGCAGCCGGACGCCAGCCAGACCTTCAGCTTGAGCTACGGCTACAACGCCCTCGGCCAGGTCATCACTGAAACCCTCAGCGATGGGGTCATCCTGAGCTACGCCGTCAATGCGCTGGGGCAGGTGGCGCAGGTCAACGCCCAAGTGGCGGGTGCCACCACCCCGCTGGCCAGCAATGCCCGCTACTACCCCAACGGCGCGCTGGCCCAGTTCACCTACGGCAACGGCATCGTCCACACCCTGACCCAGAACGCCAGACAACTGCCGGCCCGCAGCGTGGATGGCAGCGTGCTCGACCTGAGCACCGCCTTCGATGCCAACGGCAATGTCGCCGCCATCACCGACAACACGCCAAGCGCACGCCAGACCCGCGCCATGACCTACGACGGGCTGGACCGGCTCACCGGCACCACCTCGCCAATGTTTGGCAGCGCCGGCTATGCCTATGACGCCCAGGACAACCTGACCCGGGTGCAGGTGACCGGCGGCAGCCAGCCGCGCGATCACACCTACTGCTACAACGCAACAAACCAACTGACCTTCGTGCGCAGCGGCCCCAACTGCAGCGGCAGCGCCAGCCCGGCGGTGACCGCGCTGGGCTATGACCTGCAGGGCAACCTGAGCTTCAAGAACAACGCCAGCTACGCCTTCGACTTCGGCAACCGCCTGCGAGCCACTGCGAACCAGAGCTACCGCTACGACGCCCAAGGCCGGCGGGTGCGGCAGGACGTGGCCGGCAGCCAACTGCAATACAGCCAGTACGCCGCCGATGGCCGGCTGATGTGGCAACGGGATGAAACAACCAACCAGCGCATCGCCAATGTCTATCTGGCCGGCAGCCTGCTGGCGGAAATCAGCCGGCCGCTGACCGGCAACACGACCACCATCCGCTACCTGCACACCGACGCCCTCGGCAGCCCGATTGCCAAGACCAACGCCAGCGGCGCTATCATCGAAACCAGCGAGTACGAACCGTATGGGAGGCTGCTGAACCGAGCCAACGACAACCGCGCGGGGTATACCGGGCATGTGATGGATGCGGCGAGCGGGCTGGTGTATATGCAGCAGCGCTATTACGATCCGGCGCTGGGTGTGTTTCTGAGTGTTGATCCGGTGGCGTCAAACATGAACAACGCCTGGAACTTCAATCGCTATAACTACGCGGCGAATAATCCATATAGGTTTACGGATCCCGATGGGAGAGTAGTGAAATCAGAAGATGCTTCTGATAATCAAGATCTTCTGACGCATATCAATATAGATTCGCGCACGCAGTACAAATTTGACGATAACAATCGGCTAACGAAAGACGAAAATGCCAATGACAACGATCATGGGTCAAGTTATTACTCGGAAAGGCTTGACGCAGCGATAGCGAGCGAGAAGACGCTTAGCCTAGCAGGCCGCTGAAATACCTCCCGCCCGCATAGACTTGTCCCATCGCCGTTTTACTTGACCGAGTCCTTCGATGCGTGGTGCCGACGTACTGCAAGAAAGTCTGTTCAACGTCCGCAAGCTGGACGACTTCGTTCCGTCGACGCATCCGCTGCGGCCGATCCGCGAGCGGGTGAACCAAGCGCTGGTGCGGCTGGATGGCCTGTTCGCGCGGATGTATGCCGAGGACGTCAAGGGTGGCCGCCCCAGCATCGCGCCGGAGAAGCTGCTGCGGGCGATGTTGCTGCAGGTGTTCTACAGCGTTCGTTCCGAGCGCCAGCTGATGGAGCAGATCCAGTACAACTTGTTGTTCCGCTGGTTCGTGGGTTTGGCGATGGATGATGCGGTGTGGGTGCCCACGGTGTTCAGCAAGAACCGCGACCGACTGGTCGAGCACGACATCATCGTGGCCCTGTTCAACGAAGTGCTGGCGCAGGCCGATCAGGAAGGCTGGCTGTCAGGCGAACACTTCAGTGTCGATGGGACGCTGATCCAGG
>JADFDQ010000014.1 GCA_018262705.1 Xanthomonas sp.
AAGGCGATACCTTCAGCCCGGACACGGGAGAAACTTCATCGTGCCTATTGACCCGGGCGGCGAAATGGTGACCCCGTACACGATCAATCGGATGTAGGTCCAGCAGCGAGCACGGGGACAGGGCTAGTTTCATAGTATCCAGCGCGGAGTACAGAAAATTCAAACACCCTTTTCAGGCAGCCTGCGCGGTAGTCGACGGCGTTGCAAGGGTCGCGCAAGGAAGACGCCATGGCCGACCTGGCCGCCGTGTTCCACTGGCGGCCCGCCGACATGGACCCCATGGGCCTGCAGGAACTGATGGAATGGCGCGAACGGGCACGACAACGCAGCGGCGCGGCGTGATGGTAGGATCGCGGCATGGGAATCTTGCTCATCATGTTGGCCGTGGCTGTTCTTGGCTGGATGGGGCTGATCGTGCTCGGCGGCGCGGCCTCGCTGGCGCAACTCGCCACGTTGTTTGGCGGCACGCCCAAGAACGCATCGCCAGACGCGCCCGCCAGCAAGCGCACCCGCGACCGCGTGTTGCTGGTGCTGTTGGCCGCTGCCATCGTCGGGCATGTGTTTCGTTTCTTGGGACTGATCTAAACGGGCAACAACACAGCGTAGTGGTAGGATCGCCGCGTGAGCGCGCTTGTCGTCATCGTTGGGCTGTTGATCCTGGCCGGACTGTTCTCGGCCTTGCACGGCGTTATTTCGCCGCTGGCGAACTGGCTGAGCCCGATGCCGCCGCGTGCGGAGCCGGAGTATCAGGAGCCGGCGGACGACGCAATCCTGCTTCGCTTGGACGACGGCACCCCCGTCACCTGGGGGATGCAGCGCCAATTCGAACGGGAGCTGGCGGCCATCGCCGAGCGCCAGCAGCAGGCGCGGCACGCGCCTCGGGCCAAGCCGAATGTCGCGCAGCGCGCCGGTTCGCAACTACGCGCCAAGAACGCAGCCAAGCGTCGCCTGCGCGCGGCCATGGCCGAACACGAACGCCGCCCGAAGCCGCCGCGCAATTTGCCCTGACCAACCCCGCCGCACCCATGGAGTGCCTCCATGGCTGACACCAACGTGCGGATGGTGCTGGCGCTGACGGATAAAGCATCGTCCGGCCTGCGCGGCATCTTGAGCAGCAGCAATGCCGGCAAAGCCTTGCGCGCGGCGCCGGCCGATAGTGCGCCTGCGGCAACGCGCCGTGCATTTCGAAGTGGTCGAAGTTGGCGCGGATGACCTACGGTTCTTCAACGCTGGCGACGATCTTCACCTTGCCGCCGCAGTGGATGCAGGTGTCCACGTCGATGCCGAGGTTGCGCTTGAGGCGTTGCGCCCAAGTCATCGCACGGCGCTTTTCTTCGGCGTTCGGTCACTCGCGCTGGCGGCGTCACTCGCCGCCTGGCTGCCTATGCCGCGCATCGGCGCTTTTCTGAATCGCGGCTCGGAAATCGCCGCGACGCAGGCGGGCAATTTCCGCATCGGACCGCCCAAAAGCACGAAGCCCGGCGCAGGGCCGGGCTTCGAGGTCTTGCTTGCGGAGGGCGCGGATCAGAAATCCATGCCGCCCATGCCGCCCATGCCGCCGCCGCCCGGCATTGCCGGTTCGTCTTTCTTCGGGGCTTCGGCCACCATCGCTTCGGTGGTGATCATCAGCCCGGCGATCGACGCGGCGTTTTGCAGCGCAGTGCGGGTGACCTTGGTCGGGTCGAGGATGCCGAACTCGATCATGTCGCCGTACTCGCCGTTGGCGGCGTTGTAGCCGAACGCGCCCGTGCCTTCGGCCACGCGGTTCAGCACCACGCTGGGTTCTTCACCGGCATTGGCCACGATCTCGCGCAGCGGGGCTTCCATCGCACGCAGGGCGATCACGATGCCGTGATCCTGGTCTTCGTTGGCACCCTTCAGGCCGGCAATCGCCGCCTTGGCGCGAATCAGCGCCACGCCGCCGCCGGGGACGATGCCTTCTTCCACCGCAGCGCGGGTGGCGTGCAGGGCATCTTCAACGCGCGCTTTCTTTTCCTTCATCTCGACTTCGGTGGCGGCGCCGACCTTGATCACCGCAACGCCGCCGGCCAGCTTGGCCACGCGCTCCTGCAGCTTCTCGCGGTCGTAGTCGGAGGAGGTTTCCTCGATCTGTGCCTTGATCTGCTTGATGCGGGCTTCGATCCCCGAGGTTTCGCCGGCACCATCAATGATCGTGGTGTTTTCCTTCGATACCTGGATTTTCTTGGCGCGGCCGAGGTCCTTGATGGTGGCCTTTTCCAGCGACAAGCCCACTTCCTCGGAAATCACGGTGCCGCCGGTGAGGATGGCCATGTCTTCCAGCATCGCCTTGCGACGATCGCCGAAGCCCGGCGCCTTCACCGCGCAGACCTTGACGATGCCGCGGATGGTGTTGACCACCAGGGTCGCCAGCGCTTCGCCTTCCACTTCTTCAGCCACGATCAGCAGCGGCTTGCCGGACTTGGCCACGCCTTCCAGCACCGGCAGCAAGTCGCGCACGTTGGAGATCTTCTTGTCGTGCAGCAGGATGTAGGGCTCGTCCAGTTCGGCCTGCATCGACTGCTGGTTGTTGATGAAGTACGGGCTCAGGTAGCCGCGGTCGAACTGCATGCCTTCCACCACGTCGAGTTCGTTGTCCAGGCCCGAGCCGTCTTCCACGGTGATCACGCCTTCCTTGCCGACCTTGTCCATCGCCTGCGCGATCAGGTCGCCGATGTTGGCGTCCGAATTCGCGGAGATGGTGCCGACCTGGGCGATTTCCTTGCTGGTCGAGGACGGCTTGCTGATTTTCTTCAGCTCGGCCACGGCTTCGCCTACGGCCTTGTCGATGCCGCGCTTCAGATCCATCGGGTTCATGCCGGCGGCGACCGCCTTCATGCCTTCGCGGATGAACGCCTGCGCCAGCACGGTGGCGGTGGTGGTGCCGTCACCGGCGTCGTCGGAAGTGCGCGAAGCGACTTCCTTCACCATCTGCGCGCCCATGTTCTCGAACTTGTCAGCCAGCTCGATTTCCTTGGCAACGGACACGCCGTCCTTGGTGATGGTGGGGGCGCCGAAGCTCTTGTCGAGCACGACGTTGCGGCCCTTCGGGCCGAGTGTTGCCTTCACGGCATTGGCGAGCACGTTGACGCCGCGCACCATCTTGGAGCGAGCGTCTTCGCCGAAACGAATGTCTTTGGCAGCCATTGTGATTACCTCGAAAAATGTAGGGCGGGCTTCAAACCCGCCACTCGGGATTGGAAATACTTGGGTGGCGGATCAACACCCGCCGCGCGTCGTTCGGCTCAGCCGAGGATCGCGAACAGGTCGTCTTCCTTCACCACCAGGTACTCGACGCCGTCGAGCTTGACCTCGGTGCCGCTGTACTTGCCGAACAGAACCTTGTCGCCCACCTTGACCTGGGTCGGGCGGGTCTGGCCGTTGTCGAACACCTTGCCGGTGCCCACGGCGATCACTTCGCCCTTGATCGGCTTCTCGGTGGCGCTGTCGGGGATCACGATGCCGCCCGCGGACAGCTTCTCTTCTTCCATGCGCTTGATGACCACGCGGTCGTACAGCGGCTTGATGTTGGACATGTTGGCAACCTCTGCAAATGGTTGATTGATGGGGAAAAACCCGGTCATTTTAGCAGTCATTGAGCGCGACTGCCAAGATGCGGAAAGCAAAACGCCCGCAACCGGGATGCTTTGAAGATGGGGCGAGCGCGGGCGGTTTCAAGGGCGGGCCGGCAAATCGGCAGCGCAACGCGCCCTGCCGCTTGCCGCTCGCCTTGCCGCCGCCCGGCGATTACCCTGCCCGGATGGACCTGCTGCTGTGCCTGACCACCTGCCCCGACGCCACCAGCGCCCGGCGCATCGCCGCCGCGCTGGTCGAAGAGCGGCTGGCCGCCTGCGTCAACGTGATCCCCGGCCTGCACTCGACCTATCGCTGGCAGGGAGCGGTCGAGCGCGCCGACGAATTGCTGCTGCTGATCAAGACCACCCGCGCCGCCTTTCCGGCGCTGCAGGCGCGGCTGCCGGCCCTGCACCCTTACGAACTTCCCGAGCTGGTCGCGGTCGAACCGGCAAATGCGCTGCCCGCCTACCTGCAGTGGGTCGAAGGCGCGGTGCGGACGTAAAATGACAGGATGACCGGTTTGCTTTCCCATCTGCGCCGCTGGCTGGCCGCAGCGCTTCTGTTCGCTGCGGTGTTGCCGACGGCCGCGCAGGATGTCGAATTGCCGCCGGTCGATCAGGTGTTCGTGCTGTCGGCGCAGGCCACCGCGCGCGACCGCATCGAGGTGCGCTGGAAGATCGCCGATGGGTTCTACCTCTACCGTCACCGCACCTCGGTCAAGCCCGCGGCGAATTTCGTCGGGGCCCAGCTGGCGCTGCCGGAAGGCGAAAAGCACCACGACCAGTTCTTCGGCGACGTCCAGACCTACCGCCAGCGGCTGATCGGGGTTCTGACCGGAACGCCCGCCGCGGGCGCGAGCGGTGTCACGCTGACCGTGAAATACCAAGGCTGTGCCGATGCCGGGGTGTGCTATCCGCCGCAGACCCGCACCCTGACCGTGCCGCTGCCGCCCGAACCGAGCGCGGCCGGGGTTGGCTTCGGCCGCGGCGTGGGCGGCAATCCGTTCGCGACACTGGGCGCTGCCGGCGCCGCGCAGGACGGTCCGCTGCCGCCCGAGCAGGCCTTCACCAGCGAGGCCATCGCGCTCGACGGCAGCACCCTGCTGCTGCGGTTGACCCCGGCACGCGGCTACTACCTCTATCGCGACAAACTCTCGGCGCGGCTCGACGCCGGAGCCGGCCTGTCGGCCCGCTTGCCGCCGGCCGCGCACCTGCCCAAGGCCACGCCCTACCACGACGAGCACTTCGGCAAAGTCGCGGTGTACTTCGATCAGGTCGAAATCCGCCTGCCGGTCGCCCGCGCCACCCCGCGCGCGGCCAGCGGCACACTGACGGTCGGGCTGCAGGGCTGCCAGGACAACGGCATCTGCTACCCGCCGATGACCCGCACGCTGGCGGTGGCGCTGCCGGCCGGAGCAGTCGGCGGTGGCGGTGGCGGCGGAAGTGCGACTGTGCAGAACGCCGCGCTTCCCGCAGCGACGCCGGCGCCGGCAAGAACGTCGGAGGTTGCCCGCCCGCCCGCGCCGGCGGGGGCGGCCCCTGCGACGGCGTTGCTGGCCGCGGCGCCTGCGGATGAACCGGCGCCCGAGGTATTCGCCACTTCCGAAGCCTCCCCGCAGGCCCTGCCCGAGCGCACCGCACCACCGCAGCGCGCGGTGCCGAGCCTGGCGCTGGCGCTGCTGCTGGCGCTGGCCGGCGGGCTGATCCTGAACCTGATGCCCTGCGTGCTGCCGGTGCTTTCACTCAAAGCGCTGGCCGTGGCACAAAGTGGCGAGAACGCGGCGCAGGCGCGCCGCCACGCGCTGGCCTATACGGCAGGCGTGCTGCTTTCGATGCTGGCGTTGGGCGCGCTGGCATTGGCGCTGCGCAAAGCCGGGCTGGCGCTGGGCTGGGGCTTCCAGTTGCAGCAGCCGCTGGTATTGGCGCTGCTGGCGCTGGTGATGTTCGCGCTCGGGCTGAACCTGTCCGGGCTGTGGCAGGCCAATGTGACGCTGGGCGGCCGCAGCGCGGCGCTGACCGCGCGCAGCGGCGCCGGCGGCGATTTTTTCACCGGCGTGCTGGCGGTGGTGCTGGCCACGCCCTGCACCGCGCCCTACATGGGCGCGGCGTTGGCCTATGCCTTCCTTGGCCCGACCGCCGGCGCGCTGCTGGTGTTCCTTGCGCTGGGATTGGGGTTGGCACTGCCGTTCCTGCTGATCGGTTTCGTTCCGGCACTGGCGCGGCGGCTGCCCAAACCCGGCGCGTGGATGGAAACGCTGAAACAATTGCTGGCGTTCCCGCTGTACGCCACCGCCGCATGGCTGGTGTGGGTGCTGGCGAAACTGCGCGGCGCCGACGCGGTCGGACTGTGGCTGATCGCCGCGATCGGGCTGGCGCTGGCGGCGTGGGCCTGGACCCGCGCTCGTAGCGGCGGTGCGCGGGCGTGGCAGCCGCTGGCGGCACTGGTGCTGCTGGCGCTGATCTGGCCGCTGGCGCGGCTACAAGCGCTGCCGCGTCCGCAGGCTACACAGCCGGCGCAGGCCGATCAAACTTGGCTGGCGTGGTCGCCGCAGGCGCTGGCCGACCTGCGCGCGCAGGGCCGCCCGGTGTTCGTCAACATGACCGCCGACTGGTGCGTGACCTGCAAGGCCAACGAGCAGGCGGTGTTCGCCCGCGATGGGTTCCGCAACGCGCTGCGCGACGCCAACGCGGTGTATATGGTTGGCGATTACACCGACGTCGATCCGGAGATCACCGCCTTCCTGCAGGCGCACCGCGCCGTGGGCGTGCCGCTGTATGTGGTCTATCCGCGCGGCGGCGGCGAGGGCGAAATCCTGCCGACCCTGCTCACGCCTGCCACCGCACTGGCCGCGCTGGCGCGGGCTGCACGCTGATGCCGTCGAACCGTCGCGTGCTGCTGGTGGCCGGGCTTGCCGCCATCGCCGGCGCGGTTTCCAGCCTGTTTTTCGAACCCACCCTCGCCTACAGGTGGGCCGGCACCGAAGTCGGGCAGGAGGCGCTGCAGGCCACGCTGGAAGCGCGGGCACCGGCGCCACCGCCGGGCGTGATCGTGGCGCGTCGCGGCGAAGCGCTGCCCGCGCTGGAATTGCCGGATCTGGATGGCGCGAACGTCCGGCTTCCCGGCTCCTGGGCCGGCCGCCCGACGCTGGTCAACCTGTGGGCCACCTGGTGCGCACCGTGCCTGAAGGAAATGCCGGATCTGCAGGCATTTTCGGCGAAACAGGGCGCAAACGGGGTGCGCGTGGTCGGCATCGCGCTGGACGAACCGGACGCGGTGCGCGGCTTTCTCGCCGCCCACGGCATCACCTATCCAATCCTGATCGACGCCCCGGGACCGGCCGACGCCGGCGTCCGGCTGGGCAACCGCGCCGGCGTGCTGCCCTATTCGGTGCTGGTCGGCGCCGACGGACGCCTGCTCAAGACCCGGATCGGCCCGTTCGACAACATGGATGCGATCGCACGCTGGGCCTCGCCCTGAGCCGCACCACGGCGGTTTAGAGCATTCGCTCGAACACGTCATTAAAAATCCGTTATCAGGCAAAACTTCGGCGATCTGGATCGGAAAACTGGACATCGACGCTGGTTCGCGGGACACTGCGCGCCGATTTCCTCAGGATTTGACGCCCGCCGATGGCCAAGCTGCTGCTCCTGCACGGCCCCAACCTGAACCTGCTCGGCACCCGCGAGCCGGAGGTCTATGGTTGCATCACGCTGGCGGACATCGACGCCGATCTTGCCGCCCGTGCGCAGGCCGCCGGGCACGCGCTGGAAGCCTTCCAGACCAACGCCGAACACGAACTGGTGAACCGCGTGCAGACCGCCGCCACGGACGGCACCGCCTTCATCCTGATCAACCCGGCCGCCTTCACCCACACTTCGGTCGCTCTGCGCGACGCGCTCACCGGCGTCGCCATCCCCTTCATCGAAATCCACCTGTCCAACCCGCACGCCCGCGAACCGTTCCGCCAGCACAGCTATTTCAGCGACAAGGCGGTCGGCGTGATCTGCGGCTTCGGCGCCGACTCCTACCGCTACGCCCTCGACGCTGCGCTGCAGCGGCTTGAGTAGTTCACACCCCACACAGCCCATCCGCCCCTCATCCGCCCTTCGGGCACCTTCTCCCCGAGCGGCGGGGAGAAGGGAAACAAGACAATTCACTCATCCGCCGATCTCCGTGCACCTGCTTTCTCGCGGCAGGGAGAAGGAGAACAAAGGAACTCACGATGGATCTGCGCAAGATCAAGAAGCTGATCGACCTGCTGGAAGAATCCAACCTCGCCGAAATCGAAATCAAGGAAGGCGAGGAATCGGTGCGGCTGGCGCGCCAGCCCAAGGGCAGCTACGTTGCCGCCGCGCCGATGGCCATGCACGTCCCCGCGCCGGTCGCGCAGGCGATGCCGATGCAGTCGCCGGTGCAGGCCGCCACCGGCGGCAGCCCGAAGCCAGACGCTCCCGATCTACCCGAAGGCCACATCGTGCGCGCGCCGATGGTCGGCACCTTCTACGCCAGCGCGGCGCCGGACAAGCCCGCCTTCGTCAGCGTCGGCCAATCGGTCAAGGTCGGCGACACGCTGGGCATCATCGAGGCGATGAAGATGTTCAACCCGATCGAAGCCGACGCCTCCGGCGTGGTGCTGGCGATCCGCTGCGACAGCGGCGAACCGGTCGAATTCGATCAGCCGCTGTTCGTGATTGGCTAAAGGAAGGGGATTGGGAACCAGGTACCGGGGACCGGGAAAAGCAGGATCGGTGAGCCGCTTGGATCCGCTCACTCCGGTCCCCGGTCCCCGGTCCCCATTCCTAGGTTCCCGGTCCTTATCCCACCCCCTAAATTCTTCCGGAACTCCCCATGCTCGACAAAGTCGTCATAGCAAACCGAGGCGAGATCGCGCTGCGCATCCTGCGCGCCTGTCACGCCATGGGCATCCGCACGGTCGCGGTGCATTCCACCGTGGACCGTAACCTCAAGCATGTGGCGATGGCCGACGAATCGGTGTGCATCGGCCCGCCGGCCTCGGCCGACAGCTATCTCAATATGCCGGCCATCATCGCCGCCGCCGAGGTCACCGACGCACAGGCGATCCACCCCGGCTACGGCTTTTTGTCCGAAAACGCCGATTTTGCCGAGCGCGTGGAGCAGTCCGGCTTCATCTTCGTTGGCCCGCGCGCCGACACCATCCGCCTGATGGGCGACAAGGTCGAGGCGATCCGCGCCATGCAGGCGGCCGGCGTGCCCTGCGTGCCGGGCAGCGGCGGGCCGCTGGGCGACGATGCCGAAGAAAACGCGAAGATCGCCGCCGAAATCGGTTATCCGGTGCTGATCAAGGCGGCCGGCGGCGGCGGCGGGCGCGGCATGCGCGATGTGCGCACCGAAGCGGCGCTGGCAACCGCGATTGCAACCACCAAGCAGGAAGCCAAGGCTGCATTCGGCAACGACATGGTGTACATGGAAAAGTATCTGGAAAATCCGCGCCACGTGGAGATCCAGGTGCTCGCCGACGGCCAGGGCCACGCGGTCTATCTGGGCGAGCGCGACTGCTCGATGCAGCGCCGCCACCAAAAGGTGGTCGAGGAAGCCCCGGCACCGGGCATCACCCCGGAACTGCGTTCGCAGATCGGCACGGTCTGCGTCGAAGCTTGCCTCCGGATCGGCTACCGCGGCGCCGGCACCTTTGAATTCCTGTACGAGAACGGACGCTTTTACTTTATCGAAATGAACACCCGCATCCAGGTCGAACATCCGGTGACCGAAATGATCACCGGCGTGGATCTGGTGCGCGAACAGCTGCTGATCGCCGCCGGCCGCCCGCTGTCGCTCCGGCAGGAAGACATCCACCTGACCGGTCATGCGATCGAGTGTCGAATCAACGCCGAAGACCCGGAGACCTTCTTCCCCAGCCCCGGCCTGATCCAGCACTACCACGCCGCCGGCGGGCCCGGCGTGCGGATGGACACCCACATCTACGAAGGCTACCGGGTGCCGCCGAACTACGATTCGATGATCGGCAAGCTGATCGTCCACGGCGCCGACCGCGCGCAGGCGATCGCGCGGATGCGGGTGGCGCTGTCGGAACTGGTGGTGGATGGCATCAAGACCAATATCCCGCTGCAGCAGCGAATTCTGGCCGACGGCGGCTTCACGCAGGGCGGCCAGAACATCCACTACCTCGAAAAGAAGCTGGCCGAGCGCAAAGAAAAGGCGCTGTCGGTGCTGTAGGCATCGCACAAATGGCCGCCAGGTCGGGCACACGACCACACCCCACTACAAGGCAACGCAACGTGGCCGGTTTGAGATCCATTTTCCGCTACTAGGTGAAATGCCGATCCATCCGCCTTGAGGATTTCGCCATGCAACGCCGCAACTTCCTGTTCATCGCGCTTCTTGCAAGCCTGTCCGCGCTTCCGGCCGCCAGCCAGCAGGGCAAAACCGCGCCCACCAACCTCTACATCGACGCATTGACCCACAACATGGCCGGGATGCCGGACATGGGCGGAATGATGGGCGGTCTGGGTCGCATGATGACGCGCCGACAGGGCGGTGCCGACACCTCGCGCCCGGTGTATCCGACCACCCGCACCGGCGGCATGACCGGGCAATACCTCGACATCGCCCTGCACAACGCGCTCAAGCCCGGCGTGCAGGCCGACGACCAGATTCCGGCCGGGCTGAACCTGGGCCGTTCGCTGACGCTGGTTCCGATCAGCCATCCACCGAGCCAGTCGCAACCGGGCGCCGATGCGCGTCCGACCAACGTCCCGGACATGGAGCTGCGGATCGCCGAGTACTGGGGCTGCGGCGCCGACGTGCGGCCCGGCCAGCCCAAGGTCACCACGATCAAGGTGCGCGGCGGCAGCTTCGACCCGGGCAAGGGGCCGATGGGCATGCAGGGTTTCAGCGTCCAGCAGAGCGGCGCCATGTCGCGCGGGCTGTACGTTCCAGACCGCGACATCGACATCCGGCCCGGCTATGTCTATTGGCCGAATCCGCAGTACGGCCGTCAGGTGCCAAGCGGCGCCAGTCTGGCCGGCGACCACCAGATCAGCGGCGACGGGATTCCGGCGTCGATGCGCTTCCAGGTCACCCAGGCATCGGACTTCATGCCGCAGCTCGATTTGCGCCCGCGCGGCGAGGCCACCGATGCGGTTTACCTCGGCTGGGGCCAGCTGCAGCAGGCGCAGGCCTATTTCATCAACGGCTTCAGCATGCAGCAGCTCGGCCAGAACAGCTACCAGATGACGGTCTGGAGCAGCGCCGATGTCCCCGGCGCCGGCAACGAGCTGCACGTTTCGCTGGCCGGTCGCGAGATCGTCAAATGGCTGAAGCAGAAAGTGCTGCTGCAGCCCACGACCAACAGTTGCGTGATCCCGCGCGGGATCTTCGCTGGCGGCGGCAGCGGCGGCGGCCAGTCCGGCGCCATGCCGGCGATGCTGATGATGAGCGCCTACGGCCCGGAAACCTGGATCACCTACCCGCCCAAGCCCGCGGATGCCAAAAAGCCGTGGAATCCGGAATGGAGCGTGCGTCTGCGCACGCGTTCGACCGCCAGCGCCATCCTCGGCCTCGATCTGGGCAACATGCAAGATCCGCAGCGCGACAACCAGCCGCAACAGCGTCGTCGCGGCGGTCTGCTCAACAGCATCCTCGGCGGCTGACCGCAGTTCCTGCGGAACCTGCGACAATGGGCGCATTGTTTCGCGCCCATCTGCCATGCCGTATCTGCAGCTTGCCGTCCCCTGCCGCAAGGATCTCCAGCCGCGCTTCGAGCGCGCGCTGGAGGACGTCGGCGCGCTGGCGGTAACGCTGCAGGACGCGCATCTGGACGCGGTCGACGAGCAGGCCATTTTCGAACCCGGCGTGGGCGAGCTGCCGCTGTGGGACGAACTGCGCTTGAGCGCTCTGTTCGATGCCGACGCCGACGCGCTGGTCTTGCTGGCTGCGCTGGACGCCTTCGACCCGGCGCTGGATTGGTCGCAGGCGCGCTTCGAGACCATCGAGGATCAAGTCTGGGAGCGCGCGTGGCTGGACGGCTTCCAGCCGATGCGGTTTGGCGAACGCACCTGGATCGTGCCGTGGAATCACGACCTGCCGGAGGACGCGAACGCGCCCGATACCGCCATCGTGCGGCTCGACCCCGGGCTGGCGTTCGGCTCCGGCACCCATCCGACCACGGCACTGTGTTTGCGTTGGCTGGATGCACTGGCAACGCGTGGCGAACTGCAGGGCCGCGACCTGCTCGACTTCGGCTGCGGCAGCGGCATCCTCGCGCTGGCCGCGCTCAAGCTCGGCGCGGCGCGCGCGGACGGCATCGACAACGATCCGCAGGCGCTGACCGCCAGCGCCGACAATGCGGCGCGCAACGGCGTGCAGATCGACGTCTTTCTTCCACAGAATGCACCTACGCGAAACTATCCGGTGGTGCTGGCCAATATCCTCGCCACCGCGCTGGACGCGCTGGCCGAAACGCTGGCGGCGCGCACCGCGACCGACGGCCGGCTGGCCATGTCCGGCATCCTGATCGGGCAGGAAGGCGACTTGCTTGAACGCTTCACGCCGTGGTTCGACGCGTTGCAGACCGAAGTCGACGGCGACTGGGTGCGGATCGATGGCCTGCGCAACGCGACGGCGGTGAGCGCATGACCCACGCTCCCAGCTTTGCCCACGGCACCGGAACCCGGCCGCGAACGCGCCGCCGCAGCGAATGGCTGGCGCTGGGTGCGCTCGTCATTGCGCTGCTGGCCCAGGTCGGCTGGCTGACGCGCGATCGAATGGCCGCCAACCCGCAGCTGCGTCCGCTGCTCGCCGCGCTGTGCAACACCCTGCACTGCACGCTGCCGCCGTGGCGCGAACCCGGCGCGATTGCCATGCTGGCGCGCGATGTCATCGCCCAGCCGGATCGTCCCGGCGTACTGCGCGTGCAGGCCAGTTTTCGCAACGACGCACCTTGGCCGCAGCCGTGGCCGACGCTGGCGCTGAGTTTGTCCGACGTCAACGGCCGCAGCCTGGGAGCACGCCGCTTCCAGCCCACCGAATATTTCGACGGCACGGCGCACGCGCCGGAACTGGCGCCGGGACAGGCGATTTCGATCGGATTCGACATCGTCGAACCGGCGCCGAACGTGGTCGCCTTCGATTTCCGCTTCGAATGAGCGCGCGCCCACAGGCACGCTTCGCATCGCGGCGTACAACGCGCTAGACTGAACCGACCGCCCGCCGCACTGCCGCGACGCGGTCGCCCCGAGGACTGCTCTTGACTCTGCCAGAACCCCGCCAGAACGCCGGCCGCACGCCGCTGCGCGAGCATGTTGCCGCTTCCGTGCGGCGCTACCTGCGCGATCTCGACGGCTGCGCTTCGGGCGATCTCTACGGCATGGCGCTGCGGGAACTGGAAATTCCGCTGTTCGCGGAAGTTTTGAGCCACTGCGAGGGCAACCAGAGCCGCGCCGCGGAGCTGCTCGGCATCCATCGCGGCACCTTGCGCAAGAAGCTGCGGGAATACGGCTTCGGCGAGTGAGCTCGTCGACCGGAAACGGCAAGACAACGGGCTTCAGACTCGCCGCGCGCGCGCAAGGCTGATCGCAGAACGCCGCCGCCCTACAATAGGCGCTTCCCCACCCCATCCTGCTTCCATGACCACGGATCTTCTGCCCGTGCGCCGCGCCCTGCTTTCCGTATCCGACAAGACCGGTCTGATCGAACTCGCCAAGGCGCTGGCGCAGCGCGGCGTCGAACTGCTCTCCACCGGCGGCACCGCCAAGGCCATCCGCGATGCCGGCCTTGCCGTGCAAGACGTCAGCGACGTGACGGGTTTTCCGGAAATGATGGACGGCCGCGTCAAGACCTTGCATCCGCTGGTGCACGGCGGCCTGTTGGGCCGCGCAGGCCTGGACGATGCGGTGATGGCCGCGCACGGCATCGCCAAAATTGATTTGCTGGTGCTCAATCTGTATCCGTTTGAAGCCGTGACGGCGCGCGCCGATTGCACGCTGGCCGACGCGGTGGAAAACATCGACATCGGCGGCCCGGCGATGCTGCGCAGCGCCGCCAAGAATTTTGCCCGCGTGGCGGTCGTCACCGATCTTTCGCAATACGCGGCGTTGCTGGCTGAATTGAGCGAACACGACGGCGCATTGTCCGCGCAGACGCGCTTTGCATTGTCGGTGGCCGCGTTCAATCGCGTGGCGCAATACGATGCGGCGATCAGCAGCTATCTCTCGGCCATCACCGATGCCTCGCAAGCGGTGCCGCAGCGCAGCGCCTTCCCGGCGCAGGCCAATGGCAATTTCGTCAAAGTGATGGATCTGCGCTATGGCGAAAACCCGCACCAACACGCCGCGTTCTACCGCGACCTGTACCCGGCGCCCGGTTCGCTGGCGACCTTCACCCAACTGCAGGGCAAGGAACTGAGCTACAACAACATTGCCGATAGCGATGCGGCGTGGGAATGCGTGCGCCAGTTCGATGCGCCGGCCTGTGTGATCGTCAAACACGCCAACCCCTGCGGCGTGGCGGTGGGCACGGGCTGCGCAGACAGCTACGAGGCGGCCTACGCCACCGACCCCACCAGCGCCTTCGGCGGCATTCTGGCGTTCAACCGCACGCTGGATGGTGCCACCTGCAAGACCATTTTGGATCGCCAATTCGTCGAAGTCTTGCTGGCGCCGGACTACGACGACGACGCGCTGGCCTATGCGAAAAAGAAAGCCAATGTGCGCGTCTTGCAAATTGCTCTTGAACAGCACGACCCGATGGCGCCGCCGTCCCCCGGTTTCATCGACAGCAAGCGGGTGAACTCCGGCATGTTGCTGCAAACCGCCGATGACCGCGTGGTGACACGTGACGAATTGAAAGTGGTCAGCCGGCTTGCACCTACCGACGCGCAATTTGCCGACCTGCTGTTTGCATGGAAGGTGGCCAAGTTCGTCAAATCCAACGCGATCGTGTATGCCAAAGACAGCCGCACCATTGGCGTGGGCGCCGGCCAAATGAGCCGCGTGTATTCGGCGCGCATCGCCGGCATCAAAGCCACCGATGCCGGCCTGAGCGTGCCTGGCTCGGTGATGGCCTCGGACGCCTTCTTCCCGTTCCGCGACGGCATCGACGCCGCCGCCGAAGCCGGCATCAAGGCAGTGATCCAACCCGGCGGCTCGATGCGCGATGCCGAAGTGATTGCCGCCGCCGACGAGCACGGCATTGCGATGGTGTTTACCGGCGTGCGGCATTTCCGGCACTGAGGTCACGATCATGGGCAGACCGGCAATTCGCACCACGCTCATCCTCGGCGGCGCGCTGGCACTGGCCGCGTGCAGCGGCGGCACTACGACGAAGCAATCGCTTGCACAGGTCCAGGCCAAGCTGGCGGCGACGCTGCCCAAGCCCTACGTCGAGGATCTGGTGATCGTATCGGTGGCGGTCGAAGGCAACGCGTTGGTGGAAGTGATCCGCAGTCCGCTCGGCACCGCCGCCAAGACCCGCGAGAATCCGCGTTTCAACGAATTGCGTCAGGCCGAGGAGGGCGAGCTGCGCAGCTGGTGCAGCGATCCGGCCATCCAACCCTTGCTCAAGACCGATGCCGCCTTGAAACGGCGCTTCGTCGATCGCAACGGCGGGGTCTTTTTCGAAGTCGAGATGGCCGCCCGCGCCTGTCCGGCGGCCACGTCGGGCGCAAGCGCACCGACTACGCCATGAGGACGCAGCCTTGAAGATTCTGGTCATCGGTTCCGGCGGCCGCGAACACGCGCTGGCGTGGAAGCTGGCGCAGTCGTCGCGTGTGCATGAAGTGCTGATCGCGCCCGGCAACGCCGGCACCGCGACCGAAGCCAAATGCCGCAACGTTGCAGTGAGGGTGACCAACATCGACGGCCTGCTCAAGCTTGCACAAGAGGAAGGCGTGGCGCTGACCGTGGTCGGCCCGGAACTGCCGCTGGTGGCGGGCGTGGTGGACCGCTTCCGTGCAGCGGGACTGCGCATTTTCGGTCCCACCGCTGCCGCCGCGCAGCTGGAAGGCAGCAAGGCTTTCGCCAAGGACTTCCTCGCTCGTCACGGCATTCCGACTGCGTTCTATGCCGTGCATACCGATGTGGATGCGGCGCTGGCTTACGTCCGTGAAAAAGGCGCGCCCATCGTCATCAAGGCCGACGGCCTGGCCGCCGGCAAAGGCGTGATCGTGGCATCAAGCCTGGCCGAAGCCGAAGCCGCCGTGCGCGACATGCTGGAAGGCAGCGCGTTTGGCGATGCCGGCGCGCGGGTGGTGATCGAAGAATTCCTCGACGGCGAAGAGGCCAGCTTCATTTCGATGGTGGACGGCCACAGTGCGCTGCCGTTGGCCACCTCACAGGACCACAAGCGCGTGGCTGACGGCGACAGCGGCCCCAACACCGGCGGCATGGGCGCCTATTCGCCGGCGCCGGTGGTGACGCCCGAGGTGCATGCGCGGATCATGCGCGAGGTGGTCAACCCCACCGTGCAAGGCATGTTGCACGATGGCATTCCGTTCACCGGATTTCTCTACGCCGGACTGATGATCGACGCCGGCGGCGCGCCGAAGGTGATCGAATTCAACGTGCGTTTTGGCGATCCGGAAACCCAGCCGGTGCTGCTGCGGCTGCAATTGGATTTCGTTGATTTGATCGAAGCCGGTATTGACGGAACCCTGGATTCAATCGAAGCACAGTGGGATCCGCGGCCATCGCTGGGCGTGGTGATGGCCTCAAGGCCGTATCCGGACACACCGATCACCGGCGATGTGATTTCCGGTTTGGACAACGTGCCCGCGCATGCCACCGTCTTCCACGCCGGCACCGCGCAAGATGCCGCCGGCAACACCGTCAGCGCCGGTGGCCGCGTGCTGTGCGTGTGCGCATTGGGCGAGACGGTGCACGCCGCGCAGCGCGCCGCTTACGAAGGCGTCGCCGCGATTCACTGGGCCAACGAATTCCATCGCTCCGACATCGGCTGGCGCGCAATCGCGCGGGAACAGCAAGGCAATTGAGCCGCACACTTGGGCAGTTCCCGGGCAGCGGCTGATCCGGCAAGCTATGCGGCAGCCTGCTGCCGCTGCGCGGCAGCGTCGCCAGCCAGCGGCAGGATCACCAGCGTCGTGTATTCCTGATAGCTTGCCTCCGGCAGCTCGGACAGGCGCAGGCGCTCCATGCGCGGCGCTTCGATCGGCAGCCGCGCCGCTTCGTAAAGAATCACTTCGTGGTCGGGCGGATACCAGCGCAGCAGCTTGTCCACCAGCGCCTGCAGTCCTTCGCGCGTCGCCTCGCGCCGGGTGCAGGTCAGATCGCCCGACAGCGCCACCTGCCAGAGCAACACCAATCCGGCCGAATCCAACTGCCGCTCCTGGCAGAGGAACGCCGTCGCCTCCAGCGACTGCACGCCTTGACGTCCGGGATCGATCCCGAGATCGGCATACAGGCAGGCTTCGGCGGAAATGCCCGGCTCCATGCGCGCAGCAAATCCTTCCGCGCGCGCCTTGCGGATGACCCGGTGCGGCACGTCGGCAAACACCCCGGGGTGTCCGTAAAACACGGCGCACACGCGCTTGTTCGAGCGCACTTGGGCCATGATTGCGGCGTCGATTTCGGCGTAGGTGAGGCGCCGATCCTTGCCGTCCGCGTAATGCTCGCCGAGGTTGATCGCATCCGGCCGCAGCTCGCGGATCATCGCCAGCGCGAACGGATCCACGAGGCACATCACCACCTCGGCCAGACGAATCTCCGACTCGCAGCGCTGGCTGATATGCCGCCCAAGCTGGATGCCGCAGCCGACGACGACCAACTCCCCGACACCGGATTCGGCCGCTTTCGATTCGCCCGCCAGCTCGACCCGATCGCGCCCTTTGCGCTTGGCTTCCAGCAGCGCCAGATCGGCGGCATTGACAAGGTCATCGAGGCTGCCTTGCATCTGGTTCGAATCGCAGATGCCGGCGCTGATGCTGAAGTCCACGACGGCGCCATTGACCGTCACCGGTTCAATCAGCTCACGCAGGGTCTGCGTCACCGCCGCTGCGCGGGCGGCATCGCCGCGCACCAACAGGGTGAACTCGTCGCCGCCGCTGCGGCCGGCGACGCCTTCGTCACCGATGGCGCGTTCGATCCGGACGCCCAATTCCCTCAACACCGCATCGCCGGCGGCATGTCCGAACCGGTCGTTGATCTGCTTGAACAGGTCAATATCCAGGATCACGGCACTGAGCACCCGGTTCTGTTCGCGCGCCGCCGCCAATTCCTCCCTGCCCACGCTGCGAATCTGCTTGCGGTTGAGCAGTCTGGTCAGGCCGTCATGTTCCGACTGCCAGCGATAGCGCTGGCGCTCGCGCGCGGTGCGTTTCTGCAGAATGAACAGCATGCCGGCCAGCAGCACCAGAATCAGCACGCCGAATGCAAGCAGCCACTGCTTCCGCCGCGCTGCGGTGATTTCCAGACGGGACACATCCTGTTTCGCCTGCAGCAGCTCGATTTGCTGCTGCTTGAAGTGGGTGTCGAACTGCACCTGTTGATAGGCGATCAGCCGGTTGCGTTCGGCTTCCTGATTTTTCGCTGCCGCCGCCATCGCATGATTCAGGTGCGCCAGCGCCCGCTGCGGATCGCCCTGACGATCGGCCAGCGCCGCCAGCTGACGCTCCGATTCTTCCAGCGGCTGCGATGACCCTACCGACCGGAAATAGTCCGCGCTCGATTCCAGCAGCGTGCGCGCCTGTTCCAGATCGGAGCCGGTGGCAATCAGGCTCGCCGCGATCCCGTTCTCGGTGTCATGAACGCCCGGCAGATAGCCGATCCCGCGAAACCGCGCCAACGCCTTGCGATACCAGCGCAGCGCTTCTGCGGGTTTGCCCAGCTCCGCGTCCACTTTGCCCAGCCCGACTTCTCCGGCACCGATGAACAGCACGTCTCCGGCGCGGCCGCAAACCTCGATCTGACGCCTTCGCCAGGTCCCCGCCTCGGCAAACTGCCGCGCCAACTCTTCGACCGATGCCATCCCGGCTACAGCGCGGCATTGCGCCATGAGGTCCGTGCCCTGCTCCGCCTGCTGCACCGCACGCATTCCGAACTCGCGCGCTTTCTCATCCTCCCCAATCAACGAATACAGATAGCTGGCAATACTCAGCAGACGCGGCGCTTCCTCGGGCGCCGCCGGCAGGTACCGCAAGCTCTGGCCCAGCCAGGTGAAAGCCAGCGTCCAGTCCTCGACGTTGCTGGCAATGCTGATCGCGGTCGAATACACCTTGACCCGTAGCGGTGCCGGCATGCGCTGCCGCAGCAAGGCGCGCAGCCCGGCGAGCGCGTCTTTCTGGTTTCCAGCGATCGCGAGATTGCGCAGACGCACGTACTCGATCCGTTGCCGCTGCTCTGGCGTCAATGCATCCGGTCGCGCGGTCAGGGCCGCGATCTTCGCATTCGTCTCCGCGACCGGCGCGGTGTTTGCGAGCCGTTCGATTTCCTGGACTTGCGACTCCGGATCATCGTTCGCCAGCGCCGGCGCGCAGGCCAGCAGCAGCGCAAGCGTCGCGGCTTGGAATAACGCTGAACCCAGGCGCCAAGGAAGCATGACCCCGACCGTTTAGTCGTCGTAAGCGGTGATGGTCACCTGGATGGCTGCAAATTGCCCGTCGGCCAAGCCGGTGAGCCGCTTTATGGCCTCGAAGTCCATCTCGAGCATGGCCTTGCGTTCTTCATCAGACAGCCCGGCATGGCGCATGACGCCTTCGGGATCGCGCTCGTATTCGGCCGCCAAGGCCGCATTGCGCCCCAACTCGCGCATCAGTTTCAACAGTTTCGACATGTCACCCCCCGGTGTGGTTCAAGACGCGACTGACGGATTTCACGCGCGCGCGGACGCCGTCGAAGTTAGCACGTCGAAACGCGCATTGCAGCTTGTTTCTGGAACGCCACGCGGGTCGCCATGTCCGCCGTAGACGCGCTTCGCGCCCTCACGCAGCCGGGGCGACGGTGCGGTACAGGGCGTGGATGGCTTCGACGATGCGCGCGCGCTGCGCTGCGCCCAGCGGCGTGCGGTCCTGGGCTTCGGAAAACGCAGCGGCCGCATCCGCGGGCGCGATGACGCGCAGGTCGCCGGGGTCGGCTTGCGCATCGGTTTGCACCGTCCAGCCCGGCAGGCACAGCACCGGCACCACCGGCACCGCCTGCCCCAGCGTCGTCTCCAGATACTCGGCCAACCAGCGTCCCTGCACGCGGGCCTGTTCCAGCGGCCGGGTCTCCGACCAGGTCGGGAAGTGCAGCGCCTTGCCGTCGAAGCGCACCTGGGGCCCGCCGTTGGCCTTGCCGTAGCGGCGCGCCTTGGTTTCCAGCACGAACACGGCGGACCGGCCGACCACCACGTGATCGATGTCGAAATCGGCCACCGGCACCTCGTGCAGCACCTGCCAGCCCAGCGCCTGCAGCCCGTCCAGCCGGCGCGCGACCGCGACTTCAGCGCGCACGCCGTCGCCGCCGCCGCGGCGCTCTTCCCACAGCACCGACAGCTGGCGCAAGGTCACCACCGTCCACGCCATCGCAATCACGAGGGTCGCCCCGTCGATCCAGCTCAGCCGCAGTTCGTCCCAGGCGATCTGCGAGGCCACCACCGCAAACCACGCCACCATCCCGACCAGCAGCATCTGCACGGTCAGCCACTCGATCCGGTCGCTGCGCGCCTCGATGCGCTTGCGCTGGCGCTCGGCCGGCAGCTGCGCCGCGCTGCCGTCGGATTCGTCCTGCTTGAGCAGCAGCCGGCTCTGCTTGGACTGCCAATAGACCACGCCCACCGCCATCGCCAGCGGCAGGCTGGTAGCGATGACCGTGACGATGGCTTGCGCAGAAGCGTCCATGCCGCCCCCTTATTTGCGATCGCGCAACGCTTGCCGCAGGACAATTCCTCCGGCAATGCCGAGAATAGCGCCCAACAGCGTCAGCAGCAGCCGGTTTTCGCTTTCAATTCCGGTCAGGCGCGGGTCGAACAGCGGTTGCCCGGCAACCAGGCGCGCGTTCCAGCGGTCGTTTTCGCGGCTGCGTTTGTAGATTCGCTTGGTCACCGCCAACTCCGCCGTTTGCGGCGCATCGGCCTGTGGTGAAACAGACGGTGGTGAAGCCTGCGCCAATTCCAGCAGATAGGCGGTGCGACGGGTTCTGCCCTTGCCGACCTTCATCTCCTTCCGGCTGCCGACGACATAGTCGACCACCGGCGCGGCGGCCGCTTCGTCATACGCGCGCAGCGCGCCGTGATAGCCGACGAACGCATACAGCAGCGCGCCGGCAGCAAGGATCAGCAGCATCGCGGCAAGCGGCACGCTGGCGCGGCGGGCAAGGGTCATGGCGGCTCCAAAGAGAACCTGGGAATCATAACGCCGGGCGCTCCGTTATCCTGCTTCGATCCGATGGTCGATCCCGAATGGAATCCGCGCATGTCCGGCCACAGCCAGTTCAACCTGCTTGCACAGCGACGCTTCCTGCCCTATTTCGTGGTGCAGGCGCTGGGCGCGTTCAACGACAACGTCTACCGGCAGGCGATCATCGGCCTGCTCGCCTACATGGCGGTGGACAGCAGCCGGATGGGCCTGTACGCGAACCTGGCGCCGGCGATCTTCATCCTGCCGTTCTTCCTGTTCTCGGCCAGCGCCGGACAAATCGCGGAACGACTGGAGAAACAGAAGCTGATCGTGATCACCACCTCGATGGAGATCGCGATCATGTCGCTGGCGGCGGCGGGTTTTCTCCTGCAAAGCATGCCGGTGCTGCTGGTGGCGCTGTTTTGCACCGGGATGCAGTCCACCCTGTTCGGGCCGGTGAAGTACTCGATCCTGCCCTCGGTGCTCAAGCCGGAGGAACTCACCGGCGGCAACGGACTGGTGGAGTCGGGCACTTCGCTGTCGATCCTGCTCGGGATGATCTGCGGCGGGCTGATCTTCCAGCTCGCCGGCGCGCACGGGCCACAGGTGGCGGCCGCATTCGTGATCCTGCTGGCGATCGCCGGCAACACGGTGGCGCGCCGCATTCCGAAGGTGGACGCCGGCAACCCGGATCTGAAAGTCGACCGGAACCTGCTGCGGGTGAGCTGGCAGATCTGGCAGCTCACGCGGCAGCGGCTGGCGGTGCGCAACGCGGTGCTGGGAGTGAGCTGGTTCTGGTTCGTCGGCACCATCCTGACCGCGCAGCTGCCGGTCTACGCGCAGGACAATCTCGGCGGCACCCAGAATCTGTACATCCTCGCGCTGGCGCTGTTTTCGGTCGGCGCCGGGATCGGCTCGATGTCGTGCGAACAATTGTCCGGGCGCACGGTCGAGATCGGCCTGGTGCCGATGGGCGCGCTGGGCATCAGCGCCTTCCTGCTGGATTTGTATTTCGCCCGCCCCGGTCAGGCGCTGGCGCAAGGATTGACGATCGCGCAGTTCGCCGCCGCGCCGGGCAGCACTCGAATCATCGCTGACCTGACCGGCGTCGGCCTGTTCACCGGCTTTTTCGTGGTGCCGCTGTTCGCCCTGATCCAGAGCCGCACGCCGAAGTCGGAGCTGGCGCGGGTGATCGCCGGGATGAACATCCAGAACGCCATGTTCATCGTGCTGGCGGCGCTGATCGGCCTCTTCGTGCAACGCGTGCTGGGCTGGACGATCCCGCAGCTGTTCCTGGCATTGGCGATCGCCAACACCCTGGTGGCGATCTGGATTTTCACCCTCGTCCCCGAATTTCTGATGCGCTTCCTGAGTTGGCTGCTGGTGCGCGCGCTGTACCGGCTGCGCCTGCACGGGATCGAACAGCACGTCCCGGACGAGGGCGCGGCGCTGCTGGTGTGCAACCACGTCAGCTTCATGGACGCGCTGGTGCTCTCCGCCTGCATCCCGCGCCCGGCGCGGTTCGTGATGTATTACAAGATCTTCAACATTCCGGTGCTGCGCTGGATCTTCAAGACCGCCAAGGTGATCCCGATCGCCGGCGCGCGCGAAGATCCCGAGGTGATGCAACGCGCCTTCGACGCGGTGGACGCGACCCTGGCCGAGGGCGAGCTGGTGTGCATCTTCCCCGAGGGCGCACTCACCGCCGACGGCGAGATCGCCCGCTTCAAGACCGGCATGGAAAAAATCCTCGAACGCGCCGCCGCGCGCGGCCAGACCGTGCCGGTGGTGCCGCTGGCGCTGAAGAACATGTGGGGCAGCATGTGGAGCAAACAGGATTCGAAATTGCGTCGGATGCGCTTGCCGCGGCGGCTGCGCGCGCGGATCGAAGTCATGGCCGGCGCGCCGGTGGACGGTGCGACGGCGACAGCTGTCCTGCTGGAAGCAAAGGTGCGGGCGCTGCGGGGGACGGAAGCTTGAGACATGTGACGTGATGTTAATCGCGCCCCTGCGGTGCGCTCCTACGCAGCGGACGCCTGAACCGGATCACACAGGCTTGTGCACCATCAGCCAGAAGATCGCGATCACGCTGATGAAGGCGGGCCAACCGAGCCAGAACCAGCAGCGCATCACCCGCGCGTAGGACGGCGGCAGCGGCGCGTTCGCGTTCGCGGCGGCGCGGGCGAGATCGCGCGCGCGCGCCTGCAGCCAGACCACCGGAAGCCAGCAGGCGCCAATCACGACGAACAAAATCAGCGTCGTCCTGACCCAAAACGTGGTCAGCGGCAGCTGCAGCAGATGCGCCAGCCACAGCCCGGTCGCCAGTTGGACGACCACCGCCGGCGCGGTGAACAGGGCATCGGCAATGACGACGACCCGCGCGGTCGCGGCGATCTGACGCGGATCGCGTGACAGGTGCGCCATCCACATGAAAAACGCAATGCCCAGCCCGGTTCCAAGCAGCAGCGTGGACGCAACGATGTGGATCCATTTCAACGTGAGATAGTCCAACGTCATCTCCGATCCACCAGCACCCACAGCACCGCCAGCGCGGGAATCAGGGCGATGTTCTTGATCAATCCGCCGAGCGGATCGAGCAGCTGCGCGGGCACGGCGGCGGCGAAAACGAGCAGGTAGGCGAGGGTGCAGGTCAGCATCGCCAGCACCACGCCGCGCGGACGCGGCAGGTACGCCAATCCCAAACCCAATCCGATATCCAGCAGGCCTGTCGCGCGAGCCAGCGCCACTGGTGCCAAAACAGACAAACCCGTCCCCTGCGCCAGCGCTTCGATATCCGCTGCGGGCGCCAGCAACCCGACCGCGCCCGAGGCCAGCCACAGCAGCACCACGCTCCATTTCAGCCACGGCGCCAGAAAATACAGCTGCGCGGCCCAGCGGTCCTGCATCTGGCTGGGCACAACTTGCAGCGATTCGTCCAGCGAGCGCACGCGCACGCCGAACGTCTCCAGCACGCGCCGGTGCGCGCCGTCCGCAGTCAGGTTGCCGCGCAGCAACATCTTCCAGATCGTGGCGTTGACCGGCCCGCGCCCAAGCCACTGCCCCAGCCGGACCTGCGCCCGCACCAGCGGCAGCGGCACCGGCCACGCCCGGTTTCCGGGAATCTGCAGCCAGCGCCGCCACAGCGACTGGTACTCGCGCAGGGCAATGGGCGCTGCGCAACCGATCTCGTACAAGCCGCGTTCGCCGTGCTCGCAGGCCGCCGCGACCACCTCGCCCAGATCCTCGGCAGAAAGCGGCTGGAACGTCCAATGTCCATCACCCGGCAGCAACTGGCGCCACGGAAACGCCGCCAGCGCGCGCAGCAGCGAGGTGCCGCCGTAGGAGCCGCGCGGCGAATACACCACCGACGGACGCAGGACGATGGCCGCGACGGGCAGCTCCAGCAACGCGGCATCGAAACGGTGCTTGGAGGCGATGAAGCCGCCATCGTCGGGATGCCCCAGCGCCGAGACCTGCACGCAGCGGATGGCGCGCGCGGCACAGGCGCGGGCCAGCGCCAGCGGAGCGCGTTCGTGCACGTCGGCGAAGGTCTCCCGACCCGTTTCGCGCAGGATGCCGGCGGCGTTGACGACCACCGCAACGCCGTCCAGCGCCTGCGCCCAATCGTCCTCGGCCAGCATCCGCGTCAGGTCGCCCGCCACCTCGTCTTCGCCCAGCGTGCGGCCCTGCGCTCTTGCCAGCACGCGCACGCGCCAGCCGCGTCGGCGCAGCGCGGCAACGATGAAGCTGCCGAGGAAGCCGCGTCCACCCACCACCAGTACGCATCCGGTTTCAACCACCGCCCGCCCCCATTTCCCGAATCGCCATCGTCCACGAGCGTCAGACCGCAACGGGGACACATCCTTTCTGCCGACTGCGCATCTTCGCCGTTTTCCGTGCGACTATTCGTGCGGCACCGACCGATGTCCGCGCAACCGCGCGAACCCGCGTCGGAACACTGCCGCACCAATCATTCTGCCGGAGCCACGCATGAACAGTCCCGCCGTCTCCAACAATCTGGTCTGGGCCATCCTGACCACCTTGTTCTGCTGCCTGCCGCTGGGCATCGTTTCGATCGTCTATGCCGCCAAGGTCGACGGCCTGGCGGCTGCAGGCAATATCGCGGCCGCACAGGAGGCGGCGAACAACGCCAAGACATGGGCGATCTGGGCGGCCAGCGCCTGGTTGATCCTGATCATCCTCTACATCGTCCTCTTTATGGTGATCGGCATTTCGGCAGGCGGGCTCAGCGGGCTCAACGGGCTGAACTGATGTGAGCGCGACGTCGGCCTCGCCCGCAGTCGCCCGTCCGGAGGTTGGCGTGCGCCACGCTGGCGCGGCCTGGCTTCGCACGCGCAGTCGTTACGCCACGCTGGCGACCGTCTCCGCGCTGGGCGTCGGCGCGATCGCGGCGCTGCGCCGAATCGACCCCACCGTCGCCGGCAACCCGCTGCCGCCCTGCCCGTTCCTGACGCTGACCGGACTGTATTGTCCCGGCTGCGGCAGCACCCGCTGCCTGCACGCGCTGGCGCATCTGGATCTGGCCGGCGCACTGGCGATGAATCCGCTGCTGGTGCTCTCGCTGCTGCCGCTGACCGTGCTGCTGCTGCACGGCGCCGGATTGCTGCCGCAGCGACTGCTTGGGCTGCGCAACCTGCTGGCCGAGCCCAAGCTGTGGCTGGTGCTGCTGCTGGGCTTTGCGGTTCTGCGCAACCTGCCGTGGCTGCCGTTCAGCCTGCTGGCGCCGGGCTGAGGCAGGTCAACGGGGCGTTCACTTCGCGTCGCGGTGTTCCAGCCAGGCGCAGATCACCTCCCGCGCGATGGAAATCGGCGACGACAGCACGATGCCCTCACCCTCGCGCTCGGCTTCGCTCCAGTCGCGGGCCAGGCCGGCACGCACCGCCTCCACATCGAACCAGCGCGCGTCTTCCAACTCATCGCCCACCCGCGGCGCATCCGGCTGCGCAAGCGCGACGAAGCCGAGCATCAGCGCGCTCGGAAACGGCCACGGCTGCGAGGCGAGATAGCGGGCGCTGCCGGGAAGAACCCGCACGCCGGTTTCCTCCAGCACTTCGCGGGCAACGGTCTGCTCCAGCGTTTCGCCCGGTTCGACGAAGCCGGCGATCACCGACCAACGCCGCTTCGGCCAGCTGGCCTGCCGGCCCAGCAGCAGGCGTCCGTTGCTCTCGACGGCAACGATGATCGCCTGGTCGGTGCGCGGATAGTGCTCGCTGCCGCAGGCGTCGCAATGCCCCAGCCAGCCGGCGCGCCGGTAGCGCAGCGGGCCACCGCAGGCGCCGCAGAAGCGGTGCTGGCGGTGCCAGTGCTGCAGCGCCCGCGCCTGCGCAAACAGCGTGGCCTGCCACGCCGGCCAGTGCGCGGCGGCGCTGCGCAGGTCGATCCGCTGCGGCGCGTCGAGCGCGGGCGCATCGGCGAGAAACCAGCCGCGCTCAGCGCGCAGTCCGAGAAAGGTTCGCCCGTCCGGCCCGTCGCCCAGCGCGGCGCCGTCCAGTTCGAGCAGGTTGCCCGCGGCATCCGCCAGCGCACTGCCGTGCGCGTCCAGCGCAATCACGGCCGCCTGCGACCACAGCGTCGCCAGTGCGACCGGATCGTCGCGCAGGGCATCGCCGCGATCCAGCGCACCGTCGACAAAAGCGAACGGCGAGACCGCTGGCATCAATGCGGCCTCATTCGATCGTGCCGCAGCCGCAGGTCGTCTTCGCGTTCGGATTGCGGATCACGAACTGCGCGCCGGTCAGCGATTCGACGTAATCGACCGCCGCGCCGGCCAGATACTGCAGGCTGAGCGGATCGACCAGCAGGGTGGCGCCATCGGTGACGATGGCGACATCGTCTTCGTTCTGGCCATCGTCGAACTCGAAGCCGTACTGGAAGCCGGTGCAACCGCCGCCCTGGATATAGGCGCGCAGCTTGAGCGCGGCGTCGCCTTCGTCGGCCAGCAGTTCGCGCACCTTGGCCGCGGCGGCGGATGTGAAATCCATCGGTGCCGCCGGCATCGCCGCGCGGAAAAAATCGAGTGCTGTGCTGTCCACGCAGACAGGATCGCGCGTTGCCCGGGTGGTTTCAACCTCGATGCGGCGCGCCCCGGGCGGGCAAAGGCGAGATCGCTGCGGGCGCAGCGGACACTTCGCCGGCCGCGTCGGCCCAACTAAAGGACTGCTCGACCGCCGCGCCGGAACCGGGCTGCAGGCGCACGCTCACCCGCACCGGCACCGCATTTTCCGGCAGCACGATGTCGCCCTCGACCTGCTGGAAATACTTGAAAGCGTAGTCCACCCTCGGAGCGTTTGGCTGCTGGCGCAGCGCGTCCCAGTCGATCTGGCGCATGCGGCCACCTTCGCTGACCTCCACGGTCAGCGTCAGGCGCCCGCTGTTGATGGCATCGCGATTGATGTTCTGGGTCAGCGTGGCGACGAAATGCCAGACCGCGGAGTCGCCCTGCCGCTTCAGCTTCAATTCGTGCACGTTCAGCCCGTGGCGCTGCCCGGCCGCCCCCACGAAGCGCTCGTAGAACGCAATATCGGCGCGCAGGCCGGCGATTTCTTCATCGCGGTCGGCCAACGTGCCCTGCAGATCCTGATTGGCCTTGCGGCTGATTTGGTCGGAACGCGCTAGCGTGGTGCGCTGCTGCTCCAGCACTTCAAGCCGCTGCGCCTGCGTCTGCAGGCGTTCACGCGCATTGGGTGGAATCGGTCCGAAACTGCGCCAGGCGCCCCACAGGCCAAGCAGCAGCGCCGCCGCAATCAGCACGACGACCGCCGCGCGCGGGTGGCCGTGCTTTCGATTCGACGCGACTGGCGATGCGAGGGGCATTTTCGGGGTATCGCACCCACGACGCCCTCACGTCAAGCCTCGCCGGCTTGATCTCATGACGCACCCCGCAAAAATGGGGCCCAATCCTCGCCGTTTTGAGTCAGAATCAGGAAAGGGTGGGTTTGGCCGATCCGCCAAGTGCCGTTTGCCGCAACTTGCCCTCAGGTTGCAGCACGCCGCCGGAACCGGGAGACAGGGAAGATGAACGAAGTACCCAGCGCACAAGCCAGCGGCAATCCCGCACAGGCCCCTGCGGACGGAGCCGAACGCTATCGGGTGCTGATCGTCGAGGACGACCGCAGTCAGGCGCTGTTCGCCGAAGCCATTCTTCGCGGCGCCGGCATGGAGGCCGAAGTGGTCGCCGTTCCCGAGCAGATGATGGCGACGCTGGAGCGCTTCGAACCGGATCTGGTGCTGATGGATCTGCACATGCCCGGCGTCAGCGGCACCTCGCTGACCGCGCAGATCCGCGAACACCCGCGTTTCAAATTCGTTCCCGTGGTGTTCCTGACCGGCGACCAGAATCCCGACAGCCAGCTGGATGCGCTGGAACACGGCGGCGACGAGTACATCGTCAAGCCGGTGCGCCCGCGCCATCTCGTGGTGTCGGTGCAAAGCCGCATCCGCCGCGTCCGCGCAATGAACCGCAGCATGCAGGCAGCCGTCGAGCCGGTGCGGCATCCGGTCACCGGACTGTACACGCGCCCCGCGCTGATGAAACTCCTGCTCGAACAGGCGACGTCAGGCATTTCCGGCGGCGCGCTGCTGATCGAAATGGGCAACGCCACCGCGATGCACGACCGCTACGGCTTTGCGGAATTCGAGGAACTGATCAACGCCGCCGGGCGCACGCTGCAGGAACTGACCAAGAGCGAAGCGGCCGCCAGGTTGAGCGACAACATGTTCCTCGCCGTGGCCGGCGGTCACGACGTCGGCTGGCTGGAAGAATACGCGCGCCGCCTGCGCGACGGCATCGGCTTTACCGATTTCAAGATCGAAAGCGAAACCTTGCGCCTGCGCTGCACCGTCGGCTACACCACGTTCGAACACGGCTTCACGGACACCGGCGAGATCCTGGCAGCGGTGGAGGACGCCGCGCGCGAAGCCCACGGCTCGCCGATCGGCATCGCGCGCTATGTGCCGCCCGATCGCATCGCCGACACTGAAATCGCCGACGAGCTCCGCGCCGCCCTGTCCGAATCCGGCGATGCGCTCTACCTCGCGTTCCAGCCGGTGGTTGCGGTGGCCGGCGGCGACGAAGCGCGCTATCAGGTGCTGGTGCGGTTGCGCGGCGCCGATGGCAGCGTGCGCCGGGCAGCGGAATTCCTCGACACCGCGCAGGCCACCGGACAGCTGGCGGCGCTCGATCGCTGGGTCATGCGGCACGCGCTGGATCTACTGCGCGACCGCCGCCGCGCCTCGCGACCGATCCGGCTGATCGTCTCGCAATCGCCGCGCACGCTGACACAGGACGACTACGTCAGCTGGCTGCAGCAGGCCGTCGAGAGCGCGGAGGTCGATGGCGAGTCGCTGATCATCGACCTGCGGCTGGAAGACGCGCTGGTGCATTCGGTCCTGCTGCGCGAATTCTGTCGGCAGATGGTGCCGGTTGGCGTGCAGTTTTCCTTGAGCCAGTATCGGCACACGGCCGATGCCGCCCAGCTGATCGATCTGCTGCCGCTCGGCTATCTGCGGCTGGCTTCCGACTTCGCGCAACTGCCGCTGGCGCAGGGCCTGCACGACGAGATGCGCGAAGCCATCCAGTACGCCCACCGCAACGGGCTGCAGGTGATCGCGCAGGGCGTGGAAGACCCGCAGGCCGCCGCCGCGCTGTGGATCGGCGGAATCGATTTCATCCAGGGCAATCTGGTGCATCGGCCCGAACAATCCCTCGATTACGACTTCCGGAGCGCAACGCTGTGAATGGCGACACCCCGGCTCCCTACCGCCGCAACCTCCAGCTAGCGCGCTGGCTCGCGCTGGGCGCCGCGTTCGGCGTGACGCTGGCGCTGGTCATCGACCGCACCGGCGTCGACGGCCCCTGGCAGCTGATCGCGCTGGTGCTGGCTCTGCTTGCCTTGTTTGCCACCACCACGCTTGCCGTCACCAGCAGCCAGCGCGAGACGAAGCTGCAGGAACACACCGAAGCGAACCTGCGCAAGGCCGATGAAATCAGCGCCCTGCAGCAGGAGATCGACCGCCACACCCAGCTCGAGCAGGAACTGACCCGCGCCAAGCAGGACGCCGAATCGGCGGTGATGGCCAAAGGCGAATTTCTCGCCACCATGAGCCATGAAATCCGCACGCCCCTGAACGGCATCATCCCGATGCTGGATCTTCTGTCGAACACCCGACTGGCGCTGGAGCAACAGGAATTCCTGCGCACCGCCAACGCTTCGGCACAGCAATTGCTGCGGATCGTCGACGACATCCTCGACTACTCCAAGCTCGAAGCCAACCGGCTTGAACTGGAAACCACCGGCTTCAACCTGCGCGAATTGATGCAAAGCGTGCTCACCCTGATGCAGCGGCCCGCCGACGCCAAGGGGCTGCATCTGGCGATGCAGATCGAGCCGTCGGTGCGGCTGCCGGTACGCGGCGATCCGGTGCGCCTGCGCCAGATCCTGAGCAATCTGCTCAGCAACGCGATCAAGTTCACCGAGCACGGCAGCGTCACCATGGCCGTGCGCCGCATGGGCGAAACCGCGACCCAACACCAGCTGCGCTTCGAAGTGCAAGACACCGGCATCGGCATCGATGCCGCCACCCGCGCCAAGCTGTTCCAGCCGTTCAGCCAGGCCGACGCTTCGACCACCCGACTGTACGGCGGCACCGGACTGGGGCTGGTGATTTCGCAGCGCATCGTCGCGCTGATGGGCGGCAAGATCGGGGTGGAGTCCGAACCGGGACGCGGCTCGGCGTTCTGGTTCGAGGTTCCGCTGCTCAAGGTGCAAGGCGACATCACCGCGCGCCGCGAAGAACTGCACGGCGGGCGGGTGCTGCTGATCACCA
The DNA here is from genome assembly GCA_018262705.1 of Xanthomonas sp. Classification (GTDB taxonomy): domain Bacteria; phylum Pseudomonadota; class Gammaproteobacteria; order Xanthomonadales; family Xanthomonadaceae; genus Thermomonas. The sequence continues at coordinate 30,767 of JADFDQ010000014.1, forward strand.
CCGACACCAAGCTGCGGCTGCGGCTGAGCATGCTACTGCCCAACTGGGGGCTGCGCGTCACCGCCGTCGAGAACACCCACGATGCGCTCGAACGACTGCGCCAGGCCCAAACCCAGGGCCAGCCGTGGAACTATTCCGTGGTGCTTGCCGACCTGTCCTGCATCCGCAGCACCGCGGTGTCGCTGGCACGCAACATGGATCGCCACGACCAGTTCGGCAACGCGCGCCTGATCTACCTGCGCGGCGATGAAGTCACATCGCAAGATCTGCCGGTCAAGGCCAAAATCATCGCCCGCAACGGCGAAGACACCGACCTGCGCGCGGCGCTGTCGGCTTCCGGGGTGGCGTGGGCGCAGCAGGATCCGCATCCGGCGCCGGCCACGCCTGCGCCCAAGGTCGAACTCGGCCGCAAGGCGAAGATCCTGCTGGTGGAAGACAACCCGGTGAACCTGATGGTCGCCCAGCGCCTGCTGCAGGTGCTCGGCGCCGACTGCGACACTGCCGGCAACGGCCAGGCGGCGCTGGCCAAGCTCGACGAAGGCGAATACGACCTCGTGCTGATGGACTGCCAGATGCCGGTGCTGGACGGTTATTCGGCCACCCGCCGCTGGCGCGAACTCGAACAGCAGCGCAAGGCGCCGCGGCGCATGCCGATCGTGGCGATGACCGCCAACGCCATGGCCGGCGATCGCCGCAAATGCCTCGATGCCGGCATGGACGACTATCTTTCCAAGCCGGTCAGTCGCGCCGAACTGGAACAGTGCATCGCGCGCTGGAAGGGAACCCAGATGCCGGTGCCGCCGCCAGCGCCGACGCCCGATTCCAACGATTCCGCGGACAGCCGGCGTCCTTCGACGCTCGATCAAAACGTGCTCGGCGAACTGCGCGAAGTTCTCGGCGCGGAGGTCGACAAGATCATTGCCGTGTACCTGGAAGACGCACCGCGGCTGATCGCCCAGCTCGAGCATGCGGTTGCCGCCAGCGACCCGATCGCGCTGCGGATCGCCGCGCATACGCTGAAGTCTTCCAGCGCGAACGTCGGCGCGATGACCCTGTCCAATGCCGCGCGCGATCTCGAATACGGCGCGCGCGACGGCACCTTGACCCAGCCGGCGATCGCCGTTGCCGGGGTCGTCAACGAGTTCACGCAGGTGCGCGAAGCGCTCAAGGCCGCGATGGCAGCCGGCGGCTGAAGCCTGTTCAAGGTCGGCGCCAGGGCGTCTTCCACAGGCGATTCGCCTTCATCGCCGGAGCCCATCGAGGCGGGTTCCGTCCCGAAACGTCTTGTCGGCAATTCCGTTGCAAATGCACGCGTACATCGCCGCCACCGGTGCTGCCAATGGCACGATCCAATCGCAAACGCGCATGTTTGTCAGTATCCGAGGCGACTGCATTTCATCCGCGATAACTGCAGCCCGAGCTGCAGGTTTCGCGGACGACGACCTCGGACAGCAGCGGCACGGTCGGGCGGATCCGCTCCCAGATCCACTGCGCGAGCCGTTCGCTGGTGGGGTTTTCCAGCCCGTCGATCTCGTTGAGATAGCGGTGGTCGAGCAGTTCGTGCAGCGGCTTGAACGCTTGCGCGAGTTCGGCAAAGTCCATGATCCAGCCGGTATGCGGATCGGGCTGGCCTTCGACGTGCAATTCGATTCGGAACGAATGCCCGTGCAAGCGCGCGCACTTGTGCCCTTCCGGCACGTTCGGGAGGCGATGCGCGGCTTCGAAGGTGAATGACTTGAAGATGTCCATGACGGGATTTTACGATGCCTGCGCTGCGCGCGCGGGGCCGGCAGCACTCAATCCAGCAACTCCAGCGCCATCACGATCGCGTCCTCGCGCCCATGCGCGGCCGGGTAGTAGCGTGGCCGCCTGCCGATTTCGTTGAAGCCGCGGCGTTCGTACAAATCGATCGCACGCGAATTGGACGGCCGCACCTCAAGGAACACCCGCTGCGCGCGCTGGCCGCGTGCGATCTTCAGCAGCGAAGCGAGCATGCGCCGGCCCAGACCCCGACCCTCGAAGCCCGGCGCCGTGCATAGATTCAGCACATGCGCCTCGCCGGCGGCCACGCTGAGAACGCCATAGGCGACCAGCGATCCGGAACACTCGCCCACCCACATCGCATAGCCGGCACGCAGGCAGTCGCGGAAGATTCCGCGCGTCCACGGAAACGGATAGGCGCGCACTTCGATCGCGATCACCGCATCCAGATCGGACTCGCGCATCGGCCGCAGCGAGCAGGCACCCGACGTCCCGAGCACCGCGCTGGCTTGCGCGTTCATCGGCCCGCCTTGCGCAGCGTCCGCAGACACCGCCACAGCGTACGCCGAGCGCCCGGATCACTGCCCATGCGCGCCGCCTGCGCCATGATTCCCGGACTGGCCAGCAGCCGCGCCTCGGAAACGCCCGCCGCACGTGCGATCCGTGCCAGCAATTCGGAATCCGCTCCGCCCTGATCAGGCGCGTTCAGCTGATAGGCCAACAGGCCCAACTCGGCCAACACCGCGCGCCGCAGCGGGTCGAAGCTCACCCGGCGACATCCGTCGTGGTCGCGCGGCGTCGGCGCAGCAGCGCCTGCACCGGCCCGGACAGGGCATACAGCACGGAAGCGGCCAGCAGCGTTTCCGCCGGCACGATCCACAGCGCGATCAGCACGCCCACCACCACCAACAGGGCGACGAACGGCACCCGGTCGGACTTGGGGCCGCTGCCGCCACCCTTGAAGCTGGTGTAGCGGATCCGGCTGACCATCAGCAAACCGGCAATCACGGTCACGCCCAGCGCAGCAAAGCGCAGGTCGGTGCCGGACCAGTCGGCACGTTCACAGGTCCACACGAAGCTCGCCATCAACCCCGCCGCCGCCGGACTGGCCAGCCCGATGAACCAGCGCTTGTCGACGATGCCGACCTGGCTGTTGAACCGCGCCAGCCGCAGCGCCGCGCAGGCCGCGTACAGAAAGGCCGCCAGCCAGCCGATCTTGCCCAGGGTGGCGCCATCGGCGCGCAGCGCCAGCAGCGCCCAGTAATACATGACCATGGCCGGCGCCATGCCGAAGCTGATCAGATCGGCCAGCGAGTCGTACTGCACTCCGAATTCGCTCTGGGTGTTGGTCAGCCGCGCCACGCGCCCGTCGAGCCCATCCAGCACCGCGGCGATGAAGATCGCCACGCAGGCCGCCTCGAAGCGTCCCTGCGAGGCCGCGATGATGGCAAAGAAGCCGCCAAACAGCCCGCCCGTGGTGAACAGGTTGGGCAACAGATAGATTCCGCGCCTTCGCCGCGGCGCAACATCGGCGTCATTTTCTTCCATTCGCCCAGTGTACGGGGTTGCAGCGGCGGCGGCGCAGTGCTGCAATCAGCAGACATTCCTGCGGAGCGCACCCATGATCGGCCTTCGACCCCTCGCCTTCGCCCTCGTTCTCTCCCTGTTGGCGTTCCCCGGCCTGGCCCAGCAGCGCGTCTACCAATGGAAGGACGCCAGCGGCGTGACCCACTATTCCGACACGCGTCCGAACGAAGCCCATACCAGTCGCAGCATCAACACCCGCGACGGCGCGGCAGCGCCAACGACAGCAGCCGCGCCGGAGGAAAGCGCGCAGTGCAAGAGCGTGCGCTCCAATCTTGCCCGGCTGAAAACCTCCGAAGCGATCGGCATCGACGGCGACGGCGACGGCAAACCCGACCGCAACCTCAGCGCCGACGAGCGCAAGTCGCAGGTCGAGCTCAACGAAGCGGGCGTCAAGGCCTACTGCCCGCCCGCCGCGCAACAATGAAACAGTTGGGCATGTTGCTGCTGGCGGTTGCGCTGGCAGCCGCGGCCTGGTGGTGGTTTACGGTGGGAATGCCGCAGCGCACGCAGCAGCGCGAAGCGGCCACCGAAGCCGCGGCGATTCAGGCGCGCCGCGCCGATACCCTGTACCGCTGGCGCGACGACACCGGCAATCTGCAGATCACCCAGGATCCCCCCAAAGACCGCCACTACGAGCGCATCAGCAAGACCCCGCGCGAGGGCATCGAGGTGCGCGGCAGCGGCGAGTGAGGCCATTGGCCCTGCGCATTTTCGGCGGAATGGGGTTGTGTGCGGGTCGGCATGGCAAAATGTCGGATTCCCCACGTCGAATCGCCATGCGTCTGTCGCAGTTTCATCTCCACACCGAAAAAGAAACCCCCGCCGACGCCGAAATCGTCAGCCACCAGCTGATGCTGCGCGCCGGCATGATCCGCAAGCTGGCCGTCGGTTTGTACACCTGGTCGCCGCTGGGCCTGCGGGTGCTGCGCAAGGTCGAAGCGGCGGTGCGCGAAGAAATGAATCGCGCCGGCGCGATCGAAATGGCGATGCCGTCGATCCAGCCGCGCGAGCTGTGGGAAGAAACCGGGCGCTGGCAGAAATTCGGCCCGCAGTTGCTCAAGATCCGCGACCGCAAGGAGCAGGAATACTGCTTCACGCCCACCGCCGAGGAAGCGGTCACCGATTTTTTCCGGCAGGAATTTTCCAGCTACAAGCAGCTGCCGATCAATCTTTATCAGATCACCAGCAAATTTCGCGACGAAATCCGTCCGCGCTTCGGGGTGATGCGCGCCCGCGAATTCATCATGAAGGACGCCTACTCCTTCCACGCCACCGATGAGTCGCTGCGCGCCGAATACCGCAACATGTACGACACCTATGCGCGCATCTTCACCCGATTGGGATTGAAGTTCCGCGCGGTGGCAGCAGACACCGGCGCAATCGGCGGCAGCGCTTCGCACGAATTCCACGTGCTGGCCGATTCCGGCGAAGATTCCATCGCCTATTCCGACGCATCCGATTATGCGGCCAACGTGGAACTGGCAGAGGCCATTTCTCCCGGCGCCAGGCCCGCGCCTGCCGAAACGCTGCGCGAGGTTGAAACCCCGACCCAGAAAACCTGCGAGGACGTCGCCGCGATGCTCGGCATTCCCCTGCAACGCACCGCAAAATCGGTCGCGCTGATGGGCGTCGATGGCGATGGCGCGGCGCAATTCGTGCTGGCGCTGGTGCGCGGCGATCACATGGTCAATGAAATCAAGCTGGGCAAATTGCCCGGCATGGCCGAGTCGCGGCTGGCCACCGAGGCTGAAATCCTCGAATGTCTCGGCAGCGAACCCGGATTCCTCGGCCCGTTGAATCCGCGAAAGCCCATTCGGGTCATCGCCGACCGCAGCGTGGCGGCAATGACCGACTTCGTGATTGGCGCCAACAAGCCCGGTTACCACATCGCCGGCGTGAACTGGGGCCGCGATCTGCCCGAACCCGAAGAAGCCGATATTCGCAATGTGGTCGCCGGCGATCCTTCGCCTGACGGAAACGGCGCACTGGGACTGTGCCGCGGCATCGAAGTCGGGCACGTGTTTGCGCTGGGCCGCAAATATTCGGAAGCCATGCAATGCACCGTACTGGGCGCCGACGGCAAGCTGACTTATCCGGCCATGGGCTGCTACGGCATCGGCATTTCCCGGATCGTGGCGGCAGCGATCGAACAGAACCATGACGCGGCGGGAATCATGTGGCCTGCGGCAATGGCGCCGTGGCAAGTGGCGATCTGCATGATCAATCCGAAAAACGATCCGGCCATCACCCAGGCCGCGCTGGCGCTGCAATCGGAACTGGATTCGGCGAATATCGAATCGGTGATCGACGACCGCGGATTGCGCCCCGGCGCGATGTTCGCCGATATCGAACTGATCGGCATTCCGCATCGGGTGGTGGTTTCCGCACGCGGGCTGGACGCAGGCACCTTCGAATACCGGGCGCGCACCGAAAGCGCTGCGGAATCTCTGTCGAAGGAAGCGCTGCTGGAGCGTTTGCGCGCCTGAATCCGGCTGCGTTCAGCTTCCATTTATACAAATCCAATGTATTATCGCGCGATCCGCGCTGCGGATACCGCCACCATCGAAAACCATTATCGAGGAATGCCAATGTCCGTGAATATCGATACTCTGAGCCCGCAAGAACTGGCCGCGTTGATCAAGCGCGCCAACAGCCGCCGCAAGGTGCTCGCCAAGCGCAAGCCGGCCAACCAGACCAAGGCCGCCGTCGCGCGCCTGCTCAAGAGCGCCGGCTGGACGTTTGAAGAATTGTTCGGCAAGGGCGGTGTGGCCGCACCGGCAGCGGCCAAGAAAACGCGCAAGGCCCGCAAGTCCGGCGGCGGCGTCAGCAAGGTCGCTCCGAAATACCGCAACCCGGCCAATGAAAAAGACACTTGGTCCGGACGCGGCCGTCAGCCGCGCTGGCTGGCAGCACTGACCGGCGCCGGCCACAAGGCCGAGGACTACCTGATCAAGTGATTTGATTTAGCGCTGATTTGAACAGCGTTATCCAGACTTGATTCACTTGCTCAATTGAAAATGCCGGCGCAAGCCGGCATTTTCATCTCCGCAGCGAAACTGCATTACAAATTCCGGCGCGCGCTGACCAGAAGATTTCCGAAAATCAGTCCGGCCACCAGCGCCATCAGGGTATTGAATACTGCCACCGCCGCGGTTTGCCCCACGCTGAAATCCTGCGTCTGCACCAGCGACACCACGCCGCGCAGCGCCGCGCTGCCGGGCACCAGCATGATGATTCCCGGCAACCTGACCAACGCGCCGGGACGATTGGACAGCCGCGCGTACAGATTCCCTGCCGCTGTCGTCACCAGCGCAGCCAGAAACACGCCGGCGGCGGCCCCCAGCCAGTCACCGCCATAACGCGACACCAGATAACCGCAAATCGCCGAGACCATCACCAGCGGATAATCGCGCCGCTGCGCCTGAAACAACACCGCAAACGCATAGGCGCCAATTCCAAGCGCACACCAGACCACCCATTCCGGCTGCGGTCGCAACGCGCGAACCTGCGGTTCGAATCCGATGAAGCCGGCCACCGCGAGTGCAATCGCGGTTCCGATCGTCAGATTGACCACGGTCATGGTTGCGCCGGCAAAACGCGCGCTGCCCGAGACCAAATGCCGACCGGCCAATTCGCTGGCCGCCAAGGCGAGGGTCATTCCCGGCACCAGTACGATCAACGATGCGATGATCACCGTGTTCAGATTGAGCGGCCCCAGCCAGCGGCTGGCAAGAATCGCCACGGTTCCGGCCAGCAGTCCCGACAACGCCTCGAATCCTTCGCGCAGCCGCGGCCGCGACTGCGCTGCAAGCAACAAAAGCCCGATCAACAGCCCGTTGAATGCGGCCACCCCGACGTCCAGCCACGGCAGGCGCAGCAGTCCGGCCACCGCCGCCGAGGCAAGGGCAAACCCCAGCGCCAGCACGACCTGCGCGCGCATCGAGGGTGGATGCGCCAGCGCACGCAGCGCGGCGCGGCCTTCCGGAATCCCCAGCGTTCCCGCGATCACATCCTCGGCAATCCGGTCGGCCGCACACAGCCTGCGCAGATTGGTATCGCCCAGGCCGGGGCGCACGATCCGGGTGACGTCGGTATGCCGGGTCGGTCGGGTCGGGTCACGAAACGAGAGAATGATTCCGGCCGGATTCGACCACGGTTCGCAGGCCACCTGCAGCCGCCGCGCAACCAGCTCGATCGCACCTTCCATGCGCTCGGCGGTGGTGCCGTAGGCGTGCAGATGCCACGCCAGTTCCTCGATGAAGGCGATGCGTTCGCTGTAGCCGGATTCGCTCATGACCGGCGCATTGTGGCGCAAGCCGGGACGCTCCGCGTCGGCTCGATTTCCCACGACAGGGCCGGCTTTGCGTAAGCTTGGCGGATTCATGTCCAACGATCCCGGCCAATTCCGACCTGCGACCGACTTCATTGCAACCGAGTCGGAGGGCGTCTTGCGCCTGCGTGGGCGCTGGACGCTGCGCTACTCCAGAGACGTGATGAACGTGCTGCGCGACGCGCCGACGCGGGTCAAGTCGATCGACGCCCGCGAATGCGAACGCCTCGACACCCTGGGTGTGTTGCAGCTGTTGCGCTACGCCGACAGCAAGAAGATTCCGTTCGAAGCCCTGCAGTTCCGCTCCGACCAGCAGGCGTTGGCCGATGCCATCGAAGACGTCCACGACGACCGCCCGCAGGGCAAGCGCGAGTACGGCATCAAGGCGATGCTGGGCCGGATCGGCTTGGGCCTAGTCGACAACGCCAGCGAAGTGATGGCGCTGATCAGCTTCTTCGGCGAGTTCATGGTCAAGGTCTTGCGCCTGTTCAAGGAGCCCAGTCGGTTCCGGCTGACCTCCACCGTCCACCACATGGAACAGATCGGCCTCGACGCGGTGCCGCTGGTGGCCCTGCTTTCGTTCATGGTCGGCGCGGTGATCGCCTTCCTCGGCGCGATGGTGCTCAGGGACTTTGGCGCCACCATCTTCGTGGTCGAACTGGTCAACGCTGCCTTCCTGCGCGAATTCGGCGTCCTGCTCACCGCCATCCTGCTGGCCGGACGCACCGCCAGCGCGTTCACCGCGCAGATCGGCATGATGGTCAATAACGAAGAGGTCGATGCGCTCCGCGTGCTTGGACTCGACCCGGTCGACCTGCTGGTGATCCCGCGGGTGCTGGCGCTGCTGGCCATGCTGCCGCTGTTGACCTTCATCGCGATGATCGCGGGCCTGCTCGGCGGCATGGCGGTGGGCGCGTTCAACCTCGACATTCCGGCGCCGGCCTACATGGCACGCATGTACGAGATGATGCAGATACGCCATTTCGTGGTGGGCATGGTGAAGGCGCCGATCTTCGCCGTCGTGATCGGACTGATCGGCTGTCTGGAAGGGCTGCAGACGCAGGGCACCGCGCAATCGCTGGGCGAGCGCACCACCTCCAGCGTGGTGCAGGCGATCTCGATGGTGATCGTGATCGACGCCTTCGCCGCGCTGTGGTTCATGCAGATGGACTACTGAGCATGGCCAACGGACATGTCTTTCGCACCATCGACGGCGTGGTCGTCGACGACAACGCGCTGATCCGCGTGCGCGGACTGGTCAACCGCTTCGGCACGCAGACCGTCCACGAAGGACTAGACCTGGAGGTGCATCGCGGCGAGATCCTCGGCGTGGTCGGCGGATCGGGAACCGGCAAATCGGTGCTGATGCGCTCGATCCTCGGCCTGCAGATTCCGGCGGCGGGCCAGATCCAGGTGCTCGGCGTCGATGCCCGCGACCCGACCCCCAGGGTGCGTCGCCATATCGAACGCAACAGCGGCGTGCTGTTCCAGAACGGCGCGCTGTTTTCCTCGCTCACGGTCGGCGAAAACGTGCAGGTGCCGCTCAAGGAACACTATCCGTACATCGACAAATCGCTGTGCTATGAACTGGCCCTGCTCAAGATCAAGCTGGCCGGACTGCCGGCGGGCGCCATCGACAAGCTGCCATCGCAACTGTCCGGCGGCATGCGCAAGCGCGCCGGTCTGGCGCGCGCGCTGGCGCTGGATCCGCCGCTGCTGTTTCTCGACGAACCCACCGCCGGTCTCGATCCGATCGGCGCATCGGCCTTCGATCAGCTGATCATGGCGCTGCAGAAAGCGCTGGGCCTGACCGTGCTGCTGATCACCCACGACCTCGACACGATCTACACCATCTGCGACCGGGTGGCGGTGCTGGCCGACCGCAAGGTGATCGCCACCGCGCCGGTGGCCGAGCTGGAAAAGCTCGATCACCCCTGGGTTCAGGAATATTTCAACGGACCACGCGGGAGGGCGGCACATGACTGACGCGGCGCGCTCCGGTGAAGATCCTGTGGCGGCTCGCGTTGCGTCACGGCAAAAACCAATGCGGCAAGGCCGCGCGATTTGTTGCACCATGCAAGCAGTGAGGGTGGACTGAATGGAAACCAAGGCCAACTACGTCCTGATCGGCGGATTCACCGTGCTCACGGTGGTGTTCCTCCTGCTGTTTACCCTGTGGGCCACCAAGTTCTCGACCTCGCGCGACTGGCGCACCTACGAGATCATCTTCAACGAGGCCGTCACCGGCCTGACCGAAGGCGGCAGCGTGCAGTACAACGGGCTTGCGGTCGGCACCGTCGAGAGCCTGAGTCTGGACGACAAAGACGCGCGCAAAGTCATCGCGATCCTCAAGCTGCGCAAGAACACGCCGGTCAAGGTCGACACCCGCGCGCGCATCACCCAGCAGGGCATCACCGGCGTGCCGTTCATCCTGCTCAGCGGCGGCAGTCCCGGTGCGCCGTTGCTGGAAGCAGGACCGGGCGAGGACTTTCCGATCATCCGCACCACGCCGTCGGCACTGCAGAACATCCAGGACATCGCCACCCGCCTGGTCGAACGCCTCGATCAGCTGGTCAGCAACGACAACGTGCGCCGGATCTCGGAAACGCTGGAAAACCTGCAACAGACCACCGACACCCTCGCGCAGAACCGCGAAAACATCGCCCAACTGCTGGTCAACGCGCGCGAGTCCACCGCCAGCCTCAAGGTCACGCTGGACTCCGCCAACGGTGCGATCAACGGCATCGACCAGAACCTGGTGCGCCGTCTGCCGGCGCTGCTCGACAAGCTCGACGCCACCATCGGCAAACTCGATTCGGCAGCCGGCAACGCCAACGCGATGATCGCCGAGAACCGTCCCGCCGTGCGCAGCTTCACCCACGACGGGCTCGAGCAGGTCGGCCCGACCTTGACCGAACTGCGCGAAGTGCTGCGCGACCTGCGCAGCATGACCGATCGCATGGAAAACAATCCGGCCCGCTACATCCTCGGCCGCGATGCGCCCAGGGAGTTCGACCCGAAATGACGCACAACCGACGCCTTTCATTCGTACTGCTCGCCGCCACCCTGCTGAGCGGCTGCAGCAGCCTCGTCGGCCCGATGTCGCCGAGCACGATCTTTGCACCGGAAATCACGGTGCAGACCGACGCCGCATGGCCGGCGGTCGACTGGTCGCTGGACCTCGCGCGCACCACCGGTCCGCAAGCGCTCGACGGCATGCAGATCATGGTCAGCCCGACGCCGGGCGAACTGCAGGCCTACCGCGGGGCGATCTGGGCGCAGTCGCCGGGCGCGATGATCGAAACCAGCCTGATGCGCACCCTGGAAGACAGCGGCAAGATCGGCTCGGTGACGCGCCAGGGCAGCGGCGCCTCCACCGATTACCGCCTGCTGATCGACCTGCGCGATTTCCGCTCCGACTATGCCGGCGGCGGCACGCCCTCTGCGGTCATCGAAATCAACGCGAAACTGCTGCACTTGGCCGACCAGAAAATCATCGGCAGCCGCAGTTTCCGCTATGCGCAGCCGGCCGCCGGCGTCGAAGCCGGGCAAGTCGCCGACGCGTTTGCTCAGGCGCTTGGAACGCTGGGCCACGATCTGGCCGGCTGGACGCTGGAAACCGGACAGGCGCACGCACGCCAGCACCAGCCATGATTCATCAACGCGGCGCCAAGGGCCGCGGTGTTCGCCGCCGCTCGGCGGGCGCGCACGCTTCAAGGAGACAACCGTGACCGACACTTCCCCCGATGCCATCGAACGCGACGTGATGGAATACGACGTCGTCACCGTCGGCGGCGGACCGGCCGGGCTGGCCTTCGCCATCCGCCTGAAACAGCTCAACCCCGAACTCACGGTGTGCGTGATTGAAAAAGCCTCTGCCATCGGCGCACAGATCCTGTCCGGCGCGGTGATCGAAACCCAGCCAATGGATGCCCTGCTTCCGGACTGGCGCAAGAACCCGCCGCCGATCTGCATCGATGCGAAAGACGACGAGTTCTGGCTGCTCAACAAAACCGGCGGCCACAAGTTGCCGATCGTGCCGCCGGGGATGCACAACCGCGGCAACGTGATCGTCTCGCTCGGCGCCATGTGCGCATGGATGGCGCCGCAGGCCGAAGCGCTGGGCGTGGAGATCTATCCGGGCTTTGCCGCCGCCGAAACCCTGCACGCGCCGGACGGCAAGGTGATTGGCGTGCGCATCGGCGACATGGGCGTGGCCAAGGACGGTTCGCACAAACCCGGCTACACGCCGGGCATTGATATTCACGCCAAGGTGACCGTGCTGGCCGAGGGCGCGCGCGGACACCTGACCAAGCGACTGGTCAGCAAATTCGCGCTGGACAAGGACTGCGACCCGCAGGGCTATTCGATCGGCATCAAGGAACTGTGGCAGGTGCCGGAACAGCGCGTTTCGCCCGGCAAGATCGTCCACAGCTTCGGCTGGCCAGCCGACAACCACACCTACGGCGGCGGCTTCCTCTATCACCTCGACAAAGGCCGGCTGGCGCTGGGCTACGTCAGCGGACTGGACTACACCGACCCGAACTACAAGCCGTGGGAGGCCTTTCAGCAATGGAAGAACCACCCGCTGTTCAAGCCGCTGCTGGAAGGCGGCAGCATCCTGTCGGCCGGCGCCCGCGCAATTGTGACAGGCGGCTACCAGAGCCTGCCCAGGTGCGAGATGCCCGGCGCGCTGCTGATCGGCGACACCGCCGGCCTGCTCAACGTGCCCAAGATCAAGGGCACTCACCAAGCCTTCCGCAGCGGCATGCTGGCGGCGGAACACCTGGTCGGCAGCGGGCTTCAGGCCGAAGGCTTCGACGCCAAACTGCGCGCCTCCGAGGCGATGGCCGAACTGAGAAAGGTTCGCAACATCAAGCCCGGTTTCAAGAAAGGACTCTGGTTTGGAATGCTCAACGCCGGCTGGGAAACCGCCACCCTCGGGCTGTCGCCGTGGACGCTGAAAAACAGGAAGCCGGACTGGGCCACCCTGCACAAACTCGGTGAATGCGAAGAACCCAAGCGCGAATACGTCGAACGCACCCTGCCGCCGCGCGACCGCCTGCAGGGCGTGTATTTCGCCGCCACCCAGCACGAAGAAGACCAGCCGGTGCATCTGCACGTGCTGGACACCAACATCTGCGTTGATCGCTGCGTGAAGGAATTCAACAATCCTTGCACCCGCTTCTGTCCGGTCGGCGTGTACGAAATGGTCGAAGACGAAAACGGCCTGCGCCTTCAGGTCAATTCCGCCAACTGCGTGCACTGCAAGTCCTGCGACATCAAGGATCCGTACGAAAACATCGTCTGGGTCACGCCGGAAGGCGGCAGCGGGCCGAATTACCAGAACATGTGACCGAGAGGGCGCGGCGTTGCCCGCGCTCACGGCAGGCGGTCAGGCATCCAGCGGACTGCGCACGCCGTTGCCGCCGCGATTGAGCACATGGGTGTAGATCTGCGTGGTCGCCACATCCTTGTGGCCGAGCAGTTCCTGAATGGTACGGATGTCATAACCGGCCTCCAACAAGTGCGTCGCAAACGAATGCCGCAGCGTGTGCGCGCTCAGCAACTTGACGATGCCGGCCTGTTCGCGCGCCCGCTTGAGCGCACGCGAGAGCACCGAGTCATCGACATGATGCCGATGCTCCTTGCCCGTCCGCGGATCGATGGATCGGTTTTCCGACGGGAATACGAACTGCCAGCCGAAATCCTTGCCCGCGTTCGGATACTTGCGCTCCAGCGCATGCGGAAGCGGCGTTTCGCCAAACCCCTCAGCAAGATCCTTCTCATGCAACACGCGGGCGCGCTCGACCTCGCGACGCAATGGCTCCTCCAACGCCCGTGGCAGCATCGTCCGGCGATCTTTCCCGCCCTTGCCGTTGCGGATCGTGATCTCGCTGCGCGCAAAATCCACGTCCTTCACCCGCAGCCGCATGCTCTCCATCAGCCGCATCCCGGTGCCATACAGCAAACTGGCCATGACCCACGGACGCCCGGCCAGCATCGACAGCAACCGCCTGACCTCCGCGACCGAAAGCACCGTCGGCAACCGCTGCGGCCGCTTGGCGCGCAGCACCGACTCCATCCACGGCAAATCGACCTGCAGCACCTCGCGATACAGGAACAGCAGCGCCGACAGCGCCTGATTTTGCGTACTCGCCGCCACCCGATCCTCAATGGCCAAACGACTCAAAAAGGCCTCAACCTCGACGCCACCCAAGCCCCGAGGATGTTTCTTGCCATTGGCCAAGATGAACCGACGAATCCACGCCAAATAGGCCTGCTCTGTGCGGATACTGTAGCGTTTAGCACGCAACTTGCGGCGAACGACATGCAACAGGCTGGCTTTCTGCCCAGCCCCCGCTGTCGTCGATACGCCCTCTTGATCGCCGGCATATCTCATACCCACCCCAACTCGAACCGATATCTGGCGACTTTAGGGAAGCTGCATTCGACATCCAATCAGCTAACAGCTTGATTCGAGGTAGGAAAACGCCTTGACCACACCCACAAAAGGCGCAATCATCGGTTCCACACCCCGATCCAGGGTGCTACTAGACGTTAGGCCGCAGGAAAAGTAATGTCATCATTGAGTCAACAGCAAAGAGAAGCCGCGCAACTGTTCGTCGGCGTCACAATCGATGCCCTCAAAACCGATCGGGGTGTTCACGCTGAGACCGCCGTTGCAGCTATTGCGCGCATGGCTGGAACTTTCCTCTTTCGCTCTTTCGCATTTCCGCTATCTGAGGTAGAGCCCGGGCAAGCCGTCTTTTCTGACGCGGCCAACGAGCAGGGACCGCGGCTCATCCAGATCCTCGGTTCCGTTCTTTCGCACGTCGGGGTCCACTTGGACAGGTCCAGGCTTGGAGCTAGTATCAGTACAACGAGTCAGCCGCAACTTGCCTTTCTGGATACGCAACGACAAATGGAGCCACTGCTTTCCAGTATCAAGGGACGCTTCAATCTCTCTTATCAAGAGGCAGCAGATGCTTCCGCAGTAGCAACTGCCCTCTTGATTCAACAATGTACATCGGTTCTAGATCCACACACTGCATTTGACGTAGCGGCCTACTCGTTCGTTGAGGGGGCCAAAACGGCACCTGATCCAGTGACATGCTCTGCGGCCTAACAATTCGTTCAAGCCGACCCCGCTTCGTGGCGGCGCCTGCGTGCTTGCGGTACGCTAGCACTCCGCCGCCGCCACTACGCAGGTCGGCTTAACTCAGGCGTTAGGCCTGCCCGGTACTTGTAAAACGGGTGTGGCTGGGTGGGTATATCGCACACGAACAGTTTTGTATGGCAATTTTCTGTGTCGCCAGCGCCCACTGTTGCCGCGCTGCTTGTACTGCGCAGGCGCTGCCCACAACATCGCTCAGGCGAGCACGCTATCCACGCAGGTTCCGCACGTTCCACCGTGGGATCGCACACCACGCCCTGTGGCCGCCAAGCTTGCAAATTCGCTCCTCGTGCTACTTCGCACGGCAGGGATCTGATCCATGTCATCCAAGCGTTCAAGCGGCGGGTTCGCCATGCTGGCGGCAGTGTCGGCAAACACGTCCGGCGCAGGCCTAACAATT
>JADFDQ010000015.1 GCA_018262705.1 Xanthomonas sp.
AACAACGTCGAAACCAAGCCCGGCATCGGCTATCCCAAGGAATGGGAAAACCAGGACAAATGGAACGGCGGCTGGGTGCGGACCCGGGCCGGAAAACTGGTGCCCAAGGCCGGCGGCCGCTGGCGGCTGCTCTCGAAGATCTTCGCCAATCCAGATCTTCCGCAAATCGACGACTACTATGAGCCGTTCGACTTCGACTACCAGCACCTTCATGAAGCGCCCGACATGCAGCATCAGCCGACCGCGCGCCCGCGCTCGCTGATCTCCGGCCAGCGCATGGAGAAGATCAACTGGGGTCCGAACTGGGAGGAAATCCTCGGCACCGAATTCGTCAAGCGCAGCAAGGACGTCAACTTCAACGGCGTGCAGAAAGAGATCTACGGCGCGTTCGAAAAGACCTTCATGATGTACCTGCCGCGGCTGTGCGAGCACTGCCTGAACCCGGCCTGCGTGTCCGCCTGCCCGTCGGGCGCGATCTACAAGCGCGAAGAAGACGGCATTGTTCTGATCGATCAGGACAAGTGCCGCGGCTGGCGCATGTGCGTGTCGGCCTGCCCGTACAAGAAGATCTACTACAACTGGAAGTCGGGCAAATCCGAGAAGTGCATCTTCTGCTACCCGCGCATCGAAATGGGCGAGCCCACCGTGTGTTCGGAAACCTGCGTCGGCCGCATCCGCTATCTGGGCGTGCTGCTCTATGACGCCGACCGCATCCAGGAAGCCGCCTCGGTGCCGGCCGAAAAGGACCTGTATCAGGCCCACCTCGACATCTTCCTTGATCCGTTCGACCCCAAGGTGATCGAAGCCGCGCGCAAGGAAGGCATCCCCGACAACTGGCTGGAAGCGGCGAA
This sequence comes from Xanthomonas sp., assembly GCA_018262705.1. GTDB lineage: Bacteria > Pseudomonadota > Gammaproteobacteria > Xanthomonadales > Xanthomonadaceae > Thermomonas. The sequence continues at coordinate 852 of JADFDQ010000015.1, forward strand.
AATTTCGCCGACCTACAAACTCGCCATCGACTGGAAGCTGGCGCTGCCGCTGCATCCGGAATACCGCACGCTGCCGATGGTGTGGTATGTGCCGCCGCTGTCGCCGATCCAGTCCGCCGCCGAGCGTGGGCGGATTGGCATGAACGGCGAGCTGCCGGACGTGGCGTCCTTGCGGATCCCGGTGCGCTATCTGGCCAACCTGCTCACCGCCGGCGACGAGGCCCCGGTGATCCGCGCGCTGGAACGGATGATGGCGATGCGCGCCTGGCGCCGCGCCCGCAACGTCGATGGCGTCGAGGACACCAAGGTGCTGGAACAGGCCGGCCTGACCGTGGCCCAGGCCGAGGACATGTACCGCTATCTGGCGATTGCCAATTACGAAGACCGCTTCGTGATTCCCACGGCACACCGCGAATACGCCAACGACGCCTTCGGCGAGCGCGGCGGCTGTGGCTTTTCCTGGGGCAACGGCTGCAGCGGCGACAGCCCGAACGATCTGTTCACCCAGCGCAAAACCACCCGCTATTCGGTGCATCCGAACCGGCAGGAGAAGTTCGAGGTGGCCGAATGAGCCTGCTCAAGCTGATCGGCGTGCTGCTGGACTATCCGCAGGACGCGCTGTGGGAGCACGGCGAGGAGCTGCTCGCCGCAGCCGACGATCCGGGCCTGTCGAAGCCGCGCCGCGCCCAGTTGGTCGGCTTCGTGCGCGATCTGCTGGCAACCGACCCGCTGGACGCGCAGGAGCGCTGGCTGTTGCTGTTCGACCGCGGCCGGGCAATGAGCCTGCTGTTGTTCGAACACATCCACGGCGAATCGCGCGATCGCGGACAGGCCATGGTCGATTTGATCTCGGCCTATCGCAAGAACGGCTTCGAGCTGTCGGCCAGAGAGCTGCCCGACTATCTGCCGCTGCTGCTGGAATACCTCAGTCAGCGGCCGGTGGAAGAAGCGCGCGACTGGCTGCATCACGTCAGCCACATCGTCGGTCTTCTAGCCGCACGCGCCGGCGAACGGCAAAGCTCGCACGCACTGCTGCTGGAGATTCTGGCCGAACTGGCCGACGGCAAGGTCGACCTTGCACCGCTGCGCAGGCGCGCCAGCGAGGAGCCGCGCGACGACAGCGCCGAAGAAATGGATCGACTCTGGGAAGAGGAGGCGGTGCGCTTCGGCGCGGATGCCCCGTCCGACGACTGCGCGCCGACCGCGCGCCGCCCCGCCACCGTTCAACGACAGGTGCAACCATGACCTATTTCGACGTTTTCTGGTTCCAGATCTACCCGTACATTGCGATGGCGGTGTTCTTCGTCGGCAGCCTGGTGCGCTTCGACCATTCGATGTACACGTGGCGCAGCGGCTCCAGCCAGATCCTGTCCGACAAGGGCATGCGGCTGGGCAGCAACCTGTTCCACGTCGGCATCCTGGTCGTGCTCGGTGGCCATATCGTCGGCCTGCTGACCCCGCATTCGATCTACTCGATCTTCATCAGTCAGGAAAACAAGCAGCTGCTGGCGATGGGCGTTGGCGGATTCTTCGGTTTCCTGTGCCTGATCGGGATGGTCATCCTGATGTGGCGGCACCTGTTCAATCCGCGCATCCGCGCCACCGACAACTGGCGCAACGTGCTGCTGCTGGCGATGCTGATGGCGCAGCTGATCCTGGGTCTGTACACCGTGGTGCAATCCTCGCACCACCTCGACGGCAGCGTGATGACCTTGCTGGCCGACTGGGCGCAGCGGATCGCCACCTTCCGCGGTGGTGCGGCGGAGCTGATCTCCGGCGTGCACTGGGTCTACAAGGCGCACATCATCCTCGGCCTGACCCTGTTTCTGGTGACTCCGTTCACCCGCCTCGTGCACATCTGGAGCATCCCGCTGAGCTACCTGTGGCGGCCGTACCAGGTGGTGCGCCGGCGCCAGCCGCCGCTGCGCTACGGCCCGAGGGATTGACCGTGGACGAACGTAAACCGGGCCTACGCGAATTGCCGATCACCGTCATCGACTCCGGCAAGTCGGTGGCGCAAGAAGCCCACGCGCACCATCACGACGCCGCCGGCGAAGGGCCACGCACGCTGGGGCAGTCGGCGCCGAGCTATCTGTTCGTCGGCCAGCTTGCGATCAGCGAGGCCGAAATCGCGCGCGAGATGCAGTTCCACCGTGCGCTGAAACCGGCACAGTCGCGCGCCGACGCGGCGCGGGCGCTGGTGGTGCGCGAGCTGTTGCGGTGCGAGGTCGAGCGGCTCGGGCTGGAAAATGCGGTGGAAGCCAACGGTGATGAGGCGATCGAGGAAGCCTGCATCCGCGTCCTGCTGGAACGCGAAGTGGAAAACCGCGTGCCGAGCGAGGACGACTGCCGGCGCTATTACGATCAAAATCCGGAACGCTTCCATGCGCCGGATCGCATCCGCGTTCGCCACATCCTGCTGGCGGCGCCGGCCGACGACGTCAACGGCCGCTTCGACGCCCGCGACCGCGCCGAGAAGATGATCGCCGAGCTGAAAGAGCAGCCACACCTGTTCGCCGATTTCGCGTTGCGCCAGTCCGATTGCCCTTCGAAAGGAGCAGCTGGCGATCTGGGCTGGATCGAGCACGGCCAGACCACGCCGGAATTCGATCGCCAGGTGTTCCGCCTGCGCGAGGGACTGGCCGGCTTCCCGGTGGAGTCGCGCTGGGGCTATCACGTGGTCTGCGTCGATGCGATCGCCGCCGGCGAAAAACTTGCGTTCGATCAAGCCCGCAGGCGGATCTCGGATTATCTTGAGCTGCAAGTCCGACAGCGCGAACTCCAGCTCTATCTGCAAGCTCTGCAGGAGCGCTACGAAGTGCGCGGCTTGACGGAAATCGAAGCCGCCGCAGCCTGAGAACAGATCCTGCACGGCCGCTTCAACCGGTTCCCGACACGAACGGAAATACGACCATGCAAGACCAAGCGCAGATCAGCAACGCCCGCCGCCAGCGGGCGCTGTGGCTCAGTACCTTTGCTTTCGGCGTGTGCTTCGCCATCTGGGTGGTGTTCTCGATCATAGGCATGAAGCTCAAGGAAGAACTGGGCTTGTCCGACACCCAGTTCGGCCTGATGGTGGCTACCCCGATCCTGACCGGCTCGATCAGTCGGCCGATCCTCGGCATCTGGTCGGAGATGATCGGCGGGCGCCGGGTGTTTGCCCTGATCATGCTGGTGGTGGCGGGCTTCGCTTATGCCCTGCCTTACGCGAGCAGCTTCCCGATGATGCTGGCGCTGGGCCTGGGCCTGGGCCTGGCGGGCGGCACCTTCTCGATTGGCGTGGTGTACGTTTCGGCCTGGTTCCCGCGCGAAAAGCAGGGCACGGCGTTGGGCTTGTTCGGCATGGGCAACGTCGGTGCGGCCGTCACCAGCTTCGGCGCGCCGCTGCTGCTGGCGGTGATGGACTGGCGGCAGGCGATCAACGTCTATGCCACGGCGGTGCTGGTCACCGCGGTGCTGTTCTATCTGCTGGCCGAGCCGGCGCCGAAAAACGCGGCCAGCGCAGGCCGGTCGGCCTCGCTCAAGGAACGGCTGGCGCCGCTGGGCAACCTGCAGGTGTGGCGGTTCTCGCTGTACTACTTCCTCGTGTTCGGCGGCTTCGTGGCGCTGACCTCGTGGCTGCCGCGCTACTACATGGGCGTGTACAAGGTCGACATCGCCACCGCCGGCATGCTGGCGGCCAGCTTCGGCCTGCCGGCAACGATTTTCCGGGCTTTCGGCGGCGTGATGGCCGACCGCTATGGCGCCCGCAAGATCATGTACATCTCGTTTTCGGTGTGCATGGTCGGACTGTTCCTGCTGTCGTATCCGAACACCCACTACGTCATTGAAGGCATCCACGGTCCGATCGCCTTCACCATCGCGCCGACCATGATCGAACGCGCGGTCGTGCTGTTCGTCCTCGGCTTCGTGATGTCGCTGGGCATGGCCGCCGTGTTCAAGCACATCCCGACCTACTATCCCAATCACGTCGGCTCGGTCGGCGGCGTGGTCGGCATGATCGGCGGCCTCGGCGGCTTTATCCTTCCGATCGCTTTCGGCCTGATGAACGATCTGATCGGAATCTGGAGCAGCTGTTTCATGCTGCTGTTCGCCATCGCCCTGACCAACCTGCTGTGGATGCATTTTGCGATCCTGCGCGCCGACCGCGCCCGCCATCCCGAACTCGCCCGCGACACCGACCTGCCGGAAATCATGGCCGCGCAGGAAGCGGCGCGGCACGCGCAGGTCGCGGCAGAGGCAGCCAGTCAGGCCGCACGGGCTGCCGCCGCTGCGGCGGAAGCGGCGCGCAAGCGGGCGGGGTGAGGCGGGGGACAGGGGACAGGGGACAGGGGACAGGAACAGGGGCCGGCTCCTAGCTTGTCGTCCTTAACGCGAGCAACGCCCCCAGCCCGCGTCGCAGCGCGCCGATGAAGGTTGCGGCCCAGGCGCACAGTGCGACCACGAGAAACACGTCCGGGGTCGGGTCGAGGAAGTCTAGGTGCATTGCGCGCACCAATTGGTGGGTGCAGGCCGCGTACATGCCGAGCGGGAACACCGCGCCCCAGTACAGCGGGTCGTAGCGCAGCGGGAAGCGTTTGTAGACGTGGCGCCACACGCCCAGCACCAGCAGCATCGGGATCCACCAGGTTCCCGTGGCCCAGTAGAACACGGTGAAGCCCTTGATGAAGGGCAGCACCGACGTGAGGAACGGCGCGTCGCTGGCGTTGAGGATCAGCAGCGAGCCGGCCAGCGTGGAGATGGCCATTGCGCCCATGTTGATCCAGTACGGCGGCGACAGATCGTGCGGCTGAAAGCGGAAAAACGTATAGCGGTAGAAGATCAGCGACATCATCCAGATGTAGAGCATGCCGCCCCACAGCCACATCGACAGCGCGAAATAGTTGAGCTCAAGTTTCCACGGCTGGCCGGTGCGCGCGGCCAGCAGCGCGCTGAGCACGGTCAGCGATTGGGTGGCCACCACCGCCAGCAGCCAGCCGCCGTTGATGCCCTGGTCGAGGGTCGGTTTGCTGTCCTTGACGGTGAGGATGGTGAAGATGGTGTAGGTCAGCAACAGCCACAGCCCCAGCGCCAGCGTCCACAGGATCCAGCTCACGCGCAGCGCCTCGTGCAGGAGCAGGAACTGCGAGCCGAGCACGCCGGTCGCCGCGACCATGGTGAAGAAGGCCGGTCCGCGCAGGTGGTCGAACAGGTCGTTGAAGAAGGCGCGCGGGTAGCGCCACAGGCGCAGCAGGTACAGCACCCAAAGCAGCGCATACATCCCGAGGTTGAGGATGAACAGGACATTGGCAAGCTGGACGAAGCCGCGCATGAAGGCCGCAAGCGAGACGATGCCGGTGGCCATGACCATGCCGAAATAGGCCGGTGACAGGCTCTGCAGGCCAGCTTGCTGCGCGTGGTCGGTCATCTGCTTTGCCCCGGTTTGCGTTCGCGTACCGGACGGGGCCGGTTCTGTCGAACAATCCTTCCAGATTAGACCGGATGACGCCGAAAAATTTGATTGCGATCAATTGCGTCGGTCACAGCAGCAGCGCGACCGCCTTGACCTGCGCCCACAGCGGCAGGCCCGGGTGCAGGTCGAGGCGCTGCACCGAGCGCTGCGAAATGCGCGCAAGCAGCGTCGCGCCCGAGGCATCCAGCAGCGCCTGCATCTGTCCGCCCGGCAGTTCGGATAAAGCGTTCAAGGTGACCGGAAGCAGGTTGAGCAGGCTGCTGTCTTCGTGGCGAGTCAGGGCGAGGCTGACGTCGCGGGCGAGGATGCGCACGCGCAGCGCGGTGCCGGGCGGGTGGTTCGCGCCCTGTGCGTGCAGGGATCCTGCGGCGGTGGCCAGCGACAGCAGGCCGTGTTCGTCGCGGTCGGTCACGCGCGCTTCCAGCACCACGCCGGCGTCATCGCGCAGCGCCAGCGGCAGGTCGGGTCGGTTGAACAATTCCAGCGCCGGTCCGGACCGTGCAACCCGGCCAAGCTCCATCAGCACGAGATGATCGGCCAATCGCGCGGCTTCGTCGATCGCGTGGGTGACGTAAAGAATCGGAATGCCGGCTTCGCGGCGCACGGCTTCCAGAAAAGGCAGGATCTCCGCACGCCGCGGTGCGTCCAGCGCGCTCAGCGGTTCGTCCAGCAGCAGCAGGCGCGGCGCGCAGACTAGCGCGCGCGCCAGCGCCACCCGTTGGCGTTCGCCGCCCGAAAGCGAGTCCGGAAAACGCGCCAGCAGCGGCGTGAGTGCCAGCCGTTCGATCCATTCGGACAGCACATCCGCAGGCGCCTTGGCGCGCTTCCAGCCATAGCGCAGATTGGCTTCCACGCTCAGGTGCGGAAGCAGGCCCGCGTGCTGGAAGACGACGCCGAGCGGACGGCGGTGTGCGGGCAGAACCGTGCCCGCATCCTGCCAGGTGTCGCCAAGCACCCGCAGGGTTCCGTTTGCGTTCGGTTCCAGTCCCGCGATAGCGCGCAGCAGGGTGCTCTTGCCGCAGCCGGACGGGCCGAACACGACGGTGGTTCCGGACGCGGGGAGGGTGAGCTCCACATCCAGACGGAACGCGCCGCGCGTCAATTGCAGCGCAATGTCGATGGTCGTGCCGGGTTCAGTCATTGGCCATCGCCGTGCGCCGACCCAGCCATTGCATCAGCAGCAACAAAACGAACGAGAACAGCAGCAAGCCCGCCGCCAGCCGATGCGCATCGCCGTAGGCCATCCCCTCGACCTGATCGTAGAGCAGCACCGACAGCACCCGGGTCTCGCCGTCGATATTGCCGCCCACCATCAGCACCACGCCGAACTCGCCGACGGTGTGGGCGAAACCGAGCAGGGCGCCGGCAAGCAGCGAAGGCCGCGCCAGCGGCAAGGCAACGGTGAGGAATCGATCCAGCGGCGAAGCGCGCAGGGTCGCGGCGGCATCCAGGGTGGCCTGCGGGATGCCGGCAAAGCCCGCCTGCAATGGCTGCACCACGAACGGCAGCGAGTACAGCACCGAGGCCAGCAACAGGCCGTTGAAAGTGAACGCCAGCGTGCCCAACCCCAGCGCCGAGGTCAGTTGGCCGATCGGTCCTTGCGGGGCGAACGCGATCAGCAGATAGAAGCCGAGCACGGTCGGCGGCAGCACCATCGGCAGCGCGACCACCGCGCCGATCGGTGCGCGCCAGCGCGAGCGCGTGCGTGCCAGCCACCACGCCATCGGGGTGCCCAATACCAGCAGAATCACCGTGGTCAGCCCGGCCAGCTTGAACGACACCCAGGCGGCCATGAGCCACGCCGGCGTTGTCGAAACGGCATCCATCGACGTTCAGTCGTAGCCGAGGGTGCGGATTTTTGCGCGCACCGCAGGCGTTTGCAGGTAGCGCAGGAAACCGCGTGCGGCGGCGTTGTTGCGACCGTGGCGGAGCAGGACGGCACTTTGCACGATGGGCTTGTGCCACGCGGCCGGCACCTCCCACGACGATCCCGTCCCGCGCCCTTGCGCCTGCTTCACCAATGAGGCCGGCAGCAGGCCCAGCGGCGCCGCGCCGCTGGCAACGAATTGCGCCGCCTGACCGACGTTTTCGCCGATCACCAGACGCGGCTGCAGTTCGTTCCAGCGGCGCAGGTATTCCAGCGTTTCCCGAGCCGCAGCGCCGTAGGGCGCCAGTTCCGGATTGGCGATCGCCAGTTTTGCGATCGCGGCCTGCCGCAGCAGCAGTTCGCCGTTCTTGGCAAGGTTCGGGTCGCGTCCCCACAGGATCAGTCGCCCGACGGCGTAATCCTGCAGCGTGCTGCCGTCGGCAAACCCTTCGTTCACCAGCAGGCGCGGTGTCGATGCGTCGGCGGCCAGCAGCGCATCGAACGGCGCGCCGTTGTGGATCTGCGCGTAGAGCTTGCCGGTGGAAGCCGAACTGATCGTGATGCGATGCCCGCTTCGGCGCCCGTACTCGGCGGCCAGCGTGCGCGCGGCTTCAGCGAAATTCGAGGCGACCGCAATTCGTGCCGTGACCGGCGCGTGAGGTTTGGGGCTGGCTGGAGGCGTCGCCGACAGCGCAGGTGCAGCTGCAAGCAGCCACGTTGCAGCCATCGTCGTGAATCGAGCCAGCCAACCGTTGCGCGCCATCCGGAGTCGTCCCTTTGCTTTGTTCATCCAAATCCAGTCAAGGCAATGCTGATCGAGTCGGCGTTGCCGCGCGCCATGGGTGGCGCGCCCGCAGATCAAGCACGCAAACGCTTGCCACTTCACCAAGTCTAGCGGCTTGCCGTGGGTGGCGCGCCCGCACCTTATATAATCCGTAAATCCCGTCACAAACCGGCCATCCCACGTGTTCGAATCCCTCACCCAGCGCCTGTCCGGCACCGTCGACCGTCTGCGCGGCCGCGGCCGTCTGACCGAATCCAATATCAGCGAGGCCGTGCGCGAGGTGCGCATCGCCCTGCTCGAAGCCGACGTCGCGCTGCCGGTGGTGCAGGCGCTGGTTCAGCGCATCAAGGTGCGCGCGGTGGGGCAGGAGGTGATGCGTTCGCTCACCCCCGGCCAGGTGTTGGTGCGAATCGTGCGCGACGAACTGGCGGCGGTGATGGGGTCGCAAGCCAGCGACCTCAATCTCAACGTGCCGGCCCCGGCCGTCATTTTGATGGCCGGCCTGCAGGGTGCGGGCAAGACCACCACGGTGGCCAAGCTCGCCAAGCACCTGAAGGACAAGCGCAAGAAAAAGGTGATGGTGGTCAGCGCCGACGTCTATCGACCGGCCGCCATTGAGCAGCTGCAGACGTTGGCCGATCAGGTCGGCGTGAGCTTCTTCCCGTCCGAGCCGTCGCAAAAACCGGAGGCCATCGTCAAGGAGGCGATTGAAGATGCGCGCAAGTCGTTTGCCGACGTGCTGATCGTCGATACCGCCGGCCGCACCTCGATCGACGACGTCATGATGGCCGAGATCAAAGCCCTGCACGCCGCCGTGCATCCGGTCGAGACCCTGTTCGTGGTCGACTCGATGACCGGCCAGGACGCTGCGGTGACCGCCAAACACTTTGGCGAAGCGCTGCCGCTGACCGGCGTGGTGCTGACCAAGACCGACGGCGACGCCCGCGGCGGCGCGGCATTGTCGGTGCGCTACATCACCGGCAAGCCGATCAAGTTCGTCGGCGTGGGCGAAAAGCCTGACGGCCTCGACGTGTTCCACCCCGACCGCGCGGCCGGCCGCATTCTCGACATGGGCGACGTGCTGTCGCTGGTCGAACAAGTGGAATCGCAGGTCGATCAGGACAAGGCGAAGAAGCTGGCCGAGAAAGTCGCCAAGGGCAAGAAATTCGACCTCAACGACATGCGCGATCAACTCGAACAGATGCAGAACATGGGCGGTCTGCACGGACTGATGGACAAGCTGCCGGGCGTCGGCCAGCTGCCGGATGCGGTCAAGCAGCAGGTCACCGGCAAGGAAGTGCCGCGCATGATCGCCATCATCAATTCGATGACGAAGAAAGAGCGCCGCAACCCCGATCTGCTCAACGGCTCGCGCCGCGCCCGCATCGCCCGTGGCTCCGGCCTGACCCCGGCCGACATCAACAAGCTGATGAAGCAGTACCAACAGATGGAAAAAATGATGGGCAAGCTCGGGCGCGGCGGCATGAAGGGCATGATGCGTGGCTTGTCCGGGATGATGGGCGGGCGCGCCGGCATGCCGTTCCACTGAGACGCGGATGGACGCGGCCGCGCAGACGGATCTGGCGCAGCGCTTCAAAGCGCTGCATCACGCGCGGTGTCCGCTGCTGATTGCCAATGCCTGGGATGCCGGCAGTGCGGCGATGCTGGCCGGACTCGGCTTTCCTGCCATCGCCACCACCAGCGGCGGCGTGGCGTGGTCGCTGGGCCATGCCGATGGCGAAGCGCTGCCGCTGGCGGAATTGCTGGCAGCGGTGCGGCGCATGGTGCGCGTGCTCGACCTGCCATTGACTGTGGACTTCGAAGCGGGTTTCGGTGCAACACCGGTGCAGGTGGAAGAAAGCGTGCGTGCGCTGCTGGAAACGGGCGCGGTCGGTTTGAATCTGGAAGACGGCATTCGTCACGAAATCCTGCGCCCGGTCGAAGACGCCGCAGCGCGGATCGCGGCGGCGCGGCGCGCGGCGCAGGCAGTCGGCGTGCCGGCTTTCATCAATGCGCGCGTGGACTGCTGGATGGTCGGCGGAGCCGACGCCGATGCGCTGTTTGCAGCAGGCGTGCGGCGGGCGCGGGCTTACCTCGATGCCGGCGCCGACGGCATCTATCCGATTGCGCTGTCGGATCCGGAGGCGATCCGCTGTTTCTGCGCGGAGATTCCCGCGCCGGTGAATATCGGCGCGCGCGCCGGTTTGCCTAGCCTGGCGAAGTTGGGGGAACTGGGCGTGGCCCGCGTCACCACCGCGACGCGGCTGTCGATGATTGCGCTGTCGGCCGCCCGCGACGCTGCCGCCGCGCTGCGCGACGGTGGGCATTTCGACGGCCTTGACGCAGCCTTTGACTACGAAGATTTACAAAGGTTGTTCCCGAATCATTGAAATCCCCCACTGGAGATCTGTCATGGAACAACGTCTGAGCTATCAAACCGCCTCGCCGGAAGCCTTCAAAGCCATGCTTCACGTCGAGCATGCGGTTCACAAGAGCGGGCTGGAAGAATCGCTGCTGGAACTGGTCAAATCGCGCGCGTCGCAGATCAACGGCTGCGCCTGGTGCCTCGACATGCACAGCAAGGACGCCCGCGCTCAGGGCGAAACCGAACAGCGCCTGTACCTGCTGCCGGTCTGGCGCGAAGCGCCCTGCTACAGCGAGCGCGAGCGCGCGGCGCTGGGCTGGACCGAAGCGGTGACCACGCTGGCCGGGCACAAAGTTCCGGACGACGTTTATGCCCAGGCGCGCCAGCATTTCGACGAAAAGGCGCTGGTGGATCTGACCCTGGCGGTCATCGCCATCAATGGCTGGAACCGGATGAACGTCGCCTTCCGCACCAAGGTCGGCGACTACGTCAGCCCACACGCGAAGAAGGACTGAGGCGCCGTCGTGGACGCGAATGCGGCATCGAACGGCATTCGCTTCCACGCCGGCGTCTGTCGTGGCTTCGTCGCCTTTTCCGGCGTCGTGGGCTGGGTTGGGCTGGCCGTGGGGCTATGCATGCTGGCCACCTGGATCCTGGATGCGGGCCCGCTGCGCGTCTTGATGCAAGCGCAGGTGGGGATGCACGCGGCTTCGGCTCTTGGATGTCTCGCCGTCAGCGCGGCTTTGTTGTTGAAACAACGGCCCGCGGCCGCCGGCGTGTTTTCAGCGGTTGCGCTGGGTTTGGGTGGCATGGATCTGTGGTCGAACTTGTCGATGTCGCACGCCGCGCAAACGCATTGGCTCGATCTGGCGTTTCCTGGGTTGCCGGGCCGTCCCTCGGCGCGGATGTCGGGGATGGCGGCCGTTGCTTACGTGTTTCTGGGCATGGTTGGAATGCTGGTTGCGAGCAAGCGGATGCTGTGGTTGCGTGAAGCCTGTGCTCTGGGCGTCATCGCCATTGCGCTTGCATCCGTGGCATCTTTTGGCCAGGTTCTTGCGGAAAACAGTTTCGATTTGTTGCATAAGCTGCCGGGGATGACGGCAGCGGTGCAATTGCTGCTTGTTCTGGGCTGGATGTCTTCGGTGCCGACCACCGGGTTGACCCAGGTGGCGGTCACCGACAGCCTCGGCGGTGCCTTTGCCAGGCGGCTGATTCTGCCGTCGCTGCTGCTCCCGGCGCTGCTCACGTTTGCGCTGCGGATCGGGCGCGAATGGCTTGGCATGACGGAGTCAACTGCGCTTGCCCTGGCCTCTGTGGCTGCAGGTGGCGCGGTGGCGACCATGGTCGTCTGGGTGGCGTTCCTGCTTGATCGGGTGGAGCGCCAGCGGCGCATGGAGCGCGACCTGCGCGCCGATGCCAACACTGACGGACTGACCGGTCTGGCCAACCGACGTGCGTTCGATGTCGCGCTGCTGCAGTCGGATCGGCGTTCCGGCGAATTTGCCGTACTGATCCTCGATCTGGATCGGTTCAAGAATTACAACGACGAGTTCGGCCATCTTGCCGGCGATGACGTTTTGCGTGAAACCGGCCGGCTGCTGCGCACGGCGGTTCGCGAGCAGGATCTGGTGGCCCGCTACGGCGGCGAGGAGTTCGTCGTGCTGTTGCTGCAGGGCGGCGCAGAGCAGGCACAGCGCGTGGGACAGCGCATCCTCGAAGCATTTCGTGCGCACGTCTGGCCGCATCGCGCCCTGACCGTCAGCATCGGTGCGGCGGTCGCGCTGCCGGACGAATCTGCACAAGCGCTGCTGCGGCGCGCCGACGCGGCGCTGTACCGTAGCAAAGAAGCGGGGCGGGATTGCCTGAGCCTGGCTGCCGAATCCGGCCAGACGCCAGCGCTGTGATCGAACGCGGGACTTTCTGATCCTGCGGTCTGCTCCGGCGGACGCCGCTTGCCGTTAGAATAAGCATTTCCAGCGCCGCGCTGCCGCCATGAACGCCTCCGAATCCCAGACGCCCCTCCTGTTCGTGACCGGGGGTGTGGTGTCCTCGCTTGGCAAGGGGATTTCCGCCGCATCGCTGGCGGCCATCCTTGAGACCCGTGGACTATCGGTCACGATGATGAAGCTGGATCCGTACCTCAACGTGGATCCGGGCACGATGAGCCCGTTCCAGCACGGTGAGGTCTACGTCACCGACGACGGCGCCGAGACCGACCTTGATCTGGGCCACTACGAGCGTTTCGTCAACACCCGCCTGACCGGTCGCAATTCGATCACCACCGGCAAGATCTACGAAGCGGTGATCCGCAAGGAGCGCCACGGCGATTATCTGGGCGGCACGGTGCAGGTGATCCCGCACGTCACCGACGAGATCAAGCGCTGCATCGATGCGGCCACCCAGGGTTTCGACGTTGGACTGGTGGAAATTGGCGGCACCGTCGGCGACATCGAATCGCTGCCGTTCCTCGAAGCGATCCGCCAGTTGCGGATCGAGCGCGGGCCGTCCAAGGCGATGTTCATGCACCTGACCCTGGTGCCGTTCATCAAAGCTGCCGGCGAACTCAAGACCAAGCCGACCCAGCATTCGGTCAAGGAACTGCGCGGGATTGGCATCCAGCCGGACGTGCTGATGTGCCGCAGCGAACACCCGCTTCCGGACGGCGAGCGGCGCAAGATCGCGCTGTTCACCAACGTGCCGGAAAAAGCCGTCATCTCCGCCATCGACCTCGACAACATCCACAAGATTCCGCGCTGGCTGCACGCCCAGCAGCTTGACCAGTTGGTGGTCGAGCAGCTCGGACTGGCCGGCAAGGCGCGCGCAGCGGATCTGTCGGAATGGGACGCGGTGGTCGATGCCGCCGATCATCCGATCGACGAGGTGACGATTGCCGTGGTCGGCAAGTACGTCGACCACAAGGACGCCTACAAATCCGTGGGCGAGGCGCTCAAGCACGGCGGGCTGCGCCAGCGCACGCGGGTGAACCTGACGTGGCTGGAGGCCGAGGACGTCGAGCGCGGGGGTGCGGAGACGGTGCTGGCCGGCGTCGACGGCGTGCTGGTGCCGGGCGGCTTCGGCGACCGCGGCTTCGACGGAAAGGTGCTGACGTCGAAATACGCGCGCGAGACCGGGCTGCCGTACTTCGGCATCTGCTACGGCATGCAGGCGGCGGTGGTGGACATGGCACGTCACGCCGCCGGACTGGAAGGCGCCAACAGCACCGAAAACGACCGCAATACCGCGCATCCGGTGATCGGCCTGATCACCGAATGGCGCACCCAAAGCGGCGAAGTCGAGCAGCGCAGCGAAGCTTCGGATCTCGGCGGCAGCATGCGCCTGGGCCTGCAGGAACAGCGCGTGAAGCCGGACACGCTGGCGCATCGGATGTACGGCAAGGACGTGGTGAGCGAGCGCCACCGCCACCGCTACGAATTCAACAATCGCTACCGGGTGCAGCTGGAAGAGGCGGGGCTGGTGATTTCGGCCAAATCGATGGACGATCTGCTGGTCGAGATGATCGAGCTGCCGCAAAGCGCGCACCCGTGGTTCCTCGCCTGTCAGGCGCACCCGGAATTCCTGTCCACGCCACGACATGGCCATCCGCTGTTCATCGGCTTCGTCCGCGCCGCGCGCGAGCGCAAAGCCGGCGGCAGGCTGTTGAGCGAGGCGGCGGCTTGAAAACGATCTGCGTCAAAAACGCTCCAACTAGAGATCCGGGCACATGAATCTTTGTGGTTTTGAAGTTGGCCTCGATCACCCGCTGTTCGTGATCGCCGGCCCCTGCGTGATCGAGTCCGAGCAGCTGCAGCTGGACGTGGCCGGGCGGCTCAAGGAGATCACCTCCCGGCTCGGGATTCCCTTCATTTTCAAGTCCAGCTTCGACAAGGCCAACCGCACCTCGGTTCACAGCTTCCGCGGTCCCGGCATCGAGGAAGGGCTGCGCATACTGGCCGAGGTCAAGCGCCAGATCGGCGTGCCGGTACTCACCGACGTCCACGAATACACCCCGATGGACGAGGTGGCCGCGGTGGTCGACGTGCTGCAAACGCCGGCTTTCCTCGTCCGCCAGACCGATTTCATCCTCAAGGTCTGCGCCGCCGGCAAGCCGGTCAACATCAAGAAAGGCCAGTTCCTGTCGCCGTGGGAAATGAAGCCTGTAGTCGAGAAGGCCAAGTCCACCGGCAACGCGCAGATCATGGTCTGCGAGCGCGGCGCGAGCTTCGGCTACAACAACCTCGTTTCCGACATGCGTTCGCTGTCGGTGATGCGCGACACCGGCTGCCCGGTGGTGTTCGACGCCACCCATTCGGTGCAGCTGCCGGGCGGACAGGGTGCGTCCTCCGGCGGCCAGCGTGAATTCATCCCGGTGCTGGCGCGCGCGGCGGTGGCCGTGGGCGTGGCCGGCGTGTTCATGGAAACCCATCCCGACCCGAGCAAGGCGTTGTCCGACGGCCCCAACGCTTGGCCGCTGGACAAGATGGAAGCCCTGCTTGAATCTCTGATCGAACTGGATGCCGCGACCAAGCGCCGCGGCTTCCTCGAATCCCAACTTTGACCTTCGCCACAGCCCGACGACCATGACGACGATCACCCGCATCCACGCCCGCGAAATCCTCGATTCCCGCGGCAATCCCACTCTCGAAGCCGAAGTGACGCTGGCCGATGGCAGCCTTGGCCGCGCCGCCGTGCCGTCCGGCGCATCGACCGGCAGCAAGGAGGCGGTCGAGTTGCGCGATGGCGACAAGACCCGCTATCTCGGCAAGGGTGTGTCCAAAGCGGTGGGCAACGTCAATGGCGCGATTGCCGGTGCGCTGCAAGGGTTCGATGCCGCCGACCAGTCCGGTCTGGACAGAAAGCTCATTGACCTCGACGGCACCGACAACAAGGGCCGGCTCGGCGCCAACGCGCTGCTGGGCGTGTCGCTGGCGGCCGCGCACGCGGTGGCGGCATCCCGCAGGCAGGCGCTGTGGCAGTACCTTGCCGGCATGACCGGCGCGCAATCGTCGCTGCCCCTGCCGATGATGAACATCATCAACGGCGGCGCCCACGCCGACAACAATGTGGACTTGCAGGAATTCATGATCCTGCCGGTCGGCTTCGATGCGTTCTCCGAGGCGCTGCGCTGCGGCACCGAGGTGTTCCATGCGCTCAAGTCCGTGCTCAAGGCGCGCGGCCTGTCGACCGCGGTGGGCGACGAGGGCGGCTTCGCGCCCGATCTGCGCAGCAACGAAGAAGCGCTGGAAACCATCCTCGAAGCCATCGGCAAGGCCGGCTACCGGGCCGGCGAGGACGTGCTGCTGGGCCTCGATGTCGCCTCCAGCGAATTCTTCGAAAACGGCAAATACAACCTCACCGGCGAAGGCAAGCGGCTGTCGTCCGAGCAGTTCGTGGACTTCCTCGCCAACTGGTGCGAGCGCTATCCGATCGTCACCGTCGAAGACGGCATGGCCGAAAACGACTGGGACGGCTGGAAGCATTTGACCGACCGCCTCGGCGGCAAGGTGCAGCTGGTCGGCGACGATCTGTTCGTCACCAATCCGCGCATCTTCAAGGACGGCATCGAACGCGGCGTGGCCAACGCCATCCTGATCAAGGTCAACCAGATCGGCACCTTGAGCGAAACGCTGGAAGCCATTGCCATGGCCGATCGCGCGAACTATGCGGCGATCATCTCGCACCGCTCCGGCGAAACCGAAGACACCACGATCGCCGATATTGCCGTGGCGACCACGGCGACCCAGATCAAGACCGGTTCGCTGTGCCGCTCTGATCGCGTGGCCAAGTACAACCAGCTGCTGCGGATCGAACAACAGCTGGGCAGCGCGGCGCGCTACGCCGGGCGCGGCGCCTTCGTCTCGCTGGCGCGCTGAAGAGGCACGCACGGATGAAGTCCGTCGCCGTGCTCGTGCTTGGGCTGTTGCTGCTGCTGGCGGCGCTGCAGTACAAGCTGTGGTATGGCAGCGGCGGCCAAGATGAAGTGGCCGCGCTGCGTGCGCAGGTGGCCAATCAGGAAGCGCAGAACCGCGCGCTGCAGGCCCGCAACGATGCGCTGGCGGCGGAAGTTGCCGATCTGAAATCCGGCGGCGCCGCGGTGGAAGAGCGCGCGCGCAGCGAGCTGGGCCTGGTCAAGCCGGGCGAGACGTTCTATCGGGTGATCGATCGCGAATCCGGTCAATCGGCGGCTGGCGCAACCGCTGCAGCGGGCGAACCGGCTGCTGCCAGCGGTCCTCCACCGACCACGGGCGCCACCGCGCCGTGAGCTGGGCGCTGGTGCCGGCGGCGGGCAGCGGGCGTCGGTTCGGCGGCGAGATTCCGAAGCAGTACCTGCAGATCGCCGGGCGCACGCTGCTTGAACACGCGTTGACCGCGCTGCTTGCGCATCCGGACGTGGACGGCGTCGTGGTCGCGTTGGCTGAAGACGACCCGCGCTGGCCGGGCTGGACCCAGCTGTGCGGCAAGCCGGTGCTGGCTTGCATTGGCGGCGCCGAGCGCGCCGATTCGGTACTGGCCACGCTGCGCGCGCTGCCGCACACTGTGGCTGCGGACGCGCTGGTGCTGGTGCACGATGCGGCGCGCCCGAACTTGCGCCGTGAAGATATCGACAAATTACTTGCCGCGGCGCAGATAAATCCGGACGGCGCCATCCTCGCCGCACCGGTGCGCGACACCCTCAAGCGCGAGGCGGAAGGAAGGATTGATGCCACCGTGCCGCGTAAGCAGCTGTGGCGCGCGCTGACCCCGCAGGCGTTCCGCCGCAGTCTGCTGCGGGACGCATTGGAACGGGCGCGCGCGGACGGCGTGCAGGCGACCGACGAGGCGATGGCGGTCGAGCGGCTCGGCCACTATCCGACGTTGGTCGAAGGCAGCGAGGACAACCTCAAGGTGACAACGCCGGCGGACCTGGCACTGGCGGAGTTTTTGCTGACGAGGATCCCGTAGGAGCGCACCGCAGGGGCGCGATGATGTTGTCGAGGTTCGCGCCCCTGCGGTGCGCTCCTACAAGAGCAGAATGGAAGGCGGGTGTATGCAATTTCGAATCGGTCAGGGCTTCGACGTTCACGCGTTCGGCGATGGCGATCACGTCATGCTGGGCGGCGTGCGGATCGCGCACGGGCACGGCGTTGTCGCCCACAGCGACGGCGACGTGGTGCTGCATGCGCTGTGCGATGCGCTGCTCGGGGCGCTGGCGCTGGGTGACATCGGCCAGCATTTCCCGCCCTCCGATCCGCGCTGGAAGGACGCAGACAGCCGTGCGTTTCTGCGACACTGTCATGCCCTGACCCGCGAGCGCGGCTGGCGGGTGGGCAATTGCGACGTCACAGTCATCTGCGAGGCGCCGAAGGTCGGTCCGCACATCATGGCGATCCGGGAAATTATTGCCGCCGATCTCGGTATCGACGCGGATGCGGTGAGCGTGAAGGCGACCACCAGCGAGAAACTGGGTTTCACCGGTCGCAGCGAGGGCATCGCCGCGCAGGCGGTGTGCCTGCTGGAACGGGCGTGAGCGGTCAGGAACTTCCGCGCGCCCACGGCGCGCCGGTGCTTTCGGCGGCGATTCGTGCTCGGGATGAAGATTTCTTTGTCGAAGAACTGCCAAGTTTCGAAGCCAGCGGCGCCGGCGAGCATCTGCTGTTGACGGTGGAAAAGCGCGGAACGAACACGGCGTTTGCTGCCAAGACCATCGCACAGTGGGCCGGTGTGCCCGAATCGGCAATCGGCTATGCCGGGTTGAAGGACCGCCACGCCGTCACGCGGCAGCGCTTCAGCGTCTGGTTGCCGAAAAAGATCGCCCCGGAACTTGAGGCGTTGCAATCGAACGAACTGCGCGTGCTCGACCACGCTTGGCACGCGCGCAAACTTCCCCGCGGCGCGCTGGCCGGCAACCGCTTCGTGCTGGCATTGCGCGAGGTCGAAGGCGACCGGGCGCAGATCGAAGCGCGGCTGCAGGCCATGACCACGCGCGGGGTGCCCAATTATTTCGGCGAACAGCGCTTCGGCTTCGATGGCGGCAATCTGCGCAAAGCGGTGGCGATGTTCGCCGGACGCTGGGTGCGGCGCGAGGAGCGCAGCCTGCTGCTGTCGGCGGCGCGTTCGGAACTGTTCAACCGCGTGCTTGACGCGCGCGTCGAGGCCGGCAATTGGGATGCCGCGCTGGATGGCGAGGTGTGGATGCTGGACGGCAGCCGCAGCGTGTTCGGGCCAGAAGCGTTCACGCCGGAATTGCAGGCGCGGCTGGCAGCGTTCGATATCCATCCGACCGGGCCGCTGTGGGGGCAGGGCGAACTGCGCAGCGCGGATGCTGCGCGGGAAGTCGAGCTGGATGCCATGCAGGGCGATACCGCCAACCGCTTGCGCAATGGCTTGGAAGCCGCGGGTCTGAAGCAGGAGCGGCGCGCGCTGCGTCTGAAGCCGCAGGATCTGCGCTGGCGCTGGCTGGATGACACCGCGCTGGAAATTGCGTTCGCGCTGCCGCTCGGTGCGTATGCCACGACGGTGCTGCGCGAGCTGGGTGCGGTCCGCGATGCCGCCGACAAAAAAATCGGGGCTCCCGGCGACTGATAACGCTGGGAGCCCCGGCAAATCAGGACGGCAGCGGAAGCTGATTCGCTTCCGCCGATGCGACGCTCAGGCCGGCTGCAGAACCGCCTGCACCGGAGCGGCGTTGACCGGATCCAGGACACGCGCTTCCAGCGAGGCGAGGAAGCGCCAGACGAACAGCAGCGTGATCAGCAGCAGGCCAGGATAGCCGACCCACGCCATGATATAGGGCAGGGTCGGGTTGCCTGCGCGCACCGACGGCAGGTTGAAGCTGAGCAGGCCGAAGGTGATGATGGCCCCGAAGATCCACATGCCCATCAGCCACAACCCGGCCTCGTAGCCTTCGAGGTAACGGCTCCAGCGACCCGGTGCGTGCGCCAGTGCAGCCGGCCCGGCGTGCGCGTCGGCCGGGGTCGAGGCGCTTTGCGAAGGCACCCGCTTGCCCATGGTCAACAGGTCATAGACGATGATGCCGGTGCCGGTCAGGAACACCGTGCCGAACAGCGGAATCAGGGCCTTGAAGAAGTTCATGGCCGGATAGACGTCGCCGCCGAACCAGTTCAGGCCGAGGGTGCGGTAGATGAAGATCTGCGCGGTGCCGCCCATCGCGAACGCGAAGGCAATCCCGAGCATGCCGGTGAACACCAGCCAGAACGCGGCCTTGCCGAGGCGCTGGTCGTACTCCTTGATGCCGCGCATCACCGGCACGGCGAAGTAGGCTGCGCCGATGCCGAGCATGCCGAAGGTGCCGAACAGGGCGAGGTGGCCGTGGGCCGGGGTGATCCAGGTGCCGTGCGACCAGACGTTGGTTAGGGCGAAGGTCATGGTGAAGCCGAGGATGCCGGCGCCGACTTGCTCGAGCACCACCGAGCCGAGGATGAAGTAGAACGCTGGGGCATTCTTCAGCGGCTTGCGGTCGTGGTGCGCGTCCAGATAGATGTGCCAGAAGCAGAACACCAGCGGCAGCGGTTCCAGCGCGCTGAACAGCGAGCCCCAGAACTGCCAGAACTCCGGCGTGCCGATCCAGAAGTAGTGGTGCGCGTTGCCGATCAGGCCCGACAGCCACACCAGCACCACGCCCCAGAACACCGCGTAGCCGACGCTCTTGACGTTGGCGTCGAACAGCAGCACCAGCAGGAAGCCGATCAGGCTGATGTGGATGACTTCCCACACGCCTTCGACCCAGTAGTGCACCACGTACCAGCGGAAGTACTCACTCAGGTCCTGGCGATCGATGAAGAACATGCCGAACATCCAGACGAAGGTCAGCGCAAGCACGCCGATCGCCAGACCCCAGTGGATCTCGTTCCAGTCCTTGCGCGGCGGGAAGGTGCGCCAGACCACGTAGGCGAGGATCGAAAATCCGATCAGGATCACCACGTCCGCGGCGCGACCGGCTTCGAGATATTCCAGACCCTCCTGGATCCACGGCTGACCCAACCACCAGCCGGCGATGCCCTTGGCGGCAAAGCCCTGCGCGATGAAGTTCCAGACGGTCACCGCGCACAGCGCATAGAACAGGAACTTGATCAGTGCCGGAGCGGCCAGCTCGCGCTTGGACATCAGCGGGCCGATGAACAGGATCGTGCCGATGAAGCCGCACAGGATCCAGATGATGCCGAGGTTGAGATGTTCGGCGCGGGCGATGTTGAAGTTGAGGGTGCCGGCCAGCAGGGTCGGATCGACGTGCTGCATGGCCAGAAGCAGACCGAAGCCGGCCTGGATGATGAACAGCACCGCCATCAGCATGAAGAAGCGCATGCTCAGACGCTGTGTCTGGTACTGAATCTGCATCACTGTCCACCTCCCTGCAGGGTGCGGATATAGGCGACGATGGCTTTCACCTGGTCGTCGGGAATCGTTGCGGCGTCGTAGGTCGGCATCACGCCGGCGGTGAACCCTTCCGGCACCTTGGCGTTCGGACTGCGGATCGATTCGGCGAGGTAGGCCTCATCCGCGGCGACGTTGCCGCCGTCGGCGAGATGGACCTGCGAACCGAACAGTCCGCCCCAGCCCGGGCCGACCTTCTTCGAAGCGTCGGTCGAATGGCAGGCAAGGCAGCCGAGCTGCGAAGCCAGATCCTTGCCCTGTTCGGCCGGGTCCGCGGCGGCGGCCGGCGCTGCGCCGGCGTTGCCGGTCGCGGCGGATGCAGCACCAGCGGCCTGCGGGAACGGCTTGGCCTGCGGGAAGGTCAGGCCGTCGACCTTCGGCTTGGGCGGCCAGCCCATGGTGTTCATCGCCGAGGTGTACTTGAGGAAGGCGATTAGCTGCTTGACCTCTTCACCGCTGATCGGCAGGTTCGGCATGGCGGTGTCGTGACCGCCGCGGCGCTCGATGCGCTCGGCCGCGCCCGGAAACTCCTTCAGGTAGGCGGCCATGTCATTGATGCCGGTGTCGGTCTGCTGGTCGGCATCCTGCAGGTGAACCTGCACGGCGGGCTGGGTAGGCCAGCCGCCGGCCGACGGCAGGAACGCGGCCAGCCACGCCGGGCCGGCCTGCTCGTAGACGTCGGTCAGGTCGGGGCCGAAGTAGGCGCCGTTGCCCAGCAGCGTGTGGCAGCCCATGCAGTTGTAGGCCTGGAACACGCGCTTGCCTTGCACGGCGTCGTAGTTGGCGAAATGCACCTGGTCGGGCGTCACCTGATCGCGCGACTTGACGAACGAAGCGAACGAAAGCAGCACGAAAATGAGCGCCATGAGCAGCAAGGCGCCGAGCGCACGGCCGCGCTTCTTGCCCTCTTCGCAGGGCTGGCCGGGGGTGCAGGTCATGGCTGGCCCTCCTGCGCAGGATTGGCGACTTTGGCGGCGGCTTCGGCGTGTTCGAGCGCGTCATGCTCGAACAGGGTGTGCAGCGCGCCGAGGAAGGCATAGAAGACGTAGATCGACAGCAGGAAGCCGCCGGCGAAGTAGACGTACCACATCTCTTTCGTCACGGCCCAGTAGTTGAAGTCGCGCCAGAACGGCCACGACAACGCCGTGGCGGCCACGCTGGCGACGACGGACAGCCAGAAATCGACAGCGCGTTTTCGCATGCCATGCTCCCGTGTGATTGAACCCAGTACCCTGTCGTGCGCGCCCTTGCAGCGAGGCAACGCAATTGGACGCGCCACCCTAACAGTGGAGTTGCGTGATCCCGATTGACGCAGGTCAAGCGATGGCCGGTTGGCCTCGCACCGGAGGCAAACTCAAGTCCGCCGACGGCCCAGCAGGACGGTCACGGTGGATCTGCCCCTGCCGTTGTCGAGGACGTGGAAGGCAACCACGTCGCTGCGGTGTTCCAGCGAAACTTCAATCGGCGTCACGCTTCCCGCGTGCGTCTCCAAGTCCACAAGCAGACGGATGCAGCCGAGTCCGCGGCTGCGGCTGTCGCGCAGGAATTCGGCGAGCAGGCGCAAACCCGAGGCTGCTGAATGTCCGCGCAGGTCGAGTTCGTCCCGGGCCGAAAAACGGCCATGCGCCAGTTTTTCGCGGGTCGTGGCCGGAATCCCGTCGCGGCACCAGAGGCGGGCGCTTTCGATCGGGGTTGCGGAATCAGCGGAGCGCTGCAATTCTTCGCAAGCGTTGTGCGCATCGCGGATCGTCATTGCGGCCGTCGGTTTCGGTTTGGGCGCTGACGGGCGCGCGCCGGAGTCCGGAAGGATGCGCACCTGGCCGCAATCGGCGCCGATCGCTTCGCGAAACAGGCGGCCGTCGGCGCTGGAATCGTGCTTGCTCACGGCAACAGCCTACCGCGTTCCCAAGGCTGCATCCGGTATCATGGACGGATGCGTTTAATCTTCAGTTGCAGGGTGTCGTGAGGGTTCTGGTCAGCAACGACGATGGCGTCGACGCCCCCGGCATCCGCGTCCTCGCGCATGGCTTGCGCGAAGCGGGTCACGAGGTGGTGGTGGTCGCGCCGGATCGCGACCGCAGCGGCGCCAGCAACTCGCTGACGCTGGATGCCCCGATCCGGGTCGTGCAGCTCGACGATCGCACCTGGAAGGTCTACGGAACGCCGACCGACTGCGTCCACGTGGCGGTGTCGGGGATGCTGGAAACGCTCGGACTGGAGCCGGACATCGTGGTGTCCGGAATCAACGACGCCGCCAATCTCGGCGATGACGTCATCTATTCCGGCACCGTTGCTGCGGCGATGGAAGGGCGCTTCCTCGGGCTGCCGGCGGTGGCCGTTTCGCTGGCCGCGGTCGAGCATCGCGGCAGGCATTTCCAGAGCGCGGCGCGTGCGGTGGTGGCGATTATCGAGCGACTGCTGCGCGATCCCCTGCCGGCCAGCACCATCCTCAATGTCAATGTTCCGGATCTGCCGTGGGAAGAGATTCGCGGTTTTGCGACCAGCCGGCTCGGCCATCGCCACCGCGCCGGTCCGTGCACGCCGCAGCAGGACCCGCGCGGGCGGCAGTGGTGGTGGATTGGCTTCGCCGGCGACGAGCTCGACGCCGGTCCGGGAACCGATTTCCACGCCGTGCGCAGCGGTCGGATTGCGATTACGCCGATCCACGTCGATCTCACCCGCTATCAGGCATTGGAGCAGGTGGCGCATTGGGTGGATGGATTGGCGGGTGTTCCGGAGAATGGCGCATGACGGCACACTTGCGGCTGCGTCCCGGCGATGTCGGGATCGGGCTGACCGGCCAGCGCGTGCGCGATCGTTTGATCGACGATCTGCGCGCCGGTGGAATCACCGATGCACGCGTGCTGGAGGCGATCCGCACGGTGCCGCGCCATCGTTTCGTGGACGAGGCGCTGGCGTCGCGCGCTTACGAGAACAACGCTCTGCCGATCGGACACGGCCAGACCATTTCGCAGCCCTATGTCGTGGCGAAGATGACCGAGGCGCTGTTGTCCCGCGCGCCGAAACGGGTGCTGGAGGTCGGCACCGGTTCCGGCTACCAGGCGGCGATCCTGGCCGCGCTGGGGCTGGAAGTGTTCACCGTCGAGCGCATCGGCGACCTGTTGCGCACGGCGCGCAAGCGCTTTCGCACGCTTGGTTTTCACATTCGCAGCAAACACGACGACGGCCGCATCGGCTGGCCGGAGGAGGCGCCGTTCGACGCCATCATCGTCACTGCCGCCGGCGCGGAGTTGGTGGATGCCTTGCTCGACCAGCTGAAGCCGGGCGGGACGCTGGTGGCGCCGGTCGGCGGATCGGGCGGTCAATCGCTCCTGCGCTTGAGCAAGAACGCGGACGGCGTCGTTGACAGCGAGGATCTCGGCGCCGTCAGCTTCGTGCCCCTGCTTTCGGGCGTGGTGGATCGGTGAAATTGTTCACTCCGTTGTATGCGCGCGCCATCGAATGGTCGCGGCACAAGCACGCGCCGTCGCTGCTCGGCGTGCTCAGCTTTTCCGAGGCGATCGTATTCCCGGTGATGCCGGAAGTGATGCTGGCTCCGATGTGCCTGGCGCAGCCGAAACATGCGTTCCGGTTCGCGAGCATCAGCCTCGTGCTGTCGTTGCTGGGCGCGGTGATCGGCTATCTGCTCGGGCACTATGCCTATGAACTGGTGCGGCCGATGCTCGTAGCGATCGGTTGGCAGGCCGGCCTCGATCGCGAGATCGCCAACCTGCGCGAGATCACCGCAAATTCACCGTGGAAGGCGTTCTGGCTGCTGGTCGTGGCCGGCTTCACGCCGATTCCGCTGAAAATCTTCACCTGGGCCAGCGGGATTGTCGGGGTGCCGTTCCTGCCGTTTTTGGCGGGCATGTTCGTGGGTCGCGGCAAGCGGGTGTTCCTGCTGGCGCTGGCGATCCGGCTCGGCGGCGAACGCGCCGAACGCGCGCTGCAGCGCTGGATCGAACCGCTGGGTTGGGCCGCGCTGTCGCTGCTGGCCGCAATCGGCGTTTGGTTGCTGTTGCGCGGACATGCGGCATGATGTCCGGCATGCGCATGCGCTGGATCGTCCTGTCGACGTTGCTGGTCACGTTGCTCGCGGCCTGCGGGCACAGCCGGGTGGTGCGTGAGCCGCGGCCGTCGCATGCCGGACACGCCCCGGCGCGCGTTTCGCAGCCGCATTACGGTGCCAGCGCGGTGGTTCAGCGCGGGCAGACCCTGTACCGGATCGCGACTGAAAACGGCATCACCGCGCTTGATCTGGCGCTGTGGAACGACATCGCGCCGCCCTACACGATCTATCCCGGTCAGCGCCTGCGGCTGTATCCGCGCGCTGGCCGAACGGCGTCCGCTCCGCGTTCGTCCTCGACGTCACGGCCTCCTGCAAGGACGGCGGCAACCACCTCCGCACCCGCTTCGACCGCGCCGGTTTCCGAGCAGCAGATTGCCGGTGCGCCGTCGTGGCGCTGGCCGACCGAAGGCAATGTGATTACCGGATTTGCATCCGGCGATCCGACCCGACAAGGCGTGGACATCGTCGGTAGCGAAGGCCAGCCGGTGCGCGCCGCCGCCGATGGCGTGGTCGTTTATTCCGGCTCCGGGCTGGTGGGCTACGGCGAACTGGTGATCGTCAAGCACAACGAGCAGTGGCTGACCGCCTACGGCCACAACCGCGCCCGGCTGGTCAATGAGGGAACGCGGGTCAAGGCCGGCGACCAGATCGCCGAGATGGGCCACAGCGGCGCGGCGCGCGACATGCTGCATTTCGAAATCCGTTACAACGGCAAGCCGGTGGATCCTCAGGTTTACTTGCCGCGACGGTAGTCGGGGGACAGGGGGCAGGGGACAGGGGACAGGGATCGAACGCTGGAACAGCGCGCGAAAGATGTCGTGTTGCTAACATTCGGCAATGACCGGCAACGACGACAAAGTAAACCCGACCGGGTATTCGGAAAAATCCAAGGACGGGTTAGCGGAGACCACCTGCCCGAAATGCGGTTCGTCGCAGGTCGAACAGCACCCGGTCACGGGCGAGTGGATGTGCCTGTACTGCCGGGCGAAGTGGGCTGCGACGCAGACCAAGGTCGTTGCGGTAGCTGACGAAAACGCGGCACGCGGCGCCGATATCGCTGACGGACGGGTGTTCGCGTGTCCGAACTGCGGCGGCAAGGATCTGAAACAGGACGGCTACACCGGCAAGTGGATGTGCCAGGACTGCCGGAACGAGTTTCTCGACGTCGATGCGCGGATGGTCGTCGTCGAAGCCGATGACGCACAGCGCAAGAACGATCTTGTCATCGACACCGCGAATTTGATGAGCGATTCGGAAGAGGCCGACCTGCTTGCGTATTTCCGTTCGATCGAGTCGCAGATGGTCGTCGCCGTGGAGACGGTCAACACCATCACCGAGAACGTCGAGTACTACGCCCGCCGCCGAGCGCAGGAGCTTGGCGTCGGCCGGGACGACATCGACAACGGCGTTTACATCGTCGTGGTATTGAATCCGCGGCGCATCCAGATCGTTACCGGCAATGGCGTCGCCAGGAAAGTGAGGGGAGCGGATCTCAATCGCGTTTCAAGCCAGTTCATCGCCCCCAAGTTCAAACGCGCCGCCTATGTGGCGGGGCTGAAGGCCGGTGTCGCCGAGATCCTGCGGCTTTACAAGATTCCGGCGGCTTCGCTCGCATCGAAATCGACGGGAGGGACTCCGGCGACAAAGGGCAAATCCGGCTGCCTTGTCGTGATCGCCCTGGTCGTATCCCTCATCGGCGGCTGCTTCGGGCTGGTGCACTGGAACCAGACGCAGCCCTACCACAAGTACACGCGGATCACGGCGCAGGCCGGCACCTGCTTCGACCACTACTACGTCTACGACAAAGAGGCGAAATCGCACAAGCTGGCGACGCAGACGCCGACGGCTGCCGGGAACTGCGTGCGCGAGGAAAAAACGTCAAGCACCTGCAGTGAAGAGGTGTACACGACCTACGATTCCGTCGATTGGAATGACGTCGCGCTGAGCACCCGCCGCGTCAGCGGCGACTTCTGCTCGAGCACGAGCAGCGACAGCGGCAGCTATGGCGGAAGCGACAGCAGCAGCAGCGACAGCAGCAGTTCCTACAGCGGCGGCGATTTCGACTCGGGATCCAGCGGCGGCTCCGACTGGTAGCGCGAAAAAAGTGCTGCAGTCGGACAACCCCTTGGGCCCACGTCGGGTCAAGCACTTGCGTGCCTGATCCTTAGCGCACCGAGCGCAGGGTCAGTTCCATTTCGTCCTTGCCTTTCTTGCGCTGCAGGATGCGCGCCGGCGTCGGCAGGCCGTCGACGATCCACACGATCACTTGCTTGTCGTCGTTGCCGCGCATGATCCTGGTGGCGGTGCGCGATTGGCCGGCGACGTTGATCGTCTCGGTTCCAAGCACCCGGTAGCTCTGGCTGCGCGCCGAACCGTTGTCCACCAGCCGGTAAGTCAGCGGTCGGCCGGCGGACACGTCGCGCACGATCGCCAGGTTCAGCAGCATGCCGTCCATGTCGCCGTCCAGAAGGCGAACCGGACCGGCGCGTTCGGGCTTCACGTCGCCGCTCCAGCGGGCCTCGCCGCGCGACCAGTCGTAGGTCGTTTCGATTCTCGACTTCTTGAACAGCAGCTGCGCGGTATCGGTGCCGGACAGCGGACGAAAGACGCCGCCGCGTTCTTCAAACAGCGTGGTCTGGCGGGCGCTGCCCAGCCGGTTGCTGATGTTCAGGTCGTAACGCCAGCGATCGTTGCCGGCGCTGCTCAGGGTGATCCGGGCATTGGCCTGAACGCCTTTCCAGCTGGCGTCATAGTCGGCGATAAACGGCTGGATGGCCCAGGCGGGCAGGCAGGCGAACAGCAGGAACAGGGCGGTGATGCGGAGAGTCTTCATCGGAAGCACAGGGAATCGGTCGGAGACGGCTGCGAATGCGCCGTCATGAGTGGGGCGACTCTAGTTGCAAAGGCGTGTACAGAGGATGACCGTCGAGCAGCGGTTGTCCGCCTCGTTCGACGAGACGGCCGCTGGCCAGCATCTGCAAAACGGACAGGTACAACGGATGCTCGACCTGAAGCACGCGCGTGGCGAGGGCGTTGGCATCGTCGTCCCGGTGCACCGAAACCTTGGCTTGGGCGATCACCGCGCCGCCGTCGAGTTCGGCATTGACCAGATGCACGCTGGCGCCGTGCTCGACATCATCGGCGTCGATGGCGCGCTGGTGCGTATGCAGGCCTTTGTATTTGGGCAGCAGGGACGGATGGATGTTGAGAATGCGGCCGGAGAAACGGCCGACAAAGGCTGGCCCGAGGATGCGCATGTAGCCGGCGCAGACGATCCAGTCCGGTCTGGAGGCGGCCACGGCATCGGCAAGCGTGGCGTCGAAGGCCTCGCGACTGCCGCAGGACTTCAGCGTGCGCGACCAGCGCAGCGGCTCGGGCACGCGCTGCAAGGCCTGCGCGTCGGGCTGGTCGGAAAACACGCCCGCGATCTGCGCGTCCAGCGTGCCGGCGGCGATCGCATCGAGGATCGCCTGCAGGTTGCTGCCGCGACCGGACGCGAGAACGGCAAGGCGAATCGTCATCAACCGATCCGCAGCCGCTCGCCATCGTCGACCGGCGTCACCTGGCCGATCTGCCAGTGCGCCAGCCCCAACCGGTCAAGATCGGCCGAAATGGCAGACACCGCGCTGGGGTCCACCATCAACACATAGCCCACGCCGCAGTTGAAAGTGCGCCACATTTCTTCACGCGCCACGTTGCCTTCGCGTTGCAGCCAGTCGAACACTGCGGGTTGCGGCCAAGCCGAGGTGTCGATATCCAACCCCAACGGCGCGGGAACCACGCGAATGATTTTTTCCACCAGCGCGCCGCCGGTGACGTGGGCCATGGCGTGAATCTCATGCTTGGCCAGCAGCTCCAGCACCGGTTTGACGTAGATCCGCGTGGGTTCCATTAGCGCATCGGCCAGGGTCACGCCGCCCAAATCCAGATCCAACCGGCCGTTATCGGGCGTGGCGCCGGCGCGGGCTAGAATCTTTCGAATCAGCGAATAGCCGTTGGAATGCGGGCCGCTGGAAGCAATGCCAATCAACACATCGCCAGCACGCAGCTTGCTGGAATCCACCAGCTTGGATTTTTCCACCGCGCCGACGGTAAAGCCGGCCAGATCGTATTCGCCCGGCGGATACATGTCGGGCATTTCAGCGGTTTCGCCGCCAATCAGCGCGCAACCGGCGATTTCGCAACCTTTGGCAATGCCGCCGACCACGTTGACGGTGGTTTCGACGTCGAGCTTGCCGGTGGCGAAATAATCGAGGAAAAACAGCGGCTCGGCGCCTTGCACCAGCACGTCGTTCACGCACATCGCCACCAGATCCTGGCCGATGCTGTCGTGACGGTTCAGCTGTTTGGCCAAGATGAGCTTGGTGCCCACGCCATCGGTCCCGGACACCAGCACCGGCTCCTTGTAGCGGCCGGAGAGGTCGAACAGGCCGCCAAACAGGCCCACCCCGCCTAGCACTTCCGAGCGCAGCGTGCGCCGCACCAAGGGTTTGATGCGTTCAACGACCTCGTTGCCGGCATCGATGTCGACGCCGGCGTCGCGGTAGGTCAGGCCAGGGGAGGTGGATGGCGGCACGGCAAGTCGCAGCGGGCGTCGGGGAAGTGATTTTAGCAGGCGACCGACGCGGTCATGGACGCAGGCGCCCGGCTGCGGCAACATTCCACGGTTGAGGGCAGCTTGGGCAGGATGTGGCGATGCAATCTGGAATGCAATTGGGAACGCGGTGGTGGCTTGGCCTGCTGTTGGCGGTTCTGGGCATGCTGCTTGCGGGCAACGCCTTGGCGCAGCGCACGGAAGGCGACCGCGCCGTAGCGCAGGGCACCTACGAGGTTGAAGTGCCGGTGCGCAACCAGACCGATGCCGAGCGCAAGCGCGGGCTGGCCGCGGCGCTGGCGCAGGTGCTGGTCAACGTCACCGGCGATCGCGGCGCGGCTGCGCGCGGCGGCGTGCGTGAGGAAATGGCCAAGGTCGACGATTACGTCGACAGTTATGACTTCCGGCAGGACGAGGGCGTGGGCGCATCCGGCGCGCCAAGCTACCAGACCAAGCTGGTGGTGCGCTTCAAGCCGGATGCGGTGAACGATCTGGTGGACATGCTGGGCCTGCCGAACTGGCCGTCACCACGGCCCAAGCCGGTGCTTTGGCTGGCGATCGACGACGGCAGCGGCCCGCGTCTGGTTGGTTTGGGGCAGGCCAACGCGGCGCGTTCGGTGCTGGATCAAGCCAAGGCGCGCGGGTTCTCGCTCGGTCTGCCGGCCGGAAATGCCGCCGAGATGGCGGCGGTCGGAGCGATCTGGCGCGGCGACAACACTGCGGTGGCTGCCCTGTCGCGGCGCTACAGCCCGCCGATCCAGCTGATCGGTAAGATGCGACGTGGCCCTGGCCAATGGCTGGTGGACTGGACGCTGGTGGACAACGGCAGGGTGCTGGGCAACTGGCAGACCAGCAGCGCCGATGCGCGTCGGGCCATGGCCGGCGGGGCGGATGGCGCGGCCGATGCCTTGTACCGACGCTATGCTCGGGCCGGCAGCGGCGGAGCCGGCAGCACCTACCGCGTCCAGATTGCCGGGCTGCGCAACGGCGAGGATTACCTGCGCGTTGCCGGATATTTGGGCAGAATTTCGATCGTTCGGCGCATTGCGCCGGTCATGGCAACGCCGGATCGGCTCGATCTGGAACTCGACCTGAGCAC
Organism: Xanthomonas sp.; assembly: GCA_018262705.1. Taxonomy (GTDB): domain Bacteria; phylum Pseudomonadota; class Gammaproteobacteria; order Xanthomonadales; family Xanthomonadaceae; genus Thermomonas. The sequence goes on from JADFDQ010000015.1 coordinate 31,450, forward strand.
CGGCATGGCGAACTTCACCCGCTATGTCGATCGTGGAGGCGTGCTGGTTGCGGTTCCGGACGATGCGGGAAGCGCAGGCGATGGTACCGGCGTGACCCGCTTCCGGCTGGCCGGAGGTTGACGATGGCGCGCGAGCACGATCTGGCGACCATCGCGGCGTTTTTCCGGCGGCTGCAGTGGGGCGTGCTGGGATTCGGGCTGCTCTGGCTGATCTGGATTCTTTCGCCAGTCTTGTTTCCGTTCGCATTTGCGGCGCTGCTGGCGTGGATGGGCGATCCGATGGTGGATCGTCTTGAAAAGCGCGGTCTGGGCCGCAACACTGCGGTAATCCTGGTTTTTTCGGTGATCGTGTTGATCCTGACGGGAGCGCTTGTGCTGCTCATTCCCGTTCTTGAACAACAGATTTCGACGCTGATCGATTCGGTACCCAGCTATCGGGACTGGTTTCTCGGAACCGTGGTTCCGTGGTTCGAACACCGCACCGGCTATCAATTGCACGCCATGCTGGACGTGGAGAATCTCATGGCGCTGCTGCGCGAGCACTGGCAGAGCGCCGGCGGCATCGCCGCGGTGACGTTGGGCTACGTGTCGCGTTCGAGCTTTGCATTGCTCGGCCTGGTGGTGAATGCAGCATTGCTGCCGGTGTTGACCTTTTTCTTCCTGCGCGATTGGGATCTGATCGTGGGTCGCGTGGGTTCGATGGTGCCGCGCGACCACTACCAGACCGTAAAACGGCTGGCGCTGCAATCGGATGAAGTGCTGGGCGGCTTTCTGCGCGGCCAGCTGTTGGTCATGCTGATTCTCGGCATCCTCTACGGTCTTGGCCTATGGTTCGTCGGTCTGGATCTGGGCATCCTGATCGGTTTGATTGGCGGCGTATTGACCTTCGTGCCGTATCTGGGGCCGGCTTCGATCGTGGTGCTGGGCGGACTGGCCGCGCTGGTTCAGTTCGGCGACTGGCAGCATCTGGCCGGCGTCGGTGTCGTGTTCGGGGTCGGCCAGATCGTCGAAAGCTATGTGCTCACGCCAAAGCTGGTGGGCGATCGCATCGGCCTGCACCCGATGGCGGTGATCTTTTCGGTGATGGCCGGCGGGGTGCTGTTCGGTTTCCTCGGCATGCTGCTGGCGCTGCCGGTGGCCGCCGTCGCCAACGTCCTGCTGCGCTATGCGCAGGAACGCTACCGCGAGAGCGAACTGTACGCGGGCGACACGCCGGTGGTTCTGGTCGATGTCGAGGGGTTTGTCGGTGTACCGGACGAGGACGCACCGGAGGAAGAAAACGCGGGCAATGGCGCCCGTGGCGTCGGCCCGGATCGTGGGAATGACGCCGCCTGACGTGGATGCGGTCGGGCCACAACTGCCGCTGGCGTTGCGCGCGCCGCCGGATCAGCGCTTCGACCGCTACATCGAGGCGCCGGTCGGGATGCTGGCGCAGCTGCGCGCGTTGGCGACCGGCACCTGTTCCGGTGGGGCGTACCTGCAGGGCGTGCGTTCCAGCGGAAAGACCCACCTGCTGTTGGCGGCTTGTGCGGAAGCCGATACGGCCGGTCGCCATGCAGTTTATTTGCCGTTGTGCAACTTGCGCGGCCGCGTGCACGAAGCCCTGTGCGATGTCGATGCGGAACTGATTGCGCTCGACGATCTGGATGCGGTGGCGGGCGAGCGCGCCGACGAGATCGCGCTGTTCGACCGCCACAACGCCCAGCGCGAGGCCGGGCGCAGCATCGTCTTCTCTGCCGCGGCCGCGCCGGATGCGCTGGCGTTGACCCTGCTTGACCTGCGTTCGCGGCTTGCGCAGTGCACGCGCTGGCAGCTGCCGATCCTGGACGACGCCGGCCGCGCGCAGATGCTGCGTGTGCGTGCCGCCGCGCGCGGATTGGATTTCGACGCGGCGGCGCTGGATTGGATGCTGCAGCGCTGCAGCCGCGACCCCGGCAGTCTCGTTGCGCTGTTCGAACAACTCGATCGCGCCTCGCTCGCCGCGCAGCGTCGGCTGACCGTGCCGTTTTTGCGAGAGGTTCTGTCAAAGGATTGAGCAAACGGCAGCGGCATGCGCTCCGCTGCCCGTTGACCAAGGCAACGCCCATCAAGTCAGCGTTGTCCAAGGACCGGACTCCGAGCCGAGCGGCGGCCAAATGTGTGACCGCCGCCGTGCAGCCGCGATAGACGCTCAAAAGAGGAACTTGACGCCAAGATTCAGGTTGTCCATGCGCTGGCTGCTGTCCGAAAAGCGGCCGCTGTAGCCGATCCAGCCGGTCAGGTCGGGCGTGAAGGCGCAGCCCAGGCCAAGCTCCGCACTGACCCAGCTCCGATCCGGCAGGTAGCCATCCAGTGCGAAGGTTCCGGCCATGATGTTCAGCCCCGCGCTGACTGCGCGCGGATCGGCATCGCGGTCGTGGTGCCATGCCAGCCGTGCATAGGGATACAGCGTCGTGTTGCCCGATTGCAGGGCGCCGCTGAGCTGCCAGCCCAAGGATGCAATCAGCGCATTGCGCCGCTGGTTGCCGAACCGCATCGCGGTGGCGTCGTCGCCCGCTTCGCGGTAGCCATCCACCCGGATCCGCTGCCAGCTCAGGTCGGCAAACGGCCCGGTCTTCCAGTCGCCGGCAGCAAACCACCAGCCGCCCGTGAGCGACAGCGCCGAGTGCGAGCCGGCGGTGTCACCCACCTCGTGACGTTGATCGGGGCCGATCTGGATCGTGCGCTCCACGTTGCGATAACGCAGGTGGCCAACGCTGCCGATGGCGCCGAGGTAGGCATGCGCGCCGTTCCACAGCGCATAGCCGGTGGCTTCGCTGGTGCTGAGCCTGAAGCCGCCGGCATTGTTGGCGAAGGTATTGCGCTGTCGGCCTTCGCTCAGCGCAAACCCCGTCGTCACCGTCGCTGTGGCTTGAATGTCGGCACCCACGGCGAGCAGGTTGGTGTCGCTGCGATTCGCGGGTGAATTCAGTTGCGCATCGAAGCGCTGGCGGGCATGACTGACGTTGATCCACGGCCGCCAGCCTCAGTCGGGCCGACCGGATTGGCTCAGGCCTTGCGCCAGCACGGCGCGATTGATGCCGGCATTGAAGGTGAGCGGCGCTTCGCCAAGCAGCGAGAGTTGCCCCGGCGCCAGGACAATGGATTGCGCGTATTGCGCCAGCATTTTGTGGGTCGCCGTGCCGGGGTGCCCGAAATCGGCAAACATGTGGGTGTTTTCCGCACCTGCTGCGTATGTGTACGGCGCACCGGAGCCTTCCGGGCCGCAATCGATCGACAGCGCGTCCATCCCGCAGGCCGGCTCGGCCACATTGGTGAGGCCATAGCGTGCCGGCTCGCTGGCGATTTCGTCGAACAGTGCGAACAGATTGACCGGAATCACATTGATGTTGGTCTGGCCAAGCCCTGCACTGAGCGCGTCGTTGTAGGCAGCCGTCATCTGCGTGAGCATGCCGGCCACCTCCGGCCCCATCGCCGCCACGTCGGGGGACAGCCCGAGGTCGGGAAGATTGAACACCATGACGTAGCGCGCACCCGCCTGGTCGAGCTGCTGGATCATGGCAAGTTCCGCCTGTGCATCGGCCGTGATATTGGCCATCGCCTGCTCCGGGGTGATGTCGCCATTGCCAACCCAGGCGAAATTCGTGAACACGTCATTGGCACCGCCAACGATCGCGTACAGGGCGTTCGGATCGGCTTTGCCGCCGCTGGCGGCCAGACTCATCGCCAGTTGGTCAGGCAGCGACGGCACGAAGTCCTGCGTGTCTGGCGCAGCCTCACGGACGGTGGCAAGCGCGAAGGCATAGTTGCTGCCGCCCTGCAACGGAGCCTTGATCGGCATTTTGAAGTAGTTGGCGAAATATTCCACGGCCACCAGTCCGGGATTGGTGGTGAAGCGGGTCGTCTGCGGGTAGCCCACCGCGGTTGAAAAGTTGCCGCTGTCGCTGAAACTGTCCCCAAACACCACCATCTGGCTGAACAGCCCGTTCTGGTCGGTTGCTGTTTGCGGGGCGGCCTGCGCCAACGCGCTGGGGCTGGCAACGGCCAGCACGGTCGGGACGGCTATACTCGCCAGTGCGGCGGCGATGGAGGTGGGTCGGTGTTTCATACGAAGTCCCTCGGTGGCTGGGTGCATGGGGCATGCCCCGTGGCGGCTCGCGCCGCAGGCGGTTTCCGGGGGATTCGGATCGGTTCGGACCGGCCATTGCCAACGCCAAAACCGCAGCTGCGAACTCCCCTTATCTGGCAAAGGCGGAAACCGGAGACAAATGTGGCCATGTCGAGTGCCGATGCGATTGCAGGTCGGCTCGGGAGCGCGCGTGATTGATGCGATGACCGACGTCACCGGCCTGCTGAAAGCCTGGAGTCGCGGCGACGAGGCCGCATTGGGAGAATTGACCGAGCGGGTCTATGCCGAGCTGCACCGGATTGCGCATCGCCACATGCGCAGCGAACGCAAGCCGGATGCGCTGCAAACCACCGCGCTGGTCAACGAGGCCTATCTGCGTCTCACCGACGTCACCGCGGTCGATTGGCGCGATCGTGCGCAGTTTTTGCGATTGCATCGCAGATGATGCGACGCATCCTGGTGGACGCGGCGCGCGCGCGATGCCGACAAGCGCGGCGCCGGCGCTGTGCAGGTGACGCTGGACGAATTCGTTCTCTTGGCCGAGGTGACCGATCAGGCCATTTTGGATCTGGACGATGCCTTGACCGACTTCGCGCAGGTCGCGCCGCGCCAGGCCAAGGTGGTGGAACTGCGCTATTTCGGCGGATTGACCGAGGAAGATGTTGCGAGGATGCTGGAAATATCGCCACGCACCGTCAGGCGCGACTGGGATATCGCAAAAGCGTGGCTGCTGCGGGAGCTTGATCAGGATCGGGGACGTTGACCGACGCGAATGTTCCGCGTTCGTGAGGGTTCTGACCGCGCAGCGAATCGGGTGTATTTGGGGTAATCCGCAAAGGACGATCAGGCCGTGGATCCGCGCAGATTCCAGCAGGTGGCCGAGCTGTACCATGCGGTGCGCGAAAGTCCTGCCGAAGATCGCCTCGGACTTCTTGCAAGCGCGGAGCCCGAACTGCGCCGCGACGTGGAATCGCTGCTTGCGCAGGACACCGAAAGCACATTTCTGGAACACCCGGCGACCACGGCGGCACTGTCGCTGTTGACGAATACCGAACCGGCCGCACTGCCCAGCGGCAGCTTGCTCGGCCCTTACCGCATCGACCGTCGCCTGGGCCATGGCGGCATGGGCGATGTGTACCGCGCGATCGACACGCGGCTTGGGCGCGCGGTCGCGATCAAATGTGTGCGCGCACGATTTTCTTCGGAATTCCTTGGCGAAGCGCGCGTGATTTCGGCGCTCAGCCACCCCAACATTCGTGCGCTGTACGACATCGGCCCGGATTACATGGTGATGGAACTGGTCGATGGCGAAACGCTTGCTGAGTGCCTCCAGCGCGGAGCACTGCCGGTCAAGGATGCATTGGCGTATGCCCGGCAAATTCTCGCGGGACTGGCTGCTGCCCACGCCAAGGGCATCGTTCACCGCGACTTGAAACCAAGCAACATCATGCTGTCGGCCTCCGGCGTCAAGCTGCTGGATTTTGGGTTGGCCCGATTCTTCGAGGAAGACGCCGACACCCAGACCGGCCAGGTCATGGGCACCCCGGCCTACGCCGCGCCGGAACAACGCAGCGGCCAACGCGCCGACCCACGTTCGGACATCTACTCATTCGGGCACGTCCTGCACGAAATGCTGACGGGAACTCGCGCTGGCTCGGCGTATCCGCCCGTGCACCCGCACGCCCTTGAAAAACTCATCGCCCGCTGCCTGTGCGAATCCCCCGATCAACGCTGGCAATCGGCCACCGAATTGGCGCAGGCATTGGCGTCTATCGATGCGGCGCAGACATCAAGATGGCGTTCGCCAATGGCACGCTGGAGTATTGCGGCCTGCCTCTTCATCGCCATTGCTGCTGCCGTGGCATGGCCGTTGCTCCGGCCATCGCCGCGCGTATTGACCGACAAAGACACGGTGGTGCTGGCCGAGTTCGGCAACCGCACCGGCGATCCGGTGTTCGACGACACGCTGCGGCTGGGGCTGGCGGTGCAACTCGAACAGTCGCCGTTTCTCAGCATTGTCACCGAAGGCCGCATCCGGCAGGCGCTGACGATGATGGGACGGGCCGCAGACGCACGGCTGCCGCCGGAAGTTGCGCTGGATCTGTGCCAGCGCATCGACGCCACGACGGTGATTTCAGGCGCGATCGCACAGGTCGGCAAGCCCTACCAACTCACGTTGCGCGCACTGGATTGCGCCACCGGAGCCACGCTTGCCAGTGCCGAAACCGAAGCTGCGGACAAAAACCATGTACTCAAGGCATTGGGCGAGGCGTCGTCGCAGCTTCGCGGCAAACTTGGTGAGGCGTTGAGCAGCGTGCGTCGGCGCGACATTCCGCTGGAGCAGGCCACCACGCCGTCGCTCGCCGCGTTGAAGGCCTACAGCGAGGGCATGCGGCTGTTGTGGAGCGGCAATGACCCGCTCGCCGCCATTCCACGGTTCAAGCGCGCAATTGAACTGGATCCCGAGTTTGCGCTGGCATACGGCGTGCTCACCATCGAGTACTCCAACCTCGGCGAATCGCGGATCGTCGCCGATTACGCCCGCCGCGCCTACGCCCTGCGCGATCGCGTCAGCGAGCCCGAGAGCTACTTCATTCGCGCCCGTTATGGAAAATCCGGAAGCGGAAACATCGACATGGCCGTACAGGCCAGTCAGGCCTGGATTCAAGCCTATCCGCGGATGCCCGTGCCGCACATCCTGCTGGCCGGCTCGATCTACCCCGTGATTGGTGAACACAACCGGGCCAGAGAGCATGCGCTTGCAGCCATTCGGATGACACCGGGAAATCCCATTCCCTATGCCTTGTTGATGGACAATGACATTGCGTTGAATCAGTTCGACGCTGCCCGCGCCGCACACGCGCAAGCGCGCAAATTGAACCTGCATTCGCTGATGTTCGCGATCGACCTCTATCAACTCGCTTTTCTGCAACACGATGCAACGGGCATGTCGCAACAGCTCGCCGCCACAAAAGGACAGGCCGGTTTCGAGGATCAATTGCTGGCGGCCGCGTCCGAGGCGGCGGCGTTCCATGGGCGCATGGACGAGGCACGGCACCTGACCGAGCAGGCGATGGGTGCAGCACAGCGCGCCGGAGAACAGGAACCCGTGGCGGTGTACCTGGCCATGTCCGCCGTGCGTGAAGCACTGTACGGCAATGCAAAGGAAGCCAGACAACGCGCACAGTCAGCCATTGAGCGCTCATCGGCGCGTGACGTGCTGTATGGCGCTGCGCTTGCGCTTGCTATATCCGGTTCCGATGCCCAAGCCGAGTCGCTGGCGGCGCAACTGGCGCACCAGTTTCCGGAAGACACGCTGGTTCGATGCAGCTATTTACCCACGTTGCAAGCCAGGCTGGCACTCAACCGCGGTGCCGCAAGCGAGGCGCTGAATCTGCTTCGCCCCGCCGCACCCTATGACTTGAGCGTGACGCGATCCAGTCCCCTGGGTTGGACGGCGCTGTATCCGATCTACATGCGTGGCGAGGCTTATCTGGCTTCGAAGGACTATCCAAAAGCCGTCGTCGAGTTCAAAAAAATTCTGGACAACCCGGGGCTTGCGATGTATTTCCCGGTCGCCAGCTTGGCGCGTTTGCGGCTGGCGGAAGCCTTGTCAAACGCCAATGAACGCGCTGCAGCGTTGGCGGCCTATCGAGACGTGCTCGTCATTTGGAACGATGCCGACCGCAACTTGCCGGTACTGAAGCAGGCTTTTGCCGGGAGCGCTCGCCTGCACTGAGCGTACTGCCTTGTGGCTGGATTCCTCGGCTATCGCCGCAGCGCGGCATCGAGTTGCGCCAGCCGCTGCGGTGTGCCGACATCGGTCCAGCGTCCGTGGTGGTGCTGGCCAGTCACGGAGCCGCGCGTCATCGCGGCGCGCAGCATTGGTGCCAGCTTGAACCTTGGTGGGTCTTCATTGGCGCCCGGTGTCGAGCCAATGATTTTTCGCCAACCGTCGAAAATCGAGGGCCGGTACACGCCGATACCGGCGAAGGTCAGCCGATGTTCGCCTTCGGAATGCATGCGGCCGCTCACATCCAGCGCGAAGTCGCCGTTCGGGTTGTGCGCGGGATTGTCGACCATGACTAAGTGCGCATCGCCCTTCGGCGCAGGTGGCAGCTTGGCGAAATCAAGGTTGCTCCAGATATCGCCGTTGACGGCCAGAAACGGGCCGTCGCCCAGCAGCTGCAGCGCGTGCCACATGCCGCCGCCGGTTTCCAACGGCTGCGCCCCTTCGAATGAATAATGCAGGCGCAGTCCCCAGCGCGTGCCGTCGCCGAGCGTGGCCGGGAACTGGTCGGCCAGCCAGGAGGTATTGATGACGACGTTGCGCACGCCGAGCGCGGCCAGCTTGTCCAGGTGCCAGACGATCAGCGGCTTGCCGGCGACTTTGAGCAGCGGCTTGGGGGTGGCGTCGGTCAGCGGGCGCATCCGCTCGCCGCGACCGGCGGCAAAGAGCAGCGCTTTCATATCGATGCAGCCGCAGCGCTGGCCAACGCAGGCGCGATGCGGGTGTCGATCAGGCGCCGGAGTCCGTCGAGTTCGCGATAGCGCGGAAGCGCGGTGTCGAGATAGGTGAAAAAGCGCGGCGCGTCGACGAGGTATTTCGGCTTGCCGTCGCGGTGGTTGAGGCGCGCAAAAATGCCGATCACCTTGAGATGGCGCTGGATGCCGATCAGATCGGCGTCGCGGCGGAAGCGCGTGCGTTCGGGAACCGGCAAACCTGCGGCAGCGGCGCGCGCGTGATAGCCGTCGAGCCAGTCGGACACCCGCGCCTCGGGCCAGCTCAGGAACGCGTCCTTGAACAGGCTCAGCGGGTCGTAGGCGATCGGGCCGCGCACCGCATCCTGGAAATCCAGCACCGCCGGGCCATCGTTTGCCGGCATCAGGTTGCGCGGCATGAAATCGCGGTGGACCAGCACCTGCGGCTGCGCCAGCGCGGCGTCGATCAGGAAGCGGTAGGCGACGTCGAGCGTCGCGCATTGTTCCGGCGTCAGCGTGAGCCCGAGGTGTTTGCCGCAGAACCAGTCGTCGAACAGGTGCAGTTCGCGGGAGAGCAGGGCTGCGTCATAAGCGGGCAAGTCCGCCGACGGTTCGATCCGCTGAATTTTCAGCAGTTGATCGATCGCGGCATCGAACAGCGCATCGGCATTGCTGGTATCGATCACCTGCAGATAGGTGTCGCGGCCGAAGTCCTCCAGCAGCAGAAAGCCGGCCTCGACGTCGCGCGCCAGCAGCTTGGGCACCCGCACGCCGCCGGCTTCCAGCAAATCGCGCAGACGCAGCCACGGGCGCACGTCTTCCTTGTCCGGCGGGGAATCCATGACGATGCGCGTCGGTGGCATGCCGGTCGTGCGCCAGTAGCTGCGGAAGCCGGCGTCGGTGGAAGCGCGTTCGAGGTCGATGTTCGCCTCGCGCAGCGCGGTGCGCGCCCATCGCAAGCGCTGTATGGCGCGCGGATCGTTGGTTTCGGGATGAGTGGTCATGCGCAAAGGGTAAACTGCCGGACATTGCGTCGCGAAAGGATTTTCATTCACATGATGACACTGCAGCCCGTCCTGTTGTCCGGCGGCTCCGGCACGCGCCTGTGGCCGTTGTCGCGGGAAGCCTATCCGAAGCAGTTCCTGCCGTTGGGCGGCGAGCAGACGATGCTGCAGGCGACCTGGCTGCGGATCGGCGACCTGAGCGCGACGGCGCCGATCGTTGTGGCCGGCGAAGAGCACCGCTTTCTCGTCGCCGAGCAGCTGCGTCAGATTCAGGCGCCGACCCCGGCGATCCTGCTTGAGCCGGTGGGCCGCAACACCGCTCCGGCGATCGCTGCGGCGGCCCTGCAGGCGCAGCAGGGCGGCAACGACCCGCTGCTGTTGGTGCTGCCTTCCGACCATGTCGTGCGCGATGCCGAAGCCTTCCGGCGTGCCGTGCGGGAGGCGGTTCCGGCGGCGGAGGCGGGTGCTCTCGTGACCTTCGGCATCGTTCCCTCCGGCCCGGAAACCGGATTCGGCTATATCCAGGCGGCGGCCGGGCAGGGCGTGCGCAAGGTGCTGCGCTTCGTCGAAAAACCCGATCTGGCCACCGCGCAGACGTTTGTCGAAGACGGCGGCTATTTCTGGAACAGCGGCATGTTCCTGCTGCGCGCGTCGCGTTATTTGGAAGAACTGGGTCGCTTTCGCCCCGACATCCTGGCAGCGGTGGAAAAGGCGTTTGCCGAAGCTGCGCGCGACGGCGATTTCGTGCGACTGGACAAAGCCGCGTTCGCGGCCTGCCCGTCGGATTCGATCGACTACGCGGTGATGGAAAAGACCGATGCGGCGATGGTGCTGCCGTCGGAGTTCGGATGGAACGACGTCGGCTCGTGGTCGTCTTTGTGGGACGTGAGCGCGCAGGACGAGGCGGGCAACGCCTGCCGCGGCGAGGTGATCGCGATCGATAGCCGAAACAGCTATGCGTGGGCGCAGCGGATGGTCGCGCTGGTCGGCGTCGAGGATCTGGTGGTGGTGGAAACCGCCGATGCCGTGCTGGTGGCGCACAAGTCCAAAGTCCAGCAGGTCAAGGATGTGGTTTCTCGCCTGAAATCCGAAGGCCGCACCCAGGCCGTTCTCCATCGCGAAGTCCACCGCCCCTGGGGCAGTTACGATTCGGTCGATGTGGGCGCGTGCTTCCAGGTCAAGCGCATCAAGGTCAAGCCAGGCGCACGGCTGTCCCTGCAGTCCCACAAGCACCGCGCCGAACATTGGGTGGTGGTCACCGGCACCGCGCGCGTCACCCGCAACGACGAAATCTTCGACCTGTGCGCCAACCAGTCGGCCTATATCCCGATCGGCGCCACCCACCGGCTGGAAAACCCCGGCGCCGAAGTGCTGGAGTTGATCGAGGTGCAGTCCGGCGACTATCTGGGCGAAGACGACATCGTGCGCTATGAGGATCAGTACGGGCGGGCTTGATGTTCGAACGCTGTTCCGGGCGATATCGACCACTTCAAGAACGTCAACGACCGTTTTTGGCATCTGGTCGACGATGCCGCGCTGCGCTTCATCGTGGAGACTGTCCGCCGTCTATTACGAGACGTGGATGTCATCGGACGCTGGGGCGGCGAAGAATTTCTGGTCGTTTTGCCGGGAGCCGAGCGCGAAGCCGCTTTGGCGACGGCACAGCGCATGCAGGCGGCGCTGTCTTCGTCGCTTTGGTCGTGGCAAGGGGAATCGGTGCCGCTACGGGCCAGTTTTGCGGTGACCGCATCGTCGGGCGCTCCGCTCGACTTGCAGGCCCTGGATCGTGCGCTGTATCGGGCCAAGGCGCGGGGCAGGAACTGCGTCGAAGTGGCGTGAGCGCTTCTAAGGGGTGGTGTAAATGCAAATCAATATCATTGAACTGCATTTGACCGTAAACTGTGCCGATTCCTGCTGTGTTGGGCAGCGCCGAATTCAAGCACCCGTACGCGAGATGAAATCTTGGTGACTTCAGCACGTTTGCATTCGCTCTGCCTGTTGACCATCGGCGCAATGCTGCTTGCTTTATTACTGACCGTGCCCGCCGCCGCTGCGCCATCGATCGGAAGTGTGCAGCCCTCGGGCGTGTTGGTCGTCACAGCGGATCGCGGCTTCCTCGGCAATGCGGAGATTCGCGACGCCTTTGACGCTTTCGCGCAGGGCCGCAATGCCGAGCTGCTGTACATCACCGACGCGCGCAGCGAAGCGGTGTTGGATGCACAACTGGCGGCGCTGCGCCAGCGCGGCGCGCGTTCAGTGACGGTGCTGCCGCTGGTGCTGTCCGAGCAGGAAGCGCGCTGGCAGCTGGCGCGCGGCTGGCTGCAGGCGCGGAAAGATGCGGGCGCGGTGCTGGAATTTGCCAAGCCCTATGGCAGTTCCTATCTGGCAGTCGAAGATCTGTCGGCGCGCTTGCGCGACGCGCAGGCGCACGGTTCGCGCCTGCTGTTGGTTGGCTACGGCGCGGGCAATGCGGCGTCGGCCGAGGCGATGCGCAGCCAGTTGCGCCGGATGGGCGCGTTTGCCAGCACGCTGGCGCCCGAGGTGATCGATGCTGCGGTCTATCCCGAGCGCGGTGCGCAGGATGCGGACGTGCTGCGTTCGCGTTTCAGTGACGCGGTGAAAGCGGCGCAGGGCGCGGTGGTGGTTCCGGTCGGATTTGCGCCCCGCGCCGACACCATGATGGATTTCAACAGCTGGTTTGCTTCCGATCTGCCCAAGGATGCGCAATTGCTGTCAGCGCAGATCGCAAGCACGGAGTCGCTGACGCAGTGGTTGCAACGTGCGGCCGCGAAGACGCAGTTGCAACGTGCTGCGCCGGATCCCGCGCAAATCGGCGTGGTGGCATTGACCCACGGCGCCGATTGGTTCTGGAATCACGATATCGAACAGGCGCTGGCGTCGGTGGGCGCGCGCCACACGCTGGCATTCGCTTTTTCGATGGCCGATCCGCCGGTGGTCGAGCACGCGGTGCGCGAGTTGGAGCGCGACGGTGCGCAGGCGGTCGTGGTGGTGCGTGCGTTCGGGATGGCCGATTCGTTTCGCAGCGACGTCGAGCGCATGCTTGGGCTGGATGTCGAAAATGGAAGTGCGCCACCGGCAATGTCTGGACATGCCATGGGCGGCATGGGTGGAATGGAGATGGGGCATCACGACGGCGGGGAGACCCTTGCGGCCGCACCGAGGATTCGTTCGTCACTGCCGATGGTAACGGTGGGCGGTGTCGATGATGATCCGCTGTTCGCACGTGCGTTGTTGGAAAATGCGCGTTCCGTTGCGAAGAATCCGGCGCAGGAAACCATCATCCTGATGGCGCACGGGCAGGGGGAAGATGCTGCGAATCAGCGCTGGCTGGATTTGTTGGGAAGCTTGGCCGGGCAAATGCGCGCCTTCGGCGGCGATCGTTTCCGCGCAATTCGGGTGGCCACCTGGCGCGAGGACTGGCCGGACAAGAACAAGGACGCCGTGGCGCAGGTGCGCGCGATGGTGGCAGAGGCCAGTCGTGACGGCGGTCGCGCGCTGATCGTGCCGGCCCGGATCAACGGCCGCGGCGCAGCAGACCGCTATCTGACCGGACTCGATTTCGGCTGGGGACAAGGCTTCGTGCAGACGCCGTACTTTGCCCAGTGGTTCGAACAGGAAATCGCCAAGGGGCGCGAGTTGCTGCAGTCGGAGCCTACACCCGCGCAGGTGACGCATCCCGCGCACGCGCATTGACCGCGCAGCGACGGCACCCAACGCTAGGCCTGTCGGCTGTGGATGCTTTTCGATCGACCGCAATTCGTTGTCACTGCGAGATTGCCTGATTGTTGTTGGCAGCCCACTGTGCGGCTTTATGCTTTCTCTGACCCCTGACCCCTGACCCCTGACCCCTGACCCCTGACCCCTGACCCCTGAGATGGCCCGGGTTTGACGGACACCTTTGAACGGGGACAATCCCCGGGGAGGTGTCACATGGTCAAGCGCCAAC
>JADFDQ010000016.1 GCA_018262705.1 Xanthomonas sp.
TCGGCTACCTCAGCCCGGAGCAGTACGAGCTGGCCCATGTCGCTTAGATGGGTGTCCGAAGTTCAGGGGCAAGATCATTTCTTGGTCTGGATCAGCTGCCCGACCGCGCTGTAGCTGAAGCTGGTGGCGCCGGTGTCCGGGCTGCTCTGGCCGAGCAGGTTGCCGAGCCCGTCGTAGACATAGCTGGTGGCGTTGTTCCTGGCATCGCGCACCTGCGCGACCTGGCCCAGCGCGGTGTACTGGATCAGCGTGGTGCCACCCGCCGCATCGGTGATGGCCGACACCCGGCGATGGCGGTCGTGGGCATAGTGCGTGCTGTTGCCCTGCGCGTCGGTGGTCTGATCCAGATCGCCGTTGGCATCGTAGTGGTACGTCGTCACCTGCCCGTGTTCGCCCACCTGCTGGCTCAGGAAGCCGCCGGTGTCGTAGACGTAGGTGGTGCGCTGGTGGAGGTCGGTGGAGTCGAACGGAATCGGGGGGCTTTGATCGCCGCCGCGTATCCCCTGAAGTGGAAACGGCATCGGGTCTATCCATCTTCCCGTATGCCGCGTGCTGCGCTCGACCGTTGTCGGCTGCGAGAGCAGGTTGTAAGTGAACGTCTGTCGCTCCGTGGTCACCTCGTTGATGGTCTCCGGATCGCCGTCTTCGGAGGCATAGCTCTTGTACACCGAGATCACGCGTCCATACACGTCATAACCGGTATCAACCCAGTTGCCGTCAGGCAGGGTCGCCCGCACCGGCCGTCCTTGGGTATCGTAGGTCGTCGTCGTCACCTGCGCCGCGCCGTTGACCGTGCGCGCTTCGGTCAGCACCTGCCCGCGTGCGTTGTAGGTGTACTGCGTGACCGCCCCGTTGGCCGACGTCACCTTTCCCGGCTGGCCCAGCGCGTTGTAGTTGGCGTAGGTCGCCGCGTGGTTCAGGCTGTTCTTCGCCGTCAGCAGGTTGCCGGCGGCATCATAGGTATAGGTGACGGCATCGCCGCTGCCGGCCAGCGGGCCGTCCACCGTCATGCTGGCGACCATGCCGTTGGGATGCAGGGTGTAGGCATAGCTGGTCGTGCGCGTGCCGACATCGCCGCCGCCCTGATTGCTGACGGTGACGGATTGCAGCAGGCGCGCGCGGGCGTCACCGTCCGGGTAGTAGGCATAGCTGGTGGTGTTGAGCAACTGGCTGGTGCTGGCGCCGTAGACCTTGATCTGGTTCAGCCGGCCCTTGCGGGCGGCATCCCAGACGTACTCGGTGATCTGCTGCTGGTCGGCCTCGCCATTCGGGCCGATGCCGGTGGTCTTGCGGGTCAGGCGGTCGTCGGCGTCGTAGACATACTGCGTCTGCACGCCGTTCTGGTCCTGCTCCGACGTCACGTTGCCGTTGGCGTCGTAGAACGACTCGGCCATGCTGCCCGAGCAGGTCGGCGACGGCGGCCGCTCCACGCCGACGATCCGGCGCGCGCCGTCGGTCTCGCTGATGTAGTAGGTCGTGGTCTGGCCGAGGGCGTTGGTGACTGCGGTGGTGGTGGCCGTATAAGCGAACGTGCTGCGCTCCACCCCGTTTTCCAGCCCCGACCACGCCACCCGGCCGTCGGCCTGGTAGGCATAGCGCGAATAGCGCACGCCGTTGATCGAGATGCCGGTCAACCGGCTGGCATCACGGGAATCTTCATAGTGATAGCTGCGGGTGCCCAGATTGTCCGGATAGGTGACGCTGGCCAGATACCCTGCGCCATTGTAGGTGTACGAATACACCTTGCCGTTGGGGGCGGTAATGGCGCTGACTTTGCCGTTCGTCCACGCAAACGACAGCGTGCGCCCGGAGGTATGGGTGATCGTCGCAAGCGCACCGCTGCCGTTGTAGGCGTAGGTCAGACCGATGCCGCGTTCGTCGAGAAGCGTGAGGGGTTGCCCGGCACCGTTGAATTGCCACTGCCGTCCGTCTGGAAATTCCACACGCCAGCTTGACCCGTCCTGCACGATGCTCTTGGTTTCCGACAACCACACACCGCTCCCGGCGGGTGTGAATTTGATCGCACTTGGACCATCCGCAAGATAGATATTCGTCACCGCAGCCTGTGAGCAGGTGCGGGTGCTGGCCAAGGACCCGGCGCATTGGCTGCCGTCAGCGTATTCAAACACCAACGTGTGTTCGATGTTGCCAGACCAACCCCAGCCAAAGACGCCGGCGTGCTCTTGCGTCTTGCGATAGGTGCGAAATACTGCAAGCACGCCCGAATCCGCAGGAAGCAGGATATCCGGTTCGAACAGGAGCTTGTCGCCGGTGGGAATTGCAACCGGCCGGCCGGTTGTTTCACAAGGATCGGGCAAGGAACTTTCCTGCACCGTGCGGGCGACTTCTTCCTCGTTCTGGCCAGCGCGACCAATGCCGCCGCCCGGAAACAGGAAAGCATCATTGAAGCCGTTGGAAGAACCTCTGCCGACAAGGCGTTCGAAATCCGAGGCGTCTGATTCCCACCGGCAATTGGTTTTGATGCCGACAACCGTACAGCCGATTGGTCTTCCTTCAGGATCCATCCGACAGACGGCCTCGCTGTCGTAATCACATACTGTGTGAATCGCCGACGCCTGCCCACTTGCCAGTGACAAGGCAAGGGTCAGCAGTACCCCCCCCCCCCGCAAATCCGTTCCAATGCATCCCGAATCTCCCCATTGAAGCCGCAGGCAAGCCCACCGCTGCGTGATTGATGATGGGAGTTGATACCATGATTTTCTTGCAGATGAAACCCTCTGCGAACAGCTTCGGTCGCCCGACCTGCATGGCCACGGAAATCGCTGCTGCGTATGCCGCCACGCGCCATGGTTCGCTGCCGCGGCGCAAGGGACCAGTCCGGCGCATGCGCCCGGAGCCGGGCCGGCTTGCCGCGCCGCGGTCTGCGCAGGTCTGTTAGCCTTCGGTATCCAGCGTCCGCACTGCCGAGGAAACTCCACATGAATCTGCGCCCCGCCCTGCTTGCCATTGCCGTCGCCAGTTCGCTGGCCCTTGCCTCCTGCGGCGGCGGTGGCGGTCCCACCGGGGCCAGCCGTTCGTCTGGCCCGGCCAACGAAACCCCGGAGCAGTTCGTTGCCCGCGTCAATGACGAGATGCGCGAAGTCAGCACCGAACTCAATTCGGCGCAGTGGCTGTCCAACACCTACATCAACGACGACAGCGAGCTGATCGCGGCCAAGGCCAACGAGCGCTGGCTGGGCCGGCTCAACGAATGGATCGCGCAGGCCAAGCGTTTCGAAGGCAGGCAGATGTCGCCGGAGGTGGCGCGTCAGATCAAGCTGCTCAAGCTGATGACGGCGATGCCGGCGCCGAAGGACGCCAAGGAATTGGCCGAACTCACCCGAATCGCCAGTAAGCTGGAAGGCATGTATGGCTCGGGCAAGTACTGCACCGGCGAGGGTGCCAACCAAACCTGCCGCGACATCGGCCAGCTCAGCGACGTGCTCGCCGGCAGCCGCGATTACACCGCCCAGCTCGACGCGTGGCAGGGCTGGCACACGGTCGGCGCGCCGATGCGCAACGACTACAGCCGCTTCGTGGAACTGGTGAACAAAGGCGCACGCGAAATGGGTTTCGCCAATGCCGGCGAAATGTGGCGCTCCGGCTACGACATGCCGCCTGCCGAACTTGCGCAGGAAACCGACCGTCTGTGGGATCAGGTCAAGCCGCTGTATGAACAGCTGCACTGCTACGCGCGCGGCAAGCTCGACGACAAATACGGCAAGGATAAAGGCGAAGTGTCCGGCGGCATGCTGCCCGCGCATCTGATGGGCAACCTGTGGCAACAGGACTGGACCAATCTCTGGGACGTGCTTGCCCCGTATCCGAATGCCAGCAGCCCCGACGTCAACGCGGCGCTGCAGCGCACCGCCGAAGCCAACCTCGGCAGGGAATTGATTCGTCCCGGCACGCCCAATGCCACTGCCGCCGAACGCGGCTTCATGGCCCAGCGCGCTGCGCAGCTCGACACCGCGGTGGACATGATGCGGCGCGCGCAGGATTTCTACACTTCGCTGGGCATGCCGACCCTGCCCGACAGCTTCTGGCACAAGACCCAGTTCATCAAACCGCTCGACCGCGACGTGATGTGCCACGCCAGCGCCTGGGACATGAACATGCGCGGCGACGTGCGCATCAAGATGTGCATCAACCCGAGCGAGGAAGACCTGACCACCATCTATCACGAGATGGGACACATCTATTACGACCTCGCCTACAACAAGCTGCCGCCGCTGTTCCAAAACGCCGCCCACGACGGTTTCCACGAAGCCATCGGCGACACCATCGTGCTGTCGATGACGCCGCAGTATCTTGCCTCCGTCGGTTTGATCACGCGTCCCCAGCAGAACCAGGAATCGCTGGTCAACGCGCAGATGCGGATGGCGCTGTCGAAGGTCGCCTTCCTGCCGTTTGGGTTGATGATCGACCGCTGGCGCTGGGGCGTGTTCGACGGTTCGATCACGCCCGATCACTACAACCAGGCGTGGTGGTCGCTGAAGGCGAAGTATCAGGGCGTGGCTCCGGTGACGGCGCGCGGCGAAGAGTTCTTCGATCCGGGCGCGAAGTACCACGTCCCGGCCAACACGCCCTACACCCGCTACTTCCTCGCCAACATCCTCGAATTCCAGTTCTACAAGGCGCTGTGCGACGCCTCCGGCTTCAAGGGGCCGCTGTACGAATGCAGCTTCTACGGCAATCGCGAAGCCGGCGCGAAGTACTGGGCGATGCTTTCGCGCGGCGCCAGCCAACCGTGGCAGGCCACGCTGAAGGAGCTGACCGGCAGCGAGACGATGGACGCCGCGCCGCTGCTGGAATATTTCGCGCCGCTGCAGGGCTGGCTCAAGCAGCAGAATGCGGGCAAGACCTGCGGCTGGAATGCGGAGGGCGCGGCCGCGTCCGCCGCTCCCGCAGAAGCTGCGCCAGCGTCCGCACCGGCAACGCAAGGTGCAGGAACCGGCGGACGGGCACGGGCGCGCGGCTGAGCCTTTTCGCGGTGCCGCGTAGAGACACTGCGGCACCGCGAAAGCCGCTGTATAATCGCCTGACATGGTGGGAGAAGCGCGCGTGTCACTGGTCACGCGACGCTGCCGAAGGCGCAACTGCCCGGAATCGCTCAGGCTCAAGACCGCCATGGAACCACACTCTGGAGAGATCGGCGCGCGTCTGAACCACGTCCGCCGGCGCCGAAGGGGCAAGACCGCAGCGTTCGCCTTCCCTCCCCCCTTGGCGATGTGGTTCAAACTCTCAGGCAAAAGGACAGAGCGGGCATCCTTTCACGCTGCACGCGCCCGGATGCCGTCATGACCCAGCCCTCGCTTCGCTCGCTCGAACAGCACGACGCCTTCATCGCCCGCCACATCGGCCCGAACGACGCCGAAGTCGCGGCGATGCTCAACGCCCTCGGTTTCGATTCGCTGGATGCGTTCACCGACGCCATCGTTCCCGATTCGATCAAGGCCACCGGCGCGCTGGCGCTGCCCGACGCGGTCAGCGAAGTCGATGCGCTGGCGCGCATCCGCGACATCGCCTCGCGCAACCAGATCTTCCGCAGCTTCATCGGGCAGGGCTATTACGGCACCCACACGCCCAACGTCATCCTCCGCAACATCCTTGAAAACCCGGCGTGGTACACCGCCTACACGCCGTATCAGGCGGAGATTTCGCAGGGCCGGATGGAAGCGCTGATCAACTTCCAGACCATGGTCGCCGACCTCACCGGGATGGACATCGCCAACGCCTCGCTGCTGGACGAAGCCAGCGCCGCCGCCGAGGCGATGACGCTGGCCAAGCGCAGCGCGAAGTCGAAGTCGAACACGTTCCTCGTCAGCGGCGACGTCCATCCGCAGACGCTGGAAGTGCTGGCCACCCGCGCCGCGCCGCTGGGCATCGCCATCGAGCAGGCCAACTCCACCGAGGAATGGCGCGCGGCGCTGGCCAGGGGCGACTTCTTCGGCGTGCTGGCGCAATACCCCGCATCCAGCGGCTGGCTGGCCGATTGGGGGCAGGACGCCGCGGCCATCCACGCACGCGACGCGCTGTACGTCATCGCCAGCGACCTGCTGGCACTGACCCTGCTCAAGCCACCGGGTGAAATGGGCGTCGACATCGTGATCGGCAGCAGCCAGCGCTTCGGCGTGCCGCTCGGCTTCGGCGGCCCGCACGCGGCGTTCATGGCCTGCCGCGACGTCTACAAGCGTTCGATGCCGGGCCGGCTGATCGGTGTGTCGATCGATGCCGACGGCCATCCCGCCTACCGCCTGACCCTGCAGACCCGCGAGCAGCACATCCGCCGCGAGAAGGCGACCTCCAACATCTGCACCGCGCAGGTGCTGCTGGCGGTGATGGCGGCGATGTACGCCGTCTACCACGGCCCGGAAGGACTCAAGCTGATCGCCACCCGCGTGCACCGGCTGACCGCGATCCTCCGCGCCGGCCTTGCCGAACTCGGCTATGTCCACGACCACCATCCCACCGCGTTCGACACGATCAGCCTCAAGACCGGCGTCGCCACCGACGCGCTGATCGCCCGCGCCCAGGCGATGGGCGTCAACCTGCGCAAGGCCTGGGGTGAATACATCTGCATCTCACTGGACGAGACCACCACCCGCAGCGACATCGAATTGTTGTGGGAAGTGTTCGGCGAGGACAAGCCGCTGCCATCGGTCGATGCCCTTGACGCCGATGCCCCGGACCTGATCCCCGACGCACTGCGCCGCACCAGCGCCTTCCTCACCCATCCGGTGTTCAACACCTACCACAGCGAACACGAGATGCTGCGCTACCTGCGTCAGCTTGCCGACAAGGATCTGGCGATGGACCGCACCATGATCCCGCTCGGCTCGTGCACGATGAAGCTCAACGCCACCGCCGAGATGATTCCGATCACCTGGCCGGAATTCGGCAACGTGCATCCGCTGGCGCCGGCCGCGCAGACCCGCGGCTACGGCGAGCTGATCGCCGGGCTGGAATCCATGCTGACCGAAGTGACCGGCTACGACGCGGTCAGCCTGCAGCCCAACTCCGGCGCGCAGGGCGAATACACCGGTCTGCTCGCGATCCGCGCCTTCCACGCTTCGCGCGGCGAAGGCCACCGCAACATCTGCCTGATTCCCTCCTCGGCGCACGGCACCAATCCGGCCAGCGCGCAGATGGCGGCGATGCAGGTGGTGGTCACCAAGTGCGACGCCAACGGCAACGTCGACGTCGAAGACATCCGCGTGCAGGCCGAGAAGCATTCGGCCAATCTCGCCGCGATCATGCTCACCTACCCGTCCACCCACGGCGTGTTCGAGGAGGACGTGGTCGCGATCTGCGAGATCGTGCACAAGCACGGCGGACAGGTCTACACCGACGGTGCCAACATGAACGCGCTGGTCGGCTTGGCCAAGCCCGGCAAGTGGGGCTCGGACGTCTCCCATCTGAACCTGCACAAGACCTTCTGCATCCCGCACGGCGGCGGCGGCCCCGGCGTCGGGCCGTGCGCGGTGAAATCGCATCTGGCGTCGTTCCTGCCGGACGGCCTCAGCGTCGACGGGCTGCGCACGCCGGGCGTCGGCAACGGCGCGATGGTCGCGGCGGCCACCTTCGGCAGCGCCTCGATCCTGCCGATCAGCTGGATGTACATCACCCTGATGGGCGCGCAAGGGCTGCGCAAGGCCACCCAGGTGGCGATGCTCAATGCCAACTACATCGCCAAGCGTCTGGCCGACCACTTCCCGACCCTGTACACCGGCCGCAACGGGCTGGTGGCGCACGAATGCATCCTCGACCTGCGCCCGCTGGAGAAGCTGTCCGGCATCGCCGCCGAGGATGTGGCCAAGCGCCTGATCGACTTCGGCTTCCATGCGCCAACGCTGAGCTTCCCGGTCGCCGGCACGCTGATGGTCGAGCCGACCGAATCGGAATCGAAGCACGAGCTGGACCGATTCTGTGATGCCATGCTCCAGATCCACGCCGAAATCCGGGACGTGATCGACGGCAAGCTCGACCGCGAAGACAACCCGCTCAAGCACGCCCCGCACACCGCCGCGCAGGCCTCGGCCAGCGAGTGGAAGCACGCCTATTCGCGCGAATTGGCGGTGTTCCCGCTGGCCAGCCTGAAGCGGCAGAAATACTGGCCGCCGGTGGCGCGGGTGGACAACGTTTACGGCGACAAGAACGTGATGTGCAGCTGCCCGCCGCTGGAGGCGTATCGGGACGAAGGCTGACTGCCGACACCTTGTTGGATGAATCGGAAGGCTCCCACGGGCTCATGCTCCCGTGGAGCCTTCGAACGCAGCCGGAAAACCGAGCATCGCGCGCAGGGCGCGCCAACGACAATCGCACCCTGCTTGAAGCGGCTCCAACCGCGACCCGAATACGGCTGGCAAGCCTTGACTCCGTGATCCCGGCGCCAGCCAGGATCCAGTTTTTCCCAATTCACCAGAGAGCTGGATCCCGGCTTGCGCCGGGATGACGGCTTGGGATGACGTCGCGACCGACTGCGATTCGCGGACGCAGGCCATCCGTGACCTGCTCGAATCCTGCGGGGCAACCACACCCCGCTTCGCACATTCGACCTCTGGCCTCTGCCCCCTGACCCCTGCCCTCAAACCCCCTGCTGCTTCAACCACGCATCAATTTGCGGACGCAGCTGCTCGCGCAGGTGGATCCGGGTCTGGATCGCATTGATTGTGCGGTCTGCGTCCCGACGCGAGGTCGGCGCGATATGGGCTTCGGCAAAAGCGCGGATCTTTTCGACCATCTTCTGGTCGGTCGCGCCGCGGCCCAGCCCCGGGTAATAGCGCGACAGTGAGGTGGAATCCACCAGCGTGTCCACCTGCTGGCGATGCGCCACGGCGAAGTCGAACGCCATGTCCGGGTGTTCCCGCGATACCGCAGCGATCATCGACGCGCCCAGCGTCGCGCCGGGCTCGCCGGTCAGCGCCAAATCCAGCGCGCGCTGCGCCAGCGCCTTGTCCTTGGCCATCGCCAGCAAGCCGTAATACTGGTCGCGCGGCATCGAGGATTTCTCCGCCCGCGCCAGCGCGAGCAAGCGATCCCAAGTGGCCGCGTCCGCGCTGTACGCGACCATGCCCAACACGGTGCGGCGCAGTTCGGGCGATAGCGATTCCGGGTTGGCAAGGAAGGCTTCGAAGCGGCGTCGCGCCTCCGCCAGCACCGAGGCATCGCCCAGGCCGCCGAGGATCGAAACCAGGCTGGTTCGGAGTTGCTTGACCGAGGTCGAATCCCCGGCACGCTGCTCCCAACCCAACTGGGCAAACTTGGGCGCAAGCCGGGCAATCACGAATTTCCGCACTGCCGCCTGGCGCACCAGGTCGTCCTTGTACAAGTCATCCAGCCCGCCCAGCGAGCCGGCCGCCATCTGCCAGAGCTCGGGTGCGGCATCCAGCGGCACCTGCAACGCCAAATCCAGACTGTCCGAACGTGGCTGCAGCCCGGTTTCCGAAAGCGCTAACGCATCCAGCATCACGCCCACCTGATCCACCACCGGCAGCCGATTGAAATTCGAGGTCAGCGCCTTGAACTGCGCCGGCGCGTACAGGGTGCGGAAATAACCCTTCTGCCCGGCGTTGACCACCACTGGCGCCGCGCAGCCCGGAAAGGACGCACTGGCGTGGCCGTCGACCAGCACTTTGACCACCGGACCGGTGCCAGCCTGCAGGCTTACCGGCACGCGCCAGCGCAGTGGCGTGCGGTCGGGACGATCGACGCTGAACTCGCCCTGCTCCAGCGTGACGACGGTATTCCCGTCGTTGCAGGCGCTGGCGACGCGGATCAGCGGCACGCCGGGCTGGCGCGTGAAATCGTGCGCCACCTCGACGAATTGACGACCGGGTGCCGCCACGTCCATCTCGGCCCACAGATCATCCGTGACGGCGTTGCCGTAGGCGTGTTTGTGGATGTAGCTGCGCACGCCGCTGCGCCAGGCGTCCTCGCCCACATAGTCCTCGAGCATCGCAATCACCGCCGCGCCCTTGCCGTAGGTGATGCCGTCGAAGGCCTGGCTGGCCTGCTCGACGGTGGCAATCGGCTGGATGATCGGATGGGTTGTGGCGTAGGCGTCCCCGCCCATCGCGCCGCGGCTGGTGAAGGCGGCATCGGCGCCGCCGGTGTCCCATTCCGGATGCAGCTTGCGATAGGTTCGATTCTCCATCCACGAGGCGAAGCCCTCGTTCAGCCACAGATCGTCCCACCAGCGCATCGTCACCAGATCGCCGAACCACTGGTGGGCGATCTCGTGCGCGGCGGTGGAGAAGATCCGCTGCTGGTCAAACACGCTGGAGGTGGCCGGATCGAGCAGCAGGGAAGATTCGAAAGTGAAGATCGCGCCCCAGTTTTCCATCGCGCTGAAGAACTGGCTGCGGCCCGGCGCGGCGATGTTGTCGAGCTTCGGCAGCGGGTACTTCACGCCGAAATAGTCGTTGTACTCGCGCAGCACATCGCGACTGGCCTCCATCGCGTAGCGCGCTTGCTCCGCCTTGCCGCGCAGGGCGATCACGCCGATCTGGACACCGCCGTCCTCCAGCGTCAACCGGTCGAAATCGCCGACGCCCAGAAACAACAGATAGGTGGACATCTTCGGCGTGGTGGCGAAAGTGGTCCGGCGCAGGCCGCTGCCGGCATCTTCGACCGTCTTCGCCGGCATGTTGCCGACCACCATCTGGTCTGCCGGTGCCACCACGCTCAGATCGAAGGTCGCCTTGAAGTCCGGCTCGTCCCAGGACGGGATGAAGCGGCGCGCATCGGAGTTTTCGAACTGGGTGTAGAGCGCGCGGCCCTGACCGGCTTCGGTGGGATAGTCCAGCGCGAAAAATCCGTTGGCTTGGGTGCCGAGCTTGCCCACGTAATCGGTGACGAGCTGGTAGCGGCCCGGCTTCAGCGGCACAGCAAAGGCAAAGGTCGCGGTCTGGCTGGCCGCATCCACACTGACGCTGGCCGGAAGCATCTTGCCGTCCGGCGTTTTCAGGCGGCTGTTGGCGAATGTCATGTCGACTGCCTGCAGCACCAGCCGGTCGGTGGCCTGGGTAACGTCAAGATCGATGGTGATCTTCCCGTCGAAGGTCATCGCCTGCGCGTGCGGGGTGACTTCGATGGCGTAGTGCGATGGGCGCGCGGTGCGCGGCAGTTGGGTGGTGGTTTCCGCCCGGATCACGGTGCCGTCGGCGCCAGTCGGCGTTGCGAAAGCGACACCCGACGCGCAGGCAATCAACACGGCCAAGGTCAGGGGACGAAGCGAGGTACAGCGCATGGGCATTCCGGAATCGGGGGTGAGGCGACGATGGTCGCGCACGCCGCCGCGCTCCGATACCGCCTGAAGTCATGCCCCGCGCGAGAACCCGGTCAGGGCAATCGCCAGATCAGACCAGATGGCGCATCACCGCCACGTAGTGGCAGAGGCTGCCGGCCAGCACGAAGCCGTGCCAGATCGCGTGCGCGCCTCGCAGCTGCGGGCGCATGTAGAAGAAGGTGCCCGCCGTATAGGCCAGTCCGCCCGCCAGCAGCCAGACCAGCGTGGCGGTGTCCAGCGCGTGCAGCATCGGCCCGATCGCCGCCACGATCAGCCAGCCCATTCCCAGGTAGATGAAGGTCGAAAGGCGCCGGAAGCGGCCGGTGAAGAACAGCTTGAACACCACCCCGGCCAGCGCCAGCGTCCAGACCGTGCCGAACATCCACCAGCCCACGGTTCCGCGCAACCCGACCAAGGTAAAGGGCGTGTAGGTGCCGGCGATCAGCAGATAGATCGCACAGTGGTCGAACACCTTCAGCCGTCCCTTGGCGATCGGGTTCGAAATCGCGTGGTACAGGGTCGAAGCAGTGTAGAGAATCAGCGTCGCCGCGCCGAACACGATCGCCCCGGCCAGCTGCCAACCGTCGCCGTAAATCGCCGTCAGCGTGACCAGCACCGCGCCCGCGGCCAACGCCGCCGTCGCACCGAGTCCGTGGGTCAGCGCATTGGCCAGTTCTTCGCCGGCACTCTGGAGGCGGACGAGGGAAGCGGAGGACACCGGCGTTGTGGTCGCGTACATCGGCCCAGCATACCACCGCGTACGGACTCCTTGATGACACGGACTCCTGTCCAGTGAGCATGGCAATCCTCCGCCGATGTCTCTCATGCCGTCGATCAAGCAGTGGGAGGCCCGGCCCATCCCGGCCATCGCGTCATCCTGTCACGGATTGCATTGATCGCACGATCAAGCTCGCCGAACTTGCCGCGCGCGGCGTCGGCGCCGTCGAGCTTGATTCGAATGCCGAACGTGCTGATAGTCTGCGCCATGGGCACTCAATCCAAATCCATAGGCAACACCATTGCCGGCAATGTTCTCGTGTGCATTGGCCCGATCCTCGGCACGATGTTCTGGTCGGGTTTCATGCTGGGCCTGATCGCCCCGGAGTCGATGGGCTGGCTGGCCAAATGGCTGTTGCTGGGGCCGATCCTGCTGATCGGTGCCGGGCTGGTGATGACGTTGCTGTCCGGTGTGTTCGGTCGGTTGCTGCGCTGAATCACGCCTGCCACGCCGCTGTCCATCCACGGCTAGTACACCTCCAAGGAAGGGATGAACAACTCCATCTTGGAGTTGTTCGGCCCTTCCTCATGCGTACGGGTCGCGCAGCACCATGGTGTGGTCGCGGTCGGGGCCGGTGCTGACAATACTGATCGGGCAACCGGCCAGCTCTTCCAGCGCACGCAGGTAGGCGCGCGCGGCCGCGGGTAGCTTGTCCCACTCGGTGACGCCGTGGGTGTTCTCGCTCCAGCCCGGAAATTCCAGATACACCGGCGTGCATTCTTCCCAACCCTGGGCGTCCAGCGGTGCGTATTCGGTACGCTTGCCGTGGTACTCGTAGGCGATGCAGATGTTGAGCTTGTCCATGCCGTCGAGCACGTCGAGCTTGGTGATGCACAGGCCGCTGATGCCGTTGATCGCCACCGCACGCTTGAGCGCGACGATATCCATCCAGCCGCAGCGACGCGCGCGGCCGGTGGACGCGCCGTATTCGGCACCGCGGTCGCGGATGCCCTGCCCGATGGCATCGTGCAACTCGGTCGGGAACGGTCCGCCGCCGACGCGGGTGGCATAGGCCTTGGCGATCCCCAGCACATAGTCGATGGCGTCGGCGCCGACGCCGGTACCGGTAAGCGCGCTGCCCACGGTCGTGTTCGAGCTGGTGACGTAGGGATAGGTGCCGTGGTCGATGTCCAGCAGCGCGCCCTGCGCGCCTTCGAACA
Source organism: Xanthomonas sp. (assembly GCA_018262705.1). Lineage (GTDB taxonomy): Bacteria > Pseudomonadota > Gammaproteobacteria > Xanthomonadales > Xanthomonadaceae > Thermomonas. Next base: position 13,229 of record JADFDQ010000016.1, read on the forward strand.
ACACACGTTTGCCTTGCTTGCGCAGCTCCTGGCAGATGCCTGCCACGTCCGACTTCATCGGCTGCACGTAGTGGCCGAACGCCAGCGCATCGTCCAGCGTTTGCTGGAAGTCGATGGCGTCGGTCTTGAAATAGTGGGTCAGGACGAAGTTGTGGTAGTCGAGCGTCTCGCGCAGTTTCTCCGCAAGCTGGCCGGGATAATGCAGGTCGGCGATGCGGATGCCGCGTCGCGCCACCTTGTCTTCATACGCCGGGCCGATGCCACGCCCGGTGGTGCCGATCGCCTTGCCGCCAGCGGCCTTTTCACGGGCCTGATCCAGCGCGATGTGATACGGCATGATCAGCGGCGCGGCCGGCGAAATCTTCAGCCGCGAGCGCACTTCCACGCCAGCCGCTTCCAGTTCCTCGATTTCCTTGCGCAGCGCCTCCGGCGAAATCACCACGCCGTTGCCGATCAAGCACAGCGCGCCGTCGCGCAGGATGCCCGAAGGAATCAGGTGCAGCACCGTTTTCTTGCCGTTGATGACCAACGTATGGCCGGCATTGTGGCCACCCTGAAAGCGCACCACCGCGCCGATGTCCTCGGTGAGCAGATCGACGATCTTGCCCTTGCCTTCGTCGCCCCATTGCGCCCCAAGTACAACAACAGACTGACCCATGATCCTGCTCCGACGATTTCAGCCCCGCGACCCGGGGCGACCCGGCCCTGCGCTCGCGCAAGGAAAAAGCCGAGGCGAGCCCCGGCTTTTGGAAATACTACCGGATATGGACAGTCATTGCAGTGCTAACTAGGTTCATCCACCGCGCACCAGCCACAGCGAAACCAGCCCGAGCGCCATGACGATGGCGCCGAGCGTGCGGACGCGTGCGGTCGGGAGTTCCAGCATGCGTTCGGCCGCACGTTTCCACGCGCCGGGGGCGATGAACAGGAACAGGCCTTCGAGCACCGCGACCAGGCACAGTGCCGCCAACAGCTCAGCCATTCGCGCCGCTCGGGATTGCGCAGCGCAAAAACCGACGCATCAGCGGTCGGTCTTCATGTACTGCAGGAAGGGATCGTTGCGGTCGAGCACGATCACGCTGTCGTGTTTGCCGTCGAAGGCCGCGCGATACGCTTCCAGACTGCGCTGGAAGGCATAGAACGCCGGATCGCGGTTGGCCGCCTCACCGTAGATTCGGGTCGCTTCGGCATCGCCTTCGCCGCGCAGCTTCTGGGCGTCGCGTTCGGCTTCAGCGAGGATCACCTGGCGGCTGCTGTCGGCGCTGGCGCGCACCTGGTTCGCCTGCTCTTCACCCTCAGCGCGCAGGCGGCTGGCCACCTGCTGGCGCTGCGCGCGCATCCGGTTGTAGACGTCGTCGATGACGCGGCTGTCGGTCGGAAGATCGATCTGCTTGATGCGCAGGTCGGTGATGCGGATGCCGAGGGTCGACGCACCGCGATTGATGGCGTCGAGTTGGCTGCGGACGATCGCGGTGCGGTCACCCGAGACCGCCTGCTGCAGCGTGCGCGAGTTGATTTCGTTGCGAAGCGCGTCCTTGATGATCGGCGCAAGCCGATCCACCGCCGCACTCTCGTCACCGCCGGTGGCGCGATAGAACGCGCGCGCATCCTCGATCTGGCCGACTGCGAAGAAATCCACGCTGACGTCCTTGCGCTCCGAGGTCAGGTAGCGCTCCGGCTCGGCCGGCAGCACCTGCAGTCGGGTGTCGAAGACCCGCGCGCTTTCCACCAGCGGCCATTTGAAGTGCAGGCCCGGACCAAGATTGACCCGCGCCACCCGCCCCATGTTCAAAACGATGGCGGTATGACCTTCACTGACCACGAACACCGAACTCAGCAGCAGCACCAGCGCCAGCGCCAGCGTGCCCAGCCAGATTTGCGGTTTCATCGCACCACCTCCTCGCGCGCCGTGGTCGGACGGCCGCTGCGCCCAGGTCGCGTCGAATTCGCATCCGGGGCTTCGGCCCGCACCGGTGGCGAGACCAGCTCCGGCAGCAGCGGCGGAGTCGGCGTGGACGACGTCCCAGCAGCGCCCTGCATCGGCACATAGATCAGCTGGCGACCGTCGCCACCCACAATCGTCGGGTTCTGCGAAAACACTTCTTGCAGGGTCTCCAGCCACAGCCGTTTGCGGGTGACGTCGGGTGCGTTGCGGTACTGTTCGACCAGCAAGGTGAAGCGTTCGGCATCACCGGTGGCGCGCGCAATCATGGCGGTCTTGTAGCCTTCGGCCACGGTGCGCACCCGCGACGCTTGGCCGCGCGCCTCGGGCACGACCTTGGCGGCGTAGGCGCGGGCCTCGGAAATCAAACGCTGCTGGTCTTGCTGCGCGCTGTTGACGTCATCGAAGGCCGGCTTCACCTGCTGCGGCGGACGTGCGTCGGGCAGATTGAATTCGGTCACGATCAGGCCGGTGCGGTACGCGTCCAGCGATTTCTGCAGCTGCTCACGCGCCATCACCGCCAGTTGCTCGCGCGCGCCCAGCACGGTGTCGAGGTCGGAACGTCCGACCTGCTCGCGCACCGTGCTCAGGGTGGCCTGCTGCAGGACTTCATCGCCGTTGCGGGTGCCGAACCGGTACAACACGGCGTCGGAGACCTTGTACTGCACGTTGACGGCGACTTCGACGATGTTCTCGTCGCGGGTCAGTACCGGCACCCGGTCGGAATAGTTCTTGATCTCGGTGGCATTGATCTTGATGACATGTTCGATCGGCCACGGCAGCTTGAAGTTCAGGCCCGGCTGCATCACCCGCGACAGTTGTCCGAAGCGCAGCACCACGCCGCGCTGTTGCTCGGTCACCAGCACCACGCTGGTGAAGACCAGCCATAGCGCCAGCACCAGCGCAGCCCAGTGCAGCGGGTTGAATCCGCCCAGATCGGGCAGCCGTCCGCCCAGCCGGCCCCACAGGCCGCCGCCGCTGCCCGCGCCACCCGGTCGATTCCAGGCCATCCAGGCCTTCCATGGCCCGCGCGGGCCGCTGTTTTGCATGGTCATGGCGTCAATTCTACGGGAAGGGGCGGACTTTCGGAGGGCAACAATGCGCGCAGCGGCTGGCCATCGGCCTGCGCCGCCAAGCGTTTGGCATCGTCCACGGACAAATCAAGCTGCAAACGCCAGCCGTCGTCCACGTGGGTCTCGGCGCGCACCGCGCCCAGCGCGTGCAACCGCGCGCGCAGGCTGGCGGATGTTCCAGGCAACACCAGATCGGCGACGATCCGTCGCAGTCCCAGCCGCGTGCCAATCGCCTCGCGCAGCAGGTCCAGCCCCAACCGTTCGCGCGCCGACAGCCAGACCGCCGCCGGCGCGTGTTCGCGCTGGTCGATGCGCGGAAGTGCGCCCTCGATCCGGTCGATCTTGTTGAACACCAGCAATTGCGGAATGTCGCCCGCGCCGATTTCGTGCAGCACGGCATCGACCTGCGCCATGCGCTCGTCGCGCAGAGGATCGTCGGCATCCACCACGTGCAGCAGCAGATCGGCTTCGCGCACCTCGCCGAGGGTGGAGCGAAACGCCGCCACCAGTTCGTGCGGCAAATCGCGGACGAAGCCGACGGTATCGGCCAGCATCACGTTGCCATCACCCGCCTCCGCAGCTGACGACAGACTGATCCGGCGCACGGTTGGATCGAGGGTGGCGAACAGTTGATCGGCGGCGTAAGCCTCGGCGCCGGTCAGCGCGTTGAACAGGGTCGATTTGCCGGCATTGGTGTAGCCGACCAGCGCCAGCCGCGGCAGCTCGCTGCGCACCCGCGCGCGACGCATCTGGGTGCGCTGCACCTCGACTTTCTCCAAGCGTTTTTGCAGGATCTCGACGCGCTTTTGCAGCAGGCGGCGGTCGGTTTCGAGCTGGGTTTCGCCGGGCCCGCGCAGGCCGATTGAGCCGCCGCGCTGGCGTTCGAGATGGGTCCAGCCGCGCACCAGACGCGTGGCCATGTGCCGCAGCTGTGCCAATTCGACCTGCAGCTTGCCTTCGAAACTCCGGGCGCGCTGGGCGAAAATGTCGAGGATCAATCCGGTGCGATCGACCACGCGCCGTTCCAGCGCTTTTTCCAGGTTGCGCTCCTGCAGCGGCGTCAATGCATGATTGATCAGCACCAGATCGGCGCCGCTGGCCTCGCAAACGGCTTTGACTTCGTCGAGCTTGCCGGTTCCGATCAGGATCGATGGGCTGGGCCGGTCGATCCGCGCCGGAACGCTGGCGACCACGCGCGCACCGGCCGAGCGCGCCAGTTCAGCGAACTCTTCCAGCACATCGGGCGCAGTCGGGCCCCCGGCATGGGGCTGGATCAGCAGTGCGTTTTCACCGCCGCGCGAGCGTTCGAAAAATTGTGTCGACATTACTCAGGCAAATGCGGGCGCGAGGTTGCAATTGCAAGCCCCCAAGCGATTCCCGCTCAGGCCGGTTCGCCCGCAGCGCTCTCGTCAGGCTCAGCGCTGTCCTGCGCCATGCCGGCAATGCGCACGTTGCGCGCCGGCACCACGGTCGAAATCGCGTGCTTGTAGATCATCTGGCTGACGGTGCTGCGCAGCAGAACCACGAACTGGTCGAAGGATTCGATCGTGCCCTGCAGCTTGATGCCGTTGACGAGAAAGATCGACACCGGAACGCGCTCGCGGCGCAGCGCGTTCAAAAACGGATCCTGCAAGGATTGCGGTTTGGGCGAAGGCGCCCCATTGCTGGCGTGCATCGAATTGTTCTTGTTGTGAGAGGATCCCGTCGCATCCCCTGCGTACGACGAGGAATGCCGATGTTAGCGCATGGGCCGCGGCTTGGGAGAAGACAGGAACGCATCGACCTCGGCATCGATCTGCGCTCGCTGGCTCTGCGGATCGAACCATTGCACGTTTTGCAGGCCGCGCAGCCAGGTGAACTGGCGCTTGGCCAGCTGCCGGGTTGCGGCGATGGCGTGCTCGCGGAAATGCTTTTCCCTCTCCCCGCAAGCGGGAAGAGGGTGGCCGAAGCCCGGGTGAGGGGCCGCTTCCATCGCATCGAGAAACTCCCACGCCTGCCGATAGCCGACCGCGCGCAGCGCCGGCAGCTCCAGCGGCGCCGGCTGCGCGGCCAACTCCGGCAGCGCGCGCAGCCCGCGCACTTCATCGAGAAAGCCGGCGTCCAGCATGGCGTCGAAGCGCGCCTCGATGCGCGCATGCAAGTCGGCGCGCTGCGCTGGCGCAAGGACAAGCGTGAGCACGTCGAGCCACGGATCGGCATTGCGCCGTTCGCGCTGCCATGCGCTGATCGGTTTGCCGCTGAGCCGGTACACCTCCAGCGCGCGCTGGATGCGCTGGGCGTCGCTGGCATGGATCCGCGCCGCAGCCTGCGGATCGACCTGCGCAAGTTCGCCATGCAGCGCCGCCCAGCCGCGCATTGCCGCCTCTGCGGCCAGCTGCGCGCGCAGCTGCGGAACTGCCGCAGGCATCGCGGACAGGCCCTCCAGCAGCGCGCGGAAATACAGCCCGGTACCGCCGGCAAGAATCGGCAGCCTGCCGCGCGCTGCAATCGCGTCGATCACGGCACGGGCATCGGTCGCGAACTCTGCCGCAGAATAGGCCTGCCACGGCGCGCGCAGATCGAGCATGTGGTGCGGGACGCGCGCACGTTCGGCCGGCGTCGGTTTGGCCGAACCGATGTCGAGCCGCTTGTAGACCAACGCCGAATCGACGCTGACGATTTCGCCGTCCAGCCGCTGCGCCAATTCCAGCGCGCAGGCGCTCTTGCCCGACGCGGTCGGACCCATCAGCGCTATGGCGCGCAAACGCACGTCGCCGGCCTTGACCATCAATAGCCGGATTCGCGCAACTGGGTGTGCACGCGAAGATGGCGCGTCTGCACGTCCTGCGACGGCACTGGCGACAGAAAACTGCCGATGACAATCGCCGCGCTCGCCGCGGCAAAGCCCGGAATCATCTCGTAGATCCCGATCTGGTAGATGTCCACCGCCACCAGCTTCCAAGCGATCACGGTGGCGGCACCGACGAGCATTCCTGCCAAGGCTCCGGCGCGTGTCATCCGACTCCAGAACAACGAGAACAGCACCACCGGACCGAACGCCGAACCAAAGCCGGCCCACGCGTAGCTGACCAGCCCCAGCACGCGGCTGTCGGGATCGCGGGCAATGAAAATCGCCAGCAGCGCCACTGCCAGCACCATCAATCGGCCGATCCAGACCAGCTCTTTTTCGCCGGCATGCTTGCGCACGAAACCGTGGTAGAGGTCTTCGGTCAGCGCGCTCGAACACACCAGCAGCTGGCAGCTGAGCGTGCTCATGATCGCCGCCAGAATCGCCGACAGCAGCACGCCCGCAATCCACGGATTGAACAGCGCTTGAGTCAGCACGATGAACACCCGCTCCGGGTTCTCGCCCAGCACGGCAGCCGACTGTGGGTGCGCCGCTGCCCAGGGAATACCCGCCAGCCCGACGGCGATTGCGCCAAACAGGCACAGCACCATCCAGCTCATGCCGATCTTGCGCGCTTCGGGGATGACCTCAAGGGAATCGGCAGCCATGAAGCGCGCCAGGATATGCGGCTGTCCGAAATAGCCCAGTCCCCAGGCCAGCACCGAAACGATGGCCAAAACGCCGCCACTGCCCACCAACGACAGCCGCAGCGGGTCCACCGCGCCGATCCCGCGCAGCGTCTCCTGCGGTCCGCCGAGGCTGAGTATCACGATGATGGGCGTCAGCAGCAGCGCGAACAGCATCAAGGTGGCCTGCACGGTGTCGGTCCAGCTCACCGCAAGAAACCCGCCGACCAGCGTGTAGAGAATGGTCGCCGCCGCACCCCACCACAGCGCCTGCGCGTAGGGCAGCCCGAACACGCTCTCGAACAGGCGCGCGCCCGCAACAATCCCGCTGGCGCAATACACCGCGAAGAACACCAGAATCACCAGCGCCGACACCACCCGCAGCAGGTGGCCATCGGCGGCGAAGCGCGTGGTGAAATAGTCCGGCAAGGTCAGCGCATCGTCGGTCAGTTCGGTATAGACGCGCAGCGGACCGGCCACGAAGCGCCAGTTGAGCCAGGCGCCGACGATCAGCCCTAACGCGATCCACGCTTCCGACACGCCCGTCAGATACAGCGCGCCGGGCAGGCCGAGCAGTAGCCAGCCGCTCATGTCCGAGGCACCAGCCGACATCGCGGTGACGTAGCCGCCGAGCGAACGCCCGCCGAGGATGTAGTCGTCGAGGTTTTGGGTCGACCGCCACGCGGCCAAACCAATCCCGACCATCAGCAGCAGGTACAGCCCGAATGTGATCAACAGCGGCGTACTGGCGGTCATGGTGGCCTCCGTGGAAACCGTTGCACTTTACCGCAGCCTTCGCGCCTCATTCCGGCCAGACGATCTCGGGTTTGCCGGCGATCTTGCGCGGCGGCGGAATCGCCGCCACCGCATTCCAGACCTTGAGCGCATCGACGGTCGCGGCAACGTCGTGCGTGCGCAGCAGCATGGCGCCGTTCTGCGCGGCAATCACATGCGCGGCCACGGAACCGGCAACGCGCTGTTGCGGATCCTCGCGCCCGGTCAGCTCGCCGATGCTGCGCTTGCGCGACAACCCCGCCAGCACCGGCACGCCCAGTTCGGTGAATCGGCGCAGTTGCGCCAGCAGCTGCAGATTGTGCGCGGTGGTCTTGCCGAAGCCGAAACCGGGATCGACCACGATCTTCTTGCGGTCGATACCCGCCATCTCGGCGGCAAAGATGCGCTCGGCGAGAAAGCGATGCACCTGCCCCACCACGTCGTCATAGCGCGGATCGGCCTGCATCGAACGCGGCTCGCCCAGCATATGCATCAGCACCACCGGCACGCCGAGCCCTGCAACCATATCCAGCGCGCCTTCGCGGCGCAGCGCATAGACATCGTTGATCATGCCGGCTCCAACCGCGACCGCGGCGCGCATCACCTCCGGCTTGCTGGTGTCGATGCTGATCGGCAGCACGGTCGCTTTCGCCAGCCGTTCGATGACCGGAAGCACGCGACGCAGCTCTTCTTCCACGGGGACATCGGCGGCACCGGGTCGGGTGGACTCGCCGCCGATATCGAGCGCATCGGCGCCCTCTTCAGCCAATTGCAAACCGCGCGCGACCGCTGCCTCGACGTCGTCGCGCAAACCGTCGCCGGAAAAGGAGTCCGGCGTGACGTTGACGATCCCGAGCACGCGCGGGCGGTCGAGGCGCAGGCTGCGGCCGTTGCAATCCAGATGCGGGCTGGTGTCGAACATGGGTTCACATTTCCTTGACCTGACTGTCCAGCGGCGATGGCATGCCGATCTTGCTGCAGAACGCGGCAAGCCTCGGGTCACGCCGGTAGCGCATGACGAAAGGATCGACAAGAATCGATTCCATCCCGGAATCCCGATCCCGATAGGCGCGTTCCAGCCAATCGAAGGTGGCATCGGGCTCTCCGCGCAGCGCGTGGACCTGTGCGATCTGGTAAGGCGCGACTTCGGAATACTTGTCGATCAGGGTCTTCAATGCAGCATCGGCCGCCGGACGATCCTTGCTGATTTGCAGCGCCATCGCCAGGGCGATGGCACGCCACAGCGGCTCGGTTTCCTGTTGCGCGGCATGCAGGGCAGCCGCGGCATCGCCACGCCGGATTTCGACAGCTGCCATTTGCGTCCACAGTGAATTTCCATGCGGCTGCAGCGCAATGGCTTTTTTGATCGCGTCCGTGGCGTCATCCAGTCGCCCTGCAGCCATGAGATAGCTGCTGTACCAATTCCACCAGCTGGCCTCCAGCGGATCGTCGTTCAGCGCAAGCTGGATTTGCCGCAAGGGTTCATCGAGCTGACCCATCAGCGCCTGCATGCCGTAGGCATTGAATCTGGCCCATGGATTCCCCGGCGCCAGGGCGAAAGCCTTCTGGTATTCATTCAGCGCGCCGGGCCAGTCGAGCCGTGCGTTTTCAAGCCACCAGGCGCGCGACATATGCGCATCGGCAAGCTTCGGAGCCAGGGCGAGCGCCTTGCTGCTGGAAGCGTCGGCCTCCGCGTACAGCCGCCGCTGTTCATCCTGGCCGTAGACGTACGTGGCGAGGGATACCTGAAAACGGGACAGCTCCGCCCAAGCCGCCGCATACTTCGGATCCAGCTCGATGGCCCGACGCATCAGTTCGATGGCCTTGCGTAGGGCTTGCTCATTGCCCTGGGACGCATTGAACTTGCCCTGCAGATAGGCCGCGTAAGCATCCAAATTGCCGCTGGGCGGGCGCGCACCCACGGTATCGGCCTGCGGCAACAGCCGCGCCTTGAGCACGCCGGCAATCGCCCCGGTCAGGTCATCCTGAAGGGCAAACAGGTCGCGGTAGGGGCGATCGTAGGATTGCGACCACTGGGTGACGCCATCGCTGGTGCGCACGACTTCGGCGCGCACCCGCACCGTCTCGCCCTGGCGTTGCACGCTGCCGCCGAGCAGATAGACGGCGCCCAACCTGGCGCCGATGGCATGCGCGCCTTCCTTGCTCTCGCGAAACTGGAACGAGGACATCCGGCCGATCACGCGCAGTCCATCGAACTTCGACAAGGCATCGATCAGGCTTTCCGACAAGCCATCCGAAAAAAACTGCTGCTCTGGATCATTGCTGACGTTGACCAGCGGCAACACTGCGATCGAAGGCGCCTGCCTGACCTGCGCCGGTTCGGCCACCGCGGGGTTTGCGGGCAGCGCAGACTCACGCCGCGACACGAACTGGTTGGCGAGCAACAGCACCACCGCCACCGCCAGCACCGCAATGATCCACTTGTCGAGCCGGCGGTCGTGGGCATGCGCGTTTGGATCGGCAGGATCCAGTTCGCTCTCGCGCTTCAGGCCTTCGGTCGTGAATTCGTAGAACCACGAGAACGCGATCCAGAACGGAAACCCGATCAATCCTGCCGCGACGAACCAGCGCGTCGCCCACTCGCCGAATCCGAAGATCGGGGCCAGCTGGGCAATTCCCTGTGCCAGCGCCCAGACCGCGCCGACGTAGAGCGCCGCTGCGCGCAGCACGTTGCGGCGCTTGAGTTCGGAAAAAAAACCCGCTGGCTGGCTCACGCTGTGCGTCCGGTTGCGCTGTCGGGACAGTGTCGACGAAACGCGAAGCCGCGCGCAAGGCGGCGGTCGGCAACGCCGAACAAGAATGACCAAGGCCGGGTTTCCCCGGCCTTCAGCCATGCACCCAGGTCGCCTGAACGCGCTCCTGGAAGCGCCAAGTGGCGTCAGGTCTGCGCCGCCGGCCCGCCGATCGGCGCCGCGGGCGGCGGCGTGTCGCGCTTGCTGTCGTTGTGCTTGTCCCAGCCGACCGGCGGCGGCACGTCGCGACCTTCGATGATCGCGTCGATCTGCGGCATGTCGATGGTCTCGTATTCCAGCAGCGCCTTGGCCATCGTGTGCAGCTTTTCGATATTTTCGGTCAGCAGCCGGGTTGCATTCGAATACGCGCGGTCGAGAATGCCGCGCACCACCTCGTCGATCCTGCGCGCGGTATCATCCGACACGCTCTTGTGCTGGGTCACGCTGCGACCGAGAAACACCTCGTCCTCATCCTCGCCGAAGGTGATCGGCCCCAGCTCCGACAGGCCCCACTTGGTGACCATGTTGCGCGCCATCTTGGTGGCGCGTTCGATGTCGTTGGAGGCGCCGGTGGTGACTTTGTCCTCGCCGAAAATCAGCTCCTCGGCGACACGACCACCATACAACGAGGCCAATTGCGATTCGATCGCGGTGCGGTTGTAGCTGTACTTGTCGCCCTCCGGCAGGTACATCGTCACGCCCAGCGCGCGGCCGCGCGGAATGATCGTCACCTTGTAGACGGGGTCGTGCTCGGGCACGAGGCGGCCGACGATGGCATGCCCGGCCTCGTGGTAGGCGGTCAGCGTCTTTTCCTGCTCGCTCATCGCCATCGAGCGGCGCTCGGCGCCCATCATGATCTTGTCGCGGGCCTTGTCGAAGTGGCCCATGCGCACGTCTTTGGCATTTTCACGCGCGGCAAACAGCGCCGCCTCGTTGCACAGGTTGGCCAGGTCGGCGCCGGAGAAGCCGGGCGTGCCGCGCGCGATCGTCATCGGTTCGACATCGTCGGCCAGCGGCAGCTTGCGCATGTGCACCTTCAGGATCTGCTCGCGGCCGCGCACGTCCGGCAGGCCGACCACGACCTGGCGGTCGAAGCGGCCGGGGCGCAGCAGCGCGGGGTCGAGCACGTCGGGACGGTTGGTGGCCGCGATCACGATCACGCCTTCGCCGCCCTCGAAGCCGTCCATTTCGACCAAAAGCTGGTTGAGGGTCTGCTCGCGCTCGTCGTGGCCGCCGCCGAGGCCGGCGCCGCGGTGACGTCCGACCGCATCGATTTCGTCGATGAAGATGATGCAGGGCGCGTGCTTCTTGCCCTGTTCGAACATGTCGCGCACGCGCGAGGCGCCGACGCCGACGAACATCTCGACGAAGTCGGAACCGGAAATCGAGAAGAACGGCACCTTGGCCTCGCCGGCAATGGCTTTCGCCAGTAGGGTCTTGCCGGTGCCGGGCGGGCCGACCATCAGCACGCCGCGCGGAATCTTGCCGCCCAGCTTCTGGAAGCGGGTCGGATCGCGCAGGAATTCGACCAGTTCGCCGACTTCTTCCTTGGCCTCGTCGCAGCCGGCAACGTCGGCGAAAGTGATCTTGGTCTGGTCTTCGCCCAGCATTTTGGCGCGCGAGCGGCCGAACGACATCGCGCCCTTGCCGCCGCCCTGCTGCATCTGCCGCATCATGTAGATCCAGAACCCGACCACCAGCGCCAGCGGCAGCACGTTCCACAGCAGCGACCAGATCGAGAACCCGGAATCCGGCGGTGCCTGCTTGATCTCGACCTTGTGTTCGATCAGGTCGTTGATCAGATCCTTGTCGCGCACCGGCGCGGTGGTGGTACCGAGTTCGCCGTTGTTGCGTTCGAAGCTGATGCTGCGTTCGTTGCTGGCGATGTCGACCTTCTTGATCCGGTCGGCCTCGACGTCGACAACGAAATCCGAATAAATCACGTCACGGCTGGGCGTCAGCTTCGGCGAAAAGCTCTGGAACACCACCAGCAGCACGGCGGCGACCACGATCCAAAGCAGCAAATTTTTCACGAGATCGTTCATGCGTTTCCCGGTTCGGCGCAGGCGCCGACCTATTTCATTTGGGCCAGTTTACCCGTAGCCAGCGCATACACTTCGGGCGAGCGCTGGCGCGAGGCGGCGGGCTTGCGGATGACGACTTTCGCATAGCGCTTGCGCAACTCGTGCACGTAGTCGTCGAAACCGATGCCCTGAAACAACTTGATGAGAAAATCGCCGCCCACGCGCAACTGCCGGTCGGCAAAATCCATCGCCAGTTCCGCAAGGTGCATCGCGCGCGGCTGATCCACGGCATCCATACCACTCTTATTGGGGGCCATGTCGGAAAGCACAAGGTCCACCGGCTGGCGACCCAGTAATTCCAGCAGTGCGGCCAGCAGTGCGTCTTCGCGGAAATCACCGAGCAGGAAGTCGACCCCTGCCAGAGACGGCATCTCAAGGATGTCACTAGCGATCACCCGCCCCGGCCGATTCGGATCCAGCCGATCCAGTTCACGCCGAACCCACTGCGACCAGCCGCCCGGCGCCGCACCCAAATCGACCACCACCATGCCCGGCTTGAGCAGGCGGTCGCGTTCGATCAATTCTTCGAGCTTGTAGACCGCGCGCGAGCGCATCCCTTCCGCCTGCGCTTTTTTCACGTAGGGGTCGGAAAAATGCTCCTTGAGCCAACGTTGGCTCGATTTGCTGCGGGTGGCCATGAGCCCGACAAGCGCTGAGGAATGACGTGGCATGATACCCTGCGCTTCCTGAATTCATTGCCACACACTGCATGCCAATCGCGCTGACCAACGCCCAGATTCGCTTCCTGCGCGGTCAGGCGCACGATCTCAAGGCCGTTTTGCAGGTCGGCGGCAAGGGCATCACCGACGCTCTGGTCGCCGAACTCGATCTGGCGCTGGAACACCACGAGCTGATCAAGGTGAAGATCGGTGCGCAAGACCGCCAGCAGCGCGCCGCGCTGATCGACGCCCTCGTCCAGCGCAGCGGCTCGGCGCTGGTGCAACGGATCGGGCATATCGCGGTGTTGTACCGTCAATCCAGCGAAAAGCGGCATATCGTCCTGCCGCGCGCCTGAGTGCCGGTGCCATGCAACTCAATTTCGAACGGCCGGATTACGAATACTCCCTGCGCAGCGCGGACGGCAAAGGGGCTCGCGTCAACGAGCGCTGGCTGACCGCGAGCTTCGCGATTGCCCCCAACGCGCTGATCGAAAGCTGGCCGGTACGCGAGGCCTCTTCGATGCTGGCATCCGACCTGGAGGCGCTGCTGGCGCTGCGCCCGGAACTCATCCTGCTGGGGACCGGGGCGCGGCAGACATTCCCGCCGGCCGTCGTTCTGGCCGCCTGCCTGCAGCAGGGAATCGGGATTGAAGTCATGTCCAACGATGCCGCAGCGCGCACCTACGCCATTCTCGCTTCCGAGGGCCGGCGCGTCGTTGCCGGCTTTCTGTTCCCGGACGGCTGACGGTACCGGCCATGAACGGCAGCCGCCGCAACGGTTGCCGGAAGTGCGTTTCGTGGCTAATGTTTACCTGAACGTATCCAAGGCAACGCAGATCAACTCAGCGTTGCCGCGCGCCATGGATGGCGCGCCCGCGGATCGAGCACGCAAGTGCCTGATCCGGCGTGAGCCGAGGCCGGACATGTGCCGGACTCGGCGGCGCTGTTAAAAACCAGGACGGACTTTTTCAGCTTGTCCTCATTTCGCGGGCGACGCGCCAGCCACGTCGCCCGTGCTGCTTTGCAGGAGCCAAACCCGATGACCAACTCAGCCAAGCGTCCTACCCTGTTGCTTTCCCGTATCGACGTCGAGCGGATCGAAGCGCTGCTGGACAGCCCGCAGTACCGCGGCATGAATACCGCCGCGCTGCGCGAAGAACTCGAACGCGCGGAGCTGGCCGAGCCGGCTAACCTGCCGGCCGACCTGATCACCATGAACACCACGGCGCTGGTCAAAGTGGTCGACGGCGACAACGGCGAACACCAGTACGAATTGACTCTAGTCTACCCGCGCGACTCCGATGGCAGCGGCGTAAAAGTGTCGATCCTGGCCCCTGTCGGCAGCGCCCTGCTCGGGCTGCGGGTGGGCGACAGCATCGACTGGCCGATGCCGGGTGGACGCAGCGCGCGCCTGCACGTGTTGGCCGTTCGCTACCAGCCGGAAGCCGCAGGCGAATTGCATCGCTGAGCGGCGACTGGCCCCATGCAGGCGCGCACCGCAGGGGCGCGATGCATTTTTGCGATACCACGCGAAAGCCATCGCGCCCCTGCGGTGCGCGCCTACGGTTCCGATGGTGGGTTTTTACTCAACCGCCCCAGCGCGCCCAGCATCTCCCACGACTTCAACCCGCGCCCACCCAAATGGTGCAATAGCACTGCGCGCAGCGGCAGGCGCAGGCTAGCTAAATCCTCACTGTCCGGCTGCGCGTCACTTGCCAACGCCAACAGCGCGCGCCCGGTCGCCAGTTCGCGGCGTTCGCCGGCGCGCTCGCTCAGCACGCGGCGCGGGCCATGCTCGGGGTCCAGCCGATAACGTGCCGCCGGATCAATCGCGTCTTCTTCACCGGCCAAGGCATAGTCCAAACCCACGCCCAACGCGTCCAGGACATCGCGCTCAAACCGACGCAGCGTCCATGCCAACGGCTCGCCAGCGCGCAGTCGCTCGCGTACCTGCGCATACACCGCATGCAGTTCGGGTTGTGGCGCTTGCCGCGGTGCCAATCGCAGGCACAGTTCATTGATGTAGAAGCCTGCCAGCGCGGCATCGCCGTGCAGCAACGGTGCGGCATCCACCGCTTCGGCAGCGGTCAATTGCGCCAGTTCCCCTCGCTGCGAGGCGTCGAACCGGATCGATTGCAACGGCTGCAAAGCGGCACGCAGCAGATGTTTTTTCGGACCCTGCACCCCGCGCGCGACCAGCCCGATGCGCCCGTGTTCGGCGCTCAATGCTTCCACCAGCAAGCTGGTTTCCCGCCAGCGGCGCGCGTGTAGGACAAAAGCAGGTTCGGCGACGTAGCGCATGCCGTCATTGTAGGAGCGCACCGCAGGGGCGCGATGCCACTTGCAGGAATTTCGCGAAAGCATTCGCGCCCCTGCGGTGCGCTCCTACGGAGACAACGTGGGATTCAGTCGTGATACCCCAGCGCGCGCAAAGCGGCTTCGTCGTCACTCCAGCCTTCGCGCACGCGCACCCAGGTTTGCAGAAACACCTTTGCGCCGAATAGCCGTTCCATCTGCTGGCGGGCGTGTTTGCCGATGTCGCGCAGACGCTCGCCGCCCTTGCCGATGACGATGGCCTTCTGGCCTTCGCGCTCGACCCAGATCACCGCGTCGATGCGGTACATCACGCCGGTTTTGGGTGAAGGCTCTTCTTCGAATCTTTCGACTTCGACCGTGGTCGCATACGGCAATTCCTCGCCCAGCCGACGCATCAATTGCTCGCGTACCAATTCACCGGCAAGGAAACGCTGGCTCTTGTCGGTGATTTCGTCCTCGCCGTACATCGGCTCGGCTTCGGGCACCAAATCCATCAAGGTCGCCACCAGTTGTTCCAGCCCGCTGCGCTTGAGCGCCGACAGCGGGTGCACGGCGGCAAATTCGCGGCCTTCCGTCACCTTGGTGATAAACGGCAGCAGGGTGGTTTTGTCTTTTTGTTTGTCTACCTGGTTGACCACCAGCACCACCGGCAAACCGGCATCGCGCAGGGCGTCGTAGGCCAGGCCGTCTTCATTGTCCCAGCGGCCCGCTTCGATCACCAGCAAGGCCACATCCACCCCTTCCAAGGCACCGCGCGCGACGCGATTCATCATCCGGTTCATCGCCTTGCCGGAGCGCTTGCCCTGCTCGCCGTGGATGCCGGGAGTGTCCACCAATTGCAGCTGGCCACCGGGGAAGGTGGCGACACCCAGCAGCCGGTGCCGCGTGGTCTGCGGCCGGTTCGACGTAATACTGATCTTGGCGCCCACCAGCGCGTTGACCAAGGTGGATTTGCCGACATTGGGACGGCCGATCACGGCCACGGCGCCGCTGCGTGGGGGTGTGCTGCTCATGTTTCCAATTCTTTGAGTGCGGCCTCGGCCGCTTGTTGTTCTGCCGTCCGCCGTGAACTGCCTTCACCCTCGGTGCGCAATGCCGGCTCCCTGAGCGTGCAGCCGATCCTGAACACGCGCGCATGGTCTTCGCCCTGCTCATCCAGCAAGACATAGGCGGGCAGCGGATGCTGGCGCGCCTGCAGCCATTCCTGCAGCCGGGTCTTGGCGTCCTTGCCTACCTTGTTCGGCGGCGGTAGTGCCTCCAGCAGCGGTGCAAACCAGGACAACACCAAGGCACGGCAGGTTTCGAATCCGGAATCAAGGTAAATCGCCGCCGTCAGCGCTTCCACCGCATCGGCCAGGATCGAATCGCGGTGCCGCCCACCGGATTTCATCTCGCCCGGGCCGAGCACCAGCCGATCGCCGAGCTTGAGATTGCGCGCGATCTGCGCCAGCGCGGACTCGCGCACCAATTCGGCGCGCGCACGGGTCAATGCGCCCTCATCGGCCTTGGGCCAACGGCGGTACAAGGTGTCGGCAACGAACTGGTTGACCAGAGAGTCGCCGAGAAATTCCAGCCGCTCGTTATGCGGACTGCCAGCGCTGCGGTGGGTCAACGCGCGCGCGAGCAGCGCCGGATCCGAGAATCGGTATCCGGCGAATTCGACCACTGACTCATTCCGCGTCACCGCGGCCCGCAAGCGGCTGCTCTGCATGGAACTTGCCGACAACGTCGAGATTCAAGAAAAGCGGCTCGCGACGTTCGTAGTCCACTACCATCTTCATGCCGCCGTCGCCGCGCTCGAATTTGAGCGCATCCTTCTGGGTTCTCACATATTCGGCATAACTCATGCTCAGTCGCCGGTCGAAGAAGGTGCGGATTTGATCCTTCGGCGCTGTAGCTTGTTCGCTGGAGCTTGCAATACCCTTGAGCGCCGACTTGACCGAGTAGAACTCGATGTACATCGGAACGATCTTCATCCCGCAATAGAGAAAAAAGATCACCAAACACAGGGTGATCAAAAAACCCGACATCGACAAGCCACTCTGCGTCCGCTTCATCTCGAGCTCTCCCTCGCCGATCCCCGGCTATCAAGGGGTGATTTTGCACGTTAACGAGCCTTTCAGGCAAAAATTCGTCCTCGACCCCGGTTCCGGTCAGGGAATCCGGGTTCCGATCCGCGACCAATCCACCTTGTTGGGTGCATCGAAATCGACGTTCATCCAGATCAGCATGGCCTTGCCGCGCAGGTTTGCCTCGGGCAGGAAGCCCCAGAAACGGCTGTCGTCGCTGTTGCCGCGGTTATCGCCCATCACGAAATACTGGCCTTCGGGGACGGTCCAGTCGCCCTCGCCCTGGCTGTTCACGCCCTCCAGCACGTGGTGCGGGTGCCCCGTCACCCCCTCGGTCAGCAGGGTATCGCCGGTCTCGCCAATGCCCGAACCGACGCCAGTGTAAACGCCGTCCACCCGGTACGGAAGTTCCTTGCCGTTGATGGAGACCTTGTGCTGGTGGTAGCCGATCACGTCGCCAGGCAGGCCGATCACGCGCTTGATCCAGTCTTCGCGCGGGTTGCCGGGCGGCCGGAACACCACCACTTCGCCGCGCTGCGGCTCGCCGTTGCTGAGGAATTTCTTGTTTGTGATCGGCAGGCGCAAGCCGTAGGAGAACTTGTTGACGAGGATGAAATCGCCCACCAGCAGGGTCGGCATCATCGAGCCGGAAGGAATCCGAAACGGTTCGGCGACGAAGCTGCGCAGGCCAAGCACCAGCGCCAGCACCGGAAAGAACGCCTTGGAGTAATCGACCAGCGGCGGATCTTTCGGCACCTCATCGCCAATGGCTTCCGCCAGCCGGCGCTTGGCAAAGAACAGTTTATCGATCAGCCAGACCAGACCGGTCAGGAGCGTCAGCAGCACCAGCACCGTTTCAAACCAGACCATCATGCATTTGTCTCCAAATTGCCTTGCGCTGCGCTTGCGCCATCGCGCCCCTGCGGTGCGCGCCTGCTCGAGGCAGCTCACTGAGGGTGTCGATGGCTGCCTCCAGCGTAACCATCGCGCCCCTGCGGTGCGCTCCTGCTCGAGGCAGCTCACTGAGGGTGTCGATGGCTGCCTCCAGCGTAGCCATCGCGCCCCTGCGGTGCGCTCCTACTCGAGGCAGCTCACTGAGGGTGTCGATGGCTGCCTCCAGCGTAGCCATCGCGCCCCTGCGGTGCGCTCCTACTTGCTGTCCATTTGCAGCACCGCGAGGAACGCCTCCTGCGGAATTTCGACGCGGCCGACCATCTTCATCCGCTTTTTGCCTTCTTTCTGTTTCTCGAGCAGCTTTTTCTTGCGGGTGGCATCACCGCCGTAGCACTTGGCCAACACGTTCTTGCGCAGCGCCTTGACCGTGGTACGGGCGATGATCTGACCGCCGATCGCGGCTTGGATCGCCACGTCGAACATCTGCCGCGGGATCAGCTCCTTCATCTTTTCGGTCAACTCGCGTCCGCGCCGGTCAGCGTGACTGCGGTGCACGATGACCGACAGCGCATCGACGCGATCGCCGTTGATCAGGGTGTCCACCCGCACGAACGGGCCGGCGTCGAAGCGCAGGAAGTGGTAGTCGAGTGAAGCGTAACCGCGGCTGACCGATTTGAGCTTGTCGAAGAAATCCAGCACCACTTCGGCCATCGGCAGCTCGTAGCTGATCTGCACCTGGCTCGCCATGTAGGTGATGCCGACCTGCACGCCGCGCTTGTCCTCGCACAGTTTGATGATGCCGCCGACATAGTCGGGCGGGGTGAGGATATTGGCGCGGATGATCGGCTCGCGAACTTCCTCGACCTGGTTGACCGGCGGCAGCTTGGCCGGGTTGTCCATGTTGACGATGTCGCCGTCGGTCTTGAGCACTTCATAGACCACGGTCGGCGCGGTGGTGACGAGGTTGAGGTCGTACTCGCGCTCCAACCGTTCCTGCACGATTTCCATGTGCAGCATGCCGAGGAAGCCGCAGCGGAAACCGAAGCCCATCGCTTCCGACGACTCCGGCTCGAAGCGCAGCGCGGCATCGTTCAGGCGCAGCTTTTCCAGCGCTTCGCGCAAATTCGGAAAATCTTCCGCGTCGACCGGAAACAAGCCGGCGAACACCCGCGGCTGCATTTCCTGGAAGCCGGGCAGCGGCGTCGGCGCGGGGTCGCCCGCCAGAGTGAGCGTGTCGCCCACCGGTGCGCCGTGCACGTCCTTGATGCTGGCGGTGATCCAGCCCACTTCGCCCGCCCTGAGTGCCGCAGTCACCTTGCGCTTGGGCGTGAACACGCCGACCCCGTCGACCAGGTGGGTGCGCCCGGTGCTCATCACCAGCATTTTGGCGCCGGGCTTGATTTCGCCCTGCATCACCCGCACCAGCGACACTACGCCCAGGTAATTGTCGAACCATGAATCGATGATCAGCGCCTGCAGCTTGTCGGTGGCGCGCGGTTTGGGCGGCGGAATGCGCTGGACGATGGCTTCCAGCACTTCACCGACGTTCAGACCGGTCTTGGCGGAAATGGCGACCGCATCGGACGCATCGATGCCGATCACGGCCTCGATCTCTTCTTTCACCTTGTCGATGTCGGCGGTGGGCAAATCAATCTTGTTGAGCACCGGCACCACTTCCAGGCCTTGCTCGACCGCGGTGTAGCAGTTGGCCACCGATTGCGCTTCCACGCCCTGCGCAGCGTCCACCACCAGCAGCGCGCCTTCGCAGGCGGCCAGCGAGCGACTGACTTCGTAGCTGAAGTCCACGTGGCCGGGGGTGTCGATGAAATTCAGAAAATAGGTCTGACCATCTTTGGCGGTGTACGGCAGCGAGACCGACTGCGCCTTGATGGTGATGCCGCGCTCGCGCTCGATCGGATTGTTGTCGAGCACCTGCGCTTCCATCTCGCGCTCGGTCAGGCCGCCGCAGATCTGGATGATGCGGTCGGCCAGCGTCGACTTGCCGTGGTCGACGTGGGCGATGATCGAGAAGTTGCGGATGAACCGCATCGGGTCGGGCTGCATGGCGGCTGGGCGTTGCGGCCGTCGTTGCGGGCGCGATGGGAAAGCGAGCCGATTATTATCGCACACGACCGCTGACCGGCGGCGCACGACCCGCGCCGCCGGGCGATTCTGGCTCAACCTTCCGATGGATCCACCGCAAGGTACTGGCTGACGTTGCCGCGCTGAACCAGCAGCATCACCGGTTTGCCGGAGGCCACGTTTCGCAGCTGTTCGTCCAGCGCACGCGGGCTGCCCACGCCGCTGCGCCCGACGGCAAGGATCACGTCGCCGGGGCGCAGTCCAGCCGCCCGCGCGGCCCCACCCTCGACGCCGGCCACCAGCACGCCTTCGCCGGCCTTCAATCCAAGCCGGTCGCGCTGCGTATCGCTCAGATCGCGACCGATGATGCCAAGGCGATTGCCGGGTGCTGCGTCGGGCGCGGATTTCCCGGACGGCGCGGTGTCGTTGTCGGCGCGCGCGGTCGGATCGTTCAGCGCACCGAGGGTCGCAGTCAGGGTGCGGTTGCGGCCGTCGCGGATGATTTCGACGCTGACGTTCGCGCCTGGGGCCAGCGAGCCGATGATCGGCGGCAGGTCGCTGGCGTCGAGGATGGGCTTGCCGTTGACGCTGCGCACCACGTCCTGACGCTGGATGCCGGCGCGTTCGGCCGCGCTGCCCGGCTCGACCGACGCGACCAGTGCGCCGTCGGCCCGGTTCAACCCCAGCGCGCGCGCGGTGTCGTTGGTCAGCGGTTGAATCTGGATGCCGAGCTGCCCGCGCACCACCCGGCCGGTGCTCTTGAGCTGATTGACCGCGTTCATCGCCACGTCGATCGGGATGGCGAAGCTCACGCCCATGTAGCCGCCGGAATTGCTGAAGATCTGCGAGTTGATCCCGACCACCTGGCCGCGGGTGTCCAGCAGCGGACCGCCGGAATTGCCGCGGTTGATCGCCACGTCGGTCTGGATGAACGGCACGTAGCGCTGGTCGGCGTAGGGATTGGCGCGGCCGACCGCGCTGACGATGCCGGCGGTGACGGAATGGTCGAAACCAAACGGCGAGCCGATCGCCACCACCCACTGACCCGGCTTGAGCGCGGACGACTGTCCGATCCGCACCGTCGGCAGATCCTTGGCGTCCACCTTGAGCAGGGCGATGTCCGACTGCTCGTCGCTGCCGACAACGCGCGCCGCCAGTTCGCGGCGGTCGGCCAGCCGAATGCGGACGCTATCGGCGCCATCGATCACATGCCGGTTGGTCAGGATGTAGCCGTCGCTGGAAATGATGAAGCCGGTGCCCAGAGACGTGCCCTGTGGGCGCTCCCTCTGCTGCCCGGGTCCTGCGCCCGGGCCAAAAAACCGCCGGAAGATCTCCGGCATGTCCTCGTCATCGCCATAGTCGCCGCCGTCGTCTTCGCCATTGGGGATCTTTTGGCTATTCGGGGAATTCTGGCTGTTGGGCGAATTCTGGCGCGTGCGCCCCGCCTGCGCCGGTCGCCCGCCGACCTCGGCCTGCACGCTCACCACCGCCGGCCCGACCTGATCGACCAGCGCGGTGAAATCCGGCAAACCGGCGACCAATTGCGGTGGCAGCGGCGCAGGCGCTGCCTGCGGCGCAGCATTGCCGGGTGCGGCTGCGGTTGTCTGGCCGCTGCAGGCACCGACGCCGGCAACGGCCAGGGCGAGCGCCAGCACCAGTGGGCGCAACGCGGGAAGTCTGAACTCACGCATGGGAAAATATCCTTGTCGTTGTCGTCATTGTTCAGGAAACGCGCGCCAACCCCAATACGCAATGCGCTCAAGGCTGTGGGGCGGCATCGATTCCCTTGTGCACGGAATCCGAACCGGAACGCTCGGACGCGTTCACGCCATGCGCCGCCTTCGGCGCCTTCAGCAGTCGCAAAGGCGCCGCGAATCTCGGCGGCGTGGCAAGCGGGTCGATTTCGGAAATGCGCGGCGGCAGCTCGCCCAAGCCCACGGCCAGATTGCCGTTGCCGTACTGGGGCAGCACCGAGCGCGGCCAAGGACGCACAGTTGCCTCCAGCGGCACCGAAGGCATGACCGCAAACGCCGCTGGCGACGTCGATTCGACGACGTTCGGAATGACAATGTTCCCTGCCGTACCGCGCGTTGCTTTGCGTCGTTCCGGCCGCGCCGCAGCCACCACCAGCGCAACCGCAACTTCCGAGGCCGCGACTGGCGAAGCGGCCGAGGCTGGCGCCTGCGGATATTCGACAGGTGTCTGCGGCGAAGCTGGCTTCGCAGGTTGCGGGGCCGTTGTCGTCGCCACTGCCGCTGTCGCATCGGGCGTCGATTCGCCCTTCGGAAGCGCCATGATCGCCATCACCGCGATCGCCGCCGCCAGCGCCGCGCCGCCGCTCCAGCGTCTGCGCCTACGCTGCGCGACGCGCACGGCTGCTCGCGCTGCCGCAGTCATCGGCACGTCCTCCAGCAGGGCCGTCGCAACCCGGGCGGAAAAATCGTTCGGCAGGCGTCGCGTTGGCGCAATTCCGCGCATGGCGTCGGCGACCGTGCGCCAGCGCTCCCAGCAACCGGCCAGCCCGGCGTCGTGCTGCAAGCGGCGCAGCAGGAACCGGGTCTGGTCTTCCGGCAAGGCGCCATCCATCAGCGCCGAGAGCTGTTCGCGGCTGCACAGCTGGGTGAGATCGTTGCAGTGGCGGTCGGTATCGTTGTTCATGCGCGTGAACGTTTCGGCAAATCGTCGTGTTCGAGCAGCGGCCGCATGCGGGCGTCGATCGTCTCGCGGGCGCGGAAGATGCGCGAACGCACGGTTCCGATCGGGCAACCCATGCGCTCGGCGATCTCTTCGTAGCTCAGCCCCTCCACTTCGCGGAGGGTGATCGCATCGCGCAGATCCTGCGGCAGTTCTTCGACCGCGGACAGCACGGTTTGTTCCAACTGTTGCCGCATCAATTCGCGTTCCGGCGTGTCGGTGTCGCGCAGGCGCAGTCCGGATTCGAATTGTTCGGCATCTTCCAGATCGATCGCATCCGTGGGTGGCCGGCGGCTGCTGGAAGTGAGATGGTTCTTGGCGGTGTTCACCGCGATCCGGTGCAGCCAGGTCGAAAACTGGGCGTCACCGCGAAAACTGCCGACGGCGCGGTAGGCGCGAATGAAGGTGTCCTGGGCGACGTCCTGCACCTCGGCCCAATCGCGGACATAACGTGAGATGACGGCGGCGACCCGATTCTGGTATTTGCGGACAAGCAGGTCGAACGCGGCCGAGTCGCCGCGCTGTACGCGCGCCACCAGATCCTGATCCAGAGCTTGCGACACCCGATCCTCCGCCATCACGCGGCGCCCCCGTTTCCGGCCCGGCCGCAACCGAGCCTGTGACATGCATCCTCGGCCGAAGTTCCGTCGACCCAGCCCTGCCTGAACAAAACTGGACATTTATTCAGGTTCTTGCGGGCTACGATAGCGCCAACCCAATCGCCGTGGATGAAGTGCAGATGGCTGAAACGACGAAAGACCGCTTTGTCGGGCTCCGCCTCCGGCATTGGCGACCGCAGTTGCGCGAAGACGGCGTGCTGGTGCTGTACTTCGACCGCGAAGGCGCAGCCGTCAATGCGTTCTCGCAGGATGTGCTGATCGAGCTGGGCGATGTGCTGGAGCGCATCGCGCTGGAATTGCCGAAAGCGCTGGTGATTGCCTCGGGTAAAGCCAGCGGCTTTATCGCCGGCGCGGACCTGAAGGAATTTCAGGAATTTGACCGCAAGGGCACGGTGGACGATGCCATCCGGCGCGGGCAAACCATGTTCCAAAAACTCGCGCAGTTGCGCTGCCCCACGGTGGCGGCGATTCACGGCTTTTGCATGGGCGGCGGCACCGAAATCTCGCTGGCTTGCCGCTACCGCGTGGCCAGCAGCGATGCCTCCACCCGCATTGGGTTGCCGGAAGTGCAGCTGGGTATCTTCCCCGGCTGGGGCGGCAGCGCACGCTTGCCGCAGTTGGTGGGCGCGCCCGCCGCGATGGACATGATGCTGACCGGCCGTGCGTTGTCGGCCAAGGCGGCGTTTGGAATTGGTTTGATCGACAAGATCGCCGAGCCGGCCAACCTGATCGACACTGCGGCCGCGCTGGCATTGAAAGGTCGCGTTCGTCCGTTCAAACAGCGCCTGTTGGCGTGGTCCAGCAATACCTTTGCCGCGCGCAAACTGCTGGCGCCGCAGATGATCAAGCAGGTGGCACGCAAAGCGCCCAAGGCGTTTTATCCCGCGCCGTATGCACTGATTGCAACGTGGCAGCGCAGTGCAGGCAAGCCGATCCGTGCGCGCCTGGATGCCGAACGCCGCGCCGTGGTCAAACTGGCCGGCAGCAGCACCGCCCGCAACCTGATCCGCATTTTCTTCCTGACCGAGCGCATGAAAGGCTTGGGCAAGGGCGATGCCAATATCCGCCATGTGCATGTGGTGGGCGCCGGCGTGATGGGTGGCGACATCGCCGCGTTTGCCGCGTACAAAGGGTTTGATGTGACGTTGCAAGACCGCGAGCAGCGCTTTATCGACGGCGCGCTGCAACGTGCGCAAGCCCTGTTCGAAAAGAAAGTGAAAGACCCCGGCAAGCGCCCGGCAGTGGCGGCGCGCCTGATCTCCGACCTCAATGGCGAGGGCGTGGCCAAGGCAGACCTGGTGATCGAAGCCATCATCGAAAACCCCGACGCCAAACGCGAGCTGTATCAATCGGTCGAGCCGCGCATGCACGCCGGTGCGCTGCTGACCACCAATACCTCGTCGATTCCGTTGGATGAACTGCGCCCGCATATCGCCCGGCCCGCGCAGTTTGCCGGCCTGCAT
The DNA here is from genome assembly GCA_018262705.1 of Xanthomonas sp. Taxonomy (GTDB): domain Bacteria; phylum Pseudomonadota; class Gammaproteobacteria; order Xanthomonadales; family Xanthomonadaceae; genus Thermomonas. Next base: position 38,165 of record JADFDQ010000016.1, read on the forward strand.
TACTTCAACCCGGTGGCGCAAATGCCGCTGGTGGAAATCATCCATCACGACGGCATGGATGCCGAAACCGAACGCCGCTTGGCCGCATTCTGCAAGGCACTGGGCAAGTTCCCGGTGCCGGTGGCGGGCACGCCCGGCTTTCTGGTCAACCGCGTGCTGTTTCCATACATGTTGGAAGCGGCAACAGCCTATGCCGAAGGCATCCCCGGCCCCGCGATTGACAAGGCCGCGGTGAAGTTCGGCATGCCGATGGGCCCGATAGAATTGCTGGATACCGTGGGTCTGGATGTGGCCGCCAGTGTAGGCAAGGAGCTTGCGCCCTTCCTCGGCCTCGACGTACCGGCAGCACTGGCCAGCGTGGATGCCGGCAAGCGCGGCAAAAAAGACGGCCAAGGCATTTATGCCTGGGAAAACGGCCGCGCCAGGAAACCCGAACTGCCGGCCGGCTACGCAACGCCCGATGATTTGGAAGACCGCCTGATATTGCCCCTGCTCAATGAAGCCGTGGCCTGCCTGCACGCCGGCGTGGTGAGTGATGCCGACCTGCTGGATGCCGGCGTGATCTTCGGGACCGGCTTTGCCCCATTCCGTGGTGGCCCGATCCAACACATCCGCGCCACCGGAGCCGATGCCCTGCTGGAAAGGCTCAAGGCATTGCAGGCGAAATATGGCGAACGCTTCGCCCCGCGTGCAGGTTGGGATAACCCGGTGTTGCGCCAGCCGGTGGCGTGAGGAATGGGGTCACCATTTCGCCGCCCGGGTCAATAGGCACGATGAAGTTTCTCCCGTGTCCGGGCTGAAGGTATCGCCTTGA
>JADFDQ010000017.1 GCA_018262705.1 Xanthomonas sp.
GCGTGGCGCACGCTCGTTGGGTAGGAACCACGAACGTACCGCCATCGCCAGGAGGCGGCGATATGAGTTTTCAGATCTAACGTGACGTGGCCCGCTATTGACACATGAGATTCGCCATGTACCTTCGCGCTTGGCATTTAATCGTTGTGACGGTGATCGCTTGCGCGGCACTGGTGGCGCCGGGGCTGCCAGCGGGCACGTACCTGACGATGGGCGCGGCCAGTCTGGTCGGCGGAATCGTCGCGCTGTCGCTGATGGCGTTTTGTCCCGTGTTGGCGGCACGCTGGCCACCGGTCGAGAGCGCATTCGGTGGGCTCGACCGCGTGTACCTGGCGCACAAGTGGTTCGGCGTCTGGGCGCTCGTCTTTGCCTCCTTCCACCTGCTGTTCAAGGCCGACGCCAGCGGCTGGGAAACGGTGGCGATCATGGCGCTGCCTGGCGGCTGGGGCCGCTTCGTGCGGCAGCTGTCGTTTGTCGCCCTGATGTTGATCATCCTGCTGGCCCTCAACCGCAACATTCCCTACCGCACGTGGCGCTGGTGGCACAAGCTCTCGGGGCCGATTTTCATCGTGGTGGTGCTGCACTGGCTGAGCATCAAGCAGCCGCTGGCCCTGGCCAGCCCGGCCGGCATCTGGTTGGCCACTGTGTCGGCGCTGGGCATCGTGGCCGCGCTGTACAAGCTGCTGCTGTATCCGTTCCTGGCCCGGCACGGCGAGTACCGCGTGGTGGCCATGCATCCGGGTGCGGCTGCCATGCACCTGCAACTGGAACCGGTTGGCAAGGGCATCGATTTCCACCCGGGCCAGTTCGGCTTCCTGCGCATGAAGGAAGACGGTTTGCGTGAGCCGCACCCGTTCACCATCGCCTCGGGCGGTGGAGGCAAGGGCCGCGTCGATTTCGTGATCCGCAACCTCGGCGACTTCACTGCCAAGCTCATTGCCGATACGCGCATCGGCATGGGTGCCGACATCTACGCCCCGTACGGTCGCTTCGCCCGCCGCGCCGATGCGGGACGTGAAGCGTGGATCGCCGGCGGCGTGGGCATTTCGCCCTTCATCGCGTGGCTGCAGGACGAGCACGCGCAAGGCCTGGATCGGGTCACGCTGTTCTACTTCTATACGCCGGGACGCGAATTTCCCGCGGCCGACGTGCTGGAAACGCTGGCGCATACGCGCGGCGCGGAGTTTGTGGCCGTGCCACACGGCGCGGCAGATCCCACTTTCGTCGAGCGCTTCACCACCCTTTGCCACGAGGGCGATCCGGGCGCGTTCGACGTGGCCTTCTGCGGCCCCCGTGGCCTGCTGACTGCCGTACGCAAGCTGATGCAGGCCAACGACGTCCCGGACGACAACCTGCGCTACGAATTGTTCGAGTTCCGATAGGAGCGCCGACTCGCGATCGGCGAGTGCGCGAGCACGAGGTCACGAGTTCCGGGTCAGGCTTGGCCTCCGATGGAATGCGGCCCTGCATTGTCTTGCGCAATCTCGCCTGGACTTGATGCAAAATGCCTGAACCTGCAGGCAAACGGCGAACGCCATGGCCAGCGAAGATCCGCGTATTGGCGCATACATCGCACGACAGGCCGATTTCGCCCGGCCAATCCTGGAGGAGCTGCGCCGCCGCGTGCACGCGGCCTGCCCAGCGGCGGTGGAGACGATCAAGTGGGGCGCGCCGGCGTTCACTTACAACGACAAGTTGTTGGGGGTGATGGCCGGGTTCAAGCAACACGCGGTATTCAACTTGTGGCACGGCAAGCAAGTGGTGGGCGCCGATGCCGCAGCCCGGGGCGGCATGGGCCAGTACGGGCGCATTGCCGCGCTCGAGGATCTGCCGGGAAGGCGCGAGACCACGGGACACATCCGTGCGGCGATGGCGTTGATTGATTCAGGTGTCGCCGGCGCCACCGGCCGCAAGCCCAGGCCGTCGCTGCCGCTTCCCGATGACCTGGCCAAGGCCATGCGCGGCAACCAGGCGGCGCGCAAGGTCTGGGACGACTTCACGCCCGGAAAGCAGCGCGACTACGCCGAATGGATCACCAGCGCCAAGCGCCCCGAAACCCGCGCCCGGCGGGTGGAGCAAGCGGTGGAGTGGATCGGTGAAGGAAAGTCGCGGAACTGGAAGCACCAAGGCGGCTGACCGGGAATTCGGCCGGCAGCATCCGATCCATGCATCGAGAGGACAACCATGCTGGGCGCGGTCATTGGCGACATCGTCGGGTCGGTGTACGAATTCGACAACCATCGGGCAAAGGACTTCCAGCCGTTCTTTCACTCGCAGGCGTTCTTCACCGACGACACGGTGTGCACGATCGCGGTGGCCGACGCCTTGCTCAACGACAGGGATCCCGCCGCGGCCCTGCGCGAGTGGGGCCGGCGCTACTGGGACAACGGCGGCTGGGGCCAACGCTTCGCGCTGTGGCTGACGAGCGACGACATGGGGCCGTACGACAGCCTCGGCAACGGCGCGGCGATGCGGGTGTCTCCGGCCGGCCTGCTGGCAGGCAGCGTGGAAGAGGCGGTCGCGCTGTCTGATCGCGTCACCGAGGTGACCCACAACCACCCCGAGGGCATGCGCGGCGCAGCGGCCACCGCGGTGTCGATCCATCTGGCGCGGGTCGGTCGTTCGCAACCTGAAATCCGCGCATGGATTGCACGACGGTTCGGCTATGACCTGTCGGCATCGGTCGATGCGATCCGTCCGAATTACGTTTACAACGAACTCAGCCGGGACACCGTGCCGCAGGCGCTGACCTGCGCGCTGGAAGCGCGCGATTACGAAGATGCGATCCGCAACGCGATTTCGATCGGCGGCGACAGCGACACCATCGCGGCGATTGCCGGCGGCGTGGCCGAAGCGCTGTTCGGGATCGATGATGCGACGGCGGCAGTCGGCTGGGCCTTTCTTCCGGACGATCTGGGTGCGGTTCTGAAGCAGCTGTACGCCGTGGCGGAACCGCTGCCTGGCGGATGAACACGGTCAGCGGTCCTGCGGTTGTTAGGATGCAACATGCTTCACTTGCAACGCCGTCAGGATCGCGGGCCGGGAAACGGGAGAGCCATGCAATGCGTTATTCCTTGAAGTTCGCCGTTGCCACCGTGGGCCTGCTTCTGGTCACGGGAAGTTCAACGTTGCCGGTCGCCCATGCGGCAACCGCAGGCATCGCTGCTTGTCGAATCTCCGCCTGGTCCACCGATGTCGACCCCAACGGATTGGCGGTTCGCTCCGGTCCCGGTACCGGTAACGCCGTCATCGGCCGACTGCCTCCACCGGATGGTGCCGCGGGTTACCACGAGGCCGCCGAAGTGGCGATTACCGGATCGCAAAACGGCTGGTTCCGCATCAGCGCTGCGACCATGATGGACTACGAAGGCGACAAGCCGGACAAGCTGCTCTTCAAGGGAGAGGGCTGGGTGTCGGGGCGTTACCTCGGCCTGTTGCTCAACGACTCGAACCTGCATCGCGAACCCGCACTCGAATCTCCCGTGGTCGCGAATCTCTCCTTCTCCGACCCGGACGGGAACAGTGTGGGACCGGATGCCTACGCGGTTCGCCTGCATGCCTGCAAAGACAACTGGGCCGAGGTTGATGCCTCTTTCGAGGGCAGGCATTTTCACGGGTGGGCGACGCACACCTGCTCCAACCAGGTGACAACCTGTCCCTGATCCCGTACGGAACGCGCCTTGTTCGTGTTGCGGGGGGTATCCGAATTACCTGATTTCTTGGCGCTTGGACGGCTCGGAAAGCCGTTGCCGCTTATCGCTTGACCCAGCAGGTTTGCGCCGCGCCGGGAAACATGGGCCGCCCGGACACATCGGGAATCCTGTGCAAGACTGTCGCCACAGACCGGGCGCGGTGTCCCGGCCCCGAGAACGCAGCGCGCATGAACCACTTCCTTGCCGAACTCAAGCGCCGCAACGTGATTCGCGTGGCGGGGCTGTATCTGGCCGGTGCGTGGCTGCTGCTGCAGGTGGCGGGCACGGTGCTGCCGATGCTGTCGGCGCCGGAGTGGCTGGGGCGCGCCATTCTTCTGGCGACCGCCATTGCTTTCGTGCCGGCGCTGGTGATCGCCTGGGTGTTCCAGTGGACGCCCGGTGGTTTGAAGCGCGAGCTGTCGCCCGAACAGGCGGCTTCCGTGCCGGCGGCGTCGAGCCGGAAAATCGACTACCTGATCATGCTGGTGCTGGCGCTGGCGCTCGGGTATTTCGCGTTCGACAAGTTCGTGCTGGCGCCGCATCGGCAGGCGGAGCTGGCGGCGGAAGCGCGCATGGAAGGGCGCAGCGACGCGATTCGGGAGACCTTCGGGGAGCGCTCGATCGCGGTGCTGCCGTTTGCCGACATGAGCCAGGCGCACGACCAGCAGTACCTGTCGGACGGGATCGCCGAGGAACTGCTCAACCTGCTGGCGAAGGTGTCGGAGCTGCGGGTGATTTCGCGTTCGTCGGCGTTTTCCTTCCGCGACCGCAAAGAGGACATTCCGACCATCGCGCGCAAGCTGGACGTGGGCTACATCCTCGACGGTTCGATCCGCAAGGCCGGCAACCGCGTGCGGATCACCGTGCAGTTGATCGACGGACGCTCGGACACGCAGCTGTGGAACGATAGCTACGACCGGCCGCTGGACGATATTTTCGCGGTCCAGGACGAGATCGGCGCGGCGGTGGTGGCGCAGCTGAAGGTGAAGCTGCTGGGCAAGGGCGCACCGCGGGCGAACCGGACTGACCCGCGCAGCTTTACCTTGTACCTGCAGAGCCTGAACAGCTATCGCCAGCAGTCCACCGAAGGCTATGCGCAGGCATTGGCGCTGGCCAAGCAGGCGCTGGCGATCGATCCGCGCAATGTCGAGGCGTGGAACTTGTTGGCGGGTATCTACAACCGACAAGCCCGATACGGCCTGATCCCCCCGGACGAAGGCAACCGGCTGGCACGGGAGGCGGCCGACAAGGCGCTGGCAATCGACCCTGGTTCCGCCTCGGCCTACGCGGAGTTGGCCAGTATCTCGTTGACGTACAACGACGATGTTGCCGAAGCCGCGCGACAGATTCAACGGGCGCTGGAACTGGAGCCCGGCAATGCTGCCGTACTGGGGATGGCATCGACCGTGGCGCAAAGCCTGGGGCGGCTGGAACTGGCCGCGAGAATTGACAAGGCGCTGGCGGCACGCGATCCGCTGCGGCCCGACAGTCATCACAACCTGTGCCTGGGTGAGGCTTACCTCGGCAAGCTGGATGCTGCGATCAGCGCTTGTCGCGTCGCTTTGGCTTTGGAGCCGGAGCGAACCAACACCCACTACACCCTTGCCACGATCTATCTGGCGAAGGGTGAGCCGCAAGCGGCCCTGCAGGAAGCCAGGCTGGAGCCGTTCGAGCCGTTCCGCCTGTTCGGCGAGGCGATGGCCTACCATTCGCTCGGCCAGCACGCGCAATCGGACACCGTGCTTGCCGATATCAAGTCGAAGTACGGCAATGATGCTGCGTACAACATCGGCTACATCGAAGCGTGGCGCGGCAATGTCGACGATGCGTTTGCCTGGCTGGACAAGGCGGTGGAATACAAGGATGCAGGTTTGGCCACGATCACCGCAAACCCGTTGTTGGCAGGGCTCAGGGACGATCCGCGCTGGCTCCCGTTCCTGCGTAAATTAGGCAAAGCGCCCGAGCAGATGGGGCGGGTTGCGTTTGATGTTGAATTGCCGGGCGGAGCCGGTGCGATCCCTGCGGCGGGAGCGGTTCACCCCGATGAATGACGGCGCCCTCATCCTCGGCGGCGGCCACAACGGCCTCGTGTGCGCGGCCTATCTGGCGGCGGCCGGGCTGAAGGTGCGGGTGCTGGAACGGCGCGCGATTGTAGGCGGCGCGGCGGTGACCGAGGAATTTTATCCGGGCTTTCGCAACTCGCTGGCCAGCTACACGGTGAGCCTGCTCAATCCGGACGTGATTCGCGAACTGAAGCTCCATGAACACGGCCTGCGGATTGTCGAACGGCCGTATTCCAATTTCCTGCCGCTGCCGGACCGGCGCAGCTTTCGGCTCGGCGGCGAGCACACCCAGCGCGACGTGGCCAAGTGGTCGAAGCGCGATGCGCAGCGCTTGCCGGAGTACACCGCGATGCTCGAGCGCATCGTCGCGGTGCTGCGGGTGCTGATCCGGAACACGCCGCCGAACGTGTCCGAACACTTCGTGCTGTCCGACTGGATCCATTCGACCACGGTCGCCCGCCAGCTGTGGGCGCTGGACATGCGCGGGCGCCGCGATCTGCTCGATCTGTTCGCCAAATCGGCCGGTGAATTGCTCGACGACTGGTTCGAAGGCGAGCCGCTCAAGGCCGCGCTGGGCTGGGATTCGGTGGTCGGCAATTTCGCCAGCCCCTACACGCCGGGCAGCGCCTATGTGCTGCTGCACCACCTGTTCGGCGAGGTCAACGGCAAGCCCGGCACATGGGGCCATGCGATCGGCGGGATGGGCGCGATCACCCAGGCGATGCGCGCCGAGTGCGAGGCGCGCGGCGTTGTCATCGAAACCAACGCGGACGTGGCGCGATTGCTGGTCGAAAACGGCAAGGCGGTGGGTGCCGAATTGGCGGATGGGCGCACCTTCCGGGCCAGGATCGTGGCCAGCGGGGTGAACCCGAAGCTGCTGTACACGCAGTTGGTCGAACCCGGCGTACTGGATGTCGATACGGCTACGCGCATGCGCCGCTACCGCTGTGGTTCGGGCACCTTCCGCATGAACGTTGCGCTGTCGGAATTGCCGGATTTCACCGCCGCACCGGGCAGAAAGCTGCAGCCACACCACCAGAGCGGGATCCTGATCGGGCCATCGCTGGCCTATTTCGAACAGGCCTATTTCGACGCCAAATCGCGGGCGCACAACCCCGGCTGGGCGCGCAAGCCGATCGTCGAGCTGGTGATTTCCTCGACGCTGGACGACACGCTGGCGCCGAAAGGCCGGCACGTGGCCAGCCTGTTCTGCCAGCAGGTCAATCCGGTGCTGCTGGATGCCGATGGCGGCTGGCAGGCGCACCGCGAAACGGTCGCGAAATTGATGATCGACACCGTGACCGACTACGCGCCCAACTTCGCGCGCAGCGTGCTCGGCTACGAGGCGCTCTCGCCACTGGATCTTGAGCAGCGCCTCGGCCTGATTGGCGGCGACATCTTCCACGGCGCGCTGGGATTGGATCAGATGTTCAGCGCGCGCCCGCTGCTCGGCCAGGGCAGCTACCGCGGTGCCTTCAAGAACCTGTATCTGTGCGGTTCTGGCAGCCATCCCGGCGGCGGCGTGACCGGCTTGCCGGGCCGCAATGCGGCGCGCGAAATCCTGCACGACCTGCGCCGGCGACCGCGACCGGATTGAAGCGCGTTGTGCGCTGCAGCGTGCATCGGCCATAACGATTCCTTCACGATAACCGCGCGTCCCGACGTGGGGGAGGGAGCAGGCCCGTGGAGACTTCGGTCGAAGCGGGCTTTTTTATGTTCGCGGTCTTGGGTCGGACTCAGCCGGCCGGCACCGTGCGCGGCAGCGCCCACGCGCGCAGCGCCTGCACCTGTTCGGCCATCAGCACCGACAGCGGCCGGGTGCCCTGAATTTCCTGCAGCAGCAGCGCGGAGTCCAACTCGGCCTTGTTGGCATAGGCGGCATACAGCGCGCTGACGATGACCTGTTCGATCTCGGCGCCGGAAAAGCCCTCGGAGGCAGCGGCGAGCGCATCCAGATCGATGGTCTCGCGCGGCAGTTTCCGCTTGTCCAGATGCAGCGCGAAGATTTCAGCGCGGGTCGCAGCGTCGGGCAGATCGACGAAGAAAATCTCGTCGAAGCGGCCCTTGCGCAGCAGTTCCGCCGGCAACCGTTCAACCTGGTTGGCGGTGGCGACCAGGAACACCCGCGATTTGCGTTCGGCCATCCAGGTCAGCAGGTAGCCAAGCACGCGCTGCGACAGCCCGCCGTCGCCGTTGCCGGAATCCACCGCCAACCCTTTTTCGATTTCATCGACCCACAGCACGCAGGGCGCGAGCTGCTCCACCGAAGCCAGCGCCTGCCGCAGGTTCTTCTCGGTTTCACCGTGGTACTTGTCGTACAGGGTGCCGAAGTCCAGCCGCACCAGCGGCACCTCGAAACCGCCGGCCACCGCTTTGGCGACCAAAGATTTTCCGCAGCCCTGCACGCCCAGCAGCAGCATGCCTTTGGGCGGTTCCAGCCCTGCCGGCGGCGGATCCTGGAGGAATGGAATGCGCCGCTGCGCGACCCACTGTTTCAATCGCGCAGCGCCGGCGATGTCGGAAAAATGCGCGGTGTCGTATTCGTAATGCAGATGGCCGCTCTTGTTGAGCAGCTCAAACTTCAGCCGCGCCAGTTCCGGAAGATCGTGCGGGCCGAGCGCGCCGTCGCGCCAGATCAGGTGGCGGGCGATCCGGCGCGCATCGGTTGCGCTCATGCCCTGCAGGTTGCGCACGATCTGGCGCACCGCGTCGGGATCCACCTCGACCCGCCGGCCGCCGTTTTGCTTGGCGAACTCGACCGCTTCTTCCCTGACGATCTTCAGCAGCGCGTCGGGATCCGGAAGTTGCAGCGCAAAGCGCACTGCAAAAGGTTCCAGCGCATCGGGCAGCTCGATCTTGGCGCCGGCCAGCACGAGGACGTGGGGTTGGCAGCCGCGACGTTCGATCAAGTCGCGCAAGGCGCGCTGGTAACTGGCATAGCCGAGGTAGGGGGTGGCGTCGAGCAGCACATAGATGCCGCGCTGGGTGGCGGCGCGAATGTCCTGCAGGGTCGCGCTCAGGTCGGGGGCGATCCGGCTCTCGTCCTCGCTGTCCATGTCCATCCGGCGCAGGCCTTCGGTCACGCTCCAGCGCCACAGCGCACGCCAAGCGTGCATCAACGACTGCCGGAACAGCGCCATGACCCGCGCTTCATCGGGTGTTTCGATGACCAGCAACGGGGTTTCGGCGCGGATCAGCGCCACCAGATCCTGCAATTCGCTCATGGGCGGCAACGATAGCGGCCCGCGCGGGATGCCACAATCGGCGCATGGCCGAGGCAAGCGAACCCGCACTGGACGCATTCGTCGCGCGCGCGCTGGAGCGCCTGCGCGGCGCCGGCTGCGCGGTCGATTCCGGCGCCGAAGCCGCGCTGGCGAAGCTGGCGATCGCCAGCGATTTTGCGATCGACGTGCTGGTGGCGCAGCCGTCGCTGCTGATCGGGCTGCAGGCCGATTCGCAAACGCCGCACCCTGCGCCTGCGCTGACGCCGGAGAATCGCGCCGACTGGCCGCGCCTGCTGCGCCGCTTCCGGCAGGCGGAATCGATGCGGCTGGTCTGGCGCGACGTGATCGACGGCGCCGACGTCGAGGAGATTCTTGCCGGCAGCACGGCGCTGGCCGAAACCTGCCTGCAGCTGGCGCTGGCGGCACTGGAGGCGGAGTTCGTCCAGCGCTTCGGCAGCGTGCGCGACGGCGAAGGCAACGCGCAGCGGCTGGTAGTGTTTGGGCTGGGCAAGTTGGGCGGGCGCGAGCTCAACTTCAGCTCCGACATCGATCTGGTGTACGCCTACGAAAGCGAAGGAGAATCCGACGGCGCGCGCGCGCTGCCGGCCCAGGAGTATTTCGCGCGACTGGGCCAGCAGCTGGCCAAATTGCTCGATGAGGTGACGGCGGACGGCTTCTGCCATCGGGTCGACCTGCGCCTGCGCCCATTCGGCAGCGCCGGCCGCGTCGCGCTGTCGTTCGCGGCGATGGAGCAGTACTTCCAGCGCGAGGGCCGGGACTGGGAGCGCTATGCGTGGCAGAAGGCGCGCCCGGTGGCGGGCGACCTGGCTGCCGGTGTGCGGTTCCTGAAGCTCCTGCGGCCGTTCGTGTATCGACGCTATCTGGACTACGGCGCGCTCGACGGACTGCGCGCAATGAAGGCGCTGATCGTCGCGGAAGTCGCGCGTAGAGAGCTTGCCGAGGATATCAAACGCGGGCCGGGCGGCATCCGCGAGATCGAATTTCTGGTGCAGGCACTGCAGTTGATCCGCGGCGGACGTGAACCGGAACTGCGGCGACGGCGGCTGCTGACCGCGCTGCAGGCATTGCTGGAAGCCGGCCATATCGAGGTGCGCACCGGTGAAGCGCTGCGCGCGACCTATCGTTTCCTGCGCCGATTGGAGAATCGGCTGCAGATGTTGGCCGATGTGCAGACCTATGCGCTGCCGGCGGATTCGCTGCTGCGCGCGCGAATCGCATCGGGGCTCGGCTATGCGCAGTGGGATGGGCTGGAAGCGGAACTGGCGACCCATCGGGTCTTTGTTTCGAGCGAGTTTTCGACGTTGCTGGCGCCGCGAGGGAAGACGGCATCGGCCTCCGACGGGCTGGCCAACTACTGGCGCGCCTTGCCGGAGGCTGCCGATGCAGCGACGCTTGAGGCGTCCGGATTTGCCCACTTCGGCCAGCTGCATGCGCTGCTGTGCGATTTCGCGCGCACGCCCGGCGTGCGCGAGCTGTCGGATGCGGCGCGCGCCCGGCTCGATCGCGTCTTGCCCGCACTGCTGGCGCACGCTGCGGCAGGCGCGGAATCCGACGTTGTGCTGCGGCGCATGCTGCCGCTGCTGCACAACATCCTGCGTCGGAGCAGCTATCTGGCCCTGCTCGACGAACAGCCGGCGGCGCTGGCGCGGCTGGCCGACGCGCTATCGCGCAGTGCGCTGCTGGGCGACCGGCTGGCGGCCTATCCGCTGCTGCTGGACGAACTGCTCGACGTGCGGGTGAGCGGCGAATTGCCGGAGCGTGCGGCAATTGAAGCGCAGTGCCGCGTTGCCCTGCACGGCGACGACGTCGAAGCTTCGCTGGATGCGCTGAACGAAGTGCGGCAGGCGCTGAGCTTCCGGTTTGCGCTGGCGCTGCTCGATGGACGAGTCGTGGCCGAAGACTGCGCGCGTCGTCTGGCCTGGCTGGCCGAATCAGTCGTGGGCTGCGTGCTGATTCTGGCCGAAGGCGAACTGCGCGCCGCGCACGGCGATCTTCCCGGATTGCGCTTTGCCGTGCTCGGCTACGGCTCGCTGGGAGGATTGGAACTGGGCTTTGGCTCCGATCTTGACCTGGTATTTCTGTTCGATGCGCCGCTGGACGCGCAGTCCGACGGCGGCAGGCCGCTGGAGGCGCCGCGCTGGGTGGCGCGCCTCGGGCAGAAGATCGTCTCGCTGCTGGGCGTGCGCACCAGCGCGGGTCGGTTGTTCGATGTCGACGTGCGCTTGCGTCCCGACGGAGCCAAAGGTCTGCTGGTGTCGAGCCTTGCCAGCTTCGCCGACTATCAGCGCATGCGCGCCTGGATCTGGGAGCATCAGGCGCTGGTGCGCGCGCGCGGGATTGCCGGCGATGCCGGTTTGCTGGACGCCTTCGCCGACGTGCGCACCGAGGTGCTTGCTGCGGTACATGGCGCAGAAACGTTAGCCGAAAACGTGACCGCGATGCGCCGCAAGATGCGCGCCGAACTGGATCGCAGCGATGCCGAACAGTTCGACATCAAGCAGGGCGAAGGCGGGCTGGTCGATCTGGAGTTTCTGTTGCAGTTCCTCGTGCTGCGCGATGGCCATGCCGATCCGAAGTTGCTTGAACCACGCGCGACATCGGATTTGCTGGACGCAGCGCTGGCAGCAGGAAGTATCGATGCGGCGACGCACGCCGAACTGCTTGCGGCACATTCCCTGCTGCTTGATATCGGGCTGCGCTGCACGCTCGACCGCCGACCGCGGCGTGCGCCTTGCGATGGCCGGATCGAGCAGGCGCGAGCGGCGATTCGCTCGGCGGCGCAGGCGCAGGGGCTGCGGTTCGATGCGCCTGCGGGACTGTTTGTTGACGCGGATCAACGCGGAAAGAACGGGTAGCTGCTCATCCGTCGTTCCGCAGGGAAGACATCCGTCGCCGCACGGCCGCGGCGATCCGCGCGGTTTCCCGCAGCGGCTGGACGTCGAACGCCTGCGGCGCGCCATCCCACGCCCGTGCGCGGCCGTTGGCGAGCAGGGAGTCGACGAACGTACGTGGGCGCCCACGGATCACGTGCGTTGCCCACAGGTACATCGGTGCCCAGGTGGCCGCCGCTTCGCTGAGCATGTTCACCGAATCCGGGGTACACACGATTCGATCCGCATAGGCCAACAGGCCGGCGTAGGGGTTGGCGCCGTCGCCGGTGTCGCGCCAGCGCAGGCCCGGGAGATCGGCGTCGACGCTCAGCAGCGCCTTGCGCCATGCCGGCGGCGTGCGCCTGGAGGCGATCACGCTCAGGCTGCCGGCTTCCGCGCGCGCCGTGGCGGCGACCTGCCGCAGCAGCGCGAGGAACGCCTCAAGTTCCAGCGTCGCGTGTTTGCTCGGGCCGCCCACCAGCACCACGTTGTGCGGCTCGGGCAGCAGGGCCAGCGCCGGAAAGGCCGACAGCGCGCGCATCAGGTAGTCATCGTCGACCGGATGCAGGCTGCCGCCCAGGGTCAGCACGTTCTCGCCGCGCAGGCCGTCGTGTTCCGGTACGATCACTAGATCCCAGTGATTCGGATTGATCCGCGGATCGAGGATTTGCACCGCACGCGCGCCGCTCTCGCGCAGCAGCCGCGTCGCCAGCGCGGCCTGACGACCGCAGCCGATGGCGATTGGCGGCGGGCGGCTCAGGCGGGCGGCGAAGTCGGCGCCGAGCGATTGGGCGGCGCGTGGCCACAGGCGCGGTGAGAACGTGCGGGCGAGCCAGTCCGGCTGCAACACGCATTCCTGAGCGCGCCCGGGCAGCGCGTGCGCCAGCGCCAGCGCTTGACGCGCGTTGCCGGCGCGTCCGTCGTGGCAGGCTAGCAGCCAATCCCGGGTCATTGTTGCAAAAAAGACATGATGAGTTCTTAAAACGGTTGATTGATTTGCAAAATAGAACGATAAACTACTGCCCACCCTGATTCCAAGACGATGATGCCATGCACACACCTCTGAACGATCCGGCCCTTGATCAGTTGTTTCGCACCGCCCGCACTTACAACCGGTTTGATGGCGACGTGTCCGACGAGACGCTGCGCCAGCTGTATGGGCTGCTGAAGTTCGGCCCGACCGAGGCCAACACCACGCCGGCGCGCTTCGTGTTCGTCAAGTCGCCCGAAGCCAAGGCCAAACTGGGCCCCGCGCTGTCCGAAGGCAACTACAAAAAAACCATGGCCGCGCCCTGCGTGGTCATTGCCGGCTACGACATGCGGTTCTTCGAGAAACTGCCGGTGCTGTTCCCGCACACCGACGCCAAGGCCTGGTTCGAACACCGCGAGCCGGACAATCTGGCCTGGGTGGCGATGCGCAGCAGCGCGCTGCAGACGGCGTATCTGATCATGGCCGCGCGCTCGCTGGGGCTGGACTGCGGCCCGATGTCCGGCTTCGACAATGCCAAGGTCGATGCGGCGTTCTTCACCGGCACCTCGATCCGTTCCAATATCCTTGTCAACCTCGGCGCTGGCGATCCGGCCAGCATCTTCCCGCGCTCGCCGCGACTGGGCTTCGACGAAGCCTGCCGCATCGAGTAATTCCCGTACTTTTTCGGAGATGACCATGACCGCGATCCGCCTGATTCCGCTGGCCGCCGCCCTCGTTCTTGCTCTGGCCGCCTGCAGCCAGCCGGCCGCGCCTGCGGCCGAAGCACCTGCTGACGCAGCGGCTCCGGCGGCCTCGCCTGCGCAAGCCGCTGTGCCCGCCGCCGCCGAGATCAAGCCGGTCTCCGGCACCTATGTACTCGACTCCGACCACACCGGCGTGCTCGCACAGTGGACCCACTTTGGCCTGTCCCAGCCCAGCGCGCACTTTCGCATCGGCAAAGGCACGCTGGTCTGGAACGCTGACGATGTGACGCAGTCCAGCGTCGAGGTGACCCTGCCGATCGCCTCGATCGACACCTTCGTTCCCGCGCTTGACGAGCATCTGAAGAAAGCCGACTTCTTCGATGCCGGCAAGTACCCGAACGCCACCTTCCGCAGTACCTCCGTCGCTGCCTCAGGCCCCAACCAGTTCACCGTCACCGGCGATCTGACCATCCAGGACAAGACCCATCCGGTGACCTTGAACGTGACCTTGAACGGCGCCGGCAAGCATGCGATGAGCGGACTGGAATCGGTCGGCTTTTCCGCGACCGCGCAGATCAAACGCAGCGACTACGGCGTGGATGCGTTCACCCCGAACGTCAGCGACGAAGTGGATCTGCGCCTGACCGGCGAAGGCTCGATTGCCCAGGCGCCGGCTGCCGCGGATGCACCCAGGCAGGAGTAAGTCGGCGTGATCATCGAACGACCGGCGTCCGCCCGCGGCGAGGTGCGGCTGGACTGGCTGCACAGCCGGCACACGTTTTCCTTTGGCCACTATTACGATCCGGCGTGGATGGGATTTGGTTTGCTGCGGGTGATCAACGCTGACACCGTGGCGCCGGGCGGCGGCTTCGCACCGCACAACCACGCCAACATGGAAATCGTCAGCGTGGTGCTGGACGGCGCGCTGGCGCACCGCGACAGCGCCGGCCACGAAGGCGTGATCCGCGCCGGCGACGTGCAGTGGATGAGCGCCGGGCATGGCATCTCGCACAGCGAATACAACGGTTCCGACATCGAGCCGGTGCATTTCCTGCAGATCTGGATCCAGACAGAACGCCTGAACGCGGAGCCGGCCTACGCGCAGAAACACTTCGCGCCGGAGGATCGGCGCGGCCGCTGGGTTGTGCTGGTTTCCCCGGACGGCGCCGACGGTTCGATCGCGATTCGCCAGCAGGCGCGGATTTTTGCCGCGCGTCTGGATCGGGACGAAAGCGTGCAGGCGACGCTGGATCCGCAGCGGCGCTATTGGCTGCACGCGGCCACCGGCGAGGTCGCGGTGGGCGAGCGGACGCTGGTGGCGGGCGATGCGCTCGGATTTGTCGAGGAAAGCGGAGTCCTCACGCTGACCGGTCGCGCCGCCGGCGACGTGCTGCTGTTCGAGTTGCCCCACGCCTGAATTGCGGTAGGGTTGTCTTCAGGGGAAGGCTCTCAATTGCTCCGGGCGTCCCCGACCGGCTTCGCGCCGACTTGGATTGCATGACTCCGGAGACAAGCCATGCTGTTTCGCCTGCTCGTACTCGCCTTGGGTTTGGCCGCGGCCGCGCCGGCTTCCGCGGTGCGCGTCTTCGTCGTCGACTATCCCTCGCAGGCCGACCTCAAGGTCTACAAGGTGCAATACCGCTCGGAAGCGGATCTGCGTGTGTACTGGGTCGAATATCGCAGCGAGGCCGACGGCGATGCCAAATGGTGGCGTTCGGAGTACGCCTCCGATGCCGAGTTGAAGGTGTACTTCGTGCGCTACCCGTCGGAAGCCGATCTGAAGATTTACGAGGTCAAGTACGCCAGCGAGGCCGGCTGGGATGGCGCGCCGCGCGGGCTGTCGATTCGCAAATAGTCGGTTGCAGGTCTGAACAAGCCGGCCCATGGCCGGGTTTCCCGTGCCGCGATATGGCCGCCTGAAGTAAACTTGCGGGGTTCCGCAGGACTGCAGTTTCCATGGCCGACCAGAATCCAACCGCCCAGACGCCGCCGAACGCGGGAAAGCGCTACGAGGTGCGCCGCGCCGACCTGCCGCTGAGCTGTCCGCTGCCTTCGATGTCGCTGTGGAATTCGCATCCGCGCGTGTACCTGCCGATCGAGACCAACGGCGGCAGCGCGCGCTGTCCGTACTGCAGCGCGCTGTACGTGCTGGTGGATTGACGGATCGCGCGTCGCCTGCCCGTGCGGAGAGCGACGCAGGGATGAAGACTGGGCAACGCCCGCTGCGGGTGGTGCAATTGCTGCCGGCGCTGGAGGCTGGCGGGGTCGAGCGTTCGACGCTTGAACTTGCCGCGGCGCTGGTGCAAGCAGGGCATCGCGCGATCGTGGTCAGCGCAGGCGGCCGGATGTTGCCGCAGTTGCTCGCAACCGGCGCGCAGCACGCGACGCTGGCGATCGGTCGCAAGTCGCCGCTGACGCTGTGCCA
The DNA here is from genome assembly GCA_018262705.1 of Xanthomonas sp. GTDB lineage: Bacteria > Pseudomonadota > Gammaproteobacteria > Xanthomonadales > Xanthomonadaceae > Thermomonas. Next base: position 15,970 of record JADFDQ010000017.1, read on the forward strand.
TGCGCGCACCCTGCGCACGATTTTCGAACAGGCCGATATCGTGCACGCGCGTTCGCGGCTGCCGGCCTGGATCGGCTGGCTGGCGCTGCGCGGAATGCCGCAGGCGCTTCGGCCGCAGTTCGTGACCACGGTGCATGGCCTGAATTCGCCCTCGCGCTACAGCGCCATTATGATCCGCGGCGAGCGCGTGATCTGCGTGTCGGAGACGGTGCGTCGGCATGTCCTGAAGCACTATCCCAAGGTCGATCCTGCGCGCCTGATCGTGATTCCCCGCGGCGTCGATCCGCAGGCTTTCCCGCGCACGGCGACCGTGGATCGCGCGGCGCGCGCCGAGCTGGCCCGGCGTGATCCGGTGCTGGGCGGCAGCGGCCCGCTGCTGCTGCTCCCCGGGCGCGGCACCCGGTTGAAAGGCCATGCCGATGCGATCGTCCTGTTGGCCGCACTGCGCCGCGACGGTCTGGATGCGCGGCTGTGGATGCCCGGCGTGGTGCAGTCCGGACGTGGGCGCTATCTGGCGGAACTGCAGGCACTGGCCGGCGCTACCGGCGTCACGGATGCGCTGGCAATGACCGCAGCGACGTCAGACATGGCGCGCGCCTATGCCGCCGGTGATCTTGTTCTGCAGCTGTCGCGCAAGCCGGAGGCATTCGGTCGCACCGTGGTCGAGGCGCTGTGCGTCGGCCGTCCGGTGCTGGGCTGGGCGCACGGCGGTGTCGGCGAACTGCTGGCGCAGCTGTCGCCGCAAGACGCGGTGCCCGCATTCGACGCCGACGCGCTGGCGGCGCGCGCGCTGACGCTGCTTGATAATCCACCGCCACCGCCGGCTACGATGCCGTATACGCTGCAGGCGATGCAGGAGGCGACGTTGGCGTTGTATCGATCCGTGGTGGGCAACGCGTGAACGCAGCGCCGACGCTGCGCTGGACGTCGCTCTGGGTGGTGGCGCTGGTGGCGCTGTTGCCGCTGCCGGCTGCGACGCAGGCGGTGCTGGTGCTGGGCGTGCTGGCGGGGTCGGGCTGGCTGCTGCTGCGGCGATCCAGCGGCGGCGGCGCCCTGCTCAGCGGCCCGGCCTGGGCGCTGACCAGCGTGCTGTTTTGCGCCTACTGGCTGCCCGAGGCGATTGCCGCGCTGGACGCGGAAAGCGGCTGGCCGGCGTGGCGGCGGCTTGCAGAGGATCTTGTTTACCTTCCGCTGCTGTGGCTGGCGGCGGCGGCCGTGGCCGATGCGAAAGGGCGGCGCTGGGTCTATTCGGGACTGGCGCTGGTGGCACTGGCCTGGGCGCTGGACGGCTGGATCGAGGCTCTGGGCCGCGGCAGCGTGCTGCATGCGCTGTATGCGCAGATGGCGCAGGCAGTGTCCGCGCTTGGGCTGCGATCAGCGGAAGCGATCTCGGGCCGCGGAGGGGCCGGGGTGGCTGCAAGCAATCTGTGGCCTGGGTTGCTGCTGGCCGTCCTGTCGCCTTTCCTGCTGGATGGCTGCGAACGCAAAGGATGGATTCCGTGGCTGGTTGCCGCGCTGGTGCTCACGGCGGCGATCGCGCTGTCGGCGGCACCGGCAGTGTGGATCGCCTACGCCTGCGTACTGGTGCTGACCGGGCTGAAATGGCGCGATGGGCGCGATGGGCGCAAGTGGCTGGCGCTGGCCGGAGTCGTCTGCATCGGCCTTGCGATCGCATGGATGCTGGCGCAGGGGGCGGGGCGATTTGGCAGCGGGACGGCCGTTGATCGGAATGCCGGCGTCGTTGCGCACGTGGCGGATGCTGCCGATCTGGGCCGCGATGCCGCCTGCGTCGTGCCTCGACACCCGCTCAACGGCGTCGGCGTTGGCGGATTGCCGGCTGCGCTGGCCGTCTGCGCAGCGACGCGGCCCGATCAAGCGGCGGGCAACGTCGATGCGCAAACGCTGCCGCTGCTGATCCAGGTGATGGCGCAAACCGGATTGATCGGATTGCTGCTGTGGCTGGCCGGCGCGGCGCTGGCGTGGCGCGCCTGGCGTTTTGCCGACGCGTCGGCGCGCGCGCAGGCATGGCCGGCGATGCAGGCGCTGGTCGCGGCGCTGTTTCCGCTCAATGCCAGCCTGCCGGTCTATGGTGGCCTGTGGGGCGCGCTCCTGCTGCTGCTGGCCGGACTGTATGCCGGCGCGCTGTGGGGCCGGATCGAACTGGACAACACACCGGCTCAGTCGTAACGCGATTTGTCGTCAGGCTGGCGCTTGAAGCGGCGATGCAGCCAGAGATACTGCGACGGCGCCTGCCGCACCATGATTTCGATGGCGGCGTTCACGGCCGCGCTGTCGGCTGCGGCATCGACGGTTGGAAACGGATCCAGCGGCTGACCGATGCGCAGAAAATAGCGTCCGCCTTCGCGGCGATGGTAGAACGGCACCACCGCGCAGCCGGTCAGTCGCGCGAACTGGTGGGTCGCGGTGATGGTGGCCGCGGGGATGCCGAAAAACGGCGCAAACACCGTGTCCTTGCCGAGCATGTCCTGATCGGGCGCGTACCAGAGCACGCCACCGCCCTTGAGATGGCGCATCGCGGCGCGGGTGTCGCGGTTGCCGAACATCGCGCAGGCGTAGCGCAGCCGTCCGCGCAGCACCGCCCATTCCAGCACCGGGTCGCTGTACCGGCGATACATGCCGGCCAGCGGGATGTGGTCGCACAGCAGCCGACCGCAGATTTCCAGGGTCATGAAATGGCCGGACACCAGCAGCACGCCGCGGCCTTCGCGGCGCAGTTCTTGCAGGATCTCCAGACCTTCGATGGTGGCGGAGTTTCGCAGCGGCGCGATACGGCCCCACCAGGCGCGGGCGAATTCCAGCAGGCCGATGCCGACGTCGCGGAAGTTTTCGCGCAGGAGTGTTTCTCGCGCGGCGGCGTCCAGTTCCGGCAGGCACAATTCAAGGTTGATCTGCGCCGTGCTGCGTCGCGATTTGGCCAGATGCAGCGCCAGCCAGCCGAGCGCTGCGCCCAACCCGCGCTGCAGCGGCCACCACAACTGCGCCAGCGCCACGCACAGGCCCACGCCCAGCCAGGCCGGCCAGTGGCGCGGGGCGAACGAAGGCCGGGGCGGAGGCGTTGCGGTCATCGGATGGATTCTAACGGTCGCCGCTCCGCTATCCTTGGCGAATGCGGGCCAATCTTCTCGAACGCATGCTGCGCGGCCTGTATTCGGCCACCCTGTACCTGCTGGTGCCGATCACGTTGTATCACTTGATCTGGCGCGGGTTCCGTCAGCGCGCCTATTTCCAGCGCTGGGACGAGCGCTATGCCAGCTACGCGCCGGCCGCCGCTGCCGCTCCGGTCTGGCTGCACGCGGTCTCGGTTGGCGAAGTGAACGCCGCGGCGCCGCTGGTCGATCGCCTGCGCGCGCTGCGCCCGGATCTGCAGGTGGTGGTGACGACCATCACCCCGACCGGTTCGGAGCGGGTGCGCAAGCTGTGGGGCGATGCCGTCACCCACGTCTATCTGCCCTACGATCTGCCCGGTGCGGTGGCGCGCTTTCTCGACCAGTTCAAGCCGGCGCTGGCGCTGATCGTGGAAACCGAGCTGTGGCCGAATCTCCTGTTCGGATGCCGCGATCGCGGCATCCCGACCCACATCCTCAACGCCCGGCTGTCGGCGCGCTCGCTGCGCGGGTATCGCGTGCTGGCGCCGCTGATCCGGCGCGCGCTGGCCAGCGTGCGACTGGTTGCCGCACAGTCGCAGGACGATGCGCGTCGGTTCGAACGGTTGGGCGCGGCGCCGGAGCGGGTACGGGTCACCGGCAATCTCAAGTTCGACATGCCACCGCTGGATACCGAAAGCTTCGTGCACGATTTCCGCATGGCCAGCGATCCGCGGCGGCCGGTGTGGATCGCCGCCAGTACCCACGAAGATGAGGAAGCGCCGGTGCTGGAAGCGCACCGGCGGGTGCGCGAGCGGCATCCGGATGCGTTGCTGCTGTGGGCGCCGCGGCATCCGGAGCGCTTTCGCGCCGTTGCCCAGCGTGCGCGCGAGCTGGGTCTGCGGGTGGCAAGCCGAAGCACGGACGGCTGGCCGCATCCCGCAACCGATGTCTTTGTCATTGACACCCTCGGCGAGCTGACCCGGTTCTACGCTTGCGCGCGGGTGGCCTTCGTCGGCGGCAGCCTGCAGCCGATCGGCGGGCATAACCTGCTGGAACCGGCCGCGACCGGTACCGCGATCCTGAGCGGGCCGCAGTTGCACAATTTCGTCGATATCGCGCAGCGGTTGCGCGAGGCGCAGGCAATGCGGGTGGTCGAGGATGCCGCCGGGTTGGCGGCGGCACTGGCAGCGCTGTTCGAGGACGAAGCCGCTCGCTCGGCGATGGCGACCAATGCCGCACGGCTGCTGGAAGAGGGACGCGGCGCGCTGGATCGAACGCTGGCGCTGATCGCGCCGGTGCTGCCGGATTGCTTGGGGGTCAGAGGCCAGAGGTCAGGGGCCGGGGAGAGCGCCAAAGCGTCTCCTGCAGACAAGGCGCCTTGCCCGTAAGGAGGCGGAGCGCTCTTGTCCGTCATTCCCGCTGAAACAAGATCGTCATCCCGCTTGCGTCCGGGGTGACGATCCTTTCGCAGAAATCGCTCAGGGCGTGGCCAGGCTGGCTTCGATCGGCTTGTCGGAGGTCAGCAGCCGGTTGACGTCTTCGATGTCCGCGACATCCAGCGAGCCGGCGGCCTGTTCCAGCAGCAGCCTGCTTTGCAGGAAGTTGTACTTCGACTGCGCGTAGGACTGTTGCGCGGAGAACAGCGTGCGCTGGTTGTTGAGCACGTCGAGCACGGTGCGGGTGCCCACTTCCAGACCGACCAGGGAGGCGTCGTAGGCGCTCTGCGCCGAAACCACTTCGAGCCGCCGCGCTTCGACTTCGCTGATGCCGGTGACCACGGCCTGATAGGCGCTGCGGGTACTGCGTTCGATCGAACGCTTGGTCTGCTCGACCGCATCGGCGGCGCTGTCGCGCTGCGCCAGCGCGCTGCGCACGTTCGACTGGGTGGCGAAACCGGAGAAAATCGGAATGTTCAGGCTCAGGCCGACGCTGGTCGAGGCGTGGTTCGGACCCGGGAAGGGCGGATCGTACAGGCCGGTGATTGCCTTTCCGTAGCTGGCCTGCAGCCCTAGGGTCGGATAGTGGCCAGCACGCGCGGTGGTCACGCCTGACTCAGCGGCCTCCAGCGAGGCTTCCTGTGCCTTGAGCGTGGGGTTGTTGGCCAGCGCCTCGGCCACCCAGTCGGTTGAGGCGCGATTGGAGGGCAGCTGCGGCTTGAAATCGTCGGGCAGGCCCTTGAGAACATTGACCGGCGCATTGGTGATTTCCAGCAGCGCCTGATAGGAATCTTGCACCGCGTTGCGGGCCAGCAGGGTGTTGGCGCGGGCACCGTCGTACTGGGCGCGCGCTTCGTGCACGTCGGTGATCGGCGCAAGGCCCACTTCCAGCCGCTTGCTGGCGTAGTCGAACTGCTTCTTGGCCGCCGCTTCCGCCGCTTCCGCCGCGGCCAGCGTTTCCATCTGCACCAGCACGTTGAAGTACGCCGCGGAGGTGCGGGTGATCAGGTTCTGGCCGGCCGCGTCGAGGCTGAAGCCGCCGGCGCGATCCTGCGCCCTGGCGCCGCGCAAAGCGCTGTAGTTGCCGTAGTCGAACAGGGTCTGCTGCAGGTTGACGCCCCACGAGCCGGTGCGGCTGCTGCCGGCGGCGTTGTTGTAGCGGGTGGTGCCAACCGAGCCGCCGATGCTGGGCAGCAACACCGAGCGCGCCATCACCGGACGTTCGGCCGCGATTGCGCGGGCGGATTCAGCAGAAGCGAACTGAGGATCGCTGTTGCGGGCGTTCTGGTAGGTCTGCAACAGATCGTCCGCCTGCGCTCCGAACGAAGCGAAGGCGAGGGCGAGTGCGAGGGCGAGTGGGCGACGCAACATGGCGCGGTTCCTTGCGGTTACAGGGTGAACGTGGGTGCCGGTTCGGCGCCCACCAGATAGGGCAGATCGGTTTCGAACAAGGATTCGGTGCGCAGTCCGCCGGCGTCTTTGCGAACGATCACCGCTTCCATCACCGGAGATGCGCCGTGGACGACGAACATGCGACCGCCCACGTCCAGCCAGTCGGTGAAACGTTCCGGAATACGGGCGACGGCGCCGCCGACGCAGATGACGTTAAAGCGGCGATCCGGCCCCCCCGCGAAGGCGTCGCCGGCATGGACGCTGGCGTTGGTGTGGCCGCCTTGAAGCAGTCGCGCACGCGCCGCGTCGGCAAGATCCGGATGGCGCTCGATGCTGACGACTTCGCGGGCAAGGCGGGCGAGGCAGGCGGTCAGGTAGCCGCTGCCGGTGCCGATTTCCAGCACGCTGTCTTCCGGTGCGGGCAACAGCGCCTGCAGCAGGCGTCCTTCCAGCACCGGCTTGAACATGGTCTCGCCGTGGCCGATCGGCAGCTCGGTGTCGGCGTAGGCCAAACCGCGCAGGCTCGGATCGACAAAGGCTTCGCGCGGCAAAGTCGCAATCACGTCGAGCACGCGCACATCCAGAACATCCCAGGGGCGAACCTGCTGTTCCACCATGTTTTCGCGGGCGCGGGCGAGATCGATGCTCATGATGCTGGGATCCGTTTCGATGAACCGTGCATTGTAGTTCGGCGATGTCGGTTGCCGCGCAGTGTGGCCGTGCTGGTACACCAGCACGCAGTGCCGGAAGTCACCGCAACCTGCGGCGGGTCTGGCTGGCGTTCAGGGTTTGCCATACGCGCGCAAGAACAGGTCGATCACGCTGGCGACGTGGGTGCGCGCCGAACGTGCGGACGCACCGCAACTGATTCCGAGCAATGCCTGCGTGTGGCATTCGCCCTTGATCAGGGTGAAGAATTGCGATGCAGCCTGTGCGGCGTCTTCGATGTTCAGTTCGCCGGCGGCGACACGCCGCTCAAGCAGCAGGGCAAATGCGCCCTGCACCCGCCTGTGGCCCGCCTCGAAGGCCAGTTGCGGCAGACCGCTGCTGACGGACTGCGGCGAACACAGGGTGCGAAAGCCGGCGATGGCCTCTGGGGTCATTACCATCCTGAAAAACGCGGTGCCGATGTCGGCCAGGCGCTTTCGCAGCGCGACGTCCGGACGTGGTTCGAACAAGCGGGTCGGCATGCCCTGTTCGCAATGCGCGCGCACCGCTTCGACGAACAATCCGTCCTTGTCGCCGAAGTGGCTGTACAAAGTGAGTTTGGACACGCCGGCGGCGGATGCCACCTGATCCATGCTGACGCCCTCGAATCCGCCTTGCAGGAACAATTGGGTAGCTGCCGACAGGATCGCCGCACGTTTGGTCAAATCCTTGGGACGACCTGGCGTGGAGGATTTGCGGGGGGCGGGACGAGCCATGCGTCTTGCACTGCCGATGACCAATGCCGCAACTATACCATACTGTTCGGTTTATTAATAGACACAGGTGGCCGACACCGCACCGGCTGGCGGTCTTGATCGCGTGCAGGCGCGCGTCCGCCGCGGCGTGGCCCCAGGCAGGCCGCATCGCGTTCCGGCTCATTTCCAGACCCGAGGTGCGGCACTTGTTCGACTGATCGACGGTGCCAAAGCCGGTGGCCTCGGGCCGCATCAGGCAGCCGCCACAGGCGACGCCTTTGCCGGTGGACGCGCAGATTGCCGAGCTGCTTCGTCATGCCGACCAAAAACCGGCAATCCACGTGCGCTCAAGCCTCGCAGCGGGCTGTCGCAGCGCCGGTAGCCGCCGCCCCTACAGCACCTTCATCGGCTCGCCGCCGACGATCACCACGTCGGCCGGGCGGCGTGCGAACAGGCCGACGCAAACCACGCCGGGGATCTGGTTGAGATCGCGTTCCAACCCGACCGGATCGATGATGCGCAGGTTGTGGATGTCGAGAATCAAATTGCCGTTGTCGGTGCTGAAGCCTTCGCGCCAGACCGGCTGACCGCCGGTGGCGGCGAGGATTTCGCGGGCGACGAGGCTGCGCGCCATCGGGATCACTTCGACCGGCAGCGGGAAATTGCCGAGGATCGGCACCTGTTTGCTCGGATCGACGATGCACACGAAGCGCTGGCTGGCCTGGGCGATGATCTTCTCGCGGGTCAGCGCGCCGCCGCCGCCCTTGATCAGGCGCTTGTACGGATCGCATTCGTCGGCGCCGTCCACGTACAGCGACAGCGGGCCGGCGGCGTTGAGATCGAGTACGTCGATGCCGACTGCCTTGAGTCGGGCGGTGCTCTGCTCGGAGCTGGACACCGCGCCGCGCAGGCGGTGCTTCCATTTCGCCAGCGCGTCGATGAAGTAGGCGACGGTCGAACCGGTGCCGACCCCGACGATCATGTCGTCTTCGAGATGGTCGAGGGCTTTTTCGGCGGCAAGGCGCTTGGCTTCGGTCATGGCGAAAATGGATTCCTGATTATTCGAGCGACAGCAGCAGCCGCCACTGGTGGGCGGTCACGGGAAACACCGACAGCCGGTTGCCGCGGGCGGTGAGCGCGAAGCCCTCGCCGAGCGCTTCGGCGTGTGCGCGGATTTCGGACAGTGGGATCAACCGCTTGAGCTTGCGTTCGAAGGCGACATCGACCAGATACCAGCGCGGCTGCTCGCGTTTGGCGGTCGGGTCGAAATGACGGGATTTCGGATCGAACTGGGTTTCGTCGGGGTAGCCGGCGCTGGCCACGCGCGCGATGCCGGCGATGCCCGGCAGCTTGCAGTTGGAGTGGTAGAACAGCACGCCGTCGCCGACGCGCATGCCGTCGCGCATGAAGTTGCGCGCCTGGTAGTTGCGCACGCCGTCCCAGCGCTCGCTGCCGACCCGCGCCAGAGCGTCGATGGAAAACGCATCCGGTTCCGACTTCATCATCCAGAAACGGCGTCTGGCGGCCATCAGGGGCTCTCCGCGAGACAGGTTGAATCTTCGGTGCACACCGCATCGAGGCGGATGTCCCACGGCTGCGCCTCGATCGCGTCGCTGCGCTGGGTCGAAAACGCGGCGCCGACCAGCCACGGCGGTGGGGCGTGGCCACGGCGAAAGGCAAGGCTGCGGTCGTACCAGCCGCCACCCATGCCGAGTCGGTTGCAGCGGTCATCGAAACCGGTCAACGGCAGCACCAGCAGCGTCAATTCGGCGGCGGCAAGGGTCTGTTCGATCGCCACGTCGGGTTCGGGAATGCCGTAGCGGTTGGCGATAAGCGGTGCGCCGCTGCGCCACGGCGCAAAGCGCAGGCTGCGATCGTCGTGCAGCACCGGCAGGCAGTAGGCGATGCCCGGCGGCAGGCGCAGCTGGAAAGCGTGCAGGCCGATCTCTCCGTCCACCGCCCAGTAGCCCGACACATGACCGGATGTCGGAAAGAACGGCAGCGCCAGCAGGCGGTCGGCCAAGGCTTCGGCGGCGGCGATGCGCGCGGGCGCAGACAATGCGCGGCGGCGTTCGCGCAGCGCGGCGCGCAGCGGCGTGCGGTCGGAAGGTGTGTTCACGCGGAGCGCGTTCGACGAATGTGGGAAAAAGAATGCCTCCGCCGTGTCGATGCGTGCGTAACGACCTTGAACCAGCGGTTCAAGTGGGAACGCGCGGCGGCCATCGGGCTTTCCGCTCGCGGGCGGACCTGCACGCCCGGCAACCGATGCATCCCCGGGGTCGTCATCTAGGGACAAGGCAAATGTTGCACACGCTGTCGCGCACGGCAGAGGGCAACGCCAATATACCCCACGGCGCGGGGGATGGGGCGGATCCGGTTGCAACGCATGGGCCGCGTTCAGCCAGGCAGTGCCAGCAGCGCGTCGAGCTTGCGGTTGGCTTCGTCGATGAGAGCGAAGGCGGCATCTGCGGGCGGAGCCGCGCTCACCGCGGGCCTGGACTGCTGCAACTCGTGGGCGAGGTTGAGGGCGGTCAGCACGGCCAGGCGATCCGTCGCCACCAGCTTGTTGCCGCCGCGCAGTTCGCGCATCCGGGCGTCGAGCAGCTTGGCGGCCGCGGACAGGCTGACGCGTTCATCATCGCTGACGCCGACCGTGTATTCGCGATCCAGAATGTGGACGGTGACCGGCTCGCTCACGTGTGCTGCTCCAGCGATTTCAGGCGTCCGATCATCGCCTCGACCCGGCTGCGGGCCTGCTCCTGCTTGGCGATCAGCTGTGCGCGTTCGCTCGCCATCTGTTCGGCCTGGTCGCGCAGCCCGCGGTTTTCATCCTGCAGGCGCCGCATCCGCTCGGCGAGCAGGTCGAGTCGCGCCAGCAGTTTGTGCAGTTCGGTGTGCAGGTCGCGTGCGTCCATCCGCTCACCTTAGGCAGCGGTTGGGCTGGGGTCAAGCGGCGCGGAAGACGCAATTTGTGCGGCTTGGGCGTTGAGCAGGAAGCGCAGGCAGTCCGCCTCCGGAAGCGGGCGGGAGATCCAGAACCCCTGCGCCAGATTGCAGTTGTGCTGCTGCAGGAAGGCGTACTGTTCCGGCGTTTCCACGCCTTCGGCCACGACCAGCAGACCCAGCGCGCGCGCCATCGCGATGATTGTCGTGGTGATGGCGGCGTCTTCGCTGTCTTCGTTCGAAGCCAGTCCGTCGATGAAGGCCTTGTCGATCTTGAGCGTGTTGATCGGCAGGCGGTGCAGGTAGGACAGCGAGGAATAGCCGGTGCCGAAGTCGTCGACCGCGATCGAAACGCCCATTTTCCGGAAAGCCCGCAGGCGCTGGCTGGCAAGTTCGGCGTTGCTCATCAGCACGCTTTCGGTCAATTCCAGTTCCAGCGCGCTGGCGGGCAGACCGTTGCTTTCCAGCGCCCTGCGCACGCTGCCCGATAGATCGCTGCGCAGCAGCTGCAGCGCCGAAACGTTGATCGCCATGACCAGACGCTCGTCGACGCCGGCGCGCCGCCATGCCGCCAGCGTGCGGCAGGCTTCGGCAATGACCCAATCGCCGATCGGCACGATCAGGCCGCTCTCTTCGGCCAGCGGAATGAACTGCTCTGGCGGGATGGCGCCGAACTCCGGGCTGTCCCAGCGCAGCAGCGCTTCCACCGCGCCGATCCGGCCGCTATCGAGGGTGATCTGCGGCTGGAATTCCAGATGCAGCTGTCCGCGTTCGATCACCCGGCGCAGCGCGGCGATGAGATTGGCGCGGCGGCGGATGTCGCTGTCCATCGCCTCGGCGTAGCGCACGAAAGTGCGCCTGCCGGCGGCCTTGGCGCGGTACATCGCGGTGTCGGCGTGCTTGAGCAGGTCGCTCGGCACCTGTGCGTGGTCGGGAAACAGGCTGATGCCGACCGAGGGCGAGATCGTGAATTCGTAGTGGTCGTCCAGCCGCAACGGCGCATCGAAGGCTTCGACGATGCGCCGCGCGTAGTCGTCCGCTTCATCGTCATCGCCGATGTTCTCGATCACCGCGGTGAATTCGTCGCCGCCGATGCGGGCCACGGTGCGCTCGGCGCCGACCACGTCGAGCAGGCGTTGCGCGGCGGCCTTGAGCACCCGATCGCCGATGGCGTGGCCGAGCGAGTCGTTGACGTCCTTGAAGTTGTCCAAATCCAGAAACAGCACCCCGATCCTGGTTCCGTGTCGGCGCGCTTCGATGATGGCGCGGGTCAGGCGTTCGGATAATTGGGTGCGGTTCGGAAGATTGGTCAGGGGGTCGTAATTGGCCAGAAAACGCAGTTCGTGCTCAAGCCGGCGCTGTTCGGTGATGTCGCTGGACACGATGACGTAACTGCGATCCATCGTGCCCGGATCGACGATGGTCGTGCATTTCATTTCGCACAGGAAATCGATCCCGTCCTTGCGCTGCTGCCACATCTCGCCGGCCCAACTGTCGTTCGCGCGGATCGCCTTGCGCGCTTCGACGTAAAATTCCGGCTCGTGCTGCTGGCCGTTGATCAGGCCGGCATCCTTGCCGATGACCTCCTGCTCGCTGTAGCCGCTCATCTGGCAGAACGCCAGATTGACCGAGAGAAAGCGGAACCCGGCATCGAGCACGGCCACCGATTCGGCCATGTTGCGCATGACTTCGTCGGCGATGCCGCGCTGGCTTTCCAGCTCGCGGATGGCGGCGATGTTGCGCGCGGTTCCGGCGATCTTGACGATGCGGCCGTCCGGCGCGCGTTCGATCGCGCGCCCGTGGGCGCGCATCCACTGCCAGTGACCGCCTTCGTCGGCAAAGCGCAGCTGGGTTTGCAGCATCGGCGTCTCGCCGCGCAGGTAGGCGCGCAGCTGCTCGAGCACGCGCGGCAGGTCGTCCGGGTGGATGCGGGTGTCGCCATCCACGGCCGACCGCACCTTGAGGTCGTTGTCGGCGTCTGCTTCGATCCGGGTGCGCTCAAGACGCCGGCTGGGCAGTTCGTATTGCCAGTACATTTCACCGGAAGCCCACAGCGAAAGCCGCAGCCGTTCGTCGCGCGCGGTGAGCTCCCGCATGAACCGCCGCAGATCGCGATCGCGGCGTCGGTAGTTGACGATCGCAAGCCATGCCAGCGCCAGAACCAGCACCGACAACAGCAGGACCAGCGGTGAGTCGATGGGTGCGTTCAACGGTGTGGACGGTATCGTCGAGAGTGCGGGCTGCCGAAGCCTCGCTGCAGCAGTGCGTGGTGTGCAGGATTGTCCCCTGCACCGAGTGTAGGCGCTGGCCGGCGCCCGCGACAAGCGGAAGGCTGCGCTTGCTACACTCGCATGGTCGAATGTCGGAGACGTTCAGGTGCGCGACTGCGCGATGCCAACGTGGATGGAGGTGGCCGCCGCCGGCGCCGATTTGCGGCTGGCCTGCACCCCGGCCGAGCTGCACGGCGCGCTGTGCGGCTGGCTCGCGGCCGGCGCCGACGATGCGCCGGACTGGCTGCAAACGGTCATGGTCGATCCGGATTTGCCGCTGCCCGCGCAAGGGGATGCGCTGGATCGGCTGCATGCGGCGGCCGTCGCGCAATTTGGCGACGCCCAATTCGGCTTCGCATTGCTGCTGCCCGACGACGACCGGGTTCCGATCTGCGCCGAGGCGATGTTCGATTGGTGCCGCGGATTCCTCGGGGGGTTCGGGCTGGTGCCGTGCCAGCAACCGCTGTCGGAGGAGGGCGAGGAAGCCCTGCGCGACATCGGCAATCTTGCCGCCGCTCAGGTGGAAGACGACAGCGATGGCGAGGACGAAGAAGCGCTTGCCGAAATCGAAGAGTACCTGCGGGTTGCCGTTTTGCTGCTGCATGCGGATCGCACGATGGCGGTGCGCCCGGATCGGCGACTGCACTGAAGGCTTGCTGCGATGCTGACCGCGCAATGGCGAAAGCTCCATGCGGCACGCCGCAAGCGTCTGCTCGAAGCCGCCGGTGAGGACGCCATCGTGGTGCTGGCGGCCGCGCCGGAGCGGGTGCGCAGCCGCGACACCCTGCATCCCTACCGACAGGATTCGGACTTCTGGTATCTGAGCGGATTCGGCGAACCCGAGGCCGTGCTGGTGCTGGTGCCAGGGCGCAGGCACGGCGAGGCGATCTTGTTCTGTCGCGAACGCGACAGCGCGCGCGAACGTTGGGATGGTCCGCGCTTGGGGCCGGAGCGCGCCGCCGCGGAACTGGGCGTGGACGATGCCTATCCGATGTCGGACATCGACGACATCCTGCCGGGCCTGCTGGAAGGGCGCACGCGCGTCTATTACCCGCTGGGCCACGATGCCGGCTTCGATCTCAAGCTGATCGGCTGGGTCAACCGCCTGCGCGGCCGCGCGGATGGACGCGCGCCGCAGGAATTTCTCCAGCTTGGGCATCTGCTCGACGAGATGCGGCTGTTCAAGTCTGCCGAAGAAGTGCGTCTGATCCAGCGTGCGGTTGACATCACGGTCGAAGCCCACCGCGCGGCGATGCGCGCCGTGCGCCGCGGCGGGCACGAATACACGCTGCAGGCCGAGGTCGAATGCGTTTTTCGCCGCCACGATGCGCAACCGGCTTACGCCAGCATCGTCGGCGCCGGGAGCAACGGCTGCATCCTCCACTACGGCGCCAATGCCGGTCGCGTGCGCAGCGGCGATCTGGTGCTGATCGATGCCGGCGCGGAATACCGAGGCTATGCCGCCGATCTCACCCGCACGTTTCCCGCCAACGGGCGTTTCACGAAAGAGCAGCGCGCTCTGTACGATCTGGTGTGCAAGGCGCAGGATGCCGCGCTGGCGCAGGCGCGGCCGGGACAGCCGTTCGACGCCATGCATCGCGCGGCGGTGGACACGCTTTGCGCAGGCCTGCTTTCTCTCGGACTGCTGAAAGGAAAGCGGGATGCCGTGATCGAAAGCGGCGCCTATCGGCGTTTCTATCCGCACAAGACCGGGCACTGGCTCGGCCTCGACGTCCACGACGTGGGCGAATACCGGATCGACGGCGCATCGCGCCTGCTCGAGCCGGGCATGGTGTTCACCGTCGAGCCCGGGCTGTATGTCCGGCCCGATGCTGCGGAGGTGCCGGCCAGATGGCGCGGCGTCGGCATCCGCATCGAAGACGACGTGCTGATCACCCGCAACGGCCACCGCGTGCTGAGCGCCGCGCTTGAACGCAGCGCGGACGCGATCGAAGCGTTGATGGCGGCGGGTTGAGCCGCGTCCGGTTCAGCGGTTGGCGAGCATCACCAGCAGCAAGGCGACGGCGCCCGGCAAGGCCTGCACGAACAGGATTTTCCGACTGGCGGTGATCGCGCCATAGATGCCGGCAAGCGTGACGCAGGCAAGAAAAAACAGCTTGAAGCCGAAGCCCGCCGCTCCCTGCACCAGGCCCAGCAGCAGACCGGCGGCGAGGAAGCCGTTGTACAAGCCTTGATTGGCCGCCAGCACTTTGGTGGCGGCTGCCTGCTCCCGCGAATGGCCGAACACCTTGCGGCCGACGGGTTTTTCCCAGAGGAACATTTCAAGCACCAGAATGCCGGCGTGCAGAAGGGCGACCAGCGCCACGGCAACGGCCGCAATCATTTCCATGGGCTGCGCTTCTGTTGCGAGCCGTGAAGCTGCCGGCATAACGCCGCGCTAGGGTTCGAGGCTTGGGCTGGGATCATTGCGCGAACGCCTCGCGGGTCAGGTTGATCGGCGCATCCTCGGTGCAGACCACGTCGTCCTCGATGCGGATGCCGCCACAGGGTTTGAACGCCTCGATCCGATCCCAGTTCACCGTCGCTTCGAGACCGTTGGCCTTGAGTTCGTCGAGCAGCATGTCGATGAAGTAGATGCCGGGCTCGATGGTGACCGCCATGCCGGGCGCAAGCGTCCGGGTCAGCCTCAGGAACGGATGGCCGTCGGGCTTGGCGATCGTGCCGCCGGAATCCGAGGCGGCGAATCCGGCAACGTCGTGAACCTGCAGGCCGATGCCGTGGCCGAGCCCGTGCGGGAAGAAGGCGCGCGAGACGCCGCGTTCAACGGCTTCCTCGGCGCCCACGCGCAGCACGCCGGCTTCGCGCAGCACGCCGGCCAGCGCCAGATGCGCGTCCAGATGCAACTGGCGGTAGTCGCAGCCTGCGCGCACCTTGCCGGCCAGCGTTTGCTGGGCCGCGTCGACGGCGTGGATCAACGCC
This sequence comes from Xanthomonas sp., assembly GCA_018262705.1. Taxonomy (GTDB): domain Bacteria; phylum Pseudomonadota; class Gammaproteobacteria; order Xanthomonadales; family Xanthomonadaceae; genus Thermomonas. Next base: position 31,461 of record JADFDQ010000017.1, read on the forward strand.
GCAAAATCGTCTTCCTGCGCCGAATAGGTGCGGGTGACGTCGGCCGCGTAGCCGCCGTGGTCGGCGCCGGCGTCGATCAGGAAGCCGTGCAGCGGGCGCGGCGGCAGCCGGTCGCGAATCATGTAGTGCAGGATGGCAGCGTGCTCGTTGAGCGCGACGATGTTGCCGTAGGGCAGTTCGTCGGCGTCCTGCCCGGTGGCCTGACAGTAGGCGAGGTGGATGCCGAATTCGCTGGAGCCGGCGCGAAATGCGCGCAGCGCGGCGCGGTGGCCACGCACGGCGATCCGGTTGGCCGTGCGCATCATCGCGATTTCGTAAGGCGTCTTGAAGGCGCGGTGGTATTCCAGATAGGTGATTGCAGCGGGCGGGTTGTCGGGAACAAACGCGCCCAGCGCGCTCTGTGGCTCACCGAGAATCGCGCAGCGCGAGGCATCGCCTGGCAACTGCGCCAGCGCCTGCTCCGGCGTGCGGATGATGGCGATGTCGAAGTGCTCGGCCCAGTAGCCGGCCGGCGCGCTCGGCACCGCGTGCCAGTAATCGTGCGGCTGCAGGAACACCAGTTTCGGCCGCTGTCCCGGCGTGACCTGCAGCCAACTGCCCGGTGCGCGGGTCAGCGGCAGCCACGCCTTGAACTGTGGGTTGACGCTGTAGGGATATTCGAGATCGTCGAACGCGCGCAGGTGCAGCGTGCCGCTGGGGATGACCAGATGTTCGCGCTGGCAGCGGCGCAGCGCTTCGGCGGCGCGTGCTTCGAGGGCGGACAGATGGTTGGGATAGAGTGCGGCGAGGGCGGTTTGAGTCATGTGGCGTCGTTCGCATGGAAAAGTCGGAGTCTGAACCGTTCACCGTTAGGGCGTTTTGACAGGCTTGCCTCCTGCGGAAGCGGGAGGCGGGGACTCAGCGCCCTTCCTCCGCTGCCCATTGGGCAAGCAATTTCGCGACGTTGGGCGCCAACCCGATGAAGCGCATGCCGATGTAGTGCTGCCCCGGCGCACCGGCAGGCGCCTGCCAGAGGACATGGGCGCCGACTTCGGTCGTTGGCAGCATGCGGCCGCTATCCGGCAGTGCGAAGCGGAGCTGGAACAAAGCGTCGTCCGGCAGCGGGCTGCTGGCGATCAGCAGCATGCCGCCGGCGGAGACATCGCCCAGCGTTCCCACCACTTCTTCGGCGATGGTGTCGAAGACTTCGACCCTGCCGTGGACCTCGCGGCGGGGGTGGCGGCGTTGCTCAGCGCCCATCGGCCTTGTCCTTGTCATCGCCCGGCGCCAGCGGCAGCAGGCTGTCGAGGGTGGCCTCCCAGGCCGACTTCGCCGGCGAGGCATCGCTGTCGAGCAGCTGGACGTTGCCCGCAGCCAGCTTGCGTGCGAGGCCGGTGAGGGATTCCTCTTCCGCCTGCAGTCCGCGCCGGTTGACAAGGAGCGCCTGTCCCGAGGATTCACCAATCCATGCCAGCCGCCGACGCAGCGGATGCTCGGGATCGCCGGTGTATTCGATCCAGGAGGGAATGGAGGCATTGCGCAACTGCTCGTAGGCCTGCTTTTCCTCCGGTCGACTCAAGTCGTGCCTGCCGTCGCCGCGGGCGAGCGCGTCTTCGCCCAGCCGCGCGCGGCTGCCGAGTTTGTCGAGCAGGCGCGCACGTTGCGCTTCAATCGCTGAACCGGGCGGTTGCGGAACCAGTGCATCGGCAATCGCAGCTGCGTCTTCGGTGTGGTAACCCACCTGCTCAAGCGTTTCGCAGATCCGGTTGAGGCTTGTGGTCGAAAGCGCGGCAGGATCGCCGTGGAGTCCGGCGTCGATGACGTGCCGGGTTGCGTCCATCAATCCACGCCAGGCATCGGAGTCGTCGCCGCCGCGCAGGTAGGCCAGCGACAGCACATCGATCCAGGCGTGATGCAGGAAGACATCGTGGTACTGCGGCAGCGTGCGTCCGGCTTGCAGCGCAGTGATCGCCTCGTTGGCGCGCAGGCGGGCGACCGCAAGCCGTTCGCGTCCGCGCGCGGCTTCCACCTGCCGGCGTTCGGCCATTTCGGCTTTGCGGATCAGGGACTGCAGTCCGGATTGCAGGGTCTGGTTGGCCTCGGCAAAGGTTTCCGGGCTGCCGTCGCCATCGCGATGCACGGATCCGACTGCGCGCTGCAGCAGGCCGAGCCACTGCGTATCGAGGTCGTCTTCGGCAAGCCAGCGCGCGCCGGAAAGCGAGACCGCGTCAAGCAACTCGCGCGCGGGATGGTTGGCGTCGGTGAAAAAAACCGGGTCGCGCATGGCCGCTAAAACCATCGGCAGGAACAGCTTGTCCATCAGCGAATGGCCGGGGCTGGAGCGGCGCAGCGCGCGCTGGATCTGGGCGAGGAATAAAGCCAACAGATCGAACGTGTCCTCGTCGGCTTCCGACAGCGCCACGCCGCGACCGTGCTGCTGGCGTGCCTGCGCCAGCAGGATTTGACGATATTCCTGGACGCTTTCCGCGCGGGTGTTGTTGGCGCGCAGCCGCTTCAGCGCCTCAAGCACTTCGTCGTGGTCGAGCGTGGGTCTGTTTTTTTCCTGATCGGCGTTGATTCGCGAGGCCGGGCGCAGTTTGGCCAGCACAGCGCGCCGTCGCTGCAGCAGCGTCTGCAGGGTGGAGAAGCTGGCGTCGATCGGCGCACGCTGTTTGCTGCGCATCCTTGCACTGGCCAATGCTTCAGGCGTCGGCTGGGCGTCGTCAGCGTTGCCGGGATAGTCGCTGCCTTCGCCGTGCTTGCCGACCGCCCCCGGCAGTCTGCGCACCGGGACATAGCTCAGGAACGGCAGGATTCCGGCGCGTGCCAGACTGTCGTTGGCGCCGTCCAGCAGCGTCGGATAAACATCGACCAAGGCCTTTTCGAATTGCAGGAACAGCTGCAGCCGGGCGTGGGGGGACAGATCCAGCGCATCGACGGCGCCGGCCAGTCCCGCGCACAAAACCTGCGGCCCGACCGGCAGCGCTTCAGGTTCAAAAGCAGGCGCCCGCGCCAGCACGCCGAAGCGCTGGCCCAGCAGTTGCAGCGCAAGGCTGTTGCGCGAACCGAGCCGGTTCGCCGTGGTTTCCAGCAGCATTTCATCACTGTCGCCGGCGCCATCGTCGACCAGAGCCAGCATCTGTGCCGGCGGATCGTCCGTCGCCGTGGCGGGTGTGGCAGCGTTGACCGGGGACTGGAAAGCGGCTTCCACATGGGCAAGAAAGCGCTGGACGAAGAATTTGTTGTCGCTGCCGAGACTGCGCAGCGAATTGATCCGCGCCGCTTCCAGCGCGGGTTTGCCGGAAGCCAGCGGCTCGCTCAGCGCCAGCTCGGTGGCTTCGATGACGTGCGGCAGCTGGGTCTCGAGTTCGCTGCGGACATCGGCAAACAAGCGTTCCAGGACGCTGCGCGCACGGCGCGACAAGGGAGGCGCAGCTGCGCCACCATCCCTGGTTCCGGTTCCTGCCTCGGCCATCAACGCCCCCCTGGCGTCCTGCCACACCCGGCGATAATAAGCATGAATCCGGTGTCCCTCAATTCGGCCTTGCAGTGTAGTCCGAATGCGCCCGCCCAGCGTTGCGCGCTCCGCGGCCAATTCAGGCCTGAATTCGTGCTCGAGGGTCGGCTGAATCTGCGGCTGCCTTGGTTTTGGCTTCCCGGGCAACCGAGCTGCGTTCAACTCAGGCAAGGAACAGCGCGATCGCGTCGTTGGCGAAACGCAGCCCGAGCGGGGTCGGTCGCAGCCAGTCCGGATCCCCGTCCAGCCAGCCGTTGGCACGGGCCACAGCCAAGCGTTCTTCGATGGCGGCACGCGGCAGCCCGGTGACTGCTTCGAAGCTGGCCATCGACACGCCCGCGTTCAGGCGCAGCGCGTTGAGCATGAAGTCGAACGGCAGGCGCTTGGGGTCGAGCGTCTCTTCGCCCTCGATCGCCTCTGCGTTGCCCGCCTTGGCCATGTAGGCGTTGGGCAGCTTGGTTTTCCAGCGCCGCAGCACCCGATTCTCCGAAGGCAGGGTCAGTTTGCCGTGGGCACCGGCGCCGATGCCGAGGTAGTCGCCGAAAGTCCAGTAATTCAGGTTGTGGGCGCACTGGCGACCTTCGCGGGCGTAAGCGCTGACCTCGTACTGCGCGAAACCCGCCTGCGCCAGCCGCGCCTGGCAGGCGTCCTGAATGTCCCAGGCGCTGTCGATGTCGGGAATGCCGGCCGGTGGTCGCGCACCGAATTTCGTCCCTTCCTCGAGCGTGAGCTGGTAGTGGCTGATGTGGGCCGGCTGCAGGGCAGTGGCGCGTTCGACGTCGTCGATGGCCTTCGCCAACGTCTGCTTCGGCAACGCATACATCAGGTCGAGATTGATGTTGTCGAAACCGGCGTCCTGCGCGGACTTGACCGCGCGCTGGGCATCGCCGCTGGAATGGATTCGGCCGAGCTGTTGCAGGCTGGCGTCGTCGAAGCTCTGCACGCCGATGCTCAGGCGGTTGACGCCGGCCTTGCGGTAGCCGGGAAACGGGCCGTGTTCGAGCGTGCCGGGATTGGCTTCGAGGCTGATTTCCGCATTCGGCGCGATGCGCAGCCGCGCGCTGGCCTGCTGCAGAAAGCGGTCGATCGCCGCCGGCGGAAACAGCGAGGGCGTGCCGCCGCCGAAAAAGACGCTATGGACGACGCGGCCCCAGACCAGCGGCAGGTCGTATTCCAGATCGGCGATCAGGGCATCGACGTAGGCATCGAACGGCAGCGCGTCGCGCTGCTGGTGTGAATTGAAATCGCAGTACGGGCATTTGCGCACGCACCACGGAAGGTGGACGTACAGGGACAGCGGCGGGGCGGTGAGCATGGCGTTCATTGTAGGAGCGCATCGAGGCCACAGGCCGAGAGGCGCGAAATGACGCTAATCGCGCCCCTGCGGTGCGCTCCTACAGGAGCTTCTCGCGCAGCGTTGCCAGCGCAATGCCGCGGTGGCTGTCGCGGTTTTTGACTTCGGGCGTGAGTTCGGCGGAACTGCAGCCGTGCGTGGGCGAAAAGAACACCGGGTCGTAGCCGAAGCCGCGCTGGCCGCGGCGTTCGCGCAGGATGCGGCCTTCCCACACGCCTTCGGCGATCAGCGGCAGCGGATCGTCGGGGTGGCGCAGCAGCACCAGCACGCAGACAAAGCGCGCGCTGCGCTGCGCGTCGGGAACATCCGCGAGTTCGCGCAGCAGGCGGTCGTTGTTGGCTTCGTTGTCGCCGTGCGCGCCGGCATAGCGCGCCGAGTGCAACCCCGGCGCACCGTCGAGAGCGTCCACGCACAGACCGGAATCGTCGGCCAGCGCCGGCAGCCCGGCGGCTGTGGCGGCGTGGCGTGCCTTGATCAGCGCGTTTTCGACAAAGCTCAGCCCGGTTTCCTTTGCATCGCCGACGCCGAATTCCGACTGCGCGTGCAGCTCGAATCCATCGCCCAGCAACGCGCGCAATTCGGCGAGTTTGCCGGGGTTGGAGGAGGCGAGAACGAGTTTCATCGAGCGGATCCCTGCGCGGCGTGGTACTCAGGCACCTTCGCATTATCGCGTGCGGGCGCCGCATTGGCGCCGATGGGAACGGGGATAGAACCCCGTCATCCCGGCGAAAGCCGGGATCCAGCATTTCGATGGCTCAGCAGCATGGTTGGTTTGACAAATCCTGACCCGCGTCAAGACCGCTTCATGCCCCCAGCGCCGCCCTTTGCGCCGCGAACAATTGCGCGCAGCCCTGCTGTGCCAGCGCCAGCAGGGCGTCGAGTTCGTCGCGACGGAAGGCGTGGCCCTCGGCGGTGCCCTGCAATTCGATGAAGCCGCCGCCGTCGTTCATCACCACGTTCATGTCGGTGTCGCAGGCGCTGTCCTCGGCGTAGTCGAGATCGAGCACCGGCACGCCGCCGACGATCCCGACCGAGACCGCCGCCACCGCACCGACAATTGGCGAGCGGCGCTGCTGGCGCGGCTTAATTGCGCCGGAGGCGATCAAGCCTTCGACCGCATCGACCAGCGCCACGTAGGCGCCGGTGATCGCCGCGGTGCGGGTGCCGCCGTCGGCCTGCAGCACGTCGCAGTCGAGGGTGATGCTGCGTTCGCCGAGCAGTTTGCGGTCGACGCAGGCGCGCAGCGAACGTCCGATCAGGCGCTGGATTTCAAGCGTGCGCCCGCCCTGCTTGCCGCGCGCGGCCTCGCGGTCGCTGCGGGTGTGGGTGGAGCGCGGGAGCATGCCGTATTCGGCGGTCAGCCAGCCTTCTTCCTTGCCGCGCAGGAACGCTGGCACCCGGTTTTCGACGCTGGCGGTGCACAACACGCGGGTGTCGCCGAAGCTCACCAGCACCGAACCTTCGGCGTGGCGGGTGTAGCCACGGACGATTTCGACGGTGCGCAATGCGTCGGGGGAACGGCCACTGGGACGGGGCGAAGTCATCGAGACAACCAGAAATCAACGGGCCGGTAGATTACCATTCGCGTTTCCTCCGACCTTGGCTCACACGATGCCGATCCGCAGCATGACCGCCAGCGCCACCGCCGAGCGCACGACCGCGTGGGGCATGCTCGGCTGCGAGCTGCGTGCGGTCAACCACCGTTTCCTCGAGTTCGGCGTGCGCCTGCCCGAGGAACTGCGCGCGTTCGAAGCGGCGCTGCGCGAGCGAGTGTCGGCGCGGGTGTCGCGCGGGAAACTGGATCTTGTTTTACGTTTTCGCGCGACGGCTGGTGCCCAGCTTGCGCTGGATGAAGCGGTCGTGGCGCGACTGGGGGAACTGGCGCGCAGCCTCGACGCGCATTTCCCGCAGCTGCACGTCGAGTTCACCGAGTTGTTGGAGTTTCCGGGCGTGCTGCAGATCGCCGGCATCGACGCCGAAGCCCTGCAGGGGGAGGCGCTGGCGCTGCTGGATGCGGCGCTCGATGCCTTCGTCGCGGCGCGTGAGCGCGAGGGCGAAAAGCTGGCAATGGCGATCCGCGAGCGCGCGCTGCGCGTCGCCCAGATCGTGACCGAAGTGCGCACGCTGGTGCCGCAGATCCGCGCCGGCCAGCGCCAAAAACTGGAGGCGCGGCTGGCCGATCTCGCGCAGCCGGTCGATCCCGGCCGGCTCGAACAGGAACTGGTGCTGTGGCTGCAAAAGCTCGACGTGGACGAGGAACTTGACCGGCTGTCCAGTCACGTCGACGAACTGCAGCGGGTGCTGGGGCAGACCGGCCCGGTCGGACGCCGGCTGGATTTTCTGCTGCAGGAGTTCAACCGCGAGGCCAACACGCTGGGCAGCAAGTCGGTGGACGCACGCACCAGCAATGCTTCGGTCGAACTGAAGGTGTTGATCGACCAGATTCGCGAGCAGATCCAGAATATCGAGTGAGGGCAGGGGGCAGGGACCGGGGACTAGGGACCGGGGACCGGGAAAACGGGGTTCGCGGATTGAGTTGGAAACCGATACATCCAAAGAAAGTGCGAGAAAATCCTCCCTGTCCCCTGTCCCCTGTCCCCTGTCCCCTGTCCCCTGTCCCCTGTCCCCTGTCCCCTGTCCCCTGTCCCCTGTC
>JADFDQ010000018.1 GCA_018262705.1 Xanthomonas sp.
GCCGTGATCCACGTGACCGATCGTGCCCACGTTCACGTGGGGCTTGGTGCGCTCGAACTTACCCTTTGCCATGGTTGACTCCGTTATTCGTAATTGGTGATTGGTGATTCGCGATGGTTGAGGCGTGATTCGTGCTCATCCCGATCACGAATCACTTGGCCAGGATCACGACTTCTTGATGACGGCATCCGCGATGTTGTTCGGCGCTTCTTCGTAATGGTCGAACTCCATCGTGAAAGTGGCGCGGCCCTGCGACATCGAACGCAGCGAGGTCGCGTAACCGAACATTTCGCCCAGCGGGATCATCGCGTTGATGATCTTGCCGGACGGGCTGTCGTCCTGACCTTGCAGCACGCCGCGGCGGCGGCTGACGTCGCCCATGACATCGCCGAGATAATCCTCGGGGCTGACGATCTCGACCTTCATGATCGGCTCCAGCAGCACCGGATCGGCCTTGCGGAAACCTTCCTTGAACGCCATCGAGGCGGCCAGCTTGAACGCCATTTCCGACGAGTCGACGTCGTGATAGGAACCGAACACCAGCTTGACCTTGATGCCTACCACCGGATAGCCGGCCAGCGGGCCGCTGGTGATGGATTCGCGCATGCCCTTCTCGACCGCCGGAATGAATTCCTTCGGAATCACGCCGCCGGTGATGTCGTTGATGAACAGGAAATCGTTCTTGACATCCTTGTTGGCACGATCCTCCGCCGTCATCGGCGACAGCTCGATGACCACGTGGCCGTACTGACCCTTGCCGCCCGACTGCTTGGCGTGCTTGTAGTCGCTCTTCACGTCCGACTTGCGGATGGTTTCGCGATAGGCCACCTGCGGCTTGCCGACGTTGGCCTCGACGTTGAACTCGCGCCTCATGCGGTCGACGATGATGTCCAGATGCAGCTCGCCCATGCCGGCGATGATGGTCTGGCCGGATTCCTCATCGGTATGCACGCGGAACGACGGGTCTTCCTGCGCCAGGCGGCTCAGGGCGTTGCCCATTTTTTCCTGATCCGACTTGGTCTTGGGCTCGACCGCCATCGAGATCACCGGCTCCGGGAAGCTCATGCGCTCGAGGATGATCGGGGCGTCGATATCGCACAGGGTGTCGCCGGTAGTGACGTCCTTCAGGCCCACCGCGGCGCCGATGTCGCCGGCCAGCACTTCCTTGATTTCATTGCGGTTGTTGGAGTGCATCTGCAGCAGACGGCCGATGCGCTCCTTCTTGCCCTTGACCGAGTTCAGCACCTGGTCGCCGGCATTGAGGTGGCCGGAATAGACGCGGAAGAAGGTCAGCGAACCGACGAACGGATCGGTCATGATCTTGAAGGCCAGCGCCGAGAACGGCGCCTTGTCGCTGGATTCGCGAGTCAGTACCTTGGTCTCGTCGTCGACGTCCACGCCATTTACCGGCGGCACATCCGCCGGCGACGGCAGCAGGCTGACCACGCCGTCAAGCATGGCCTGCACGCCTTTGTTCTTGAACGCGCTGCCGCAGAACATCGGAACGATTTCGGTCTTCAAGGTGCGCTGGCGCAGTCCTTCGATGATCTCTTGTTCGGACAGTTCGCCGTCGGTGAGGTACTTGTCCATCAGCTCTTCGTTCGCCTCGGCGGCGGACTCGACCATGAACGAACGCGCCTCTTCGGCTTCCGCCCTCAGCGCCTCGGGGATGTCGTGGTAATCGAACTGCAGCCCCTGGGATGCGACGTCCCAGTGGATCGCCTTCATCTTGACCAGATCGACCACGCCATCAAACCCTTCTTCGGCACCAACCGGGATCTGCATCGGCACCGGATAGGCACCGAGGCGCGACTTGAGCTGGTCGCGCACCTTGAAGAAGTTCGCGCCGGTGCGATCCATCTTGTTGACGAACGCGATGCGCGGAACGTGGTACTTGTTGGCCTGCCGCCAAACGGTTTCCGACTGCGGCTGTACGCCGCCCACGGCGCACAGCACGAACACCGCGCCGTCGAGCACGCGCAGCGAACGCTCGACTTCGATGGTGAAGTCGACGTGCCCGGGGGTGTCGATGATGTTGAAGCGGTATTCCGGCAGCGATTTGTCCATGCCGTGCCAGAATGCCGTGGTCGCGGCCGACTGGATGGTGATTCCGCGCTCCTGCTCCTGCTCCATCCAGTCCATGGTGGCGGCACCGTCGTGCACTTCGCCGATCTTGTGGCTCTTGCCGGTGTAGAACAGGATGCGTTCCGACGTGGTGGTCTTGCCGGCATCGATGTGGGCCATGATGCCGAAGTTGCGGTAGCGTTCGATGGGAGTGGAACGGGCCACGGAAGCCTCTCGATATTCAGATTTCGGAAATGGCCGAATGCCGCCGTGCGGCGGCCTTCGGAGTGCGCCCCTGGCGGGGCAACCGGCGCCGAACCGGCACCGGTGCGCGCTGCGCGCGGATTACCAGCGGTAGTGCGCGAACGCCTTGTTGGCGTCGGCCATGCGGTGGGTTTCCTCGCGCTTTTTGATGGCGCCGCCGCGGTTTTCGGACGCGTCCAGCAACTCGCCGGCCAGCTTGCGCGGCATCGAATTTTCGCCGCGCTTGCGCGCCGCCTCAATCAGCCAACGCATCGCCAGCGCCATGCGACGCGAGGAACGCACTTCGACCGGCACCTGATAGGTCGCGCCACCGACGCGGCGGGACTTGACCTCGACCGACGGCGACACGTTGCCGAGGGCTTTTTCGACCAATTCGAGCGGACTCGGATTCTTCTCGCCGATGACATCCATCGCGCCGTAGACGATTTTCTCGGCGATCGACTTCTTGCCGCTCTTCATCACCATGTTGATGAAGCGAGCGATGGTTTCGCTTCCGTGCTTGGGGTCCGGCAGCACCGAACGCTGCGGAGTATTGCCTTTACGGGACATGTGTATTCGCCTGAATCAAATGCTGCTGAGGGACGTGCGGCCATGACTGCAGGGCCGCGCGCGCTGGTTCGGACAAAACGCCGGAACCGATTACTTCTTCGGACGCTTGGCGCCGTACTTGGAACGCGACTGCTTGCGCTTGGTCACGCCGGCGGCATCGAGCGAGCCGCGCACGGTGTGGTAGCGCACGCCCGGCAGATCCTTGACGCGGCCGCCGCGAATCAGCACCACGCTGTGCTCCTGCAGGTTGTGGCCTTCGCCGCCGATGTACGAGATCACCTCGTAGCCATTGGTCAGGCGCACCTTGGCGACCTTGCGCAGGGCCGAGTTCGGCTTCTTCGGGGTGGTCGTGTAAACGCGGGTGCACACGCCGCGACGCTGCGGGCAGTTGGCCAGCGCCGGCGAATTGCTCTTGTAGGTTTCCGGGCTGCGCGACTTGCGCACCAGCTGGTTAATCGTTGCCATTTTGGGGCTCGGTAAGGGGCCTTGCGACCCGAATTGGACACAAAGGCCGCCCGATTGCAAAAGCAATTCGGACGGCCAGACGTAAAAGTACAGCCTGCGCTCGATCTTTCGATCAAACGAGGTCATACGCTGCCAACGATCCGCCATGCGGCGCCCATCGGCTTGCCTGCGATCCCGCCCATCCGTTGGGCCCAACACGAGGCGCTCCCTGCGCCTCATTTGGTGATCTGGATGGCACCAAGGCCATCGAAGTACGGGGGGATTTTACCGGTTCCTTGACGGCACCGCAACTTCTCGCCCAGCCGTCGACAGGGCGGCGTTTGCGCTGATCCCGAAAACGCCCCATAATTGACCGGCTTGATCGCCGTTACGACGTGCGGCGCACCCAAGCCGGAGCCAGGCCGATTGCAAGGCTCTGCTACGTCGAATCCACACCTGTCGACTACCCCTGCGCCGGGGTGTCCGACGCCGCAAGGCGGAGGATCTGGCCGCAGTGACGACGGGGAGGCCCAACCCCGGAATCCAGCGCCTACCGCATGCGGTCAAGGCGCAGCGCCCCCACTTCAACTGGCGCGGGTTCCACATTTCGGAGTGTCAGCAATGCCTCAGATCACCATGCGCCAGATGCTGGAAGCCGGCGTCCATTTCGGCCACCAGACCCGCTACTGGAACCCTAAGATGGCCCCGTACATCTTCGGCGCCCGCGGCAAGATCCACATCATCAACCTCGAAAAGACCGTTCCGCTGTTCAACGACGCGATGAATTTCATCAGCGGCGTGGCCCAAAAGCGCGGCACCATCCTGTTCGTGGGCACCAAGCGCAGCGCCCGCGACGCCATCAAGGAAGAGGCCGAGCGCTGCGGCATGCCGTTCATGACCCAGCGCTGGCTGGGCGGCTCGCTGACCAACTTCGCCACGGTCAAGAAGTCGGTCGGCCGGCTCAAGGAGCTGGAGGCCGCGGAAACCGACGGCACCTTCCAGAAGATGGTCAAGCACGAAGTGATGCGTCTGCGCCACGAGCGCGACAAGCTGGAAGCCTCGCTGGGCGGCATCAAGGACATGAGCCACCTGCCCGACGCGCTGTTCGTGATCGACATCGGCCATGAGGACATCGCCATCAAGGAAGCCAAGAAGCTCGGCATCCCGGTCATCGCCGTGGTCGATACCAACTACAACCCCGAGCTGGTCGATTACGCGATCCCGGGCAACGACGACGCCATCCGCGCCGTGCAGCTGTACGCCCGCGCTGCCGCCGATGCGGTGCTGGAAGGCAAAGCCGCTTCGCCGAACGCCGCATCGGTGCGCGAGGAAGACTTCGCCGCCGCGGTCGAAGGCGAAGAAGCCGCCAAGCCGGCACGCAGCAACGGCAAGCCGAAGGCCGAGTAATCGCCCCGCCACGCGGCCGCGCCCGGCTGCGTTTTTCCTCCTCCCGCCGGGAGAAGGTGGCCGGTAGGGCCGGATGAGGGTTCGGCTGTGATGTGGAGTTCCACGCTCCTCCGAACCCTCACCCCACAACCCCTCTCCCGTCGGGAGAGGGGCTTCACAGCATTCAATTCAGAGGTAATCCCCATGGCTGAAATCACCGCTTCCCTCGTGAAGGAACTGCGCGAGCGCACTGGCGCTGGCATGATGGAGTGCAAGAAGGCACTCACCGAAACCAATGGCGACATCGACGCCGCTGCCGAAGCCCTGCGCAAGTCGGGCTTGGCCAAGGCCGACAAGAAGGCCGGCCGCGTCGCCGCCGAAGGTCGCATCGCCATCGCCCACAGCGGCGGCAAGGCCGCGCTGGTCGAGATCAATTCGGAAACCGACTTCGTCGCCAACGACGCCAACTTCAAGACCTTCGTCGACACCGTCGCCGCCGCCGCGCTGGCCTCCGGCGCCGCCGATGTCGATGCGCTCAAGTCCGCGCAGACCGCTTCCGGCAACAGCGTCGAAGAAGCCCGCGCCGCCATCGTTCATACGCTGGGCGAAAACATCCAGGTGCGCCGCATGGTGCGCTTCGATACCGCCAACCACATCGGCGCCTACGTCCACACCAACGGCAAGATCGGCGTCCTGATCGAACTGGCCGGCGGCGACGACGATCTGGCGCGCGGCCTGGCCATGCACGTGGCGGCGATGAATCCGCCCTACAACAAGGCCACCGACGTTCCGGCCGAGTTCATCGCCAAGGAAAAGGACATCGAACTGGCGAAGATGAGCGAGAAGGACCGCGCCAAGCCGGCGCAGATCCTCGAAAAGATCATCAGCGGCAAACTGCACAAGATCGTCAGCGAAGTCACCCTGTACGGCCAGTCCTACGTGCTCGACGGCGACAAGAGCGTCGAGGCCGTGCTGAAGGCCGCCGGCGCCGAGGTGGTCGGCTTCCAGCGTCTGGTGGTCGGCGAAGGCATTGAAAAAGTGCAGGAAGACTATCTGGCCGAAATCGCCAAGGCGATGCAGGTCTGATCCTTGCGCACGACGCGATCCACAAAAACCCGCCGGAAACGGCGGGTTTTTTGTTGCGCCTTCGATGCATCAGCCGCGATGGTAGGGATGGTTGGCCCGCAGCGCGCAGGCGCGGTAGAGCTGTTCGGCCAACACCAGCCGCACCAGCATGTGCGGCAGGGTCAGCGGGCCGAGCGACCAGCGTTCGTCGGCGCGGTCAAGCGCGTCGGGCGCGTGCCCTTCCGGACCGCCGATCAAAAACGCCAGGTCGCGGCCCTGCGTGCGCCAGTGTTCGAGCCGCTGCGCGAGATCTTCCGAGGAATGCATTTTCCCGCGCCCGTCCAACGCAATGACGCAAGCGCTTTTTGGCAGCGCGGCGAGCACGCGCGCTCCTTCCTCAGCCATCGCCCGCGCCACGTCGCGGCCCTTGCCGCGCAGGCCGGGTTCGATTTCAACCAAGTCCAGCGGCAGCCAGTGCGACAGCCGCTTCCGGTATTCGGAAAATCCCTGCGCCACCCACGCCGGTGCGCGCTCGCCAACGGCAATCAAGCGGGCCTTCATGCCTCCTCACCCGGTCTGCAACCTTGCTCGAAGCACGCTCGGAAAAAAGACGCAGCCTGCGCGGGACAATCAGGTGCCGGCATCGCCCGGATGTTGGTCGCCCACCGTCCACAACCGCTCCAACGCATAAAACTCGCGCACCCGCGGCAGCATGACGTGGACCACGACATCGCCCAGATCCACCAGCACCCATTCGGCCTCACGCTCACCTTCGACGCCCAGCGGCATCACGCCGAGTTTCTTGGCAAAGCGCACCGCCTCTTCGGCCACAGATTTGACGTGGCGGGTGGATGTTCCGGACGCGACAATCATGAAATCGCAAACGCTGCTCTTGCCCCGCACGTCGATTTCCACCACGTCTTTGGCCTTGAGCTCCACCAGCCCGGCGTGCACGGCTTCGAGCAGGGCGTCCACCGGCGGCGGAACGGGAAGGGCGGGTTTGAGGACTTGGGCAGCAGTGATCAAGGGCGAGCGCTCGGTGGGGATGGGGGCAGTATAGCTGCGGAAACGCCGTACAGCGTTTGCTCGGCGATGTAATCGGCGACGGCCGGCGGCACCCAGTTGCGCCAACTCGCATCGCCGGCAGCGATGCGGCGGCGCAGTTCGGTCGACGATTCCGGCCGCGGCTGCGGCATCGGCAACCGGCAAAACCTTCCCGCCGGCGCCATGGCCAGTTCCGCCGGCGCGCAGGCACGCGGCAGAACCTCCGCCGCGACCAAGGGCGCGTCGGCCTGCAAACATGCGGCGTCGTTCGCCGCGTCCAAGCGCGGCACCGCCACCACATGCGCCAGCGCAAACAGTTTGCGCCAGCGGTGCCAGGTGTGCAGCTGCCGCAGGGAGTCGGCGCCGATCAGCCAGACCAGCGGGGCTTCCGCACCCGACTGGGCGCGCAGTTCTGCCAGGGTATCCACGGTCCACGACGGCCCCGGTCGCCGCAGCTCGCGGCGGTCCACGCGCAGCCCGGACTCGCCTTCAATCGCAAGTTCCAGCATCGCCGCACGCTGTTCGGCGCTGGCGCTGGTCGACGGTTTGTTCGGCGGATCGCGCGCCGGCACCAGCGCCACCTCCGCCGCGAGCACATCGCGCGCCGTGCGCGCCACCGCCAGATGCCCATGATGCACGGGATCGAAGCTGCCGCCGTAATACACCCGCAACATGCGGTTCATGCCAGCAAGCGCAGCGCGCCGCGATCCGCGACCGCCAGCAGCAGCCGCTCCAGCTGCAGCCATGCATCGGCGGGCTCCAGTCCGGCGCGCACCCGGCCCTTGGAGATGCGGTCGACCGCGCCGGCTTCCAGCAGCAGCCGCTGCCAGCGCTCGGGCGGATGCCGGGCCAGCGCGCGTTTGTAAACCGCCTGCTTCGAATCCCAGATCCGCTGCGCCTTGCACTCGGCCGCAAAATTGCGGGCATGCGCCAGCGCGATCACCGTGTTCAGTTCGCGCACCACCATGCCCATCAGTGCCGGAATCGCCTCGCCCTCGGCGCGCAGTCCGGCCACGATGCGCGCGACCTGCGCGGGCTCGCCGTTGAGCGCGGCAGCGGTCAGGCGGAACACGTCGTAGCGGGCCGAATCGGCGACCAGCGCGTCCATCCGCGCCACGTCCAGCGCGCCGGTTTCGCCTTGGGTCAACAGCGCCAGTTTGTCGATCTCCTGCGCGGCCGCCAGCAGATTGCCTTCGATCCGCTGCGCGAGATGGGCGATGGCCTCGGGCGCGGCCATCACCCCGCGGCTGCGCAGACGCTGTGCGATCCAGCCCGGCAACTCGTGCGGTTTGATTGGCCAGACCACGGCGACGTGTCCACGCTTGGCAATCGCCTCGCTCCATTTCCCGGCATGCGCTTTCGACCACTCGCCCGCCACCACCAGCAGGATGACATCCGGCGGCGGCTCGGCGCAGAACGACGAAATCAGTTTGGCGCCCTCTTGTCCCGGCTTGCCGGTGGGCAGCCGCACTTCGATCAGGCGCTGGCTGGCGAACAGGCTGGGCGCGCCAATGCTGGCTTCGAGCGCGCCCCAATCGGGCGCACGGCCGTCCATTTCGTGCACTTCGCGGTCGCTGATGCCCTGCGCGCGCGCGGCGGCACGCACCGCATCCGCCGCTTCCAGCACCAGCAGCGGCTCGCTGCCGGCGATCAGGTAGATCGGACGCAGCGGCTCGCCGCCCAGCTGCGCGTTCAGCCGATCGACGTTCAGCTCCACGGCAGACTGCAGCCGCACCTGATGCCGACGAACGAACTGACCGGCAGACGCCGGTTCACGGCACGACGTCCCCGGCGCTGGCCGAGGCGGCATCGACCCGGCGCAGGATGGCGATCGCCATTTCCCGCTGCAGTTCGTCGACCAAACGCTCGCGCTCGCTGAGCTTGCCGACCGAATCCAGCACCGGCGTCAGGTAATCGCGCGACAGCTCGACCGCCTGCTGCGGCACCGCGACGCTGCCGTCGGCGCGCTTGAGGCTGAATACCACCGCATAGCGCAGCATGAATTCCTGCGCGCGCCCGGAGGCGTCGTAGCTGATGGGGGTGTCCGCCCAGTATTCCGACACCACCTGCAGCGTCGCCACCGACTCGCCGTCGGCGGCGCTGGCGGCCTGTGCGCCGGCGCGCTTGAGCCCCTGCGCCAGCAGGTCGCCCAGCGGGCTGTGCGGATCGGACGCCAGCACCCGCACCGGGCCGAGGTGCTCGGGCAGGTTCAGGGCGCCGCGCAAGTGGAAACCGCAGCCGGCGAGCAGCGCTGCGAGGAGGGTCAGGACGACGAGGCGGGAGTTCATGTCCAAAGTGTATCGCGCTTTATTCCCAGCCCCCGAGTCGGGGGCGATTCGCGCGCAGCGCGAATGGGGGATGGAAGCTAGGGGGTGGGGGTGTGAACCACCCTTGGTGGTTCACACCACGATATTGACGATTTTCCCCGGCACCACGATCACCTTGCGCACCTCGCGTCCGGCGCTCTGCGCGGCCACCGCGGGCAGCACAAGCGCGGCAGCTTCGATCACCTCGCGGGCGGCATCGGCAGCCACCTCCAGCGTACCGCGCAGCTTGCCGTTGACCTGCACCGCCAGGGTGACGACATCGCGTGTCAGCGCCGCCGGATCGGCGTTCGGGAACGGCACGTCTTCCAACAGGGTTTCCGGATGGCCGAGCGCCTGCCACAGCGCGTGGCTGGCGTGCGGGGTGATCGGGTTGAGCAGCAGCACGATCGCCTCGAACGCTTCCTGCCGCAGCGCCCTGCCCACGTCGCTGGCGTCGTTGAACTTGCCGAGATGATTCAACAGTTCCATCAACGCAGCGATGGCGGTGTTGAAGGCGTGCCGGCGCCCGTAGTCGTCGCCGACCTTGGCGATCGCCTGATGGGTGCGCTGGCGCATCGCCTTTTGCCCGGCATCCAGCGTGGCGCCACCGTGCAGCAGCGTCGCGATCGAGGCCGAAGCCGGCGCTGCCGCGTGGGCGTGCACGTCGCGCCAGAGCCGGCGCAGGAAGCGCGCCATGCCTTCGACGCCGGCCTCGCTCCATTCCAGCGACTGCTCCGGCGGCGCGGCGAACATCGAGAACAGGCGCACCGTATCAGCGCCGTACTTGTCCACCAACAGTTGCGGATCAACGCCGTTGTTTTTCGACTTCGACATCTTCTCGGTGCCACCGATCTGCACCGGCAGGCCGTCGCGCAACGACGTCGCGCCGGTCACGCGCATGCGTTCGTCGTGCTGCAGTTCAACATCGGTGGGGTTGATCCATTCCTTCGCGCCGTGTGCGTCCTCGCGATAGAAGGTATCGGCAATCACCATGCCTTGCGTCAGCAGGCGCGTGGCCGGCTCGTCGCATTGCACCAGCCCGGCGTCGCGCAGCAGCTTGTGATAGAAGCGGAAATACATCAGATGCAGGATCGCGTGTTCGATCCCGCCGATGTATTGATCGACCGGCAACCAATAATTGGCGCGCTCGTCCACCATGTCGGCGGCGCCCGGCGAGCCCGCTTTGACGGACGTGTAGCGGGCGTAGTACCAACTCGATTCCATGAAGGTGTCGAAGGTGTCGGTTTCGCGCTCGGCCGGCTTGCCGCAGTTCGGGCAGGTGGTCTTGCGCCACTGCGGATCGGATTTGATCGGCGAGTGCACGTCGCCGCTGGCAAAAGCGTCGGCCACGTCCTCCGGCAGCAGCACCGGCAGCTGGTCTTCCGGCACCGGCACCGCGCCGCAGTCGGCGCAATACACCACCGGGATCGGGCAGCCCCAGTAGCGCTGGCGCGAGACGCCCCAGTCGCGCAGGCGGAAGTTGACCTTGCGCCGGCCGCCGCCCATCGCTTCCAGCTTGGCCGCAATCGCGTCGAACGCGGCGTCGAAATCCAGTCCGTTGAACTCGCCGGAATTGATCAGCCAGCCGCGTTCGGTCTGCGCTGCGTCCTCGTCGATGCCGCGCAGGTATTCGCGCACCACCGCCACCGCCGCGTCGGCCTCGAACACGTCGATCGAACGGTGTTCGCCCAGCGCCACCGCCATCGGATCGTCGCGATCGCCCAGATGCGATTCGAGTTCCTCCAGCGCGTCGCGGGTGGCGGCATCGGCGATCACCGGCTTGAGCGGCAGCCCGTAAACCTGCGAGAACTCCCAGTCGCGCTGGTCGTGCGCCGGCACCGCCATCACCGCGCCGGTGCCGTAGCCCATCAGCACGAAGTTGGCGACATAGATCGGAATGTCCTCGCCGGTCAGCGGGTGCTTGGCCCACTGGCCGGTGGCCATGCCGCGTTTTTCCTGGGTTTCGAGTTCCGCTTCGGAAACGCCGCCCTGCTTGAGTTCGGCGAGGAAGGCGGCCAGCTCCGGATTGCCCTGCGCGGCCTTGAGCGCCAGCGGGTGTTCGCCGGCGATGCTGATGAAGGTCACGCCCAGCAGCGTGTCGGGGCGGGTGGTGAACACCGTCAGCGGCGCATCTTCGCCATCGACCTCGAAGCGGATTTCCAGCCCTTCGCTGCGCCCGATCCAATTGCGCTGCATGGTCTTGACCGAATCCGGCCAGCCGTCCAGCATGTTCAATTCATCAAGCAGCTCCTGCGCGTAGTCGGTGATGCGCAAGAACCACTGCGGGATCTCGCGCTTCTCCACGACCGCGCCGGTGCGCCAGCCGCGACCGTCGATCACCTGCTCGTTGGCCAGCACGGTTTGATCCACCGGATCCCAGTTCACCACCGAATTCTTGCGGTAGGCCACGCCCTTCTTCAGCAACCGCACGAACATGCGCTGCTCGTGAACGTAGTACTCCGGCCTGCAGGTGGCGAACTCGCGGCTCCAGTCGAGCGCAAACCCGAGCGACTGCAGTTGGACGCGCATGTGCTCGATATTGGCGTAGGTCCACTTGGCCGGCGCGGTCTTGTTCTTGATCGCGGCGTTTTCGGCCGGCAGGCCGAACGCATCCCAGCCCATCGGCTGCAGCACGTTGTGCCCAGTCATCCGCTTGTGGCGGGAAATCACATCGCCAATCGTGTAGTTGCGCACATGGCCGACGTGCAGCGCGCCGGACGGATACGGCAGCATCGACAGGCAGTAGTACTTGGGCTTGGTCGAATCCTCGCGCACTTCGAAGGCGCGGGTCTGCGTCCAGAAGCGCTGGGCGGCGGATTCGACGGCGCGGGGGTCGTAAACGGCTGGTTCGGACACGGCTGGGGACAGGTGAGTTTTCGGGATTCGATCCGGAAGCCTACCGCAGCGCAGCAAAGCCCGCCATGATGGGCGCTGGCTTCCCGTCGGCGACCGCACATGTCCCTGGAATGGTTCGGCTACCTGGCCGCCACCTGCACCACCCTGGCGTTCGTCCCGCAGGCGGTGAAAACCATCCGCAGCCGCGACACCCACGGCATTTCGCTGTGGATGTACGTGGTGTTCACCTTCGGCATCGCCTGCTGGTTTCTCTACGGGCTGTTTCTGGACTCGTGGCCGATGATCGTGTCCAACGCGGTCACTTTCCTGCTGGCGGCGCTGATCCTGCGGATGAAACTGAAATACGGCTGAATTCTCATTTGTAGGAGCACATCGAGGCCGCAGGCCGAGAGGTGCGATTGGGCAGGCGCTGATGTCAATCGCGCCCCTGCGGTGCGCTTCTGCGGATGGCCTCTCAATCGCGCCCCTGCGGTGCGCTCCTACGGGGTATTTCTCCAGCGCATTGATCTTGCGGGTTGCCAAAAATCGATCAAGGGTGAACGGCCAGCCTGCGTGCCGCCAGCAACCACCAGCCCAGCCACAGCGCCACGCCCAATCGCTGTTCGATCCCGGTCCAAGCGTCGATCGGCGCCAGCACCGCCAGCACCGGCACGCCCACGGCCACCAGCAGGCAGGCCGCGGTAAAGCCCGCGCCGCGCCGCGCAAACAGCGTCAGCAGAGCGCCGGGCACGAAGGCAATCCACCACAGCGCCCAAGCCAACGCATGCTGGCGGCTGGCGCCGGCGTCGAGCCGATCGGGATCCAGCGGCAGCACGCCCTGCAGGGCAAAGGCCAGGGCCGACAGTTGCACCAGCGTCAGCCCGACGCGCAGCCCCCAGCCTTTCTTTCCGGCCGCGGCGCGCAATCCTTGCCCTGCAGCGACCAGACACAGCCCCGGCAGCACGAAAGCACCGAAATTGAACCACAGCGCACCCGGTAATCCGCTGGCTCCGCGCAGCGCCAACGGATGGATGCGGTGGGAATACCCGGGCAGGCCCACCTCCGCCAGCGCCAGGGCGAGAGTAAAAACGACGATGGCGACCAGCGCCAGCTTGAACGGAGCGCGCATGCCCCCATCCTAGCGGTGTCCGACCACTTTCACTGGATCCGCCGTGACCGTTGCCGAAGCCAACCCCCACGTTTTCAACGCCACCGCCGCCCGCTTCGAAGAAGAAGTGATCGCCCGCTCCATGCAGGCTCCCGTGCTGGTGGACTTCTGGGCCACCTGGTGCGCGCCTTGCAAGACGCTCGGGCCGATTCTCGACAAGCTCGCCGGCGACTACAACGGCGCGTTCCTGATCGCCAAGGTCGATGTCGACAAGGAGCAGGAACTGGCCGCAGCGGTGCAGATCCGCTCGGTGCCGACGGTCATGCTGGTCAAGAACGGCCAGATTGTCGACGGGTTCTCGGGTGCGCTGCCGGAAGGCCAGTTGCGCGAATTTCTCAAACAACACGGCATCGAGCCGGCTCCGCAAGCCGAACCGGCGGAAGCCGTCGCCGAACCCGAACCGAAGCTCGATCCGCATCAGGAGGCCGTGCGCCTGCGCAAGGCGGTCGAGGCCGAGCCCGACAAGCCGGAACTGAAGCTGGATCTCGCGCTGGTCCTGCTGCAGGTTGGCGGCACCGCCGAAGCGGAGAACCTGCTCGACGGCCTGCCGGCCAACCTCGCCACCGACGATCGCACGGTCAAAGCGCGCGCCCGGCTGGGCTTTGCAGCCCTGCTGCAGGACGCGCCGCCGGCCGAAGTGCTGGAGGCGGCAATCGCCGCCAACCCGGACGACCTGCGCGCGCGCCACCTGCTGGGCGTGCGGCAATTGGTGGGAGGCGATGCCGACGCCGGGCTGGGCCAGTTCATGGAAATGTTGCGCCGCAACCGCGCCTTCGAGGACGGCCTGCCGCGGAAATCGCTGATCGATGCGTTCCGCATTCTCGACGACGAAAACCTGGTCAGCCGCTACCGCCGGCAGATGTCGGCGCTGCTGCTGGCATAGCTCCATTCGGCTCAGGGCGTTCACAGCGCGGCGCGTCCATCGTATCCTCGCAGGCGAGTTCCGGGGAGCGCACCGACTTTGGCCACGCAGGAATTTCCAAGCATCGCGGGTCACACCCTGCTCCGAGTGATCGGTCAGGGCGGCATGTCGACCGTGTATCTGGCCGAGCAGAGCTCGCTTGGCCGCAAGGTCGCGCTGAAGATCATGCTCCCCGAAGCGCTGGCCGACGAGGTCAGCCGCGCGCGCTTTGAAAACGAGGCGCGCACGATTGCCCGGCTTGAGCATCCCAACATCGTGGGCATCCACGAGGTCGGACGCAGCGCCGACGGCCAGCCGTTCTATTCGATGCCTTATCTCTCCCGCGGCCATCTCGCCCAGCGCAATCTGGTTGGCGAGCAGGCGAAGGTGGCCGCCATCTTGCGCGCGCTGCTCGGTGCGCTCGACTATGCCCACGTGCGCGGCGTCGTCCACCGCGACGTCAAGGCCGAGAACGTGCTGTTCGACGACACCGACCGCCCGATGCTGGCGGACTTCGGCATCGCCCAGCAGCGCGGCGGCCACCCGCGCCTGACCGCGGAACGCCTTGCCGTCGGCAGCACCGCCTACATGGCGCCCGAGCAGGCGCGCGGCAGGGACGTGGATCGGCGCGCCGACCTCTACAGCATGGGCGTGCTGACCTGGGAAATGCTGACCGGGCAGTTGCCCTACAGCGCCGGCGATGCGCTATCGATGGCGGTCAAGCATTCGCAGGAGCCCATTCCGCGACTGCCGACCAAGCTGAAGCACTGGCAGCCACTGATCGACCGTTCGATGGCGAAACAACCGGAGGATCGCTACGCCAGCGCGCACGAGATGCTGGCCGCGCTGGACGCGGTCGAACAGCGCTCCGGCAAGGCGTTCGGAAGCGTCGAGGTGCCGACCGCGTTTGCTCCGGAGCCGAGCGCCCCAGTCCGGAAATCGGGAGCAGGGCGAGGTCTGGCCCTCGTGGCCGGACTGCTGGTGGTGCTGGCCGCAGGCGCGTACTTCGGCCAGGATTTGATTCGAAGCAAGCTTCAGGGCGCTCCGGCGGCGACCGACGCCACGCCAGGCGCTGCGGCCACGTCCGCCAGCGAATCGACCGCTTCTGCAACGCCTGGCGCAACCGCCGAACCCGCTGCAAGCGACGTTTTTCCCAGCCAGGGCCTGGGCGTTTATCTTGCCAATGCCGATCAACAGCTGCGCGACGGTCATCTGCTGACTCCGGCCAACGCCAACGCCTGGGACAGTCTCGAAGCCGCCTGGCGGATTAATCCCACCAACCCGATCACCCTGCATCTGACCGCGCAACTGTTCGATGCGCTGTCCAATCTGGCCGAAAGCGCCATGCGCAGCGGCGATCCGGTCAGCGCGGGGGTTGCCTTCGAACGCGCCCAAACCCTGGATACCCGTCGCGGCGGCACCGGCGAGGCGATCGCGCAGCTGCGTATGCGACTGAAGGCCGACTTCGACGTGCGCAACAACGCCCTGCTTGCCAAGCAGGACGCGGCCGCCGCATCCACCCTGCTTGCCGGAAGCGGCTGGCTGGATCTGGATCCGGCGCGACAGAACGCACTGAGGGCGCGCATCGCGCGGATTCCAGCCCCGGCCGGGACAGCCGGGACGTCCAATCGTGCCGCGGCCACCACCGGTTTCCCGGTTGCGCCGCCCAAGCCGGCAAATCTTGTCGTCGTCAGTCGCACCGAGTACGCGCGTTTTGCCGCCGCCAGCGGACGCGAAGCCGCCGACTGCGGCAGGAAGCTGTTCGGTCGTCGTCCGCGCTGGAACACCGTCGGCAGCGATGCCCGTCCGGTGGCTTGCGTATCCGCTGCCGACGCCCTGGCCTATGCCGGATGGCGCAGCAGACAGGAGGGCAAACGCTACCGCCTGCCCACCGCCGGTGAGTTGCGCGAACAACCGCGCAGCCCCATTTCCGGCTGGGTGACGCTGTGTGCCGACGCCGCCTGCAGCAGGCGCGCGGTCAGCGGCAAGTCGCAGCCGCTGGACGCCGACCGTGGCTATGAAGACGTCGGCATCCGTCTTGTGCACGGCAACTGATTGCGCGTCCCACCCCCACCCAAGACCCCCATGGCAACCCAACCTCTTTCCGCCGGCCAGCGCCTGCAGCGTCTGTTCCTGACCGGACTCTTGACTCTGCTGCCGCTGTGGTTGACCTGGGTGGTGGTCAAATTCGTGTTCGTCGCGCTGGGCAGCCTGAGCCAGCCGCTGGTCGAACCGACCCTGCAGGACCTCGCTGCCGCCAGCCCGCGCGCACTGGGTTGGCTGGTCGCACCCTGGGTCATGAGCGCGATTGCGCTGGCCGCCACTGTCGCCACGATCTTGCTGGTGGGCTGGCTGACCCGGCGCGTGGTCGGACAGCGTCTGCTGCGCTGGTTCGAAGCATTCATCTCCCACATCCCGCTGGCCAGCACCATCTACGGCAGCGCACGCAAACTGCTCGATATCCTGCAAACCAAGCCGGACGGCACCCAGCGCGTGGTGCTGATCGACTTTCCGCACACCGAAATGAAAACCCTGGGCTTCGTCACCCGGGTGATGCGCGAAGCCGGCAGCGGCCGTGAACTGGCTGCGGTCTACGTGCCGACCACGCCCAATCCGACCTCCGGCTATCTGGAAATCGTCCCGATCGAAAAACTCACACCCACCGACTGGAACGTGGATCAGGCGATGGCTTTCATCATCAGCGGCGGCGCGGTGGCACCGGAGGTGATTCCGTTCGCGCCGCCCAAGCGCGACACCGCAGCAGATCCCGCTGCATCGCCGCCGACCTGATCCCCGTCAAGGCGCCCGTTCCCGACAGCCGCGATCCTGTGCGGCCCGCCCCCATCGAGGAGTTCCCATGTTGTTCGACGTCATCGGTCTGGTCGACGAAGCCAGCGCCCGTTCCATCGCATTCGCCGTCCACGCACTCGATCCGCACGCCAAACTCACCGCCAACATCGACCGCGGCCGCCTGCTGGTGGAAGGCAGCGCCAAGGAAGCCGACATCAGCGACGCGCTGCGCGCCGCCGGCTTTCACGCCAGCCTCGCCCCCGAACACCCCGAAGGCACCACCTGCTGCGGAAGCTGCAGCTGATCGCAATCGCGCCGCGCCGGGCCGGCCGCAGCCGGCTTCCGCGGGGCGCACTCAAACGCGCATTTGGAGTAAACGCTCGAATCCTGCAGCCAGCGCGCGTTGCCCGCGCTGCGCGCAGGCGCGACAATGACCGGATGATCGATTCGACCCGCTACCCGCTGCTGTCGCGTATCGACGGCCCCGCCGACCTGCGCCAGCTTCCGGAGACCGACCTGCCCGCGGTCTGCGACGAGCTGCGCGCGTTCCTGATCGAATCGGTCGGCAAGTCCGGCGGCCATTTCGCGGCCGGACTTGGCGTGGTCGAATTGACCACGGTGCTGCACTACCTGTACGCCACGCCGGAAGACCGGCTGGTGTGGGACGTCGGCCATCAGGCCTATCCCCACAAGATCCTCACCGGCCGCCGCGACCGCATCCACACGGTCAAGCAGAAGGGCGGCGTCTCGCCCTTCCCGTCGCGCGAGGAAAGCCCGTTCGACGCGTTCGGCGTCGGCCATTCGTCGACCTCGATTTCCGCCGCGCTTGGCATGGCGATTGCCGACGCCCGCGCCGGCCTCGATCGCCGCATCGTTGCCGTCATCGGCGACGGCGCGATGACCGCCGGGATGGCCTGGGAGGCGCTGGGACACGCCGGCGGCATGGATGAAGACCCCAACCTGCTGGTCATTCTCAACGACAACCGGATGTCGATCAGCGAAGCGGTCGGCGGGCTGACCAAGATGCTGGGCCGGATGTCCGGCAACAAGACCCTCAACGCCCTGCGCGAGAGCGGCAAGAAGCTGCTCGGCGACAAGCGCAAAAGTCCGCCGGCGCGCTTCGTCAAACGCTGGGAAGAACACTGGAAGGGCATGTTCGTGCCGTCCACCCTGTTCGAACAGATGGGTTTCCACTACACCGGCCCGATCGACGGCCACGACGTCGAAACGCTGCTGGCGACGCTGAAGACGCTCAAGGGCTTGAAGGGGCCACAGCTGCTGCACGTCATCACCACCAAGGGCAAGGGCTACGAGCCGGCCGAGGGCGACCAGATCGGCTACCACGCGGTGACGCCGTTCGATCCGACGCTCGGCATGATCGGCAAGGCCGGCGCCAAGAAGCCCTCCTACACCGACATCTTCAGCGACTGGCTGTGCGACATGGCCGCCGTCGATCCGAAGCTGATGGCGATCACCCCGGCGATGCGCGAAGGCTCCGGGCTGGTGCGCTTCAGCCATGACTATCCGGAACGCTATTTCGACGTCGCCATCGCCGAGCAGCACGCGCTGGCGCTGGCCGCCGGCATGGCCTGCGAAGGCGCCAAGCCGGTCGTGGCGATCTATTCGACTTTCCTGCAACGCGCCTACGACCAGCTCATCCACGACGTCGCGATCCAGAACCTCGATGTGCTGCTGGCGATCGACCGCGCCGGCGTGGTCGGTCCGGACGGTGCCACCCATGCCGGCAGCTTCGACCTGACCTATTTGCGCTGCCTGCCGAATCTGGTGGTGATGGCGCCGGCCGACGAAGACGAATGCCGGAAGATGCTGACCACGGGTTTCCGCCACGGCGGCCCGGCAGCGGTGCGCTATCCGCGCGACGTCGGCCCGGGCGTGGCCGTGCAACCGACGCTGGACGTTGTGCCGATCGGCAAGGCCGAACTGCGCCAACGCGGCGGCCGGCTGGCGCTGTTGGCGTTCGGCGCGCTGCTGCCTGCGGCTGAGGCGGTGGGACGCGAATTCGGGCTGACCGTGGTCAACATGCGCTTTGTCAAACCGCTGGATCGCGCGCTCATTCTCGAACTGGCGCGCAGCCACGAAGGTTTCGTGACGCTGGAAGACAACGCCGTGGCCGGCGGCGCCGGCAGCGCGGTGGCCGAATTGCTGGCCGCGGAGGGCGTCACGCTTCCGATCCAGCATTTTGGATTGCCCGATGCCTTCCTGCCGCACGCCACCCGCGCGCAACTGCTTGCGCAGGCAGGGCTGGACGTGGACAGCGTGCGCGCAGCCATCCTGCACCGTTGGCCGCAAATCGCCGGCAATCCTGCAGCGGCGCGCGCGACGGGCTGAGGCTAGTCTTCCACTTCCGCATCGCCCGCATCCGGGGCGATCACGGTGTAGCCCTTGGCCTGCAGCCGGGCGAGGTAGCCGTTTGCGCCCAGCAGACGACCCAACGGGACTGCCGCGAAGGTGACCGAATTTCTGCCTAGCGCCGCCTCCGCAGCCGCCAGCCATTTCACGTCGACGTTGTGCAACGCGTTGCCGAATCCAAGCCGCTTGCCAACCCCGGCCTCGCTCAGCGCCGCATTGCATTCCTCGAACCGATAGGCGGGCGGCAGCGCACGCAGCGCCGCGACGTCGCCGGTCGCCCACGCGTTGGCACGGGCGCCCATCGCGCCAATATCGGATTCGATATGGCGCATCGTGTTGTCGAAGCAGGTCAGATCGTCCAGATCGCTTTTCGACCACTCGGCCAGGACGTTCTTCGGATCGGCGATGACAACCGCTTCGCTGACGACGGTGACGGTTGGGTGGTGCGCTTCGACGGCTTTGGCAACGACCGGCCAGACGACATCATCGCGGCTCAGGCCGTTCTTCTTCATCGCCTCGTCATACAGCTCCATCGCCGCATACAGCGGACGCCAGCGCTCAACTCCTGAACGGGAGCCGATGTAGCGCGCCTTGAGCGTGAGCCAGCGCGCGTAGGATTCCGGCGACACCAGATCCATCAGTTTCTTCCCGTCCGGGTTCTTGCGCGCCGCGAACAGTTTCGGCAACAGGAAGATTCCGCCAAAGCCGGCCTTGAAATCCAGATACACGCCGCGCAGCCGGATCACCTCCTGCGCCTGCGCCAGCACCCGCTGAACCTGGGTCGCCCGCCACTGCATCCGATTGGGCAGGGGTGAGAGCGTGCCGAGCAGGTACAGATCGTGATCCCCCTTGCGCACGATCCACATGCCGGGGCCGGGCTGTTCGCCCATGACCACGACCGTGTCCTCCACGCGCACATCGCCCAATGCCGTCGAAGCGGGCTGCGCTTCCTGAGCGCGCAGCGGCAGCGCCAACAACGCGGCCAGCGCCGCAACGATCCAGACTCCACGCGTCATGCGCACTCCTTTGGTTTCACGGGGCAACGTCGATTTGATCAGCGTTGCATTGGACGGTGCCAAGGCTGAATGTTTGCGTACTCCCGATCTCGTGACACTGTCTTGACGCCTCTCGAATGATGCTGAAACGCCATCAAGACATGCAGGTTCGGAATCATGGCCATCCGCGTCGTTCGTCTGGGAACCCCGCGTGCCGCCGGCGAAAAGCTGCGCGTGGGCACCGTGCGTCGACCGCCGCGCGGCGTGCCGAAAAGCGAATTCGCCAAGCGCGATTTTTACGACACCTGGCTGCCCACGGTGGCGCCGTCACAAGCCGCCATGGACATCGCCCACGCCGCGCAGACGCCGAAGGACTGGGAAAGTTTCTTCAAGCACTACCGCACGGAAATGAAAAGTCCGGACGCACAGCACGCGATCGCGCTGCTGGCCGCCATGTCGCACGCGGTGGATTTCAGCATCGGCTGCTACTGCGAAGTCGAAGCACACTGCCACCGCCACGAACTGCGCAAGCTGCTTCGCGCAGCGGGTGCCGAGATCATCGAATAGTCGTTCAAGGCAACGCTGATTTGATCAGCATTGCCTTAATCCTGCGAGCGTTTTACCGCCGGTTTGCCGGCGCTGGCCGCATCGGCTATTCGCCACAGGTAGAAGCTGGCGTAGCTGCGGTACGGGCCCCAGCACTCGCCGCGCGCGGCCAGTTGTTTCGGCGTCGGCATGACGTCCAGCCGATCGACCGTCTGCGCGCCCTTGCGCACGCCCAGATCGTCCACCGGCAACACGTCGGGCCGGCCCAGCCGGAACATCAGCATCATCTCGACCGTCCAGCGGCCGATGCCGCGCACCGGCACCAACGCCGCGACGATGGCGTCATCGTCCATGCCGCCCATTTGCCGCAGCGTCGGGAGTTCCCCGGCTGCTTCGCGCCGGGCCAGATCGCGCAGCGCCAGGGCTTTGTTGCCGGAGACGCCGCAGGCGCGCAACGCGGCATCGTCGATGCGCGCCAGGGTGTCGCAGTGGAGGCGGTTGCTGTCGATGGCGGCTTCCACCCGGCCCTCGATGGTGGCAGCCGCCTTACCGCTGAGCTGTTGGTACAGAATCGAACGCGCCAGCGCATCCACCGGATCAAACGGCTTGCGCCAGTGTGGGTTTGCCTCGATCCGCGGCAGCTTGTGCAACCACGCACCCAACCTGCGGTCGTGCTTGCACAGGTGCGCAAACGCCGCTTCGGTATCGAAACCTCGTGAATGCCGCGTCACTGCACGCCTCCAATTCAGACCTTCAGTCGATCATAGGCGTACAGCAGCCAGCCGCTGATCGACAGCGCGGCGCCGAACTGCATTGCCGGCCCCGCCACCAGCGCCAGCACCACCAGCGCCAGCGCGCCGCCGCAAAACAGCAGCACGCCGGCCAGTATCAACACCAGCCCGAACAGCGCCACCGGCCGCTGCGCCAACGGTGCCAGCGCGGCCAGCGCGACCCCGTGCGCAAAACCGAAACCGGCGGTGTGCAGCAAGACCGCCGCTGCCGGCGCGGCCACATCGCGGGTGGCGTAGATGTAGAGCGCCACCGACAGCCCGGCCAGCAGGCCGCCAATCGATCCAAGGTAGCGCCGGAAAACGACCATGCCCGGCGTGGTTTGCAGCGCACCCATGAAAACACTCCTCCTCAAAAGACAAACGCCGCGTTGGTGCGCAGCGTTTGCTGTCGTCTTGCGAAGGCAACCCCCGCCGCGATTCAAGCCATCACTTGATCGGCCAATACACGTCGAACTTGCCGTCCTGACTGAAGGACCCGGCAATCCCCGCCTTGTAATCCTCGTAGGCGCGGTCGGTGACTTCATAGCCATGGGTCGCCGCCCATGCGCGCAGGGCATTGCGGACGTTTTCGAGCCCGGCCATGTAGCCGTCGTAGGTCGCAGTCACCGCACGACCGCCGGCAACGCGGTGCTCGTACTTCACCGGGGCACCCGCCGGGATGTCGACGCGACCCACCGCGCCACCGCCCTTCCTGCGCACCGGCTGCATCACGTCGAAGGCATACGTGCTCGACCCGAGCTCGGTCGTGACAATCCGAACCGGGCCGACCGCTTCCAGATTGTTCGCTTCCATCACTCGCCGGATCCACTCGGCGTCGCCGACGATCGCCGCCTGGATCTGGGCATTGCCGCGCTCGATTGCACCGGCGCTGACATACAGCACGTCTTCTTCAGGCCGATCCACGACCTTCGGCGTGCCCATGCCGCTGCCCTGCACGCGGTAGTCCATGTTGGGCACCGAGGCCAGCATCGTCACCAGCTTGGCCAGGCTGATCTTCATGTTTTCGCCGACGTGACGCGTCACGTACAGGCCGGCGTAGCGACCGAAGATGTTCCAGCCATAGTCCACGTCGTAGGTCTGAATGACTTCGACGTTGCGGTTGTTGCGGCCGGTCGGACGCAGGAAATACGCCGTCCGCTTGTTGTCGCCGCGGGCTTCGTCCTGGATCCGGATGCCGACCATCTTGTCCTGCTGCGACTGCACGATCTCCCAGCTGCCCGAGCCGATTTGCTTGAGCTGGGAGGCGTACTCGATCTTGGCGCCCACGCCTTCTTCCGGCCCGGAAACGTTCATCTGCAGACGCGGATCCTGCAGCGCCACCCAGTTCCAGTCCTTGAAGCGGCGGAAGCTGTTGACCGTGTCGAAGACGATCGTCAGCTTGCGGTTGGTTTCGACCCGTTCGGTCAGGTGACGCGACGATGGCAGCACGACGCCCAGGGCCAGATACAGCCCGGCGACGATCGCCAGCGAAATCAGGATCTCGATCACACGAGTCATTCAGGAATCTCCGGAAATATCGACAGCATCAGCAAGGTCGCGCAGACCCTTCATCCTAGCAAACATCCCCGAGTGCAGGCGAGCGGCAAAGCAGAAAAACGTGATTTGGCCTGCAATATGCCTGCAAGGAAACGAACGCTGACGGGCCGGACGCGCCACGCCGCGCCTCAAACCAGCTTCAGCTCGAACGCCTTGAGGACGGCCCGGGTGCGATCGCGCACCCCCAGTTTGCTGAGAATGTTGGACACATGGTTCTTGATGGTGCCTTCGGCGACGTGCAGGGAATTGGCGATCTCCTTGTTGGAAAAGCCCGAGGCCATCAGCCGCAGGATCTCGGTTTCGCGGTCGGTCAGCGGATCCGGACGGTCAAGGCTGACGAACTCGTTGCGCATGTGCTCCAGCCCGGAGAGCAGGCGCTGGGTGACCGCCGGCTGCACCAGCGAACCGCCGCGCGCTACGGTCTGGATCGCGCCCACCAGTTGTTCCAGCGACACGTCCTTGAGCAGATAGCCCTTGGCGCCCGCCTTGATTCCGGCCAGCACCAGCGCATCGTCGTCGAAGGTGGTCAAAATGATCGTCGGCGGCAGCGTCCCGGCCGCGCTCAGCGCCTGCAGCGCCTCCAGCCCGGACAGTTCGGGCATCCGCATGTCCATCAATACGACGTCTGGCCCCACCTGCGGAATCTGCTCCACGGCCTGCCGCCCGTCGCTGGCCTCGGCGATCACTTCGATGCCGTCGGCCAGTTCCAGCAGGGAGCGGATGCCCTGCCGCACCAAGGTCTGGTCGTCGACCAGAAACACGCGGATCGATGTGGGCTGGCTCATGCGTCGCTGTCTCCGTGCAATGGAATTCCGGCATTGGGCGCGACCGGAAGCTCCATCATCAGCTGAAAGCCCTCGCCGCGCCGACTGATCGCCTGCAATGTTCCACCATACTGCCGCAACCGCTCGTCCAGCCCGCGCAGGCCATTGCCGGGGATGGTGTCAGCGCTGCCGCGCCCATCGTCGCGCACCTGCAGGATCACCCGCTCCCCTTCCCGACGCGCACTCAGCCACAGGTGACGGGCGCCGGCATGCCGCACCACGTTGGTGATGGCTTCCTGGGCGCAGCGCAGCAGGATATGCGCCCGTTCCGGATCGTCGACGGTCAGCGGATCTTCGATGTCCATTTCGATCTCGAGTTTGGGCACGTTCTCGGCCAGCGGCCGCAGCGCCGCCCCGAGGTCGATCGCACCGCCCTCGCGCAGCTGGCTGACCGCCTCGCGCACATCGGTCAGCAGCAGCCGGGCCAGCGTATGCGCCTGCTGGACATGCTCCTTGGCCCGCCCTTCCGACAAATGGCCGGCGACTTCCAGATTCAGGCTGAGCGCGGTCAGGTGGTGGCCCAGCAAATCGTGCAATTCGCGCGAGATGCGGGTGCGCTCGTTGACGCGCGCGCTGTCGGCCAACAGCGCACGGGTCGCGCGCAACTCGGCATTGAGCCGGCGCTGCTCTTCGCGCGCCTGCCGCTGTTGCAATGCAACAAGACTCACCACGAACACGAACCCGGAAAACCCCGCGTACAGCATCGACTGCATCAGCGCTTCCAGCGGCGGGAAGTCCAGCCAGCGGATGAACACCGGCGCCACCGCCAGTTGGCTGGCCAACAGCCACGCCGCGCCCAGCGGCAGCGGCAACAGCCAGGGCAAGACGCAGGCCGCCACCATCAGCAGCACGCTGCCCAGCCCGGAGGTGGTGAAATAGCTGACCCCCAGCGCCGCCAGCGTCATCACCACCAGCAGCAAGTAGTCGACGACGCTGCGCCCCCGCGATCCCAGGCCGCGGGTGATCCACGCGTAGCCAAAGCCGAAGGCCAGATACGCGGCCCAGCCCTGCCAGACCATCGGCCGCAGCGCCAGATCCTCGGACGACGCATTCGCCAGATGCGGCGCGATCCACGAATACAGCAGCGGCAAACCCACCACCGCCCAGGTGAACAGGCCGGCGTAACGCAGCAGCTTGGTATGGGAAAGTTGCGCGAGCATGCAGCCTTATACCGCCTCCGGTGCCGCGCCGCCGCACGCCAATGGTCATGGTCGTCGTGCGCTGGCGCGTGCGATAATCGCCTCCCGCCTGTCGCCACAGGCCGAACCCGCAGATTTCGGAGCCCCACGGAATGTCGATCGCGATCCGCGACGTGCGCGAGCAGGACCTGGATTCCGTCCTCGCCTTGAACAACGCCGCCGGTCCCGCGATCCTGCCGCTGGACGCCGCGCGGCTGCGTCGCCTGTACGACACCGCGGAATATTTCCGGGTGGCCGAACGCGACGGCACGATGGCCGGGTTCCTGATCGGCTACGGGCCGAACTCGGACCACGCCAGCAGCAATTTCGCCTGGTTCCGCGCGCGGCATCCCGATTTTTTCTACATCGACCGGGTGGTGGTCGCCAGCCGCAGGCGCGGCGGCGGCGTTGGTCGCGCGCTGTATGCCGACGTACAGGGCTACGCGGAACTGCGCTACCCGCGATTGGCCTGCGAAGTGTTCCTTGAACTAGGAACCGACCACGCACTGCTGTTCCACGGCAGCTTCGGTTTCCGTGAGGTCGGCCAGAACGTGATGCCCGACGGCGGCCCGCGTGCAGCGATGCTGATGAAGACGCTGTGCAGCTATCCGTGGGTCCACGAAACCTACGGCGATACGCTGCCGAACGTGCCCTGGCTGCTGCAGCCGCGCCATCACGCCCTCGCCCACAGCGCGACCGGCACCCACGCATGAGTGCAACGCCTGATTACGCGCAGGCGGGCGAGCTGAAATTCGGCCAGGTCGGCATCGCCAACCTGCGCGTGCACAGCTTCGACGTTGCCCGCCTTGCAGCCGAGATGCGCGACCGCGTGCAACGCGCGCCCAAACTGTTCGAACGCGCTGCCGTGGTGCTGGATTTCGGCGCGCTGGCCAACCCACCGTCGCCGGCCGACGCCCGCGCATTGATCGACG
This sequence comes from Xanthomonas sp., assembly GCA_018262705.1. GTDB lineage: Bacteria > Pseudomonadota > Gammaproteobacteria > Xanthomonadales > Xanthomonadaceae > Thermomonas. The sequence goes on from JADFDQ010000018.1 coordinate 25,989, forward strand.
GATTGCGCGACGCTGGCGTGCTGCCGGTCGCGCTGGCCTACGGCACCCACGAGATCGAAGCGCTCTCGCGGCAACTCGATCTGCCGCTGCTGGCCAAGTTTCGCGCCAGCTACGAACGCGCCAACGCCGACCCGGTGGCGGCGGCTGCGCCCGAACCGCGCGCAGTCGAAACCCCGGCTGCAGCCACCACTCCCGCACAGCCAGCGCCAGGCGCGGCCGCTTCGGCCATGGGCCTGATCCATGCCACCCCGGTGCGCTCCGGCCAGCAGGTCTACGCTGAACAGCGCGACCTGACCGTGCTGGCCATGGTCAGCGCTGGCGCGGAAGTCCTTGCCGATGGCAACATCCACATTTACGGAGCCCTGCGCGGGCGCGCACTGGCGGGCGCACAGGGCAACGAAGATGCGCGCATCTTCTGCCGCGAGTTCCGCGCGGAACTGGTGGCGGTGGCGGGACGCTACAAGGTACTGGACGATATCCCGCAGGCCCTGCTTGGCAAGCCGGTGCAGGTCTGGCTGGAGCAGGGACAACTCAAACTTGCGGCGCTCGACTGAGCCCGTATAACGAAATCCGGAGGAAGCCAGCTTGGCCGAAATCATCGTAGTCACCTCGGGCAAGGGCGGCGTGGGCAAGACCACGACCAGCGCCAGCCTCGCCACCGGCCTTGCGCGCCACGGCAAGAAAGTCGTCGTCATCGACTTCGACGTCGGCCTGCGCAATCTCGACCTGATCATGGGCTGCGAGCGCCGCGTCGTGTACGACTTCGTCAACGTCATCCACGGCGAAGCCAGCCTGCGGCAGTCGCTGATCAAGGACAAGCGTTTCGACAACCTGTTCGTGCTGGCCGCCTCGCAGACCCGCGACAAGGACGCGCTGAGCAAGGAGGGCGTCGAGAAAGTGCTGAAGGATCTTGCCGCCGACGGCTTCGACTACATCGTCTGCGACTCGCCGGCCGGCATCGAGAAGGGCGCCTTCCTCGCCATGTATTTCGCCGACCGCGCGATCGTCGTGGTCAACCCCGAAGTCTCCAGCGTGCGCGACTCCGACCGCGTGCTCGGACTGCTCGCCTCCAAGACCCACCGCGCCGAACGCGGCGACGGCGAGGTGGTCGCCCACCTGCTGCTGACGCGCTACAGCCCGCAGCGCGTGGCCGACGGCGAAATGCTGTCGGTGACCGACATCGAGGACGTGCTTGGCCTGAAGACCATCGGCGTCGTTCCCGAATCCGGCGATGTGCTCAACGCCTCCAACAAGGGCGAGCCGGTCATCAACGACCCGGAGTCCAGCGCAGGCCAGGCCTACGATGACGCGGTCGCGCGGCTGCTCGGGGAACAGCGGCCGATGCGCTTCATCGCGCTGGACAAGAAAGGCTTTTTCAGCCGACTGTTCGGAGGTTGAGCCATGTCCATTTTCGACTTCCTCAAGCCCCGCAAGAACACCGCGCAGACCGCCAAAAGCCGCCTGCAGATCCTGATTGCACAGGAGCGCAGCTCCGACAGCGCACCCGACTACCTGCCGTTGATGCGGCGCGAAATTCTCGAAGTGATCCGCAAATACGTGAACGTGGACGTCGACGAGGTCAAGGTCGATCTGGTCAAGAACGGCGACCAGGACGTGCTCGACATCTCGGTGTCCCTGCCTGAGCGCGGAGCGGCGACGGCGGGCGGCTGAGGCCGCCGCATGAGCGCCGCCGAACCTGCACCGATCAATGCGGCGTCCGTGCTGCGTTTGGGCGAGATCGGTTTCAAAGCACCCACGGCGCTGCTTGCGCGCTACGGCCTGACCCTGGAGCGCGTCGCCGACGGCGCGCCCATTCCCGGCAGTTTCTGGGGCGAATGCGAAGCCGGCATCATCGGCACCCGCGTGTTCGCACGCGCCGACACGCCGGTGCACTCGCTATTGCACGAAGCCGGCCATCTGATCGTGCTGCCGCCCGAACGCCGCGCGCAGGTGCACACCGACGCCACCGATTCGGTGCCCGAGGAAGACGCCGTGTGCGTGCTGCAGGGGCTGCTGGGCGACGCCCTGCCCGGCGTTGGCCGCACGCGAATCTGGGCCGACATGGACGCTTGGGGCTACACCTTCCGGCTGGGCTCGGCGCAGGCCTACGTCGAACGCGACGCCGACGACGCCTGGCGCTGGCTGCACGAGCATGGGTTGACCGATGAGCAACGTCGGTTAAGGGCACCTCGAATACCCCCATTTCTCGCCCTGTGACGACGACGCAAGCCAACATGGTGTCATTCGCACCGCAGATAGCGCATTAAATCAACGCATTTGTGGTGGTTTTTCGCCACCCAAGCCGCCTTTCGGCAGCCTGGGCGGTCACGCGGGCACAACTCCCCTGTGTTGCAGCCTCGCAAGGCGCATCAGGTTGTGACTAGCCACCTTCAAACCAATCACCACCTGCGCACGCGCCAATCCAATCGTGCGCAGGCATTTGCCACCCTGCTGCGCCAACCGTGCGAACGGGTGTTCGCCGAACGCGCGGTCTTTGGCGATGCGGTGATTGCGGCGCTGTTGCGCCTGACTCAACGCCTTCCCAGCATGGCCCTTGTGTTGAATGTCGACGCGGTAGCCTTGCTGCTTCAGGGCAGACTCACGCGTGCGGTCGGCATAGGCGCTGTCGGCGCGGATCACACGGCTGGTGTTGCATGGATCCAGAATCGTCTCGAAATGCCGGCTGTCGTGGACATGGGCGGCCGTCACCTCGTGCTGGCGAATGAATCCCCAGCGTCGATCCGTGTTGGCGTGCAGCTTGTAGCCATAGAACGACTTGCCGTGCTTCTTCGTCCAACGCGCCTCCACGTCCTTTTGTGCACGCTTGGCGGGGCTCCAATCCTCGGGCACGCGCTCTTGCTTGATCGCCTCGTTCTCATCGCGGCGATTGCGCTGGATCGGCGCATTGACGATGCTGGCATCGATGATCTGGCCACCGCGGGCGATAAAGCCCGAACGCTGCAACTGACCACTGACCGCTGCGCTGATATCACCAATCAAATCTTGCGCTTTGAGCCGTTCGCGCCACACCCAAATGGTCTTGGCATCGGGCACCTTGCGGCTGTGCTCCAGACCCAGAAAGCGCTGAAAGCTGGTGCGATCCAGCACCTGGTATTCCAAGGCATCGTCCGACAAGTTGTACAACTGCTGCAACAGCAGCAATTTGACCATCAGCACGGTTGGGTAAGGTGGCCGACCACCACGACCGGAGGTGCCCAAGGCCAGCTTGGCATCCACGGCCGCCGCAATCGCGGTGAAGTCGATGTGCCGATCAAGCAGCGGCAACGGATCGTTGAGCGTCTGGCGCTTGGCATCACGTTCTTCGCGAGCGAACAGGCTGATCATTGGCGATTCCCGAGCTTATGGCTTCAGGTTGCTATGATGCCAAAGGTAGGGGGTTTTTAGAGGTTCCCTTATGGAACCATCTGGGTTTGTGGTAAACAAAAACGTGTGTGTTAGCGGATTACTAATAGAGCGAGCCGAACTGCCAACCACAGATAGATCTCTATTAACAACATAAGTATCAAGCCCAAGCGGATCAATATACGAAATCGGATTCCCCCCCACGTACCCATAGGTATTCACCCCACCCCCCAGCCCAATCGGATCGGATTGCAGGTAGCGCCCCGCATCCGCCAGATACTCGCGGTAGCCGTTGTGCCACAGGCCAGATTCGGCATCGTAGTACTGCCCCGGGAAGCCGAGGTTGACCGGGAAGTTGCCGAAATCGTCAAACTGGATCTCCCGGCTGAATGCGTAATTCTTCGCCTTCCAAGCAATGGCCTTGCTCTGGGCTGTCACCAGCTCCGGTCTGCCCAAATGATCGTTGTGGATGTAGTAAATCTGGTTGTTGCGCACCATCGCGATCGGTTCGCCGCCGTTGTAGAGGTAGCTGGTCCACTGGCCGTTGCTGTTCTCGGCCAATAGCTGGTTGTAGCCCGCGTAGGCGTAGCGGCTGCTGGTGCCGGGGGTGTTCTTGGCCATGCGCTGGTCCAGTGCGTTCACGGTGTAGGTCGTCGTGGTGCCGGTGCGGGTGTGGCTGGCGAGGCGTCCGAACGGATCATAGCCCAGGGTGTTGGCCTGTCCCGCCGCATTGGTGAACGCGGTGATGTCGCCGTTGGCGTTGGTGGTGTAGCTGCGGGTCTGGCCGCTGGTCGATGATTGCAGCAGGCGGTTGCTGGTGGATGCGTAGCTGTAGCTGGTGGCATTGGCCGGGCTGGTATTGCCCGCATTGCTGCGGTTGCCTACCGCGTCATAACCGAACGTCGCCACATTGCCGCCGGCCAGCGCCGCTTGGGTCAGCCTTGAGAGTGGATCGTACTGGTACTGCTGGGTCAGGTTCGCATCCACGCCGTTGGTGATCGCGGTGATGCGGTCGGCCGTGTCGAAGCCGTAGGTCAGGCTTTGCAGCGGCACGCCGGCACTGGTGCTGATCCCGGTCAGGCGGCCGTCGGTATCGTAGTTGGTCTGCCGCCACAGGCCGTTGCCGTATTGCAGGTACAGCGGCGGACCGAAGGCCTGATAGCCCTCCAGCGTGGCGACCGTGGTGGTGACGCCGTTGACCGTGGCGGTGATCGTCGCCAGATGCCCGTCGGCATAGCCGTAGCCCGCGCTGATGCCGCTGGGGTAGACGATGCCGGTCAGCCGGCCCAGGCCGTCGTAGGCGTAGATGGTGGTGTCGGTGACGGTGCTGGTTTTGTCCTTGCGGGTGACGATCTGGCCCCACGGGGTATAGGTGAAACTGGTCGTGGTTCCCGTGCCGCCGGTCTTGACGGCGGTGCACAGCATTCCCTTGCCATTGGTGCAGGTGTCGTAAGTGAACGTGCGGGTCTGGCTGCCGCTGGCCTGGGTCTTGAGCCGGCCCAGCGTGTCATAGCTGAAATTGGTCAGGCTCAGGTCGGCTTTTGATCTTGCCCCTGTTTCACGGACACCCGGTTAAGCGATTCAATATCGCAACCCGAGGTGAGACAGATGATCAAGAA
>JADFDQ010000019.1 GCA_018262705.1 Xanthomonas sp.
TCGGCTACCTCAGCCCGGAGCAGTACGAGCTGGCCCATGTCGCTTAGATGGGTGTCCGAAGTTCAGGGGCAAGATCACGGGTCCACAGCGCGACCACGGTGCAGGTCGCTGCGATCAGCGCGAAGCTGGACGCAGCGAACCATTCTTCAAAGCCGCTAACCTTCCTTGCGATGATCAGTAGCGCCAACGTCGTGAACATCAAATGCATCGTCTTGTAACGTCGGCCTTGCCGCATGTGGTAGTCGCGCAGGTTCAGTACCTGGCCGTCCTTGGGTTCATCCGGCATGACCAGGTCGCAAAACGCATACAGCACGCTTACAAAGCCCAGTGGGCTGAGCACATCGAGGACGTGCCATGCCTGGGTGTCGTGGAATTGCCAGAACTGTGCCCAGTTGCCCACCAGCAACATGCAGGCCATGGCAGTCCAGCACGCATGCCGCCAAGAGAATCTGATACGTTCCGCGTGTCGGTACAACCCCACGCAACCGCTCAACAAGCGGGTCACGCCAGCGATGTGATCACCGAAATCATGCCGAACACGAACTCGAAGCTGGTCATGCCATCACTCCCCTGCAATCCGGCGAGGGTAGCCGAGAAAGGGAAAGCCGGACAAAAATGGGCACGCGGGCAAGACCGCCGGTACCAGATTGTTGCGAAGTGACGCCCGTATGCGGATGAGATCGACGTTCTCAGCCGACGGTATCGGCCAATTTCGTCAGCCGCGCATTGCCGCCTGAATCGCGGCAACATCTGAATACCCTTTGGGGCGGCCTGTCGGGCTCGGCGGAAAGTGAACCTGCCCCCGATATTGGATTTGAATTGTCCCTGACACCATTATTATTCGGCAAGAAACCATAGTGAGACAGTGGGAATGACGATCAAGGAACCGGGCGTTCGCGTCGATGCGTTGCCGATGCCGCCACATCGCCGCGAATTTCTCGGTCACCCTTGGGGCTTGCCGGTCATCGCCGGAACCGAGGCGTTCGAACGGTTCAGCTATTACGGCATGCAGACCCTGCTCGTGCTCTACATGGTCAAAGCGCTGCTGCTGCCCGGCCATGTAGAGAATATCGCCGGGTTCAGCTGGTTTTCGGGCGTCCTCACGCACCTCTACGGTGCCGCGCCCAATACGCAGGCGCTGTCGTCGCACATCTTCGGCATCTACGCGGCATTGGTCTATGCCACTCCGATCCTGGGTGGGATCGTCGCCGACCGCTGGCTCGGCAAGACACGGACGATCACACTCGGCGCGCTGCTGATGACCGCGGGCCATTTCTTGATGGCGTTCGAGGTGTCGTTCCTGCTCGCCCTGTTGCTGCTCGTGCTTGGGGTCGGCTGCCTCAAGGGCAATCTAGCAAGCCAAGTCGGCGCGCTCTACGGCCCCGGCGACAATCGCAACGCCGACGCGTTCCAGATCTATTATCTCGGGATCAGCGGCGGCGCATTTTTGGCACCTATCATCTGCGGCGCGCTGGGCGAGGAGATCGCGTGGCATTGGGGGTTCGGCGCAGCGGGCGTTGGCATGCTGATCGGATTGCTGGTCTATCTGACCGGGCGGCGGCATTTGCCGCCCGAGCCGCGCTCTGCGAAGGCAAACGGCCCAGTCGCGCCGCCGATGACGGCACGCGATTGGAAGGTTCTCATTCTGCTCCTCGCGATGATTCCGGTGCTGGCGGCGGGCGCGCTGGGCAACCAGCAGATGTTCAACGCCTATCTGATTTGGGCCGACCGCTCCTACGAGTTCATGCTGTTCGGCATGCGCATGCCGACGAGCTTCCTTGTGTCGTTCGATGCGATCACCGGGTTCGTGACCCTGGCCGGAGCGGTGGCGTTCTGGCGCTGGTATGCCCGGCGCTGGCGGGACCCCGACGAGATCACCAAGCTGATCATCGGCTGCGTCATCTCATCGTCGGCGTTCGTCTTGGTCGCGATCGTCGCTGCGCACGCCGATGCGAGCAGAGCCAAGGTGTCGCTGTGGGTCGCGCTGATCGTCAACACGCTCAACAATCTGGGGTTTGCGAACGTCTTCCCGGTCAGCCTGGCGCTCTATTCGCGATTGGCCCCGCGCGCGATCGCGGGGACGGTGATCGGTATCTACTACCTGTTCCTGTTCGGAGCGAACCTGGCGGTCGGCTGGGTTGGCGGCTGGCTCGACGTGATGCCTGCGGGCCAGTTCTGGGGCATCCATGTTGCGTCAGTGCTCGGCGCGGCGGCGATTTTCCTGGTCGTGAAGCTGCTGTTCGGGCGAATGCTGCAGCCGGAGATCCCATCAAAACGGGGTAACAAAACCGGGTCAGGTTCACTTATCCACGGATAATCATGACCATGCCTACGCTTCAAGACATCAAGCTTGACCGAATCGTTGCCGAGGCCAGGCGCGCCGCCGAGCAGCGCGAGCAGGGGTATCGCGAGCGTGCGCTGAAGATGTACCCGTGGGTCTGTGGCCGTTGTGCGCGTGAGTTCACCCGCGCCAACCTGCGCGAGCTGACGGTCCACCACCGCAACCACAACCACGCCGACAATCCGCCGGACGGCAGCAACTGGGAGCTGTTGTGCGTGTACTGCCACGACAACGAGCACTCGCGCCAGACCGACTACACCGGTGTCAGCGCGCAGGCCGCCGAAGACAAGCCGCGCGCAGCCACCACCAACCCGTTCGCCGACCTCAAGTCGCTGCTTGGGAAGGTTCCGCCGGGAACGGGTTAGGCCGGGGAAAAGCGGGGAGGGATAAATGGTGTCAGGGACAATTCCTGAGGGAATCAGGCGCGCTTGATTCCCGCCGCCCCCTTTTGCCCGCCCGTTTCGGTTCACAATGCGCATATGAGCAATACGATGGACAGCCCATGAAAAAGACAGTCGTCGGCCTGATCACGCCGCATGTGTTGCAGATTGTCGACCTCGCCAGACAGGCACAGGCAGGAACCAACGTGGACTGGCACGTGCGCGATGCCGTCGCCAAGACGGTTGCCGAGCTCGGCCCGCTGTACAACGCGCAGGAGCTGCTTGCCTCCTTCATCATGGCGCTGGAGACCGCGGCGCACGACGAGGGCGCCGCGCGCAGGATCTATGCCCGCACGTTGCAGTTGGCGGCGGAGTTGGCCCGGAAAGAGAGCCGGATCGGATAACGCAGATCCGGGACGTCGATTCGGAAGACGCCGTCCGCCGCCCCACGCCGGATTTCCGATCGCTTGCATCACTGATTTGCACAATCGAACCGGCGCGGCGTGATCGTTGCGGCATCCGGTTCGGACGTGGATTTCGTCAGCTGTTTCTTCGTCCCCAGGCTCGGTATATCGGAAGATCCGGTGACGGGCTCGGCGCGTTACCGGCTGGCGCCGTATGGGTCGATGACTTGGGAGAAACGTACGCTCAGCCCGGCAGCTGGCCTGACGCGGCGACCGCCTACAGTGCAAGATGGCGGACGGGCGGGTTGAAGAATCCCGCAGGAACCTGGCTTCATGGTCAGTAGTAGTAGCGCACCGTGAACTCGGTCGCCGACTTCTGGTCGGTCCGGTGTTGCAGCACGCCGAAAGCCCAATGGTGGGTCGCATGGAACATGACGCCGCCGATGAATTCGTTCCAGCTGTCGCCGGCGTACTGCGTCCGTCGTGCCGCCGCGCTGAGTTCGATGCGGTCGGTGAGCGCGTGCCGCAAATCGACTTCGACCATGTATCCGTTGCCGCTCATCGCGTGCCCATCCGGCCATTCCGAAGACGTGACCGTGCCCCTGCTGTGGAACACCGCAAGTTCCGGTGCGATCATCGTGCGTTTGCCGATCTTGTAGTGACCGCCAATACCGACGCGCCACGTCTTCATGTCGTAATTCCAGTCACGGTGACTGCCGGAGTAGAACGCGGTGTCGTCGGCGGAGAAGAACGCGTGGGTATTTTCGCCGAAACTCTTGTAGCCGCCGCCCGTGCCGTTTCCGTTGGAAGAATTTCCAACCTTGCTGAGGTAGACGTAGTCGTAATTCAACGCGTCGGCCTGGGCGACATTCGCGAGCAGGCATAGAGCGAGCGTCAGCACGATTCGCATGGCCGAGCCCTCCGTAATCTGGTTCCTGAATGGCCGGATTAACGAACAAGGACGAACGAATGAACGCGCCGGAAATCTAGCATATTTCATCCGTTTTCGCCTGCCGAAGCGCCCCCTTCCTGCACCCCCTTCCTGCTGCGCTACGACGGCGGCGATCCGTTGTGCATCCGCTTAACGCGCCTGCGGTATTCCGTCACGTTGTCGCCGTTGATCCGCGAATCGCTGGTGCCCTTGGTTTCGCCGACCTTGTGGTCGCCCTCCATGCCGGTGACCGGCTGGGCATCGACCGCGGTTTCGTGTTCGAAATCGTGGGATTTGTCGGTGTTGCGGTAATACCGGTACATGGCCCAGTAGAAGCCGGCGCCGCCTGCCGGCCCAAGCAAAAGCATGAACAGCCCGCCGTCATCGCTCATGGTCAGCCCACCATCCAGATGGCCAGGGTTTCAAGAATCGTGCCGATGGTCAGCGCGACCAGCAGCATCTTCCATTGCTGGATCGGAATGCTGCCCATGGTTTCGCCGGTGCGGCCGTTGACCGCGATGTAGTGCAGCATGCCGCCGTTGGCGCCGGGCTGGTGGTAGGAATACAGCCAGACCGGCAGATACATCGACACCCAGCGCGAGCCGTGTACCGCGATGGCTTCTTCCTCCCAGCGCACGCCGCGGTCGAAGCGCTTCACCGAGGCTTCGACCTGTGCGCGGGCGATCGACATCAGTTGGTTTTCCAGATGCGGGCGCAGTTCCTCAACATCCTGGTCGCGTTTTTCCGAGGAATAGCCGGACAGGAAGGAGGCGTTCCACTTCACCGCGTTCTTGGTGTCGAACGGCAGGATGGTGTTGATGATGTTGTTGGTGTTGCTCTTGGTGTCGAGATTGCCGCGGCTGGCGGAGGATTCCATCTGCAGGTCGTCGACGGTGTAGTCCACGTGCCGCTGCACCTGATACACGTCGGCATCGTAGCGGGTGCTCTTGTTGTTGCCGCTGCCCACCGTGTAGCGACGGGTTTCGATTTCGCCGTGGCCGGCGACGTCGGAACTGGCCCTAGCGTCGACGATCATGTACGGCAGATAGACGCCGATCACGTTCTCCGGCGTGAACTGCTGCTTAAACGCCTGCAGCGCGAAGAACTGGCGCTTGCCGACGAACTGGCGGATGCGCGCGATCGCATCGTCCTTCTTGATGTGGAAGGGCAGCACCGCATCGGGCACCGCGCCATTGGCGATCTGCTCGTTGACGCCGAAAACGTGTCGGCACCAGTGGCAGCGCGCGGTCATCGCGTTTTCGGTGTTGACCGTCACCTCGGCACCGCAGCCGGTGCACTTGAAGCTCAACAGGTCCGAGACGTCCGCCTCGATGTCCTTGGCGCCGGAGGCGACGACGGTGCCTTCCAGATCGTCCAGCCCTTCACCGAGGCCGAACTGCTCTTCCACCCGTTCGGAGGTCCATTCGTTGCGACAAAACAGGCAGATCAGCTTGTCGGTGCCGGGCCGCTGCTTGATGTCGGTCGAGCCGCACTTCGGGCAATGGTTGGCGCCGTCTTTCAGCTCCTCGGACGCGGTGTCGATGGCGACCGGATCCGGTTTGAGGATTTCCTCGCGGATCGGTTCCGGCAGGGTGTCCGGGTCGAGCGGAAAACTGCCTTTCGGCGGCGGCACATCCTGCGGCGAGCCGGGTCCGGTGGGCAGCGGCGGCGGTGCCCCCGTGCCCGAGGGCAGCGGGGGAGGCGAGGAGGGGGGATTCCCGTTCGACATGTGGGTCGCCTTGGTCGATTACAGTCCCAGCGCCTTGGCCTTGAGCGCGTCGTAGTCGGCCTGCGAAATCAGGCCGAGTTCGAGCATGTCCTTGGCCTTTTTCAGCTTGGCGATGGTGTCGTCTTCGGCAGGCGCTGCCGCCTGTGGTGCGGCGACCGCAGCTGCTGCGACCGGCTGCTGCAGCCCGCCCAGACCCACGGCACCGGCCGCGATGCCCAGACCCATGACGCCGCCGGCGCCGCCGGTTTCGCCCGCCGACTGGAAGCCGGAAGCAACGCTGGCCTGCAGGTTGGAGTTGCCGCGCGCGCCCATGAGCGCGTCGGCGCGCTGCACGGTCTTGAGCAGTTCCTTGGTGTTGGCGTCGTATTCGATGGAAACGATCGCGGTCTTGACGATTTCCAGACCGCGGTCGGATTTCCACTGGTAGCCGGCTTCGACCGCATCCGACAGACTCTTGGCAAAGCCCAGCGAATCCTGCTGGAGCTTGGTCATCCGGTTGCCCTTGCTCGGGTCGTTCGTGTACGCACTGAAGGCCGGCGCCAGCGAGCTGACCACTTCATTGAACAGCTGGCTGGCCGCATCGTTGTCGATATCGGTGAAATCGAACACCGCGCTGCCCGGCTGGATGAAGGTGGCGGGCACGAAATTCTTCACGAACAGGATCGGGTCGACGATCTTGAGCGTGTACGAGCCGCGCGTCATCGCCCCGACCTGGGAGTTGAGGTAGCCGTCGTCCCAGTAGATTTCGGACTGGGTGCCGAAGCGGTTGTTCGGCAGTTCCTTGAGCGACACGAAGAAGGCGAGCTGCTGCGCGCCGGGCTGTCCGCCGAACTTGAAGCGCTCCCAGCTTTGCATGATCAGCGGGCCGACGATGCCGTTGCCGGCGAAGATCGACTGCGAATTGACCTCGTTGGAGTTCCACTCGTACGCACCGGCTTCGGCGGCAAATCCGGTGATCTTGCCGTTTTCCATCAGCAGCAGGCCGTAGCCTTCGGGAACGATGATCCGCGAGCCATTGGTGATGATGTTTTCGGAACCCTTGGTGTTCGAACCGCGGCCGGCGTTGGTGCCGTGCGGCACGGCCGGGAAGATCGCCGCGGTTTGCTGCAAACCGTCCGGAATGGTGAAGAAATCCTTCCACTGATCGGCGAGCGTACCGCTGATGGCGCCTACCGCAGCTTGAATGAGACCCATGGCATTCCTCCGGAATTCGTGAACGAGAGACGTCAACTTGCAATAACGCACAAACTACACGCAGCAGGACAGCGAAACCAGTGGGATGCCTCGCCAATCGGAGCATGAACAGGCGGGCGCAGGCCTGGCGGTTCTGCCGCGGGTGCAAGGATGCCTCCGGCGAACGGAATTTCGGCGTGGATGCGCACTGAACCCGGATGCTGGCGTATGATCGGGACACTGCGCGGGGAGCGCGCAGTGTTCCTCCGACGCATGCGTCCGAGCCCGGCCGATTCCTGACCCCGCCCGTAGCGCAGCGTGCGTCGGCGTTGTTGCAGATCGGCAGACGCGCAAGGGGAGGCAACGGGCATGACTGTACAAGACGTCATCTGGACCATCGCGCTGTCCGGCATCGCGATGGTGTCCTTGGTTTTCATCTGGATATTGCTGGGCGCCGGAACGAGCGACGACGAGGCAGGGCGATCCAAGGCGGCAAGCGCGACGCGCAAAATCCAGACCGGGCTGTTTTTCGTTTTGCTGCTGGGCTTCGTGTTCGGTACCTGGGCCACCTTGCACAACTTCCCGATCCCGAAGCAGGACACGGCGCTGCAGGCCGATCAGGTGGTCGACGTCACTGCCAGGATGTGGAGCTGGACCCTGCGGCCGGCGTCGGCCGAGGTGGGCAAGACCGTCGAGTTCCGGGTCACCAGCGCCGACGTCAATCACGGCTTCGCGCTGTACGCGCCGGACGGACACATCGTGATCCAGACCCAGGCGATGCCCGAGTACACCAACAGGCTCCTGTACCGCTTCGACGTTCCCGGTACCTACATGGTGCAGTGCCTTGAGTACTGCGGAATCGGCCATGCGCCGATGAAGACCACCTTCATCGTGGCCGCAGCGAAGGGAGAATGACGATGGCCTCGCTCACCCTCTATCCCGAAGACGAACGCCTGGCCGGCAGCAACCGCAGGGTCTTCAACCTGTACCTGATCACCGCAATGGTTCTGTTCGTGGTGATCATGACTGTCGGCCTGACCATGCGTCTGACCCAGGCGACCTGGTTCAAGCTTCCTCCCAACATCTTCTACGAGTTCCTGTCGCTGCACGGCGCCGGCATGCTCGGGTCGATGTCGCTGGCGACCACGGCGGCGATGTGGTTCTTCGTCCGCAAGTACGTCAAGTTGCACATGTGGGCGTTCGTGACCAACTACGCCCTGTTCATGCTGGGCGTGGTGTCGATCCTGCTGTCGATCTTCATCGGCCACTACGGCGCGCTATGGACCTTCCTGTACCCGCTGCCGGTGCAGGGAATGGGGCTGTGGTCGGCCAATTGGTCGGCGCTGTTCATGCTCGGCTATCTGTTCATCGGCGTCGGCCAGCTGCTGTTCTACCTCGATGTCGCGATGGGAATGACCGCCAAATACGGCAACCTAGCGCGGGCGATGGGGATGCAGTGGCTGTTTTCCGGCACGGTCGATCCCGACCATCCCAAGGCGGTGGTCGCCGGCGCCGGCGTGCTGATCGCCAACTCGATCGGCATCCTGACCGGATCGGTCGCGCTGGTGATGTGCCTGATCAACGTCTTCTACCCGGAGTTCAAGCTCAATCCGCTGGTGATCAAGAACTTGATCTACTGGTTCGGGCACATGTACGCCAACGCGACGATCTACATGGGCGTGATTGCCGTGTACGAGCTGTTGCCGCGCTACACCCGGAAGCCCTATCACATCGGTCGGCCATTCCTCTGGGCCTGGGCAGTGTCCGCGAGCTACGTCATCGTGGTGTTCCCGCACCACCTGTTGATGGACTTTGCGCAGCCGCGCTGGCTGGCGGTCACCGGCCAGATCGCGTCCTGGGTTGGCGGCTTCCCGGTGTTCCTCGTCACAGCGTTCGGGGCGCTGGCCAATCTTTACCATTCCAACATCCGCTGGAACATGCCGGCGAGGCTGCTGGTGCTGTCGATGTTCGGCTGGGCGGCGGGCGTGGTTCCGGCAATCCTCGACGGCACGATCCGGGTGAACCTGGTCATGCACAACACCCAGTGGGTGCCGGGGCATTTCCACTTCTACATGCTGCTGGGGGTGATGGCGATGGTGCTGGCGCTGATGTACCACGTCAGCGGCAGCCTCAAGCAGGCGCCGCCGAATACCGGCATGGATCGGTTGGGTTTCCCGGTGTTCTTCGTCGGCGGGCTGATTTTCGTGTTCGGCTTCCTCGCCGGCGGCCATGCCAGCGTGCCGCGGCGGATGGCTGCCCACATAGTCGAGGCGTGGACCGTCAGTGACAAGGTCGGTGCGGTTGGCGGGACGCTGGTGGTGCTGGCGATGCTCTATTTCGCCATCCGCCTGATTGCCGGCCTGCTGGCCAAGCCGGTGGACGGGGCGGGGAATGTCGGCGCCGCGAACGCTGCTGGCTAGCCTGCTGATCGCTGCGGCGGGCGTGGCCACGCTCGCCGCAGCCAGCCACGGTTTCCGCGCCTTCACCAGCCAGACGGCGCTGCAGTTGAGCGTGGCCGAGCGGCCGCGATCGCTGCCGTCCGTCCAGCTGGAAACCGCGCAGGGCGAGCGGATCCAACTGTCCGAGCTGCGCGGGCGTTGGCTGCTGGTCGATTTCATCTACACCCGCTGCACGACGTTCTGTGCGGTGCAAGGTGGCGTGTTCGCGCGCCTGCAGCCCCTGCTGGCCCGGCAGATCGATGCCGGCACGGTGGCATTGCTGAGTATCAGCTTCGACCCGCAGCACGACGGACCGGTGCAGTTGGCCGACTACTGGCAGCGCATGGGCGGCAAGGATTCGGGCTGGATCGTGGCGCGCCCGGTGGATGCGGCGGAATTGCAGGCGCTGCTGCGCAGCTTCGGCGTCGTTGCCATTCCCGATGGCTTCGACGGCTATGTGCACAACGCCGCGATCAACGTGGTTGATCCGCAGGGCAGGCTGGTCGCCGTCACCGACTGGCAGTCTGCGGACGAAGCGCTGGCGGCGCTACCGCTGGAAGGACTGCCATGACCTTGGATGCACGACGCGCGCTGGGCTTCGGGCTTGGACTGTGGGCTCTGCTCGCGTTGCTGCCGCTGCGGCATGCGTTGGAAGCCACGATGGCGCTGCAAATGCTGGTGCAGGTTCCGCTGCTAGCGCTGGCCGGCTGGATGCTGGGCAAGGCGCTGCCGCACGGCGTGGATCGGGTGCTGGCCCCGTGGAACCGCTGGGGGCTGAGCGGGCTGCTGCTGGCTACGTTTGCTGCGATGCCGTGGATGCTGCCGCTTGCGGTCGATGCGGCGCTGCAGTTGCCCTGGGTCGAGGTTGCCAAGTTCATTACCCTTCCGTTGCTGGTCGGGCTGCCGATCGCGCTGAGCTGGAAGCGCGCCGGCTTCATCCTGCGCGGGATGTTCCTGCTGGAAGTGGCGGCATCCGCGTTTCGCCTGGGCTGGCTGTACATCGCTTCGCCGGTGCGGATCTGCAGCAATTACCTGATCGACGACCAGCTCATCACCGGACGCTGGCTGCTGGCGGTGGGCGCTGCGGTCAACCTTGTGCTGGTCTGGATGCTGGTGTTCGGGCATCTGCGGGCGGAAACGACGGACGAATGAGTCCGGATCAAACGTGAATTTGCCGATGATCAAGGCGCTTCGACGCGGGGGTGTTTAAGCTGGCGAAAACTCCGACAATGCCGCCATGACGCAAGACCGCAAAACCCTCGCCCGCCGCCTGCTCGGTCTGCTCGACCTGACCAGCCTCGGCGAAGACGACACCCCGCAGCAGATCGAAGCGCTGTGCGCGCGCGCCGTGTCCAGTCACGGCAAGGTCGCGGCGGTGTGCGTGTATCCCGAGCACGTCACCACCGCGCGGCGGGCGCTGGACGGCAGCGGGGTGAAGATCGCCAGCGTGGTCAATTTTCCGGACGGCGGCGAAGATGCCGGGCGGGTCGAACGCGAGACCCGGCGCGCGATGGCCGCGGGCGCCGACGAGATCGACATGGTGCTGGCCTGGCGCGCTGTCCAACGCGGCGATCTCGCCACCGCGCGCGCCGGCGTGGACGCTTGTCGCGCCGCCTGCGGATCGGATGTTGCGCTCAAGCTGATCCTCGAAACCGGCGAACTGGCCGCGCCCGAACTGATCCTCGCCGCCGCCGAACTGGGGTTGGATGCCGGCGTGGATTTTCTCAAGACCTCGACCGGCAAGGTGCCGGTCAACGCCACGCCGGAGGCGGCCGAAATTTTGCTGGACGCCAGCGCTGCGCGCGGTGGGCAGTGCGGCTTCAAGGCCGCCGGCGGCGTGCGCACGCTGGACGAAGCCGCCCGCTATGTCGCGCTGGCCGAGCAGCGGCTGGGCGTCGATTGGGTCACGGCGCAGCACTTCCGGATCGGCGCCAGCGCGTTGCTGGATGCGATCCTGACCGAACTGGAGAGCTGATCATGGCGCGCGCAATTTGGCTGGTCATGGATTCCTTCGGCATCGGCGGTGCGCCCGATGCCGAAGCCTACGCCGACGCCGACGCCGACACCTTCGGCCATATCGCCGCCATCTGCGCGAAGCTGACGCGCGGGCCGCTGCGGCTGCCGACCCTGACCCGGCTCGGCTTGGCGCACGCGCACGCGCTGGCGACCGGCGCGCGTGCTGCGGGGTTCGAGGACGTTCCCGAGCCGGAAGGGCTGTGGGGTTGCATGGCCGAGCGCGCCAGCGGCAAGGACACGCCGTCTGGACATTGGGAAACCGCCGGAGTGACGCTGAAACACCCCTTCGGCCTGTTCGACGCGTCGGAAAACAGCTTCCCGCCTGAACTCTTGGAAGCGCTGGTGCGCGAGGCGCGGCTGCCGGGCGTGCTCGGCAACTGCCACGCCTCCGGCACCGAAATCATCCAGCGATTGGGTGCCGAGCACATCGCAAGCGGCAAACCGATCGTTTACACCTCGGCCGACTCGGTGCTTCAGATCGCCGCGCACGAAGACCATTTCGGCCTTGAACGGCTCCATGAAGTCTGTCTGATTGCGCGCCGGCTGCTGGAACCGTGGAACATCGGGCGGGTGATCGCACGGCCCTTCGTCGGCACCGTCGACGCCGGTTTCACCCGCACCGGCAACCGCCATGACTACGCGCTGGAGCCGCCCGGCCACACGCTGCTCGATGCGGTCTGCGAAGTCGGCCATGCCGTCCACGCGATCGGCAAGATCAGTGACATCTTCGCCGCGCGCGGGGTGACCCACAAAAGGCTGGCCAGCGGCCACGACGCGCTGTTCGATGCCACCGTTGAAGCGCTGGCGCAGGCGGGGGATGGCGATCTGATCGCGACCAATTTCGTCGATTTCGACAGCGTCTACGGCCACCGCCGCGACGTGCCCGGTTATGCCGCGGCGCTGGAGCATTTCGACGCGCGCCTGCCGGCGCTGCTGGACGCCTTGAAGCCGGGCGATTTGCTGGCGATCAGCGCCGACCACGGCTGCGATCCGACCTTCCCCGGCAGCGATCACACCCGCGAGCAGGTGCCGCTGCTGGCGTTCGCTCCGGGGTCACAGGCGCGCTCGCTCGGACAGCGCGGCAGTTTTGCCGACCTCGGGCAGGGGCTTGCCGCTCACCTCGGCCTGCCGCCGCTGGCGGAAGGCCGCAGTTTCTTAACGGAGTAAGCGATGGCCACACCGCATATCGACGCTGAACCCGGCGCCATTGCTCAGACCGTGCTGATGCCGGGCGATCCGCTGCGCGCGCGTTTCATCGCGCAGACGCTGCTGGAGTCGCCGGTGCAGATCAACGCCCGCCGCAACATGCTCGGTTTCACCGGCCACTGGCAGGGACAGGCGGTGTCGGTGATGGGCGGCGGCATGGGGATTCCATCCACGGCCATCTACGTCACCGAGTTGGCGCGAGTTTACGGCGTGCGCCAGATCATCCGCATCGGCACCTGCGGCGGCATTGGCGACGTTTCCATGGGCGACGTGCTGCTGGCGCAGTCGGCCAGCACCGATTCGCGTTTCAACCGCATGCAATTCGGCGGTCACGACCTGTCGGTGAGCGCCGATTTCGGGCTGCTGCGCGCCGCTTTCGATGCGGCGAAGAAAACCGATCTGCCGGTGCGGGTCGCGCCGATCTTCAGCAGCGACTGCTTCTACGACGGCGATCCGCAGCTGCTTGACCACCTGCGTCGCCACCATATTGCCGGCGTCGAAATGGAAGCGGCGGGCCTGTATGGCCTGGCGATGCGCGAAGGCTTCCGCGCGCTGGCGATCCTGACCGTCAGCGACCATCTCGACCGCGACGAGCACATGTCGGCCGACCAGCGCGAGCAGGGTCTGGAGCGCATGGCGCGGCTGGCGCTGGCCTGCGCGACTGGCGAGCTTGGCTGATTGATTGACCCGGCTTCGGGGTCGGCGTGACCCATGTCAATGCGGCGGGCTGCGCCGGGCGTAGGATGGCGCGGCCTATCGCAAACAGGAGTCATTGGCATGTCCTTCCAGCTCGATCCGGAGCCCAACGTCCACGTGTTCGACGCCCGCGGGATTGCCCGTCGCTTTCGCCATTCGGCGATCTTCGGTGCGCTCGGCGCGCTGCGCAACGGTGAAACCATGCGCTTCGTCAACGACCACGATCCGATTCCGCTGCTGCACCAGCTCAACGAGCGCTTCGGCGAAAATCTGACGGTCGAATACCGCCAGCGCGACCAAAGCGGCGTGGTGATCGATTTCGGCATCAACGGCCTGCCGGAAGGCTGAGCATGGGCTTTCCCGCGTTTTTCGAACAAGCGCCGACGGTCCGCGTCCACGATCCGCTGTCCGAGTTTCTCGGCGCGGCCGATGGCGGACTGATCGAGTACGGCTATGCCGACGCCGTGCGGCTGGCCGGGCATTCCTGCCCGACCGTGGCCGGTTCCTACCTGATGGCGCGCGCCGGACTGCGCGCGCTGTATCCGGACGGTCCGGCCGAGCGCGGCGGCGTGCGGGTGACGATGAGTTCGGCCGAAACCGACGGCACCACCGGCGTGATCGCGCAGGTGTTTACCCTGCTCACCGGCGCGGCCGCCGACAACGGCTTCCACGGCATCGGCGGCCGCTTTATCCGCAGCGGGCTGTTGCGCTACGGCGGCGGCAATTCGGGCTGCATCGCCGAGTTCCGGCGCGTGGATAGCGGCGCCGGCGTGCGGCTGGCGCTGGACTTCACCAACGTGCCGCCTTCACCGCAGATGCGGATGCTGATGGGGCAGGCGATGGCGCCGGACGCTTCGGCGGAGATCAGGCGCGCGTTCGGCGAGGTCTGGCAGGATCGGGTGCGTCGGCTGCTGCTCGAGCACGCCGACGATCCGGCGGTGATCCTGGTTGAACACGTCTAAAACGCCGTTTCACTCACTGAAATGAAATCACGGGGCCGGATTCAGGCCCCGTTTCATTGGCGTCATCGGCGGATCGCCAGCACGCCGTCGAGCGCGGGTTCGGCCTTGAAGCCTGCGACTTGCAATCGTTTGGCCACCTCGCGCGGCAGGTCGCGTCCGGAGCTCAGCGCGTTCGGCTTGCCGGTGTAGTGGAACAACCGACCGCCGCGGCGCAGCACGCGCGCGAGTTGCCGGTAAAACGCCAGCGCATACAGCTCGCCGGCGATGCCGAAGCGCGGCGGGTCGTGCAGCGCCACGTCGAAACATGCGTCGGGAAATTGTTCGATGGACGGTGTGACATCGGCATGCGTCAGCGTCAACCGACTGCCGTGATCGTCAGGGTCTGGCGACCACGGGTTGATCCCGCGCAGCCACAGCACGTCTTCGTTCTTTTCGAATGCCCGGATCTGCGTCGCCTCGGCATCCAGGCAACAGGCCGCGAAATAGCCCAGCCCGCCGCAGGTATCCAGCACCCGTTTACCCGTCGGCTGCACCAGCGCGACCTTGCGGCGGGCGTCGTCCAGCGGCGATGCATTCGCCGTTGGCAGCATCTTGATGCCGTCGATTTCGAAGGTGGGCACGCCCCACGGCGTCGGCACCAGTTTGATCAGCGATCCCGCGTAGCGCGACACCGGCGCGAACGTTTCGCCATTCCACCAGTAAATCGTGCGCTCCTTGAGCGGCTCCGGGTAGGGATAGCGGGCGCCGCGCCACGTCCAACTTTCCTGATCGAATTCGGCAAGGTCCTGCGTTCGGCCGAGATCAAGCGAGCCAAGCCACTGCGCGTTGCCGGCGGCGCGCGCCGCGTCCAGCGCCGCGGCGGTGTCTCGGGTCAGCAGCGGGCCGTGGTAGCGCGTCATGGTGTGCATGTTAGCGGCGAGCGTCGCGTCGTGGCCGTGAGGCCTGAATCTCGCGCGTTTTTCCGCGACAATGGAAATTCCTTTCATGCGTGATCTTCCATGGCGGCATTTCGCGTTGCATTTGTGGCTCTGCTGGTGAGTTTGAGCACCGTCGCGCACGTCGTGCCGATCATGGCGGTGACGCTGATCAAATTGCTGTTGCCGCTACCGAGGCTGAAGCTGGCCTGCAATCCGCTGCTGACCGGACTGGGCGAAAGCTGGATCGCGGTCAACAGCATGCTGTGGGAGGCGTTCACACCCACCCGGCTGACGCTGGAAGGCGACCTCGAACTTGCGCGCGACGGCCATTACCTCGTGTTAGCCAACCACCAGAGCTGGGTCGATATCCTGGTGTTGCAGAAAGCCTTCAATCGGCGCATCCCGTTCCTGCGCTTCTTCCTCAAGCGCCAGCTGTTCTGGGTGCCGCTGCTGGGGTTGGCGTGGTGGGCGCTGGATTTCCCGTTCATGGGCCGCTACACGCCCAAACAGATCGCGAAGAATCCCGAGCTGGCCGGACGCGATATCGTCGCCACCCGCCGCGCCTGCGAAAAATTCCGCAACATCCCGATTTCGATCATGAACTTCGTCGAAGGCACGCGGTTCACGCCGGCCAAGCATGAACGGCAATCATCGACGTTCCGGCATTTGCTCAAGCCAAAATCGGGCGGCGTGGCCTTCGTGCTGGACGCGATGGGGCAGGGATTGCACGCGATCCTCGACGTCAGCATCGCCTATCCTGGCGGCATTCCATCGCTGCTCGACCTGGTGGCGGGCCGCGTGCGCGAGGTGCGCGTGCACGTTCGCCAGCGACCGCTTCCGACGAAGTTGGCGGGCGGCGACTACCAGAACGATCGCGCGTTCCGGGTGCGTTTCCAGCACTGGATGAACGGGCTTTGGACGGAGAAGGATGCGGATCTCTCGCGCCTGCTTGAAGGCGCGAGTGGGTGAACGGATCGTCAGCAGCACAGATCGTCATCCCGGCGAAAGCCGGGATCCAGCTCTTTGGGAAAACCATCGAAAAGAGATTCCGACTTTCGCCGGAACGACGGGATCACATCTGCGAGTCGTGCAGCGCGCCGCCGCGCAGATCCACCATGTCCGGCTTGATGTCGGCAAAGCCGAGCACGCGGCCGCCGTATTCCTTTGCGAAATTTTCGGCATCGGCGCGGTTGGCGAAGCTGGCGATGGTCGGTCCCATCGAGCCTTCGCGCCTGCTGCCCAGGACATACACGGCAGTCTTGGCGTCGATCCAGTGCCCCTTGGGCTCGTTCCAGTCGGCTTTGCCCATGTCCTGCACATAAACGGCACGCACCGCGCGCACCTGTTCGCCGGCCAGCAGGGTGTTGAACAGTTCGACGATGTCGCAGAAGAATGCCGGGCGATCGGCATCGGCGTAGTGGATCTGCGCCTTCGGGCCGGGGTAATCGGCCAGCAGCATGCCATCCAGCTCGCAGGCGGTGCCGGCGCTGATTTCGACCGGTCCGGTCGACGCCTGCTGCGCGCTTTGCCGGGCGCAGCCGGCGGTCAACAGGCCGAGGGTGAACGCGAGGGCGAGCGCGGTGGGGCGCAGCATCATGGTTTGAATCTCCAGTTCGCAATGAGCAGGGGCAGCACGATCCAGACCACCATCACGCTGCCCATGGTCAGCGGGTTGCCCAGCGATTCGGGCATCACGCTGGCCAGACCGTAGAGGGTGCGGACGTCTTCCATCGAAAACACGTTGAGCACGCGGAACACGTCGGTCGGGTTGAGCATTAGCAGCCAGGCGAAGCTGTCGCCGCCAACCTTGCCTCCGGTCGACACCAGCACGCCCAGCAGCAGCAGATCGAACACGAGCACGAAGAAAAACCACGCGGCGATCGCCATGCCGGAAGCGCGGGTGCGTTCGCGCGCAACGACCGAAAGCAGCACTGCGATGCTCAAAAACGCCAGCCCCAGCAGCACGCTGCTGAACATGAAGCCGGCGTAGTGGTAAAGCCCGGCAGCGTCGAGGTGCTTCCACAACACCAGCGCGACCGCACCGAAACCGGCGCAGGTGGACAGCGTGAGTGCCAGCGCCAGGCCGAGGTATTTGCCCAGCAGCAGTTCCAGCCGGGTGATCGGCAACGCCAGCAGCAGCTCCAGCGAGCCGCGCTCGCGTTCGCCGACGATGGCGTCGAAGCCGAGCAGCAGGGCGATCAGCGGAATCAGATAAATCACCAGACTGACGAGGCTGGCGATGGTGAATTCGATCGAGCGGAAACCGACCTGGCCCTGCTGGGCGCCGCCGAACCAGGCGATGACGAGGGAGAACACGAGGAACACCAGCGCGATCGCGAGCACCCAGCGGTTGCGGATGCGGTCGCGGAATTCCTTGGCGGCGACGGTGAGGATCGGAGTGAGTTCCATGCGTTTCCCGCTTCAGCTCGACAGGCCGAAGAACATGTCTTCGAGCGAAGGTTCCAGCAACCGCAGGTCGCGCACGCGCGCACCCAGTGGCGCCAGCGCGGCCAACGCGGCCATCTTGTTCTGGCGCGGGCAGCGCCAGCGCAAGCCGGTCGCGGTTGCCTCGGGTGCAGCTTCTGCCAGCGCCTGCAGCACGTCGGTTGCCGCAGCGTGATCGGCTGCGTCCATATCCGCTTCGAGAATCAACGGCAGATTGGTGCGCTCGCGCAGATCCTGCACGCTGCCGGTGGCCAGCAGTTTGCCCGAGGCCATGATGGCGAGCCGATCGACGCGCTCCTGCAGCTCGGCGAGGATGTGCGAGGTGATGACTATTGTCGTGCCGGCGGACTGCAGCTGGCGCAGGATCACGTAGAAATCGCGGATCGCCTCGGGGTCGAGCCCGTTGGTGGGCTCATCGAGAAACAGCACGCGCGGATCGCCAAGCAATGCCTGGGCAAAACCCAGGCGCTGGCGCATGCCCTTGGAATACTCGCGCAGCGGGCGCTTGCCGGCGTGGGCCAGGCCGACGCGTTCGAGCAGCTGCGCGCACTGCGCGCGCGGCGCGCCTTTGAGTTTGGCGAAAAAGCGCAGGGTTTCCAGCCCGTCGAGGTTGTCGTAGAGCACCACCGATTCCGGCAGGTAACCAATTCCGCGGCGCACGCTGCGGAAGGCGCGTCCGCGCACCTGGATGCCGTCGATCAGGATCTCGCCCGCGGTCGGCTTCTCCAGTCCGAGCATGAGCTTGAACAGCGTGCTCTTGCCGGCGCCGTTGTGGCCGATCAGGCCGAGGATTTCGCCGGGGCGAATGTCCAGATCGATGCCGTCTACGGCGCGCAGCGCACCGAAGTGCTTGTGCACACCGCGCAAGGCTATCGCGGGCGTTTCAGTGTCCGGGGAAGTGCTTGCCACGCCATTGGCTCCATTGCGCGTGCTCGGGACGCATGCGCGGGCTGGGGTCGACCACGGACGGGGCGCGCAGGATCGGAAACTGGCGACCGAGCAGGCGCAGGGTCTGGATCGCCGGACTGGCCAGCAGCAGCTTGATGCCGGGGTAGCGCCAGGTCAGGCGGTCGACGACGTCGTTGGCCTCGTAGGGGGTGTCGCCGCGGCCGTCGTCGTCGCGGTCCCAGCCGAGGTAGTTGCTCCAGAAATTGCCGCTGTGCTCACCCCAGCGCACGTCCTTCGAGGCGACGTAGCGCACCTGTTCGCGGTTGTCGACGAAATCGTTGCCTTCCACCACGTTGTTGATGGAGCCGGCGGCCAGGTGCACGCCGACGCGGTTGTCGACCACCAGATTGTTTTTCAGGGTGACGTATTCCACGTCGTAGATGAAAAAGCCGCGGTCATTGCCGGCGACCACGTTGTCTTCGATGATCGAGTCCTGGATGGTGCGCAGCATGATGCCGTGGTCGGAATTGCCCCAGGCGCGGTTGCCGCGCACGACCTGGTTGCGCACTTCCATCAGCGCCAGCCCGCCGCGGTTGTAATAGGTGTCGTTGTCCTCCCACAGGTTGTAGTAGGAGTTCATATAGTGGGTGCCGTAGCGGCTGTGGTGCAGCTTGTTGCCCTTGAACACCGCGTGGTGGGAGACGTCGACGTAGAGCGCGTCGCGCACGAAGCCGATGTTGTTGTCGAGGATGCGCGCGCGCTGGGTGTTGTAGAGCTGGATGCCGTTGCCGCGCAGCGGCGAGTCGTAGTCGCGCTTGCCGGTGATGATGTTGTGCTGGATCAGCACGTCGTCGGCCTTTTCGATCCACAGCCCGAACAGGTTGTAGGTCAGGTCGCAGTTGCGCACCACCGCGCGATGGGCGCCTGGGTAGAGGTAGATGCCGGCGTTCTGGTCTTTCAGGCTGTCGCCGGAGTCGCGCACGATCAGCCCTTCGATCGTCACGTCGGGCGCGGTGACGCGGATGGTGTCGCCATGGTCGCCGCCGCTGAGCGTGGGGCGGTGCAGGCCGCGCAGGGTCAGCGGCTTGTCGATCCGCAGGTTGGCGCGGTAGTACCCGCGCTCGATCTGCACCACGTCGCCGGCATGGGCGGCTTTGACAGCGGCCGCGAGGTCGTCGCCGGGGCGCACCGTGTGCGTGGCCGCCTGTGCCAGGCCGAGTGTGGCCAGGATCGCCAGCAGCAGTCCCGACAAGAGTTGCCTCATGCGAGCATCCAGCCCAGCGACTTGAGCACGAGGAACAGGGCGGCGCCGATCAGAAGGTTCTTGAAACTCACGTAGCTGATCATGTCGAAAAGCCCGGACTCGCGGTAGATGTCGCGCCACCACGGACCGTCCTTCACATAAGGGCGGCCGGTCATGCGGATCAGTACTTCATAGACGCTCCAGCCGAACCACCAGCCGATGATCGCGCCCGAAGACAGTTGCCCGGTTGCGGCCAGACCCCAGGCCACGGTGGCGGCGAGAGCCAGCGAGAAGCCGAGGATCTGCAGCCCGCGCTGGTTGCGCCAGCCAGTGCGGCTCCACGGCCACAGGTGGTCGCGCAGTTCCAGCCAGACCCATTGGAAGAATCCGACGTCGTGCTTGTGCGCGGGCAGGGTGGGGTCGGTCGGCATCCGCGGATCGACGCCGCCCACCGCCTTGGGCAGGATCTGGTCTGCGAAGGTTTCGCCTTCCAGCGGCAGGAAGTAGCCGTTGTCGGCGATCAGCGTGATCGGCAGTTCGCGGCGCTCGCGGCGCTTGCGCTCTTTCGCCAGCGGCGGGCAGCCACCGGTGTCGGTGTACAGGATCATGCAGTCGAGGCAGTGCAGGCATTCGCGGTGGTCGATGCGGCCATCGGCATTGATCGCCTGTGCGCCACAGCCAATGGCGCAGGCCTTGCAGCTGTTGCAGTCCTGCTTGCGCTTCAGCCCGTACCAGCGGAACGTGCTGGGCATCGCCAGCGATGCGCCGAGCGGGCAGACGTACTTGCAGTAGGGGCGTTCGATGAAGATCGACAGGCCCAGCAGCACCGCCACGAACAGCCCGTACGGCCAGGCGCGGTGGGTGATGCCGACCAGGAAGGTGGTCTTGAACGGCTCGACTTCGGCCAGTTTTTCGGCCAGCCCCATCGAGAACATCGAGGTCGCCAGCAGGCCGAAGAACACGATGTACTTCACCCACTTCAGGCGGTCGTGCCAGTGCTGCGGCAGCTTGAACTGGAGCTTTCCGAAGCCGAGGAAACCGGCGACCTTGTAGATCGCTTCCTGCAGCGATCCGAACGGACACAGCCAGCCGCAGAACAGGCCGCGTCCGAACACGAACACGGTGACGATGATGAAGACCCAGAACAGGAAGATGAAGGGGTCGGTCAGGAACAGCGGCCACGACCAGTTGAACAGAATCGAATGGAACCAGGTCAGCACCTGGGTGATCGAAGGCTGCGCCATCAGCCCGAAGCCGGCGACAAAGATGCTGATCGTCCAAAATGTGTACTTGAAGCCGTTGACCGGCCACTTGTTCTTGTGGGTGGAGCGGCGCGTGAGTTTTTCGCGGAACGCGTAGACCACGCCGCAGGCGATCAGCAGCAGCGCGAACAGTGCGATCTTGATCGGCTGGCTCTTCCATATCCGCACCCACGGCGCCTGTGCCTCTTCCACCACGGGGCGACCGCCCTGCAGCAACTCGGCGGGCAGCCAGAGTTTGGCCTCGAACACGGCGAAGCTGCGGTGGCCGGTTTCGCGGTCCACCCGATTGCCCATGAAGGCGAACTTCCATGGATAGGCGGCCGAGAACGCGTGCGAGCGGATGATGAAAATCGACGATTCGGAATAATGCGGCGCGCCGGCGGCTTCGATGCCGTACAGGTTCTGGGCGTCGAGATCGCGGAAAGTGAAGGAATCGGCGCCCTGTTTGACCTGCACGCGGTCGTAGATGCCGCCGCGCACGAAGCCCGAGCCTTTGAACGATTCGGCGCCGGCGGTGCGGATCACGAAGATCGCGCTTTCGTCGTCTTGCAGACTGTCGTGCAGGCGCGCCCAGGCGGTATCGCCGAGCACGCTGCGACCGACGTCGGGCTGGTTCAGATCGCCGAACCACAGCTCGATGAAGGGTTCGGGGGCACGCGACAGGCCGACCTGCTCCGGGCGCACCACGAGGCGCTGAACGGCGCCCAGTTTGACCAGTTCGGCCCAGCTGTAGTGCTTGCCGGTTGTGACGAAACGCGCCTGCGCGCGCACGGTCGGCGCGATGATGCCGATCTGGCGCGCGATCGCCGCGCCCGAGGTGGTGATGACCTGGTTCTGCGCGACCACGGTGACGGTGGCGCCGGAAATGGCGTCCACGCCGAGCACGTTTTCGTCCGGGCGCGACGGTCCAACTTCAATCGTGTCCTTGACCGATTTGCCGACGTATTGGTCGTTGAAGTGCACCAGCGCCGATTCGGGAATGCCCAGCAGCAGGATCGGTTCGGAATGCTTGAGCACCTTGACGCCGACGTAGCGTCCCCGGGTGTCCATGCCGATCAGCGTGACCACCGGCTTGCCGGAATAGGCCGGGGTGTCGGTGATGTCGGTGGACAGGAAGACGTAGCCGAGCAGTTTCCTGTTCGGGCCGTCGTTGTCGTAGGCCTCCACATAGGGCGGCCGGCCCTTGCGCTGCGAGAAATGGGTCGCGCCGGGGAACACGTCCTTGCACGGCACCAGCGCGCACATGTCCGGCGCGGTCGCCAGCGTGTCGGGCAGCTTGGCTTCGTAGGTGTCGGTGTCGGCGGTGGCCTGCGAGGCCAACAGCGACAGCGACAGGAACAGCGGAACCCAGAGGGCAAGGAACCGTTGAACGAGTGGAGGCATTACGGAAATCCGGAAACGGGGGGAAGCAGGCGCCGCGCGAACGCGGCACCTGCGGGTCGGGCGTTTACGCCTCGACGATCATGCGCGTGCGCATTTCCAGATGCAGCGCATGGCAGAACGTGGAGCAGTAGCCCCAGAACACGCCCGGCTTGTCGGCCACGAAGGTGACCGACTTGGTCTCCTGCGGGTTGACGACGAACTGAACGTTGTACTTGGGGATCGCAAAACCGTGGGTCAGATCCTCGACCTTGTCGAGATTGGTCAGGATCAGGGTGACGACATCGCCCTTCTTGACCGTGAATTCGCGCAGCGAGAACGCCGGCGCCTGCGAAGTCAGCTTGACCGTCACCTTGTTGCCGTTGCGGAACACCCCGGAGTCCTTCGGATCCTTGACCGCATTCGGGAACTCGTTGAGGTCGTAAACCTGCTTGGGCTTGAGGATCTCGCGCTTGAAGATGATGAAGTCGTGCGGCTCGCCGCGCACCGGATGATCGGCCAGCAGCACCATCTTCTCGCCGGAAATGTCTATCAGCTGCTCGTTTTCCGGGTGCAGCGGGCCGACCGGCAGGAAGCGGTCCTTGGAGAACTTGCAGCCCACCGCGAGGTACTTGCCGTCCACCGCCTTGGTCTCCGACTGCGAGGCGTTGATGTGGCCCGGCTGGTAGCTGACGTCGATGCGGTCGATCACATATTTGGCGCTCTTGTCGCCCTTGTGGAAGGCGATCGCCTTCTCCACGTTCCACTTCACCACCTGGCTGTCGAGGAACAGCGTGGTGTAGGCGTTGCCACGGTCGTCGAAGGCGGTGTGCAGCGGCCCCAAGCCGACTTCGACCTCGGCCACGATGGCGTCGTCGATCTTGTCCATCTTGCCGTCGAACCAGTCCAGCACCTTGGTCAGTTCGATCGTGGTGGTGGTGGGCGAGAGCTTGCCGGCGCAGAT
The DNA here is from genome assembly GCA_018262705.1 of Xanthomonas sp. Classification (GTDB taxonomy): domain Bacteria; phylum Pseudomonadota; class Gammaproteobacteria; order Xanthomonadales; family Xanthomonadaceae; genus Thermomonas. The sequence continues at coordinate 23,355 of JADFDQ010000019.1, forward strand.
GAAGTACTTGCCGTCCGGGCTGGCGTTCACGCCGTGCGGGTTCTTCGGCACCGAGACATAGCCCACCAGCGCCGTCTTCGGATCCTTGTTGGCGTCATGCGTGCCGTCGACCACCGGGACATTGGACGTGCCGTAGGTCTTGAACTTGCCGTCCTTCACCGCCTGTTCGATGCGGGCGATGTTGAAGAACAGGCAGGCGTCGCGTTCGGCCGACATCATGTCTTCGTAGTGCACGCCGTTTTCGGTGTTGTACTGGTTGGTCGCGGCCAGCTTGCCGTCGTAGGAGGTGGCGACGAGGTCGCAGTTGCCGTCGATCAGCACCTGCCAGCGCACGTCCATGGTTTCGGCATCGACGCAGCTGAACAGCGAACGGTAAACCTCGGGGCTGTCTACGTCGTGGCCGTCGTTGGGCAGCGGAATGGCGAATTCGCCGCCGCAGAACACGCGGGTGGTGTGGTTGATGGCCGGGTCGACCGGATCAGCCTTGTCCGGAAAAATGCCGTGGAAGCCCTGCACGTTGGGCAGATCGGTGATCTTGTCGCAGACCATATAGTCCAGCCGCATGCGCGCGATCCGCGCGTTGATCTTGTCGTTCACCCACGCATAGCGGCCGTCGTAGTTGCCGTCCTTGTAGGAGGCGTGGACGTGGTGGGTGTCGGCCACCTGATAGAGCGGCGTGCCGTCCGGCTTGGTTCCCATCACCGCCTTGGACTCGTTGGTGATGCCCCAGCCGACCAGCACGTCCGGCACGAAGCATGGGATGCGGTGGATTTCGCGGCCGGACGGCAGGCCAAGCACGCGCATGTCGCCGTTGTGACCGCCGCTCCACAAGCCGTAGTAGGTGTCCAGCTCGCCAGGCTTGATTTCGGTCGGGTTGGGGCTGCCGGCAGTGCCTGCTGCGTTGCCTTCGGAACCGCCCGCCGGTGCGCCGGTCTTGTCGCAGGCGGCCACGCCCAGCGACAGGCCCACGAGCGCCGTGGTGTTGATGAATTGCCGCCGGCTCAGGCCGGTGCTGCTCAGTCCCGGGTCTTCCTTTTTGTCGCTCATCGCTCGCCTCGTTGACGGTGGTGTGGAAAAGGGCTCGGCTACTACAGGGCAATGGTTGCTTGTGCGATGCGACCAAGGATTGCGTTGGATCAAATTTTTTACGGATGGCATCGGTAAACTGGCGGCAACAAATGAGCGTTCTGCATTGCTCTCAGGTGCTTGATTTGCAATGACTATTGCGTTCCTTCCATGGTTTCCAACCCCAATCGAGGAAAGACAGGACATGAAGTCGATTCAGAAATTGCTGCCGCTGACCGCCGCGCTGTCCGTGGCCCTGCTGGTGTCGGCCTGCGGCAAGAGTGGAACGACGGCAGCGCCCGCCGAGTCTGCCCTGGCTGCGGAATCTCCGGCCGCCGACGCCCCGGCTGAAGCGACGCCGGCCCCGGCCGAAGCTGCGCCAGCCGGTGATGCGACGGCGGCAACAGGCGACGCCGCCGACCCCGGCAAAAAAGTGTATGGAGCGACCTGCGCCCTGTGCCATGCCAGCGGGCTTGCAGGCGCGCCCAAGCCGGGCGACAAGGCCGACTGGGGCCCGCGCATCGCGCAGGGCAAGGACATGCTCTACACGCACGCGCTGGAAGGCTACAACGGCAATGCCGGTGCCATGCCGGCACGCGGCGGCAATCTCAATCTGAGCGACGACGACGTGAAGGCCGCCGTCGACTACATGGTTGCGCAGTCGCAGTAAGGGCTTTCGATCGGAGATCTGACGTGGCAGGTGAGGCGATGGGCGGTCGGTGGACGCGGCGGCAGTTCAGCATGGTGCTGCCGTTGCTGGGAACGCTTCCGTGGGTTGCACGTGCGGGTGCGGCCAGGTCGATCCCGCAGCGCGCCAGTCGCGCGCTGATGGGAACCAGGGTCGATATCGTCATCGACGGCATCGACCCGGTAGCCGCCCAGCGCGCGATGGGCAAGGCGTTTGCGGAAATGCAGCGGCTTGAGGCCCTGCTCAGCCGCTATCGGGAGGACAGCGCCGTACGCCGGATCGATGCTGCGGCGGGCAAACAGCCCGTTGCGGTCAGCGCTGAAGTCATGGCGGTCTTGCAGTCAGCCCAGCAGGTCTATCGAGCAAGCAAGGGCGCTTTCGATCCGACGGTCGGGGCGCTGGCCGGCTGGCGCTTCGAGCCCGGTCGGCAGGCCATGCCCACCCCAACCGAGCTCGCCCGCGAACTGCGCTTTGTCGGAGGCGACAGGCTGCAGCTGGATCCGAATGCGGGGACGGCGATGCTGACCCAGCCGGGTATGGCGCTGGATCTCGGCGGTATTGCCAAATTGCCGATCCTCCAGGCCGGCCTAGAGGTGCTCAAGCGCGAGGGCGTGGGCAACGCCATGCTCAACGGCGGCGGCGACGTGTTGGCCATGGGCCGGCTGTCGGATCGGCCGTGGCGGGTCGGGGTGCGCGATCCGCGAGCGCCGGCGCAGCTCCTGGGCGCGATCGAAATCTCGGGTTATGGCGTCGTGGCCTCGTCGGGCGATTACGAACGTGCGTTCGTGCGCAATGGACGCCTGCTGCACCACGTCCTTGATCCGCGCACCGGTTGGCCGACCACGGGCGTTCACGGCATCACTTTGGTGGCGCGCAACATCGACGCCGTCAACGGCTGGGGCACGGCGCTGATGGTGCAGGGGCCGGCTTCCGCGCCGGCGTGGAGTCATGCGCACCCGGGAGTCGCCCTGCTCAGTGCCCATACCGATGGCACGGTGTGGAAATCGGAGGCCATGCGATCCTTGCTCAAGCCGGTGGCGGCCTGAGGATTGCAGGTCGTATAAATTCCGTCAACGAGGATTCGCCCATGGAAACCATCGACGTCAACACCCGCCCTCGCTATGTCAAGATCGTGCGCCAGCTGCACTGGTGGATGGCGCTGTTGATCGTGGCGGCTTATCTGCTGATCGAACAGCGTGGACTATTTCCACGCGGCAGCACCGGGCGCTTTGCCATGATGCAAGGCCATTATTGGGTTGGCATCTGTATTTTCGTGTTGGTTTGGTGGCGGTTGACCAGCCGCATTCGCGGCGGGACGCCGCCGATTCGGCCGCCGCTGGACAAGTTCAGCGCTACGCTTTCGAAACTCACGCATCTTGCGCTGTATGCGTTTTTCATCGTCATGCCGCTGTTGGGCCTGGCCACGGCATGGACCGACGGCAAGGAGATCATGATTCCATTTACCGGCATTGCTCTTCCGGCGTTGCTTCCCGAGAACGAGGATCTGGCACACCAACTGGAAGACCTGCACGGCACCATCGGAGAGATTTTCTATTGGGTGATCGGTCTGCATATCCTGGCGGCGCTCTGGCACCACTGGGGGCGGCGCGACAACGTGCTTGATCGCATGCTTTGACAGCACCTGCTTGATCGAAGTCACGTTTTGTCAATGCGCAAGGGCGCAGGATATGCACTGCGTCCAATGGCGCTTTCACAACGGTGTGTTTCATGGAATTTCGAATCCGACTGGCGGATCAGACGCCGGACATGGCGGTGATCAGCGATGCGCTTCAGAACGTCGATCCATCGGCATTCGTCGATCGCGATCCAGCCGATGGCAGCTTGCGGGCGACGGTCTGGATGGACGGCGAAGAGTTGAAATCGGCATTGACTCAGGCCGGCTACCCGCCGTACGCAGTGGAACAGCAAGCTTCAAATTGCTGCGGCGAGTGCAGTGGCTGAAATCGAATGCAACCGCGGCGTGTCCGCAGGGAGAGCGCATGACAGGACGGACTTTCATGGACATCGGAACGCCGGGCGTGCCGTGGGGCGAAGCTGAAAAGCGTCAATGGCGCGCGCTGCAATCGAAGAAGCGCAGCTATGCCGACGAAGTGCTGGCCCGCATCGAGGCGCTGCGCGAGCGTTTCGACGTGTCGCAATACGGAACCCTGGACTATGCGTCGGACGGCAGTTATCCGCTGTTTGCGTTGCGCAGCCGGAACTGGGATGACGCGCTCCCGATCGCGCTGGTGACCGGCGGCGTGCACGGCTACGAAACCAGCGGCGTGCACGGCGCGCTGCAGTTTCTCGAACGCCATGCCGAACGCTATGCCGGTCGCGTCAATATCCTGACCGCGCCCTGCGTTTCGCCCTGGGGCTACGAGCGCATCCATCGCTGGAACCCGCTGGCACTGGATCCCAACCGCTGCTTCCGCGCCGACAGCCCGGCGCCGGAATCGGCGGCACTGTGGAACCTCGTGCAGCCGCTGCGCGGGCACTTCCTGATGCACATCGACCTGCACGAAACCACCGACAGCGACGAGACCGAATTCCGCCCGTCGTTGGCCGCGCGCGACGGCAAGCCGCATGAGCCGGGCACGATTCCCGACGGCTTCTATCTGGTCGACGACGCCGAAAACCCGCAGCCGGCGTTCCAGGACGCGATCATCCTGGCGGTGGCCAAGGTGACCCACATCGCGATGTCCGACATGGACGCCACCATCATCGGTTCGCCGGTGGTGGCGGAAGGCGTGATTCGCTATGCGCTGGTGGAACTGGGCCTGTGCGCTGGCATCACCGGCGCCCGCTACACGACGACCACCGAGGTCTATCCGGACAGCCCGCGCGCCGCGCCGCAGCAGTGCAACGACGCGCAGGCGGCGGCGGTGTGCGCGGGGCTGGAGTTCGCGCTGGCGCCGGGCTGACCTGCTTCAACGCCGGGCAACGGCGTTGTCGCCGGACGCAGGGCTGTTTTTCCGCATCTGCACCAACCCGATGCCCCACAGCAGAACGGGCAGGGCCATCGCGACCCGGAACGCGTGAACGCGACCGATCGTCGGCGTCAACCAGTCCAGAATCAGGCCGATCCCAAGCACGGCGGTGATGGTGGAAATGAATCCACCGACGTTGACCAGCGCCAGCGCGGTGCCCACCCGCTCCGGTGGGCTGGCGGCGCGGGCGAATTCGAAGGCGAGCATCGCGCCGGCAAAGCTGGCGCCGACCGTCGTCATCACCAGCGCCAGCAGCCATGTTGGCGTTGCGCCGGGCCAGAGCAGGGCAGCCATCCACAGCGCGATCGATGCAAGCAGGAATCCGTAAAACAGCGGTTGGTGCAGCCGCGGTTGGCGTCCGGCAAGAACGCCCACCGCCGGACCGCTGACCATGGAGGCGGCGGTCAGGAAGGTGAGCAGCACCGGCGCGGTGGACGTCGCAACGCCTTCGCCTTCGACCAGCCACGGATAGCCCCAGAGCAGCAGCAGCGCGTTGGGCAAGAACATGCCGGCGAAATAGGCCCAGAAGCCGAAACGGGTGCCGGCATCATTCCAGCAGGCGCGCACGCTGGCCAGCACCGGCGGATGCGTTCTGGCCGGCGTCGCTGGCGGATTGGGCACGACGATCAACATCACGGCCGCGGCCACGACGCCGATCAACGCTGCGCCGAGGTAAGTGGGCTCCCAGCCGAATCGGCGCAACGCGTGCGCCATCGGAATGGCGGTTGCCAGCGCGCCAACCTGTCCCGACAGCGAGGTGAACTGGGTCAGCAGCGGATTGCGCCACGGCGGGAACCACACCGCGGCCAGCCGCAACACCGACAGGAAAGCGGTGGCGTCGCCCAGTCCGACCAGCGCACGTGCGGTCAGCGCCAGCGGATAGCTTTGAACAAACGCAAAGCCGAGTTGGCCGACTGTCATCAGCGCAATGCCTGCAGCCAGCAGTCGGCGTGAGCCGAAGCGGTCCAGCAGCAGGCCGACCGGAATCTGCATGACCGCATACACGAAGATCTGCAGCACGATGAAGCTGGACAGTTGGGCCGGGCCGATCTGAAAGCGCTCGGCCGCAGCCAAGCCGGCTACCGACAGCGAAGTGCGGTGCAGCATCGCCACCATGTAAACCAGCGCGGCGGCGCCCCAGACGCGCCAGGCGCGCGCCGGGGCGGCGGATTCGATCGTCTGCATTGTCGCGTTCAGTGATCCGTCGGCCTGCGTGCTGCACACATCGGGGTCACTGGATCGGTTCGTCCAGCATCAACTCGCGCGCATAGCGCACAGGCGGCGCACCATACGACAACACCTGATCGTGCTGGCGACCGGCGTTGCGAGGGCAGTGCTGGCGACCAACAGTGCGGAGAGGGTCGATGGGATCAACTGGCGGCGCATCGTCAGATCCGGTGGATTGGGAAGCCGCCACGATACGACGGATGCTGCACTGATGTCAGCGCAAGTTGACCTGAACGGCGTTTCAGGATGTGGGTTGGCGCTCACCCCATCCAACGGCACAGGCGCCGCCGCACAGGGTCGGCTAACGTGCATGCATCCATTGCTTGGAGCTTGCCCGTGAAATTGCGCTTGTCTGGATTGTGCGTTGCCCTTGCATTGTCGCTTGCCACTGCCGCCGCGCCGGCTGCCAATCCTGCCTCGCCAGCCGCATCTGCCACCGATTCCCCAGCAAAGCCGCAGTTCGGCGCGTTCGGGATCGACTTGGATGCCCGCGATCTGGCCGTGCAGCCGGGGGATGATTTCAATCGCTATGCCAGCGGCCACTGGATTGACAGCTACCAGCTCAAGGCTGACGAAGCCTCCTACGGCAGTTTCAACGAACTGCGCGACCGCGCCGACGAACAGGTGCGCGGCCTGATCGAAGGCCTGCAGCCGCGCACCGATCTGGCCCCCGGCAGCAATGGGCGGAAGATTCGCGACCTGTACGCCAGTTACATGAACTGATCTTGCCCCTGAACTTCGGACACCCATCTAAGCGACATGGGCCAGCTCGTACTGCTCCGGGCTGAGGTAG
>JADFDQ010000001.1 GCA_018262705.1 Xanthomonas sp.
AGCCGGCCACAGCCTGTTCGGCCTGCGCCGCATCATGGAAGCGGGTGGCCAACTCACGCGCCAGCCGCAGCTTGAGATCGCGCGGGTTCATGCCTGCAGCAACTTCAGCGCGCAACTGCTTGGCTTCCTCAATCCCGATCTCGAAGCTGAGCAGGTCAATCCAGCGCCACATCAATTCATCGCCAATCTTCATGGTCTTGGTGACGATGTCGATGGCCGGCTCGTTGATGCCGATGTAATTGCCCAGCGACTTGCTCATCTTGTTGACGCCGTCCAGCCCTTCCAGCAGCGGCATGGTCAACACGATCTGCGGCGGCTGGCCGTAGTGTTCTTGCAGGCCACGCCCCATCAGCAGATTGAACTTCTGGTCGGTGCCGCCGAGCTCGACATCGGCCTTCAGCGCCACCGAGTCATAGCCCTGCACCAAGGGATACAGAAATTCGTGGATGGCGATGGACTGCTGCGCGGCATAGCGCTTGGCAAAATCGTCGCGCTCGAGCATGCGCGCCACGGTGTGCTGCGCGGCCAACTTGATCATGTCGGCGGCGGACATCGCAGCAAACCATTCACTATTGAAACGCACCTCGGTGCGCTCACGGTCGAGCACCTTGAACACCTGCTCGGCATAGGTTTGCGCATTGGCCAGCACATCCTCGCGGGTCAGCGGCTTGCGGGTGATGTTCTTGCCGGTGGGGTCGCCGATCATGCCGGTGAAGTCGCCAATCAGGAAGATCACCTGATGCCCCAGATCCTGGAACTGGCGCATCTTGTTGAGCAGTACGGTGTGGCCGAGGTGCAAATCCGGCGCAGTGGGGTCGAAACCGGCCTTGACCCGCAGCGGCCGGCCAAGCTTCAGGCGCGCTTCGAGCTCCTCGCGCTTGAGGATTTCATCGCTGCCGCGGGCGATACGTTTCAACGATTGCTGCACATCCAACACGAATCGCCTCTCTCCAGCGACCGCATGGGCCGCATTCAGGTTTTTGCGGGGGACGTTAATATCACGTTAAACCGGCCACGTTAAAAACATCCCTTTATTCAACGGGTTGACGCGTCTTTATGACACGACTATGTTAACCCGCTGTGGCGGTACTGCGCCCGCAATGAGGATGATCATATGACGGATACGGTCAACAGCACGGTTCGTCGCACCAACCTCGAGCGCGCGCACGTCAACGCCGACCGCCCCGTTCACGAATTGATATCACACGTGTTTCGCGGCCGCTGGACGCGCCGGCACTGGGCGCAGGCCAGCATGGTGGCGACGATGGGCGCGCTGCTGATTGCAATCGTTCCCGGCTTCTCGCAACTGCTGGATGCGCAGGCGAAATCCTCGGCCCATCGGATGACAATGGCGCTGACCTTGCCCAAGCCAGCCAAGACTGCGGTGAATCAGGATCGCTGGCAGTCGGTGACGCTCAAGCCCGGCCAAACGCTGAGCGGCGTGTTCGAAGAGTTGGGCATCCCCTACAGCCAGCTCGAACGCGTGATGCTGCATCCGCGCATCAAGCCGACACTGCGCCGGCTGCGCCCCGGCACCCAGCTCAGCTTCAACCTGCCCGAAGACGGCAGCGTGCGGGCGATGCGGCTGGAAGCCGGCCCCGGCGTCGGCGACACCCCGATCGAACTCGAATTCAGCGCGGACGCGGTGCGCGAACGCGCAGTGCCGGTGGAAATCACCACGCGCACGGTGGTGTTGACCGGTGAGGTGGGTAATTCGCTGTTCGCTTCGGCACGCGAGCTGGGCCTTGGCAGCGCCCAGCTCAATCAGCTCACCGACGAGATGTTCAAGTACGACATCGACTTCGATTCCGACCTGGACGAACACGACCGCTTCAGCGTCGTCGTCGATCAGACCTGGAAGAACGGTCAGCTGGTCAACACCGGACCGGTGCAAGCGGCGGCGTTCACCGTCGATGGCAAGATCAAGAGCGCGTTCCGCTTCCTGCGCGACGGCAAGCCCGAGTACTTCACCCCGGACGGCCGTTCGCTCAAGCGCCCGTTCATCCGCATGCCGATTCCCTATGCGCGGATCAGTTCCGGATTCGGCATGCGCCGGCACCCGATCCTGGGCCGGATGCGCGGGCACATGGGCATCGATTACGCCGCGGCCTCCGGCACCCCGATCATGGCCGCCGGCAATGCGCGGGTCGCCTTCGTCGGCCGCAAGGGAGGCTACGGCAACGCGGTCATCCTCGACCACGGCGGCGGCAAGACTACGCTGTACGGCCACATGTCGCGCTTCGCCGGCATTCACGTCGGCCAACATGTCGCTCAGGGCGCGGTGATCGGTTACGTCGGCAGCACCGGCCTTGCCACCGGCCCGCACCTGCACTACGAGTTCCGCATCAACGGCGTGCACATGGATCCGCGCAAGATGACCCTGCCGCCGCCGACACCGCTCAGCGGTGCCGCGCTGGTGGCCTTCCACGCGGACACCCGCCACGCGCTGGACAAGATTCGCGAAATGGAAGACGTGGTGTTCCAGCTCAACGACGGCAGTCGCATCGCCGATGCCGCTCCAACTGCGCAGCCCGCTTCGGCGCCCACAACGCGACAGTCCCCGGCGCGAGCGCCGTCCCGCGCCCCGTCGCGCCGCAGGGGCTGAGAAGCCCCGCCCGCAATGCGATACTGCGGCGCATGACCGCTGCCGCTGACGATCACCTGTTCCTCGGCCTGATGTCCGGCACCAGCGTCGATGGCATCGACGCGGCCTTGGTGCGTTTCCACGGCGACGGGTCGCAAGCGCATCCCGAACTGGTGTTTGGTCGAACGTCCCCGTGGGAGCCGGCGCTGCGTGACCGCCTGGTCGCGCTGGGGCAGGCCGCGCAGACGGTGACGCTGGACGAGGTTGGCGAATTGGAAACGCACATCGGTCAGGCGTTTGCCGAGGCGGCGCTGGCGACGCTGCTCGAAAGCGGCATCGAAGCCGGCGCAGTCACGGCCATTGGTTCGCACGGACAGACGCTGGCGCATCGCCCTGCCGCTGCGACACCGTTCACGTTGCAACTGGGTGATCCCAGCGTCATCGCCGAGCGCACCGGAATCGACGTCATCGCCGACTTCCGCCGCCGCGACGTCGCCGCAGGAGGACAGGGCGCGCCGCTGGTGCCGGCCTTTCACGCCGCGCTGCTGCACGCGCCTGGCGAGAATCGCGCAGTGCTGAATCTGGGCGGGGTTGCCAACCTCACCTTGCTGCCGGGGTCGGGCACGGTGCGCGGCTTCGACACCGGTCCGGCCAATGGACTGATGGATGCGTGGTGCCAGCTCCATCTCGGCAAACCTTATGACGACGGCGGCGCATTCGCCGCACAGGGGCACGTCGACGCAGCACTGCTGGAACGCCTGCTGTCCGAGCCGTGGTTTGCGCAGCTACCACCGAAATCAACCGGTCGCGACCGCTTCCACCTCGATTGGGTGGACGCCGCGCTGGCCGGCACCGAAGCGCCCGCCGACGTGCAGGCCACGCTGCTGGCGCTGACCGCGCGCAGCGTCGGCGAAGCCTTGCGCGCCACCCAGCCGGGCACCCGCCGGGTCATCGCCTGCGGAGGCGGCGTGCACAACCCGCTGCTGATGGCGGCGCTGGCCGAAGCGATGCCCGACGCAGCGATCGAGTCCAGCGCGGTACATGGATTGGATCCGGATTTCGTCGAAGCGATGGCGTTCGCCTGGCTGGCGCGCCAGCACCTGGCCGGTCGGCCCGGCAACCTGCCCGCCGTCACCGGCGCACGCGGACTGCGCGTGCTGGGCGCGCGCTATCCGGCCTGAGTGCCTGCTTCGACAAAGACCCGCTGCCGCAGCGGCGGCGTCAGCCAGACATACAGCAGGGCCGCAGGAATCAGCGCCAACACGGTAATGACGAAGTACATGCCATAGCCGGTGGCCATCACGATGCCGCCGGCGAAGAAGCCGAGGACTTTCCCCGGCAGGTTGACCAGCGAACTGAGCAGCGCGTATTGCGTGGCGGTGTGCTCCTTGTTGACCAGCGCCGAAAGGAACGCGACGGTCGGCGGGCCAAGCATTCCCAGCGTGAAGTTCTCCGCCGAGATCACCGCAGTAAGCACCCACAAATCGCCCTTGTGCACCATCAGAAGCAGATACAGCAGATTGCAACTGCCGCACACTAGCATCATGATCCCGAGCGACTTCCACGCGCCCAGCTTGGTCACCATCGCGCCGCCGCAGAACACGCCAAGAATGCCGATCCAGACGCCCCAGAGCTTGGTGACGGTGCCGATCTGGGTCTTGGTGAAACCCTGGTCGATATAGAAGGGGCTCATGATGCCGCCGATGGTGGCCTGTTCGGGCACCTTGAACAGCAGGACGTAGGCCAGCACGGTCAGTGCCAGCGCCCAGCCGTAACGACGGAAGAAGTCGGTGAACGGATGGACGACGGCGCGCACCATCGTCGCCTTCCACGGCAGGTGCTCGGCTGCCAGAACGGTGGGCTCGCGCGCAATCAGATTCGCGATAATCGGAATGAGCATCGTCACAGCCATGATCGAATACACCAGACTCCAGGCGATGTGATCAGCCATGATCGCGGCAAACGCGCCGGCCACGATCAGCCCGATCCGGTAGCCCAACGAGTAGGTCGCCACCAGCGCGCCCTGCGCATCCACCGGCGCGATCTCGATGCGGTAGGCGTCCACTGCGATGTCCTGGGTGGCTCCAAAAAACGCCACGCCCAGCGTTGCCGCCACAAACAGACCCAACTGCGACGGGGTGATGGCGGCCATCAACAGCAAGGTGGCGATGACCCCAAGCTGCGCCGCCAGCAGCCAACCGCGCCTCCTCCCCAAGCGCTTGAACCCCGGCAGGTGCCAATGATCCAGCAGCGGCGCCCAGACGAATTTGAACGCATACACCATGCCGGCGCTGGCGATCATGGTGATGTCTTTCAGCACGATGCCGAAATCCTTCAACCAGAACGCCAGGGTGCCGGCCACCAGCAAAAACGGCAGGCCCGAGGAAAAACCGAAAAAGAACATGGTGCCCGCTGCCGGCTGGCTGAACGACTGCCAGACCGTCAGTTTTTTCGGCGTGGGCTTCGGATCGGCGCTCATTCGGCATACTCCACCAGCAGTGGCGCGTGGTCGGAAAATTTGGGTTCGGCGAAAATATCAGCGGCCTTGATGCCTGCCGCAATGCCAGGCGTGGCGATTTGGAAGTCGATGCGCCAGCCGACGTTGTTGGCACGCGCTGCACCGCGCTGCGACCACCACGAATACTCCACCGCGTCGGGTCTGGCCACCCGGAAGGCGTCCTTCCAGCCGTGCGCCGGCGGCACGATCAGGCCATCGTGGCAGGAGTCGGCAATCATCCCGCTGAGCCAGGCGCGCTCGCGCGGCAGGCAGCCGGAGTTCTTCTGGTTGCCGGCCCAGTTCTTGATGTCGTTCTTGGCGCGGACGATGTTCCAATCGCCGCACAGCACATACTCGCGGCCACTGGCCAGCCAGCCGTCCAGAATGGGCTTCAGCCAGGCCATCACATCTTCCTTGAAGCCCTGGCGCTCCGCGCCGGAGCTGCCCGACGGAATGTAAAAGCTGACCACCGACAGGTTGCCGAAGCGGGCTTCGATATAGCGGCCCTCGTCGTCGAACGGTGCCCAGCCCAGCGCGGTGCGAATGTCATCGGGCTCGCGCCGGCTGTAGATCGCCACCCCGCTGTAGCCCTTTTTCTGCGCGTCTTTGAACCATGCCTGGTAGCCGGCGGGGCAAAATTCTTTCTTGAAGCCGGCGGCATCGGTCAATTGATGCTCTTGGGCTTTGGTTTCCTGCACGCACAGCAGGTCGATGTCCTGCGTCTTGAACCAGTCGAAAAAACCCTTGCTGGCGGCCGAACGCAGGCCATTGGCGTTGAAGGTAAGGATGCGCATCAGGGAGCAGGGTCGGAGGGCATGGACCGGGAACCGGGAACCGGGAACCGGGAACCGGGAACCGGGAACCGGGAACCGGGAACCGGGAACCGGGAACCGGGAACCGGGAACCGGGAACCGGGAACCGGGAACCGGGGACCGGGGACCGGGGACCGGGGACCGGGGACCGGGGACCGGGGACCGGGGACCGGGGACCGGGGACCGGGGACCGGGTTAAGGATAGGGCCGAAAAATGCAACGCGCGAAATTTTTTGCAGTTCTGCAAGCATAAATGCAAGGAACATTCTGTTTGCGGAGTATGCGCTACGCTTCCCAGATCTCCGGTTTCCGGTTCCCGGTTCCCATGCAGTCCCATCGCTCCCGATTTCTTCAGCTTGCGATCAAGGTCAACGCCCTGCGCTTTGGCGAGTTCGCCCTCAAGTCGGGGCGTGTCAGCCCGTACTTTTTCAACGCCGGGCAGTTCAATTCCGGCACCGTACTGGCGGAATTGGCCACGTGTTATGCCGATGCCGTAGAAGCGGCCGACGTTGGATTCGATCTGCTGTTTGGCCCCGCCTACAAGGGCATCCCGCTGGCCACCGCGCTGGCCTGCGAATACGCGCGCCGCGGCCGCGACCTGCCGCTGGCGTTCAACCGCAAGGAAGCCAAGACCCATGGCGAAGGCGGCAGCCTGATTGGTGCACCGCTGCTCGGTCAGCGGGTCTTGATCGTGGATGATGTCATCACCGCCGGCACCGCGATCCGCGAGGCGCTGGAGATCATCCGTCGCGAGGGCGGGAGAGTGGCTGGCATCGTGATCGCACTGGATCGCCAGGAACGGGTGCGCGAAGACGCTACCGAATCTGCCGCGCAGTCGCTGTCCGGCGAACACGGCATTCCGGTGGTGGCCGTTGCCGGTCTTGACGACTTGCTTGCGTTTGTCGACGAAAGCAGTGCCCTTTCGACGCACCGTCACGCCTTGCTCGACTACCGCGCGCGCTACGGCGCAGGCTGATACGCTAGCCACGATGAGGAGGCTTCCATGACCAAGCACGCCGCTGCTGTCTCCGCCTTGGCACTGGCCCTGATCGGCGCGGGCAGCGCTCTGGCGCAAAATCAGAACCCGCCGAAAAAGATTTATTGCTGGGATGAAGGCGGGCACAAGGTGTGCGGCGACGCTCTGCCGGCATCGGCGGCCAACAGCGCACGCACCGAGTTCAACGCAAGAACCGGCCTCGCAACCGGACAGGTCAACCGCGCGCTGACGGCCGACGAACGCGCCGCCGCCGCCGCCGCCGCCAAGGCGGCGCAGCAGCAGGCGGATGCCGAAGCTGCGCAACGCCGTCGCGATCTGGCGATGGTGGAGTCCTACCGCAGCGAGGTCGACCTGCGCGCCGCCTACAAGGAGCGCACCGATCTAGCAGATGAATCCATCAAGACCGGCCTGCTCGGAGTCTCGAACCTGCGTCTGAGCCTGATTTCCTTGTTGCAGCAGGCCAGCGACAAGGAACTGGCGCGCGCACCGGTGCCGGCCAGACTCACCAACTCGATCCGCGAGCAGCACGCCGAACTGCTGCGTCAGCAGCAAATCCTGGCGACCCAGCAGTCTGATCGTGCGACGCTGGAAAGCGATATGCAAGATACGCTGCGCCGCTATCGGGAAACTCAGCAGCAACAGTCCTCCAGCGGCGATTCGTCGGCAGCGACGACGATGCCGACTGCCCCCGCGACGCATTGAATCCAGGTTCGATCAGGATCCCGAGCCCACCGCAAACGGCAGCTGCAGATTCGGTTCGAGCTTGAGCATGTGTTCGGCAAACATCCGCTGAATCCGCGCCAGCGCTTCGTTGCTGTCGGCATCGAAGCGCATCACCAGCACCGGCGTGGTGTTGGACGCCCGCACCAGTCCCCAGCCGTCCGGCCAGTCCACGCGCACGCCGTCGATGGTCGTCATCCGTCCGCCATCGAATGAGGCCGACAGCCGCAGCCGATCGACGAATTCGTGGGCATCCACGTCCTCGGGCAACTCGACCTTGATCTCCGGGGTCGACACGCCGTCCGGCAGCGCCGCAAATACGTCCTCGGCAGGCTGTCCTTGTTCATCGAGGATTTCCAGCAACCGCGCCGCCGCATAAATGCCGTCGTCGAAACCGAACCAGCGTTCGGCAAAGAAGAAATGGCCGCTCATTTCGCCGGCCAGCGCGGCATCGGTTTCGCGCATCTTGGCCTTGATCAACGAGTGGCCGGTCATCCACATCAGCGGACTGCCGCCATGGCGCAGGATCTGCATCGGCAGCCGCGCCGTGCATTTGACGTCGTAGACGATCACCGCACCGGGGTTGCGCTCCAGCACGTCGGCCGCAAACAGCATCAGCAAGCGGTCTGGATAGATGATCTTGCCTGACTTGGTGACGACGCCAAGGCGGTCGCCGTCGCCGTCGAAGGCGATACCGACGTCGGCATCGAGTTTTTGCACCATCTGGATCAGCGCATCGAGGTTGCGCGGATCGCTCGGATCCGGGTGATGGTTCGGGAAATTGCCGTCGATGTCGCAAAACAGCGGCGTGACGTCGGCGCCGATCGCCGCCAGCACCTGCGGCCCGATGTCGCCGGCGACGCCGTTGCCGGCGTCGACCACCACCTTCAGGCGCTGTCCGATCTGGATATCGCTGGAAATACGCTGCACATAATCCTGACTGATGTCGCGCTCGTCGAGCGTTCCCGGCGCAGACGCTTCCAGCAGACGATCCTCGGCGATCCGCGCATGCAGGTCCTTGATCGCCGGACCCGACAGCGTTTCGCCCCCAACCACGATCTTGAAACCGTTGTAGTCCGGCGGATTATGGCTTCCGGTGATGGCCACCGAACAGCCGGTGCGCAGATGGAAGCTGGCGAAATACACGACCGGTGTCGGCGCCATGCCGATGTCGATGACGTTGCGACCGGCCTTGCGCAAACCTTCGATCAGACCCTGCGTTAGATCCGGCCCGGACAGACGTCCATCGCGGCCGACCACGATCGCATCCAGACCCTGCTCGGCCATGCTCGAACCGATCGCCTGTCCGATCAGTTCGGCCACGCCCTTGTCGAGCGAATGCCCAATGATTCCGCGAATGTCGTAGGCGCGGAAAATGCGGTGATCGATGACCACCGGGACGCGTTTTCCCGGCTTGGGTTCATCTTTCTCGCGTTTTGTTGCCGCTGACCGGATTGGCACCACAACCGGCGTTTCCATCTCGGCCAACGTCGGGCCGGAACCATCCACTTCCGCGGCTCCACCCATCGCCAGCAGACGCGGACGCAGCAACAGCCAGAGCGCGGCGGCAATGCCGGCCAGAACCAGCCCGGCGATCATTCCGGCGAGGCCGCCCATGCCGAACGGAACGGCGGTTTCGTCCGGCGCTGCGGCGACGATTCGAAGATCGCTGTCGGGAATCTTGACCGACAGCGCTTCCGCCGAATTCCCCAATGCGGTTGCGCCGCGCTCGATCACACTTTGCGATCCCTGGCGGAGCGCCAGATAGACGCCGCCAGGCAGACTGGCCGTTTGCAGGCTGTTGTCCAGGGCATCCAGCGGCAGTTCGACATAGGCCACCATCGCGCCAGCGGCACCGCGCACCGGCGCCGCCAACGCGATCCGCTGCGCCAGGCCTGACTGCACGATCCTGACGCCGACCTTGCCGGTGGAGAGCGCAGCTTCCGCCGCAGCCAAGGTTCCAAATCCGCTGCGCGGCAAACCGGCGTACAGACTGTCCAGATCTGCCGGCCAGACCTCGGCGCGGGTCAGGTCCGGCCACTGTTTGCGCAATACGGCTCCGGCCTGCACGCCATCGGCCGTCAGCGCCGCCTTGAATTGCGCGGAAGCCAGCTGCGCGCCCAATGTCCTGCGCTGCGCATCGAGCGTGCGGCGCATCGCCAGCGCCACGTCGTCCCGCGAGGACTGCAGCGAATGCACCCGGCTGTCGTCGCGCAGGCGCATTCCGCCTGCGACAAGGCACCAGAGGGCCAGCAAGACGATCAACCCCACCAGCCACGGCAACGCCCGCGCCGCCTGCAGCGGATCGAACTCCAACCTGGGCCGATCGCCGCTCGCGTGCTCTTCCTTGTCGCCCTTGCCACCCAAGCCAAACACCGCCATCGACGCTTCCCCCCGTTCAGCGCACCCCAGTATGGCCGAAACCGCCCGCACCGCGCGCGGTACGCTCGAAAGTCTCCACCAGCTGCAGCTCGGCGCGCACCACCGGCAGCAGCACCAATTGCGCGACCCGGTCGCCGGGCTCGATGGTGAACGCATCGTGCCCGCGATTCCACAGGCTGACCATCAGCGGCCCCTGGTAATCGGCGTCGACCAAGCCGGTGCCGTTGCCCAGCACGATCCCGTGCTTGTGGCCGAGGCCGGAGCGCGGCAGCAGCACCGCGCACAAACCGGGGTCACTGACGTGGATCGCAAGTCCAGACGGCACCAGGGCAGTCTCTCCCGGTGTCAGCGTCAGCGGCGCATCCAGCGCCGCACGCAGATCCATGCCGGCGCTGTGGTCGGTCGCATACGCAGGCAGCGGCCAAGTCGTTCCAATGCGCGGATCAAGCACTCGAACTTGTAGTGAATGTGCTTTCACGCCGCGTCCTTGTGAAACCGTTCGGAAATTAGATCCAACAGGCCGGCGGCCAGCACGTTCTTGGGCGCTGGGCCCAGCGGGCGCTCGCCGTTGGCATCGATGACCAGCAGCGCGTTGTCGTCGCTCTCGAACCCGCAGCCCGGCAAGCCCACTTGATTGGCGCAGATCAGATCCAGCCCCTTGCGTTCGAGCTTGCTCCGCGCGTAGGTCGCCACGTCGTGGGTTTCCGCGGCAAATCCAACCACCAGCGCCGGGCGCTGCGGATGCGCAGCGACTTCGGCGAGAACGTCGCGGGTCTTGATCAATTCCAGCACCAGCACGTCCTGCCCGGGCTGCTTTTTCAGCTTGCGATCCATCGGTGCACGCGGGGTGAAATCGGCCACCGCCGCCGCACCAATGTAGATGTCGCAGGGCAGGCAGCCCAGCACCGCTGCGTGCATTTGCGCGGCGCTGCGGACGTCGATCCGACGCACGCCTTCCGGCGTGGGCAGGTGCACGGGGCCAGCCACCAGCACAACCTCGGCGCCACGTCCGGCGGCTTCGCCGGCGATCGCAAAGCCCATCTTGCCGCTGCTTCTGTTGCCCAAAAAACGCGCCGGGTCGATGTCTTCGAAGGTCGGGCCAGCGCTGACCACGATCCGCATGCCGTCAAGTGGCCCGCTCATGCACAAGCCTCCAACGCCGCCACGATCTGCTCGGGTTCCGCCATCCGACCCGGCCCGGACTCGCCCTCGGCCAACGGCCCGTCTTCCGGTCCAACCATGCGAACTCCGCGCGCCAACAGCGCCGCCACGTTGGCCTGGGTGGCCGGATGCCGCCACATTCGGTGATTCATCGCCGGAGCGATGAGGATCGGTGCCTCGCTTGCAAGACACAGGGTCGACACCAAGTCGTCAGCCAGTCCGTGTGCCAGCTTCGCCAGCGTATTGGCCGTGGCCGGCGCCACCACCACCTGCTGCGCCCATTCCGCCAGCTCCAGATGCCCCATGCCGGCTTCGGCCTGGGCGTCCCAAAGACTGCTTCGAACCGCCCGGTGCGACAGCGCCTGAAACGTCTGCGCACCGACGAAACGCTGCGCGTTCTCGGTCATCGCCACCTGCACGTCGGCTCCGGCATCGCGCAATCGCCGCACCAGTTCGGCCGCTTTGTACGCGGCAATCCCACCGCACACGCAAAGCAGCACGCGGTAACCATCGTTTGGAAGACGCAGAACCTGCATCGGGCCGTTCCCTGACCTCTTACCAGTGCATCAGCTTACCCGAAGCCGAGGGAAACGCTGATGCCCTGCTCTGGATTTCACGTTCAGGATTGACATATGCACATTCGCGACTGGCCAGAAACCGAACGCCCCCGTGAGAAGCTGCTGGCCCGCGGCCCCGGCAGCCTGTCCGACGCCGAACTGCTGGCACTGTTCCTCGGCTCCGGCACGGCGGGACAAGATGCCGTGGCCTGCGCCCGCGCGCTGGTGGCTGCACAAGGCGGGCTGCGTCCGCTGCTTGATCTGGATGCCAAAGCGCAGACCCGGCTGCGCGGCATCGGCCCGGCGCGGGCCTGCCTGCTGGCGGCGGCGCTTGAACTCGGACGGCGACATCTCGCCGCGCAGCTTGAACGCGGCGAAGCGCTGGGCGACCCCGGCGCCGCCGGTCGCTATTTCGCCCAACGTCTGCGCGGGCTGGGGCACGAGGTGTTTGCGGTCCTGTATTTGGACACCCGACACCGCGCGCTCGGATTCGAAGAACTGTTTCGCGGCGGTATCGATGGCGCCGAAGTCCATCCGCGCATCATCGTCCAGCGCGCACTGGCGCACGGCGCCGCGGCGGCCATCGTCGGCCACAACCACCCCAGCGGGAATCCCGAACCCAGCGCCGCCGACCGCGCCGTGACCACCCGCATCAAGCAGGCGCTGGCGCTGGTCGACGTGCGCCTGCTCGATCACTTCGTGGTGGGCGACGGTACGCCAACCTCAATGGCCAGGCTCGGAATGGTGTGAACGCTCAAGCCTGACCCGGGCTGCCGCATCCGTTCGCGTACAATGCGCGGTTGTTGAACCGCAGCATTCCAGCCACGTGAAAGCCCAGCTCCAAGCCCTGATCGAACAAGGGCTCTCCACCCTGCGCGCCAGCGGTGCGCTCCCTGCCGACTGCCCTTCGCCGGACTTCGTGATCGAGCGCCCGAAAGAGCGTGCGCACGGTGATTTCTCCTGCAATGCCGCCATGCTGCTGGCCCGCGAGGTTGGCAAAAGCGGCACCAAAACCAATCCGCGCGCACTGGCACAGCAGTTGGTGGATGCGCTGCCCACCTCCGATGCCATCGCCAAGGTCGGAATCGCCGGCCCCGGTTTCATCAACGTCCACTTGACGCCGGCCGCGTGGCAGCAGCAAGTGCGCGATATCCATGCTGCGGGTGCGGCGTTTGGTCGCAATAACTCAGGTGCGGGCAAGACCGTGGGCGTGGAGTATGTGTCGGCCAACCCCACCGGCCCGCTGCACGTGGGCCACGGCCGCGCCGGGGTGATTGGGGACTGCATCGCCCGCGTGCTGGCCGCCAACGGCTGGAACGTGAAGCGCGAGTATTACTACAACGATGCCGGCGTGCAGATCGAAAATCTGGCCAAGTCGGTGCAGGCGCGCGCCAAGGGGTTCAAACCCGGCGACGCGCAGTGGCCGGCGGATGCTTATAACGGCGACTACATTGCCGATGTGGCCGCCAGCTATCTGCGCGGCGACGCGGTGGACGTGGAAGGCCACATCATTACCGGCAAGCACGATGCCGACGATCTGGACGCCATCCGCAAATTTGGCGTGGCGTATTTGCGCCGCGAACAAAATGCCGATCTTGCAGCATTTGGGGTGTCGTTCGACCGCTACTTCCTCGAATCGTCGCTGTATGCCGACGGCAAGGTGGAAGAGACCGTGCACGCGCTGATCGCCAAGGGCCACACCTTTGAAGAAGGCGGCGCGCTGTGGCTGCGCAGCACCGACTTTGGCGACGACAAAGACCGGGTGATGCGCAAGTCCGACGGCACCTACACCTACTTCGTGCCGGACGTGGCCTACCACCTGAGCAAATGGCAGCGCGGCTACCAGCGCGCCGTCACCGAACTGGGCGCCGACCACCACGGCTCACTGGCGCGGGTGAAAGCGGGCTTGCAAGCACTCGACTGCGGCATTCCGGCCGGCTATCCCGACTATGTGCTGCACCAGATGGTGACGGTGATGCGCGGCGGCGAAGAGGTCAAACTCTCCAAACGCGCCGGCAGCTATTTGACCCTGCGCGATTTGATCGAAGAAACCAGCGCCGATGCGGTGCGCTGGTTCCTGATCGCGCGCAAACCGGATTCGCAGCTCACTTTCGATATTGATCTGGCGCGTTCGCAATCGAATGACAACCCGGTGTTCTATGTGCAGTACGCGCATGCCCGCGTGTGCAGCCTACTGCGGCAAGCGGGTGAGAAGGGCATGCTGTACGACCCTGCCAACGGCAGCGCCGCTTTGCACCTGCTGGACGACGCGCCTGCGCAGGAAATGCTGCGCGAGCTGTCGCGTTATCCGGAAGTGGTGGCTGCGGCAGGCGACACCCTGGAACCCCATCTGATCGCACAATATCTGCGCGAGTTGGCCAACGCGTTCCACACCTGGTACCACGCATCGCCCGTGCTGGTGGACGATGCCGCGCTGCGCGATGCGCGCCTGAGCCTTGCCCTGGCCACCCGGCAAGTGCTGGCCAATGGCTTGGATCTGCTGGGCGTGTCCGCCCCGGAGTCGATGTGAAAGCGAGGAACCGGTAATGGCAGCACGTCGCGGAAAATCCCAGGCCAAACGCAATGGCTCAAGCGGCCTGCCCGGTTGGGCGTGGCTGGTGATCGGCGCCGCACTCACGCTCGCGGCTGTCCTGCTCGTCCCGCGCCTCCTCGAATCTTCCTCAAGCGATGGCTTCCTGCGCGTGGGGCCAACGCCGAATCCGAACGCCCAACCGGCCCCTGCCCACGGCGACACCATCGCGCCGGACGTCGCAACCGATACTCCGAAGCCAGCAGCCAACGAGTCGCCCAAGCCACGCTACGACTTCTACACGCTGCTGCCCGGCGAAGGCGTGCAGATGACCGATGCCGAACTGGCCGCCAGCGCCAAGGCCGAGGCAGAAGCGCGCGCTCGCGATGCGCAGCGCAGCGCCGAACCCACACAACCGGACAATGCGCTGCCTGCACCCATTACCGAGAGCTCTGGCGCGACCACTGCCAGCAACCAACCCGTGCCGACCACTCCGCCCAGCGACGCCTCCAGCGCCAACGCCGCCCGCTACATCCTGCAAGCCGGCGCTTTCGGCGCATCCGGTGACGCCGAATCGGTCAAGGCCAAGATCGCGATGCTGGGCCTGAGCGCACGGGTGGAATCCGCGCAAATTGGCGACAAGACCGTGTATCGGGTGCGCATGGGACCCTACGGAACCGCCTCCGAGTTGGCCGATGCCAAGGCCAAACTCGCCGGCGGCGGCCTGCCGGCAATGGCGATCAAGGCGAAATAGCCGGTTCCCTTCACCGATCCGCATCGCCAAATGCGTGATGGCGCAGGCTTCCCCCTGACGACTATCCCCCATACGCGCAACAAACTGCGCGCTTGCTGCCTGGAATCCGGTGACTCCGCTTTAGAATGCGGGGATGAACAAATCCTCTCCCCGTACCGCCCTGATCACCGGCGCCACCGCCGGCTTTGGCCGCGCCAGCGCGCGCCGCTTCATCGCCGCCGGCTGGCAAGTCATCGCCACCGGCCGCCGCGCCGACCGCCTTGACGCATTGCGCGCCGAACTGGGCGACGCACTGTACCCGGCCTGTTTCGACATCCGTGATGAAGCCACCATGCGCGCCGCGCTGGCCGCATTGCCGGAGCACTTTGCCGGCATTGATCTGCTGATCAACAACGCCGGCCTTGCGCAGGGCACGAAGCCGGCACAGGACGCGCTGTTGTCGGACTGGAAAACCATGATCGACACCAACGTGACGGCACTGCTGACCCTGACCCATGCGCTGTTGCCCATGCTCATCGCCCGCAAAGGCGCGATCATCAATATCAGCTCCACCGCCGCCACCTACCCCTACACCGGCGGCAATGCCTACGGCGGCAGCAAGGCCTTTGTCAGCCAGTTCTCGCTGGGGCTGCGCGCCGACCTGCACGGCAGCGGCGTGCGGGTGACGGTGATTGAGCCGGGGATGGCCGAAACCGAATTCACCGTGGTGCGCACCCACGGCGACCAAGCCGCCTCCGACAAGCTCTACGGCGGCGCCCAGCCGATGACCGCCGAGGACATCGCCGACACCATCTTCTGGGTGGCCAACCAACCGCCGCACCTGAACATCAACCGCATCGAGCTGATGCCCACCTCGCAATCGTTTGCCGGCTTTCAGGTGGCTAGAGAACACTAATTTCCCCATTCAGGCTATTTTGGCCGAAAAGGGTATATTGACCCTCTGTCCTAGTTGGAGAACGCCATGGTTGCCGTCGCACTCAAGTCACTGGACACCCTGCCGCAAACCCCCGCCTCCGACGTGAAGAAACTGGGCTGGCGCGGCGTGATGAAGGTGGTGGCGCGTAGTGGCAAGGTGGTGGTCACCAACCACAACCAACCCGAGGCCGTCATCCTGCCAGTGGAGGAATACAACCGCCTGCTGAATCTGCTGCGTGATGCGGCGGCACGCGACGAGATTTCGCTGGATGCGTTGCGCAAACAATTCGATGCGCGTTTGGCCTGCCTGAATGCCCCGGGGGCTGGCGACACGCTGGAGACCTTGTTTGACCAACCCTTCAGTTTTAAAGGCAAGGTATTCACCGGCTCCGAGTTCTAGCCGATGCGGCGGCCGCGCATTTTTGTGTTGGCCGGCGTCAATGGTGCCGGCAAAAGCTCCATTGGTGGCGAAGCACTGCAACGCCTTGGCATGAGCTGGTTCAATCCAGATACGTTTACACGCCAACTCATTGCCACCACTGGCGCGTCCTTGCATGACGCGAATGCCGCTGCATGGCAGGAAGGTTTGCGCAGGCTTCAACATGCCATTGCCAACGGCCACGACTATGCCTTTGAAACCACGTTTGGCGGCAATACGATTCCCGCCACCTTGCTCAAAGCCGCCGCCAGTCATGATGTGCTGATGTGGTTTTGCGGTTTGGATTCGCCAGAACACCATATCGCCCGCGTGCGATTCCGTGTCAGCCAGGGTGGGCACGATATTCCCGAGGTGAAAATCCGCGAGCGCTACATCGCATCCATCCAAAACTTGATCGCGCTACTGCCCTCACTCACTCGCTTGCACGTTTACGGCAACAGTACCGATGCCATCGTCGGCCAAACTACACCTGATCCGCGCCTGCTATTGCAGATGACGCAAGGCCGCATCACTTGGCCACAACATGCAAAGGATTTGCGGCAAACCCCCGCGTGGGCCAAGCCTATTTTGGAAGCTGCGCTGCAGATGCAGGCGTGATGCTACTCACAGCGGCGCATCATCCAGATAGGTGTAGGCGGTCAGCCCGCGTTCCAGCGCCTCGTTCAGTCGCTCGCTTTCGGCTGCACCCAGGTCGGCCGATGTCACCAGCGCGCGGTAGCGGCGGCGCAGGTCGTCGAGTTTGTAGCCGACATAATCCAGCATCACATCGGTGGTATCGCCACGCCGTTGCTGGCTGATGGCAAAGCTCTCGCCGCTGGCCTTGACCTCGATGGCATCGGTGTCGCCAAACAGGTTGTGGATATCGCCCAACACTTCTTGATAGGCGCCGACCAAGAAAAAGCCAATCCGGTAGCGTTCGCCAGGGCGGGGTTCGTGCAGCGGCAGCGAGCTGTCGAGGTCTTCGTTTTCGACATAGGTGTCGATCTTGCCGTCGGAGTCGCAGGTCATATCGGCAATGATGCCGCGCCGGGTGGGCGCTTCATTCAAACGCTCGATCGGCACAATCGGAAAGACCTGATCAATCGCCCACACATCGGGCATCGATTCGAACACGCTGAAGTTGACGAAGTACTTGTCGACCAAGCGCTCGTTGAGTTCATCCAGCAAATCGCGGTGGCTCTTTTCGTCGTAGGTCAGGCGCGCCTTGACCGCGTGCGCGATGGCGTAGAACAGATCGTCAATCCGCGCACGCTGGGTCAAATCCAATTGCCCAAGCGCATACAGGCTGAGGCCCTCGGCATGTGCCTGGGTGGCTTCATGGAACACTTCCACTGCCGGGCGCTGCGCCATTTCGTCGTGCAGTTCACGCAACTGCCGCACCGGCTGCGATTCGTCGGCGTGCACATCCGGCACGCGGCCTTCCGGTGCACGCTCCACTTCACTGACATTGGTCACCAGCAAGGCGTGGTGCGCGGTCATCGCACGCCCGCATTCGGTGAGGATGCGCGGTGGCGTCAGGCCTTCGCGGGCGCAGGCTTCGGCCAGCGGTTGCACGATGCTGGAGGCGTAATGCGGGATGCCGTAATTGACCGAGTTGTAGCTGCGCGAACGCGTGCCTTCGTAATCGACACCCAGCCCGCCACCGACATCGACATGCGAAATGTTCGCACCCAGTTTGGTCAGCTCCACGAAGTAGCGGGTGGCTTCGCGCATGCCGGCGGCGATATCGCGCACGTTGGAAATCTGGCTGCCCATATGGAAGTGCAGCAGCTTCAGGCAATCGCCCATGCCGGCATCGCGCAGCTCTTTCCACAAGGTCAGCAACTGGCGCGGATCCAGCCCGAATTTGGCCTTGTCGCCGCCGCTGTTTTGCCACTTGCCTGCACCCAGCGAAGTCAGCCGCATGCGCACGCCCAAGCCCGGTTGGATGCTGAGTTTTTCCGCCTCTTCCAGCGCCAATTTCAGCTCGGAGGGTTTCTCGATCACGATGAACGTTTGCAGCCCCAACTTGCGCCCAATCAGCGCCAGGCGAATGTATTCGCGGTCCTTGTAGCCGTTGCACACAATCGTGCCGCCCGGGCGCGACAGTGCCAGCACCGCCATCAGTTCCGGCTTGCTGCCGGCTTCCAGACCAAAGCCATCACCATGATGCGATGCCAGCGTGCCTGCAACGCCTGCCTGCTGATTGACCTTGATCGGATAGATCGCGGTGTAGCCGCCGGCGTACCCCCAGTCTGTCTGCGCCTGCGCGAACGCCGCCTGCAATTTGTGGAGGCGGTCGCCAAGGATGTCCGGAAAGCGCACCAGCATCGGCAACTTGCTGCCATTGGCCAGCGCGACGTCGACGATCTCAGGCAGCGCGAACTCCGGTCCGTTCGCCCCGAGCGGCCGCGCCGCAATGCGTCCCTGCGCATCAATGTCGAAATAGCCATCCGCCCAATGCGGAATCGAATAAGTCTTGCGGGCGAGGTCTGGCGACCAGTGGGACATTTCAGGCATCCGGAAAAACACAAACAGGCGTGCATTCTACAAGCGGTACAATGCGCGCCGCTTCGAGTCTCATTTCACTCGCGAGAAGTGTTGGTGACAAGGGTTCGGTACGCGCATGCCACCGAATGCCGCAGCGCACCCTCATCCGTCTTTCGGGCACCTTCTCCAAAGCGGAGAAAGAACAGCAGAAAAGGATCCACCGCCATGACCCAACCCACCTGGCTGCACGAAAATTTTGACAAAGCCGGCTCGTCGATCGGCTTCCGCGTCACCCGCAAGCTCGACGAGGTGCAGTCGCCGTTCCAGAACATCGAGATTTTCGAATCGACCGACTGGGGCAACGTCATGCTGATCGACGGCGCGATGATGCTGACCACCCGCGACAACTTCCTGTACCACGAAATGATGGCGCACCCGGCCCTGTTCACCCACGCCAACCCCAAGCGCGTGGTGATCATCGGCGGGGGCGATTGCGGCACGCTGCGCGAAGTGTTGCGCCATCCGGGCGTGGAGAGGGCCGTTCAGTGCGACATCGACGAACAAGTGACGCGCATGGCGGAAAAATATTTCCCCGAACTGTGCGAATCCAACACCGACCCGCGCGCTGAATTGCTGTGGGACGACGGGATTGCCTACATGGCCAACTGCGCACCCGGCAGCGTGGACATCGTGATCGTCGATTCCACCGATCCGGTCGGCCCGGCCGAAGGCCTATTCAACAAGGATTTCTTCGCCAGCTGCCACCGCGCACTGAAAGACGACGGCATCCTGGTGCAGCAGAGCGAATCGCCGCTGGTGCTGCTGGATCTGATCAAGGCGATGCGCGTGGAAATGGGCAAGGCCGGCTTCCAGTCCTTCCAGACCCTGCCGTTCCCACAGCCCTGCTACCCCACCGGCTGGTGGAGCTGCACGATGGCGAAGAAAGCCGCAAACGCTGACTTCGATTTCCGCGCCGACGATGCCCGCAGCAAGGGCTTTGACACCCTGTACTACACCGCCGACCTGCACAAGGGCGCGCAAAGCCTGCCGCCGTTTGTGGCCAAAGCGCTGGCGGACTGAATCGGCTTATAAATTATCGAAAGTTCGAACTTGCTCACGGTTGACGATCGGCGCCCCGGTTAAGGTCGCCAATGACCTGAAATCAGGGCGTTGATGAAATTATCTCTTCCATCGCTGCAATTTATTTGGGTGCTGCTCGCGCTGGTGGCTGGCCCTGCCTACGGCCAGCAACCGCCTGTAGGTGCGCAGCAGCCTGCGCCTGCCACTGCTGCAGACCGCGCCGCCCAATTCGATGCCGTGTTCGAGCGGGTCGTGGGCCCGTCGTCGATGGACTCCAGCTTTGCCGAATACGACGCAAATCTCGACCGCCTGCACGTCCTGCTGCCGCCCGGCGACCAGGCGCGCGATATCCAGTTTCGCTCGGTGTACTGCGGCAGCGAACGCTGGAAGGATCCCGCCCAGGGGTTGGCTTACGCCAATGAAGCCCTCCGCCGCGCGCAGGCGGCCGGCGATATCGCATCCCAGGGCCGCGCTCGATTTTGCCGTGTCGATTTTCTTTCTACCCTGAAAGGCGGGAAGGAGGCGTTGGCAGAAGCCGAACGCATGGTGGCCCTGCTGCAGAACTCCAGCGAACGCCAATTGTTTGCCGAGGCGCTGTCCCTGCGCGGCTCGCTGTTGTCGGATATGGGCGAACAGGCCAAAGCCTTGCTGGATTTCCAGCGAGCCCGCGCCGGCTACCGCGCCTCCGGGATCGAGCACGAAGTCGATGCCTTGTTGATGATGACGGCGGTGGCTTACCGCCGCATCGGCGATTGGGATCAGGCCGGACGTTATTTCACCCATGCCATTGGCCGCATGGAGGAAAAGCGCGACTGGGAACGGGTCGTGACCTACAACATCCAGCTGGGCTATCTCTACGACGAGTCCGGCGATCCAGACAAGGCCGAAGTTCCGTTGCGCGAAGCCATGCAGGTCGCCCGCAGCCACAACGATGCATCCGGCGTTGCCGGCGCACAGATCGCGATGGCGACGATCTTCATCGACCAGGAAAAGTTCGATGCTGCGCTGGATCAGCTCACTCAGGCGCAGGCCTTCGCCAAAACGCAAGAAGGCAACTGGAACACGGACGTGCTGGCACTGCTTTCAGGACAGGCGCTGGCCGGCCTGGGCGAGCATCAGCAAGCACTTGCCAACTACCGCGTGGCGCAGCCCTTGATCGAACGCGACGGCAACGAACGTTATCTGGCCACCCTGTTCCAGGCGCGATCCGCCAGCGAGGAGGCTCTGGGCAACACCACCGAAGCGCTGGCCGACTACAAACGCTACAGCGACCTGCAAACCAAGTTGCAGGGCAAGATGCGCTTCCAGCAAAACCGGCTGCTGGAGTACGAATATGAGATTCGGCGACGGGATTTCGAAAACCGGCGCCTGCGCGCCGAAGCGGCATCACGCCTGCAGCAAGTCAAGGCACTCGAAAGCGTTCGCCATTGGCAACGCCTAGCGATCATGCTCGGTGCGCTGCTGGTGGCCTTGTTGGCTTGGCTGGCGCTGCGGCAATGGCGCAAATCGCGCACGTTGCGCACGTTGGCCATGACCGATCCTTTGACGGGAATCGCAAGCCGACGGGCAATTGAAATGCTGCTGGACCGAGCACTGGCTCAGGCGGCAAGCAGCAAGCATCCGCTTACGGTGCTCATGCTTGACCTCGATCATTTCAAATCAATCAATGACCGTCACGGGCATGTCACTGGCGATCGAGTCCTGCGCGAGGCCGCTGCGATCTGGAAACAACAGCTGCGCGGGCACGACCACCTCGGTCGGATCGGCGGGGAAGAGTTCCTCATCCTGTGCCCGGACGCCAGCGACGATCAGGCCCGCAGCGTTGCCAATCGACTGCTGGAAGCCACCCGCGCGCACCGTGTTTCGGACATCGACTCCACCATCGTACTCTCGGTCAGCATCGGCATCGCGCAATCCACCACGGAAGACAGCCGAGAAACCCTGCTGGCGCGCGCAGACGCTGCGCTGTACCACGCCAAGCACGCGGGCAGAAATCGGGCTGAAACCTGAGAATCAGCCGTTCGTTTCTTCGACAAGACGCCAACCGGCAGCGGGCGCATAATCGCGCGTCACCTCACCGAGCAGACCTTGCATGCCCCCGTTCTGGGTTCGTTTTTATCTGCGCCAAAGTCTCTTGCTTGCCATCGCCGGACTGGCGCTGCTGTCGATTTTCAATGGCAATCGGCTCGATCTTCTGCTGGCCGACCCTTGGTACGACCAGGTCAATCACCTCTGGCCCGAGCGCAACGCATGGTGGTCGAAGATCCTGATCCACAGCTGGTTCAAGGGCGTGCTGATTCTCGCTGCCCTCGCCTGCTTATGGACGACGTGGCGACATCGAAAGTTGGCGGATCACCGCCGATGGCGATTGGTGGCCGCCTCGGCGATCGTGGTGCCGCTGATGATTTCGCTGTGGAAACGCACAAGCCCCCTGCACTGCCCGTGGGACGTCGATCGTTACGGCGGGTTTGCCCCCTATTTCGACCTGCTGTCTTCGCTCTCATCGAATATCGCCAAGGCAGGTCACTGTTTCCCGGCAGGATTCGTCTCCACCAGCGGCTGGCTGCTGGCCTTCGCATTGTTGCGCTATCCGGAGAACCGCCGTTTCAGCTGGGGCGCAGGACTGGGCGCTGGCGCGCTGTGTCTGGGCCTTGGCTTCGTGCAGCAGATGCGCGGCGCGCATTTTCTCTCGCACGTACTGTGGTCGATCTGGATCAGCTGGGCGCTGGTGGTGGCTCTGCACGCGCTGCTTGGGGTCTGGCGAGCGCCGGCTTCGGAAACGCCCAACGCGCTTTCGTCTTGAATGGTTCAATCCCCGGTCGGGCACGCCTTACAGCGCATCGGCATCCAGCTCGCCGGTGCGAATTCGCACCACCCGCTCCAGATCCCAGACAAACAGCTTGCCGTCGCCGATCTTGCCGGTCCCGGCCGACTTCAGTATCGCCTCGGTGACGCGTTCGACCTGATCGTCGGCCACGGCAATCTCCAGCTTGATCTTGGGCAGGAAATCGACCACGTACTCGGCGCCGCGATAGAGCTCGGTATGCCCCTTCTGTCGACCGAAACCCTTCACTTCGGTGGCCGTGATGCCGGCTACGCCAATCTCGGCCAGCGCCTCGCGCACATCGTCGAGTTTGAACGGTTTGATCACCGCCATCACCATCTTCATCGCTCATCCTCCTGTCGTGCGTGAAGCATACCGCGCCCAAGCGCGGCATTTTCCGATCCCGATCCATGGCAAATGCCGAGTGGTATCCGTCCGGGCGGCAGGCATCCTGATCTGGAGACCGGAGAGCCAACATGCACGCAGACCACACGATCGACATCGCCAGAATCGACGAACTTGCCCGTCGGCTCGGCAACCTCGTCCCGCCAACGCTGCGCGATGGTCGCGACGACCTGAGAGAAAACTTCAAGGCCGTTCTACAAAACGCGTTAGGCCGAATGAACCCGGTGACCCGCGACGAAATCGACGCGCTGCGCACGCAGACCGTGCGTCTGCTGGATCGTCTGGCCGACATCGAGTCGGAACTGGCCGAATGGCGCCAAACGGCTGGCACCCAGCCCGCGTCGAATTGAGCTCGCCATGAATCTCGCTGTAGTCAACAGTCGCGCCCGGATCGGCGTCGAAGCGCCTGCCGTGCGGGTCGAGGTCCACCTCGGCGGCGGGCTGCCGGCGATGTCGATCGTCGGACTGCCGGAAGCCGCGGTGCGCGAAGCCAAGGATCGCGTGCGCGCGGCGATCCAGTGCGCCCAGTTCGACTTCCCGGCGCGCAGGATCACCGTCAACCTCGCACCGGCCGACCTGCCCAAGGACGGTGCGCGCTTTGATCTGGCGATCGCGTTGGGCATCCTTGCCGCCAGCGGTCAGATCTCGAATGAAGCGCTGGAGGGGCGGGAATTCCTCGGCGAACTGGCGCTCACCGGCGCCCTGCGCGGTTGCGACGGTACGCTGGCTGCCGCGCTCGCGGTCGGTGCCAGCGGCCGCCGCCTGATCGTCGCCCCGGACAACGGCAGTGAGGCCGCTTTGGCCAGCGGTGTCGAAATCCGCACCGCGCGAACATTGCTGGAAGTGTGCGCGGCGCTGGAGGGGCACACGGAATTGCCTCAGGCGCAGCCGCAATCCTGCACGCCCGCGGCGACGGCCGATCTTGCCGACGTCCGCGGCCAGACCCACGCGCGGCGCGCGCTGGAAATCGCCGCCGCCGGCGCCCACCACCTGTTGTTCATCGGACCGCCCGGCAGCGGCAAGACCCTGCTGGCTTCGCGACTGGCCGGCATTCTGCCCGAACCGTCCGAAGCCGAGGCGCTGGAAGTGGCCAGTATTGCTTCAACCAGCGGCCACGGTCTGGATCTGGCGCACTGGCGACAGCGTCCGTTTCGCGCACCGCACCACACCGCCAGCGCCGTCGCGTTGGTGGGCGGTGGCGCCGATCCGCGTCCTGGCGAAATATCACTTGCCCACCACGGCGTGCTGTTCCTCGACGAGCTCCCGGAATGGAGTCGACACGCATTGGAAGTGCTGCGCGAACCGCTGGAATCGGGCAGCGTCGGCATCTCGCGCGCGGCCCGCCACTGCAGCTTTCCCGCCTGCTTCCAGCTGGTCGCCGCCATGAACCCCTGCCCCTGCGGCTGGGCCGGCGACCCGTCCGGGCGCTGTCTGTGCAGCGGCGAGATGATCCGCCGTTACCGGGCGCGCATTTCCGGTCCACTGCTGGAGCGCATCGACCTGCACGTGGAAGTGCCGCGCCTGCCGCCGACGCTGCTGCGCACCGATGCACCCGCGGGCGAATCCAGCGCCGACGTCCGGGCGCGCGTGGTGGCGGCAAGGGCGCGCCAGCTGGCGCGTTGCAAGCAACCCAATGCACGCTTGGATCAATCACAAACCAACGCATTCTGCCGGCTCGCGCCGCGCGACAGTGCGCTGCTGGAACGCGCCGTGGAATCGCTGCAGCTGTCGGCGCGTTCATTGCATCGAATCTTGCGCGTGGCTCGCACGATCGCCGATCTGGACGCCAGCCCGACCATTGAAGCCCCGCATCTGACCGAAGCGATCGGCTACCGCAAGCTGGAACGGCAGGGCGATCGCGTCGCCGCCTGATGGTACGACCCGGCGCCAACGACTCTTGACATCGACACGACGCCGTTTCACCGAAGCAAACGGGCCGGCACAGCCGGCCCGTCCTGCCCGATGCGCGCGATCTCAGGCCGCCGCGCGCTTGCCGTGGAACTGCTCTTCCTCGGTGCTGCCCTTGAGCGCCACGGTCGAACTCTGTCCGCCTTGAATGGTCTGGGAGACGGCGTCGAAATAGCCGGTGCCGACCTCGCGCTGGTGCTTGACCGCGGTGAACCCGCGCTCGGCCGCTGCGAACTCCTTTTCCTGCAGCTCGACGAAAGCGCTCATCTGCCGTCGCGCATAGCCGTAGGCCAGATCGAACATGCCGTAGTTGAGCGCATGGAAGCCGGCCAGCGTAATGAACTGGAACTTGTAACCATAGCTGGCGAGTTCCTTCTGGAACCTGGCAATCGTGGCGTCGTCCAGATTCTTCTTCCAGTTGAAGCTCGGCGAGCAGTTGTAGGCCAGGAGCTTGCCGGGGAACTTGCGGTGGATGGCCTCGGCGAACTTGCGGGCGAACTCCAGATCCGGCTTGCCGGTCTCACACCACACCAGATCGGCGTAGGGCGCATAGGCCAGACCGCGGCTGATCGCCTGCCCCAGCCCGTTCCTGGTCTTGTAGAAGCCTTCGGCCGTGCGCTCGCCGGTGCAAAACGGCGTGTCGTTGTCGTCCACGTCCGAAGTCAGCAGGTCGGCCGCCTCGGCGTCGGTGCGCGCCACGATCAGGGTCGGCACGCCGCACACGTCGGCCGCCAGCCGCGCCGCCGACAATTTTTCGACCGCCTCACGGGTCGGCACCAGCACCTTGCCGCCCATGTGTCCGCACTTCTTCACGCTGGCCAGCTGGTCTTCGAAGTGCACGCCGGCCGCGCCGGCTTCGATCATCCCCTTCATCAGCTCGAAGGCGTTGAGGACGCCGCCGAATCCGGCCTCGGCGTCGGCCACGATCGGCTGCAGGTAGTCGATGCCGTGATCGCCCTCGGCGTGGCTGATCTGGTCGGCGCGCAGCAGCGTATTGTTGATGCGCTTGACCACCAGCGGCACCGAGTTGGCCGGATACAGCGACTGGTCGGGATACATTTCGCCGGCGACGTTGGCGTCGGCCGCCACCTGCCAACCGGACAGGTAGATCGCCTTCAGTCCGGCCTTGACCTGCTGCATGGCCTGGTTGCCGGTCAGCGCGCCCAGCGCGTTGACGAAATCTTCCTGGTGCAGCGATTTCCACAGCTTTTCGGCACCCAGCCGCGCCAGCGAATGCTCGATGTGGACGGTGCCGCGCAGGCGCACCACGTCGGCGGCGGAATAGGTGCGGGTGATGCCGGCCCAACGTGGGTTGTTGGCCCAGTCGAGATTCAGCTGTTCTGCGGTCGGGAGCAGGTTCTTCATGATCGGCCTCGTTGGAAAGTGGGGTGGGGACAACGGTGGTTTAGTCGAGCCGCTCGTAGGCGGGCAAGGTCAGGAAATCGGCCAGATCGCTGGCGTGGGTCAGGCGGTCGAGCAGTCCGATCGACTCGCCGACATGGTGGGCGCCGGGCATGCCCGGAATGCGCGCCAGCCGGCTGGGCAGCCCGATCAGGACGCGGTCGAGCAGGACGAAATCGATCGGGGTGCCGTCATCCAGCGCCAGCGGCTCGCTGCCGTCATCGGTGAAATGCAACCACTGCCAGAGTTGGGCGCGCGCGATCTCGGCGGTGGCCGCGTCTTCCATCAGGTGGTGGATCGGCACGCAGCCGTTGCCGTCCAGCCACGCGGCCAGATAGCGCACGCAGACCTCGATATTGTTTTCGAAGCCGACGCGGGTGATCGTGCCGGTCACCGGCTCGATCAGATCCTCGGCAACGACCTCGACGTCTTCGCGCAGAACGTGCTTCTGGTTCGGGCTGCGCATGCGCGCATCGAAAATTTCGCGCGCCAGCGGAATCAGCGCCGGGTGCGCCACCCAGGTGCCGTCGTGACCGGCCGTGACTTCGCGCAGCTTGTCGGCGCGCACCTTGTCGAGCGCGACCGCGTTCGCGGCCGGATCGCCGTTGATCGGAATCTGCGCCGCCATCCCGCCCATCGCGTGGGCGCCGCGGCGGTGGCAGGTCCTAATCAGCAACTCCGAATAGGTGCGAAGGAACGTTCGCGTCATGCCGACCTGGCCGCGCTCCGGGAACACGTGGTCGCGGTGGCGACGGAAGGTCTTGATGCAGGAAAAGATGTAGTCCCAGCGCCCGCAGTTCAGGCCGACGATGCGACCCTTGAGCGCATGCAGGATTTCGTCCATTTCGAACGCGGCCGGCAGCGTTTCGATCAGCACCGTTACCTTGACCTGTCCCTGCGGCAAACCCAGTTCGGCCTCGATGAAGGACAGCGCCTGCTCCCACAGCGCCGCCTCTTCCATCGACTGCAGCTTGGGCAGGTACAGGTAGGGGCCGCGGTCCTTGCCCGCCAGCAGCGCGGCGTTGTGCAGCAGGAACAGCGCGGCGTCGAACAGCGCGCCGGACATTCGCTGGCCGTCCACGCGGACGTGCTTTTCGTCCAGATGCCAGCCGCGCGGACGGACGAGCAGCACCGCCTGCTCCGATTCCGGCTTGAGCGCGTACTGCTTGCCGTTGTCCGCGGTGAACTCCAGCGTGCCGCGCACCGCCGCGCGCAGCGCCTGCTGGCCGCCGATCAGATTGGCCCAGGTCGGGCTGGTGCTGTCTTCGAAGTCGGCCATGAAGCAGCTCGCGCCGGAGTTGAGCGCGTTGATCACCATCTTCGGATCGACCGGCCCGGTGATCTCGACGCGACGGTCGCGCAGCGCGGCCGGGGTCGGCGCCACCGTCCACTCGCCGGCGCGGATCGCGGCGGTGTCGGGGCGGAATCCCGGCAGCGCGCCGGCGTCGAACGCCGCCTGGCGAACGCTGCGCGCTGCCAGCCGCGACTGCCGCTCGGACTCGAAGCGGCGATGCAACCCGGCCAGCAGTTCCAGCGCCCTCGGGGTCAGAATCGCCTCCTGCCCCGGCAGCGCCGGGGTGATTTCAACGCCCGCTTCGAGGCGATCTTGCAACACGGCCGACATCGGCAACTCCATGCAACGAATGGGCTCTCACCATCCGCAGCCGTGTGGTATTTGACAATATAGATTTGTCAATGTATTACATAATTTTTATAAATACTTAAGTTAAATCAATGGCGGGCGCCCCCATTTCCGCGCTGCGATTCGCGTACAAAGGCTCGCGCCTGAAGCCGCTGCGGGCGTTTTGCCAGATCGCAAGACTTGGGTCGATTTCACGCGCCGCGGAAGCGCTGTTTCTCAGCCAGCCTGCGGTGTCGCTGCAGTTGCAGGCGCTGGAACGCGAACTCGGCGCACGGTTGTTCGAGCGCAGCGGGCGGCGCATGACGCTGTCGCGTGAGGGCGAGCTGCTTTACGACATGGCGCGCCCGCTGGTCGAGGGGCTGGACAACCTCGCCGCCAGCTTCCGCGAACGCGCGCGCGGTCTGGACGCTGGCGAACTGCACGTTGCGGCCGGCAGCTCCACGATCCTGTATCTGCTGCCGCAGTTCGTGGAAGCCTTCCGCAAGGCGTATCCGGAGGTACGGTTGACCCTGCACAACGTCACCGGCGCCAGCGGCCTGGATCTGCTGCGCAGCGATGCCGTAGACCTGGCGGTGGGCTCGATGCTCGATGTTCCCGCCGACCTGAGCTACACGCCGGTCTACCGCTTCGACCCAATGCTGATCACCCCGCCCGATCACCCGCTGGCACGCAAACGTGATTTGACGTTGGACGACTTGTCGCCCTACGGCCTGATCCTGCCGCCCAAGCGCCTGACCACCTACCGACTGGTCGATCTGGTGTTCCAGCAAAACCGGGTGCCGTACACGGTGGCCCTGGAAGTCGGCGGCTGGGAAGTGATCAAGCAGTACGTTGCCATGGGCCTGGGCATCAGCATCGTGACGGCGATCTGCCTGACCGAAGCCGACCGCCAGCGGCTGGTCGCGCGCTCGCTGGCGAACTGGTTTCCCGCGCGCAGCTACGGCATCGTGATGCGCAAGGGCAAATACCTGAGCAAACAGGCGCGCGCGTTCGTCGAACTGATCAACCCGCAGGCGCTGGCGCCGCGCCAATACGACGAGAGCGGGCATTCGGAGCGCTGAAGGAAACTCCGCGAATGGATCCGGCGGAGGGTCGATGGCGACCATCCGTCACCGATCGCGTCATCGCGCAGTCACGGCATCACCAGCGCATCCGTCTTGTAGATCGCCACGTGCGGCACGCCGTCGCTGCCGATCCAGCCGCGGTACATGCCGCCGGTGTTGAACGGGAAGGCAATCACGCCGTCTGCGCTCAGAGCGATCGCGCCGCCGTCGCCGCCGGCGCGCGGAATGTCCACGTTGATCACGTCGTTGGCCGCCTTCGGCAGCGGCACGCCGGCCAGCCGCACGCGCGCACAGATTTCGTGCGCGGCGGCATCGCGGATGTAGAACTCGCCCCAGCCGGTGCCGGACACCGCACAGCGCGCATCGGCCCAGGTGCCGGCGCCGATGATTGGCGAATCGCCGACGCGTCCGTAGCGCTTATTGGTCATGCCGCCGGTTGAGGTGCCGCCGGCAAGGTTGCCGCTGGCGTCCAGCGCCAGCGCGCCGACGGTGCCGAAGTAGGCGCGCCCCGGCAGCACCAGCGGCCGCTGTTCGAGCCGCGCCTGCTTTTCTTCCTGCAGCGCGCGTTGCAGCGCTTTCCAGCGACCTTCGGTGCGGAAATACGAAGGATCGACCAGCGCGATGCCCTGCTCCCGCGCGAAGATTTCTGCGCCGTCGCCGACCATCATCACGTGGTTGGAGCGTTCCATGATCGCGCGCGCCAGCAGGATGGGGTTTTTCACCCGATGCAGCCCGGCGGCCGCGCCGGCGCGGCCGGTCGCGCCGTCCATGATCGAGGTGTCGAGCTCGTTCCTGCCGTCGTGGGTGAACACCGCACCGCGGCCGGCGTTGAAGTGCGGATCGTCTTCCAGAACCGTAATTGCCGCAGTCACCGCATCCAGCGCCGCCGCGCCGCTTTGCAGCCTGGCATGGCCCGCACGCAGCGCCGCAGACAAGGCGGCCTTGATCTCGGTTTCCTGCTGCGGCGTCAGATCGCCCGGCTCGACGCCGGCGCCGCCGTGGATGACCAGCAGCGGCGCATCAAGCGCGACCAGCACGCCGTCACGCACGGCATAGTGGCGGGTGAAGGCCGGTTGGTCGACCGTACCTGCCGGCAAATGCAGCACCGAATGGCCATTGACGCCCAGCGTTTCCACGCGATCCAGATGCATCGGCCGGCCGTCGACCTGCTTGTTCACGAAGTTGCCGCGCACCACCGTGGCGCCGGCACCTGGTGCGGTGGCGTAGACATGGCCGCTGCCGTCGCCGTCCACCGCGACCGCCGCATCTTCGTCCACGCCAAGGCCGACCAGCGCCCGCCCGGCCATGTCCTCGCTCTTGGCGAGGAAGGCCACCAGCCGCCCGAGGCGGGCGCGCTCGCTGAAGTGGGTGTCGGTGATCACGCCGCGCAACAGGGCGAGGTCGAGGAAGCCGGTTTCAATGGTGTTGCCATCGCCCAGCGGATCGGCCAGCGCGGCCGGGCTGATGATGCTGCCGCCGTCCATCGCGCCATACAGGTACTCGCCGAGGATCGCGAGGCCCGCGCTGGTGCCGCCCAGCGGTTTGCCGGCACGCACATGGTCGCTCAGCGCCTTGGCGATCGGCGTTCCGCGCCAATAGCGCACATAGCGCGACTGATCGCCGCCGGCGATGAAGATGCCGTCGGCGTGCTTGAGCGCGCGCAGGATCCGCGGATCGCTGGCGGATTCGCGATCCTTGAACACGAAGGTTTCGACCGACGCGATGCCGCCGACCTCGTTGAAGAACTCTTCACCGATTTCCCCGCCTTGCGAAGCGCGAAGGACGACGATGTGGCCGTTGCCCGCCTTTTGCATGAACCAGCGCAGGGCGTCGTAATTGCGGTCGCCGCCGCCCATCAGCAGCAGGCCGGGCTGCACCTGGCCCGGCGTGCGCGTCGCAGGATTGCCCAACAGGTAATGGCCGACATCGGCCGCCGCCGCAGTCAGCGGCATCGCCAGCGACAGCAGTGCGGCCATCAGCAGGGCCCGGCAGGAAACTTGCTTCATCCTCGCTCTCCACCCGTTGTGTGCGGACCTCCAAGCAGACGAATCAACGCAGCAAATCCCTACGCGCGCGTCGTCGCAACATTCCGCTATGGTACGCAGATGCATGGCCCGCTCGACCACTGGTTCGTCCATGAGATCCTGATCCACGAGGAAGCATTGCTGCGCTACCTGCGCCATCACTGGCCGCATCGCGACGAAATCCACGACTTGCGCCAGGAGCTCTACGCCCGTATCTACGAAGCCGCCGCCAAATCCATTCCGCTGCAGCCCAAGGCGTTTCTGTTTTCCAGCGCGCGCAATCTGATGACCGACCGGCTGCGCCGCAGCAAGGTGGTATCGATCGAACCGATGGGGGATTTCGAGCCTTCATACGTCTTGGTGGATGAGGTCACGCCCGAGCGCTGGAGCGGCAGCCGGCAAACTCTGCGGCGGCTGTCCGAGGCGCTCAACCGGCTGCCCGACCGCTGCCGGGAAGTCGTCTGGCTGCGGCGGGTGGAGGATCTGTCGCAAAAGGAAGTCGCCCTGCGCCTTGGCATCAGCGAGAAAACCGTGGAAAAACACATCGCCAAAGCCATGCGCCTGCTCGCCGATGCGCTGCACGGCGGTGAGGCCGGCGCGTCACCCGCGCACGCCATGCCGCCGTGCGCTGTTTCCACGCGGCGTCGGAAGGATTGACCCGCCGTGCGCCCACCCTGCGCCAGCATCGAACAAACCGCCGCCGATTGGCTGGCGAGACACGACGCGGGCGCATGGACGGCGTGCGACCAAGCAGAATTCAACAGCTGGCTTGACCAGGACACGATGCATCGCATCGCCTTCCTGCGCTTGCAGGTAGCCTGGGATGAGACCGCGCGACTGCGCGCCTTGGGTGCCGGCAGGCACGCCGTCAGGCCGCCGCGAACCGAAGTTCGGAGCGATCGCCGCGAGCTGATGCTGCTTGCCCTGCAGCCGCGCGCGCGCGTTCCACGCAAGCCACGTCAGCGCTGGCTGCCACTGGCCGCCGCTTCGATCCTCGCCGCCTGCGCGCTGCTGCTGGGCTGGGATCTGCGGCAACCCGCGCCGATGACCGCGATCTCGTACCAGTCGCTTCCCGGACAGGTCTCCACATTCGTGCTGGGCGACGGCTCGCACGTGATTTTGTCCAGCGACAGTCGGATCGAGGCCCGTCTGTCCGCTCGCGTCCGCGACATTGCCCTGACCCGCGGCGAAGCGATTTTCGAAGTCGTGAAAGATCCGCAGCGGCCGTTCTCGGTTGCGGCCGAAGGCTACCGTGCGGTCGCGGTAGGAACGCGCTATTCGGTGCGCCGGGATTCCGACGCGCTGCGGGTCGCGGTGACCGAAGGCACGGTACGACTGGATTCCCCGGACCAGAACCGTTCCGATCAGCCCTCGGTGCTGCTTCCGGCCGGCAGCGTGGCGCTGGTACGCCGCAGCGGCGTGCTGGTTCGCAGCCTGCCGCTGGCACAGGTGCGCAGCATGCTTGACTGGCCCAACGGCATGCTGTCCTTCGCGGACGCGCCGCTGTCCGAGGTCGTTGCGGAGTTCAACCGCTTCAATACGCGCAAGCTGGTGATCGCCGATGCCGATGCCGCCACCCTGCGCATCGGCGGCAGCTTCCGCTGGGACAACGAAGACGGTTTTGTGCGCCTGCTCGAAGCCGGCTTTCCGATCCGCGCCGAGGCCGACGTCAGGCAAATCATCCTGCATTCGCGTTGAACTCGCCAAGACGGGGGGATTTTCAGCGTCTGTTCGTCCTGATTGCTTGACGGCGCCAACGCGCGCGCTACCTGGGGAAAACCGCAATGCTTTTCAATCGTCCGCTTCGCCGGCTGTTGCTGGCCCTGGCCTGTTCTGCCGCGCTCGCCGCACAGGCGCAGACCGCACCGCGCCTGGATATTCCTGCCGGCGATCTGGCCGCAGCGCTGGCCACCTACGCGCAGCAAACCGGAACCCAATTGATCTATCGCGCCGACCAGCTTCGGGGGGCGCACAGCAACGGCTTGCGCGGACAATCCGCTTCGCCGCAGGCGCTCGACGCCCTGCTTTCCGGCAGCGGCTTCCGCGCCCAGCGCGACGCTTCCGGCGCGGTTCTGATCCTGCCCGCCGCCGCTGCGCCAGCCGCACCGGCGCGTCCTGCACGCCCCGCGCCGCCCCCGCAGGCGCAATCGGAAGGGCCGGTGACCCAGCTGGAAGCGGTGCAAGTCACCGGCTCGCGCATTCCACGCGCGCAGATCGAAGGGCCGGCGCCGATCACCGTGGTCAGCTCCGAACAGATCCAGGCTGCCGGGTTCACCTCGGTTCCGGAAGTCCTGCGTTCGCTGAGCCAGAACAGCGGCAGCGTGCAGGGCCAGCA
Source organism: Xanthomonas sp. (assembly GCA_018262705.1). GTDB lineage: Bacteria > Pseudomonadota > Gammaproteobacteria > Xanthomonadales > Xanthomonadaceae > Thermomonas. The sequence goes on from JADFDQ010000001.1 coordinate 33,501, forward strand.
GAACACCACCAGCGCGCAGTCCACCCCTGGCGCACAGGCGGTCGACCTGCGCGGCATCGGGCCCAATCACACGCTGGTGCTGGTCAACGGACGCCGGATCGCCGACTTCCCTTTGCCGCTCGAAGGCAAGAGCAACTTCACCGACATCGGCAGCATTCCGCTGGGCATGATCGACCGCATCGAAATCTTGACCGGCAGCGCCTCGGCCGTGTACGGGTCTGACGCCATGGCCGGCGTGATCAACTTCATCCTGAAAAAATCCGCCGACGGCACCACCATCGACTATCGCTACGGCGACACCAGCCACGGCGGCGGCGCTTCCCACGACCTGACGCTGACCACCGGTTTCGAAAACGGCAATTTCACCGGCATCGTCGGCATCGAGTTTCAGGACAAACAGCCGCTGTGGGGCTTCCAGCGTCGCGTCCAGGATTCCACCCTCGATGCTCCCAACGCGCGCCGCCGCCTGCCGCGCGTGGTCGCATCGATCTACGACTGGGACGACGACGTCAACATCATGCCTGCCAACGGCTGTACCGCGCTGTCGACGCAGGAACAAGGGTCCGTTGTCCTCACCCATGACCGCTGGGGCGAACCGTATTGCGGCAGCGAACGTGCGATTGCCTATCGAACCATCCAGAACGAGCGCAAGGGCGTCAACTTCTACGGTTCCTTCGAGTATCAATTTTCCGGCACCCTGTCGTGGTTTGCCGATGTCCAGGCCGGACGCCAAACGGTGCGTCTGCTGACCGGGGTTCCCGGCGGCAGCAACGAATTCAACAGCGACCACATGGGCTGGCAGTTTCAGGATCCCGCAGCCACCGACAGCAACGACGGCATGTTCTACAACGCCAACACCGGCCACTATGAAGTCTGGACCCGTGAGTTCACTCTCGAAGAAGTGGGTGGCCTGCGCAGCCGCATGAACACCACGGTCGAAATGACCTTCGGCCTGACCACTGGCCTGAAGGGCGCCATTGGTGAAAACTGGGACTGGGAGCTGTCCTACAACTATTCCCGGTATAAGGCCGACGTGAGCATGCCGCGCATCAATGCTGAGGCCGCCAACACCTATTTCCTCGGCCCGCGCCTTGGCTACGACGCCGACGGCTACGCGATCTACGCCCCGGATCCGGCCAACCTGTTCACTCCCCTGACCCCGGCCCAGTTCGCAACCCTCGGGGCGATGTCGGTTTTCCACCCCAAGGCCGCGAACAACAACCTCAGCTTCACGGTCAACACGCCCGTACTGTTCACCCTGCCGGCGGGCGATGTCGGCTTCGCCGGCGTCGTCGAATACGGCAGCCAGTCCTACCGCATCAATCCGGATCCGCTGGCGCTGACCGACACCGACTACTACGGCCCACGCTATGGCGACGGCCACGGCAGCCGCAACCACTGGGACGTGGCCGGCGAATTGCGCATGCCGCTGTTTTCCACGCTGCAGGCCAGCCTTGCCGGGCGCTACGACCAGTACAGCTACGGCGGCCAGAACCCCGGCAAGTTCACCTACAGCCTCGGCCTAGAGTGGCGACCTGTCGACACCTTGCTGGTTCGCGGCTCGTACGGCACCGGCTTCCGCGCACCGGACATGCACTACCTGTTCGCAGGCAACGATTACTACCGCCGGACATCGACCGACTATTTCCAGTGCCGCACCGACGATCCCAGCCTGAGCGACGCCGACTGCTATGACGACGGCAGCTGGGACATCGCAACCCGCGACGTCTATGCGGGCAACCGCAACCTGCAGGTCGAAACCAGCAAGTCCGCCACGATCGGGTTTGTCTGGTCGCCCACATCGAACTTCGACCTCGCCATCGACTACTACAGCATTCGCATCGACAATCAGGTGCAGACCCAGAGCCGCGACCTGCTGCTGATCACCGACGGCAACTGCCGGCTCGGCATCACCGACACCGGCGCCGCCGTGGACGTGCATTCGCCAAGCTGTCTCGACGCCATGGCGCGCGTCGTCCGCAACGGCAACGGCGAAATCACCAGCGTGCTGTTCGGGCCGATCAACATCGCCCACGAACAGACCTCGGGCATCGACCTGACCTTCAACTACCGGCTGGACACCGCCAACGCCGGCAGCTTCCGCTTCAACGGCAATTACAACTGGACGCATCGCCACACGCGCAACGTTTACCCGGGCGATCCGACCGAGGACATGCTCGACGTCGGTTTCAGCGACACCACCCTGCCGCGCACCAAGGGCAATCTCGGCGTGAACTGGGAGCGCGGCGCCTGGGGCGCGGGTCTGTTCGGCAATTACCTCGGCCGGGTGGCGAACTACACCAACACCGCCTGGACGCAATCGACCTGGCGCTTCAACGCCAGCGCGCGCTACAACATCAACGACCACTTTCAGGTCGCGCTGAGCATCGACAACCTGCTTGACCAAATGCCGCCGAAGGATCCCACCTGGGACCGTTACCCCTACTACGACACCTCGTGGTTCGACAGCTTCGGCCGCAGTTTTTTCCTGCAATTCACCTACAAGTTTGGCGGCCAGCCGCTGTAACAAGTCGCACCTTGCGCTACAGCGCAAAAGCCCCGGCCTGCCGGGGCTTTTCGTTTCTGCAGCACACGATCCGCATGTGAAGCCGCCAGCAGCGCTGCCGGTAGCTGCCGGCGAAAGCAGGTCATGGCAGCTGCAGCGCCCATTCCATGCACGTCGACGGCGGGCACTGCACGCATGGGCCGCATCAAGCGCGGCGGGGCTTCACCCTCCGGACTGCAGCACGTCGTGATTGCGCCCGTGGAACGACGCATACCAGCGCTGGATGCGCGCAATGTCGGAATCCATATCGTCGGTCAACGCGAACACGGAGCCGATCACGACGCGCCGGTTCGGATAGTCGAAGGCCGCCGGCACCACCGGCACCCCGGCGCCGTGAGCGATCTTCCAGAATCCGGTTTTCCAGTGCGGCACACGGCGGCGCGTGCCTTCGGGCGCGATTGCATACCAGATCTGCGGATGTGCGCGGATCGTGGCCACCGCCTGCTCGATGACGCCCAGCGGAGCCTCCCGATCAACCGGAATGACACCCTGCCAGCGCAGGATCTGCGCAAGCCCCGGAATCCGGAACAGGCTGTGCTTGCCAAGCACCGACAGCCGGATGCCGGTGGCAATCTTGACCGTGAACCCCCAGATGCCGTCCCAGTTGGAAGAATGTGGCGCGGCGATCAAGACCGCTTTCGGAACATCGGGAAATTCACCGACCAGACGCCAGCCGCCCAGGCGCAGCAGGGCTCGCGCCAGCTTCTGCGCAAACGGGCTGGGCGGCATCCGCGGCACCGATAACGGCAAGGCCGCCACGACAGCTTCTCTTTGCGCCTTGCTCAATCCCAACCCCGCCCGGTGCGCCCCTGCTTGATGCTCGCACGTCCGCGCTTTTCACCCAAGCGGCGCTCTTTGGAGGCGCGGCTGGGCTTGGTGGCGATGCGCGGCGTGGGCGCGTGCAGGCCACTTTCGATGAACGCCGCCAAGCGCGTGCGCGCATCCTCGCGGTTGCGCTCTTGCGTGCGAAAACGTTGCGCGGCAATCACCAACACGCCCTCGCTGGTGACCCGGCGGTCGCGCTTGGCCAACAGCCGCATGCGCACCGGTTCCGGCAACGACGGCGAGCCCGCCACATCGAAACGCAATTCCACTGCGGTGGCCACCTTGTTGACGTTCTGCCCACCCGGCCCCGACGCCCGCACGAAGCGTTCGCTCAATTCGTCATCGTCGATGGTGACGCGGCCAATCTGCATGTGGGCATTGTAGGGGCAAGCTCACGCCACGGGCGCGGCCGCAAACAGTGCCAGCGCCTTGGCAAATTCGGCATCCACCGGCGCCAATACTTCCACCCGCGCACCGGTGTGGGGATGGGTAAACGCCAAGCGCTGTGCATGCAGCAACATGCGGTGAATCCCCTGCATGCGGAAATTGCGATTGTGGCGGCCATCGCCGTGGCTGGAATCGCCAATCAGGTGATGGAACATGTGTTTGAGGTGACGGCGAATTTGCCGAAAGCGCCCAGTCTGCGGCGAGGCCCGCAGCCACGCATAACGCGAGGTGGCAAACCCCGTGGAAGGCCACGCCAACTCGCAGCGCGCCAACTCCGAAAAATGCGTGATGGCAGGTTTCTTCTGCGGCTTGCCGGGGCCGCCATCCAGGGGATGGTCCACCGTGAACGCAGGCTCGGCCGGCCAGCCCCGGCAGATCGCCCAGTAGTCTTTTTCCATGTCATGCGCCATCAGCGTCTTGCCCAGCGCAGAGGCGGTGTCGCGATCAAACGCCAGCAGCAGGCAGCCGCTGGTGGCGCGGTCCAGCCGATGCACCAAAAAGATCGGCTTGCCGAATTGCTCACGCAAACGATCCGCGGCGAAATCGGTTTCGCCGCGCGCCAACGCACTGTCATGCACCATCAACCCTGCGGGCTTGTTCACCACCGCCAAAAACGCATCGGCATACAACACGTCCAGCGGCAGTGCGTGTGACACGGCTGCTGGCGTGAACTGTGCAGCTTCGCTCATGCGCCCATCGTGGCGCAGTCGATCACGAAGCGGTATTTCACATCGCTCCTCAGCATGCGCTCGTACGCGGCGTCGATGGCGTGCGCGTCGATCATTTCGATATCGGCAACTATTCCGTGTTGCGCGCAGAAATCCAGCATCTCCTGCGTTTCCGGCAAGCCGCCAATCAACGACCCGGCAATGGCTTTGCGGCCAAGGACCAGACCCATCACGTTGGGACTGGGGTGCGGCGAGGCCGGCGCACCGACCAGGCACATCGTGCCGTCGCGCTTGAGCAGATAGATGAAGCCATCCAGCACATGCGGCGCAGCCACGGTGTTGAGGATGAAATCGAAACTGCCGGCGTGCGCTTGCATCTGTGCGGCATCGCGCGAATTCACAACCTCATCGGCACCCAAGCGATGCGCTTCGGCACGCTTGGATTCACTGGTGGTAAACGCCACCACCTGCGCGCCCATCGCATGCGCGATCTTGACGCCCATATGCCCCAACCCGCCGATGCCGACGATGCCCACTTTCTTGCCCGGCCCCGCGCCCCAATGCCGCAAGGGCGAATAGGTGGTGATGCCGGCACAGAGCAGCGGCGCGACCGCGGCGAGTTGTTCGCCAGGGTGACGGACATGCAATACGAAACGCTGATCGACCACAATTCGCTGCGAATAGCCGCCCAGCGTGTGGCCCGGCGCATCGGCGGTGGGGCTGTTGTAGGTGCCGATGATGCCCTTGCTGCAATATTGCTCCAGCCCCTCCTCGCAGGATGCGCAGCTGCGGCAGCTACCCACCAGACAACCCACGCCCACCGTATCGCCCGCCTTGAACGCAGTGACGTCCGCACCCACCGCACTGACATGCCCCACGATCTCGTGCCCCGGCACGCACGGGTACACGGTGCCCGGCCATTCGCTGCGCACCGTATGCAAATCGGAATGGCAGACGCCGCAATAGGCGATGTCGATCTGCACATCCTGCGGCCCCGGCGCGCGACGTTGGATGTCAATCGCAACGATGGCTTGGTCGGCCGCGTGGGCCCCGAATGCGTGGGTGGTCATGGCAGCACCGCAAGGCAGGAAAGGAACCCGCACGATACGCCGCTTGTGTATTCGTCGCAGCAGCGTTGTGCCGGCGTCAGTCGTGCAGTTTGTCGCCGGCGCAGCGGCGGGTTTCGACTTGCAAGGTGGTGTGCTCGATATCGAAACGCTGGCGCAACGCGTCTGCGACCGCAGCGCGTACGGCATCGGGATCGCCTGCGCCGTCGCACAGCACAACGTGCGCGGTCAGGATCGGTTCGCGCGAACCCAATGCCCACACGTGTAAATCGTGCACTTCCGCCACCCCGGCCACCGCCAGCATGTTCGCGCGCACCGCGTCAACGTCCAGTCCCTCCGGCACGCCCTGCATCAGCACATGGATCGCCTGCCGCAGCAGCACCCAGGTCCGCGGCAGCACCCACAAACCCAGCAACACCGCAACGATCGAGTCGACCCAGGCCCAGCCGGTGAAATGGATCACCAGCGCGCCAGCGATCACGCCCAGCGAGCCAAGCATGTCGCTCCAGACTTCAAGATAGGCGCCTTTGACATTGAGGCTTTCGCCGGCACCGGCGGCCAGCAGCTTCATCGACACCAGATTGGCGACCAGACCCACGCAGGCCACGACCAGCATGAAGGAGGAAGCCACCTCCTGCGGGGCACGAAATCGCTGCGCTGCTTCCCACAGGATGTAGCCGGCGACGAGGAACAGCAGGCCGCCGTTGATCAGCGCGCCAATCGCCTCCATCCGCGCATAGCCATAGCTGCGGCGCGCGTCGGCCGGGCGCCGGCTCAGGCGCACCGCAAACAGCGATACGCCCAGCGCCGCCACGTCGGTCAACATGTGCGCCGCATCCGAGAGCAGGGCGAGGCTGTTGCTGAGCAGGGCGCCGGCCACTTCCACCAGCAGCACGATGAAAGTCAGGGCGAACGCGATCCACAGCGGGCGCTCATGCTTGATCGTCGCCGGCAGGTGGCTGTGCGCGTTGTCGCCGTGTTCGTGTGAATGACCGTGGCCGGAAGCCATCGAAAATCCGGGTGCGTTGTGATGGTGCCACCCTAGCGACAGCGCCACGGGTTACACAATTTCAGAGGACGGCGAGCCGATGTTTCCTGCAATCAGCGACAGATGCAGGCGTCGCAGACCCTCGTCCATTGTCACCTTCGGCACGTAGCCAAAATCGCGCGCGGCCGGCGCCATCGAATACCAGTGCGGCGTGCTCAGCTGCTCGGCGAGAAATCGCGTCAGCGGCGGATCGCCTCGCAGCGGCAGCAGCGTCCACAGCGCTTCGCACACTGCGCCGATCGCGTAGGCGGCGCCATAAGGAATGGATTTGCGAATCTCGGGCGCATCGGCCGCATGCAGCAGGGCGTTGAGCACCTCGCGCAACGGCCACGGCTCGCCGTTGCTGATGAAGTAGGCTTTGCCCGCGCAGACCGCCCCCACGTGGAGATGTTCCAGCGCATCGCAATGTGCTTGCGCGGCGTTGTCGATATAAGTGGTATCGACCTTGTTTCCGCCGCCGCCGACCAGCCGCAGCCGCCCGCTGCGGGCGCGTGCCACCAGTCGCGGCAGGATCTGGGTGTCATTCGGACCCCAGATCAGGCGCGGGCGCAGGGCGACGGTGGCAAACTCCGGGCCGTTGGCCGACAGCACCGCGCGCTCGGCAATCGCCTTGGTGGCAGCGTAGTGCGACTTGAACGGCTCGCCATAAGGCACGTCCTGCGCACATGCACCCTCGACCGGACGCGTGGCGCGGTGGGTGACGCTGGGCGTGGAGGTGTAGACCAGCTTGCCAATGCCGTGGGCGCGGCAGGCGGCCAGAACATTTTCGGTACCGGTCACATTTGCCGAATAAAACGCCGCGCGCGCGCCCCAGACGCCGGCCTTGGCGGCGTTGTGCAGGATCGCATCGAAGCCGCCATACAGCGCCCGCAGCACCGCCGCGCGGTCGGCCAGATCGCCCTGCAATTGCGGCACGCCCAGCGCGTCCAGCGCCGGGTGCTGGCTGCGGCTGAAGTTGGTCACTTGATGCCCGCGCTCCAGCAGCGCACGGCACAACGCCTGCCCGAGGAAGCCGCCGCCGCCGGTGACGAGAACCTTCATGCGTGGCCTGTCGCCGCGAGTCTTCCGGCTGCCCAGACCGCCAGTTGTTCGCGACCGATCTTGGCGTTGTGGCGAATGTCCACCGGGAACGGTTTCGGATAGTGCAAGAACAGGTCGATCTTGGCGGTATGCACGAAACCGTCGGCGATGTGGCGCAACTCGTCGGCCACGTCCTTTGGATCGGTGCCGCTGCCCGGTTCAAGCTCAAAGCACAGCGCCGCCGTCTGCGCACCGCGCGGGCCGACGCCGACCAGCGCGGTGCGGGCCACGGCCGGATGGGTGTTGAACACCGGCTCGATCTGCTCGGTGCACAGCGTTGTCAGCGCATCGACCGTCACCCGCTGCGACTTGCGGCCGCAAAACCACAGCCGGCCGCCGTCGTCGAACCAGCCCAGATCGCCCATCCGGTGCACGGTGCGCGCGCTGCCGTCGGGCAGGGTTTCGCGGATCTTGGCCAGCGCGGTCTGGTCTTCGCGGCCGAAATAGGCGTCGGTCGCGGTCGGGCCGGCCACGGTGATTTCGCCCACCTCGCCCTGCGCCATCGACACGGCATCGCTCCACTGCGCGATGGCGTTGTCGTCGATGGCAATGACCCGCACCGTGTTGCCCGCCACCGGCCGGCCGACGCAGGTGCCGGCGCCGGCCTCGGTGCGCGTGCGCAGGCCCAGCAGTTCGCGACCTTCGATCACCGCCACCGGCAGGCATTCGGTGGCGCCGTAGGGCGTCCAGAAGGTGGCCTCCGGCGGCAGCAATTCCAGCATCCGCTGTACGACCTCCGGCGGCACCGGCGCGCCGGCACTGGTGACCCGGCGCAGGGTCGGCAGCGATTCGCCGTATTCGGCCAGCACCCGCATCAGCGCCGGCGAGCCGAACAACTGGCTGGCCCCGAAGCGCGCGATCGCCGCGTGCAGTTTGCGCGGATCGGCCTTGGCTGGCCGGGTCGGATCCATGTCGGGAATCACGCTGGTCAGCCCGAGCGCGGGATCGAACAGTGCAAACGGCGGGAAAGTCGGGAAATCGACGCCGCCCGCTTCGATACCGAAGGCCGCACCCAGCATCTCCACCTGCGCGACGAAATGGCGATGGCGGTAGACCACGCCCTTGGGCACGCCGGTGCTGCCGCTGGTGAACAGGATCGCGGCTTCATCGTCCGGCGCGGTGGCATCCAACTGCGCGCCGGAACCCCGGCCTGCCTGTTCGATCTGCGCCAACGTTGCATCGGCCAGGATCGCCATCCTGCCGGTGGTGATCCGCAGCGTCGCCGACGCCGCCCAGCCCAGCAGCGCCTTGGCCAGCAGCGCCAGCGGGATGCCGATGAACGCGCTCGGCTGCACCTGAGCCAGGCACTGCTTGAGCGCGCGCTTGTCGATGCCCGGATCGATCAGCACCGGCACCGCGCCCAGCTTGAACAGCGCGAACATGGTCAGAAAGAAATCCGGCGTCGGCCGCACCATCACCACGCAGCGCGACCCGCGCTCGACGCCGCGCTTGGCCAATCCCGCCGCGATCGCATCGCTGCGTGCATCGAGCTCGGCAAACGTCAGCGCGATCGCGTAGCGGCCGCCGCGCCCCGGACAGCGGATGGCGACCCGGTCGGGGCACTCGCGCGCCAGCCGCGGCAGCGCCGCCGCGATGTTGCAGATCTCGTCCATGCGCCGATTATCGCCCAGCCCGGCCCAGGGTCGTCGCGCCAGCGCCAGCGGCGCACAATTTCCGCATCCGCCTCGCAGATCCAAGGCAGATTTGCGTCGGCAGAATTGACGCCAGTCAAAACTGCAAGCCGCGAACGGACGCACTCTGACGATCCCGAATCCGGAGACCGCAGGCATGAACGGCAGGCTGACAGGCAAGATCGCACTGGTGACCGGCGGCGCGCGTGGTATCGGTGCAGCCATCGCCCGCAGGCTGCACGCCGAAGGCGCGGCCGTGGCGATTTCCGATCTGCTCACCGAGCAGGGGCGGGCGCTGGCCTCGGAGCTGGGTGAACGCGCGGCGTTTTTCGCCCACGACGTCACCGATGAAGCCGCCTGGATCGACACCACCGCTGCGGTCGCGCGCCTCTTCGGCGGTCTGCACATTCTGGTCAACAACGCCGGAATCTTCATCCCGGGCCCCGTTGCCGACGCCATCAGCAACGATATCGAACGCCAGTTCCGGGTCAACCAACTGGGCGTCCTGCTCGGCATGAAGCACGGACAGGTGCCGATGCGCGCAGCCGGCGGCGGCAGCATCGTCAATATCAGCTCGATTGCCGGACAGCTCGGCTTCCCCGGCGCCGCCGCCTATGTCGGTACCAAGTGGGCGGTGCGCGGCATGACCAAGACCGCTGCGCTGGAACTGGCGCCAGCGCATATCCGTGTGAACTCCGTCCACCCCGGATTCATCGACACGCCGATGCTGGATGCGCTCGGTACTGAGGCCACCCAGTCCGGGGTCGCCGACACCCCGCTGAAACGGATCGGCACACCGGAGGACATCGCTGCCGCGGTGGCCTTTCTGGTGGGCCCCGACGCCAGTTTCATCACCGGTTCGGAACTGACCGTGGACGGCGGCTGGATCTTGTAGATCGTTTGGCTTCCGCGCTACAGCGGATGCGCGTCAAGGAACAGCCGGATCAGCGGCACCAGTGCTTCGTGCTTGTCTTCCAGCGCGTAGTGCGAGGCGTCGGCATAGGCATGCACTTCCGCGTTCGGCAGCGCGGCGCGGAAGCCGTCGAGGAAGTGCTTGTCGAACACGAAATCGCGCAGACCCCAGCCGATGAAGGTCGGGCGGTCGGCATATCCGGGCAGCGCACGCGCGCTGGCCTCGACCAGCGCCATCGCGCGGTCGCGGGAATGCAGCGGGATGTCCTGCATGAAACGCAGGGTGGAAATCGCCGTGTCCCAGCCGTCGTAGACGCCGGCATAGGCCATGCGCACGCCCTTCGGCAATTTGCGCACGGTGCCGAAACGCGCCGCGCCGCGGGCGAACAGATTGAAGCGGCGGATCAGCCAGCCGCCGAGGCGGGAGTCGCGGCCCATCGCCAGTCTCAGCGGGAAACGCTTGCTCGACGGCAGCGGGAACGCGGCGGTGTTGGTGATGACCAGTCGTCGCACCCGGGCCGGGGCCGTCAGCGCCCAACCGAAGCCGATCATCCCGCCCCAGTCGTGCACCGCCAGCGTCAGTCGGCCGTCGATGCCCAGATGCCGCAACAGCGCGTCCAGATCGTCGATCCGCGACTGCAGGGTGTAGTCGTAGCGCGGATGCGCGCCGGGCGCATCGTCCGGGCGGTCGGACAGGCCCATGCCGACGTGGTCGGGCACGATGCAGCGGTAGCGGTCGCGCAGCCCCAGCACGAGGTGCCGCCAGTAGTAGCTCCACGACGGGTTGCCGTGCAGCATGACGATGACCTCGCCAGCGCGCGGGCCTTCGTCCAGAAACGACATCCCGATGCCGGGACGCACCTCGAAACGCTGCGGGGTGAAGGGGTAATCGGGAAACGGCATCGGCGGCTCGAACGTGGACAGACGCCGGCTTGCGACGCTGCGCCATTATCGCCGCAATCCTGGCGGATCGCCGCGCAGCGTCCGCTGCATGACGCATCGACCGGCCCGAGATCGGCCCGACCGCCACTGGCCTGTTCGCAGATTGGCGAACCCGAATCCGGAGATCACGCCAAACGGTGCGGCACGTGAGATAGCCGGCGCGCACGCCGCAAGCCAGTCGATCACTCCTCGCTGCGGGTCAGCTCCACGCCGTCCACCGTCATCTTCCACTGCCCGTTGTCTTCGTGCGGCGCCACCGAGACCTTGTAGGTGGTTTTCATCGGCCCCAGCCCGATGGTGAAATCGTTGCCGGTAAAGCCCTGCAGCGGCGCCTCGACCCGGGTATTGCCACCGGAGCCTTCCTTCACGACGATGACCTTGCCGTTCTGGGCAATGTTGACGGCCATGCCGTTGGACTGCCATTCGCCGACGAAGGCCTGCTTGTCGGGCGGGACGGATTGGCCGCAGCCGGCCAGACCAAGCGTGGCGAGCAACAACGCGATGATTGCGAAACGACGCATGCGGGTCTCCTGCGATGGATGTGACAACCGATATGTGAAATAACGCTTCCCGAACGGGCACCCCCGCGTCGCTGCCGCATCTGTCGACGTGCCCTCTCGGAGTAACGACGATAGCTGCACGAAACGGACAGCCAAACGTTCACTTCCGACCCGGAATCCGCGACAGCTACAGCGACGTATAAACCAACAGCACGCCGCCGGCCAGGATCGCAATCAGGGACAGCGAAAAAGACCATTCGGAGATCGTGACGAGTGTTTTGGCACGCGTCCGGTCCGGGTGCTTGGTCGCCCAGTAGCCCAGCGAGACGGTGATCAGATAGCCCAGCGAAGCGAACAGAAACAAGTCGTCGGTAATCGAATCGATATGGGTGACGGCATCCTTCGCCGAAATGATGGCCACCACCGCCAAGCAGACGGTCGCCATCGTGGCGCTGACGGTGATCAGGACTTCGGTGGATCTGTTTTCGTCCGACATGGCGGCCTCCGGCAATGCATCCATCATGCCCGAGTTGCCTGCAGCCACGAAGCCGGACGCCTCGCCACGGCTCCGCTGTCACCCAACGCTTCGAACCGCGTCGCAACGATTCACGCCCGCGCTGGCATCATGACGCCCATGTCCGAATCTTTCGACGCGCTGATGGCGCGCATCCGCATCTGCCGAATTTGCGAGGCGTTTCTGCCGCTCGGGCCGCGTCCGGTGCTGCAGGCGTCTCCCGAATCGCGGCTGCTGATCGTCAGCCAGGCGCCGGGGCGCAAGGTGCACCAAACCGGCATTCCGTTCAACGATCCCAGCGGCGACCGCCTGCGCGACTGGCTGGGGGTGGACAAGACGACGTTCTACGACGCCGACAGGATCGCCATCGTGCCGATGGGATTCTGCTTTCCCGGCACCGGCAACAGCGGCGACCTGCCGCCGCGTCCGGAGTGCGCGCAGGAATGGCATCCGCAGTTGCTGCCGCAGCTCAAGCAGGTGCAACTCACGCTGGCCATCGGCCAATACGCGCAGGTCGGGCTGCTGAAAGAGGCGCGTGGCGCAACGCTGACCGACACCGTGCAGGACTGGCGCCGCCATCTGCGCGAGCGCGGCATCCTGCCGCTGCCGCACCCCAGCCCGCGCAACCGGATGTGGCTCACCCGCAACCCGTGGTTCGAAACCGAGCTGCTGCCGGAGCTGCGCAAGCGGGTGAAAAAAGCCTTGCGCGGCTGAGTCGTTTCAGCCTTCGCCCTAACTGCTGTCAATGTCGTTTCATCATACTGCACGGAACTGACTCAGGCCTCCTGCCGGCTTGGTTCAGCGCACGTCCGAAATCACCACGTTGCCGCCCTCGCGGGCCAGATCGATCCACATCCGCTCGCCCGGGCGCTTTTTGACGATCCAGGTCTTGGGCACTTTCACGAAGTTGAGATGATAGGTGGTGGTGTGACTGGAGGTCGTGTTGCCACCGGCGTCCTTGCACCAGACCACCAGCGCGGATTTGGCGGAAAACTGCACGTCGTAGGCTTCCGCGCAGTCGTCGTAGCCGCCCTTGGGCAGATAGCTGAAACCGTGGGTCGCCGCGCCGGAAGCGCGAAATTGGGCGCCCTCGGACTCCAGCCGAAACGCGATCCGGGTGGCGCCATCGCCGCTGAACAGGCCACAAGCGGACAGCGAGAGCAGCACCGGCAGCGCCGCCGCCAAGCGGCCAGGCGCAATGACTCGATTCATGGCTTCCTCCGGGCAGGATGAGCAGACAGTATGCCGTCAGTACCGGCGCGACGCGCGGCCTGCGCCGCGCACCGTGCTCACCACTCCACTTCCGCCATCGAGCAGTTCAGGCCGGAACCAATCCCCAGCAGCGCAACCCGGCTGCCCTTCTTGAATCGACCCATTTCGCGGAGCTTTGACAGCACGATCGGTACAGATGCCGGGCCGATGTTGCCGTGTTCGCCGAAGATTGTCATCACCTTTCTGGGATCGATGCCCATCGCCTTGGTGAAGGCGGCGGTGTGAACCTTGCTGACCTGATGGATGACGAATTCGTCCATCTCGCCCACCACCCAGCCCAGTTTCAGCTTGGCGACATCGAAGGTCTTGGTGGCCAGTTTGATGCCTTCGACCAGCAGGGTGCGGGTGTCGGTGATCATGCCGTCGAGATTGCCTCGGCACAGCATGTTCCACTGGGTGGCCGCACGCGTGACGCCACCCTTGTAGCGCGGCGCGCCCGGCGCCAGTTCGGTACGCGCCAGCACCATGCCCGCAGCGCCGGAACCCAGCGTGAGCGTGGCCAGTTCGTTGCGGAAGTCTGCTTCGGTGACGTCGGCGCGGGTCATCCGCTCCAGCGTTTTCTCGTAGGCCTTGTTGGCGGTTTCGCCATCGACCACCAGCGCATATTCAATCTCGCCGCGCTCGATCATCCGTCCGGCGATGTCCATGCCGTTGATGAAAGCCAGACAGGCGTTGGCGATGTCGAAGTTCTGGCAGGTGTCGGGCAGGCCGAGGTTGCCGCTGACGATCGAGGCGGTGGACGGTTCCAGATAGTCGCGGCTGACCGAAGTGTTGACCAGCAGGCCGACCTTGTCCGGGTCGATGCCGGCATCGGCCAATGCCTTGACTCCGGCCAGGGTGGCGGCGTCTGAAGCCAGCACGTTGTCGTCCCACAGCCGGCGCTCATGGATGCCGGCGATGTCGCCGAGCACATCGGTGCGAATGCCGAGACGATCCAGCGTCGGTTTCAGCCGGGCGTTGATCTCCTCCGACGTCAGGCGCCGCGGGGCGTCAATATGGGCCAGGCCGGCGATGGCAACGCGTTGAAACAACATGGCAAGTACTCGAAACGGGCGAAACTCGACCCCTTGAACCGATCAGAATAGCGCATTTCCAGTTCCATGCGCATGCGTATGGATAGTTCGTGATGCGCACCTGGTCCCACCTGTTCAGGAACAGCGCCACATCGCCCAGCGCTGGCGCCCATCTTCCGCTGCCCCCATCGGGCTGACCCGGTTGGCGCCCAGTCTCGGCGCCTCGTTGCGGGCGAGAATTTCCAGCTCATCGCGCACCCGCAATTCGTCGCGCTCGTAAGGACCGACTTTGTGGGTCATCGTCACCACCACCTCGCCGCGCGCCTCGCAGCCCGTCGGCGCGCGCTCCAGTACCTGCACCCGCTGCGCGGCGGGGGTCATCGTCACGAAGGCGCAGCCTGAAAGCATCGACGCAAACACGATCGGCAGGATTCGTTGCCACATTCCGGCGTCCTCGAAAAAACGAAGCCCGACAAGCATGCCGGGCTTCGGGGGGCTCTGGATGAACGAAACCCTCAGGGCTTGGGCGGCACCGGCTTGCCGTCGGCGTCGAGGATTGTGACTTCGCCGATGTTGAGCGCCCGCACCGGCGCTTCGGTCTGCTTGAGGTCGCCGACGATCAGCCAGGTCAAGCCGGCTGGGTTGAACATGTGTGCCTGGGCATTGACCTGGGCCGGCGTCATCGCCTCGATCGCGGCCTTGCGGCGGAACACGTAGTCGTCCGGACGCCCGTACAGGACGTTGCTGGCGATGGTGCCCAACACCGCGCGGGCAGTTTCGAAATCGCCCGGCAGGCTCAGGGTCTCGATCTTCTCCATGCTCTCGACTTCGGCGCTGCTGGCCGGGCGCGTGCCATTCGCATACGCGGTGACCTCGCGGCGCAACTCCGCCACCGATTCACCGGTCTTGTCGATCTGCACCGGCGCGCGGGCCATCCACAGGCGTGGGCCGATCGCGCCGCCGGCACCGCTGCCGGCGCCGTACGACCAGTGCTTGTCCTCGCGCAGGTTCATGTTGAGGCGGGAAGTGAAATCACCGCCCAGCACCATGTTGGCCATGTCGTAGTCGATCGACTTCGGATCGCTGCTGGGCGGCAGCAGCGAAGACGCGACGATGGTCGCCTGCACGGCGCCGGGCTGGTCGATCAGGAACACCCGCGGCTGCGGCTGTGCCGGCACCGTCGGGATCGCCGATGCGGCCGCGCTGACGCCCGCCGGCTTCCAGTCGCCGAAGTGGCGCTCCAGCACCGGCATGATTTCTGCCAGCGTGGTATCGCCCACCACCACCAAGGTGGCATCCTGCGGACGCAGCCTGCCGTCGTGCCAGCCTTGGATGTCGGCGCGGCCCAAGCCGGTGATCGAAGCCTCGCTGCCGCTGGCCGGGGCCGCGTACGGATGGCCCGCGCCATACACCAGGCCCGGCAACACGCGTGCGGCCAGAGTATTCGGGTTGGCCTTTTCCTGGCGGATACCGGCGACCCACTGGCCACGCACGCGGTCGATGTCGGCCTGGTCGAAGCGCGGCCGGCGCAGCATGTCGGCGTACAGCGCCACCGATGCGTCGAGATTCTGCTTCAGCGCCGACAGGTAGACATCGCTGCTGTCGCGCCCGGCACTGGCGCTGAGATTGGCGCCCAACGCTTCGGCGCGATCGGCGAAGGCCAGCGCATCGCGGTCGCCGGCCCCTTCGTCGAGCAGGCCCATGGTGAAGCTGGCGAGGCCCGGGTGGGCCACAGAATCGGCCGCCTGACCGCCACGGAACTGGTAGCTCATCTGCACCACCGGAACGTCATGGCGCTCGGCCAGCACGACCTGGGTGCCATTGCTCAGGGTGGCATGCTGCTGGGCCGGGAACACCAGGTCCGGGAACCGGGTCGGCATCGGCGGGCCGGACGTGCGGTCGACGGTGGACGCCGTGGTGGTGTAGCGAGTATCCGGCTTGGGAATCGTGAACGCGGCCGGCGTCACCGTCGGCTCCTCGGCCACCGGCACGCGCGGACCCGGATTCACCACCAGGGTATGGCTGCCCTTGCCCGCCCCCAGCCAGCTGTTGCCGGCGGCACGCACGTTATCGGCGGTGGCCTCGGCCAGGGTCTTGAGGCTGTCCTGGTAGCAATCGGGCTTGCCGGTGTAGACCGTGCATTCGGCCAGCACATCGGCCTTGCCGCCAAAGCCGCCGATGCGCTCGACCCCGCGCACCCAAGCCGCCTCGACGCCGGTACGTGCGCGATTCAGCTCATCCACGCTGGGGCCCTCGCGCAGCAGGCGCTGCAATTCCTCGCTGATGATCGCCTCGACCTTGGCCGGGTCGATCCCCTTCTTGACCGTGGCAGTGATGATGAAATTGCTGCTCAGTTGCGAAGGCGACACCATCGCAGCCACGCTGTCGGCCAGCTTCTCGTCGTGGACGAGGCGGCGTGACAGGCGCGAGGACTTGCCGCCGGCGAGGACGCGGGCGAACAGGTCAAGACGATCCAGGTCGGGCTGGCCGTACTGGGCCACGTTCCAGATCCGGTAGATGCGCGACTGCGGCACCTGGTCGGTCATCGTGGAACGTGAATCGGCGGCATGCGCCGCCACGTCAACCGCCGGCTGCGCCATGGTCGGCGTGGCCGGAATGTCGCCGAAATACTCCGCCACTTTCGCGCGCGCGGTGGCCACGTCGATGTCGCCGGCCAGCACCAGCACCGCGTTGTTCGGGCCGTACCAGGTCTTGAACCAGGTCTTGACGTCGTCCAGCGAAGCGGCGTTGAGGTCGTTCATCGACCCGATGGTGCTGTGGTGGTACGGATGCCCGGCCGGATACATCAGTCGGCCCAGCTCGTCCCAGACCTGCCCGTAGGGCTGGTTATCGCCCTGGCGCTTTTCGTTCTGAACCACGCCGCGCTGCTCGTCCAGGGTCTTCTGGTCGATCGCGCCGAGCAGGTGGCCCATGCGGTCGGATTCCATCCACAGCGCCATGTCGAGCGCGGTGGTCGGCACATTCTCGAAATAGTTGGTACGGTCGGAATTGGTGGTGCCGTTCTGGTTGGTGGTGCCGACGGCGGTGAACGGGGTGAAGAATTCGCCCGGCGCGTTTTCGCTGCCGTTGAACATCAGGTGCTCGAACAGGTGGGCAAAGCCGGTGCGGCCGCCCGGCTCGTCCTTGCTGCCGACGTGGTACCACACGTTGACCGCAACGATCGGTGCCTTGCGGTCGGTGTGGACGATCACCCGCAACCCGTTGGGGAGGGTGAATGTCTCGTAGGGGATGTTGACGGTCGGCGCGGTGGCGGCCTGCGCATGCGCCTGCGGGGCGTAGCCGCCCAGACTCAGGGCACCGGTGAGGGCGAGGGCGAGGGCGGCGGGGCGGAAGACATTCACGGAAGGAACTCCTTTTCGGGTTCGAGGACAGCTGACCTTTCATGATAACCGTCGCACTTCGTCGATACACTAGGCCGGAAGCCACCCTCGGGAGCCACCATGCCTCGCATCGCCGTCGTCACCGGCGCCAATCGCGGCATCGGGCTGGAATTTGTCCGCCAGCTGCTGGCGCGCGGCGATCGCGTGCTGGCGACCTGTCGCCGCCCCGGCAAGGCCACCGAACTCAACGCACTCACCGGTCACCACCCGGGCAAGCTGCGCGTGCTGCCGCTGGACGTGGCCGATCCCGGCGCGCGTGCCGAACTGGCGGCTGAACTGCCGCTGGCGTTGGGCGACGATGCGCGCATCGACCTGCTGATCAACAACGCCGGCGTGCTGCACTCCGGCGAACGTTTCGGCCAACTGCGCCAGACCACCCTGGAAGACAGCCTGCAGACCAATGCCATCGGCCCGCTGCTGTTGACCCAGACGCTGGCGCCGCTGTTTCGGGAGGGCGCTGCCGACGCCACGGGTGCTCTCGTCATCGCCAACCTCAGCTCGCAGCTGGGCTCGATTGCCGGCGTCACCCGTTTCGGTGCGCCCAGCTACGCGATCAGCAAGGCCGCGCAGAACATGGCCACGGCGCAGCTGGCGCAGGCGCTGGCACCGCGCGGCATCGTGGTGCTGGCCTTGCATCCGGGCTGGGCGCAGACCGCGATGGGCGGACCGAAGGCGACCGACGCCCCCGCCGACGTCGTGGCCGGCCTGTTGGCGCTGATCGACGCCGCCACGCCGGCGCAGTCCGGACACTTTTTCGACTGGCGCGGCCAGCCGCTGCCGTGGTGAAGTGACGCCCACCGTTTCGCCCACACAGCGCCCGATGCTCCACGTCATCCTGCTCCGCCCGGAAATTCCGCCCAACACCGGCAACGTGATCCGGCTGTGCGCCAACACCGGCGCGCGGCTGCACCTAGTGCGCCCGCTCGGGTTTGAGATCGACGACAAGCACCTGCGCCGCGCCGGGCTGGACTACCACGAATTCGCGGCGATGCAGGTTCACGACGACCTCGATGCCGCCCTGGCGGCGATCGCACAGGCAAACGGCGCGCCGGCGCGCCTGTTCGCCTTGTCCACCCGCGGCGACGTGCGCTTCGACACGCCGAACTTTCGCGACGGCGACGCCTTCCTGTTCGGCAGCGAAACCTCCGGCCTGCCAGCGGAGGTCTGGACGCGCATCCCGGACGCGCAGCGCCTGCGCCTGCCGATGCGGCCGAACAACCGCAGCCTCAATCTCTCCAACGCGGTGGCCGTGACCGTGTTCGAGGCGTGGCGGCAGCTCGGGTTTGCGGGCGATGGTTGATCGTGCAGGTGAATCCGAATCGCGCCCCTGCGGTGCGCTCCTACGGCAGGCGTTATTTCTGTAGGAGCACATCGAGGCCGCCGGCCGAGAGGTGCGAATAGGCATCGCGCCCCTGCGGTGCGCTCCTACGGACAGGCGTTATTTCTGTAGGAGCACATCGAGGCCGCCGGCCGAGAGGTGCGAATAGGCCATCGCGCCCCTGCGGTGCGCTCCTGCGGGTAGACGTTTATGGCCCCAACAGGTCGGTATCGCTGACGATCTTTCCGCTCTTGAGGTCGATTCTCAGCAGCTGCGAAGCATTGGCCAGCAGTAGCGATTCGCCCTGCCGCACGAACTGTTCGGTGTCGAAACTGTTGGCCCAGTCACCGCGCGACTGCGGCAGCGGCGTGCTCCAGCGCGTGGCCAGGGTCGTGACATCCAGCAACGCGAGCAACTTGTGCTGGCTGCTGTTCTTCTCGGTATCGGACAGCACCAGAATGCCGCCGTCGATCCGGGTTGCTTTCGGAAAGGACTCTGCCTGCGGAAGATCGATCACCAGATATTTCGGATCCAGAAAATCCTGCGGCGACCGTTGCGCTTGCCCATGCCCGGCAAACTCGATGTAGCGACGCCCGTCTCCGGCTTCACTCAGGCTCTCGGGCAACCTTCCACGCGTCTGCTGGAAGCTGTCCACGCGCACGAAATCGCCGTCGGCGGGCTGCGCAGCGCCGCTGGCCGGATCCAGCCGGTACTTGCGGCCATCGCCGGCTTCCACGAAAAACGCATCCAGCTGCTCGCGGCGACGATAGAAATCCGCACCTTCCACGGTCAGGTTCACGCCGGGATTGCGCGCACGGATCGCCGCGCCGTCCAACGTGACGGTTTGCGCCGCGATCGAGAACACCATCGGCGCCTGCGCCTTGCCGCCGTCGTCACGGCAAGCGATCAGCACCTGCGACTCGCCGACGGCACCCAGGCTTGGAAAGCGGCATACGTCCGCATCCAGCTTCAACGGCTCAGCCAGCAGCTTGCGTCCGGCCCTCGTGTCCACGAGTTGCAGATAGTTCGTCAACGACCCGTTGCTGACGGTTCGACCGCCGGTGCGCTGATGGGAAAAGATGAAAACGCTGTGATAGATGTACGCGTAGTACCTGCCGCTCGGGCTGAACTGGCCCTTGAACACCGTCGGTTCCTGTCGCCCCATCTGCGAGCAAGCGGCCAGCAGCAGTGCAACGGCGACGATCGCCAGCCGGCGGAGTAAGGGTTGGCGTGCGCCTGTCATTGCCCGTCCTTCGATTTCACGTCACCTCCATCATGCACGTCAGTTCCGTGAAAAAGCGGACAGCGCCTTTACGCCGCTTTGCCTGAACACTTACTGGACGGTTCAGTTTGGTATTCAGTGACGGTTGTCGGGCTCGGGCCGACAGTGCGCCCACGTTCCGCCGACGCGCGGAGCGGACAACATCCCACACGGAGGTACTCCCCCATGAAGCGACTCGCCATTGCTCTTGCTCTCGCCGCAGCCGTCCCGTTTGCCGCCTCGGCCGCCGACGGCATCAACTACGACTATGTGCAAGGCGGCTATGTCGCCACCAACAGCAGCGATCCCGATGCCGACGGCTGGGGCCTGGGCGGCTCGGTCTCCGTGCATCCGAACGTGCACCTGTTCGCCGATTACGCCCGTCAGGACATCAAGCACACCTCGTTCAACTACGATCAGTGGCGGGTTGGCGGCGGTTACCACACCCAGGTTGGCAGCAACACCGACTTCGTCGCCAACGTCGCCTACGAGCGCTTCGACGCCGGCGCCGGCCTGAACGTGGACGGCTACAGCGTGGAGGGCGGCGTGCGCAGCGCGCTGGCCCCGAATTTCGAGGGCTACGCCATGCTCGGCTACCTCGACGGCAACCACTACAAGGGCGACGCCTACGGACGCCTCGGGGCCACCGTCAAGTTCAATTCGAACTGGAGCGCGAACGCCGACGTGCGCTTCATCAACGGCGGCGAGAACCAGTGGTTCGTCGGCCCGCGCTATTCGTGGTGACCGGCAGCTGAAATGCGGCTCCGAAAACGCCCGGCAGCGCCGGGCGTTTTTTGTCGGCAGCCGCTGCTTCAGCCAAACAGCGACTGCGGGTATTCGGCCTTGCGCTCGCGCGCCATCAGCCGGGCCAGGCCCTCGGCCGGGGTGATTTCGCCGCGCAGTACGTCGCGCACGTTTTCGGAAATCGGCAGCTCGATCCCGTGCACTCCGGCCAGCCGCATCACCTCGTCGGCGGTCTGCAGCGATTCGACCACCTGCCCGATTTCGCGCACGGCATCGGCAATCGTCGAACCGCGACCCAGCGCCAGACCCAGCCGCCGATTGCGCGACAGATCGCCGGTGCAGGTGAGCACCAGATCGCCCAGTCCGGCCAGCCCCATCAGGGTTTCCGGACGTCCGCCGAGGGCGATGTTCAACCGCAGCATCTCGTTCAGGCCGCGGGTGATCAATCCGGCGCGGGCGTTCAGACCCAGGCCCATGCCGTCGGCGACGCCGGTGGCCACCGCCAGCACATTCTTCATCGCGCCGCCCAGTTCGGCGCCGCGCATGTCGTTGCCGGTGTAGGCGCGGAACGCCGGGCCGTGCAGGGCATCGGCCACCTGCCGGCAAAATGCCTCGTCTTCCGAATGCACGGTCAACGCGGTCGGCAGGCCCTGCGCGACTTCCTTGGCAAACGACGGCCCGGTGACGACCGCCAGCGGCACCTCCGCGCCCAGCACTTCGGCGGCGACTTCATGCAGAAAACGGCCGCTGCCGGGCTCGAAACCCTTAGTCGCCCACGCCACGCCCGCGCCCGCGGGACGCAGCGGTGCCAGCGCATGCAGGGTTTCGGCGAAGGCGTGCGAGGGCACCACCACCAGCACCCAATCCGCGCCAGTCAGCGCCGTGGCTAGGTCGGTGGTCGCCCGCAGCGACGGCGGCAGCTCAATTCCCGGCAAATAACGCGGGTTGCCGGCGCCGGCATCGAGCGCAGCGACGGTGGCCGGATCGCGGCCCCAGAGCGTGGTGGGATAACCGTGACGCGCGGTCAGCGCCGCCAGCGCGGTGCCCCATGAACCCGCGCCGAGCACCGCGAGCGTCGGTGTGTCGTTTTGCTGCATGCGCAAAGCCTACGGGATTGCGACGCAATTGCCGAGCGCAGACGCGACGGCGGCATCCGATCCCACGCTTGCGAAAGCCTGGGCCGCGCGTCTACCGGCGGCGCGCAGCCGCAGGATCTCAGGCGTTGCCGGCGGTTTCAGCGTTGGCCAGGAGGCTGGCGGGCTGGCCTTGTTCGGCGCGCTGGCGCAGCGATTCGGCATACAGCGCCTCGAAATTGAGCGGCTGCATCGGGAACGGCGGGAAGCCGCCGGTGGTCACCAGCTGGCCGATCGCGGCCGCTGCGTACGGATACAGCAGGTTCGGGCACTGGATCCCGAGCATCGCATCCAGCGTCTGGTCGTCGAAACCGCTCAGACCGAACACGCCGGCCTGCACCACTTCGGCCAGATAGGCGTTGTGCTCGTTGATGTTGCAGGTCAGGGTGATGCCGAGGCTGACTTCGAACGCGGTCTCGCCCAGGCGTTGCACCTTCTGGTTCAGCTTCATCTGCAGATCGGGCTGGCCCTGTTCGTTGAACACCTGCGGCGCATTCGGCGCTTCGAACGAGGCGTCCTTCAGGTACATCTTCTCGACGGTGAAGGTCGCTTGCGGCTGGTCGGCGGCCGGTGCGGCGCCGTTCAGGGTTTCATCGGACATGGGGAACTCCAGGATTCGGCGGCGGTCGCCGCGCAGACAAGACGGGAATTATCGCATCGCGCGCAGCAACTTGCCTGACTTGGGGGCAGCACGACGGATCACAAGGTCGGATCCGCGCCGGACGGATCAGCGCCCCTTGACCAGCGGCAGGTCGGCGCCGCGCCAGGCCTGGATGCCGCCGTCGAGCACGCTGACGTGGGCGAAGCCGGCCTTGCGCAGGCGGGTTGCGGCACCGCCGGCAGTCTGGCCGGAATTGCATACCAGCACCACCGGCAGCGCCTTGGCCGGCGCCAGCTGTTTGTTTTCGGGATCGAACTGGGAAAGCTGGACGTTTTTCGAACCGGCGATGTGGCCTTTTTCGAAATCCTGCGGCGAGCGCAGATCCACGACCAGCGCGTTGTCGCGGTTCATCAGCCCGACCAGCAGCGACGGGCCGATCCGGCGGACGCCGCCCAACCGTGAGGCGATCTCCACGCCGATCAGCGCGAGGGTGATCGCGATCAGCGCGATGACAAGCTGGGGATGGCGGCCAGCGAAGGCCGCGATGTCGGCAAAGGTCACGGGGGCGGTCTGGAATCGATTGGGGGCGGCAATTGTAGCCGCACGACGCGCTTCAATCGCCCTGCCACAGGTCGGGCAAGCCGGACATCTGCCACCAGGTCTTGCGTTCTTCGTCGTAGTGCCACTGCTCGCGATAGCGCACGGTGCGCTCGGTCAGGGTGTATTTGCTGACCACGCCGATCTCGATTTCGCGCATCACATCGCCGTTCTCGAGCACGCTGGTTCCAAGATCGCGGTAGCTGGAGATCTGCACCTGCTTGTAGCGCGAGAAATCGATATCGGTCAGCGGGTGCTTCTCCTTGACCTTGGGATCGACGAGGTTCCAGGCGCCTTCGAAGTTGCCCCAGCGGATCGCCGCTGAATAGTCGATCTGGATACGGTCCAACGCCCCGCTCTTGCCGCCCTGCTGCGGGCAGCCGGCCAACAGGACAAAGCAGCACAGCAGCAGGCAGCGCATCAGGAAACGGGCCATCGAAACTCTCCGCGGATCGCTAGCTTGCATCCTAACCGCTTGCGTCAGGTTTTGCCGATCGCCACGAACCGACCGGAGAACGTCGCCGCCACGCCACCGTCGCCCAGTAGAGTGCGCGCGCGCAGTCTGGCGCCGACCCGGCCCTGCCGAGCCAGCGTCGCGGCCAACGCACTTCGGTCGGATTCGGCGTCGAACGCCGCTTCGACCACGATGTCCTCGAACACCGGTTTGAGATAGCGGATCTGGCTGTCGGCCACATAGACCTCGGCCCCGGCACCGGCCTGTTCCAGCTCCAGCGTCACCAGCCCCCAGGCCGCGATCGTCATCAGCGACACCGTGCTGCCGCCGAACGCGCAACCCTTGTCGTTGACGTTGGCGTCGAGCGGCGCGCGCAGCCGCAGCTGTCCCTCGCGCCATTCGAGGATGTCCGGCTTGAGCGCGGCCACCGGCGGCATGCCGAGGAAATGGCCGGTCAGTGCAGCGAGCGCTTGCGCGTGTTTGGCATTCGCATCCATGCCGACAGCCTGCCGCAAGCGGGCCGTTGTGCCAAGCTTTGGCCATGCCCAAGCGCCCCCATTCGCCGCTGCCGCTGTCCGGTTGGACCGTTTTGTCGCTGCGCCCGCGCGGACAGCACGCCGGGCTGCGCGCGGGCTGCGCGCGCAACGGAGCGCGGACGCTGGCGCTGTCGGTGCTGTCCATCCGCCGTTTTGGCGATGCCGCAACGCGCAAGACGCTCGCCACGACGCTTCGCGCGGACATCGTGCTGTTGACCAGTCCCAACGCCGTGCGCGCCGCAGCCGCGCTGCATCGGTTCAAGCCGCGCCGCGGCCAGCGCTGGCTGGCGGTCGGCGCCGGCACGCAGCGGGCGCTGCAGCGTCTTGGAATCGAAGCGCAAGCGCCCGCGCGAATGGACAGCGAAGGCCTGCTTGCGTTGCCGGAATTGGCCGACGTCGACGGCAAACGCGTCGGCCTGATTACCGGCGGCAGCGGTCGCGGCCTGCTGGAGCCGGCGCTGCGCGCGCGCGGTGCGGAGGTTGTGCGCGGCAACCTCTATGCGCGCGAAGCGGTGCCGCTTGCGCCAAAGCAGCGACTGGCATTGCACGCCGCACTCGCCGATCCGAAGCACGTCCTGCTGGCGCTGACCAGCGCCGAAGCGCTGCAGGAACTGCTGGCCCAGGTCGATGTGCGGCAGTTGCGCAGCGTTGCCGTGGTCGCCGCCAGCCCGCGTCTGGCCGAAATCGCCCGCGCCGCCGGGTTCACGCGGATGGCCTGCGCGGCCAGCGCGCGCCCTGCCGCGCTGCTGAAGGCGGCGATCGACACCTTCGCTTGAGGCAGCTTGCCTGCTTCGGTGGTAAGTTGCGCAGCGATTTTCGCGAACCTTCCCGCAATGATCGATGTGCTTTTCGCCGCGCTGTGCAGCGTGCTGGTGTCGGTGCTGCTCAAGCTCGCGCCGCGCCTGCGTTTCGAGATCGGACAGGCGGTGGCGTGGAACTATGTCGTCGCGGCTGGGCTGTCGCTGCTGTTCCTGAAGCCTTCGCTGACGACGCTCCGCGCGCCCGGCACGCCGTGGCTCACGCTCGCCGCGCTGGGCGTGCTGCTGCCGACGATCTTCCTCGCGCTGGGCGCTTCGGTGCGCCACGCCGGCATCGTCCGCACCGACGCCGCGCAGCGGCTGTCGCTGCTGGTGCCGCTGCTGGCCGCCTTCACTTTGTTCGGGGAAACGCCGGCGCCGATCAAGCTCGCCGGAAGCGCGCTCGGCCTGATCGCGCTGGGCTGCATGGTGCAGCGTCCCGGTCGCGACGGCTCGGGTTCGGTAAACGCAAGCTGGCTGCATCCACTGACCGTGTTCGCCGGCTTCGGCGCGATCGACGTGCTGTTCAAGCGCGTGGCGGCGGCTGGCATTCCGCTCGGCGCCGCGCTGGCCGCGACCTTCACGCTGGCGCTGATCGTGGCCTTCGTCATCCAGCTCGCGCGGCGCGCCCGCTTCACCGCGCGCAGCGCGCTGGCCGGGTTGCTGCTGGGGCTGTGCAACTTCGGCAACATCCTGTTCTATCTGCGCGCGCACCGCGCCCTGCCATCGCAACCCTCGCTGGTGTTTGCCAGAATGAATCTGGGCGTGGTGGTGCTCGGCGCGCTGGTCGGCGTCGTCGTATTCCGGGAAAAACTCGGGCGCACCGCGACGGTCGGCCTGCTGCTGGCGCTGGCGGCCATCGTCTTGTTGACGCGCGGCTGACCCAGGTCAGTCGAACGCCGGACATCCGCGCTTTCGCCACCTACACTTTGCGGCATGAAAGCAACCCCCGATTTCGACACCGTCCGCAATTACCTTGCCGGACTGCAGGATCGCATCTGCGCCGCAATTGAAACCGCCGACGGTCGCGCGCAGTTTCACGAAGACCGCTGGACCCGCAGCGAAGGCGGCGGCGGACGCACCCGCGTGCTGCGCGAAGGCGACGTGTTTGAACAGGCCGGGATCGGGTTTTCCGACGTCACCGGCACCAAACTTCCGCCTTCGGCCACCGCCGCACGTCCGGAGCTGGCCGGCGCCTCGTGGCGCGCGGTCGGGGTGTCGCTGGTGTTCCACCCGCGCAATCCGTACCTGCCCACCACCCACGCCAACGTGCGCCATTTCTGCGCGCAGCGCGACGGCGAGACGGTGGCGTGGTGGTTTGGCGGCGGCTTCGATTTGACTCCGTTCTATCCGTTCCACGAAGACATCGCGCACTGGCACGGCGTGGCGCGCGCGCTGTGCGAACCGTTTGGCGGCAAGCCGCGCTACGACGCCCACAAACGCTGGTGCGACGAGTACTTCTTGCTCAAACACCGCGACGAAACCCGCGGCATCGGCGGATTGTTTTTTGATGACCTGCATGAGGACGCCGACGCCGATTTCAGCTATCTGCGCGCGGTCGGCGACGGCTTTCTCGACGCCTATCTGCCGATTGTCGAACGCCGCAAAAACACACCCTTCGGTGAACGCGAGCGCCAGTTCCAACTCTACCGGCGCGGCCGCTACGTCGAATTCAACCTCGTCTACGACCGCGGCACCCTGTTCGGCCTGCAGTCCGGCGGCCGCAGTGAATCGATCTTGATGAGCCTGCCGCCGCTGGCACGCTGGGAATATGGCTTCGTGCCGGAACCAGGCAGCCCGGAAGCGCGGCTGGCCGACTACCTGCGTCCGCGCGACTGGATCGAGTAGGCAACCTCAATAGCTGAACTGCAGCCGCAGCCCCGCGCTCAGCGGATGGTCACCGACGCCCTGTCGGCGGCTGTCGAACGCCAGCAGATCGGCGATCACGCGCAAGTTCGGATGCGGGTAGCAAGTCGCCGCCAATCCCCAGCCTTGCGCGCGTCCGCCGCGCACCGGGCCATCGTTGAGATCGATGGCGTTCCAGCGCAGCGCCAACTCCCAGCCGACCTGCCCCTGCGGCGCGGGACCGGTGGCGACGCCGCGCTTGTAATGCCGACCATCGCCGGTCGGCGACCAGGTCAGCTGCACGGCGCCGGCATTGCCTCGCACGTCGCCGCTGTCGCGCCGCACGAACACCTGCGCGGCTTCCGCCTGCAGCGACCACGCGCCGCTCACCCACAGCCCTTCGATGGCGGCGCGGTCGATCCGATCCACCCCGGCCAGCGCGCCGGTCGCAGCGAGCTTGAGCGGGGAAAACACGGTTCCTGGATTGACGCCGAAGCTGGCGCGGGCGCTGTCTGAAGATTCGCTGGCCAGACTCAGCCCGATGTGCGCACTGACGTTCGCGTTTGAACGCAGCAGCCAGGTCGTGCGCAGCGAAGCACCGATGCCTTCACTGGTTCCATCCAACCGCTTGCCGAACACGGCGGCGTTGAAGGTGCCGCGCTTGCCCCAGCGCGCATATTCCAGACCCACGCGCCGGCTGATCGCGAACGCTCCGACGCTGGACGCTTCGAGGAAGGCGCTTTGCTTGTCGGTCAGCGCGTCTTCCAGCGTGAACGGCTGCTTGAACTGGCCGAGGCGGACGGATTGACCGGGCGTCGGCGTCCATTCGAGGAACGCGTCGGGCGGGGTGCGGCCTGCAAAATCGTGTTCGACCACCAGCTGCCAATGCTGTCTGTCGCTTTTGATCCGAAATCCCAGCCGCGCGCGCCGAAAGCCATCGGCATCCCGGGTCGGAACGCCGTCGGACGCAACCTGCGCCCATTCGTACTGGACGTTGGCGGTCGGCGTGAGCGCGAACGGAAGCTCGGAGGCGAGCGCAGGAAACGCGCTCGCGGCCAGCGCCGCGACGATCAGGGTTCGTTGCGTGGTGCGAATTGACATGCGCGCGTCCGGAACCGAGTGAGTGCGGCTGCGCCCAGTCTGGCGGCCTTGGGTGACAGTTCCATGACAGGCCGCCCCGTGCCCATGAGTCGGTGCGGCATCGCCGACACGGAACTCAATCACGCTGCCGTGAGCGTTTCAGTCGCGCACCAGCGTGGATTTGCCGAACAGGCTTTCCACCAGATCCACCGCGAGCCTGGCGGTCATGTTGCGACGGTCGAGCGCCGGGTTGATTTCGACCAGATCGAGCGAAGCCAGCCGACCGCTGTCGGCGATCATTTCCATGATCAGCTGCGCCTCGCGGTAGTTGACGCCGCCGGGTACGCGGGTGCCGGTGCCCGGCGCGATCGGCGGGTCGAGCATGTCGACGTCGAAGCTAACGTGCAGATGGGTGTTGCCGTCGAGACCGTCCAACGCTTCCGTCATCGACCGGCGAATGCCGACCTCGTCGATGTAGCGCATGTCGTAGATGTCCAGCCCATGGCTGTTCACCAGCCGCTTCTCGCCCGGATCGACCGAACGGATGCCGATCTGGCGGATCTGCTCGGGCACCAGCTGCGGCGCCGGGCCGCCAAGCGTGGTCAGCGCTTCCGGACCGAGCCCGCACAGGCAGGCCACCGGCATGCCGTGGATGTTTCCGCTGGGCGTGATTTCGCGGGTGTTGAAATCGGCGTGGGCGTCCAGCCACAGCACCCGCAGCGCCTTGCCCGTCTCGCGGCAATGCGCGGCCGCTGCGGAAATCGAACCGATCGCCAGACAGTGGTCGCCGCCGAGCAGGATCGGCATCCGGCCCTCGCGCAGCGCTTTGGTGCTGGCCTCGAACACCGCGCGGTTCCACGCCGCGACTTCGGGCAGATGGCGGTAGCCGTCGACCGGTGGCGTCTGCGGATTGGGCGGGCCGGCGACGTCGCCCACGTCGCGCACGTCCACGCCGCGCGCGGCGATTGCGTTCAAAAGCCCGGCCACGCGCAGCGCTTCCGGCCCCATCGAAGCGCCGCGCAGGGATGCGCCGATATCGGTGGGAACGCCGAACACGGTAACGGGCGGATAGCTGCGGGTCATCGACTGGCTCCGGTCGTGGGAATGGCGCGCGCGGGCAAGCAGGTGGTGCCGCCTGTCCGAATCGAACGGACGACCTGCTGTTTACAAGACAGCTGCTCTACCAACTGAGCTAAGGCGGCGCGGCGTTTGATTCTAGCAGGGCGGCCCGAACCGTCGGCGCGGCGCGCTCACTGCAGAAACTTGCAATCCAGGTCCTGCGCCGGCGCGATTTCGACAACGCGCGCGCGTTCGATCTTGTCCGGCAGCCGCGCATCCAGCCAGATCCGCGGCGCCCCGTTGCCACGCGCCTCGATCGCCGGCTCGACGCCGTTGCCGCGCAGTTCCTGCGCACGCCGGCGAGCGCCAGCCTCGCTGCTGAAGCGCCCCAAGGCGATCCGGTTGGCGTTGCGGCCATCGTTCATCACGAACACGTCGGCAACGCCCGATTCCTTGAGCCTCGCGGCCAGCGCGACCGCCTCCTCGCGCGTGGCCTTCGCCGGCAGGAACACGTCCCAACCGCTGGCCGCGCCGGAACGGTCTTCGAATGGCGTGGCATCAACGCCAAGCGCGGCCAACGCCGTACTGGCGCCGGAGCGCGCCGCCGGGCCCGCGAACGGACCAAAGCGCAGGCAGACGGCGGGGACTGGCGTCGCGCTGGGCAGCGCCGCGTCGCGGCGCTGCACCTCGCTGACCAGAAGCAGCTGCGGCCCGTCCAGCGGCAGCGCCGCCGGTGCGCGCGGCGGCGCGCCTACGGCCCACCACGTGGCGGCGCCCAGGTTCAGCACGGCGAAGATGACGATGGCGGCGCGCAGCAGCATTGCCACAGTTTAGCGAAGGTGAAGTGGTCGCTGCTTGCGACGACCATACGCCATGGAGGCACGGCCACGGAATGCGTCCCGGATGAAATTCTTCCGCGTCGCCTCAGGCAAGACGCAGCGCATGCCAACGCGCCAGACCGGCCAGCACCGCATCGGGGGCAAAGACGTGCGCCGGCAGCAGCGCCCGCAGCGCCTCGGCGCCGCCGCCGTGAAGATACAGCTCCGGCAACCTCCCCAACCGCTGCGCAGCGCGCTGCAGGCTGTCTTCGACCAGCGCCAGCGCAGCGCCCTCACAGCCCGACGCCAAGGCGTCGTCGGTGTCGTCTGCGAAATCGACATGGTGCCCTCCGCTGTCGGGCAGATGTGGCGCGCGCGCGTGCAGGCTCGCGCGCATCAGCTGCGGCGATGGCGCAATCCGCCCGCCGAGATGGCGCCCTTCGGCAGCGACCAGATCGATCGTCAGCGCCGTGCCCACGCCGACCACCAGCAGCGGGCCGCGACCGCACAGCCCCAGCATCGCCAGAAAGCGGTCCACGCCCAGATGCTCCGGAACCGGATAGGCGATCCGCAGCGCGCCCAGCGCCGGTTCGACCCGCACCCGGTGCAGGCGGGTGAAGTGATCCGCCAGCGCCGCCAGCAGCGCCGTGGTTCGCGTCGGCGGCGCCACGCTGGCGATACAGGCCACCTCGCCTCGCGGCAGCGCGTCGGTCCACCCGTTGTCCGCGCCGTCGACGACGGCCGTCGCCACGCCGGCGCGTCCATCCGCCTCCAGCGGCGCCCACTTCAGGCGCGTGTTGCCGAGGTCGAACAGCCAGGTGCTCACGCGCGCACGCTCACGTCGCCGGCGTGGACGCAACGCTCGCAACCATCGGCGTCCCGCACCCGCAGCGCGCCGTCCACGCTGATACCCAGCGCCTGCGCGTCGCTGACTCGCGCGCCTTCATGGATGCGAATCGGTCGCCCGACCAGCGCATCGAAGCGTGCGTAGCGCGCCAGGAACGGTTCCAGCCCGGCGCACTCGAAGTCTTCCAGCGCATCCAGCAGATGCGCCAGCACGCTGCCCGCCAGCGATCCCCGCGCCGGTGGCCGCGGCGCCAATCCGGCAAGATCGACCCACGGTTGGTCGATGGCCTGAGCGCTGCCCGGCGGCATTCGCAGGTTGAGCCCCAGCCCGATCACGGCGCGGCAACTGCCCGCCGCTTCGCCAGCGCCCTCCACCAACAGGCCGCCGAGTTTGTGCAGGACTCCGTCGCTTTCGACCACCAGATCGTTGGGCCACTTCATCCGCACCGTCGCATAGCCCTGCGCATGCAGCGCTTCGCACACGGCCACGCCGGCAGCAAGGCTCAGCCCGGCCAGCCGCGCCAGCCCGCCCTGATACCCGCGTGCCAGCGACAGGTAAATGTGCGCGGCCAGCGGCGAAGCCCAGACGCGCCCGCGCCGGCCGCGGCCGCCGGTCTGACGCTCCGTCAGCAGCACGCTGCAGCCTTGTGCCGGACCCTCGCGGCGCAACAGTTCGCTGTTGGTCGAATCGATCGACCAGACGATTTCCAGCGCGGCCAGCTGCTTGCGCTGCGCCGCCGAAAGCGCAGCGCGGATGGCATGGATATCCAGCAGATCGAGCGGTTGCGCCAGCGCATAGCCGCGCCGCGCCGATGCCTCGATCGCCACCCCCGCCTCGCGCAGCGCGCCGATCCGCTTCCACACCGCGGCGCGGGTCAAGCCCAGTTCGCGCGCCAACGCTGCGCCGCTGACCGGCCCCTGCGCCAGGCGCAGCAGCAAGGCGCGTTCCGCATCGCTGCTGCTCATGCGCGCGACCTCAGGCGATGCAGCAGACGCGCGCGTTCGAACCGCAGTTCGTTGCCCTGCGCCAACCGCTGCAAATTGGTTCGGTGGGTGAAGGCAATGAACAGCGCGATGCCGAGACCAAAAAACAGCGGCGTACTCCCGGCACCCAGCAGCCACGCCCACAGCGGCAGGCTGGCCGCCGCCAGTACGCTGGCAAGGCCGACGTAGCCGGTCGCGATCAGCACCACAAGCCACAGCGCCACCATAAGCGCCACCGCCAGCGGCCACAGCACCAGCAGCGCGCCCACCCCGGCCGCCGCGCCCTTGCCGCCGCGAAAGCCGTGCCAGAGCGGCCAGACGTGTCCGGCCATCACCGCAAGCAGCGCCCACCACGCCCACGTCGGCGCCAGCTGCAGCGCCAGCCACGCCGCCAGCGCGCCCTTGCCGATATCGATCGCGGCCACGCCCAGCGCAAAGCGTGCGCCCTGGGTGCGGAAGGCATTGGTGCCGCCGGCGTTGCCGCTGCCGAGCGTGCGCACGTCGACGCCGTGCAGCCGCCCGAGCAGCAGGCTGCCCGACAGCGAGCCGAGCAGGTAGGCGGCCAGCAGCACGCCGACGCCGCGAACGGTCAGTGGAAGCGCATCCAGCATCACGCCAGCTTGAAACCCACGATCAAGACCCTGCCGCGATGATACGCATCGCCGGTCTGCCGGGCGTGCGCCGCAGCTCGACCCTCACTTTGGCGCCGGCTGCAGCCCGACCAACAGCGTGCCGGGGCCGGCGTGCGCGCCGATCGCCGGGCCGACTTCGACCAAATGCGCTTCTTCCAGCGTCAGCCGCGATCGCAACGCCTCCAGCAGGCGCTGGCCATCACCTTGCGCGTCGGCATGGCCGACGATGAGGCGCCAACGTTGGCGGGTATCGATGCGCTTGCAGACGTAGCGCGCGAACGCCTCCGCTGCCTGCTTGCGCGCCAGCAAGCCGCCCGCCACCTTCAGCACGCCCTGCGGCGTCATCGCCGCCATCGGGATCACGCCGGTCCAGCGCACCGCCGGGGCCACCCAGCGCGGAATGCGCCCGCCGCGCACCGCATGTTCGATGTTGCGCGCCATCGCGAAGGTGCGGGTCAGCGGGCGCAGCCGCTGCAGTTCTTCTGCAATGGCCGCCATCTCGGCACCGGCCGCCGCCAATTCGCCGGCACGCCAAACCAGCAGCGATTGGCCGACGCTGACGTTGCCGGTGTCGAAGCACAGCAGGCGCTGCGCCTGTCCGCGCGCCGCCGATTCCGCCGACTGCAGCGTTCCCGACAGCGGCCGCGACAGGCCGACATACACGCCTGCGCGCTGGCTGGCCAGAACGTGTTCGAACACGCGCCGAAAATCCCCCGGCGGCGGCTGGCTGGTATTGGGCAACGCCGCGCTCGCCCGCATGCGCCGGTAGAACTCGGCAACGCCCAGACCCAGCCGATCCAGATAATCGCGTCCGTCGAGGCTGACCCGCACCGGCACGACGTGGATATCGAAGCGCTCGGCCAGCGCCGAGGGCAGATCGGACGCGCTGTCGGTAATGATCGCCACCCGCTCGGGCGCCTGCGCGCTGCGCAGCTGGCGCAGCATGTCGTCGGCCTTCATCGCCTCGACCTGGCCGAAGTCGGCGCCCACGTCAAAGATTTTTTGCGGCTGTCCGATGTGCCCATGCACGCGCACCCGATGGGCGTTGCCCGCGATCACCAGCGAATCCGCGCCCCGTGCTTCCAGCGCGGCGCGCAGCGCGATGCGATCGATGTCTTCTCCGACGATCAGACATTCGCTGCAATAGCGGCGCTGCGGATCGACATCCTCATGCAGATGCGCAAGCGGAGCGGCATCCGGCACGGCAGGCGGCGGCGCACCACCGTGTTCGCGCAAGGCCGGCAGGCCGCTTTCCGCGTAGTCGGCGATGCCTTCGAGCCAGACCACGAAACCACACGCGCCCGCATCCACCACCCCGGCGCGCTGCAGCACCGCCATCTGCCGGGTGGTCTCGGCCAACGCCGATCGCGCCCGCGCCAGCGCAGCGGAGAACGCCGCGCGCGGCGTGCTGCCGGATTGCCGTGCGCCGTCTTCCAGGGCCGCGGTGAACGCCTCGATCACGGTCAGGATGGTGCCTTCGACCGGCTGCGCCAGCGCCGCCCGCGCCGACTCGGCGCCGCGCCGCACGGCCGCAACCAAGCCGTCCACGTCCAGCACCTGACGTTGCCGCAGGCGTTCGGAAGCGCCGACCAGAAACTGCGCCATGATCGCGCCGGAGTTGCCGCGCGCGCCGTCGATGGCGTCCTCGCCGACCTGCTCCAGCAATTCGCCCACCTGCCGGCTGCGCCGGCTGAGCGCCCCGCGCAGCACCGCCCCCAGGGTTGCGGCAAGGTTGTTGCCGGTGTCGCCGTCGGGCACCGGGAACACGTTGATCCGATTGAGTTCGTCGCTGGCCGCGATCACCCGGCGCGCGCCAACGATCAACGCACGCCGCAGTTCGGCCGCGGTCACGGCGGCTGGATTTTGCGGCTCGAGGACAACGGCATTCATCCGCGCAGTCTGCCGGTAGCGCGCCTGAACGGCTTGCTGCAGTGCATCAAGCACGCCGCGGCATTTGTCGCTATAGTTGGAAGTGGGCTTGTGTCGATTGCACGGCCCGACCTCCCCGCCGGTGAACGCCATGCGCCCGATTCAGACGTTTTCCCTGTTGGCTTGCCTGCTGTTGTTTGCCATTGCGGGCGAAGCCGCCTCCAAGGAAATCCGACACGCGGCTCCCGAAGCCAGCGACGCGGCGGACGCCGTCAACGTGCCTGCCGACCGTGGCTACGAAGGCGACGTCGATGGGGCGGTCGCCGCATCCCACGCCGCCCAGCGCACGCCAAAACCCGCCGCTGCGGCGCCCACGACCGCCACCCGCGCCGCCAGCGACGGCCGCACCCTGCCATCGCGCTTCCACAGCTTCCTGCCCGGGATGTTCCGCTGAAGCGTGGTCTGGCCGTTCTCGCGCCGCGCGCGGCGCATTGATCCGATCGATCCGACACTGCTGCGGCAGGCCGCAGCCGGCGTGCCGTGGCTGCGCCATTTCGACGCGCAGCAGCACGCGCGTCTGTCCGAGCTGGCGGCGCGCTTTTTGGCCGCCAAGACCATCACGCCGGTGCAGGGCCTGCGCCTGAATGAAGTGCAATGCCTGCGCCTGGCCCTGCTGTGCTGCCTGCCGCTAATGGAATTCGGCGCCGAGGGCCTGCACGGCTGGAGCGAACTGGTGGTTTATCCGGGTGCGTTTCGCGCCCAGCGCAGCCACATCGACGCCCACGGCATCCTCCACCAGGGCGAGGAAGAGCTGATTGGCGAAGCCTGGGAGCGCGGCCCGGTGATCCTGTCGTGGGCCGACGTGCGCGCCGACATCGCCGACCCGTTCCAGGGCTATTGCGTGGCAGTGCATGAAATTGCCCACAAGCTCGACGCGCTGGACGGTGCGATCGACGGCACCCCGCCGCTGCCGCGGGCGTGGCAGAAACAATGGGCCGTCGATTTCGAGCGCGCCTACGACGCACTCTGCCGCGACGTCGATGCCGGTCGCGACACCGCGATCGATCCCTACGCCAGCGAATCGCCGGAAGAATTTTTTGCCGTGTGCAGCGAATACCACTTCTCGGCGCCGCGGGTTCTCGTCGATGCCTGTCAGGATGTCGCCGCGCATCTGATGCGTTTCTACGGGCCAACGCGCTGAGGGCGGCATCCGCAAACGTTTGCGGATGCGGATCAACGCAGATCGATCATGGCCCGCCCGGCAGCTCGACCTCGAAGCGCGCGCCGCCGCGCTCGGACGAGCGCGATACCCGCAGCTCGCCGCGGTAGGCGCGAACGATGTCCTGCACGATCGAAAGGCCGATGCCGTGTCCCTGCACCCGTTCGTCGCCGCGCACGCCGCGCTGCAACACCCGAGCGATCTTGTCCTGGTCGATGCCCTGGCCGTCGTCTTCCACCACGATTTTCAGGCCGCTGCGGCGCCCGCCAGCCGCATCTTCGGCAACGGTCAGCACGACTCTTGACCTGGCCCATTTGAAGGCATTCTCCAGCAGGTTGCCAAGCAGCTCCTGCAGGTCGCCGGCCTCGCCGTGGAAGCGCGCTTCGGGGGCGATCTCGAACTCGCACAACACGCCGCGCGCGGCGTAAACCTTTTCCAGGCCGACCACGATCTGTTCCGCGTACGGTTCGATTTCGATCGGCGCCGCGTACAGCGCGTGGCCGGTGCGCGCCGCGCGCGACAGCTGATACGACACCAAGTCGTTCATCCGCCGCACCTGGGCGTCGACTTCCTCGCGCAGGTCGCGCTCGCCGCCATCCGCATCGAGGCGTGCGCGCAGCACCGCCAGCGGCGTTTTCAGGCTGTGCGCCAGATCGGCCATGGTGTTGCGCTGCTGTTCTAGATTTTCGCGCTCGCTTTCAATGAAGGCGTTGATGCTTTCGGTCAGCGGCTCGAGTTCGCGCGGGTGGGCGTCACTCATGCGCGCTTCGCTGCCGCCCTGCACCCGCTTGAGTTCGTCGATCACATCGCGCAGCGGACGCAGGCTCCAGCGCAAGACGGCGATCTGCAGCAGCAGCAGGACGACCCCGGCACCGCCGAGGTAGCCCCACAGCGCGGCGCGAAAGGTCGCGATCTGTTTCGCCAGCGTCGAGGCGTCTTCGAGGATGTAGACGGTGTAGGGGATTTCGTGGGCGCCGTCGTCGCGGCTGAAGGACAACCCATAACCGAAGCGGTACACCATCCCCGGCTCGCCGTTGAGGCGGGTGATCGGCAGCGGGCCGTCGAACCGGCGCGTGCCGGGCGCAAGCATTTCGCCCATCGGCAGGTGCGGCCCCTGCGCGGAATCCGATTCCCACGGACGCCCTGTTTCCAGAATGATCTGGGCGTACAGGCCGCTGCCCGGACGCCGGAAGCGCGGGTCGGGCAATTCATAGGGTGGAATCACGGCGCCGTCGCGCGCGAAGTCGCTGTTGGCATAGGCCAGCGCGTAGCTCTTCAGGCGATCGCGCAAGCCCTGCTGCGCGGTGTTCTGGAAGGCGTGGTCGAGCGCAAATCCGGCCAGCGCAAGGAACGCGATCAGTCCGAAGCTGGCCGCCCACAGCTGGCGCGAACGCAGGGAGCGCGGCTGGGCGATCTGCAACCGCCGCCGACGCGGCGCCTGTTTGCCGTCGGATCCGGATGGCATCGGCGTCATGCGCCGCCTCGCTGCCTTGTCGTCAATCGGCGTTGCGTGCGATCGCGAACCGGTAGCCACGCCCGCGCACGGTTTCGATCGGCTTGAGCGCACCGTCCGCATCGAGCTTCTTGCGCAAACGCCCGATGAACACTTCCAGCACGTTGGAGTCGCGATCGAAATCCTGTTGGTAGATGTGCTCGGTCAAATCGGCCTTCGAAACCAGTTCGCCGGCGTGCATCATCAGGTATTCGAGAACCTTGTATTCGTAGCTGGTCAGATCGACGTTGGCGCCGCTCACGCTGACCGTCTGCGCAGCCAGATCCAACGTCACCGGGCCGCATTCCAGGGTCGGCTTGCTCCAGCCGGCCGCGCGCCGCACCAGCGCATTCAAGCGCGCCAGCAGTTCTTCGACATGGAACGGTTTGACCAGATAATCGTCGGCGCCCTGACGCAGGCCTTCGACCTTGTCCTGCCAGCTCGAACGCGCGGTCAGGATCAAGATCGGAAACTTCTTGCCTTCGCCGCGCAGCGCCTTGATCAATTCGATGCCGCTCATCTTGGGCAAGCCAAGATCGATGATGCCGACGTCGAACGGCACTTCGCGGCCCATGTACAGGCCTTCTTCGCCGTCCTGCGCCGCGTCCACCGCGAAGCCTTCACGCTTGAGCCGCGCGGCCAGGGTTTCGCGCAGCGGCGCTTCGTCTTCAACTAGCAAAATTCGCATGCCTGCTCCCCGATCCCTGCGCCGGCGCACCGGCGCGATCAATCGCCATTGCCATCGTTTTGCGAACTCGTCGAACGGCGACTGCCGCCGCGCCCCGAATCCTGCATGTAGACCCGCACGCGCCCATGGTCGTCGACCACCTTGACCCGGTGCATGTCGCGACCGTCGTACTGCACGCGATCGACCGACAGCACTTCGCCGCGCGAATCGCGCTCGGCCCGGCGCACCGCTTCGGAGGCGCCGTCGTTGCCGCGCGGCGGCGGCGCCTGCTGCATCCAGTCCGGCGCCTGGGTCGGCTGATCGCGCCCATGCCCGCGCTGCGGCTGCGCCTGCTGCGCCTGCTGCGCCTGCACAGCCGGCACCGCGCACAGCAGGGCGAGGACGGTCAGGCTGGACTGGACGCACGAACGGCGGGACATGGCGCGACTCCGTGTTGGATCGTTGGACGCTGCCATTCTTGGAAGCGCGGAGTGAATCCGCCCTGAAGTCTACTCCACGTCCTGACCCGCCATTCAGGTTGGCGCTGCTGCGAGCGTGACGACGGTCTCAGAAAATCTCGCCGATGCAACAGCGCAGCGAACCGCCGGCGGCCTCGATCGCATCGAGCTCGACGCTGGCCACGCGGAAGCCGGCACGCTCCAGCAGCTGCCGATGCTCGGCCGTCAACGCGCGTTCGGCGCGGGCGCTCATCCAGACCACGTGCTCGTCCAGCGCGATGCAGTTGCCGACGAAGGCGGCGTGCTCCTCGTCATTGCACAGCACCGACGCTGGCGCATGGAAACCGGCGATCGCCTCGGCCACGTGCGGATCGGCAAACCCGTTCGGGCACACCACCGCGGCGCGCCCGGCCAGCACCGCCAGCACCACATTGGTGTGGTATTCGCCGGCGGCCAGATCAAACATCAGGGTGGCACGCAGGCCAAACGCCTCGTGCATCAGCCGCGCGCCGACCTCATCGCAACGCTCGGACAAGCCGCAAAAGCCAAGGCCACGGGCGCGGTCGATCACCAGTGCGCCGGTCAGCTCGCAGGCATGCGTCTGCGTGGATAGCTCAACTTCCTGCTTGCCCAACACGTCGCGAAAGAAGGCGCGGATATCGCCGCGTGCGGCTTCGCGCCGACGCACTTCATGGCGCATGCGGCCGACGATATAGCGCCCTTGGGCGGTGCCGAACACGTTGTTGGGAAACAGCGCGTCGGGCGTGTCGTTGCGTCCGGCGAAGCAGATCGTGGGCACGACCGTCGACAGCGCGCGCTGCAGGTCGCAGTGCTGATCCGAAGCGCGTGCGGCGTCGAACGCTGCGGCCGCTGCGGCCATGTAGACGTTGTCCTGCGCCGACTGCTCGGCCAGCGCGAAGCCATCCGGCGCGACCAGAAACGCGGCGCGCGCGGTGGCCGCGCCGAAGTCGGGGGCAAGGGTGCGTGCAAATTCGAAAAAACGTTTGGCGTCGCGGGTGATCATGCGGCGGCTGGTTCGGGTTGGGTGACGGCAAGGGCGCGTTCGATCAGCGCCCAGTCGGCATGGGGGAGGTGTGCGCCTTCGCTCAGGATCTGGCGGAACGCGCGCCCGCCGGGACGCCCTGCGAACAGGCCCAGCAGGGCGTGGGTCATGCGCTGCAGCGGCACCGCGCGCGCAAGCTGCGCTTCGACATACGGACGATACGCGCGTAGCAGCTCGGTTCGCGCACGCAGCGGCGCACCGAACCAGCGCACATCGAGTTCATGCAGCAGATACGGCGTGTGCCAAGCGGCGCGACCGAGCATCGCGCCGTCGACGTGCGCCAGGTGCGCACTTGCTTCCCCGGCATCCTTGATGCCGCCGTTGACGATCACCTGCAACTGCGGGCGCTCGGACTTGAGCCGATACGCCCAGTCGTAGCGCAGCGGCGGCACTTCGCGGTTTTCTTTCGGGCTCAGCCCTTTTAGCCAGGCATTGCGCGCATGCACCACGAAGGTTTGGCAACCGGCGCTGGCAATGGTGTCGATAAAGCGCACGAAGCGTTCCCACTCGTGGTCGTCATCCACGCCCAACCGGCACTTCACGGTCACCGGCACCGGCCCGTCTGACGGTGCGCACGCCGCAATCATCGCCGCCACGCTGTCGGCCACCAGCTGCGGCTCACGCATCAAACACGCACCGAAGCGACCGGCCTGCACGCGATCGGACGGGCAGCCGCAATTGAGGTTGATTTCGTCGAACCCGTGTTCGGCGCCGATCCGCGCCGCCTGCGCCAGCAACGCCGGTTCACTGCCGCCCAGTTGCAGCGCCACCGGATGCTCGCACGGATCCATCGCCAGCAAGCGAGTCCGATCGCCATGGATCACCGCATTGGCGTGCACCATCTCGCTATACAGCCGCGCGTGCGGCGCCAGCAGCCGATGGAATGCCCGGCAATGCGAATCCGTCCAATCCATCATCGGGGCGACGGACAGGCGCAGCTGCTCAGCGGGAATGGCGGATGAAACGGTCATCGCCGCGCATTGTACGGATCGAGTCCGCCGCCGAAGCCGCAACGGGACACGCATCGCGCCGGCGTCGGCACGTTGCCGCAGCGCAACAGGCATAATTGGCGGTTGTGCGGCGCGCTTTTCCGCCGCCCTCCCCACGCGCTTCCGAGGAATTTCCCGCATGTCTTCCCACACCGACAACGTCCGCCCCGATTGGGACGAAGTGATCGTTCGCATCGTCGACTACGTCCGCGACTACCAGCCCGACACCGACCTGGCCTGGACGACCGCGCGCAACGTGCTGATCGACTCGCTGGGCTGCGCGCTGGAAGCGCTGGACTACCCAGCCTGCACCAAGCTGCTCGGGCCGCTGGTGGAAGGCGCCGGACTGCCGGGCGGTGCGCGCGTGCCGGGCACTTCGTTTGAGCTGGATCCGGTCAAGGCCGCCTTCGACATCGGGGCAACGATTCGCTGGCTGGACTTCAACGACACCTGGCTTGCCGCCGAGTGGGGGCATCCGTCCGACAACCTCGGCGCGATTCTCGCGGTGGCCGATTGGCTGGCGCGCAAGGGCGCGCCGCTGACCATGCGCCAGGTGCTCGAATGCGCGATCAAGGCGCACGAGATCCAGGGCGTGCTGGCGCTGAAGAATTCGTTCAATCAGGTCGGGCTCGACCACGTCGCGCTGGTCAAGCTGGCCTCGACCGCGGTGGTGAGCAAGCTGCTCGGTCTGGATCGCGATCAATCGCTGGCCGCGGTTTCGCAGGTGTTCGTCGACGGCCAGAGCCTGCGCACCTACCGCCATTCGCCCAACACCGGCTCGCGCAAGAGCTGGGCCGCCGGCGACGCCTGCAGTCGCGCCGTGCGTCTGGCGCTGATTTCCAGGGCCGGCGAAATGGGCTATCCGTGCGTGCTGACCGCGCCGGCCTGGGGTTTTTACGACGTCTCCTTTCAGGGCCGCGCGTTCCGCTTCGAGCGCGACTTCGGCAGCTACGTGATGGAAAACGTGCTGTTTAAGATCAGCTTCCCGGCCGAGTTCCATTCGCAGACCGCGGTCGAGGCGGCGATGACGCTGCACGGCACGCTCAAGCAGCTCGGCCGCAGCGTCGAGGAGATCGAAAAAATCGTCATTCGCACCCACGCCGCCTGCGTGCGGATCATCGACAAGCAAGGTCCGCTGAACAACCCGGCCGACCGCGATCACTGCATCCAGTACATGGTCGCGGTGCCGCTGATCTTCGGCCGCCTGACCGCCGCCGACTACGAGGACGGCATCGCCGCCGATCCGCGCATCGACACGCTGCGCGCCAAGATCCGCTGCGTCGAAGATCCGGCGTTCACCGCCGACTACCACGACCCGGACAAGCGCTCGATCGCCAACGGCTTGACCGTCACCTTCAAGGACGGCAGCAGGCTCGACGAGCTGCTGGTCGAATACCCGATCGGCCACCGCCGCCGCCGCGCCGACGGCATCCCGCTGCTGGAAGCCAAGTTCCGCCGCAACCTCGCCCGCCGCTTCGACGAAACGCGCCAGCAGGCGATCCTCGACGCGGCGCTGGATCAGTCCACGCTGGAAGCGATGCCGGTGCAGGACTTCATGGCGCTGTTCGTGGCCTGAGGCGACGCTGATTCGGTCAGCGTTGCCCTGAGACCGCGTATCGCCCATGCCATCCAGGGCCGCACCGGGCACAACCGGCGCGGCCTCTTCATTGCGTCACTCGACCGCAGGTCCGACCTTGTGCAGCTCGTGGCGGGCCTGATCGAAGCCGGTTTTGGGCAGGAAGCTGCCGTTGCGGTCGGCGATCTCGTTCCAACGGTCGAGGATGCTCTCGGCGCTGGCGTCCTCACCCAGCGCGATGCCTTGGGTCAACGCGATCTGGACCAGTTCGAAGCCGCCGGCGCCGGCGCTGAGGATGGCGCGGTTCGGCGCGCCTTCGGCCACCAGCGCCAGCACCGCCGGGCTGACCAGCGCCGGCTTGAACTTCGACAGCTGCTCGGGCGGCAGGATGCCTTCCATCATCCGGGTCGCGCCGGTGGGCGCGAGGCAGTTGACGCGGATGCCGTGCTTTTCGCCTTCGATGCCCAGCGTCTGCATCAACCCGACCAGCCCCATCTTGGCCGCGCCGTAATTGGCCTGCCCGAAGTTGCCGTACAGGCCGCTGCAGGAGGTGGTCATCACGATCCGGCCGTAGCCTTGCTGACGCATCGCATTCCACACCGCCTTGCTGCAGTTGGCCGCGCCCATCAGGTGCACGTCCACGACCAGCCGGAAGTCGTCCAGCGCCATCTTGCCGAAGCTCTTGTCGCGCAGGATGCCGGCGTTGTTGACGAGGATGTCGATCCGGCCGAACTCGGCCAGCGCTGCGTCCGCCATCGCCTGCACCGCGCCGGCATCGGCGACCGAGCATTTGGCCGCGCGCGCATTAAAGCCGGCCGCGCGAAGTTCCTCGACCACCGCGTCGGCGCCGTCGCCAAGGTCGTTGACGATGAGCTGGGCGCCGCGACTGGCCAGCAGCAGCGCGTGCGAACGGCCGAGACCGCCGCCGGCTCCGGTGACGATGGCCGTGCGGCCCGAGAGGTCGATCATCTTCTGGTTTCCCCTGATTGAAGTGGTGTTGATCAGGCCGCCAGTGCGGCCAGTTCGTGCAGCGCTTGCGGCAATCCGGCGATGCCGTCCAGCGTGCGCAGACGTTCGTCGCCGCCGTTGAGCTTTGCCTCGGCCTCGTGCTGCCAGGTCCGGTGATAGGGCACGTGCACGCCCCAGCCGCCCAGTTCCAGCACCGGCACGATGTCCGAACGCAGCGAAT
Organism: Xanthomonas sp.; assembly: GCA_018262705.1. Classification (GTDB taxonomy): domain Bacteria; phylum Pseudomonadota; class Gammaproteobacteria; order Xanthomonadales; family Xanthomonadaceae; genus Thermomonas. The sequence continues at coordinate 76,614 of JADFDQ010000001.1, forward strand.
TGCCGACCATCAGAAAGCGCTGCGCCGGCACGCCGAATTCCTCCAGCAGCCGCGCGTAGGTGGCCGGATCCTTTTCGCTGACGATCTCGATCCGCCTGAACAAGTCGGCCAGCCCGGAGTCGCGCACCTTGGCTTCCTGATGAAACAGATCGCCCTTGGTGATCAGCACCACCGGGTAGTCGGCCGCCACCGCCGCCACCGCCGCGCGCACGCCGTCAAGCAGTTCGACCGGATGCCGCAGCAGTGACTTGGCCAGCGCGACGATGCGGCCGATGTCGCGCGCGCTGATCCGCGCCGCGGTGATCTCGACCGCGGCCTCGACCATCGACAGCGCCATGCCCTTCACGCCGTAGCCGAAGAAGGCGATGTTGCGCGATTCGAATTGGTACAGCCGCTGGCCAACGTCGTCGAGATCGACGTAGCCGGCGAGAATGCGCTCGTACTGCGCCTGCGCATCGTCGAAATAATCCTGGCTACGCCACAGGGTGTCGTCGGCATCGAAGCCGACCATGGCGATGCCGGTATGCGCGTGCGGGGATCTCATCGCCGCCATTTTACGGGTTCGCGACGCTCCCCGTTGGGGCCTTGGATCGATGCAGCGGCGCGTCCGGCTCAGGCCTTCTTCACGAATTCCGACTTCAAACCCATCGCGCCGATGCCGTCGATTTTGCAGTCGATGTCGTGGTCGCCGTCGACCAGGCGGATGTTGCGCACCTTGGTGCCGACCTTCACCACCAGCGACGAGCCCTTGACCTTCAGATCCTTGATGACGGTGACGCTGTCGCCGTCCTGCAGCACGTTGCCGACGGCATCCTTGATGACCCGCGTGGCCTCGGCTTCCGCCGCGAGCCCGGCATCCGGCGACCACTCGTGCGCGCATTCCGGGCACACCAGCAGCGCGCCGTCTGCATAGACATAGCTGGATTGGCAGTTCGGGCAGGATGGGAGCGTGGTCATCGGTTGCGTTGCCTGTCTCGTCAGGGGCGGCCATGGTACGCCGCAACGCCCGCCGGCTCGTCCGATGCGAATGATTCCGCCGGCGAATGACGGCCACACCCGAATTATGAACAAATCGCAACGTCAAGGCCCCATTTCCTGGAAATTTGCTGTATTGTGGGGGTACTGTTCAAGGCGGGATCACGGTACATCGTGACTCCGGTGCTGTAGATCAACCGGTTATCGGGTTCATTGCGACCCTCCAGACGATCCACCTCATCGCATCGCGTTACCCCTTGCTGATACAGTCCCGACAATGCGTGATGCTAGTCGGGTTTCCTCAACTGTTCCAAGGAGTAACACCAATGTCTGATCGTCAAACCGGCACCGTCAAGTGGTTCAACGACGCCAAGGGCTTCGGCTTCATCACCCCGGAAAGCGGCGCCGACCTGTTCGTGCACTTCCGCTCCATCCAGGGCAGCGGCTTCAAGTCCCTGCAGGAAGGCCAGCGCGTCTCGTTCAAGGTTGCGCAGGGCCAGAAGGGTCTGCAGGCCGAAGAAGTCCAGGCCGAGTAAGCCTGAACGACGCTTGCCGCGTCAGCGGCAACTCAAAACCCCGTGCGGCGACGCGCGGGGTTTTTTGTTGTCTACGTTGCGAAGCGACAGCCGCTCATCCGTGAGAGACGCGATTCGATGGCTAGCAACCTCGCCTGAACGGATCCGGATACGACTAAAAAATCGATTCCGTTACGGAGAAGCTGATCCTCGTACCACGCCTGCTGCATCGCCCGAAAGCGCGCGGATTGGCACGTCCCGTCTTGCACGAATTCGTGCGATCGTTGCAGATCACCGCCTCATCCGCACTTGCTGTAGCCGCAGTTCAGGCAAGTCGCGCAGCCGTCCATCAGCACCGTGGCCTTGGTGCTGCATTTGTGGCACATGCTGGCCGAGGGCGGGAAGCTGGTGCCTTCGCCGGTGATGGCGATGTCCTCGCCGTCGACGGTTTCTGCTGCCTGCATCGCGCCGCCCATTTCCCCGGCGGTGCTTATTTCAACGTTTTTTTTTGAGCGTTGCTCGTAGACACGGCGCTTTTCCGCGATCATCGCGCGCTGGGCGTCGCTCATCTCCGGATCGTGCAGCATGCCGATCGCCTTGAGGTGATCTTCAACCACGCTGCCGAGTTCGGCCACCAAGGACGGCATGTAGACGCCGCCGGATCTGAAATAGCCGCCGCGCGGATCGAACACCGCCTTCATTTCCTCGACCAGGAAGGCCACGTCGCCGCCCTTGCGGAACACCGCGGACATGATCCGGGTGAGCGCGACGATCCACTGGAAATGTTCCATCGACTTGGAGTTGATGAAGATCTCGAACGGACGCCGCAGCTCGTGCTCGGTGCCGGCGTTGAGCACGATGTCGTTGATGGTCACGTACATCGCATGCTCGACCAGCGGCGACTTGATCTTGTAGGTGCTGCCGATCAGGACTTCCGGGCGCTCGATGCGCTCGTGCATGTGGATGACGTTGTCTGCCGGCGCGCTGACCGGCTCCGGCACGACCATGATCGCCTCCTTCGCCTTGTCTTCCGGCGTGACGACGGAGTAACCCTTGATTTTCTTTCCGATCTTGACGGTCATGGAGCCTGGAACCTGCCTGGATGCTGTGTCATGGAAGTGCGCCGCGCCCGGTTGCGCCGGGCGGGCGCGAGATGGATGCCTACTTCTTCGCCGTCTTCTTGGCGACTTTCTTGACGGTTTTCTTTGCTGCCGCCTTCTTGACCGGTGCGTTCTTGGCAGCCGCTTGCTTGGCCGGCGCCTTCTTCACGGCTTTCTTCGTCGCCGTCTTTTTTGCGGCCTTCTTGCCGGTGATCTTTTCCTTCAACGTTTCTGCCTGCTTGCGTGCGTCGGCGCTTGCGGCAGACAGCTTCTGTTTGGCAGTCGCCACCTTCTTCTTGGCCGTCTTCTTTGCAGTGGCTACTTTCTTCTCCACGGCCGATTTCGCCGTCTCTGCAGCCTTCTTTGCACGGGTCGTTGCTTTCTTGACCTTCGCCAGCGTCGTGTTCGCGGCAACCGCCGCCGCCTCGCGCAGTTCGGCGACTTTTTCCTTGCCGCTTTCCACCGCTTCCGATATCGCGTTCGACACCTGATTTCCGTTGCTCATGTGCCCTCTCCTTGCGGGGCTTGGTGGGCGGTTCCCACGTCGCGATGCTATACCCGAAAAAGCCCGAGTGCGCGCCTTTCGGAACTTTCCGCGCGCCTTCGCGCCGCGCTGGAAAATTTTGTCAGAACTTGCCGTAATACCCTTCCTTCAGGGCGTCGAACAGGTTGGCCGCGGTGTGCAGCTCACCGTCGTATTCGATCTGCTCGTTGCCCTTGACCTCGACGATGGCCCCATCCTCCAGCTCGAAGCGGTACAGGGTGTTTTCCAGATCGGCCTCCTTGACCAGCACGCCCTGGAACGCAGCCGGATTGAAGCGGAAGGTGGTGCAGCCCTTCAGGCCCTGCTGGTGGGCGTAGCGATAGATGTCCTTGAAGTCTTCGTAGGGGTAGTCGGTGGGGACGTTGGCGGTCTTGGAGATCGAGGAGTCGACCCATTTCTGCGCCGCAGCCTGCACGTCGACGTGCTCCTTCGGGCTGATGTCGTCGGCGGCGATGAAGTAGTCGGGGAGCTTGGCCGCGAGGTCTTCCGAATACGGCATCGCCTTCGGATTGACCAATTCGCGGTAGGCCAGCAGTTCGAACGAGAACACGTCCACCTTTTCCTTGGATTTTTTGCCCTCGCGGATCACGTTGCGGCTGTAGTGGTGGGCAAAGCTCGGCTCGATGCCGTTGCTGGCGTTGTTGGCCAGCGACAGCGAGATGGTGCCGGTGGGCGCGATCGAGCTGTGGTGGGTGAAACGACAGCCGACTTCGGCCAGTTCGTTCACCAGCTCCGGTGCGACCTTGGCCACCTGCTGCATGTAGCGGCTGTAGCGGGCGTGCAGGATGCGGCCTTCGATCTGCTGGCCGACCTTCCAGCCGTCCTTGCCCATTTCCGGTCGCTTGCGCAGCATCTCGGCATCGACCGTGAACGCCTCGTCCATGATCGGCGCGACGCCTTTTTCCTTGGCAAGCTGAAGCCCGGTTTCCCAGCCGGCCAGCGCCATCTCGCGGGCGATGGCCTCGGTGAATTCGCAGGAGTCCTTGCTGCCGTATTTCATCTTGAGCATGGTCAGCGTGCTGCCCAGGCCGAGGAAGCCCATGCCGTGGCGGCGCTTGCGCAGGATCTCGTCGCGCTGCTTTTGCAGGGGAAGTCCGTTGACCTCGACCACGTTGTCGAGCATGCGGGTGAACACGCGCACGACTTCCTTGTATTCCTCCCAGTCGAATTCGGCCTGATCGGTGAAGGCGTTGCGAACGAACTTGGTCAGGTTGACCGAACCCAGCAGGCAGGCGCCGTAGGGCGACAGCGGCTGCTCGCCGCAGGGATTGGTGGCGCGAATGTTCTCGCACCACCAGTTGTTGTTCATCGTGTTAACGCGGTCGATCAGGATGAAGCCCGGCTCGGCGTAGTCGTACGTCGAAACCATGATCATGTCCCACAGGTGGCGCGCCTTGATGTGGCCATAGATCTTGCAGGCCACCAGACCATCGTCGCGCACGATGTAATCGTCGTGCTGCGGCCAGTCGCGCCAGACCACCAGCGCCGGATCGTCCAGGGCGATTTCGCCGCGTTCCTTGGCGTTGATCGGGAACAGCAGCGGCCAGTCGGCATCGTCCTCCACCGCCTGCATGAAACCGTCGGTGATCAGCAGCGACAGGTTGAACTGACGCAGGCGGCCGTCCTCGCGTTTGGCGCGGATGAAGTCCTTCACGTCCGGATGGCTGACGTCGAAGGTGCCCATCTGGGCGCCGCGGCGGCCGCCGGCCGATGACACGGTGAAACACATCTTGTCGAAGATGTCCATGAACGACATCGGGCCGGAGGTGTGGGCGCCGGCGCCGGCCACGAACGCGCCTCGCGGGCGCAGGGTGGAGAACTCGTAGCCGATGCCGCAGCCGGCCTTCAGGGTCAGTCCGGCTTCGTGGACCTTTTCGAGGATGCCGTCCATCGAATCGGTGATGGTGCCGGAGACGGTGCAGTTGATGGTGGACGTGGCGGGCTTGTGTTCCTGCGCGCCGGCGTTGGAGGTGATGCGTCCGGCCGGGATCGCGCCGCGCCGCAGCGCCCAAGTGAAGCGCTCCTGCCAGTACTGCTGCAACTCGACGGTGGGCTCGGCCTCGGCCAGCGCCTTGGCCACGCGCTGGTAGGTGCCGTCGATGTCGGCATCGAGCGCGACGCCGCGTTTGGTCTTGAGGCGGTACTTCTTGTCCCAGATGTCCACCGATGCCGGTTGCATCGGAATCTCGCGATTTGCGTCGGTGGCCACAGCTTCCAGCCTCGCCCTGCTCATATTCGTCGTTGCTCCTAGTCTTTGTACTCGTGCCACTGTGCCGCATCCGTGTTCGTGCTTGTGCTTTCCGGCTGCAACTCCACCGGTTCGCGATGGCGACGTCGTGGCCGCGCCATCCGCGGCCTTGTCGATCCCCCTCTGCCGCGTCGTCGCCCCGAATCTTTCGTGTCGGCACCGCCCTCAACGCCGCACATCCCCAGCACTCGAGCTTATTCGGTGAACCATCCCAAAGACCGCAGCCCTTGGGCTTGTCCGCATAAACGACCACAACATGTAGTGGCTTTGCCGCAGTGACCTTACCATGCCGCCGACCGGAGTCAACGCGAAAATTCGACCCAACCGGCTTGCATTTCGGCACTCCCGGCTGACACCCGCCTGCGGCGCGGGGTTCCAGAAATTGACGACGGCGATGAGGTGAAATCTGAATGGGCGAGATGCTGCGCTGCGGAATTTAATGCGCCGCAAGCGGCACGTTCATTCGCCGGGGAGTCGCCTCGCCGCAGTTCAGCGTCCGCCGCGATTGACCGCCTGAATACGGTCGATGCCCAGCGCTTCGCTGACCTCCGGTGCGGGCAGACCTGCTCTTGCGCAAAACGCGGCGAAGCGGGGATCGTTGCGGAAACGCAGCAGCAGGGGGTCGAACAGGATCTGGTAGGCGGCGACGCCGTGATTCGCCCAGTCGCGCTCCAGCCACTCGAACATGGCATCGGCATCGCCACGCAGCGCATAGGCGCGGGCGATGTAATAACTGCCACTCATCGTGTTGCTGTCGTTTTCGATCAGGCGCTGCAAGGCGGCATCGGCTTCGCTGACATTGCCGCCGGCCTGCAGCGCCAGCGCCACCGCTCGATCCCGTACGCTGCCAGGCGGAATGGCCTGGGCCTGCGCCAGCGCGGTTGCCTGATCGCCGCGGAGCAGCGACAAGTACGACCGCTCGCCGGAATACCAGGCGACGTCCTCCGGTGCCGACAAATCCTGCAACCGGCGCAGACTGGATTCGGCGTCGTCCAGCCGCCCCAGCGACGCCTGCATGTGGAACAACCAATAGATGCCGTCCTCGGTCAGCGGATCGGCGGCGAGATGCCGGTTGCGCTCGCCGATCGCCTTGTTCACCCGGCCCAGCGATGCCAGCAAGCGACTGTACTGGCCATGGACGGGACTGGTGACCGAGACCCGGGGCAGGGCCTGGTCGAAGAGATCCAGCGCGCTTTTCCAGTCGTAATCGCAGGAGGTGCGCTGAACCGCCAGCGCGGAATAGCCCAATCCATACTTCGGGGCCAGCCGGATCGCGGTTTCGATTTCCTCGCGCGCCTGCGCGCAGGTCGCACGCAGGGCCTCGCCCTGCTCCAGATAGCGGGCGCTGATGGCACGACTGAAGCCCAGCCAAAGCCAGGCCTGCGCGTACTCCGGATCCAGCCGGACCGCCTCGGCAAAATGCTCGATCGCCTTGTGGGTGTTGCCCAGCATCACGTGCGCGCCGCGCAGGAAGGCGTTGTAGGCCTCGAGATTGCCGCTGGCAGGATGCCCCGATTCGACCACGCCGACCATGCTGTGCAGGTGCGGCAGACTGCCGAGCAGCGCGCCTGCCACCGCCAGCGCGATGTCGTCCTGCAGGGCGAACAGATCCTTGTATGGTCGGTCGAATCGTTGTGCGTACAGCGTGTGGCCGTCGGCGGTATCGACCACTTCGATCGAAACCCGGACATGGTCGTCGATCCGCTGCACGCTGCCGGACAGCAGATAGGCGACGCCGAGTTTGGCCCCGATCGCGCGACTGCCCTCCCGGCTGCCGCGGAAACGAAACGAGGAACTGCGCCCGATCACCTTCAGGCCATCGAAGCTCGACAGGGTTTTGATCAGGTTCTCGCTGAGCCCATCGGAGAAAAATTGCTGTTCCCGATCCTGGCTCGCGTTCACCAGCGGCAGCACGGCGATGCTGCCTGCCGGCGCCACCGGGGCCGCGTTCGGCTTCACGACTGAACCTGCAGCGGGCGGTGACGCACGCTGCCAGAGCCACCCGGCACCCGCGATGGTGGCGATCAACAGTGCTCCTGCAAACAGCCAGAGACGGCGATGCGGGCGCTGCGGCGCGGGCGGTGTCGGCCTCGGCTGGTCGTCCGGTTGCGTGTCCACTTCGTTTGCAGGTACCGCGATTGGCTCCAACTCCGGAAGCGGATCCAATGCCTGTTCCCCGGCGTGTTCCGGGGTTGGCACCCGCTCCGGGGCAACGGTCGGTGCCGGGGCTGGTGCAATCGACGACGCCTCCGCGTCTTCGGTCAAGGTGGCCACGAACCGGTAGCCGCGCCCCGGCACGGTGAGGAGGAAGCGACGGTCGTGCGCGTTGACGCCGAACGCGCGGCGCAGCGCGGCGATCGCCTGGGTCAGGTTGTTTTCCTCCACCACCCGGCCCGGCCAGACCGCCGCGAGCAGGGCCTCCTTGCCGACCACCGCCTCGCGGCGTTCGATCAGGGTGCACAGGACATCGAAGGCCTTGGCGGTCAGCGGCACCAGGGCACCGTCGGAATCGCGCAGCTCGCGACGCAGGGTGTCGAGTGCGAAGCCCTCGAACCGGTAGCAGCGCGGCATCTCTCCCATCTTTCACATTATTTCATGTTTTTTCAGCGGAATTGCATGCGTTTTCCGGAGGGCAAGACGCAAGGTCGGGTTGCTTCACCCGACGGGGGAATCCCCCCCCCACTTGACTCAAGGAGCACCACCATGTCCCTGTCCAGGATTGCCATCGCGGCCGCCGCGGCCGCTTGTCTGAACCTTCTTGTCACGCCCGCCGACGCGGCCAGCCGCGACCCGCAGAGCACCGGAATGTTGCAGCTGCCGGCCAACAGCATTGTCGGTCTGTGGACTGCCGTGGTCAGCGTCGGCCCCTGCAGCGGCAGCCCGAACAACAACATCCGGGCTACCATCGCCTACCACTCCGGCGGCACCCTGTCGGAGACCAACGCCATGCCGATTTCGGGTATTCCCAACATGCAAGGCGTGCCCGGCAACAACCAGCGCGGCCCCGGCATGGGCACCTGGAGCTACAGCCCGCGCACCGGCCAGTACACGCTGGACATCCGGTTCAACTGGTATGTCGATGGCGTTTACAACGGCTATCAACACATCCACCGCGACAACGTGATCATGAGCGCCGACGGCAAGCAGATGGGCGGGCCGGTCCACGCCACCCGCTACTTCGCCGACGGCAGCAAGTACGCGGAATTCTGCGGCTCGGAAAGCGCGACGCGGTTGTAGGCGGGATTAATTTCGCCGAACCACAGGCGCGACGGCGAGCGACCAGCCCCTCCCGGCCGGGAAGGGCTCAGTCAATTCGATCTGAAATGAGGGACACCATGAACTTGAAGTCGCGAGCCGCCGTGCCGGCATTCTTCATTCTGGCGATGTTGTCGTTTCCGAGGATGGCATCGGGTCTGCCAATGGATTCCGATGTCGATCCCATGGATACTCGACCGGGTCAAAGCACTGCAATCACTGCCGAGAACAGAATAAGCAGCAGCCCCTCCATCGCGGCAGCGGAACAATCCAGAGGCGACGATGTTCGGAGGCGGGTAGAAGAATCGGAAAGCCCGATCAGCGCTCCACAAATCCCGCCGAAGATTCGGATTCCTCATCCGATAATTCTCGATCCGCCGGGCAAGATCGGAGAAAAATTCAAGGCCCTCGGCGGCCGCAACGGGCCATTGGGCAGTCCCGTGGGCGGCGAAGTTTCTGCACCGCATGGCGGTCGTCTCCATAATTTCAAGAATGGCCTTATATTCTGGCACCCGGAAATCGGCGAGGCTTTTGAGGTTCGCGGCGCCATCGCACGAAAGTTTGCTGAACTGGGCCAGACGGAATATGGCTACCCGATTACCGACGAGACAACGACTCCGGATCAGCGCGGTCGGTTCAATCATTTCCGTGCCGTGCATCATCCGGGAAAGCCGGAATCATCCATCTACTGGACGCCGGAAACTGGGGCGCATGCGGTTTATGGACTGGTCAGGGACGCCTGGGCGCGTGGCGGCTGGGAGCGCGGGGATCTTGGCTATCCGACCAGTGACGAATTCCAGGATGGGAAATTCCGGCGCTCGAATTTCGAGCGGGGCTATATCCTGTGGTCGCAAGACACCGGCATACAGATCAAGAAATCGGGTGAGGTGATCCGTACCAACGATGCGCGGCCCGGAATTTTCGACTCGCTCCTTGTCACCGGGGTGGAAATTTCCGTCCAGAACGCCGTGCGGGGAAGGGATGCGACATTTCTCAGCGAAAACAGCGTTTGCACGTTGTACAGACAGGCCCTCGACGAGATCAACACCGCGGTGAAGGATCTTGTGAGAAATGCCGTCAATCCTCATATGCAGGGTTTCAGCGTACGCTCCGATGCGAAAATGCAGATGACGCAGAATTGCAGCTTCCGAGCCCAGATTTCCACCATGTGCGCTGACACCATCACTGTGCGCATGCTGCTGCCAAGAAATCTGTTCAGGTTTTACGTAACGACGCCGACCATACTCGATTCCGATTCCGATCCCGGATTTTCCATCGACTTCGATCTCGCGGCATCCGCCCAGATTCGGCTGCCTCGGAACAGTGGTGATCCCATGGGGCTTGGGCCAGTGACGCTCGGGTTGTCCGGGATCAAGCTGGATTCGCAAAATTTCACGGGCGACGTGCTGCTTGCTGCAAACGATGTCGTCGGATATTTCAGCGGCAACAATCTGACCGCGCAGCTGACGCAGAATCGCAATTTCCGGTTCGAGGGAATAGCTGCCAGCTTGTCCAGCCTGAATGCTGAAGCGTCCCGTATTCCGGCGGGCTACCGCATTGAATCCTGCCTTGTCGGCAATGGCAGTGTTTTGAGGGTGAACGGAACGAATTCGACGTACCAGGGGCCGATACTGCACTGATGGTTTTTCAGCTGAACATCGAGCATCACAAGAGGATTGCAAACATGTCGCAATGCAACAACCACACGTCCACGAATCTGGAGAGAACGCCATGTTCATACGAAGCCTCGTCGCTGCGGCCGCTATCCTGTGCGCGGTACCTGCCGCAGCCGCGCAATGTCCGTACTGGGAAATCGACGACGACTACGTGATCCGGCAGTCGAACGCGATCGACGTCGCGCTGCATCTGGTGCGGGAGGGAAACAAGCTGACCGGTCAGGCGCGATTTTATTCGACCAGTCTTGAACACGAGGTTGCCGGGCCGCTCGAAGGCTATATCGACGGCGACCGGTTTCATTTCCGCGTGAGCTGGTACCAGTTGAAGCAGGAAACCTGTCTCAATTACTACGGTTTGATCCCGGTCTGGTGCTGGACTGACAAATATGACGAGAATGGAATTTACGAGGGGACGATCAGCGCCCACGGCGAAGTGCAGGGAAACAACTATCCCTTCGAACGGCCGAACGCACGTACCAGCTGGTTCATGAAAAGCGAGCTGGAATGCAGGGACATCGTGATGCTTCCCCCTGACGTGATGAGACGGCCGAAACCGGCGCCACCGATTGAAGGGGATCCGGGTGTGATAAGCACGCCGCCGATTGCACCGACTGGCAGCCCCCCCGACATCCCGGTTGCGAATCCGCCCCCGGTTGCCCCCGAGGGAGGGAATATCCATATGCTCGGGAGGCGCGATACTTGCCTGAGCGGTTATGTCTGGCGCGAGGCGCGCGCGAACGATCATGTCTGCGTGACGCCGCAATCGCGCCAGCGTGCCGCCCAGGAAAATCGGCTCGCCGCGTCGCGGCGCAATCCCGCTGGCGCGTATGGTCCGGAAACCTGCGTCAGCGGGTTCGTCTGGCGTGAGGCGTATGAAGGCGACACCGTCTGCGTGGTGCCGTCGGTTCGCGCCCAGGTCAAGGAAGAGAATCGCCTGGCGCGGTCCCGACGCAAGTCCAATTGAGCCAAACTCGACCCACCCGGCTTTTCCACGCGCCACGGATGGCGCGGATGGGTGCGGCAAATCCGTTCGCCGGGCTTGCGGCTAGCGCATCGGGGCTGGCGAAGATTGCTTCCCCTAGAAGAGGAAGCCGGTCACGGTGAAGGCGTAGTGGGGAGGGCGGTGACGTGAACTGGATAAAAATCGACCACAAGCGTCTGCTTCGGGCGGTGCTCGCGGCAGCATGGATCGGTGCAGCCGCGAGCAGCTCCGGCGCGGATCAGAATTCGGACGAAACGGCGCGAACCGCTTTGGAGCAAGCCACCGGCGTGGACTGGATCGTTTCCACGAATCCGACCGACGGGACCATCACTTTTGCGTTCCCGAAGAACGGCCCCTACCCGCTGCCGGCGGCGGACAGCCCTGCCGAAGCGGCTCTTGCGTTCCTGTCTGCGCACCGGCGCATCTTCGGCATGCACGATCCGAGGCGCGAATGGGTGGTCGCACGCCGACAATCCCCCGCAGATGGATCCACCCATCTCCGTTTTGCGCAGTCGGTGAGCGGTGTGCCGGTGTACCTGTCCACTTGGGATGCGCACTTCGATTCCGAGGGTCGCCTGACCTCCACCTCGGGTCATTACGTGGTGGGCGCGTTCCGGGTTTCGACCCGTCCGCGGCTTTCCGCCGAGGCGGCCGCAGCGCGTGCTCGCGCCTGTGTTGCCGCGCGGGCGCAACTGCCGGAAAGCGATTTCAGGGCCGGCGTGGCGGAACTGGAAATCTTCCCGGCGCGCGCTGCGCACCCGGCTCTGGCCTGGGTTGTTACGGTGTCGGTTTCAACCGCAAGGCCACACGCGACGCGGCTATCGCGCAAGGTGCATCTGGACGACCGCTCCGGAACGGTGCTTGCCGATGCGTCGCTGGTGGTGTTCGTCCGCAAGCCGGATGAAACCGGCCCGAAACTCGAATACCCGGATCAGTGCCGACCGGCCGACCGACGCGCCCGATAGCTCGACAGCCGCGCGGCCGCCGGGTGTAATGCCAGCTGCGACTGAAGGCCGCGTGCGCCCGGCGACACCGGCCTTCAGCAGCGATTGCATGATTTCCGGCAACACTTGTTCGCATTGCCGTATTCCGAGCCGAGCCCGCCATGACGACCACCGCCACCCGCACCCTGCTGGCATTGTCCGCCGCCGCCGCCTTCGGCGCCTTTGCCGCCACCGGCCTGAATTTCCTCGTGGATCAACCCGCTTCGGCGGCGCCGCCTCCGGCGCTCGCGGCGCAGGCAGGCGCGCCGGCCGCCGCGCCGTCGGCCGCCGGCGTCGCCCGCACGCCGATGCCCTCGCTGGCGCCAATGCTGCGCGGGGTGCTGCCGGCGGTGGTCAGCGTCAACACCCGTCAGGTCGTGCGGGTGAACACGCCGTTCGGCGACGACCCGATGTTCCGTCGCATCTTCGGCATCCCGCAGGATCGCATCGCGCGTTCGCTCGGCTCGGGCGTGATCATCGACGCCCAGCGCGGCCTGGTGCTGACCAACAACCACGTCGTCGAAAATGCGGACGAGGTGCAGGTGTCGCTTGCCGACGGTCGCACCATCAAGGCCGAATTCGTCGGCTCCGACCCGGACACCGACATCGCCCTGATGCGCATCCCCGCGCAGAACCTGACCGCCATTCCGCTGGCCGACAGCGACCAGCTGCAAATCGGCGATTTCGTGGTCGCCGTGGGCAATCCGTTCGGGGTCGGCCAGACCGTGACTTCGGGGATTGTTTCCGCCGTCGGCCGCAACAACCTGCCCGGCGCCGGCTTCCAAAGCTTCATCCAGACCGACGCCAGCATCAATCCGGGCAACTCCGGCGGCGCGCTGGTCAATCTCGACGGTCGGTTGGTCGGCATCAACACCGCCAGCTTCAATCCGCGCGGATCGATGGCCGGCAACATCGGGCTGGGCTTTGCCATCCCTTCCAACCTTGCCCGCCGGATCGTCGACCAACTTCTGCACGGCGGCGTGGTTCGCCGCGGCACGCTCGGCATCGACCTGCAGGACGTGGACGCACGCATCGCCAAAGGACTGGGGCTGAGCGAGCCGCGCGGCGCGGTCGTCACCCGGGTCTATCCGAATTCGGCAGGTGCTGCGGCTGGCCTGCGCGTCGGCGATGTGATCGTCGGCGCCAACGGCGATCCGATCGACAACGCCGAGGCGCTGCGCAACTTCCAGGGCCTGCAGTCGCCAGAAGCGCGAATCAGCCTCGACCTGCGCCGCGACGGCAAACCGCTGCAGCTAGTCAGCGGCCTGCGCGAAATGCCGAAAAACCTGAGCGGCGGGCGGGTCGATCCGCGCCTTGCCGGCGCCAGCTTTGCCGAATTGCCGGAATCGCTGCGCCGCCAGGGCCTGACCGGGGTGCTGGTGGAGGCTGTCGAAAAAGACAGCCGCGCCGCCCAAAACGGCCTGCAGGCAGGCGACGTTGTGCTGGCCGCCAGCAGTGGCAATTTCAGCGACTTGCTCGGTTTCCGCGCCAGCTTCGGCACGCCGCCGCAACAATTGGTGTTGCGCATCCTGCGCGGCAACGCCCGCGGCGATTTGATCATGCGCTAACCCATCCTGCGGAAGGATGCGGCACGCAAACAGGATCGGTGCCACACTTGCACTTCCCATGCGTAAACGAGGACGCGACCGATGAGCGAACACACCGAAGCGGTCAAAAGCAATCTGGGCGAAGCCGGATCCCACCTGAAGCAGGCGGCGTCTGCTGCCGGCGGTGCGGTCAAGAGCGCCGCGGGCGCAGCCGGCGACGAACTGCGGGTCGGCAAGGCGCAGGTCAAGGCCGAGCTGGCCGATGGCGCCGTGGCCGGCATCACCGCAGCCGAGCACTTTGGCGGCGCCGCCGGCGAGCAGGTGAACGCGCTGATGGACAAGAGCCGCGACCTGCTCGACAGCGCCGCCGAACTGATCCGCGAACGCCCGCTGGTGGCCTTCGGCGCGGCCTTCGCGGCAGGCTGGATCATCTCCAAGCTCGGCCGCAGCGACAAGTAATCCGCACCGTGACCGTCGACGAGCCGAACCCGCCGGAGTCAGGCGCGGAGACGCAAACGTGCGCGCCGGGGCTGGGCGAGTCCCTGCACACGCTGGGCGAAGCTTCCAGGGACAGCCTGCGCGCAGCGCAGGCCACCGGCGGCGCGTTGCGCGACCTGCTGGCCGCCGATCTGGCGCTGGCGCGGGCGGCGCTGGGGCGCACCTTGGCGTTGACCATCGCGGCGACCGCGCTGGCCATCTCGACGTGGCTGCTGCTGATGGCGGCCTTCGTCGCCGGTTTGCGCGCGCTGGGGCTGCCGTGGGCGGCCTCCTTGCTGATCGCTGCCGTCGTCGGTGCGGTTGCCGCCGCGGCGTTCGGATGGGCGGCACGCCGCTGCCTCGACGATGCCGGCCTGCAGGCCACCCGCCGCCAGCTGGCGCGCATGATCCCGGAGAGCAAAGCCGCAGCGGCGGCTTCGTCCCCCGACGAGGACGCCCCGCGATGAGTCTGGCCGCTCTGCGCGAGCGCGTTCGCGCGGCCGAGTGCGAGGTCGAAGCGCGTCGCACCGACACCGTCTCCCGGTGCCGAAACGCGGTGGGCGCTTGGCGCGCCGGTTGGACGCCGGGGCGCATCGTGATTGCCGGCCTTGCCATCGGCTTTCTGAGCGGCCGCGCGCAGCCGCTGCGTTTTTCCGGCAGCGGCGGATTGCTGAACCTGCTGCGTTCGCTGGCGCGACTGGTCGAATCCAGCGGTCTTGCCAAGTCGACGGCTGACGCCACAGTTTCCGAAACTGATGCCGGTGCAGCGACGCCACCGGACAACGACCACCCGGCGGTCTGGCCAAACCCGCCGCGCCGCACCGCCTCCCCCTTCGTGACCACCCCAACGCCGTGACCCTGCGCGCCATCACCCTCGATCTCGACGACACGCTGTGGCCGTTTGCACCGATTGGCGCGCGCATCGAAACCGCACTGCACGCCTGGTTCGAGGCGCACAGCCCGCGCACCGCCGAGCGCTTTCCGATTTCTGAAATGCGCGCCCTGCGCGAACGCGTGTACCAGGAATTTCCGGAGCTGGCGCACGACCTCGGCCTGCTGCGGCGGCTGACCATCGAGCGCGCCCTGCGCGAAAGCGGCGACGACCCGGGGCTGGCCAGCGCCGCCTACACGATCTTCTTTCGCGAGCGCAACCGCGTTGATTTTTTTGCCGACGCGCTGCCCGGCCTGCGCCGGATCGCGGCCAAACTGCCGGTTGCCGCGCTGACCAACGGCAATGCCGATCTGGCCGCGATCGGCATCGGCAGGCTGTTCGCCTTCCAGCTCGGCGCGCGCGAATTCGGCGCGCCCAAACCCGATGCCGGACTGTTTCTCGAAGCCTGCCAGCGCCTGGCCGTTCCTCCCGAGAGGGTGCTTCACGTCGGCGACGACCCGCGGGTGGATATCCAGGGTGCCGCCCGCGCCGGGCTACGCACCTGCTGGATCGACCGCGGCCTGCACGTCTGGCCGGAGGGCCAGACTGAAGCCGACTTACGCGTGACCACCCTCATCGAACTGGCCGACTGGCTGGACTCCGGGGCAGTGCTGAAACAAGCCGCCTGAGCAAGCTCCGCTCTACAGCCAGCCTTTCTGCCGCGCCAGGCGATAGGCTTCGATGCGGTTGCCGACGCCGAGTTTGCCGATCGCTTCCGACAAGTAATTGCGCACAGTGCCGTGCGAGAGATTGAGTTGCTGCGCGATTTCGCTGGCGGATAGGCCTTCACCGGCCAAACGCAGGGCTTGGCGTTCGCGGTCGCTCAAGGGGTCGGCTTCGCCCCAGGCATCGATGGCCAATTGCGGGTCGATGGCGCGGCCGCCGCGTTGCACGTTGCGGATGGCGTCGGCCAGTTGCTCGGCAGGAGCATCTTTCAGCAGATAACCGCGCACGCCGGCATCCAATGCGCGGCGCAAAAAACCGGCACGCGCAAACGTGGTGACGATCACCACTTTCACCGGCAGTTCATGACGGGCGATGCGTTGCGCCAACTCCAGCCCGGTCAGGCCGGGCATTTCGATGTCGGTCACCAGCACGTCGGGTTTGAGCCGTTGCAACTCGCGCCACGCCGCTTCGCCGTCGGCGGCGCTGCCAACAACCTCAAGATCGGATTCCAACGACAACAGTGCCGACAATGCGCCGCGCAGCATCGCCTGATCTTCGGCCAGCAAAATACGGATCATGCGTGCCCCTGCGCTTCGCGTGACAGCACACCCACCGCCCCCACCGCCCTCAATGGCAACAGCGGTTCGCGCCAGACCAAGGGCACCCGCACCAGCAACTGGGTGCCGCCAGCGCGTGGCGAATCCACGCTCAGGCTGCCGTCCAGCTCGCGCACGCGGTCGCGCATGCCCGACAGGCCATTGCCATCCACGCTCACGCCGCCGCGTCCGTTGTCGCGGATGCGCAGTTGCACGGCGTTGTCTTCCCGCACGAATTCCACCTGCGCCTGCACCGCCTGCGCGTGCCGGGAAATATTGGTGACCGCTTCGCGCAGCACCAGCGCCAACCCGCGTTCCACCTCGGGCGGCAAGCCTTGCGGCGGCGGCGCGTAGTCCAATTGCACCTGCGTGGTTTCCAGCAACAATTTGGCCGAGGCCAATTCCGCGGCCAGGTCGGTGGCGCGGATGCCGGTCACCGCGCTACGTACTTGCGCCAGCGCTTCGCGCGCCACGCGTTCGGCGTCTTCCATTTCACGTTTGGCGCGGGCCGGATCACGCTCGAACAATTTGCGCGACAGCTCCAGCTTCAGCGTGATCAGCGACAAGGTATGCCCCAACAGATCATGCAAGTCGCGGCCAATGCGTTCGCGCTCGGCAGTGGCGGCCAGCCGCCGCACTTCGTCCTGCGACAGTGCCAGCGCCGCGTCTTTTTCCTGGCTGGCGTGTTCGACATTGATGATGGTGCCAATGACGAAGGTCATCACCGGCACCCACAACCACAGCGAAGACGGATACCCAATCCACGCCGCCACCGCCACATACACCAGATTCATCGCCAACAGCTGCAAGGCATAGGCGACAAAGCGCGGCCGCTGCCCCGACACCCGCAACATCACGCAGCCGAAGACGAAATAGCTCAACCCCGATGGATACCAGCGCAGCAGCAGCAAACTCAGCGCCGCCATCGCCAGCGCATACCGCCAGCCGTGGCGACGCGGGCCCACGAGCACCTTGACGTACAACCACAGAAACACCGGGTAAGACAGCAGCGTGAGTACGCCCCATCGCCAGTTGTAGCCTTCGCCAAACAACGGCGTGAGAAAGATCCACAGCGACCACAGCAGATGGATGCCCCCCGTCCACGGTGATTTGCCGCGCCGAATATCGAATGCCGCCGCCGAATCCGGCGCCGGAGTGAAGCGTTGGCGCAACCAAATGGGCAGAGTCATGTGGATATCCTATGACAACTTTGGAGCAAGTCTTGAACCGTCATCCCGGCGAAAGCCGGGATCCATATTCCGATGGATCGGGCTTACCGGAAGTGCTGGATCCCGGCTTTCGCCGGGATGACGACTTGTTTGGTATCGCCTCATGCCAATGCCTCAGCCGTAGCGGCGCAAACGGCGTGCGGCAAGCAGCACGAACCCGACCGTGAAGCCCAGTAGCACCAGCACATGCGGCCATGCGGCACCGTTATCAAACCCCACCGCGCGTTGCGCCAATACATTGAGGTGGTAGCTGGGCCAGATCGGTGCCAGCTGTTGCAGCAGCTTGGGCATCATCGACAGCGGAAACCACAACCCGGACAAGAACGCCATCGGCAGATAGATCATGTTGAGCAAACCCGGCGCGCCCTGGCCTTTGAGCAAGGTGCCCACCCACAAGCCCAGTGCGCAGAACGGCAGCACGCCAAAAGCATCCGCCACCAGCAAGCTGGCCACTTGCGCGGCACTCAGCGATGCATGCGCCAGACCCAGCGCCAACGCCAGCAACAACGCGCCGACCACGAACGCCACGCACACCGCCATCAACATTTTGCCCAGCAAGTACGCGCCGGGCGGCATCGGCAGCGCGCGCTTCAAAGTCAACAGGCCGCTGTCGCGCTCCAGCGCCAACGACACGCCAAACCCGAACAAGCCCGGCGCCATCACCCCGAAGGTGCTGTAGCTGGCCAGCATGTAACGCCCGGCCTCGCCATTGCCGTGATTGAGCAAGATGCCAAACATGATGTAGAACACATTGGGGAACAACATGATCGGCAACAAGAAGCCGGGGTTGCGCAGATAGCGCCGCAGCTCGCTGCGCGCTTCTTCCACATACGCGCCGATCACGCGGCGGCGCGGCATGCTCAAGGTGTCGGTGTTCATCAGGCGGCCTCCGCCAATGCAGGTGAGGATGCGTGCGCGGTCGCGGCATCGCGGGTGAGTTCGGTGAAGGCTTCGGCCAAGCCGGCCGCACGCACTTCCAGCGCCGACAGCGTGAGGTCTTCGGCCAATAATCGCCGCACCAGCAATTCGGGAAATTCGGTGGACAAGCACAAGCGCGCGCCGTCGAGCTGGGCATCCACGACTTCCGGCCACCGCGCCACCACTTCCAGCGGCAACGCCGTGCTGCACCACACGCGCTTGCGCGCCACCCGTGCGCGCAGTTCGTCAACGCTGCCTTCGCTCACCATGCGCCCGCGCGCCATCACGCACACGCGGTTGGCCAAGGCTTCGGCTTCTTCCAAATAATGCGTGGTCAGCACCACCGCATTGCCTTCGGCCACCAAGTGGCGAATGGCGGCCCACAGTTTTTGCCGCGCTTCGATGTCCATGCCCACGGTGGGCTCATCGAGGAACAGCAACTTCGGCCTGCCGCACAGTGCCAACGCAAACTGCACGCGCCGCTGCTGGCCACCCGACAGCTTGCCGTAGGCGCGCGCAAGCAAGTCCGCTACACCCGCAAGCTCAGCGCTTTCGGCCACGCTGCGCGGGTTGGGATAGTAGCTGGCAGTGAGCCGCAACAACTCGCCCACGCGCAAGGTGGGCGGCAGTTGCGCATCTTGCAACATCACCCCGATATGGCGGCGCGCGGCGATGTCTTGCGGGTCGCGGCCAAACAATTCCACCGTGCCGGTGTCGGCGCACGCCAACCCCAGCAGCAGGCTAATGGCAGTGGTTTTGCCAGCACCATTGGGGCCGAGCAAGGCCAGCAATTCACCGCCGTGCAGTTCCAGATCAATGCCATCGAGTGCGCGCAGCGCGCCGTAGCTTTTGGTTGCGCCGCGCAAGCGGGCCAGCGCCGTCGCTGGAGCCGGTGAACGCTGTTGCATCGTCATCTCCATCCTCGTCTCCTCGGGTTTGCGCCGCCACGATGCCGCGCGCGACAGCCGCGCCGCAGTCGCGACCATCACCGAATTCGCATGACAGCCGTCACATGACCCCGCACCCGGCATGGCCTAACCTGATTGCACGCTTTCGGGATGGATGACGGAGGATTCAGCCATGCACACCACCACGCGAAAACTGCTGGCCCTGATGCTGTCGACAGGATTGCTGTCCGTGGCTTTCCAGTTTGACGCTGGTGGCATTCATTGGATCTGGGCCGGCCAGCCGGGGGTTGCGGTGGCGCTGGGCTGCATGACCGCAGGATTTGGCATCGCTGCATTGATTGCCCTGCACAACGCCCGACATCAACCACCACGATGAGCGCATTTGCCCGATGATGTTTGTTCCGCCGCTTTGACGAAACTCGCATGAACAGCAACGCCGACCTTCTCAACTCCCTGAAGATCGACCGCAACGCCGCGCCGCCGTCGGAATCCCGCAAGGGGCCGTGGATCGCATTGGCGATCGTCGCGGCATTGCTTCTGGCCGCGGTCGGCTGGCTCTTGCTGCGTGGCGACAAGGGGATCGAAGTGCGGGTGGCCGAAGTCACCGCCATTGGTGGCGCCGGAGCATCCGGCCCGGCCGTGCTCGATGCCACCGGCTATGTGGTGGCGCGGCGGATGGCCACGGTGTCGGCCAAAGTGACCGGCAAGGTGCGCGACGTGCTGATCGAAGAAGGCCAGCGGGTCGAGGCGGGCCAGGTCCTAGCACACCTGGATCCGGTGGACGCCGACGCGCAGCGCGCGCTGTCCGCTGCGCAGCTGTCTGCGGCGCAAAGCCAGATCGCCGGCGTGGCCGCGCAACTCAAACAATCCGAAGCCGACGCCGGCCGGCTCGGCGCCTTGGTGCGCCAGCAATTGGTCTCGCGCGCCCAATACGACCAGGCCGTTGCCGCACGCGATGCCCTGCGTGCGCAACTGGCCACCGCCCAGCACAATGCACAGGTGGCGCGCGACGCGCTGCGGATTGCCGACAACGGCATCGACAACACCATCGTGCGCGCACCGTTCGCCGGCGTCGTCATCGCCAAGGCGGCGCAGCCGGGCGAAATCGTCTCGCCGCTGTCGGCCGGCGGCGGCTTCACCCGCACCGGCATCGGCACGATCGTCGATATGGCCTCGCTGGAAGTCGAGGTCGACGTGGGCGAGGCCTACATCGGCCGGGTCAAGCCGGACATGCGCACCGAAACCGTGCTCAACGCCTACCAGGACTGGAAGATCCCGGGCAAGGTCATCGCCATCATCCCGACCGCCGACCGCGGCAAGGCGACGGTGAAGGTGCGGGTCAGCCTGGGCGCCTTGGGCGATCCCAGGATCGTGCCTGACATGGGTGCGCGGGTGAGTTTCCTCGAGGAGGCCACGCCTGAACGGGCGCACGGCAAGCCTGGCGTCCTGGTTCCCGCCAATGCCATTGTCGAACGCAACGGCACGTCGGTGGTGTTTGTGCAGGCTGGCGAAACGGCATCGATGCGCACGATCCAGCTTGGCCGCAGCCTGGGCGATGACCGCGAGGTGCTGTCCGGGCTGTCCGGCGGCGATCAGGTCGTGCTCGAGCCGCCGGACACGCTGCGCGACGGTGCGAGAGTGGCGGTCGCGCGTGAGGATTCGGATGCGGAAGCCAATAGCGATTAAACACGACACGACAAACGCTGGATACGCAGACACGAGGTCTGCGAGAAGACCTCTGCTTGCGCCGGGATGACGGCAAACAGAGCGCTTTGAGCAACACGGCAAATATCGAACCTCGGCTTGCGCCGGAATTACGCCATATCACCGGAGTCACCATGACCACCCTCGTCAACATCCGCGATCTGCACAAGACCTACCAGCGCGGCCCGGAAAAGGTCGACGTGCTGCGCGGCATCGACCTCGACATCGCCGAAGGCGATTTCGTCGCCCTGATGGGCCCCTCGGGTTCCGGCAAAACCACCTTGCTCAACCTGATCGGCGGGCTGGATTCGCCCAGCGCCGGCAGCATTGAAATCGCCGGCCAGCACATCGAGAGGCTCGGCTCCGGCCGGCTGGCGCAATGGCGCAGCAACAACGTTGGCTTCGTGTTCCAGTTTTACAACTTGATGCCGACCCTGACCGCACAGAAAAACGTCGAACTGCCGCTGCTGCTGACCCGCCTGTCGGCCGCGCAGCGCAGGCAGAATGCCGCCATCGCACTGCAGTTGGTGGGCTTGGGCGACCGCGGCAAACATCGTCCCAACGAACTCTCCGGTGGCCAGCAACAGCGGGTGGCGATTGCCAGAGCCATCGTCTCCGATCCCACCTTTCTGATCTGCGACGAACCCACCGGCGACCTCGACCGCGCCTCGGCGGAGGACATCCTCGGCCTGCTGCAGACGCTCAACCGCGAGCACAACAAGACGATCATCATGGTCACCCACGACCCCAAGGCCGCCGAATACGCAAGCCACATCCTGCATTTGGACAAGGGCGTTCTGGTCGAGCAGGCCGCGCATGCGGCTTGAAGCCCCTCTCCCCTTGGGAGAGGAGTTGGGGTGAGGGTTCGGCACACAGCCGAGCCTGCATTCCGCACCGAACCCTCATCCGGCGCTTTGCGCCACCTTCTCCCGGAGGGAGAAGGAAAAGCTGGAGGCTCCATGAAATATTTCCACCTGGTCTGGGCCGCGCTGGTGCGCAGCAAGATCCGCACCCTGCTCACGCTGCTGTCGGTGGTGGCCGCGTTCCTGCTGTTCGGGATGCTGGACTCGGTGCGCGTCGCCTTCAATTCCGGCGGCGATGTCGCCGGTGCCAACCGCATGGTGACGATGTCGCGGCTGTCGATCACCCAGATGCTGCCGTACAGCCTGGACGCGCAGATCCGCGCAGTGCCGGGGGTCAAGAGCGCCGCCTATGCGGCGTGGTTCGGCGGCATCTACCGCGACCCGAAGAACTTCTTCCCCAACTTCAGCGTCAGCCCGGAGTACCTGGACCTGTACCCCGAGTTCAAGCTGGCTCCCGCGCAGAGGCAGGCGTGGCTGGCCGACCGCCGCGGCGCGGTGGTGGGCAAGGCGCTGGCCGACCGCTTCGGCTGGAAGGTCGGCGATACCATCCCGCTGCAGGCCACCATTTTCCCGACCCGCGGCGGCAACGACTGGCAGTTCACCCTGCGCGGCATCTACCACATCGACGATCCCAAGCTGAAAGGCCAGGAGCAGGCGATGTTCTTCCACTGGAAGTACTTCGACGAGGCCAACGACTACGTGAAGGGCCGGGTCGGCTGGTGGATCGTGGAGCCGGCCAGCGCCGCCGCCGCCGACCGCGTGGCCAGGGCCATCGACCGCCTCAGCGAGAACTCCGACCACGAAACCAAGACCCAGAGCGAGGCCGCGTTCAACCAATCCTTTGCCAAACAGTTCGCCGACATCGGCCTGATCGTCAGCGCGATCATGGGCGCGGTGTTCTTCACCCTGCTGCTGCTGACCGGCAACACCATGGCGCAGGCAGTGCGCGAGCGCATCCCGGAACTGGCCGTGCTGAAAACGATCGGGTTTTCCAACCGCAGCGTGCTGTGGCTGGTGCTGGCCGAATCGGTCTTGTTGGTGGTGCTGGGCGGGACGCTGGGGATGGCGCTGGCCGCGGCCATCGTGCCCATGGTGGGCGCCGCCAGCGGCGGCATGATCGCGCTGCCCGGCCTGCTGCCGCAAACGTGGGGATTGGGCTTGGCGCTGATGGTCGGCATCGGCCTGCTGGTGGGGTTGCTGCCGGCGCTGCGCGGCATGCGCTTGAACATCGTCGATGCGCTGGCGGGGCGCTGAGATGCCAATGAGCAGGCCATCATCGAGGCAAGCCGTCACGTCGATGAATGCAAGCGCATCATCGAAGCACGTCACCGTCCCGATACAGACCTCTCCGTCATCCCGGCGAAAGCCGGGATCGTTTCGCAAACCTTGCGTCTGCGTATCCGGTTGTTCCTGTCGCCCGACAAAGCGCTGGATCCCGGCTTTCGCCGGGATGACGGCCTTCGGTTTATCAACTTCAATGACGAACTGCCAATGCCGCGCCTCCGAATTATTGAGCGCCGACTTTCAAGAGCACCGTTCATGAGGACACTTCGATGAAACGTTTCTTTTCCAGCCTGCTGACCGTGCTCACCCTTGCGCTGATGCTGGGCGCGTGGGTCGTGGCGCCGTGGCCGGTCGTGCTGGGCCTGGTCGTTTTGATCGCGCTGTGGCTGGGCTTGACCCGCAGCGGGCGGCTGGCGCGCGAGGCGGCGAAAATCGGCATCGCCAGCCTGCCGCAGCGCTGGGGCGCTTCGCTGGTGGTCGTGATCGGCATCGCCGGGGTGGTCGGCGTGCTGGTGGCGATGCTGGCGATGGGCGAAGGCTTCAAGGCCACGCTCGACCAGACCGGCAGCGACGACAGCGCGATCCTGCTGCGCGCCGGCTCGCAGGCGGAAACCAATTCCGTCATTACCCGCGACCAGGTGCCTCTGGTCTCAGCCTTGCCCGGAATCGCCCGCGGGCAGGACGGCAAGCCACTGGCGTCACCGGAGCTGTCGCAAGTCGTCAACCTGCCCACCCAGGCCGATGGCAGCGATGCCAACGTGCAATTCCGCGGCATCGGTCCGGAAGGCTGGGCCGTTCGCCCCCGGATCAAGATCATCGAAGGCCGCCGCTTCACTCCCGGCCTGCGCGAGTTGGTGGTCGGCAAGGGCGCCCAGCGGCAGTTCCGTGGCCTCTCCGTGGGCCGGCAGCTAAAACTGGCCAACCAGATGTGGACGGTGGTCGGCGTGTTCGAATCAAGAGATGCGCACGATTCCGAACTGTGGACCGATGCCGAGGTGCTCGGCCCGGCCTACCAGCGCCAGGCGTTCCAGTCGATGACGGTGAAGCTGGACGGCAAGACCGGGTTCAAGCAACTGAAGGCAGCACTGGCGGCCGATCCGCGCCTCAAGCTCGATGTCGACACCACCCGCGATTACTACGGCAAGCAATCGGAAGGACTGACCAAGCTGATCAAGATCCTCGGCAGCGTGATCGGCGCGATCATGGCGATCGGTGCGGTGTTCGGCGCCCTCAACAGCATGTACGCGGCGGTCGCCGGGCGCGCGCGCGAGATTGCCACCCTGCGTGCGCTCGGCTTCCGAGGCCTGCCGGTTGTCGCAGCAGTGATGCTGGAAACCATGCTGCTGGCGCTGTTGGGCGGCGTGCTGGGCGCGCTGATTGCCTGGGTGGTATTCAACGGCTACACGGTCAGCACGCTGGGCAACAATTTCAGCCAGGTGGTGTTCCAGTTCAAGGTCAGCCCGATGCTGGCTTGGACCGGCCTGAAATGGGCGTTGGGGATTGGCCTCGTCGGCGGCCTGTTCCCGGCGCTGCGCGCTGCGCGACTGCCGGTGACCGAGGCGCTGCGCGCCAGTTGAAGGCGCGACGTCACACCAGCTCCGGCAGATCCTCTTCGCGCAGGCGCCGATTTTGAAGCAGGCCTTCGATGACGAAGATGGCCAGCGCGATCCAGATGCAGACGAATCCGACCAGCCGGGTTCGGTCGAACGCTTCGCCGAGCAGGAACACGCCAATCAGGAATTGCAGGGTCGGCGAAATGTACTGCAGCAGGCCGGCCACGGTCAGCGACACCCGCCGCACCGCGTAGGCGAATCCAATCAGCGGCAGTGCGGTCAGGATGCCGGACAGCATCAGCAGCAGCGTCGCCTGCGTGCCGTAGCCGTGGCCGAACCCGCCGCCGCCGTGCAGTTCGATCCACAGCAGCCAGGCCAGCCCCGGCAGAAAAAGAAACGCGCTCTCCAGCCCGAGGCCGGTCACCGAATCCACGTGCGCACGCTTGCGCAGCAGGCCGTACAGGCTGAACGAAACCGCCAGCGCCAGCGCGATCCACGGCAGTCCGCCGTATTGGATCGTCAGCCACAGCACGCCGAACAGGGCGATGCCGACAGAAATCCACTGCCCCACGCGCAGCCGTTCGCGCAGGAACAGCACGCCGATCACCACGTTGCACAGCGGGTTGATGAAATACCCCAGCGCCGCTTCGACCACGTGGCCGGCGTTCACCGCCCAGATGTACAGCCCCCAGTTGCCGGCGATCAGCACGCTGGTCAGCGCCAGCGTCCAGCCCAGCCGCGGCTGCCCGGCCAGCGCGCTGCGGATCCAGCCGCGACCGCTGCGGAAATGGAGCACCGCCGCGACGAACAGCGCGCTCCACACCACCCGGTGCAGCACGATTTCCAGCGAAGGCACGCTGTCGAGCAAATGCCAGTACAGCGGCGAGAAACCCCAGGTGACGAACGCGGCCACGGCGGCCCAGACGCCGCGCACGGCCTGATCGCGTTCGTCCCGGGTCATGCCGCCGGCTCGCTGGCGACGACCATGGCCTTGAGCGCCTTGCCGAAGGTGATCACGACCACGCCCAACAAAATGACGCCCATCGCAGTCAGCTCGCTGGCGCCGAAGCGTTCGTGCGCCAGCCATGCGCCGAGCAGCACCGCGATCGCCGGGTTGACGTAGGCATAGCTGCCGGCCAGCGCCGGCCGCACGTGATGGAGCAGCCAGATGTAGGCGGTGAATCCGCCCAGCGATCCCAGCACGACCAGATACCAGAACGCACCGATGGCTTTGGCATCCGGCAGATGCGCGAAGCGTTCGCCCAGCGCCAATCCAACCCCGGTCATCAGCAGTCCGCCGCACAGCATTTGCCCAGCCGCCGACATGAACGGCGCCGGCAGATCGCGCTCGCGGCTCCAGATCGATCCGTACGACCAGCCGATGCAGGCCACCAGCAAGGCGACGAGTCCCAGCGGCGAGCCGCTCAGGCTGCTGCCGGCGTTGAGCCAGACCACGCCGAGAAAACCGATGCCCAGCCCGGTCCATTCCATGCGGGTCGGCCGGTCGCCGCGGATCGCCGCGAAGATCGCCAGCCACAGCGCCGAGGACGCCACCGCCACCGCAGTCAGGCCCGAGGACACCGTGGTCTCGGCGAGGTTCACCATGCCGTTGCCGAGCAGCAGCATGAAAAAGCCCATCGGCAGCAGGTTGCGCCACTGCGCGCGGGTCGGCGCCGGCACGCCGCGCCAGCGCAGGAATCCGTAAAACAAGCCGCCGGCCACGAGGAAGCGGATGCCGCCGAGCAAGAACGGCGGAAACCCGCCCTCCAGCGCGAATCGGATCGCCAGATAGGTCGAGCCCCAGATCAGATACAGCGCAGCCAGCGCCAACGCGACGCCGGAACCCGGTGCCGCGGCAGTTCGCGCTGACAATGCGGTGGAAGCAGCCATCCAAAATTCCTTGAAGGGCGCCCTGAACGATTCAGGGCTTCCGCAACGAAGGCGGGTGCCGTTCGGCACCCGCGAATCAACCTCAAACGGGCGTTGCGCTCAGTCGGCCCAGTGTCCTGCGACATTGCGGGTCTGCGGCAGCACCTGCGCCGCCAGCCGCGAATCCTTGCCAAGCAGCCCGATCGCATCGGCAAGGATCGACGCCGATTCGCGCAGCAAAGGATCGCTGGCATTGCGCGCCGCCGCTTCACGCGCCACGGCGTCGGCCGCGTTGCGCTCGTCGGCGGTCAGGCCATCGTCGGAGCGCCCTTCCAGCAGCGGATCGCGGCTGATGCCGAGGCGCGCGCGGGTTTCGGCCCGCTGCTTGCGCTGGGCGTCGAAGCGGTCGCGTTCGGCGCGGCGCTCGGCCTCGTTGAGCGAGATCGACTTCTTGGCCTGTTCCTGGCGGAACTGGCGCACATCGTCGATCCACCACCGGTACTCGACGTCGTTCGTCGAACGCGCGTCGTGCAGCGTCGCCAGCTGGGTCAGGATCGGCGCGAAATTTCCGTAGCGCACATGCGGCGAGGCCACGATCCGCGTCCACGGCAGGGCGTTCGGATAGGTGCTTTCGCCGTATTCGCTGGCGTCCACGCTGGTCGGAAAGGCCACGTCGGGCGCCACGCCCTTGTTCTGGGTGCTGCTTCCGTCCGGACGGAAGAACTGGGCCACGGTCAGCTTGAGCTCGCCGAACTTGCCGTCGGTCTTGCTCGGCCAGCGGTCCAGATCCAGCATGGTCTGCACGGTGCCTTTGCCGAACGTGGTCTCGCCGATGATCAGCCCGCGCCCATAGTCCTGGATCGCGCCGGCGACGATCTCCGAAGCCGACGCCGAACCGCGGTTGATCACCACCGCCAGCGGCCCGTCCCAAGCCACGCCGGCATCCTGATCGTATTGCACGGTGACCTTGCCGCCGGATTCGCGCACCTGCACCACCGGCCCCTTGTCGATGAACAGCCCGGTCAGTTCGACCGCCTCGGACAGCGAGCCGCCGCCGTTGCCGCGCAGGTCGAGCACCACGCCGTCGACCTTCTGCGCGCGGAAACCCACCAGCATCCGCGCCACGTCGCGGGTGGCCGAGGCGTAGTTGGCGTCGCCGCGACGGCGCGCCTCGAAGTCCTGATAGAAGCCGGGCAGATGAACCACGCCGATCTTGCGCGCCGGGGCGTTGGCGCTGGCCGGTACGACGATGGTTTCGGCGCGCGCGCGCGCATCTTCGATCCGCACCTTGGCGCGGGTGAGCGCCACCTGCTGCGGCTTGCTGTCGAGCGGCGCTTCCGCCGGCACCACGTCGAGTCGAACCTGGGTTCCGGCCTTGCCGCGGATCAGCTGCACCACGTCATCGGTGCGCCAGCCGATCACATCCTTCATTTCGCCGGCCGGACCTTGCGCCACGCCGACGATGCGATCGCCGGTCTTGATCCGCCCGCTGCGCGCCGCCGGCCCGCCGGGCACCAGTTCGCGCACGACGATGACATCGTCCTGCCGGAACAGCACCGCGCCGATGCCTTCCAGCGAATTGGACATCGCGATCGCAAAATTCGCCGCACTGCGCGGGTTCATGTATTCGGTGTGCGGGTCGATGGTTTCCGCATACGCGTTCATGAAGGTCTGAAAAACGTCGTCGCCCTTAAGCTCGTTGACGCTGTCGAGCAGGTTGGCGTAGCGCTTGTCCAGCGTCTTGCGAATTTCCTCGGGCTTCTTGCCGGCCAGCTTCAGCCGCAACCAGTCGTTCATCACCGACTGCCGCCACAGTGCGTCCAGTGCAGCCGCATCGGCCCAAGGCGCATCCTTGCGGTCGTAGGCGTAGCGCTCGTTGCCGGAAAAATCGAAATCGCCCTTCAGCAACCCGCGCGCATAGGCGATGCGCTGGCGCACGCGATCGCGATAGACGGCAAAGATCGCCCACGCCGGTGCCACCTGTCCGCTGCGGATCGCATCGCCCAGGGTGCCCGCGTAGGGCTGGAATCCGGCCACGTCCTGCGCGGTCAGGAAAAACTTGTTCGGATCCAGCGACTTTAGATATTCGTCGAAGATCTGTCGCGACAGCGCCGCGTCGATCGCGCGCGGACGGTAGGCATAACGGCTGTCCGACAGCAGTCCGTAGACCATCCGCGAGGTGGTCGTTTGGGTCGCGGTCGGCCCCGCATCAAGCGCGGCGGCCTGCCCGTCGGCGGCACCGGCGGTCGTCAACGCCAACGGCAAAACCAGCGCCAAACCAAGCAGCAGGGAACGCAGGGGACGGGAAAAGCGCTGGATCATCGGATCTCCGCGGCGCCGGGCGCCGCTGCAAAAAGGAACCGCCGGAACTTGCCAATCAGGCTGCAACGCCGCTTGGACATCCGGCAAGTGCCGGAAGTTCGTGTTTACAGCCTGTCTTCACTTTAGCCGGATGTCGTCAATGAATGTGAATGTTTGCCATGCGTCGCGGCCAGCGTCTTCGGCAGCGCCGCGTCTTCCCGCAGCGTCAGCCCGAACTGGCGCGCGAGGTGGCCGGCAAGCACCGGCTTGACCGCCTCCAGCGAGGACGGGGCGCCGAGATCCTGCAGCGCCACCACCTGCAGACCGGCATAGCCGCAGGGGTTGATGCGGGCGAACGGTGGCAGGCTTTCGCCGCTGATATTGAAAGCGAGCCCATGGAAGGCGCGGCCGCGACGCACGCGGATGCCGAGCGCGGCGATCTTGGCGTCGTTGACGTACACGCCCGGCGCACCGGCGCGGCGCGAGGCGACGATATTCCATGCCTCCAGCGTGTCGATGACGGCCTGCTCGATCCGGCAGACGAACTCGCGCACGCCGACCTTCAGGCGCTTCAGGTCGAGCAGCGGGTAGGCCACGAGTTGGCCGGGGCCGTGGTAGGTCACCTGACCGCCGCGGTCGACGTGAACCACCGGGATCTCGCCCGCCTTCAGCACGTGTTCGGGCTTGCCGGCCTGGCCGAGGGTGAACACCGGTTCGTGTTCGACCAGCCACAACTCATCGGGCGTGGCCTCGTTGCGGGCGTCGGTGAACGCCTGCATCGCGTGCCAGACCGGCACGTAGGGCTGGCGACCGAGGTCGCGTTGGATCGCGGGGCGGGACTGCCCCTCATCCGCCTTCGGCACCGTCTCCCCGCACGCGGGGAGCAGGACAACGGGATTCACAGCGTCCACTTCACTTCCGGATGGTCGCGCAAGGCCTGATGGGCGCGCTCGTATTCGGCGCGCGAGGCGGCGCGGAAGGCGATCCGCACCGAGACGTATCTGCCGTTGCCCGAGTGCCGCCAGCTCACGGTTTCGTGCAAAACGTCAATTCCGACGTCCTGCAGGTGGCGCGGCAACTCGGATTCCAGATGCTTGTCGGCGTTGCCCATGGCGGCGAGTTCGAACACGCCGGGAAACTGGAACCCGTGTTCGGGGTTGTCGGAGTGGAGATCGTTCATCGCTTCCAGATGGGGACACCGCGCGCGTGACGCAAGCAGGCCAGGGTAGCGTTGAAACAGTCCGTCCTGGACTGTTTCAACACCGCCGAGTCCGGCACATGTCCGGACTCGGCACCCGCGGATCCAGCACTGACGTGTTTGATCCGCGTTGCCTCAGCTTTCCCACCACATCAACAGGTCGTGCCACAGCCGCTTGAAGAAACCGCCTTCTTCGACCGCGTCCAGCGCCACCAGCGGCGCCTGCGCGATCACCTTGCCGTCCAGCATGACCTTGACGGTGCCGATCTTCTGGCCTTTTGCAATCGGCGCAACGATCGAGCGCGGCAGATCCATGCTCGCCCTCATCTGCGGATATTTGCCGCGCTGGGCGGTCACCAGCAGCGGCGTGGCGACGCCGACGCGCACCGCATTCCGTTCGCCCTTCCACACCTTCGGCGTGGCCAGCGGCTTGCCGGCATCGTACAGACGGTGGGTTTCGTAGAAACGGAAGCCCCAGTTGAGCAGGGCCAGCGAATCGACCGCACGCTGGTTTTCGCTGGTATCGCCCATCACCACCGCGATCAGGCGCTGGTCGCCGCGTTTGGCCGAGGCCATCAGACAATAGCCGGCGGCCGCGGTGTGGCCGGTCTTGATGCCGTCCACCGAGGCGTCGCGCCACAGCAGCAGGTTGCGGTTGGGCTGGGTGATCGGGCCGACCGTGAATTCCTTGATCTTGTTGTAGGCGTAGGCCTGCGGGTAATCGCGAATCAACGCGCGCCCGAGCAGGGCCAGGTCGTGGGCGGTGGTGACGTGGCCTTCGGCGCTGAGCCCGTGCGGGTTGACGAAGTGGGAGTGGGTCATCCCGATCTTCTTGGCGTAGGCGTTCATCAGCTGGGCGAAGGCTTGCTCGCTGCCGGCCACGTGTTCGGCCAGCGCGATCGCCGCGTCGTTGCCAGACTGCACCACCATGCCGATTTCCATCCGCTCCAGCGGCACGGTCTGGTTGACCTCGAAGCCGCTGTAGCTGCCGTCGGTGCCGGCGCCGCCGACGCGCCAGGCATGCTCGCTCATCAGCACCGGGTCGTCGCGATGGATCTTGCCGGCCGCAATTTCCGCGGCCAGCACATAGCTGGTCATCACCTTGGTGATGCTGGCCGGATTGAGCTGCACATCGACGTTCTCGCCGGCGAGGATCTGCCCGGTCTCGTAATCCATGACCAGCCAAGCCTTGCTGGTCTTCGGTGCGGGCGCGTCGGGGATGGGCAGGTTATCGCTCAACGCGGCGGGCGCCGCCGCGGTGGACGGCGCGGCCGCCGGCTGGGGCTGGGCAAACCCCGCAAGCGGGGCAAAACCCGCGGCAAACACAAGACCGGCACTGGCCAGCACGACGAACGACAGCGAACGCAACCGCATCCGGAAACACTCCTCAAGGGGCCGGCCATGAACCGGCGGGACGGGACAAACAACCTGACTATTCTAGATAACCCATGCGCGCGCAGTTGCAGGCATCGCCGCACGGCCTGCGGATCAGTCGTTCACCCGCTGCGGCCGACCCAGACCCAGACCTTCGATCCGGGACGCAAGTTCCGCTTCGGCTTCGGGATCGATCGGACCCACCCGCAGCCGCCAGACATGGCGACCGCCGATGTCCGCCGCCAGCAGGCGCGCCTGCGCGATGGCCGCCCCGTGCAGGACGGACAGCGCGTGCTGCGCATTTACTTCATTGCTGAAACTGGCGACCTGCAGCACGACCGCATCCGCCATGTCCGCAGACTCCGGAGCCGAGGCGGGAGCGGCGGCGACCGAAGCCGAGGCGATCTGCGGCAAGGCCACCGGCTCGGGCGGCGGCGCTGCGGCCGCTGCCGGCGCCGGAGAGCGCACCGGCAGCGGGCGCCCAGTCGCCACGCGAATGCCGCGCTGGCCCATCCACGCATCAAACTCGGCGGCGGTCATGTTGCGACCGCCCTGCTGCATGTAGAAACGGTTGCCGCCGGGCGCGGGGGGCGTTGCCGTTTGTGCGGCAACGGCGTGGGTTGCCGAAGCGGCCGCTGCAACCGTGACGACGGCGGGCGCTGAATTGCGCGGTTGACTGTCAACCGTACGAGTTGCCGAAGCGGCCGCTGCAACCGTGACGGCGGCGGGCGAAGCCGGCGCCGGCACCGGGTCGTTGTCCGGCGCCGGACCCACCGCCGCAGCGGACGGCAGTCCGGCCACCAGGCGATCCATGGCCGTTGCCGGTCGGACCGGACGCGACGGACGGGCGACCATGTCCTCGGCCGTCAGCGCCTCAACCCGCACCCGCGCCGTGCCGCGCTCGCGGTAGCCGAGCTTGACCGCCGCCGCGTAGCTCAGATCGATGATTCGGTTGGAATGGAACGGCCCGCGATCGTTGACCCGCACGATGACCGATCGCCCGTTGTCCAGATTGGTCACCCGCACATAGCTGGGCAGCGGCAGGGTCTTGTGCGCGGCGGTGAAGGCGTACATGTCGTACACCTCGGAACTGGAGGTGCGGCGGCCGTGGAACTTGTTGCCGTAGAAGGACGCCACGCCTTCCTCGGCATAGCCTTCCTGGTCGTCAAGCACGTGATAGCGCCGGCCCTGCACCACGTAATCGCGGTTGCCGGTGCGGGCGCGCGGTTCGTCGCGCACCTCGGGTTCCGGAATCGCATCGACGTCGGGAATCTCTGCCGGGATCGTATCCGGGACGCCGGGCTGGAACAGGCCGCCAGCGACATAATCGCCGCGTTTGCCGGGGTCTTCCTGCGCCGGGGCGTAGGGCGAAGTGCGCGGGGGTGGCGCGGTCGCCGCGGCCTGCGCCGGATCGTCGGATGCTGCGGGCAGCGTCGCCGTCGGGCGGTTTCCGGTCGTGGCACAGGCGGCCAGCGCCAGCGGCAGGGCCAAGGTCAGCCAATGATGCGTTTTCATACGCCACCTCCGTCGCGACCCGCGATCAGTTCGGAGAGCTGGTACACCGCAGTCGCATACAGGCGCGACTTGTTGTAGGCGGTGATGGACTTGAAGTTGTTGTAGACGATCCAGTATTCGGGCCCGGCCGCGCCGTCGAGGGTGATCAGGGTCAGCGGGAGCGCGGCGGTTGGGGTGGCCGGGCGGTAACCGAGCGCCGCCAGCGTCGCCAGCGTCCGATCCAGCGCGATGGCGTTGCCGGGGTTGGAAAAATCCGCGGCTCCGGGATCGCGCAGCGCGCGCGCCATGACCGGACCGCCGCGCTGCCAGCCGCCCTTTTGCGCGAAATAATTGGCCACCGAAGCGATGGCGTCATCGACATCGCCGAGCAGGTCGCGCCGGCCGTCGCCGTCGCCGTCGACCGCATACTGACGGTAGCTGGACGGCATGAACTGGCCCCAGCCCATCGCGCCGGCATAGCTGCCCTTGAGGGTGGCCAGATCAAGATGCGCTTCCTTGGCGAGCGCGAACAGCTGCGCCAGTTCATCGCGGAAGAACGCTTCGCGCTGGTCTTCGTAGGCGGCCCGCGCCGGATCGCCGCTGCGCGGATAGGCAAACGCCAGCGTGTAAAGCGCGTCCACCACCGGATAGCTGCCCTTGTTGGCGCCGTAGCCGGTTTCCACGCCAAGGATCGCGGTAATGATTTCCTTGGGCACGCCGTAGTTGTTTTCGGCGCGCTGCAGGGCGGCACGGTTGCTTTCAAGGAAGGCGCGCCCGCCGCCGATCCTGGCCGGCTGGATGAAGATCGGACGGTAATCGCGCCAGGGCTTGGCTTCGGCCGGACGCGCCATCGCCTTGACGATGGAGTCGCGGATCTGTGCGCGCGCCAGCACGGCTTCGATTTCCGCAGCCGGAATGCCGAAGCGCTCGGACGTGGCGCGCACGAACTCGGCGCGGGCCACTTCCAAACCGCGAATAGGCGGGACGGCGGGCGTTTCGACTTGCGCCGGAGGTGCCGGAAGCGAAGGCGCGCTTGTCGGCGCGGCGGCCGGAGCCGGCTTGGGCGGAGGCGCGACGCAGGCGGCAAGCGCGAGCGCCGCGACGCAGGGCAGGACGCGGCGGATCATCGCCGCGGAGGGTAGCACGTGAAAGCCCGCCTCACGGAGAGTCGCATTCAGGTTCGGCCTGTCTCAGCGCCTGCCCGGGCGCCGCGGTTTGAGCGCCATCACCACCCCGAACCCGAGCAGCAGCGTCACCGCCGAGGTGCCGCCGTAGCTCAGCAGCGGCATCGGCACACCGACCACCGGCAGCAGGCCGGAGATCATGCCGCCGTTGACCAGCACATAGGCAAACAGCGACAGCCCGACGGTGCCGGCCAGCAGGCGGGAATAGCCATCGCGGGCGTCGGCCGCGATCCACAGGCAGCGCGCGATCACCAGCAGATACAGCGCCAGCACCAGCGCCACGCCGATCCAGCCGAAATCCTCGGCCAGCACCGAAAACGCAAAATCGGTGGTGTGCTCGGGCAGGTAGTTCAGGTGCGACTGGGTGCCCTGCCCCCAACCTTTTCCGGTCAGCCCGCCGCCGCCAATGGCAATTTGCGACTGCAGGATGTTCCAGCCCGCGCCCATCGGGTCGTTGTCGGGATTGCGAAATGTCAGGATCCGGTTCACCTGGTACGGACGCAGAAAGGAGAACCAGGCGATCGGCGCGAACTTTGCCAGCGCGAAGCCGCCGCCGCCGAGCGCGCCGGCCGCCAGCCACCACCACCACGAGGTGCCGGCGAGGAACAGCACGAACACGCCGGTGGCCAGCACCAGCACTGCGGTGCCCAGGTCGTGCTGCAACAGGGTCAGGCCGACCGGCAGGGCGATGATGCCCAGCGCCTTGAGCAGCACCGAAAAGCGCGGCGGCAGGCGGTGCCGGTCGAACTGCCAAGCCAGCATCATCGGCAGGCTGAGCTTGCACAGTTCGGCCGGCTGCACGTTGAAGAACCCCAGCTTGATCCAGTGGTTGCCGTATTTGCCGCCACCGATGAACAACACCAGCACCATCGGGATCAGCGACAGCAGGAACAGCGCCGGGGTCGCCTGTTTGAGCAGATGCGCCGGCATCCGCGAGACGGCCCACAGCGCAACCAGCCCGACGCCGTAGAACGTGCCCTGCATCGCGACCCCGCGCAGCGATTCGCCGCTGGCGCTGTACTGGGTCGCCAGGCCAATGCCCATCAGCGCCAACAGCGCCGCCAGCAGCGGCAGGTCGAGGCTGCGCGCGACCCGCGTCAGCAGATCCAGCAGCAGGCGCAGCAGGAATTTCATCGCTGGATCGCCTCCCGCAATTCCGGCTGCGCGTCCTGGCTGCCGATGACATTGGTGAAATCGGGCCGCGGGGCGGCTGCACTGGCCGGCGTCGGTGGCGAACCCGCGGCGGGTTCCACCTTCTTTCCAACCAGCCAGGCATCGAACACTTTGCGCGCGATCGGCGCCGCCGTGGCCGCGCCGTAGCCGCCGCCTTCGATCGCGACCGCAATGGCGATTTTCGGCGCATCGGCCGGCGCGAAGGCGATGAACAGCGCGCGGTGGCGCAGGTGCATCGGCAGACTGCGCGGATTGATCGCCGCTGCGCCGCGGCGGCTGACGACCTGCGCGGTGCCGGTCTTGCCGGCGATCAGATAGGTCAGCCCCGGGCGAATATTGGTGGCCGTGCCATAGCCGTGCACGGTGTCGATCATGCCCTCGCGTACCGCCTTCAGATGCGCCTCGTTGGTGCTCATGCGCTCGCTCCGGCCGGGCGGCCGCGGCAGCCACGGCGCGTCGAAGCGGGCGCGCGTATCCAGCACCACGTGCGGCGTATGCAGCCAACCGGTGGCAATGCCGCCGGTGGCCTTCACCAGTTGCAGCGGCGTCACTTTCCAGAACCCCTGGCCGATGCCTGTGATCACCGTGTCGCCGGCATACCACCTGCCCTGCTTTGGCGCGTTGGCCGCCTTCCACGCCGGCGACGGCAGGATGCCGCCGATTTCGCCGGCCAGATCCACCCCGGTCGGCCGCCCGAATCCGTAGCGGCCCAGGTACTGGTCGATGCGGTCGATGCCCATGTCCAGCGCCAGCTTGTAATAGTAGGTGTTGACCGATTGCGCGATCG
This sequence comes from Xanthomonas sp., assembly GCA_018262705.1. Classification (GTDB taxonomy): domain Bacteria; phylum Pseudomonadota; class Gammaproteobacteria; order Xanthomonadales; family Xanthomonadaceae; genus Thermomonas. Next base: position 112,948 of record JADFDQ010000001.1, read on the forward strand.
ATTTGCGCAGGTCGGTCCAACCGTGGCCACCGCGGTGGGAGTCGCCATAGCCGCGCGACTGCCCGGGCAGATAAAACATGCCGGTGGACAGGATCTTGTCCTCCGGACGGCGCACGCCGCTGTCGAGACCGGCAAGGCCCAGAATCGGCTTGATCGTGGAGCCGGGCGCCACGCCGCCCAGCACCACGCGATTGAACTGCGGCCGCGACGGGTTGTTATTGAGCGCATTGAATGCGGCATGGCTGATGCCGTTGACGAACAGGTTTGGATCGAAGCTCGGCAGGCTGACCATCGCCAGAATTTCGCCGGTGCGCGGATCGATGGCGACCGCCGAGCCCTCCAGATCGCCGAAGGCGGTGGTCATCGCCTGCTGCAGCTCGACGTCGATCGACAGCCGCAGATCGGTTCCCGCCACCGCCGGCACAGTGTCGAGCATGCGCACGGTGCGTCCGGCGACATTGGTCTCCAGCCGCCGGTAGCCGGGCCGACCGCGCAGCCGGGTTTCGTAATAGCGCTCCAGCCCGGTCTTGCCGGCGTGGGTGTACACGCCTGCGGCATCGCCCATTTCGGCCTGATCGCGCTCGTCGACGCGGCCGACGTAGCCGACCACGTGCGTCAGCAGCGCGCCGTAGGGATAGACGCGTTCGAGGTAGGGCACCAGTTCCACGCCGGGCAGACGCCAGCCGTCGACCACGAAGCGCGCCGCTTCTTCGTCGGTGATCCGCATCTTGATGGTCACCGGTCGAAACGATCGACTGTTGCGGTACTCGTTCAGGAAGCGCTGCTGCTGCTCGGGGTCGAGTGCGATGACGCCGCGCAGCTTGGCCAGCAGCGCGGCGCCGTCGCCGGCGCGCTCCGGGACGGCATCCAGTCGCCACGCCGCCGCGTTGTCGGCCAGGATCTTGCCGTTGCGGTCGTAGATCAGGCCGCGCGCCGGCGCGATCGGAACCAGCCGCACCCGATTGGCTTCCGAGCGCGCCGCGAAGGCGTCGTGCTCCAGCACCTGCAGCCGGAAATACCAGCCCCCCAGCGCCAGCAATCCCAGCAGCGCCAGCGCGAAGCCGACCAGCACGCGGCTGCGGAACAGCGCCGCTTCCGCCGATGCATCCCGGATCGGGCGCACGCCGTGCATCATGGCTCAGGCTCGCCTCCGCGCGCGCGCAAGATCCAGCGCCAGATGCAGCGGCGGCCACAGCAGCAGGCCAACCAGAGGCGCCAGCCACGAGCTCAACGGCAGCTGCGGCAGTTCCGCCACGAACCGCAGCACCGCCACGATCACGCGGTCGTTGAGCAACAGCACACCCACCGCCAGCGCCTGCTGCGACATCGGGAAAAATCGCAACCGCGCGCGGAAACGCTCAAGGATGAACGCCAGCACCACCAGCCGCAGCGCTTGCTCGCCAAGCAGGCTGCCGTAGGTCAGGTCGCCCACCAGCCCCAGCGCAAACGCCACCCCCGGTCCGACCCGTTCCGGCGCTTCCAGCAGCCAGTAGGTCAACATCAGCGCCAGCCAGTACGGGCGCAAGGGCTGCAGCAAATCCGGCAGCGGCAGCAATTCCAGCAGGATCGCCAGCAGCAGGCTGACCGGCAACACCCAGCCGTTACGGGCGCGGGTCACGATCCAGGCTCCGGTGTCGATGCCGCGGTCGGCCCCGCGTGTTCCGTGGCCGCTTGCGCGCTGGTCGCAGCGGGTCGATAGCCGCGCAGCAGCAGCACGTCGCGGCCGCGATCGAACTGCGCGGCGGGCGCCACGTCACCCTCTAGGAAGGCGCGGCTGTCGCCGGGACGCACGGCATCGATGCGACCGACCGCCAGCCCGGACGGGAACCGCCCGCCCAGACCCGACGTCAGCAGCTCGTCGCCCACCCGCACGTCGGCCGACATCGGCACATCGCCAAGCTTGAGCACATTGCTGCGCCCGGTGCCGTACACCACCAGACGCACGCCGCTGCGGGCGACCAGCACCGGCACCGCGTGGTCGGGATCGGTCAGCAGCAGCACGGTCGACGTGGTCGGGGTGGTCGAAATCACCTGCCCCATCAGTCCGCCGGCATCGATCACAATCTGGCCGGGGCGCACGCCGCTGTTGCCGCCCACGTCCAGCAGCAGGCGCTGGCGTCCCGGATCCTGGTCGATGTCGACCACCCCCGCCAGCTGCACATCCAGCCGGTTGCGCTCGGCGGTATCCAGCAGCCCGCGCAGGCGGTCGTTTTCGGCGGCCGCAGTGCGCAGCCGCGCATTGCGCGCCGAGGTGAGCAGCAGTTCGCGCCGCAGCCGTGCGTTGTCCTGCGCCAGCTGGGTGCGGGTGGTCGCATTCTCGCTCAGCGCGTTGCCGATCCGCGCGGGCAGGCCGGCCAGCCACCACAGTGGCTGCACCGCAACTTCCGCCTGCGTCCGCGCCGCGTGCAGCCAACCGCCGCGGTGGTCAAGCACCATCAGCGCCGTGGCGACGATGATGAATGCCAACAGCCGCAGAACCCCGGCGGCTTCGCCGGGACGGACTGCAGGGGAGCTGGCATGGCTGGGCACGTCAGTAGGTCGGCAGATGCTGCAGGCAGGAAGGGGTTCGAGCGAAACGACAGTTTGGCCCATGGAGGGACCAACGCAAGCGGTCGCAGGCCGATTGCGCAGCCGGACAAGAACCACGCGCCTTGTCCGGCGTATCGGAGTGGGCCATGGATGGCCCATCTGCGATCAAAGATCACTCCGGCGCGAAAAACTCGTTGCCGTGCATGTCCACCAGCTCCAGCGCCCGCCCGCCGCCGCGTGCCACGCAGGTCAGCGGATCGTCCGCCACCTGCACGTGCAGCCCGGTTTCCACGCTGATCAGCTTGTCGAGATCGCGCAGCAGCGCGCCGCCGCCGGTCAGCACGATGCCGCGTTCGGCCACGTCCGCGCACAGTTCGGGCGGGGTCTGCTCCAGCGCCAGCCGGATCGCCGAAATGATCCCGGCCAGCGGTTCGCGCAGCGCTTCCAACACTTCGTTGGAGTTGATGGTGATGATCTTGGGCACGCCTTCGGCCAAATGGCGACCGGAAATCTCCATCTCGCGGACGCTGTCCTGCTGGTAGGCGTTGCCCAGCTCGAGCTTGATCCGCTCGGCGGTGGATTCGCCGATCAGCATGCCGTGGTGGCGGCGCACGTAGGCGATGATGGATTCATCGAAGCGGTCGCCGCCGATCCGCACCGACTGCGAATAGACGATGCCGTTGAGCGCGATCACCGCCACCTCGGTGGTGCCGCCGCCGATGTCCACCACCATCGAACCGCGCGCCTCGGTGACCGGCATGCCGGCGCCAATTGCGGCTGCCATCGGCTCTTCGATCAGGTACACCTCGCGCGCACCGGCCTCTTCCGCCGATTCCTTGATCGCACGCCGCTCCACCTGGGTGCTGCCGGCCGGCACGCACACCAGCACGCGCGGGCTGGGGCGCAGGAAGCGGCTCTTGTGCACCTTGCGGATGAAGTACTTGAGCATTTCCTCGGTGTAGCTGAAGTCGGCGATCACGCCGTCCTTCATCGGCCGCACCGTGGTTATGTGGCCGGGGGTGCGGCCCAGCATCTGCTTGGCCTCGGTACCCACCGCCGCGACCGAGCGCCCGCCGCCGCCGCGATCCTGGCGCACCGCCACCACCGACGGCTCGTTGAGAACGATGCCCTGACCGCGGACATAGATCAGGGTGTTGGCGGTGCCGAGGTCAATCGACAGGTCGCTGGAAAAATAGCCCCGAAGGAACTTGAACATGAACGCTCGCGCCGGAAAGTGGGGGAAGACGCGCCGGGGGGGGCGCGGGTGTCGGACGAACCCGTGGCGGGACGTCGCATTGCCAAGAACTCTTAAGCGTAGCAATCGTGCACGCAATCGGCAATGCGCAACCGTGCGCTGGCCCGTTCAGCACAGGCGCAACGACGCTGCCTCTTCGCATCCGCGGGGAATGTCCGGTTTTCGCGGTGATTGGCGGAATCCAGGAAACGGTGCCGCAGTGGTGCCGCGCGAATCCCTTTGGAGAACGACACATGAACACCTCGCACTCGAATCGCCGGTGCCGGCCGGCCTTGACCTTGCTCGCGCTTGCACTGCTGGGCGCCTTGGCGCAACCCGCGCTGGCGGCGGATGACCCCTGTCGCAATCCGGACGGCACCGTCGTGCCGGGCGCGCCGTCCACCGATCAGGGCAACGAGCACGGCAAGGACAACACCACCTGTTCGCCCGATGCCAGTGCCTATGGCGACACGAATGCCGCGTATGGTGTGAAAAGCAACGCGGTGGGCTACGAGAACTCGGCCTATAACACGTACAGCTCTGCCTTCGGGGTGCAGAATATCGCCAGCGGCCCATGGAGCAATGCGTTCGGATCGGGCAACAGCAGCAATGCCGAGAACGCCAACACCTTCGGCAGCAGCAATCACGTTACGGGTACCAGCGGCAACGCCTTCGGTGCATGGAATAGGGTTGACGGCACGAGCAGCGTTGCTTTTGGCATCGGGAATTTTGCTTCCGGCGATTTCAGCAGTGCGCTCGGCTGGGATGCCATGGCCAACGGAAACCACAGTCTGGCGCTTGCCAGCTGGCTCGACTTGAACGGCGATGGGGCCCCTTCTCTGGATGAGATCACGGTGGCGGATGGTTATGCATCGGTGGCCATCGGTGGCGCTGTGGAGGCTTCCGGCAATTACAGCGTGGCGACCGGCGTTCAGAACGTCGCCAGCGGCGATCACAGCGCCGCCTTCGGGAATCGCAACACGGCTTCCGGCGCCCAGAGCAGCACCCTTGGCGTCCGCAATCTTTCCGCCGGCAACTACGGTAGCGCCATCGGCTATCAGAACGTCGTCAATGGTCTCCATGGTAGCGCCATCGGTTTCTCGAACATCGCCAATGGCTTGAATGCCAGCGCATTGGGCAATCAGTCGGTTGCCAACGGCATGAACAGCACCGCCTTGGGCTTTCAGGCGGTCGCCAATGCCGCTGGCGTGGTGTCGTTTGGCCACGCTGCTGGCGATCTGAGCAGCTACGACGACGTCTTTACGAGCGACCTGAACACGCGTTTGATCCACGTCGGCGGCGGCATCGACGATTTCGATGTGGTCAACGTGCTGCAACTGCGCACGCTGGCAACGTGGATGGGCGGCGGCGCGAGCTTTGTCGGCGGCGTGTTCGGTGCGCCCAGCTTCACCATTCAAGGGGTGAGCTACAACAACGTCGGTTCGGCGCTGGCCGCGATCGACGGCTGGATGACCAGCAACGCCGGTGGCGGCGCACCGGGTCCGCAAGGTCCAACCGGTCCGCAGGGCCCGAATGGCCCGCAAGGTCCAACTGGGCCGCAAGGCCCGAATGGTCCGCAAGGTCCAACCGGTCCGCAGGGCCCGAATGGCCCGCAAGGTCCGGCGGGGCAGGATGCCGACTTGGCGCAAGTGACGCAGATGATTCAAAACGGCGATGCGGCGACGCTGACTGCGGCGCAAACCTTCGCCGATGCTGGCGATACCGCCACGCTGACCAGCGCGAACGCGCACGCCGACGCCGGTGATGCGGCCACCTTGTCCTCGGCCAAGGGCTACACCGACCAGCGTTTCGCCACCTGGAACGACAGCTTCAACCAGTACCAGCAGCAAGTGGACGCACGTTTCGCCCAGACCGATGCGCGGATCAGTCGCGTCGGCGCCATGGGCAGCGCAATGAGCAACATGAACGCCAGTATGGCCGGGATCCAGACGCAGAACCGCGTGGGCGTGGGCGTGGGCTTCCAGAACGGTCGCAGCGCAGTGGCGATCGGTTATCAGCGTGCGATCAGCCCGCGTGCCAACCTCACCATCGGCGGCTCGTTCAGCGGCAATGATCGGTCGGTGGGCGTGGGCGCGGGTTTCGGCTGGTAGCCACTTCGTTTGGTTCAAGACAACCCCGGGGCAGGCAACCGCCCTGTGGTTGTGTGGCCATCCCTGTCCGGTTTTTCCGCAAATCGGCGGAAACGAGAGAGCCGCGCCGCAACGGCGTCGAGCCAATCCCTTTGGAGACTCAAGTTCATGAAGACCATGCGTTCAAACCGCCGGCACCTGCCAGCGCTGTCCCTGCTGAGCTTTGCCTTGCTGAGCGTGCTGGCACTGCCGGCACTGGCGGCGGATGACCCCTGTCGCAATCCGGACGGCACCGTCGTGCCGGGCGCGCCGTCCACCGATCAGGGCAACGAAAGCGGCAACAGCAATACGACCTGTGCGTTTTCCGCTTCGGCCTATGGGGCTCACAACAATGCCAGCGGTGCCCTCAGCAGCGCTTTTGGTGCAGGAAACCAGGCGCTTGGCCTATCCAGTTCGAGCTTCGGTTATTCGAACATCGCAAGCGGCATGGCCAGCAGTGCGTTCGGCTTCAACAACACCGCCAGCGGCGATTACAGCAGTGCGTTCGGCTTTCGAGGCACCGCCAGCGGCAACCACAGCTTGGTACTAGCCAGTTGGTTTGACTCGAACGGCAACGGTATCGTGGATACTGGCGAAAATTCTGTTGCCAGTGGCTTGAATGCGATCGCGATTGGCGGTGCAAACCAAGCCACAAACGATTCAAGCCTCGCGGTCGGCAGCGGCAACTTCGCTACCGGAAGATTCAGCAGCGCGTTTGGCCACGACAACTCGGCAGTTGGTGAATACAGTACTGCTGTCGGTGGGGGAAGTTCCGCCTATGGTTTGTACAGCAGCGCCTTTGGTTACCAAAGCTACGCCGAGGGCGTCAGCAGCATCGCAATTGGCTACACCAGCGATGCAAAAGGAAGCCATAGCACCGCGTTGGGCTATGAATCGATTGCAAAAGGCAACAACAGCACCGCACTGGGTTATCAGGCCGTGGCCAATGCAGCAGGTGTGGTGTCGTTCGGGCACTCGGCCACCGATCAAAACATCAGCGGCGTTGTCTACGGTAGCGACCTCAACGCGCGCCTGATCCACGTCGGCGGCGGCATCGACGATTTCGATGCGGTCAACGTGCTGCAGCTTCGCACGCTGGCAACGTGGATGGGCGGCGGCGCGAGCTTTTCCGGCGGCGTGTTCGGTGCGCCCAGCTTTACCATTCAAGGGGTGGCCTACAACAACGTCGGCGCGGCGCTGGCCGCGATCGATGGCTGGATGACCGCCAACAGCAACGGCGTGCAGTACGACGATGCCAGCCACGACAGCGTCACGCTGGACGGCGCCAACGGCACCCAAATCTCCAACGTGGCCGACGGCGTAAATGCCGACGATGCGGTGAACAAGGGCCAAATGGATGCCGGCGATGCGGGCACGCTGGCCAGCGCCAATGCCCATGCCGATGCGGGGGATGCGGCGACGCTGACTGCGGCGCAAACCTACGCCGATGCCGGCGACGCCGCCACCCTGACCAGCGCGAACGCACATGCCGACGCCGGTGATGCGGCCACCTTGTCCTCGGCCAAGGGCTACACCGACCAGCGTTTCGCCGCCTGGAACGACAGCTTCAGCCAGTACCAGCAGCAGGTGGATGCACGCTTTGGCCAGACCGATCGTCGGATCGACCGGATCGGGGCGATGGGCACGGCAATGACCCAGATGGCGGTCAATGCGGCGATGAGCAACAGCCCGCGCGGACGCATCGCCATTGGCGTCGGCTCGCAAGGCGGGCAAGGCGCGGTGTCGATCGGCTATGGTCGCCGCATCGGCAATCGCGGCTCGTTCTCGCTGGGCGCAAGCTTCGCCCACGGCGAGAGCAGCGTTGGCGGCGGCTTCGGCATCGATTTGTAAACGCCACCACCACAGTGGATCGACCATGCGGGGCGGGCAGCCGCCCCGCTTGCATTGCGTGTCGCGCGCATTTGCGTGTACTTGATCGGCGAAGGATTCCGAACGATGCGAATGACGTCTGGCCCCGCACGCTTGTCGCGCGGTGCACTCAATGTCGTCCGGCAGCGGCCTGCTCGATTTCATGCAGGGCTTTCAGCCGACTTTGATAGAGCGGATGGCTGGAAGGGTATTTTTCGGCGGTGATCGCCAGGGATTCGCGCATCGTGACCAACGCATCCTGTGGTCGCTTCGCGCGCATCAGGGTATCGGTCAAGGCATCCAGCAGCAGAGCGTTCTGGTAGGCCTTCGGACCGAGGATGGCGTGCAGCCGCGCGATCGCGTCGCGCTGGATGCGTTCGGCCTCCACGAATTTGTTCTGCATCGCCAGCCCCTGACCCCAAACGCTGGCGTAATACCAGGTCGCGCCGTCCCCCTCTCCGGAGAGCTGGCGCTGGAGTTCGAACGCGCGCCGAAGGTCGGCCTCGGCGGCATCGCCCTCACCCAGCATGAGGTGCAGCTTGCCGCGCTCGAACAGCAGGTGCGAACGGGCATCGTCGTTGCCCTCGGGCATGGCCTGCTCGGCGGCATCAAACAGCGCTTTGGCCTGCGGCAGTTTGCGCTGTTGCAGCATCAGCGCGCCGTGGCGTGCCAGCAGGCTGGCGACGGTTCCGCTGGGCTTCGGGTAATACCGGCTTGCCAGCGCTTCGGCACGCTCGAACACGGCTTCGGCTTCTGCGCTGCGATGATTCTGGCGCAGCGCGCTGGCCAGCAGCGACAGCGGCGGCAGCAGCCGCGGCGACTGTGCCCCGGAGCTGGCTTCGATGGCGGCGAGCAGTTGTCGGATCCGGACGATGGCTTCGTCGTCACGCCGCAGTTGCAACAACATCAACGCCTGTTGCTGCATCGCCGCGGCGGTTTCCGGGGCGCCGTTGCCAAATGCCACGGCGAGCGACGCAACGGCCTTTTCGGCCATCGGCAACGCCTGCGCACGCTGCCGGCCGTTGATGGTGGCCTGCGCCAAGGCCAGACGTGCGCGCGCGATGTCCGGCGAATGCGGGTCGCCAAGGCCGGTCGCGATGTCGAGCGCGCGTCGTGCATGCCGGGCGGCGCTTTCAAGATCGCCGACGTTGTAGGTCGCGTCGCTCAATTTACGCTCGGTTTCGCCAACCTGCGCGCTGGTGGCGCCGAACAGCTGCGTGCGAATGACAAGAGCCCGCTGCAACGTGGCTGCGCCCTGGATTGGATCGCCGAGATTGCTTTGGATGTCGCCGAGGTCGTCGAGCAGTTCGGCGCGCAACGTCGGATCCTCCACGTGCTGCGCATCCAGGCCATCGATGCCGTCGGCGAGGATTTGGGCAGGCGTGCGCGCACTGTTGGTGCCGCGCGCCAACGGATCTTGTTCGTGAAACACCGACAGCACCAGGTTCTTGACCTGCTGCGCACGCTGCGCCTGCAGTCTTGCCAGATGTGCCTGATGCAAGGCGATGCCAAGGCCGATGGACAGTGCGCAGATGATGGCCGCGGTCGCAGCCAACGCCCAGCGGTAGCGGCGCAGGAAAAAGCGCAGTCGATAGCTGCGCGATGATGCGCGCACCGACACCGGCTGGCCGTCCAGCCAACGCCGCAGATCGCCGGCCATGCCGTCCACGCTGGGATAGCGCCGTTCCGGCTCTATCGCAAGGCAGGTTGCGATGATGGCTGACAGATCGCCGGAGACATTGCGAACGAACGATTTGCGTGTGGATTGCCGCTGCACCAGCGCTTCTTCGCTCAGCGTGCGCGCCACTTGGCCCGGACTGCGTGGCGAGGTTTCAAGCAGGTGCAGCAGTTCGCCGATCGGCGTGACTGGTTTGACGCCGAACGGATGTTCGCCGGTCAGCAGGGTGTGCAACATCAATCCCAGCTGATAGATGTCGGTCGCCGTTGTCTCCGGCTGGTGGCGCAGTTGTTCGGGAGCGGCGAACTGCGGCGTCATCGCCGTTTCCCGGGTGGCTTCCAAGCGGGTGCTGTCCTCGAGCAGCTTGGCGATGCCGAAATCCAGCAATTTCACGTGGCCGTCCGCATCCACCATGACGTTGGATGGCTTCAGGTCGCGATGAACGATCAGGTTGCGGTGCGCGTATTGCACGGCATCGAGCACCTGCAAAAACAAGGTGACGCGCGAACGGATGTCCAGCCGCCGGGAATTGCACCAGAGGTCGATCGGCTCGCCCTCGACGTAGGCCATGGCGAAATACGGCTGTCCACTGGCATTGACACCGCCGTCGATCAGCCCGGCAACGTTCGGATGCTCGAGTTGGGCAAGGATGCCGCGCTCGCGCAGAAAGCGTTCCCGCGAGGAAGCGCTGTCCATCCCGTGGGTGATCAGCTTGATGGCCGCCCGTTGACGGAAGCCGTCGCCCTCGCGTTCGCCGAGCCAGACCGTGCCCATGCCGCCTTCGCCCAATGGCGACAACAGGCGCCACGGCCCCAGATCCTGTCCAGCCTTGAAAGACCCGGAAGCGACGTCATCCGCCGACAGATGGGCCGACCAGCGCGCGAGTCGGCCTTCAGGATCGTTGTCGAATGTCCTGCCGTCGGCGTCAAGCAGTTTTTCAACCGCTCCAGCCAATGCCGCATCCTCGAGGCGCAGGGCATGCAGTCGATCATGGCGTGCTGGCTCAGCCAGATCCATCAGCGCATCGAACTCGGCGAACGCGCGGCTGGACAAATTCGAGGCCATGTCAGGATTCCAGCTCGACCTGCAGGAAAGCGCGTGCGCGTCGCCAATCGCGGCGCACGGTGCGCTCGGTGACGCCGAGGATCGTGGCGGCTTCGGTTTCCGAATAGCCGCCGAAATAGCGCAACTCCACCATCTGCGCACAGCGCAGGTCGATGCCGGCCAGCCGTTCCAGTGCGCGATCCAGCGCCAGCACTTCCAGCGCAGAGTGTGCCTGGTCTTCAAGGGCATCGTCGAGGGTGACGTGCAGGCCGGAGCGTTTGCCGGCATTGGCCTGTCGCGCCATGCCCACCAGCACCGAGCGCATGGCGCAGGCTGACAGCGCCATCAGATGGCCGTGTTCGCTGGGGGCGGGCGCTTTGCCCGAACACAGCTTCAGGTACACCTCGTTGACCAAGACCGTGGTGTCCGACCAACGCCCCATGCGCCGTAGCTGACTGCGCGCCAATCGCTTGAGTTCCGCGTAGGCGTTAGCGTAGGCCTGCCGAAATGCGACCGCACGTTCAGCCGGAACGGAGGCCAGCCAGGAAACGGCGGTCAGGGTCGTCGGTTGGCCGCAGTCGTCCATCCGGCGCATTGTCGGACTTGTCCGTCGGCAATGCCACTGGGAATGCTCGCGCCGACGGCCTCCTGCAACCGTGCTTCCCCCGTCCAACGGAAAGCGAGCAAGCTCGCGCTATGATTCGCGTTTGTCCTGCGCGCGAGGCATCGCGACCGGCGGCGGCGATGCCTTCCGCGCCGGACTGATTTTCGGCATCGAAAAAGGCTACGACTGGAAGACCATCGGCCGCATGGGCAACCTGATGGGCGCGCTCAAGGTCGAGCACCCCGGCACCCAGAACCAGCGCTTCGACTACGCCGAATTCGCCGAACAGTTCCGCCAGCAGTTCGGCTACGCGCTGGGATGACAGGATGAAGTCGCTGTTGGCTCCGGACTCGCCTGCCGATGGCCTGATGAAGGTGTCGATCGAACGCGGGCTGTACAAGCAGGTTGACGTCGAAAAAGTTTCTGCCGGATAGTTGCCGGAACCAATGCCCCCCGTTGCGAGGCTCCATGCGTCCTTTGCTCCCTCTGCTTGTCCTTGCCGCCGCCTTGCCCCTGCGCGCTGCCGACGACCCGCAACCGCGCGTCCTGTCCTACTTCCTGACCGTCCAGGTGGATGTCGATGCCCAGGGCCATGTGTTGAAGGCCGCGGCGCACGAGAACGGCATTCCGGTGCCTGCGACGACCTATGTGCGGGTTGGCATGTGCGCCCTGCCGGAGGCGGAGGGCTATCGCATGGGACTGGATCTCAAGGGGAACGGGCCTGGAGGCCTGAACAGTTTGACCGGCTATTTTGCCCCACCGCACTATCCGGACGATGCGAACAGGCGCGGACTGGAAGGGGAATATGTCGTCCATTTCACCATCCAGGACGATGGCCGCGCCAAGGTGACGGCGATCGACAGCGATGACGCGGACGGCAAACGACACTACAGCTGGTTCCGCAAAAGCTTGAATCGCTGGGTGTCGGACATGCGCTATCAGCCGGAACGGGTGAACGGCAGGCCCGTGCCTACCGAAATGCGTATTACCGCAAGCTTTCGAACACTCGATGGCCCGCGGCCCGCGCTGGCTGAGCAGCAGGCCGATCTGGAAGCCAAGGCACTGACGTCGCGCGAATGCATGACCGCGGCTTCGCCAGCAGGGCTGGTGCCGATCGCGCAGAATTCACCCGTCACCGTAACGCCGACACCGGAAGGCCAGCCCGAAGCGGGAGCGTGACTGCGCCGGTGCTGACGCGGGTCAGCCCGGACATGCCGCCGCTGCCCTGCCGTCGCGGCGCGCTATGATTCGCGTTTGTCCTGCGCGCGAGGCATCGATGGCTGCACTGATCTGTGGTTCCCTGGCCTACGACACCATCATGGTGTTCCCCGACCAGTTCAAGAACCACATCCTGCCGGACAAGGTGCACATCCTGAATGTGTCCTTCCTGGTGCCGCGGATGCGCCGCGAGTTCGGCGGCTGCGCCGGCAACATCGCCTACAACCTCAAGCTGCTGGGCGGCGACCCGATCCCGATGGCCACGGTCGGCCAGGATTTCGGCCCCTATCGCGAGTGGTTCAACGAGCACGCGATCCCGCTGGATCGAGTCAAGGTGATCGACGAGCTGTTCACCCCGCAGGCCTTCATCACCACCGACCACGACAACAACCAGATCACCGCCTTCCACCCCGGCGCGATGATGCGGTCCTACGAAAACCACGTGAAGGACGTGCCGAACGTGAGCATCGGCATCGTCAGCCCGGACGGCTACGAGGGCATGCTGCAGAACGCCAAGGAGTTTGCCGAAGGCGGCGTTCCCTTCATCTTCGATCCCGGCCAGGCGATGCCGCTGTTCAACGGCGCCGAGCTGCGCGATTTCATCGACAAGGCCGATTACGTCTGCGTCAACGATTACGAATCCAACCTGCTGCAGGAGCGCACCGGCTGGGGCGAGGCCGACATCGCCGCCAAGGTGAAGGCCTACATCATCACCCGCGGCCCGAACGGCGCGACCATCCACGCCGACGGCGCCAGCCATCGCATCCCGCCCGCGCACGAGCGCCGCATCACCGACCCGACCGGCTGCGGCGACGCCTTCCGCGCCGGGCTGATCTTCGGCATCGAGAAGGGCTACGACTGGATGACCATTGGCCGCATGGGCAACCTGATGGGCGCGCTCAAGGTCGAGCACCCGGGCACCCAGAACCAGCGCTTCAGCTACGCCGAATTCGCCGAGCAGTTCCGCCAGCAGTTTGGTTACGCACTGGGGTGAGGGGATGAAGTCGTTTTTGGAAAATGACGTTTCTGTTGACGGCCTGATGAAGGTTTCGATCGAGCGCGGCTTGTACAAGCAAATCGACATCAAAAAAGTTTCTTCGGGCGCGCACTACACCGAAGCCGACGTCTGGCTGAGCGCGCCCGTGGAAGCGTTCATCCGGCAGCGAATCGCGGATCTGCGTCTGCGTGCGGTTCTCGATCCTTTCGCAGGCGATGGCCATTTGCTGCGCCAAATGAACGAACGCTTCGGCCTGAAGCCGGCTGGCCTCGACCTGTACGTGGAGAAATGGCCGCGCAATGACAGCCTGGACTGTATTCCCGCGTGCGACGGTGCATTGATCTGCACCAACCCGCCTTATCTTGCGAAGTACAGCGCCCGCCGCAAGGGCGTGTGGGCCTTGGTCGAAAACTATTTTTTCACATGCAATTACGATGACCTGTATCTATTGGCCATCGATCGCATGCTGGCCACCGGCATGCCGGTGGTGGCGATCGTACCGGAAACGTTCATCGCCAGTGGCTGGCTGCGCGACCATCTCGAGCGCGTGGTCGTGCTGGAGAAATTCAATCCGTTTACTGCCACGGAAACCCCGGTGTGCGTGGCCTGCTTCGATCCTGCGGCGAAGACAACTGAAACCCGCTGCTACAAGGATGAGCGTTTCATCGGTTTGCTGGGACAACTGGAAGCGGGTGCCGGATTGACGGCCGACGAATCCGCCAAACGCCGGATCGCCTTCAATGTCGCCGATGGCATGCTGGCGCTGAAAGCAGTGGACGGCACCCGCGGCGATGACCGGATCCGGTTCCTGAAAGGCGCCGACTTCGATTACGACACAGGCATGATCAAGGTTTCCAGCCGCCTGATGACTCGCATCCAGATCGAAGACCTGACCGCACAGGCACTCGATGCGCTGATCGGTGGCGCCAATGCCGAGCTGGAACGCATCCGCGAGTGCACGCAGGACATGGTGCTCAGTCCCTTCAAGGGCAACAACAAAAGTGGCATCCGCCGCCGCCGGCTGGATTACCGGCTGGCGCGCCTGATCATCGCCTCCGTCCTTGAGTCACTTCCGAATGATCGACAACCGCCAGCTCTTTTCTGACTGCCTGCAGCATCCGGAGCCGCTGATCGATCCGTTCTACTGTTCGGAGCAATTGATCATCCCGAGTTCGCCGGAAGCGGCAGACAACGCCATCAGTCGACTTTGGCGGGACGTGCGCGATCGCCTCACCGGTGCCGACCTTGCACTGCGCGATGGCGACGCCAGCGGATTCGAACGCCATGTCCAGCAGCTGGACGTGCTGCTGCAAAATTCGGGAGCCAACTTCCTGGAATTCACGTCTTTTTTCCTGCGCAGGACGTTTCGTATTCGATCTATCGAAAGCTGAATCCGGTCGAGCGTCTGGCGTTTCTCGATGCCGTCTCGCGTCGTTTCATCGAGTTGCGCCACCGGGTCTATGCGGCCCACGGTTACACGCTGGCCTCGGTGCAGGTGCGCCGCGATTTCGAGAAGCACAAAAGTGGAGGATCGTCGGCCAAACGCAAGCTGGACTTGCTATTCGAGTCGCACGGCTACATTAAGGCCAGTACGCTCGAACAGTTCCAGTCGTCAGTGCGTGCATATCTGCATGCCGATGGGGCGATTTACACCGATTGCGAATCGTGGTTGCGCCAGCATGGACTGCGATTCCAGTGGCGACAGGACCATCAGGGAAAACTGCCGGATGCGATCTGCCGCGATCGGAACGACCTCATGATCATCGAATGCAAGCACATGAAGGAAACCGGCGGCGGGCAGGACAAGCAGCTGTCGGAGCTGATCGATCTGATCGGTCACGACGAATCCGGATTCAGCGAACCAGGCGGGCTGCGGATTGCCTACGTCGCCTTCCTCGATGGTGTGCTGCACAATGCCCTGAGTGCGCCGCGCACCCCGAAGATGCGACAACAGCACGAGGCTATCGAGCGTCACCTGCGCGCGTATCCGCGCAATCAGTTCGTCAACACTTGGGGGTTTGGACGGTTGATCGGCTGATGCGCGACGGCCCCCCTCAATTCCACCTCGGCAGTTTCGAGGGATTCAGCCCGCCGACTTCGAAGCTCGCGCTACGCCGGCCCAGTTGCTTGGTGGGGAATTCGATGGTCATCCGCCTGCCGGTCTGGGCGAGTTTCCACAGCGCCTTGTTGTCGACGATGAACATGGCGATGGCCTCGTCGGTGTTCGGACGCGAGCCGGGCAGGCTGTGCTGCTTGCCGTCCACCGTCACCTTGAGCTTGCAGCCTTTGTAGCAGTCGAAGTCGCCGGCCTGCAGCACCAGATAGGCGCTGCGCCCCCACTCCGGATGGTCGCGGAAAATCAGCCGCACCGGATGTTTGCCGCCGCCGTCGGTGTCGACTTCCTCCTTCGAATATATCGACGCCGACAGCTGGTGGCCTTTGCCCACCGCTTCGTCGCCGTAGTTCCACAGCGCGGCAAGTCGCGTTTCCTCTCTCTGCGCTTCGGCCTTGGCGGCGATCTCGGCCAGCTGCGGCTTGACCCGCGCCGCAGCGGCGCTGCCCGGGTGATCGTGCTGCAGCACCTCGCCATAGCCTTTCGCCAAGCGCCAATCCTGCGCCGCGACCGCCGCCTCGAACTGCTTTTCCATCGCGTCGGCCGCCTGCGCGTCGGCGGCCTGCTGCGCCTGCGCTGCGGCCTGCGGATCGACGCGGTTGCAGGCAGGCAGGAGCAGGCACAGGGCAAGGGCGAATGCGGCAGTCTTCATCGTCGGTCGCGTCATGGAAAACAGAGAGCTTACCCGCCCGCGGGTTCGGATTTGATCAGTCGCTCTCGACCAGATCGACCACCGCCGCGGCCACCGCCTCGGCGCGTTCCATCAGCGACATGTGGCCGCAGCCGTCCAGCAGCAGCTTGCGCGCGTGCGGCATGCGCGCTCCGAACAGTTCCAGCGCGCTGGGGTCGATCACCGCATCCTGCCGGCACCAGAGCAGCAGGGCGGGCTGAAGGAGGCGGCTGGCCTCATCGCCGGGCAGCAGGCTGTCCTCGCCGCGTCCGATCCGATCCAGCACCGCCTGCTCGAACGCGGCATCGCGCCGGCGCTGGCGGATCAGCCCCATCGAGGCCGGCCACGGAATCCACGGTTTGCTGCGCGCATCGAAAAACACGGTGTCGATGTAGCGCTGCAGCGAGGCCGCATCATGCACCGCAAACGGATTCTTGCCGTCGAGCACGTCAAGACCGAAGCGGTTGTCGGCGAAGCGCACGCCGGCCGCATCCAACAGGCCGACCTTGGCGACGTGCTGCGGATAGCGCGCGGCAACCAGCGCCGCGATGCCGCCACCCATCGAATGGCCGAGCAGCACCACCGAACGGTCCGGGGAGAGCGCTTCGATGAACGCGGCCACGCGCTGCGCCTGCTCCGGAAAGCCATACACCGCCTCCGGCTGGCGCTCGCTTTCGCCCCAGCCGGGCAGATCCGGAATCAGCAGGCGATAGCGCCCGCGCAGCGCATCCGCCAGCGGATACCAGTTCTCCTTGCTGCCGGTAAAACCGTGGATCATTACCACGGCCGTCGCATCGGCGCTGGCATCCGCGCTGGCGGCGTAGACCCAGCGATGGTCGGCTGCTTCGACCTGCGCCCGCACCAGCCCGGCCGCGCGCCGCTGGCGCGCAAACTCGAGCCGGATCGGCAGCATCGGTTCGCGCCACAGCGCAACCGCCGCCAGCAGCGCGACGAGTAGCGCGAGCGCGGCAACCCAAGCCAGCACGGCGGGTCTTGAAGCTCAGTGCGCCGCGGCGGGATCCGCCTGCGCCGCCGGAGCATCAGCGACCGGCTTCGCATCGGCCGCGGGCGCTTGCGGTGCCGCGCCCAGCTTGGCCTTGCCCTCGGCCAGCACCTGCTCGATGGTGGCCGCGGTGATCGGGTGGGTCGCAGGCTTGGCCTTGGCGAAGATCTGCTCGGCGAACGCCAGCCCGTCCGGTGTCGCCACCAGCGCCTTGTAGATCGGAATGATCAGCTTGCGGCGGCCGACCCGTTCGAGGAACTTGCCCATCTCCTCGCGCGCCGCGGCATAACCGCTGCGTTCGGCCAGCGGATACCAGCGCATCGCGATTTCGCCGTTGGGCGTTCCGGTGAAGTGAAAGGCGACGTCCAGCTGCGCCAGCTGCTCGGGCTTGAGCGTGTCCGGCATGGTTTCGAGGAAATGCACCCACTCCTGCGTGCTCCAGACATCGGTCACGCTCTTGTCCGGCAGCTTGCCGCTGCCCTGCCAGGCGATGCGGCCGGCGTTGACTGTGGCAAAGCGCCGCGACTCGACCCTGGGCGCGTCGGCCGGGATGCCAGGCTCGTACAGCCACGCGTCGATTTCCTGCATCGTCACCTTGCCCGGATTGCTCCGTATCAAGGTGGATTCGAGGTAATCGCGGAACTGCTGGGTGGTGATGCTCTGGAAGGCGAAGTGGTCGAAGTAGCCGCGCAGCCACGGATCGAACGTGCCGCGGCCGAAGCGCTTCTCCAGGAATTCCATGAGCCAGGCGCCCTTGGTGTAGACGGTGGCGCTGGACTGGTCGTCCGGATCGGCCAACGTGCCCGGCTTGAGCGAGAGCCGCTGCAGGTCGGGCGATATCGTCGCGAACTCGTTCTTGAGCTCATCGCGGTCGATGACCTCTTCCATGTCGGCCACGTCGCGGCCATAGAGCTTCTCGGTGATGCGGCTCTGAACGTAGGTGGTCACGCCTTCGTTGAGCCAGGAATCCTTGTCGGTGGCGAACGTCACCAGGTTGCCCGACCAGCTGTGCGCCAGCTCGTGGGCGACCAGCGAGACCAGCGACTTGTCGCCGACGATCACGGTCGGGGTGGCGAAGGTCAGGCGCGGATTTTCCATGCCGCCATAGGGGAAGCTCGGCGGCAGCACCAGCAGGTCGTAGCGGCCCCAGCGGTACGGGCCGTAGATCTGCTCGGCGGTTTCGATCATCTTCTCGGTGTCTTCGAACTCGTGGGCGGCCTTGTCGACCATGGCCGGCTCCGCCCACACACCGCTGCGCTGGCTGATCGGCTTGAACACCAGGTCGCCGGCGGCGATCGCCAACAGATAGGACGGAATCTTCTGCGGCATCTTGAAGCTGTAGTCGCCGTCGCGCACCGCCTTCGGATCGTTGTCGGCGCTCATCAGCACCATCACGTCGGCGGGCGAGGTCACGTGCGCGCTGTAGGTGAAGCGCACCTGCGGGGTATCCTGCAGCGGCACCCACGAGCGGGCGTGGATTTGCTGCGACTGGCTGAACATGAAGGGCAGCGTGCCGCCTTCGGTCATCGCCGGCTCCAGCCACTGCAGCCCGGAGGCATTCGGCGAGGTGGCATAGGTGACGCGCACCTTGGCCGGGCGGTCCGGGGTCTGGATGGTCAGCGCGCTGCCCAGCGTCTTGTCGGCCGCGCCCAGTTTGAACTGCAGCGGCGCCCAGCTGCCATCGGCGCGCTGCTCTTCGGCCTTGTCGATGGCCAGGTCGCGGGTGTCGAGCGCCAGCGCGGTGGCGCCCTTGTCCACCCAATCCAGCGTGTAGGTCGCGCTGCCGCTGATGGTCCTGGTGTCGAAATTCAGCGCCAGATCCAGCGCGATGTCGGTGATCCGCACTTTGCCCGGCTGGGCGTAGGAATGTTCGTCCACGACTTTCTCCGCGGCGGCGGCCGGTGGGGTGGCCGCCGGCGCGGTGGTTGACGGCGCCGTGGTCTTGCCGCAACCGACAGCAACAAGGGCCATGGTCGCGGCCGTGGCGATCGACATGAACAGCTGGCGCATGAGCAGGATCCGGTGGCGTAAACCTCGAGTTTATCGCCGACAGCCCGGTTTCGTCGCATCACATCCCTGAATGCCGGTTTTCACGCACACACTGGCCGTGTCGCCAAACCGCCCATCGCCCGGCAATACGCATCGGTTTCGCACCAGCGCATGTGGTTGCAACCGCCTCAAACAGTTGGTTTGAGCTGCCGAAGTGACTTCCGGCACTGAAGACCCATAAGCAACGGCAATAACATAGTGCCATACAACACTAGAACACTAAGATGAAGCACTTTCCCCTCCTTTTCCTTGCCGGTTTGCTGGTGCCCGCCTTCGGCGTCCAGGCGCATCCCGCCGGTGCGACGAACGCGAATGCAGATGGGCGGATTCCGCGGCTGCAGGGCGACATCGTGATTGATGGCCATGCCGACGAGGCCGCATGGCAGGGCGCGCTGGTGCAGGAGATCGGCTACGAGATCCAGCCCGGCGACAACATCGCCGCGCCGGTGCACACCCGCGTGCGCATCGGCTACACCGAAGATGCGTTGTATCTGGCGTTTTATGCGCGCGACCCCGATCCGACGGCCATTCGCGCCCATCTGCGCGATCGCGACGCGGCGTTCGATGACGATTGGGTGGGCGTCTTCCTCGACACCTTCAACGACAACCGCCGCGGCTACGAACTGATCGTCAATCCGCTGGGCGTGCAGGCCGACCTGATCCGCGACGAAACCAATGCCGACAACCAGGAAGACCCGAGCTGGGACGGACTGTGGAGCAGCGCAGGCCGACTCACCGCCGATGGCTACGAGGTGGAAGTCCGCATCCCCTTCGCGACCCTGCGCTTTCCGGATCACGGCGGCGACCAGCGCTGGGGCATCGAGTTGTTTCGCAACTATCCACGCGACAAGCGCCACCAGTTGTCCAGCCGGCCGGTGCCGCGCGCATCCAATTGCTTCCAGTGCGAATGGGGAAAATACGACGGCATGGCCGGGGTGCGGCAGGGGCGCAATCTGGAGGTCGTGCCGACCCTGACGATGGGCGCCAGCCAATCCCGCGTCGCGGCCGGCATGCCGTGGAACGCCACCGAAACCAGCTTCGAGCCCGGCCTCGACGTGAGCTGGTCGCCGTCGCCGGCGATGACCTTGAACGCCACCCTCAATCCCGATTTCTCGCAGGTGGAAACCGACCAGCTGCAGCTCGACATCAACAACAGTTTCGCCTTGTTCTACCAGGAAAAGCGGCCGTTTTTCCTCGAAGGCGCGGACTATTTCACCACCCAATTCGACGTGCTCTACACCCGCCAGATCGCCGACCCCGACTTCGGCCTGCGGGTGACGGGCCGCACCGGCAGCGGCGCCTACGGCGCGATCGTCGCCCGCGATGCCACCACCCTGCTGCTGGTGCCGGGCGTGCTCGGGTCGGGATTTGCCCAGCTCGACCAGAAGGCCAATGTCGCGGTGGGCCGCTACCGCTACGACTTCGGCACCAATTTGAGTCTCGGCGTGATCGGCACCTTCCGCCGCGGCGACGACTACGCCAACAACGTCACCGGCGTCGACGGACGCTGGCGGCATGGCGGACACACCCTCACCGCGCAATTCCTGCACAGCCAGTCCGAATATCCGGCCGACATCGTCGCCGAATACATGGGCGAACTGGGCAACGACGCCACGCCTTCCGGCAACGCCTGGCGCGCCGAATACACCTTCGACAGCCGCAACTGGAATTTCGACATCTGGCACATGGCCATCGACCCGGGCTTTCGCGCCGATCTCGGTTTCATCGGCCAGGTGGGCTACAAGAAATCGCTGATCGGAGGCCAGCGCTCCTGGTATCGCGACGGCAAGGCATTCAATCGGATCAATCTGTATGCCGATTTCGACATCACCCATCGCTTCGACGGCCAGCTGCTGGAGCGCGAACTGGAGGCCCAGGTCAATCTGCAAGGGCCGATGCAGAGCAACCTGAGACTGCACGGCCTGACCCGCGTGCGGTTCTGGCAGGGCACGCTGTTCGACGAGCACTACGTGGACATCAACGCCAACTTCCGCCCCACCGGCAGCCTGCAGCTGGGCATTTCCGCCAACACCGGGCGCATGATCGACCTCGACGCGGCGCGCCTCGGACGGCGCACGCTGCTGGAGCTGTTCGGCAATGCCAACCTCGGCCGCGGGCTGGCGCTGGACTTCGACATCACCCGCCAGCGGATGCGCCGCGACGGCGGCACCGCGTTCACCGCCACCGTGCTCAACGCTGGCGGCAGCTGGCAGTTCGACCCGCGCCAGCGCCTGCGTTTCACCCTGCAGGGCAGCACCGTCACGCGCGACCAGTCGCTGTATGCCAACCCCATCAACCAGCACGCACGCGACTGGGCCGGGCAATTGGTGTACTCGTACAAGCGCAATCCGCGCACCGCGCTGTATGTCGGCGCCGCTTGGGGCGCGTTCATGGACGACCACCATCCGGAGCTGTTCAACAACACCCGCAGCGTGTTCGTGAAGCTGAGCTACGGCTGGCAACCGTAATCCCCAGCACCGTCGTTCCCCGCGGGAGCGCGCCGCAGGGGCGCGGTCTGCGTCAACGCTTGCGTCTCGCGCCTCTCGGCCTGTGGCCTCGATGCGCTCCTACAAACGCAACGGCAATGCATTGGCGGGATGCCTCGCAAGAGCGCGCCGCAGGGGCGCGAACGCCTTCGCCGGATCGCTCTTGAACATCGCGCCCTTGCGGTGCGCTTGTGTCTTGAATTTGCCCTGGCAGTCAGGCCAGTTTGGACAGCCGCAGCTGGAACAGCACTTTGGTCACCAGCAGCCGCTCTTCGATCGGCTTGAGCACGAGGTCGTTGGCGCCCTCGCGCAGCAGCTGCGCCTGATTGTCGCGATTGTCGTCGCCGGTCATCATCACCATCGGCAGCTTGCGCTTGCCGTAGTTGAACGCCGAACGGATCTGGTTGAGCAGATCGCGGCCGCTGAGGACGCCCTTCAGGTACACGTCGCTGAGCACGAGGTCGGCGCCGACGTCGCCATCGCTGCGGCCGAGGAACTTGTGCAGGTGCTCGAGGGCTTCTTCCACGCTCGGCAAGTGCAAAACCTTCATGCCTTGCCGCTCCAGCATCCGCCGGGTGGCCACCGCCACCACCTTGCTGTCCTCGACGTACAGCACCCGCGCGCCTTCGATCGGCGCCGGATGCACATAGCCGCGGATAAAGGCAACCAGCGCCGTCTGGCCGAGGCTCTTGTCGAAATAATCGGTGATGTCCTCGGTGAAGACCCGGGTTTCCAGCGCCTCTTGCGCGTTGCCGGAAACGACGATGACCGGCACATACGCTTGTCCTGCCGCCGTGCGCACCACCTTCGCCAGCGCCAAGCCATCGCCGTCCGGCAGCACCAGTGCGGTGGTCACCAGATCGACGGTGCCCTCGGCCAGCGCCGCGCGCGCCTCGGCCAATCCGCCGCAACCGACAACGTCGGCGTTGGGCAATTCCTTCAGGAGGGTGTCGGAGATCAGCCGCCGCACCAGCTTGCTGCCGTCGACCACCATCACCCGCGGCGCGTCGCTGACCACATGGCGCAGGTCATGCTTGTCGGCCATCTCAGCGCTCCAGCGACCGCGCCTGGCGCAGGCTGTGGCCGCTGACCAAGGCGGCGCCGACCCAGCCCAGCACGGTGGCGCCCGCCAGCACCGCGACAGCCTGCTGCGGATCCAGTCCGCGCAGCGTGAACTGGCTGCCGTAGCGCGCGGCCAGCGCAGCCAGCGGCTCGGCCAGCGCGCTGCCGGCAGCGGTCAGCACGGCCAGCGCCAAGGCGCCGGCCAGCAGCCCGTACCACGCACCGAGGTACAGAAATGGCCGCTGCACGAACCCGTCGCTGGCACCCAGCAATTGCAACACACCGATCTCCTCGCGCCGGGACTGGATGTCCAAGCGCACCGTGTTTCCTACCACCAGCAACGCGCCCAGGCCCAGCAATCCGGCCAAAACCGCAACCAAGCGTACGCCGAACCCCAGCCACGCCTGCAGTCGCTGCTGCCAGAGTGCATCGTACTGTACCCGTTCGACCTGCGGCAGCGCTTGCAATGCCTGTGCCAGCGCCACCTCGTCCGCGCGCGGGGTCACGTCGAGCAGGCTCGGCAACGCGGCGCGCGCCTGTTCCGGGCCGAGCGCAGCGATCGCCGCGGCCAGGTCCGGGCGTTGGCCCAGGCGCACGAGCGACTGTTCGGGGGTCACGACGGTCACCGTCGCCACGTCGCCGCGCGCACGCACGACCCGGGCCAGCGCATCCGTCTGCTTCGCATCGACATCGGTTCTCAGGAACACCGTCAGCGCGCGCGCCGCCTGCACCTGCGCGTCGAGCCGCTGCACGTTTTGCACCACCAGCCACAGCCCGAGCGGCAGCGCCAGCGTCATCGCCAGCACGCCCACCGTCAGCAGGGTCGCCCACGGCCGCTGCCACAGCCGCCCGAGGCTGGTGGCGAGGCTGCGGCCATGGTGCGCCAACCACGCGCCCATGCGGCCGTGATGAACGTCGCCAACCCGGCGTGCGGCGGGACTAGGCATCGACCAGGTCCTCCGGCGCGATGTCGTCGGCCAGCTTGCCCTGTTCGAGCACCAGCACCCGTTTGCGCATCCGCTTGACCAACGCGATGTCGTGGCTGGCCACCAGCACGCTGGTGCCGCGCTCGGGCAGCGCCGCGAACAGCGCCATGATCTCCGCCGACAGCGTCGGATCGAGGTTGCCGGTGGGCTCGTCGGCGATCAGCAGCGGCGGTTCGGCGATGATCGCCCGGGCGATGCCGACCCGCTGCTGCTCGCCCGCGGAGAGCTGCCGCGGTAGCGCGCGCTCGCGCCCACCCAGACCGACCCGTTCAAGAATCGAGCGCACCCGCTTGCCGATTTCGGCGCGCTTCATCCCGCGCAGCACCAGCGGCAGCGCCACGTTTTCGGCCACGCTGCGGTCGGTCAGCAGCTCATGGTTCTGGAACACCACGCCAACGCTGCGGCGGTGCCGCGCGACGCCGCCCCCGCGCAGCGCGGACAGATTGCGATCTTCGAACAGGACCGCGCCCTGACTCGGCCGCTCGGCAAGATGGATCAGGCGCAGCAGGGTGCTCTTGCCGGCGCCGGAATGGCCGGTGACGAACAGCATCTCGCCTGCTTCCATGACGAAGCTGACCCGATCAAGCGCCGTGCGCGGACCGGGATAGAGCTTGCTGACGCTGTCGAATCGCAGGACCGGCATGCGCTGTTGCAGACGGGAAAGGACGTGCCATCAGTATCGCCCGACGCACGCGCGACGGCCAGCGCCGCGCGTTGCGACGCTCAGTGGTGCTGGTTGGGCGGACGCCGGACCAGCGCCTTCAGCCCACGGCCGATGCGTGAAAGCAGGGACGGCTTCTCGCTCGCCGACGCGGAACGCGGCGCGACGTATTGCGACGTCACCGGCTCGGACTTGTGCTGCGCCGGTCTGGTCTGCCCCGATTCGATCCCCGCGGCCTGCTCGACCGGCTGGCCGCGCCGACGGCGACGATGCTTGCGCGCGGGCGCATCGGCCTGTTCGTGATGCGCCTCGGAAGCTCCCGACTGCGGTTGTGCCGCCGGTGCGCCGGTCGCTTGCCGGGGAGCCTCGGCTGGCGATTGCGGCCGTGGTTTGCGCGGCCCGCGTTCGCGCCGCTCGCCGCGCCCGTCGCCGGAACGGCCTTCTCCGGAACGGCCGCCGCCGCTTCCCGCGCGGGTACGAGCGCCGCCGCGCTTGGCCTCCTCGGCGGCGCGGGCTTCGCGCACTTCCTTGAAGATCTCGCCGATGCTTTCGCCGGCATCGCCGTCGGCGGGCTTGACGCGCTCGGGCCGCGGCAAGGCGGTCAGCAGTTCCTGGGTGACCGGTTCCGACGGGATTTTCTGTTCGATGTACGCCTCGATGTCGGGCAGGCTCATCGCGTAGCGCTCGCAGGCGAAGCTGATCGCATCTCCCTCGGCGCCCAGCCGCGCGGTGCGGCCGATCCGGTGCACGTAGTCCTCGGCATCGAACGGCAGATCGTAGTTGTAGACGTACTGCACGCCGTCGATGTGCAGTCCGCGCGCGGCCACGTCGGTGGCCACCAGAATTTCCAGCTGCCCGGCCTGAAAGCGCTTGAGCAGGGATTCGCGTTTCTTCTGCGGCACGTCGCCGGAGAGCACGCCCACCCGGTAGCCGGCCCGCTCCAGCGCCCGCGCCACCCGTTCGACAAAAACCTTGGTGTTGACGAACACCATCGTGCGCGCGCCTTCGCTGCGCGAGAGCAGCCCCAGCAGCAGCGGCAGCTTCTCGTCATCGGCCGGGTAATACAGCTTCTGGCGCACGCGGTCGGCGGTGACGTGCTCGGTTTCGACCACGAGCTTTTGCGGCTCGTTCATGTGCTCGTAGGCCAACTCCAACACGCGGTGACTCAAGGTGGCCGAGAACAGCAGGGTCTGGCGGGTGGTGCGCTCGGGCATGCGCCGCAGCAGGAAGCGGATGTCCTTGATGAAGCCCAGATCGAACATGCGGTCGGCCTCGTCGAGCACGCAGATCTCGCAGGCGTGCAGGCTGACCACCTTGTGCTGCTTGACGTAGTCGATCAGCCGCCCGGGGGTGGCGATGATCACGTCGGCGCCCTGCTGCAGCTGTTCGCGCTGCTTGTCGTAATCGACGCCGCCATAGACCAGCGCAAACTTCAGCCCGAGGTCGGAGGCGAACTTCATCGCGTCCTTGTGGATCTGGATCGCCAGCTCGCGGGTCGGCGCCAGGATCAAGGCGCGCGGGTCTTCCGGCTTGCGGTCGGCCAGCGCCGGGCGGGTCAGCAGGCGGTGGATCACGGTGACCAGAAAGGCCAGCGTCTTGCCGGTGCCGGTCTGGGCCTGGCCGGCCACGTCGCCGCCCGCCAGCGTCACCGGCAGCGCTATGGCCTGGATCGGGGTGCAGCGGGTGAAGCCGGCGCCTTCGAGGCCGGAAATCAGGATCTGGTCGAGCTCGAACGATGAAAACGTGATGTCTGTCAGTGGCTTATCGGACACTTGAGCTGCCTTCGGCGGGCGCGCCGACCGTTGGTCTCGGGTCGCGGAACGCTTCGCTACTTGTATGAATGGGGGTCAGCCGCGCAGACTGCCGGGAGGTTCCGGGGCTTCACGTTCCCGGCACAACGTCGTGAAATCAACGACGCACCCCCACAGTCTATCATTCAGGCGTCCTGCGACGCCCGCCCCCTGTTTACGGAGTTACACGGAGACATCATGAGTGAGAACGTCCTGCACGCCACCGACGCCGATTTCGACAGCCAGGTTCTTGCCGCGGATGTGCCGGTGCTGGTCGATTTCTGGGCGCCCTGGTGCGGCCCTTGCCGGATGATCGCCCCGACGCTGGAGAAAATCGCCAGCAGCTACGCCGGCAAGGCCAAGG
Organism: Xanthomonas sp.; assembly: GCA_018262705.1. Taxonomy (GTDB): domain Bacteria; phylum Pseudomonadota; class Gammaproteobacteria; order Xanthomonadales; family Xanthomonadaceae; genus Thermomonas. The sequence continues at coordinate 139,434 of JADFDQ010000001.1, forward strand.
TGGTCAAGGTCGACGTCGACCAGAACCAGCAGACCGCGCACAAGTACCACGTGCGCAGCATTCCGATGCTGCTGCTGTTCAAGGACGGCCAGGTGCAGGACACCAGTATTGGTTTGGTGGCCGAGTCCAAGCTCACCCAGATGCTGGACAAACTGGTCTGAATTCCGGCCGCGCGGCGCGCTGCCAGCGCCCGCGGAATCTGTCTGCCAGCCAAACGGCGCCGCGTCCCCGCTTGCATTGGGCGCCGTCGAGGTGCTAGGTTTTTGCATCCGGCGCGGATCGACCGTTAGCCGGGTGCGCCGCGTTCGCGGACGCTTTCATTCAAGAACCAATCTCCATTGATGCCGCCCACCCGCGCGGCTTCTCGCAACGCAAGCGAGGTTTTCCCCTTGTCCGACACCACTAACGACGCCCCCGGCGAAGTCGCCGAGAAGCGCGTGCGCAGAACCCGCATCGCCAAGCCGCAGGCCGTCGAGGCTGCGCCCGCAGCCGCCCCCGAACCCGCAGCCGCCGCCACGCCGGATCCCGCGCCTCGCAGCGAGCCGCAGCAGGCCGCGCCGGAACCGCCGCGCGCCGATGCGCAAACCGACGCCGGCGACGCCGCGAACGCCGGCAGCGAAGGCGAGGCGTCCGCCGGCCAGGAGTCGGCCAACGGCGGCCAGCGCGTGAGCCGCCGCGACCGCTTCAAGAATCGCCGCGACCGCCAGCGCGATCGCTACCGCGACCAAGGCCTGCCGGAGGACGGCGGCAGCGAACAATTCGTGCCGCGCCCGCACCCGCAGGTGCCGGAAGGATTTCCCAGCTACAGCCTGTCCGACCTCAAGCGGATGCCGGCGCCCAAGCTGCTGGATATCGCCGAGCAGCTGCAGATCACCGATGGCGTGGCGCGCGCGCGCAAGCAGGACATCATCTTCGCGATCCTGAAAATCCTCGCCCGCCACGGCGAAGGCGTGCAGGCCGACGGCGTGCTGGAAATCCTGCCCGACGGCTTCGGCTTCCTGCGCGCGGCCGAAGCCAGCTACCTGGCCGGCCCCGACGACACCTACATCAGCCCCAGCCAGATCCGCCGCTTCAACCTGCGCACCGGCGACCACATTTCCGGCCGCATCCGCTGGCCCAAGGACGGCGAACGCTACTTTGCGCTGAACATCGTCGACACCATCAACGGCGAGCCGACCGAAGCCTCCAAGAACAAGAACCTGTTCGAGAACCTCACCCCGCTGTTCCCGCGCAAGCGCTTCAAGCTCGAACGCGGCGACGGTTCCAGCGAAGACATCGCCGGCCGCATCCTCGATCTGATCGCCCCGCAGGGCAAGGGCCAGCGCGCCCTGATCGTCAGCCCGCCCAAGGCCGGCAAAACGATGATGATGCAGCAGATCGCCAGCGCGATTACCTACAACCATCCCGACGTGCACCTGATCGTGCTGCTGATCGACGAGCGCCCGGAAGAAGTGACCGAGATGCAGCGCACCGTGCGCGGCGAAGTGATTTCCTCGACCTTCGACGAACCGGCCGCGCGCCACGTCCAGGTCGCGGAAATGGTGATCGAACGCGCCAAGCGCCTGGTCGAACACAAGAAGGACGTGGTGATCCTGCTCGACTCCATCACCCGCCTTGCCCGCGCCTACAACAACGTCATGCCGAGCAGCGGCAAGGTGCTCACCGGCGGCGTGGACAGCAACGCCCTGCATCGGCCCAAGCGCTTCTTCGGCGCCGCGCGCAACGTCGAAGAAGGCGGCAGCCTGACCATTATTGCGACTGCGCTGGTCGACACCGGCAGCGCGATGGACAAGGTGATCTACGAAGAGTTCAAGGGCACCGGCAATTCGGAAGTCCACCTCGACCGCCGCATCGCCGAAAAGCGCGTCTACCCGGCGATCGGCGTCAACGCCTCCGGCACCCGCCGCGAGGACCTGCTGATCGAACCCGAGCTGCTGCAGAAGATCTGGATCCTGCGCAAGCTGCTGCACCCGATGGACGAAATCGCGGCGATGGAATTCCTGCTCGACAAGATGAAGAACACCAAGTCCAACGACGAGTTCTTCAGCGCGATGCGGCGCTGAGTTGCCGCACGCCTAGCAAAGCAAAACGCCCCGCAGCGCGGGGCGTTTTTGTTGACCTGCATCCAACCTTATGCCGAGGGTGGCGTCAAAAGCCGCGCACCCTGTTCGGCAGAAAATACGCCGCTGTCCGGTAGCGCGTCGGGGCTGCCTTCGGCTAGCCCGTCCGCCGGCAAGCCCGGCGGACGCTTGATCGGACCGGGGACATAGGTTTCCCAGCCCCCGGATCTCGGTATGACTTCGTCACGCATCCGGAAGTCCACCGGAACGAAGACGGACCACTCCTCTTTTCCCGCATCTTCTCCCGATGTTGGAGGCGCGAACTCCCAACCCCGCGCGGCGCGAATCGCCGCCTCAGCAAACAGCGTGCGCAGACGATCCATCTGTGCGGCGGTTCCAAGCACCCGCAGATTGACCTGGCGGGCGTAAACCTGCGTCACCTTGCCGTCTCGACCGAATCTCACATAAAGGTAGACGATGCCTGTCCAGCCCATGCGCTGCGCCTCCAGCGGATAACGCGGCGGTGAAAGACTCACGGCGTTCGGTTCGCTTCCTGCCGACTGCTCCTTGCTGTCGTTGCTGCCGAACCAAGTGCTCGCAATACGTGCGCTGTAGTTTCCATCAGACGTGGGTTTGAGCACCAGACGCAGGCCCATGGGCACCCGGGCGTTGACGACGTGCCCGCCGACCTCGACCGGCTCGAAGCGCCAGCGATCCACGGTTTGACCGATGAATGCCAGCATCGCCGGTGAAAGATTGGCATTTGCATCGATTTCATGTCCGACAACCAACCCACTGGTGTCTATCGTGATGAAGCCACTGACCCGCAAGCTGGACTCGACCTGCGTGCGGTCCACGACAGCGGCGACGCCGTTCGACAGCGGGAAGAAAGTCAGTAGAAAAGAAAGAATGAGTGTGCGAAACATGAAAATCCCCGAGCCCCGAATCCGTCTCAAGTATAGGGTTCCGGCCCTAACGCGATCCAACGAGGTGACATGATGGTTCGTCCGGCAGTGCCAATCGGCAACGCGTGCTCCGGCGATGGGATAATCCCGCCATCGACCGCAGGAGCGAGCCATGGCCGGACCCGAACTCATGAGCTTTCGCGAAAGCCGCTGGCGCTATTCGCAGTTCGTCGTGCTCGCGCTGGTGATTGCCGGGCTGCTGAAATGGCTCAGCCCGCTGGGCTGGCTGCTGTCGCTGGGGATCGGTACCGCGCTGGGCGTGGCGTATTTCCTGTTCGAGAAAAAGCGCGGTTCGATCTGATGGGGCACGCTATCGGCCATCGCGCCCCTGCGGTGCGCTCCTACGGGATGGGTGCCGCTATCGGCCATCGCGCCCCTGCGGTGCGCTCCTACGGGATGGGTGCCGCTATCGGCCATCGCGCCCCTGCGGTGCGCTCCTACGGGATGGGTGCCGCTATCGGCCATCGCGCCCCTGCGGTGCGCTCCTACGGGATGGGTGCCGCTATCGGCCATCGCGCCCCTGCGGTGCGCTCCTACGGGATGGGTGCCATCGGCAAGCGCGGCAACGGCGATCGCACCGCTGCGGTGTGCTTCTGCGGAATTGTTGCGGCCTCGGCAGGCGCGTGTCTGCGTGGGTCGTCGTGACCGAAGCGCCCGCCACCTTGAAGCTGGAGCCGAGCTGGAAAGCCCGCGTCGGCGATTGGTTTGTGCGTGAGGACATGCGCCAGCTGTCCGCGTTCCTGCGCCAGCGCAAGGCCGCCGACGCCAGCGTGTACCCGGCCAGCCGCAACATCTTCGCTGCCTTCGACGCCACCCCGTTCGACGCGGTGAAAGTGGTGATTCTCGGCCAGGATCCGTACCACGGGCCGGGACAGGCGCACGGACTGTGCTTTTCGGTGCGGCCGGGGGTGCCGGTGCCGCCCTCGCTGGACAACATCTACAAGGAATTGGCGCGCGACACCGGCTTCGTTCGCCCCGATCACGGCTGTCTGCTGCCGTGGGCGCAGCAGGGCGTGCTGCTGCTCAACAGCGTGCTGACGGTGGAGGCTGGGCAGGCCGGATCACACCAAGGCAAGGGCTGGGAAGGTTTCACCGACCACGTGGTCGACGTGCTCAATCGCGAGTGTGGGCACCTGGTGTTTCTGCTTTGGGGCAGCTACGCCCAGAAGAAAGGCGCAGTGATCGACACCGGCCGCCACCGGGTGCTGCGCGCGCCGCATCCCTCGCCGCTGTCGGCGCACCGCGGCTTCCTCGGGTGCGGTCACTTTTCAAAGACGAATCAATATCTTGCACGAAACGACCGGACGCCAGTGGACTGGAGCCTGCCGGCAGTGGCGGACTTGAATTTGCGCGGGAACGCCCCGAGATAGATTCAGAGTTTGGCAAGTTTCAGGCCGACATCCCGGCTTTCTCGGAGATGATGGCGGTTCCCGTTGTTCCATGAACGGAACGCAGGGAACTTCAACCGTGATTAGCAGTCATCCATACGGACTGCTAAAATCGTCCGCATGGGGACATCGAACATGACATCAACTGCCTTGGTTGCCAACAACCTGCCAATCCCGACCGCAGCCGGCTCGCTGAACGCATACATCGGTGCGGTCTACCAGATTCCGGTGCTCAGCGTCGAGGAAGAACAGCGCCTCGCCCATCGCCTGCACGATGATGGCGATCTTTCCGCCGCGCAGGAGTTGATCGTCTCGCACCTGCGCTTCGTGGTGCACGTCGCCCGCAGCTATTCCGGCTACGGCCTGCAGCTGGGCGATCTGATCCAGGAAGGCAATATCGGTCTGATGAAGGCGGTCAAGCGCTTCGACCCGTCGGTCGGCGTGCGCCTGGTCAGCTTCGCGGTGCACTGGATCCGCGCCGAGATGCACGAGTTCATCATCAAGAACTGGCGCATCGTCAAGGTCGCCACCACCAAGGCGCAGCGCAAGCTGTTCTTCAACCTGCGCAAAAGCAAAACGCGGCTGGGCTGGATGAACGCGGCCGAAGTCAGCGCCGTGGCGAAAGACCTCAACGTGTCCGAACGCGAAGTGCTGGAGATGGAATCGCGTCTGTCCGGTCGCGACATCGGCTTCGAAGCGCCCGACGATGGCGACGACGAACACGCGCCGCCGGCTCCGGCCAACTATCTGACGACGCACGACGCCGATCCGGCTGCCGCCTACGAAGCCGCCAGCAGCGAAGCCGATGAACTGGACGTCCTGCGCGATGGCATGGCACGGCTGGATGCGCGTTCGCGCGACATCATCCGCCGCCGCTGGCTGGACGAAGACAGCAAGGTGACGCTGCAGGAACTGGCCGACGAGTACGGCGTGTCCGCCGAGCGCATCCGCCAGATCGAGGCCGGCGCACTGAAGAAGATGAAGGCGCTGTTCGCGGCCTGAGTCGAAATGGTATCGCAGCGACATGACGGCCCGCGCAAGCGGGCCGTTTCATTTGTGCGGTACGCTGCAAGAGAGGGAGGGGAGCGATGAACAAGCACTTGAAAATCGCGTTGCTGATCGATGCCGACAACGCATCCGTGTCGACGCTTGACCACGTGCTCGGCGAGATCGCTGATCTCGGCATGGCGAATGTCAGGCGCGCTTATGGCGACTGGGGCAGCCAAAGCCTCAAAGGATGGCGTGAGGCTCTTCTGGCGAACGCGAGCCAGCCGGTGCAGCAGATCGCGTATACGGCCAAGGGCAATGCCTCGGACATGGCAATGGTGATCGAAGCCATGGATCTGCTACACGATGGAGACTTCGATGCATTCGCACTGATGTCCAGCGATTCGGATTTCACGCCGTTGGTGATGCGCCTGCGCGCGGCGAACATGTTGGTGTATGGTTTCGGAAAATCGCAGACGCCAAATGCGTTCAAGCGTGCCTGTTCGGTGTTCTTCTACGTGGATGTGCAGGAAGAACCCACGGTTACGGCTGAATCGAAGCCCGAGACATCGTCTTGCAACGATGCGGCAACTGTCGCGTCGGCATCCCTACCGCTGGCGAAGTCCCAAGTTGTTGCGCCCGCTGTGTCACGTCCCGTCGCCAAGCCTGCGCAAGCGCCTGTCAGACGCTCGGGCGCTGAACTGCGCGAGAACGCCGCCCTTGTCGCCTTGCTGCGCAACGCCACCGAGGCCACCGATCGCGATGGCTGGTCCCATCTCGGCGCGGTTGGCCATTATTTGGTTAACCGCAATTCGTTCACGTCCAAGAACTACGGGTACGCCAGCCTCAAGGGCCTGATCACCGCGACGGACTTCTACGAGTTGCACAAGGATGGCAACCACATCCGCGCGAAACCCGCGAAGCAGGCAACCAAGGTCGCGACGAAGAAGGCGGTGAAAGCTGTCGTCGAGCCGGTGAAGCGATAATCGAGGATCACCCGTTCCCCGAGCCGCGCGCCATCGGCAATCGCCAGCCGCGGCGCAGGGCGAGGTAGCGCAGGCCGAAGCAGAGCAGTGCACCGATCATCATGGCCGGATGCCGCGGCAGGTGCAGCACCGCGGCGAGCGCCACGACCGCGCCACCCACCAGTGCCGCCACCGCGTACAGGTCGGCCTGCAGCACCACCGGGATACGCGCCACCAGCAGGTCGCGGGCGATGCCACCACCAATCCCCGTCGTCATTCCCAGCAACATCGCGGCGAATGGAGACAGCCCGAAGTCGAGCGCCTTGTCCGTGCCGAGCACGGCATACAGCGCCAGACCGGCAGCGTCGAACAACTGCACCGGATTGCGCAGGCGTTCGATGGCGGCGTGCCAGTGGAAGGTGATCAGGCCCGCCAGCATCGCCGTTGCCAGATAGCGCCAGTCGGCCAGCGACGCCGGCGGGTGCGCGCCGATCAGCACGTCGCGCACGATTCCGCCCGAGACCGCGGCGGCGCAGGACAGCACCAGCACGCCGAACAGGTCGAGCCGCTTGCGAACCGCCGGCACGCCGCCGCTGAGGGCAAACACGAAGGTTCCGATCAGGTCGAAAGCAAGCAGCGCGTGCTGCGTCCAGCCGCTGTCCATGGGCGATGCGTCAGTCCGGCTGCGCAGCCAGCAGCGCTTCGAGTTTGCGCTGGTCGGCGGTGAATTTGCGGATGCCTTCGGCCAGCTTTTCGGTGGCCATCGCGTCTTCGTTGTGCTGCCAGCGGAATGTGGATTCGATCAGTGCGTCGGCAGCTGCGGCGCGCTGTCCAGCATCCACCAACGCGCGCGTCACCTCGCCTTCGCTGCGCGTCATCTCGTCCAGCAGTTCTGGCGCTATGGTGAGCCGGTCGCAGCCGGCCAGCGCCAGCACTTGCCCGGTATTGCGAAAACTGGCGCCCATCACCACCGTCTCAAAGCCGTGGTGCTTGTAGTGGTTCCAGATCCGCGCCACCGACTGCACGCCCGGATCGTCCTGCGGCGTTACGGGCTTTGCTGCGCCATTGGCCAAATGCCAATCCAGAATGCGGCCCACGAACGGCGAAATCAGGAACACGCCGGCCTCGGCGCAGGCCACCGCCTGCGCGAACGAGAACAACAAAGTCAGATTGCAGCGGATGCCTTCGCGCTCCAGCAGCGACGCGGCGCGGATGCCTTCCCAGGTTGCGGCGATCTTGATCAGCAGCCGCTCCGTGCCGATGCCCGCTTCGGCATACAGCGCCGCCAGCCGGCGCGCCCTGGCGACGGTGGCATCACTGTCGAAACTCAGCCGCGCATCGACTTCGGTGGAGACGCGCCCCGGAATCAGCTTGAGGATCTCGCCGCCGATGGCGACCGCGAAACGGTCGCAAGCGTCGCCCAGCCGGTCGTCGCCGCGCGCGTTGGCCAGCGCCGCGCGCAGGTGCGGGGCGTAGGCCGGCAGCGCCGCCGCCTTGAGCAACAGCGAAGGATTGGTGGTGGCATCCATCGGCGTGAAGCGCGCGATGGCCTCGATGTCGCCGGTGTCGGCAACGATGGTGGACAGTTGACGAAGCTGGTCGAGCTGGGTGGTCACGGGCAAGCGCATCGAATGAAGATGTCCGCCATTGTCGCCGAAGCCCGCGTTCAATACAGATCCAGCGGATCCACGTCCAGCGACCAGCGCAGTTTGCGGGCCGCGGGCAGCGCGTAGAGTGCCGGCATGAGTTTGGCGAGCGCGGCGTGTAGCGCGGAACGGAGCGGCGCAGACAGCAGCAGTTGCGAGCGCACGTAGCCGGCGCGGCGCGGCATCGGCGCGGGCAGGGGGCCGTGAATCTCCATCGAAGAGCGCCCCTCATCCGGCCTGCGGCGACCTTCTCCCCGCCGGCGGGTAGAAGGAGAGTCCGGTGCGCTTTCCAGCAGCGCCTTGGCCTGCTGCAAAAACCGCAGCGGCGGGTCGGCGTGCCTGTCCTCTGCGCGCAGCAGCGCCAGATGGGCGAACGGCGGAAAGCCGGCCGCTTCGCGCTGCAACAGTTCGGCTTCGGCGAACGCGTGATAACCACCGCTGACCAGCGTGTGCAGCAAGGGATGTTCGGGGTGGTGGGTCTGCAGCAGCACCGTGCCGGGCTTGTCGGCGCGGCCGGCGCGGCCGGCGACCTGAATCAGCAACTGGGCAAGCTTTTCGCCGCTGCGGAAATCGGCCGAGAACAGCCCTTCGTCGATGCCGACCACGACCACCAGGATCAGATTCGGAAGGTCGTGACCCTTGGCCAGCATCTGGGTGCCGATCAGGATGCCGGGCTGCCTGCCGAGCGCATCGAAGTGTTTTTGCAGGGCGTCGCGGCGGCCGGTGCTGCCGCGGTCGATGCGCAGCACCGGCACGCCGGAAAAGCGCGCCTGCAATTCCTCTTCGATGCGCTCGGTGCCGTTGCCCTGCGGCTGCAGCGCAAGGCTGCCGCAATCCGGACAGGCCGGCGGCGACGGCTTGCGGTGGCCGCAGTGATGGCACTGCAGGCGTCGGCCCTGCGCGTGTACGGTCATCGCCGTGGCCCTCTCCGGCGTGCTGCAGCGCGGACAGTGCGCGCTCCAGCCGCAGTCGTGGCAGAGCAGCACCGGCGCGTAGCCGCGACGGTTCTTGAACACCAGTACTTGCCCGCCGGCGTCCAGCGCGGTGCGGATGGCGGTCAACGACTCCTCCGACAGGCCGGCGTGCAGCCTGCGTTTGCGCACGTCGAGCACGCGTACGGTTGGCGGTTGCGCCGCGCCGGCACGGCGATGCAGGCGCAGCTGCGCGTAGCGACCGAACCGCGCGTTGTGCAGCGATTCCAGCGACGGCGTGGCGCTGCCAAGCACGATCGGCACGTCCAGCGCGCGGGCGCGGACGATGGCGAAGTCGCGGGCGTGGTAGCGGATGCCGTCGAACTGTTTGTAGCTGCCGTCGTGCTCCTCATCGACCACGATCAAACCGGCATCGGGCAGCGGCACGAACGCGGCCGAACGCGTGCCCACGAGCACCCGCGCCTGCCCGTGCAGCGCCTGCAGCCAGACTTTTGCCCGCTCGCTGTCGTTCAGTCCCGAGTGCAGCGCGTGCACCGGCACGCCCAGGCGGGCGCGGAAGCGCGTCAGCACCTGCGGGGTCAGGCCGATTTCCGGCACCAGCACCAGCGCCTGTTTGCCACGCGCAAGGCAATCGGCAATCGTCTGCAGATAGACCTCGGTCTTGCCGCTGCCGGTGACGCCATCGAGCAGGAACGGCGCAAAACTCCGCGCCGCTCGAATCGCATCGATGGCGGTTTGCTGCTCGGCGTTGGGGCGAACGGGGTCAGGTTCACTTTCGTATGGAAGTGAACCTGACCCCGTTTCGACACGCTCCACCAGCCCGCGCTCGCGCAGCGACCGCAGCGGCGTGCGCCAGCCGGGGAATGCGGCCTCCAACCCGTCTTCATCGCGCAGGGCCAGCAGCCATTCAGCCAGCGCCTTCGGTTTACCGGCACGCAGCGCCGGCAGCGCGGTACGACCCGCCTCATTCAGCCGCCAGCCGAACGCGGCGGATTCCGGCTGCGGCTCGCCGCGACGCAGCAGCGCCGGCAGCGCCGTCGCCAGCACTTCGCCCAAAGGGGCGTGCAGATAGCCGGCCAGCCAGCGCAGCGAAGCCAGCAGTTCGCCCTGCAGCAGCGGCCCGTCATCCAGCGCTTCCAGCGCCGCCTTCAACTCCACCCCGGATTCCGGATCGACATGTTCGATCACCACCCCGCACAGCTGGCGCGTCCCGAACGGCACCCGCAGCCGCTGGCCGACGGCCACGGCATTGGTCGAAAGCCCGTCCGGGGGCAAATAGTCGAACAGCCGCGGCAGCGGAACCGGCAGGGCAACGCGAAGAACCGGCGGCAATTCGGGCATCGCTCCAGTCTAGAGCAACGCCGGACAGGTCCAGTTCGCGCCCGCGCCGACCCGCGCGGCGCGGCTGTGGCCGCCATCTTCCCCAGTTGCCGCCCATTGCTGCGATCGGGTTCACATATCGCAGCCAAGTGGTTGTTGTGTCGAGCAAAAGCTCTTTATCCACATTGTTTGTGGATAACTCTGTGCATGCGACCGGATTGCCTCCCCCGAGGGCGCATTCCATCATCCTTGCGCCCAATCTGGCGGAAAAACCGCCAAACACACCATTTCTTTGAATATCAACCAGTTATGTGTGAAACAGCGGTTATGAGCCGGCCGCCATCGCGTGAAACACCGACGTGCCGACGGCCGCAGGCGGCTGTGTACAACTGAATTTGGCCGCAGCCCGCACCGGGGCTTGCGGAGCCGCCCCTGGCCCTGATGTCAAGCATTCCATTCGTTCATCCGGGCAACGATAAAATGCGCCGTGACTTCACTTCAGCCATGATGCCAAGCCCGGCCCCCACGCGGCAACCGGCTGCCGTCGCCGCATTCCTGCGCGGCGTTGATCGGCGTGCGCGTCTTCTGGCGCTGGTGCAGACCGCAGACACCGCAGATGCGCAAGCCGCGCTTGCCGTCGCCGGCAAAGTTTTCGTTACCGAAGCCGGACAATGGCCGATCGCGCACTGGCCGGCCCAGTATTGGCGTTTGCTGCTGTCGGTGCCGGCGATGGGGCATCGCACGCACGGGGGCGACCGTTTCGACGTGCTGCCGGACGTGGCACGGCTGACCCCGCCGCTGCGTGCGGCCGTGCTGCTGCATCTGGTCGCCGGACTGGAAGATATCGATGCCGCCGCCGCGCTGGGGCTCGGCGTGGGCGCCTATCAGCAGCGCATCCGCAATTCGCTGCCGCGCAACGCCCAGGACGAACTGGACTTCGACGTCTGGCGCGGCTGGCGTGAAGCCGCCCAGCAGGCGCTGGAACAGCTGCCCGAGATTGCCGAGGCCACCCTCTCGCCGCCGTTGAACACGACTCCCCCGCCGCGCGCCACCGGCAGCGCAGCCGATCTGCCCGCAAAACCCGATCACCGGCGTCGCCGGCCTTGGATCTGGCTCGTGCTGGCGCTGCTTGCCCTTGCCATGGCGCTGGTCGCCGCGCTGTTCCTGCATGCGAACGGACGCGCGTTGATCGACGCCTGGCGCCACCAGATCCACGTCGAAGCCCTGCCAGCCGCCGCACCAAAGGCTCGCTTCGACCCGCGGGATGCCTCGCTCGATCCGGACCGCGACATGCTGGCCGCAGCCGACGAACTGGCGCTGGCGCGTCGACTGCCGCTGCTGGCGTGGCTGGCGGCGGACGCCGCCGAACTGATGCCTGCCGCAGCGGACGTGTCCAGGCCGGCGATAACAGCAGTCGCGACGCCGGGCTCGCCTTTGGACCGCGCCCAGCTTCGCCGCAACCGCGGCGCCTGGGCCGAATGGCACGTGCTCCCCGCGTCCGAACGCAGCGCGCTGCGCGCGGTCGCCGCCCGCTTCGACGCACTGCCGCAGACGCAACAGCGCGCACTGATCGACCGCTACGCGCGGCAATCGTTCGATGCCCACCGCGGCTGGCACCTCGGTCCGCAGCTCGGCGCGGCATGGCCACGGATCGCCGCGCTGTTCACCTACATCGACGCGGGCGAACGGCAACCGCTGCTGGACCTGCTGCGCAGCGCCTCTTCGGACGAAGTCGATGCACTGGCGCGGCTGGCGCAAAGCACGCCGCCGGAAGCGCGCAGCGCATTTCGCCGCGCACTGCTGGCACAGCCTCCGGCCCAACGCGAGGTCTGGCTGCAGTTGCAGCTGCAACATTGAAATCAAATCAGGCGCAGCACCCGCCGCGTCGCGCAGAACTTGCCGTCAAATCGCGCCATTCCATCACCGCGCAGGCGCGCGGCGTGGCGTTTGAAATACTTTTGCAAAGACGCCGTATCGCGAACGTGATACTGCGTGCACAGCGCAATCCGCCCCGGTGCCGGCGCGGGATCCACGACATCGAACAGCTGCGCTGAAACGAATCCAGGCAACGCCAGGATTTCGTCGATGTGGCCACGCAGCCAGTCGCGGTAGTCGCTCTCGATGCCCGCATCGATATCGAGATTGACCTCGTAGATGACTTCACCCTCCACGGCATTTGTCCTCGCAATTTGATCCATCTGCACCACGCTACCAGACGGCGCAAAGCCGATCGGCCGCATCGCCTTCACCGCAGCTTCCCGACGCACATTTCCGAACGGCATGGTTCAGACGCCTTGCGCCCGCCGCGCAGTAAACTGCTTGGCCACGCGCTTTCCGCGCAGCGCGTCTTCTTGACCGATGCCTTCGAATCCAACCTCACCCCGCTTCCGCCGTGAAGTGGGCCGCACCCTGCGTCTGGCGGCGCCGCTGGCGGCCGGCCATCTGTCGCACGGATTGGTCGGATTCGTCGATGCGGTGGTGGCCGGGCACCACGGAACGGCGACGCTGGCGGCGGTGTCGGTGGGCGCGGCGCTGTTCTGGCTGCCGATGCTGGCGCCGATGGGCACGCTGATGGCGGTGCCGCCGTCGGTTTCGCAGCTCGATGGCGCCGGGCGTCGCGCCGAAATCGGCCCGCTGTTCCGGCAATCGCTGTGGCTGGCGGGTGCGCTCGGCGTGCTGCTGTTCGCCTTGCTCAGCGTGCTGCCGCTGCTGCTGAACCCGATGGGCATCGCGCCCGAAATCGTGCACGGCGTGACCGCGTTTCTGCACGCGGTGCGCTGGGGCGTGCCGGCGTTCGCGCTGTATCTGGCGATGCGCTATCTCAGCGACGGCCTGCACTGGTCGCTGCCGACCATGCTGCTGGGCTTCGGCGGGCTGTGCGTGCTGGCGCCGACCGCCTACGTGCTGACCAACGGCTTGTGGGGCTTGCCGGAACTGGGCGCGGAAGGCATCGGCATCGCCACCAGCCTGATGTTCTGGCTGCAGGCGCTGGGCTTTGCGCTCTATCTGTCGCGCAGCCGCAGGTTTGCCGATCTGCGCTTGTTTTCGCGCTGGGACGGGCCGCAGTGGAACGTGCAGCGCGAGCTGCTGCGCACCGGGCTGCCGATTGGCGTCACCGTGACCATGGAAGGCGGGCTGTTCGCCGCCACCGCGCTGTTGATCGGCCGCCTCGGCGAGGTGCCGGTGGCTGCGCATCAGGTGGCGCTGAACGTGGCCTCGATCTGCTTCATGCTGCCGTTCGGGATTGCCGAAGCGACCACGGTGCGGGTCGGCCACGCCTTCGGCCGCGCCGACCGCCACGGTCTGCGGCAGGCGGCGTTTGCCGGTTTTGCGATCATGCTGTGCACCCAGGCGGTGTCGGCGCTGCTGCTGTTGTTTGGGCACGGTGCGATCGCCAGCCTGTACAGCGCCGATCCCGCCGTCATTGCGCTGGGTGGCGCGCTGTTGCTGTACGCTGCGCTGTTCCAGTTTCCGGACGGCATCCAGGTGGTGTCGGCCGGCGCGCTGCGCGGGCTGAAAGACACGCGGGTGCCGATGTGGCTCGCCGTGATCGCCTACTGGGGCGTGGGCATGCCGGTCGGCGCGGGGCTCGGCCTTGGCCTCGGCTGGGGCCCGCGCGGGATGTGGCTGGGCCTGACCGCGGGATTGACCATGGCGGCGCTGCTGCTGGCCCAGCGCTTCCTGCGCTCCAGCCTGCGCATTCCGCTGCCCGACCAGCCGGCGACCGCCGTTTTGGTCGGCATGACCGATGCCGCATGAAACCGCGCCCGCGAACCACTACTCTTGCCCCATACACGCCGCCTGACGCGGCTTTCGCACCCGGAATTCCGCAATGAACGACCCGCAACGCCACGGCCCCATCGTCCGCCTGATCGTGGGCAGCTGGAACGCGATCGACTTCACCCGCAGGCTGGTGCTGAACCTGATGTTCCTGCTGATCCTGTTTCTGATCCTGTTCCTGGGCCTGGCCGTGCTGCTGCACGACCGCGAGCTGGCACCGATGAGTGCGGATACCACGCTGGTCGTCGCACCGCGCGGTCGGATCGTCGAACAGTTCACCTGCGATCCGCTGCGCCGCTATCTGGCGCGCAACAGCGATTCCGGAAGCTGTCGCGAAGTGCGCCTGCGCGATCTGCTGACCGCGCTCGAATCCGCGCGCAGCGACAAGAACATCAATCGCGTCGCGCTCTACCTCGACGAGCTGCAGCCCAGCGGCTTTGCCTCGCTGCGCGAAGTGGCGACCGCGCTGGCCGCCGTGCGCGCCTCCGGCAAACAGGTCGTCGCCTATGCCGACGCCTATACGCAGGGGCAATATCTGCTCGCCGTGCAGGCCAACGAGATCTATCTCGATCCGATGTCGCAGGGCGGAGTGATGCTCGATGGTCTGGCCTCCTACCGCCAGTACTTCCGCGAGGCGCTGCAGGACAAGCTCGGCGTTGACGTGCGCCTGTTCAAGGTCGGCGAATACAAGTCCGCCGCCGAGCCTTTCATCCTCGATGCGGCGTCACCCGAGGCCAAGCAGGCCGACCTGTTCTGGATGAACGACATCTGGCGGCTCCTGCTCGCCGACGTCGGCAAGGCGCGCGGGCTCGACCCCGCCGCGCTGGATGCCTACGCCAACACGCTGGCACCGGACGTGGTGGCGGCCAAGGGCGATCTGGCCCAGCTCGCGCTCGACCGCAAGCTGGTGACCGGCCTGAAAACACGCGATGAAGTTGACGCTTTGTTGACCCAGCGCGGCGCGGCCGACGCCAACGCAGAAACCGGCTACCGCAACATCGCCCTCGACGACTATGCAGTGCGGCTTGCTTTCAAGCAGGCTAAACCCGATTCGCGTCCGGCCGTCGCAGTCGTAGTTGCGGAAGGTGAAATCGCCGGCGGCAAGCTGCCGCCAGGACAAATCGGCGGCGATTCCACCGCCGACCTGCTTGATCAGGCGCGCGAGGACGATAGCGTCAAGGCGGTGGTGCTGCGGGTCAATTCGCCGGGCGGCGAAGTGTTTGCTTCCGAGCGCGTCCGCCGCGCCGTGGTCGCGCTCAAGAGCGCCGGCAAGCCGGTGGTGGTGTCGATGGGAGACGTTGCGGCCTCCGGCGGCTACTGGATCAGCATGAACGCCGACCGCATCTACGCCGATCCTTCGACCATTACCGGATCGATCGGCATCTTCGGTCTGTTCCCCAGCATCGACCGCACGTTGGCGCGCTTCGGCGTGCACACCGACGGCGTGGCCACCGCCCGCTACGCCGGCGCCTTCGACATCACCCGGCCGTTGGATCCGGACATGGCGGCCACCATCCAATCGGTGATCGACAAGGGCTACCGCGATTTCACCGGGCGCGTGGCCAAGGCGCGCGGGCGCAGCGTCGAAGCCATCGACGCGGTCGCGCGCGGGCGCGTGTGGACCGGCGCGCAGGCGAAGCAGCGCGGCTTGGTCGATGCCTTCGGTGGACTGCAGGATGCGGTCAACGATGCCGCTGCGCGCGCCAAGCTCGGCAAGACCGACCGCTGGCAAACGCGCTGGATCGAAACCGGCTCGGCCGCGCTGCCGGCGTGGCTGGGAACCGCGCTGGAGTCGCGCGTCGGCGCGCGCCTGCTGTCTGAAACCGGCCCTGCCGCCGCGCTGCTGGCGCAGCGCGCGCAGGATTCGGCGCCGTTGCGCTTCGTGCAGAGCGCGCTGGAACAACAGGGCAGCCGGCGCGTGACCGTGCTGGCCTACTGCTTCTGCAGCACGCCGATGTGAGCTTGCCTGATGCCGCGGCCTATTGGCCGGCGGCGTCGATTCGGGCCTTTTCCTGCGCCGCCGCGTTCTCGGTCTGCGCCGCCGCGTTGCGCGCCGCCTCCTTGTAGCCGTTGGCGGTCGCGGTGATCGGCGAGGTCGTGTCGGCCCCGGCGGCGGGCGCGCTGGCCGCCGTCGGCGCGGCCTGGGGATCGGGGCGGCGGGTTTCGTCCGGCGCCTGTCCCGGCCCGCAGGCGGACAACAGCAGGGTCAGGGTTAGAGGCAGCAGCGCACGACGCATGGCGGACTCCCAGAGGGTCGGTGCCCTATCCTACGTCCAACGCCACATCCGGAGCGCACCATGCTTTCGCCCCGTTGGAATCTTGCCGGCCAACGCGCGCTGGTGACCGGCGCCAGCGCCGGCATAGGTTTTGCCATTTGCCGGGAACTGCTCAGCTTCGGCACGCAGGTGCTGATGGCGGCGCGCGACCCCGAACAGCTCGAGGCCGCGCGCGCCGAACTGGAAGACGAATTCCCCGGCCCGGAAGACGCCGTGCTGGCGCTGCCGGCCGATGTGACGGACGAAGACCAGCGCGCCGAACTAATCGACTGGGCGCGTGACCGGGGCGGGCTGCACATCCTCGTCAACAACGCCGGCGGCAACCTAACCCGCCCGGCGCTGGATTACGGCGAAGACCAATGGCGCGGCATCTTCGAGGCCAACGTGTTTGCCGCCTTCGAACTGTGCCGGCTCGCCCACCCGCTGCTGGCAAAACACGCCGGCTCCAGCATCGTCAACGTCGGCAGCGTGTCCGGCCTGACCCACGTCCGCACCGGCGCGCCCTACGGCATGAGCAAGGCCGCGCTGCACCAGATGACCCGCAACCTCGCCGTCGAATGGGCCGAAGACGGCATCCGGGTGAACGCGGTCGCGCCGTGGTACATCCGCACCCGCCGCACCAGCGGCAAGCTGGCCGATCCCGATTATCTGGACGAAGTGCTGCTGCGCACGCCGATCGGACGGATCGGCGAACCCGAGGAAGTCGCCGCCGCCGTGGCCTTCCTGTGCCTGCCGGCGGCCAGCTTCATCACCGGCGAATGCATCGCGGTGGACGGCGGCTTCCTGCGCTACGGGTTTTGAACGTCGGTTGACGTATCATGCTTGCTGTCGTCAATGACGACGATCCCGGGCTCGGGTGGGGAGAACGCAGATGCAAAACGACCCCATTGGCGAAAAGATCGCCAGCCTCCACGCGGTGATCCACGCTCAGGCGGGCAACGTCGGCCGGATCGGCATCGCCCTTTACGATCGCAGCAGCGACCAGCTCAGCACGTTCATGCACACCGTTGGGAACACCGCGCCCGAACGCTATCGCGCGCAACTGTCCGACCTGCCTGAATTGCACGATCTTCTGCTCAAGCAACGGTGCGAAACCATCGACGACCTGACGGCGCTGGCCGCCCCGCCCAACGACAGGATCCAGCATAGCCTCGCCGCCGGCTTTCGCTCCAGCTACACCTGCCCGCTGTATTCGCATGGGCAACCGCTCGGCTTTTTGTTCTTCGAATCCACCCAACCCGGTTATTTTCACCGCGACGTGAAAATGCAGCTGGACGGCTACGCGCAGCTGATCACCACCCTGATTTCCTGCGACCTGTCCAACACCCGCGCATTGCGCAGCGCGGTGGCGCTGACCCGCGAACTGGCGCGGCACCGCGACGAAGAAACCGCCGGCCACGTCAATCGCGTCGCCCACTACACCCGAAGCATTGCGGCCGCGCTTGGCGACGAGGCCGGACTGAGCGAAGACGACATCGAGTTTCTGTTCCAGTTCGCCGCCCTGCACGACATCGGCAAGATCGCGATCCCCGACCGGATCCTGCTCAAGCCCGCCAAGCTCACGCCGGAGGAATACGCGATCGCACAGTCACATGTGCAAAAGGGCAGCGAGATGATCGACGCCATGATGCGCGAGTTCGACCTTGCCAGCGAACGCCACGCGCAGATGCTGCGCGACGTGATCTCCTGCCACCACGAACGCTGGGACGGGGGCGGCTACCCGCACGGACTGGCCGGCGAAGCAATCCCTCTTGCCGGACGGATCGTGGCGGTGGCCGACGTGTTCGATGCCCTGACCAACCATCGCCCCTACAAGCGGGCGTGGACGCTGGATGCGGGCTTCGACTACCTGCGCAGCAACGCCGGAAGCCAGTTCGATCCACGCTGCGTGGCCGCCATCGATCGCTGCTCCAGCGCCTGGCGGGATATCTACGCGAAATTCAACGAATCGGACGCAGCCGCGAATTTCGCGGCGTGAGCGTGGCGTCCGAAACGCTTCCAATCGAAGCCGGCAGGCGGCGACGGATCGACGCCATCGTTGCAAGCCGCCATCACAGGCACAGGCTTGCGAAACATAGCGAAAGCGCGCAAGCTCGCTCGCTGGCGTCTTTGCGAGAAGCCGCTGCGACGGGGGTCTGCCATGCGCATCAAGACCGTCCTGCTGGGTGTCTGCCTGCTGTCCCCGACCGTGTGTGCCTGCGCCGCGGCGTCCGAGCGACCGCGTGGCGAGCAAGCGTCCCCCGCCGCGGCTGCTTCGATCCCGCACCCCGCCATTTCTGCGGTCACCCTGCGAAACCTGGGCCCCGACGCGGTGCGGGTCGTGCTGTCGCGGCGCTCATCCGCGATCGACTTCTACCATTTCGAAGCCTTGCTTCCGGGCACTCGCGTACGGGTTGCGGTTCCAAACCTTCCGCGACTGCGCGCCAGCATTCTTCGCCGGAGCGATCTGGAACGGATCGATAGGCCGCCCCCCGGACGCAGCGATCGCGGCGGTTCACGCCGTGCCACAAGCAATCTGGCGCTTGGATTGGCCCTGGCCGCCGGAAGCAGGGGGACTTCCGACCGCGAGCGTGCCGACAGCCAGTCACGACGCGGCGAGGATCGCTCACAAGACCGTCCGCCGGAAGGACGTCCCCCGGGAGAAATCGGTTATCCCGCCGAACCGCGCGATCCCGATGAAGGCCGTCCGCCCGAAGAACGCTATCCGGACGAGGTTCCGCGCCCCCCGATCGTCACCGATTCCGATCGCGATGACGACGGGTCGCACGCGTCCACGCATCGCGCAGAATCATCCGCAGGTCAACGCAACAACCTCGACAACGCGCTGGCCCTCGGTGCGCTGATCGCTTCCGGCCGCCGTCGCAACCAAGATCCGGCGCCGCAGGAAGCGCCGCCGGATGACGCCTTCGCCGGCGCGGTGGTGATGCTCGAAGCGGACGACGGATCGGGTTCGACGACCGTTCACGACCTCGAACTTGACCCCTCGGTCGTCAACATTTCCGATGCCGCCGACCCCGAGCGCGCGACACTTCTCGACATTTTGCAAGGCAGCAATCCTGCAGATGCCGCTGCGCCCTGCTACTGCGGGCCGGACATGACCGAGGCTTACATTGCCGCCCTCAAGCGCGCGCGCGCCCGCATCGATGCGCTGCCGGATTCGGAAACGGGGGCATGGGATGGCATCGGGTTCCTGATGAACAACGGCGGCTCGATCGATGAACGCGTCCGCCCTGCTCGCAGGCCCGGCGTCGGCACCGAAGACGACCCATCCAACTGGCTGTGCCCAACCGGCGCCTGCGCCGACCTGCCAGGACCCGGCGGCACGACCATGAGCCTGTTCGGTCACTGTCTGCCGCAGCATGTCGGCAACGACATCATGTACGGATTCGTGGCTGCGCTTCTGGGCGTTCCCTGGCCGGTGCAAACGGCCGGCGGATACTACGCCGATTACAGTTCCTATGGCAGTCTGGATCCAGCCCAGTCCAGATCGGCCTACAAAATCGGAAACTACATCGCGGAGCTGGATGCGGACGAGATGACCGAGGACAACGTTCGCGAAAAGGTTCATCAGTCATGGCGTTTTCGCGAGCTTGGCGGTTCCCTGAACGCCATCGAGCAGGCCTATCCTGCGCTCGCCCAATGCGAAACCTGCCCTGCCGATTACGTCGAACCAGGGCAATTGCTCCGCGATTGGTCCATGTCGGAATGGACTTTGAACGACGGAACCAAGGCGCTTCCGCCCAGCGCCACCGGCCAGAATCCTTGAGTTCGCCGCCGCCGACAAAGTCGGCTCGCAAGCCTGCGGACGCAAGCCTGGACATGCGCCGGAACGCAATCGGCGCTCAGGGTTCGGGTTGCCGGATCGGCGCAAAATCTATTCGGCGACGCTCCACCAGCCGGTCGCGCCGGATCTGGCCTTCCACCAATTCGTAGCCCATCAGCGCCAGCACGCGCGGGCCGAGGAAGATCGGTCGGGCGTTGCCGTACCAGTCCACGCAGCTGGCCTTGCATGCATCGTCGATCACGCGATTCGGTGAGGCATCCAGTTCACCGAAGGGCTGCAGCCGGCGGTTATGGTTGCGCAGGAACAACACCGCCGCCGGGCCTCTTGCGCCACTGTTGGATTGTGACGGACGGCTTGCCGTTTCGCCGCTGCGCAGGATCGGCAACCCCAGCAAGCCTTCGCCGGGACCGTCGGCGCGATAGAAGAAGCCGTGGGTGCGGCTCTCGCCCTGGCGCGCATCGGCCAGCACGAAGCGGTTGCCCAGCGTCGCATTGTCCGGGCTCAGCGCCACGAAGCTGAAGGTCAGGTCCTGGCCGGCCTTGCCCACCAGCAGCGCATCCTGCCCCAGCGCCTCGATGCGTTCGACGTCGTCTCCCACCGACAATGTGCGGATCGGCGCGTCCGGATTCTTCACGTTCACCGCATAGGCCAACCCTTCGTTGTCGTCGTGCGGGCGACCGGACCAGCGATAGGGCGCGGCCCCGTACAGCAGCCAGTCGCCAACGTAGCGGTTCTGGCGGTTGCCGCTGGCCACCGGCGGCAGGAAGCGGTACGCATTCCGCGGCGCTTCGGCGTTCATCCCGCCAAACGCGCGCACCGGCACGCGCAGCAGGGCCAGCTTGCCCGCGCCCCATTCGCCGCGCCACATGCCCTGACCGCGCCCCTCCGACTGCACCAGCACGTTCAAGCGGCCATCGTCGCCTTCGAGGAAGGACATCTGGTCGATCGGCGCGCCGTACACCTTGAGCGCCGACGCCGGCGCGCCGTCGAGCGGGATGCGCAGGCTGCGGCCAGGGGCCTCTTTTCTTCCGTTCAGCCAAACGTAAACGGCATCGCGCGACACATAGAACGTGCGTCCGTCCGGTCCCAGCACGCCGACGGAAGAGCATTGCATCGGTTGTCGCGCCAGATCGCAGCGGGTGACGGTATGCAGGGTCATGGAATCCTCCATCGGATCCATGTCTTGATCGGCGCGATAGATCGCCTGCGCCGGCAGGATGCGCCGGTAATTCCTGGCGTCGTCGGCCACGTCCGAACGCGCGATTGCCGGGTAGGTCAGGCCGCGGTTGTCCCACGGCGAATACACCAGCGGGGTGTAGAAAATCAGCGTGGTGCCGATCAGTCGGCTGGCGAAATTGCGCGAGTCGTAATAGTCGTTGCTGCGCAGGAAATAGGTGTCGCGGTGTTCCAGCCGGCCGTCCGGATGCAGTTTGAACAAACCCACTTCTGTGGAACGCCGACGGTAGCTGTAGCCGATCACCGCCACGGTGTCGCCGCTGACCAGCATTTCGTCGTACCAGGTACCGTCCGGATCCAGTCCCGGCGCGTTGGCATCGATCCTTGCCGCCGACTGCAGGGCATCGCCGCCCACCTTGACCGTGAACAGGCGGCCGCGCCGCAGCACGATCAGGTAATCGCCCTGGCGCTTGACGATATCGCCCTCGTCCACGCCCTGGGTCTGGACGTTGGTGATGCCGTCCGAGGCGGCACCCGGCGCCAGCAACGGAACCGCATTGCCCGCAGCTGGAGCCGGGGCCGCAGCGGGAGGCAGCGCTGGCGGCGGCATTGCCGATCCGAAAACCATTTCGCTGCGATTTTTTTCCTTCGCCTTGCGCCACCGCTCGACGGCGGCATCAAGCTCCCTTTGCGAACGGAACGTCTGCAGATACGCACCGTGATCCGGCGGCTGCGCCTGCCCCGTTCCGACGAAGGACAGTCCGATACCCAAACCAATCATGGCGCTGGCAATGGATCCGATCCGCATGGTGCTTCCTCCGAAAGGGATGACCGACCATGACAGGAATCCTGCCGCACGGATAGAATTGCGTTGCCTGATCTGACCGATTACCCAAGGAAAACGTCAAGCGCAGCAAAATCCGGCAACGCCCATCGCGCCCCTGCGGTGCGCTCCTACGGCTGCATTGCCGCATTTGTAGGAGCGCATCGAGGCCACAGGCCGTGAGGCGCGATCGATCCGGCGATATCCATCGCGCCCCTGCGGTGCGCTCCTACGGCTGCATTGCCGCGTCTGCAGGCGAGCAATCAGGACCTTTGCGGTACAAACCGATCTCCGGTTCCCGGTGCCCGCTCCATCTACCCTTCCCGCCGATTCTTCACCAGCGACTCAACCACCGACGGGTCGGCCAGCGTGCTGGTGTCGCCGAGTTGGTCGGGCGCGTTCTCGGCGATCTTGCGCAGGATCCGGCGCATGATCTTGCCGCTGCGGGTCTTGGGCAGACCCGGTGCCCACTGCAGGAAGTCGGGGGTCGCGATCGGGCCGATTTCCATGCGCACCCAGGCGATCAGTTCCTTGCGCAGCTCTTCGCTTTCGGTTTCGCTGGCGATGAGCGTGACGTAGGCATAGATGCCCTGGCCCTTGAGGTCGTGCGGAAAGCCGACCACCGCCGCCTCGGCGACCTTTGGGTTCAGCACCAGCGCACTTTCCACTTCGGCGGTGCCGATCCGGTGGCCGGACACGTTGATGACGTCATCGACGCGGCCGGTGATCCAGTAATACCCATCGGCATCTCTGCGGCAGCCGTCGCCGCTGAAGTACATGCCCGGGTAAGTTTTGAAATAGGTGTCGATGAAACGCTGGTGATCGCCATACACGGTGCGCATCTGGCCCGGCCAGGAATCGAGCATCACCAGATTGCCTTCGGCCACGCCGTCCTGCAGCTTGCCTTCGGCATCGACCAGCGCCGGTTTCACCCCCGGCAGCGGCAGCGTGGCCGAACCCGGCTTGAGATCGGTCACGCCCGGAATCGGGCTGATCAACGTGCCGCCGGTCTCGGTCTGCCACCAGGTGTCGACCACCGGGCAGCGACCTTCGCCGACAATATCGAAGTACCAGCGCCAGGCTTCGGGATTGATCGGCTCGCCGACGCTGCCCAGCACCCGCAGCGAGCTGCGCGAAGTGGCCTTGACCGGGCCGTCGCCTTCGCGCATCAATGCGCGGATCGCGGTCGGCGCGGTGTAGAAGATGCTGACCTGGTGCTTGTCGACCACCTGCCAGAAGCGCGAGAAGTCCGGGTAATTGGGTACGCCTTCGAACAGCACGCCGGTGGCACCGTTGGCCAGCGGGCCATAGACGATGTAGCTGTGGCCGGTCACCCAGCCGATGTCGGCGGTGCACCAGTACACGTCGTCGTCCTTGAGGTCAAAGCTCAAGGCGTGGGTGTAGGCGCACCACAGCAGGTAGCCGCCGGTGGTGTGCAACACGCCCTTGGGTTTGCCGGTGCTGCCCGAGGTGTAGAGGATGAACAGCGGGTCTTCCGCGTTCATGCGCTCGGGTTCGCAGCTGTCCGGCTGGCCGTCGAGCACGGCGTCGAGCCAGCGGTCTCTCGGCATCTGCATGTCCACCGCGGCGCCGGTGTGGCGCACCACCAGTACGGTTTCCACGGCGTTCGTGCCGGGCAGCTTCAGCGCGGCATCGACATTGGCTTTCAGCGGAATTTTCTTGCCGCCGCGCAGGCCTTCGTCGGCGGTGATGATGAGCTTGCTGTTGCAGTCGGCCACGCGGTCGGCAATGGAATTGGGCGCGAAGCCGGCGAACACCACCATGTGGACCGCGCCGATGCGGGCGCAGGCCAGCAGCGCGACCACCGCTTCGGGGATCATCGGCAGGTAGATCGTGACCCGGTCGCCCTTGCCCACGCCGAGGTTGCGCAGCGCGTTGGCGAGCTTGCACACGCGCGCGTGCAACTGGCGGTAGGTGATCGTCTCGGACGGCGCAGCCGGATCGTCCGGCTCGAAGATCAGTGCGACTTTGTCGCCGCGTGATTCCAGATGACGGTCGAGGCAGTTGACGCTGGCGTTGAGCTCGCCGTCCTCGAACCAGCGAATGCGGAAGTCCTTCAGATCGTAGCTGACGTTCTTCATCCGGGTCGGAAACCGGTACCAGTCGAGGCGCAGCGCCTGCCGCGCCCAGAACGTCTCCGGCTGTTCCACCGATTCGGCGTAGTCGCGCGCGTAGCCGGCGCGGTCGAGGTTGGCGCTGGCGGCCATCTCCGAACTGACGGGGTAAAAGTCCTTGTCCACCGGAACCCTCCGCTGCGTTGCTGGATGTTTTGCAGTGTGCCGCAGGTCGCGCGACGATGGGGTTAAGATCGCGTCACGCCGCCCAACTATCAGCACTGGCGTAATTTTCCGCGCAATTCATCCTGCACCAACCGCCCCGACATGGAACCGCACATGAAAAATCCATTCCATCGCCCCGCTCCGCTCGCGCTCGCCCTGCTGTGCGCCGTTGCCGGCGTCACCCTCGTCGCCTGCAAGCCTTCGGGCAACCCGCCGACCGCCGCACAGGTCGCCCCCGCCGCGCCGACCGTCGGCATCGACCTGTCCGGCATGGACAAGAACGTCAAACCCGGCGACGACTTCTACGCATTCGCCAACGGCCATTGGCAGGAAACCACCCAGATCCCGGCCGACCGCGCCAGCACCGGCGTGTTCTACAGCGTGTACGAACGCGCCGAAAAGCGCCTGTCCGACCTTGTCCAGGGCTTGCAGCGCGAGAACCCGGCCGCCGGCAGCAACGAGCGCCGAATCGTCGACTACTACGCCGCCTTCATGGACGAGGCCAGCATCGAAGCGAACGGGCTGACGCCGATCAAACCCAGCCTGGATTCCATCGACGGCATCAACGACATTTCCGGACTGTCGCGCTATCTGGGTTCCACCCTGCGCGCCGACGTCGATCCCATCAACGCCACCAATTTTTATACCGAAAACCTGCTCGGCCTGTTCGTGGCCGCCGGCCTCGACGACCACACGCAGAACTTCGGCTATCTGCTGCAGGGCGGGCTGGGCATGCCCGACCGCGAGTACTACCTGTCCAGCGATGCCGCGATGGTCGCCAACCGCGACGCCTACAAGGCTTACATCCTCGCCCTGCTCAAGCAGGCCGGCACGCCCGACGCGGAGGCCAAAGCCAAGGCCATCTTCGATCTGGAACTGCGCATCGCGCAGGCGCAGGCACCCATCGTCGAGACCCAGGACATCCACAAGGCCAACAATCCGTGGCCGGTCGCCGACTTCGCCCAGCACGCGCCCGGCATCGACTGGTCGTCGTATTTCACCGCGGCGGGCCTTGCCGAGCAGAAAACCCTGATCGCCTGGCAGCCCGAGGCGATCCGCAAACTCTCGCTGCTGGTGGCCAGTCAGCCGCTGGCAACATGGAAGGACTACCTGCGCTTCCACGCGCTCAACCACTATGCCTCCTTGCTGCCCAAACCCTACGCCGACCTCGCCTTCGGTTTCTACGGCACCCAGCTGGCCGGCACCACCGCCCAGCGCGACCGCTGGAAGCGCGCGCTGTCGGCCACCAACCGCGACCTCGGCGACGCGGTCGGCCAGCTCTACGTCAAGCAGTACTTCCCGGCCAGCTCCAGGGAGCAGGTGGAAGGCATGGTGTCGAACATCCTCGCCGCCTTTCGCGACGGCATCGACGGCCTGACCTGGATGTCGCCGGAGACCAAGAAGACCGCCAAGGAAAAGGCGGCAACCATGCGCGTCGGCGTCGGCTATCCGGACGCGTGGCGCGACTATGCGACGCTGGAGATCAAACCGAACGATGCGCTCGGCAACGCCCTGCGCGCCGAGGAGTTCGAATTCCACCACCAGCGCGCCAAACTGGGCAAGGCGCCGGATGCCGGCGAATGGTGGATGACCCCGCAGACCGTCAACGCGGTCAACCTGCCGCTGCAGAACGCGATGAACTTCCCGGCGGCAATTCTCGAAGCGCCGTTCTTCGACCCCGCCGCCGACGCGGCCGCCAACTACGGCGCGATCGGCGCGATCATCGGCCACGAGATCAGCCACGGCTTCGACAACCTCGGCTCCGAGTTCGATGCCCAGGGCCGCCTGCACAACTGGTGGACGCCCGAGGACGCCGCCCACTTCAAGGCCGCTGCCGACCGGCTGGCCGCGCAATATGACGGCTACGAAGCATTGCCGGGTCTGCACATCAATGGCAAACAGACCTTGGGTGAAAACATCGCCGACGTCTCCGGCCTGCAGGCAGCGCTGGCGGCCTACCACAAGTCGCTGGACGGCAAGCCGGCGCCGGTGATCGACGGCCTGAGCGGTGACGAACGCTTCTTTCTCGCCTTCGCCCAAGCCTGGCGCACCAAGACCCGCGAAGCCGCGCTGCGCGCGCAGGTGGTCGGCAACGAGCACGCCCCCGGCCAGTGGCGCGCGCTGACCGTGCGCAACCTCGACGCCTGGTACGCGGCGTTCAACGTGCAGGATGGGCAGAAGCTGTATCTCAAACCCGAGGATCGGGTGAAGATCTGGTAAGGCAGCGGCCCTTCCGTGGTGCAAGACGCCGGCCAGTGGCCGGCGTCTTCGTTTCCTGTCCCCGCGCTCCCCCGATCCGCACGACATGGCCGGTTCTCGCGCCCGCCGGCGTTCGGACTCTTTGAGCAAGGTCTGAACAACGCCATCCTGGAATTGTCAGCCCGCGCCGAGTACGGTACCGGGCCGAACTCGGCTTGCACGAATCAATTCAGGCCTTGCAAGCGCGCCCGACCCAAAGGAAGGCCGAGCATGTTCGCAGCTCCCGCGCCCATCCCATCCGGCCCCACCCCGCCGCGCCAACGCATGCCATGGATCGATGCCCTGCGCGGCTTCGCGCTGCTGGGCATCCTGCTGATGAACGTGGAGCTGTTCAATCGCGCCTACGCCTCCGTGTCCGTTGGCCTGGATCCGGACGCCACCGGGGTCGACCACATCGCGGATCTGCTGATCTACCTGTTCGTGCGCACCAAGTTCTGGATCCTGTTCTCACTGCTGTTCGGCATGGGTTTCGCGCTGATGCTGGAGCGCGCGCAGGCGGCGGGGCGCAGCTTCGTCCGCACCTATTTGCGCCGCACCCTGCTGTTGTTGCTGTTCGGGGCGATCCACGGGATCCTGATCTGGGAGGGCGACATCCTCACCGGCTATGCCGTCACGGCGCTGTTCCTGCTACTGGCGATACTGGGCAGGCTGCGCGCTGGCATGATCGTCGCTGTCGCGCTGGTGCTGCTGGCGGCAGTATTCCGGAATACCGCATTGCTCTCCTACCTGGCGTTGCTGCTGGTGGCCGGGTTGTCCGGGCTGTACATCCGAGGCGATCTTCGATTCCGCCGTTTTGGCCGCGAATGGCTGTTGACGCCCTGCCTGTTGGCCGCGCTGGGTCTGCTGATTCCGGTCGTTGGATCGATTGCCGCCGTTGCAACGAGCAAGCCTCCGGAGTTCTCCATTTTCGTCTTCGTGGCCGTACTTGGGCTCGAATTCCTGCTGCTGGCCTGGCTGGCATGGAAACGGCGCGAACCTGCGGAGCGCAGGCCGTTGCAGTTCGGCATCGCCTGGTTTTCGATTTTCATGATTGCTGCGGTGTTGGCTGGCGCATTGCGATTGCATTCGCCCACGCCGACGACCGCGCAAGAGCGACAACGCAGCGAACGCCAGCTTCAGGAAATACAGGAAGTAAGCGCTCGGCAGGTCCAGGTGTTGACCACCGGAAGCTATGCGGAGGCGGTCGTTTATCGCGCCGAGACCTGGGCCAAGGACATCGCCAATACGGGCTGGGGCATTTTCTATTTCGCCGACTTCCTGATCGGCCTGTGGCTGGTGCGCTCGGGCGTCGCGATCCAGCCGGAGCGGCATTTGCCTGCGCTGCGACGGCTGTGCGCCATCGGGCTGTCGCTGGGGCTGTTGGTCACGCTGGGCAGCGCGTCGGTCCTGCCCTTGACCCTTATCCCCAATGTCAACGACGAGGCCTTCAGGCTCCAGTTTTCCTTGCACCATCTGGCCGCACTGCCGCTAGCGCTGGGTTATCTGTCACTGTTGCTGCTGGCCTGGCAAACCGCGGCCGGCAAGGCCTGCCTGTCCTGGCTGGCACCGGTAGGCCGCATGGCCCTGACCAATTACCTGCTGCAGTCGCTCGTATGCAGCTTGGTTTTCTACGGCTACGGGCTAGGCCATTGGGGCATGCCGCGGGCCCAGCAAGCGGTGTTTTGCTTCGCGCTGTTTGCCGCGCAGGTCATCCTCAGCATGGCGTGGCTGCGGTATTTCCGCTTTGGTCCGATGGAATGGATCTGGCGCAAACTGACTTATGGGCGGGCTTGAGGGCCAACAGGTCTTCATCGCAAAACCGCGTTGATCAGGGCGGGATGGCTACTG
This sequence comes from Xanthomonas sp., assembly GCA_018262705.1. Lineage (GTDB taxonomy): Bacteria > Pseudomonadota > Gammaproteobacteria > Xanthomonadales > Xanthomonadaceae > Thermomonas. The sequence goes on from JADFDQ010000001.1 coordinate 167,922, forward strand.
CGGCGGCGCCGCCAGTTCCTTCGCGCTCAGGGTGCCGTCGTGGTTCAGATCCTGTTTGCGGAAGCGCTCGCTGAGCCGGGCGCGATGCGCCTCACGGGTGATCGGCTGGCCTTTGCCGCCGGGCAGCTCGTCGGCGGTCAGCACGCCGTCGCCGTTGCGGTCCATGCGGTCGAAGGCATAACTCATCCAGACCAGATATTCCGCCAGCGAGACCTTGCCGTCGGCGTCGCTGTCCATCCGCGAAAGATAGTCGCCGGTGCGCTGCACCTGTGCCGCCACCGGCAGAGCGAGCGCAAGGACGAACAGGGCGATGAGCTTCATCCCGAAGTTCCATTGGAAGGTGCGGCTGCCGCCCTGCGCAGGATGGCGTTGATTTCGTCCACGATCCTCCCCAGGGTGTTCTCGTCGTAACCGCGATGGTGGGCCGCGATGCGTCCTTCGCGATCGATGATCCAAAGGTTCGGGTAGGCGTTCACGCCATAGGTTTCCGCGATGCTTCCGCGGGCATCACGCGCTTGCGTGATCGAGTATTGCTTCATTTGCCGCATCATTACCCGATAGTCCGCGGCACTGTCCTCCACGTTCACGGCGATCACCTGCAGCAGTCCGCCGGCGTGTTCCTGCAGGGTATTGAGCACCGGCAATTCACGCAGGCAGTAGGTGCACCACGAGGCCCAAAACGTCACCACCACGACTTTCCCGCGGTACTGCTCAAGCGACACCGGCTTGCCGTCACGCCCATTTCCCAGCGCAGCGGGCGCCGGGTCGCCAATTGCCGGCTGGCCGGCCTGGGCGAAGGCGGTGCAAAGCAACAACATCAGGGCGACAAGGGCACGGCGCATGAAACTATCCTCGACGGGTTGGCCAGAGACGCCGGGCGTCCGAGGTGCAATGGTACGGTGCGCAGCGGCGTCGGTGCACCCGGCGCCGGCTGCGCGACAATGCGCACATGCCAGAACTGCCCGAAGTCGAAACCACCCGCCGCGGCCTGGCGCCGCACGTCGAAGGCCGGACGGTGGCGCGCGTGTTGCTGCGCCGCCCGGATCTGCGCTGGCCGATCCCGCCTGAAATCCGGACGCAGCTTCCGGGCCAGCGCATCGACGCCGTCCGTCGCCGCGCCAAGTATCTGTTGCTGGACACGCGGGCCGGCAGCGCGCTGCTGCATCTGGGGATGTCCGGCAGCCTGCGGGTGCTGCCGGCCGACGCGCCGGTGCGCGCCCACGACCACGTCGACATCGCGCTCGGCGACGGCCGGCTGCTGCGCTTCAATGATCCGCGTCGGTTCGGCTGCCTGCTCTGGCAGCCGCCTTGCAGCGTGCACCCGCTGCTGGCCGGACTCGGCCCGGAGCCGCTCACCGACGACTTCGACGGCGATTTCCTGTTTGAGCGCAGCCGCGGCCGCAGCGCGACGGTGAAAGCTTTTCTGATGGATCAGGAGGTGGTGGTCGGCGTCGGCAACATCTACGCGGTCGAAGCGCTGTTTGCCGCCGGTATTTCTCCGCTGCGCGCCGCCGGGCGCATCTCCCGCGAACGCTACGCGGCGCTGGCCGATGCGGTGAAGGCAATTCTTGCCCAGGCCATCGCACGCGGCGGCACCACCCTGCGCGACTTCATCCATCCGGACGGGACGCTTGGCTATTTCGCGCAGGAACTGTCCGTCTATGGCCGCGACGGCCAACCCTGCCCACGCTGCGGACGACCGCTCAAATCGGCCCGCATCGACCAGCGCGCAACGGTTTGGTGCCCGCACTGCCAACGCTGACGGCGGGCGCATCCGTGCCGCTTTCGCTATAGTCTTCGATCCTCCTTGGGCGCGCGGTCACGATGACTGAATCCGGCGAAATCACCGTCCTGCTCGATGCCGCCCGCGGCGGCGATCGCGAGGCGATGGATCGCGTGCTCGCCACGCTCTACCAGGAGCTGCACGGCATGGCGCGCCGGCAGCTCGCCGGCCAGCAGCAAGGCCACACCCTGGACGCCACCGCGCTGGTGCACGAGGCCTACCTGAAACTGATCGGGCGCGAGCCGGGCGCGGTGCGCTTCGACGATCGCTCGCATTTCTTCGCCTACGCCGCCTCGGCGATGCGTTCGGTCATCGTCGATTACGCGCGCCAGCGGCTGGCGCAAAAACGCGGCGGCGACCTGCACCGCGTCACCGACCTGCCCGACGACATCGAAGGCGGGGTCAATCTCGACGAGGACATGCTCGGCCTCGACCGCGCGCTGGAACAACTGACGTCCGTCGATCCGCGCCTGACCAAGGTGGTGGAACTGCGCTATTTCGCCGGCCTGTCGGAGCTGGAAATCGCAGCGCTGCTGGAACGCTCGGAACGCAGCGTACGCCGCGACTGGCAGAAAGCACGGATGTACCTGCTTGCCTCGCTGCGCGAGGTGCCGGCGGTCTGACCGCCCGCAGGATTGCGCATGGACAGCGAACGCTGGCGGCGTCTTTCTCCGATCCTCGATGCCCTGCTTGAACTGGACGCCGATGCGCGGGCCGAACACCTGTGCGCGCTGCGCAATCAGGACACCACCCTCGCCGACGAACTTGAGCGCCTGCTCAGGCTCGATTCGGACGATCCGGAATTTCTGGAATCCCCGGCGCTGTCGCTGTCCAGCGGACCCATTCCGGGCGCCAGGATCGGACCGTACCGACTGGAGCGACTGCTTGGCGAAGGCGGCATGGGGCAGGTCTGGCTGGCCGAACGCGCCGATGGCCTGTACGAGCGCAAGGTCGCGCTCAAGCTGCTGCGCCCGGGCCTGGCCGACCCGCGCCTGCACCAGCGATTCATTCGCGAACGCGAGATCCTCGCCCGCTTCGAACACACGAACATCGCGCGTCTGCTCGACGCCGGCAGCGGGCCCGACGGCCAGCCCTACCTCGCGCTGGAATACGTCGAAGGCGAACCGCTGGCCAGCTACTGCCAGTCGCGACAGCTCGACATTCCCGCACGGCTGGCGCTGTTTCGCGACGTTTGCACCGCGGTCAGCCACGCCCACGCCAACCTGATCGTCCATCGCGATCTCAAACCGTCGAACATTCTCGTCACCCCCTCCGGCCACGTCCACCTGCTGGATTTCGGCATAGCCAAACTGCTCGACGCCGAGCCGGTGCCGATCGAACAAACCCGCACCGGGGTGCGCACCTTCACCCTGCACTACGCGGCGCCCGAACAGATCCGCGGCGAGCCGGTCACCACCATGACCGACGTGTACTCGCTCGGGGTCGTGCTTTACGAACTGCTGACCGGCCGCAAGCCGTATCGCCTCAAGCGCGAAACCGACGCCGAATGGGAAGAGGCGATCATCGAGGGCGAACCGCAGCGCCCCTCGCAGGCCGCAGCGCAGGCGGCGCCGGAACTGGCGCGCCCGTATTCGCCGGCGCGGCTGGGCAAACTGCTGACCGGCGATCTCGACAACATCGTGCTCAAGGCGTTGGCGAAGACGCCGACCCAGCGCTATTCCTCGGTCGAAGCGCTGGCCCGGGATCTTTCCAGCTATCTGCACGGACGACCGGTGCTTGCGCGCGGCGAAAGCGTCGGTTACCGCGTTCGCAAATACGTTTACCGCCACCGCTGGGGACTGTCCGCCACCATTGCCATCCTCATGGTTTTGCTGTCGGCGCTCGGACTGGTCAGCTGGCAGGCGCAGCGCGCCCTGGACGAAGCCAATCGCGCGCAGGCGATGCAGCGTTTCGTCGCCGAATTGTTCGAAGACGCCGGCAGTTCGGCCAACACGCCGATCGACGTGCGCAGCCTGCTCGACATGGGGATTTTGCGCGGCGAGCGCACCCTCGCCCGCCAACCGCAGGCGCGCGCCGAGCTGTACGGCGTGGTCGCTCGGTTGCGGCTCGGGCTGGGCGATTACCGCGAAGCCGATGATCTGCTGGAACGGCAGGCGCGGCTGCTGGCGATCCTGCCGGATTCGCCTTCGAGCCTGCGCCTCGAAGCGTCGACGCTGCGCGGAAACGTGCACCAGCAGCTGGGCGAACTCCAAAAATGCGCCGACCAGATGCAGCCGCTGGAATCCGCCGCCCGCCGCGAAGAATCGCAGTTGGCCTTGTTGACGGCGGCGTTTTATTCGCAGCTGGGCCGCTGCCGCCGCGAACTCGGCGAGACCGACGCCGCCAAGCGCCTGTTCGCGCGCGCCCTTGAATTGCGCCGCAATGAGGACGATTTCGGGGGCGTGGCGGAAACGCGGCTCGACCTCGCCGTGCTGCAGTCCGACGCCGGAAATCCCGTGGAAGCCATCCGGATGCTGTCCGCGGGAATCGACCAACTGCGCCGGCGCGCCGGCGACCATCACCCGATGCTGATCGAGATGCGCCGCTCCCTGTGCGCGTTGGAGCGTTCCACCGACGCCCTCGACGCCGCGCTGCGCGATTGCCGCGCCTCGCTCGCGCTGGCGCAGGAATTGCACGGTCGCAGCCACCGCACCACCATCGATGCCAACCGCCAACTCGCCGCGCTGTACGTGGATCTGGGACGCTTCAACGAGGCCGAAGCGATTTTCCTCGACACCACCGCATGGATGCGCGCGCGGCTCGACCCCAGCCACCCCGACCTAGCGCGCGCCTACAACAGCCTTGCCATCGTCGCCTGGGAGCGCGGCGACATCGAACGCGCGCTGCGCTTCCAGAATCAGGCTGTCGCCGCGTGGCGAAAATCGGGAAAACCCGGCGCGATTTCCAACGGTCTCTACAACCTCTCCATGATCCTGCACGACGCCGGCCGCGAGCGCGAAGCGCTGGATCCGGCGCTCGAATCGCTGCAGCTGCGCGCCCGCTTGTTCGGCGTGGATAACGGCCTGGTGGGCGACGGCGAACGCCTGCGCGGCGAAATCCTTGCCGCGCTCGGCCAACGCAACGAAGCGCGCAAGGCCTTGGAACAGGCCGTCCGCATCACCACCCTGGGCTACCGCCACGGCCACTCGCATACCCTCCGTGCGGAGATCGCGCTGGAACGCTTGCGCGCCGGCGAAGGCGACGGTGCCGCGATCGCGCAGCTCACCGCGCAGGGTCAGCGGACAGAAGGCGACATCGAACAGCACAAGGTCGCCTGGCTGGCCAGCGCCTATGCGGCCGAAGCCCAGTGTCGCGTCGATGCCGAATTGGCGCGCGCGCAGCTTGATGCCGTTCTCTCGCAAATCCGGCTCGCGCTGCCCGAAGGCGGCGCGGTGCCGCGTGAAATCCAGCGCATCCGCAGCGGCTGCGGCAATCCTGCGCAGCCCGCCGTTGCCCAGCGCAAGCCCTAAAGCGGCAGCGGAACCTGCAGCGGCGCGATCGTCCCTTCGCCGCGCATCACCTTCTTGAACTCTGCGCGCGAAACCGAGAGATAGCGTTCGTTGCCGCCAATCTCCACCTGTGGCCCGTCGCGCACCGCGCGGCCGCTGTCGTCCACCCGCATATTCATGATCGCTTTCTTGCCGCTGTGGCAGATGGTCTTGATTTCGATGAGTTCGTCGGCCCAGGCCAGCAGGTACTGGCTGCCTTCGAACAGCTCGCCGCGAAAGTCGGTGCGCAGCCCGTAGCACAGCACCGGAATCCGCAGCGCATCGACCACCTCGGTCAGCTGCCAGACCTGCGCCTTGCTCAGGAACTGCGCCTCGTCCACCAGCACGCAGTTCAGCGCGCCGTGTTCCGCGATGTCCGCTTCGACCATTTTCTGCAGATCGGCCCCGCGTTCGAACGCGGTTCCCTGCGACTGCAGGCCGATGCGCGACGCCACCGTGCCGCTGCCGGCGCGGTCGTCAAGATTTGGCGTGAGGATCGCCACCCGCATGCCGCGCTCGCGGTAGTTGTACGCGCTTTGCAGCAAGGTGGTGGTCTTGCCGGCGTTCATCGCCGAAAAATAGAAATACAGTTTGGCCATGCACGGATTCTACTGAAGCCGCAAGGCTGGCATCAGCGCCGCCATGCTCCGACAATGGCGGGGTGTCTTTGGATCCTCTCCACGGCCTGAATCCGTCCCAGCGCGACGCCGTCCTGCGCACGGAAGGCCCGCTGCTGGTACTGGCCGGTGCCGGCAGCGGCAAGACCCGCGTGATCGTCGAAAAAATCGCGCATCTGGTGACCAGCGGCCGCTATCCGGCCAAGCGCATCGCCGCGATCACCTTCACCAACAAATCCGCGCGCGAAATGCGCGAGCGCGTAGGCCGCCGCCTGAAGGGCGATGCCGCCGAAGATCTGACGGTCTGCACCTTCCACGCGCTGGGCCTGAAGATCGCCCAGATCGACCATGCGAAACTGGGCCTGCGGCGCGGCTTCTCGATTTTCGATGCCGACGATTCCTCTGCCCAAATCAAGGATCTGCTGCCGGCGGGCAGCAAGCCCGATGCGATCGAGGCGATGAAGTCGCTGGTCAGCCGCGCCAAGAATGCCGGACTGTCGCCCGAGCAATCCGCAGACGCGGCGCGCAGCGCGCGCGAACGCAAAGCCGCCGCGTTGTACGCGCGCTACCAGCAGCGGCTGGCGGCGTTCAACGCGGTTGATTTCGACGACCTGATCCGGCTGCCGCTGCAGCTTTTGGAAACCGACCCCGAAGCCTGCGCGGCCTGGCGCGAGCGGATCGGCTATCTGCTGGTCGACGAGTGCCAGGACAGCAACGATGCCCAGTACCGGCTGCTCAAGGCGCTGACGGGGCAGGCGGGGCAGTTCACCTGCGTCGGCGACGACGACCAGAGCATCTACGCCTGGCGCGGTGCCAATCCGGACAATCTGCTGCAGCTCGGCAACGATTATCCGGCGCTGGACGTCATCAAACTGGAGCAGAACTACCGCTGCTCCAGCCGGGTGCTGCGCGCGGCCAACGCGCTGATCGCGCGCAACCCGCACGTGCATCCGAAGACGCTGTGGAGCAACGCCGCCGACGGCGAACGCATTCGTGTCTGGGAATGCCGCGACGCTGCCCACGAGGCCGACAAGGTCGCCGCCGAAATCCAGTTCACCGCGCAGAAATACGGCGCGCCGTGGAGCGAATTTTGCGTGCTGTTCCGCGGCAACCATCAAAGTCGTGCGCTGGAAAAGTCGCTGCAACTGCTGCGGATTCCCTACCACCTGTCCGGCGGCACCGCGTTCCTGGATCGCGGCGAGGTCAAGGACGCGCTGGCGTGGCTGCGCTTGCTGGCCAATCCCGACGATGACGCCGCCTTCCTGCGCGCAGTGCAATCGCCCAACCGTGGCGTCGGCGCGACAACCTTGACCAAGCTCAGCGAGCTGGCGGCGCACGCGCATCTGTCGCTGGGACGCGCGGCGGACTCAATCACGCTGTCCAAGCAGCTGTTGCCGCGCGCCGCGAACGCGCTGCAGGAATTTTCCGGGCTGCTGCTCGGCCTGCGCAAGGACGCGCACGCGCTGCCGCCCGCACAGCTGGTGCGCAAATTGAACGAACGCTCCGGCCTGTTGGCCGCGCTGCGCGCGCGCTGCAAGGACGAGGCGCAATTCGGAATGCGCCGGCGCAACCTCGACGAACTGGCCGACTGGTTCGACGGGCCGAAAACATCCAGCTCAGGCGAACTGGCCGCCGCGCTCGCACTGCTGTCGCACGCCGACAAGGGCGACGCCGGCAATCAGGTGCGGCTGATGAGCTTGCACGCAGCGAAAGGACTGGAGTTCCGCTTCGTGTTCATCGTCGGCGTCGAGGACGGCAACCTGCCGCACGAGGCCAGCATCGACGAAGGCCGGATCGACGAGGAGCGCAGGCTGTTCTACGTCGGCATCACCCGCGCCAAGGAACGCCTGTGGCTGTCGCACGCGCGGCAGGCGCAGCGCTGGGGCAGCACCCAGCACCTCAAACCCAGCCGCTTCATCGACGAACTGCCCGCCGCAGAACTCCAGCGCGACGGCGCCGACCCGGAGGCCGAAGCCGCGCAGAAAGCCGAACGTCGCAGCGCCAGCATTGCCAGCATCCGCGCCCTGCTGGCCGAATAGTTGCCATTACACTGGGCTTTCCCGCACCACCGGACACGCCCATGCGCCGACTGCTTCCCTTCGTTCTCGGCCTGCTGCTCAGCGCCTGCGCCACGACGCCGATGCACGGCAGCGGCGCGTCCTCGCAGGTGCGCGAGATCAGCGATCTGGCTGCAATCGCACCGGCGCTTGCCGAAAGCCGCGCCCGCACCCTGCTGGTGCTCGACATCGACGACACCCTGCTGACTTCCGATACTTTTTTCGGCAGCGACGCCTGGTACGAATGGCAAAAGACGCTGCCGCCACACGATCCCGGCAAGGTGCCGTGCCTGTTCGACGTGATCGCACTGAATTACGAGGCCGGCACCCAGCACCCGACCCAGCCCGACGGCCCGAGCCTGATCAACGCGCTGGCCGTGGACAAGCTGCTGCTCACCTCGCGCGGCGCCAACTACCGCGGCGGCACGCTGCGCACGCTGCGCGGCAACGGCTACGCGCTGCCGGCCATGCTCGGCGGCCAGCCCGACGGCCGCAGCTGGGATTACTACAAAGCGCCCGACGCACGCCCGCTGCGCGTGGTCTACGACCAGGGCCTGTTCATGACCACCGGGCAGGACAAGGGCAAAACCCTGCTCGATCTGCTCCGGCGACTGCGCCTGCATTACGACCGCGTGCTGCTGGTTGACGACGGCCAGGGCAACATAGACGCCATGCGCAACGCGTTGCAGGCGGCAGGCATCGACTACCTGGGCCTTCATTTCACCCGCATCGACAAGTCCATTCGCCCGGAAAACGCCCAGGCCGGCCGCGACGGTTGGCAACACTGGCGCACGCTGCTCGCGCAAAATTACCCGCAGCGGCTGCAGGACATGGAGCAGGGCAAGTGCGGGAATTGATCCTCGCCGGCCCTGCCTTCGCCTGACGCGCGCTTGCACCACGCCACGCCGAACCGCGACACTCCGACCATGACCGGCGGATCGACACGCTTTCGAACGACGCGACGCCGCGCGCTCATCCTGTGCTTCGCGCTGGCGCTGCCGTGGCTGTCGGCCTGCCGGCCCGCGGCCGCGCCCGATCGAACCGACGCCTCCGGCCTGCGCAACGCGGCGGCGCAGCGCCCGGTCGACGCCGTGTACGTGCTGCGCGACCGCCTGCTGGCGCGCGACGGCGCCGGTTTCGCACAGCTCGCCTTGCCGCCGGAGCTGCACGCGCAGGTCGAATCCGCGTGGCGCGACGGCCGCAGCCGGTGGCCGCTGGAGGAGCTGCCGCTGGAGTCCGACATTCCGCGCATGCTGGCCACGCTGCAGGCGCCGGATGCGGCGCGTTCGCTCACGGCCAGCTTCCGCAGCCAGTTCACCAATGCCGACCGCGACATCGATCAAGCCGTCCGCACCCTGGTTGTGTTCGGTCGCAACTACATTCAAGACGATCCCGATTACGGCACGGACGAACGCGACCACGTCGATCAGGCGATGATCGCTCTCGGCGACTGGGCCATCGCCGCGCCGCTGTCCGATCCGCGCCGCGCCCAGCATCTGTTCGATGCGCTCGCCGCCGCCGCGACCCATACCGGCATCGACGGCCGCAATGCGCCGGCGGCATTTTCCCGACTCGGGATGGATGCCAGCCTCGGTCGACTGTCGCGCTTCTTTTCGACCTTGATCGCGCAGCTGCGCCTGCACTATGGCCTCGATTTCGACGCCGCCCTGCGCAGCGCGCAAGTCAGCCTGCTGCAGCAAACCGGCGACACCGCGAAGGTGCGCCTGCAGTACGTCCTCGCCGGCCGGCCGGTCGACACCGTGGTGGCGCTCGTGCGCATCGGCGGCCATTGGTATCTGGCCGACTATGTGGCGCGCGCGCGGCGGTCGCTGGGCGGTGGGCAGGCGCCCGGACACGTCGCGGCCACTCCCGGACAACCTTGATCCCGGTCACGCCACCGTGGCTGTGACCAACCTGCGACCACGCGGCGCAAGCCGGGCCGCTCGGCCATAATGACGGCGATGCCCAATTCGAACGCCACCCCACAAGCCGACCTGTTCGAAGCGCCGGCGGCGGCCCCGCCGACCGCGCCCGCCGCGGACGGTGCCAGCCCCGCGCCCGCAAACGAAGCGCCGCTGCCCCTGCCCGAATTCCTCACTGCACCCGACCCGGCGACGGAGCCACCCGCGGACGCCGCGGCGAACCCACCGGCAACCGGCAAGGCGCGCACCCCGCTGTGGTCGCGCCTGCTCGGCAGACTGCTCGATCCGTGGCTGAAGCTGGACATCGAACGCGGACAGACCGCCGATGTCGATCCCGTCCGCCCGATTTGCTATGTCCTCGAAGACTACGGCCTGTCCAACGCGCTGATCCTGCAGCGCGCCTGCCGCGACTCCGGTCTGCCGGCGCCGCTGCTGCCGATCGCCGGCGATCCGCTCGGGCGCAAGCGCGCCTACGTCGCGCTCTCGCGCCGCCACGCCAACGCGCTGGGGCTGCTGCCCGGCGCCGAACACAAGACCCATTCCGGCTCGCTGGCGCGGCTGCTGCAGGCGCACCGCGACCACCCGGAACTGGACGTGCAGCTGGTGCCGGTCTCCATTTTCGTCGGCCAAGCGCCCAAGCGCAGCAGTGGCTGGTTCTCGGTGTTGTTCTCGGAAAACTGGGCGCTGGTCGGGCGCTTCCGGCGCCTGCTGGCGCTGCTGCTCAACGGCCGCGACACGCTGGTGCAATTCGCGCCGCCGGTGTCGCTGCACGGCATTGTCGCCGAGGGGCTCGACCCCGAACGCACCGTGCGCAAGCTTTCGCGAGTGCTGCGCACCCACTTCCGGCGCGTGCGCGAAGTGGTGATCGGGCCGGATCTGTCGACCCGGCGCATGCTGGCCGATCAGGTGCTGTCCGCGCCGCTGGTCAAGGAAGCGATCGACGACCAGGCCAGGCGCGAGGGCGGCAAGCGCGCCGGCGCATGGAAGAAAGCCAACGCCTATTTCTGGGAGATTGCCGCCGATTACTCGAACACGGTGGTGCGGTCGGCCAGCTTCTTCCTGACTTCGGTCTGGAACCGAATCTACCGCGGCGTGCTGGTCCACCACCTCGACCAGTTCAAGCAGGAAGCGCCCGGACACGAAGTGGTCTACGTGCCCAGCCACCGCAGCCACATGGACTACCTGCTGCTGAGCTATCTGCTCTACAGCCACGGGATCGTGGCTCCGCACATCTTCGCCGGCATCAACCTCAACCTGCCGGTGCTGGGCACGCTGTTGCGCAAGGGCGGCGCGTTCTTCGCACGGCGCAGCTTCAAGGGCAACGCACTGTATTCGGCGGTGTTCCGCGAATACATGGCGCAATTAGTGGCGGGCGGTTATTCCATCGAATACTTCATTGAAGGTGGGCGCTCGCGCACCGGCCGCCTGCTCCAGCCCAAGGGCGGCTCGCTGGCGATGACGGTACGCGCCTACTTGCGCCAGCCCTCGCGCCCGGTGCTGTTTCAGCCGGTCTACATCGGCTACGAAAAGCTGATGGAGGGCAACAGCTATCTCGACGAACTGTCCGGCAAGCCCAAGCAGAAGGAATCGATCTGGCAGGTTCTGCTCGGCATTCCGAAGGTGCTGCGCAGCAACTACGGGCAGGTGGTGGTGAACTTCGGCGAACGCATCCAGCTCAAGGACGTGCTGGCCGAGCATGCCCCGGACTGGGACGGCCAACCGATTCCAGACGACGAAAAACCGAGCTGGTTCGCGCAGGCAATCGAAGCCCTGGCGCAGAAGATCCAGACCAACGTCAACCGTGCCGCCGACGTCAATCCGATCAACCTGCTGGCGTTGGCGCTGCTGTCCACGCCCAAGCACGCCATGGGCGAGGCCGATCTGCTGACCCAGCTGGCGCTGTCCAAGACCCTGCTCGCCGAGGTGTCCTATTCCGAGTGGGTGACGGTGACCCCGCACACGCCGGCGCAGATCATTGCTCATGGCGAGGACATCGGCCTGATCCAGCGCATCCGGCATCCGCTGGGCGACGTGCTGGACGTGGACGACGACAACGCGGTGCTGCTGAGCTACTTCCGCAACAACGTGCTGCACCTGTTCACCGCGTCCTCGTGGATTGCCGTGTGCTTCCAGAACAACCGGCGGATGGCGCGCCGCCAGCTGCAGCAGATCGGGCGCACGCTGTACCCGTTCCTGCAGGCCGAACTGTTCCTGCCCTGGGACGAGGACGGTTTTGCCGAGCGCATCGAGCGCACCCTCGCCGTGTTCGTGCGCGAGGGATTGCTGCAGGAAGTCAGCGACGAGGAAGGCGGCATCCTGCAGCGCTTCGCCGGTCAGACCGACGAGGTGTTCCGCCTGCGTGCGCTCGGCCACACCCTGCAACAGGCCTTCGAGCGCTACTACATCGCGATCGCGGTGCTGGTGAAGAACGGCTCCGGCACGCTCGGTGCCGGCGAGCTGGAAAGCCTGTGCCAGCAGACCGCGCAGCGGCTGTCGCTGCTGTACGCACCGGCCGCGCCGGAGTTTTTCGACAAGGCGCTGTTCCGCAGCTTCATCCAGAAACTGCGCGAGCTCAAACTGGTCTGGCCGGACGCCAACAGCAAACTGGTGTTCGACGAACGCCTGAAAAGCTGGGCCCGCGATGCGCGGGTGGTGCTCGGGCGCGAACTGCGCCACACCATCGAAAAGATCAGCCCGGACGCCGGACGCACCACCGGCGAGATTCCGGCGGTTGACGCCGCTGGCGAAAATCCGGATCAGACCGACTGAGGCGGCCTGCCACGCCGCAGCAAATTACGCCGGTTCGTCGGGAATCAGCTGGTTCTCGATCCAGGCAATCTGATCCTTCAGGCGCAGCTTGCGCTTCTTCATGCGCTTGAGCAGCAGCTCATCGGCCTGCAGATCGCCCTGCAGGCCCGCGATGGCATCGTCGAGATCGCGGTGTTCTTCGCGCAACTCGATCAACCGCCGCGCCAGGCGCGCAAGTTCTCCGGACTCCAGCATTCTGCCCATGCCGCGAGCATAGCGCGCCGGCGCAGCGGATCGACGGGTAAACTTGCGCTCCCATGAAAAGCATCGACCTGCCCCTCGCCGACCACCAGCGCCTCGTCCCGCGCGGTGCGCTTGCGGCGAATAAATACCAGGCCGACAAATTGGCCAAGCGCCTGCGCCACCAGGTGGGCCGCGCGATTGCCGATTTCGGCATGATCGAAGACGGCGACAAGGTGATGGTTTGCCTGTCCGGCGGCAAAGACAGCTACACGCTGCTGGACGTGTTGCTGCAATTGCAGAAAAAAGCGCCGGTCAACTTCAGCATCACCGCGGTCAATCTGGACCAGAAGCAGCCCGACTTTCCCGAACAGGTGCTGCCCGACTACTTGAAGTCGATAGGTGTGGATTTCCACATCATCGAACAAGACACGTTTTCGGTGGTCAGCCGGGTGATTCCGGAAGGCAAGACCATGTGTTCGCTGTGCTCGCGCCTGCGCCGCGGCGCGCTGTACACCCATGCCGAAACACACGGTTTCACCAAGATCGCGCTGGGTCACCACCGCGATGATTTGGTCAACACGTTTTTCCTCAACCTGTTTTTCCACGCGAAATTGAGCGGCATGCCGCCGAAGCTGCTTTCCGATGACGGCAAGCACGTGGTGATCCGCCCGCTGGCCTATGTGCGCGAGGACGACATCGAGGCGTATGCCGAGGCCAAGGGCTTCCCGATCATTCCCTGCAATCTGTGCGGCTCGCTGGAAAACCTGCAGCGCAAGCATGTCAAGAAGATGCTGGCGCAGTGGGAAAAAGACACCCCGGGCCGGATTGAAACCATGGCGCGTGCACTGGGCGATATTCGGCCCTCGAAATTGAGCGATCCCAAACTGTTCGATTTCATGGCGCTGGGCAAACGCGGCGACAATGCGCAGCCGGATGCACATGCGCGGCCGGCCTCCTCAACCGCAGGCGATGTGGACGCCTGAGGCTTGGCGCGACGACGATTGACCCGCACCACATCGGCGAACTCCCACTTCGTCATTCCGGCGAAAGCCGGAATCCAGCATTCCAACGAAGAACTGGATCCCGGCTTTCGCCGGGATGACGAACCCAAACAACACCACTGGAACCCCGAATGTTCTTTCGCAACCTCACTCTGTTCCGCTTCCCCACCTCGCTGAATTTGTCCGATCTTGAAAGCCAGCTTGCCGAGTGCGAACTCAAACCAGTCGGCGCATTGGAATTGTCTTCACGCGGCTTTGTGACGCCGCTGGGCCAGCACGGCGATCAATTTTGCCAACGCCAAGGCGATGCGCTGTGGCTGGCCATTGGCGGCGAAGACAAATTACTACCCGGCGCGGTGGTGAATGATTTGCTGCAAAAAAAGCTGGCCTCGATCGAGGAAAAAGAAGGCCGCAAGCCCGGCGGGCGCACCCGCAAGCGGCTCAAGGACGAGCTCATCATGGAATTGCTGCCGCGTGCCTTCGTGCGCCCGCTGCGCACCGATGCGCTGATCGACACCCAAACCGGCGTGATCGCGGTGGACTCCTCTTCGCGCAAGAGCGCCGAAAGCGTGGTGTCGGAAGTGCGCCGCGCGCTGGGCAGTTTCCCGGCGCTGCCGCTGAATGCCGAAGTCGCCCCGCGCGCGATCCTCACCGGCTGGATTGCCGGCGACCCGCTACCCGATGGCCTGATCCTGGGCGATGAATGCGAACTGCGCGACCCCACCGACACCGGCGCGGTGGTGAAGATCCAGCGCATGGATCTGTCAGGCAATGAAATCGCCAAGCACCTGGAAGCCGGCAAACAGGCCACGCGCCTTGCGCTGACGCTGGACGATCACGTCAGCTTCGTGCTGGGCGAAGACCTCATCGTGCGCAAATTCAAATTGCTCGATGGCGCCGTGGATCAACTGGAAGCCAGTGACAGCGACGATATCGTGGCCGAATTGGGCGCGCGCTTTGCGCTGATGGCAGGCGAGTTCAAACGCCTGTTCAACGTGCTGGAAGCCGCGTTCAAGCTAAGCAAAACGGAAGCTTGATCGGTCTGCCGAATTGTCCGATTCGGACGTACACTGGCCCGGATCGAGCCACCAACCACACCGGGGAGCGCGATGGGCAAGAAACTGCTGGTATTGGCGTGTTGCATGCTGACCTGCGCCGGCGCGATGGCGCAATCACGCGGCGACTGGGTGCTTGGGCAATGGCGCGGCGGCAACTACTGGTTTCCGGGCGTGGTTCAGGCACATGTCGGTGACAAGGTCACCATTCTCTACGACGACGGCACCCGCGAAACCCTGTCCGCGAAGCAGGTGCGCCCGTACACGTGGGGCATCGGCACCCGCGTGGAATGCCGTTGGGCCGGCGGGAACGTCTGGTATGCGGGCAAGATCACCGACGTCAGCCGCGACGGTACCCGGATCGACATCCTCTACGACGACGGTGACCGCGAGCACATCGCGACCGGCGGCTGCCGTTCCAACTAGACGTGCTGTCCTTGCGACGGTTGCTGCAGCTCCCTCGCGGGTTGACGCGCGCGGGAAAAATCCGCAGCGAGCCGATCGACGTTGTACTTGAGAACGATCACCGCATCGCCGTCCTGCGCGTGCGCGATCCGCGCGCACGACGCATCAAGCTCACGGTCGACGAGCGCGGCGCACGGCTGACCCTGCCGCCGCGCGCCAGCCTCGCCGCCGGAGACCGGTTCCTGTGGGAAAACGCTGATTGGCTGCGCCACCAGTTCGACCTGCAGACCGCGGCCTCCGGCGCGCCGCTGCAGCGCAACGTCACGACAGCGCTTCCCCTGCGCGGAATCGAAATTCCGCTGCGCTGGGACGCTGGGCGCACCAGCCGGCTGGCGCCGTCCGATGACGGCCAGCTGCTGTTCGTCGCACCCGCACAGGCCGGGCCCGCCGCCCTGCGCCGCGCCTTGCTCGATTTCTACGCAGCGCAGGCGCGCGCCGATATCGGCCGCTGGCTTCCGGGCCATCTGCCCAACCTCCCGCGCGCACCGCGCCGGATCGTATTCAAGCGCCCGCGCTCGCAGTGGGGTTCGCTGGCGCCGGACGACACTCTCACCCTCGATCTCGCCCTGATCCTGGTGCATCCTGACGCATTCCACTACGTGCTGGTGCACGAGCTGTGTCATCTGCTGCACCGCGATCACTCGCCCCGATTCTGGGCCGAAGTCGAAACGCGCCTTCCGGATTGGCGCCACCAGCGCGCGCATCTGCAGGCGGTCGGTCGCGGCCCGAAGGCGCGCCTGCGTCAGCTGCTGGCCGGTTGATCCGAAAAACCGCGTTCATTTGATAAACCAGCATTGCCACGGCTGCAGTTTTTACGCCTTTGTTCGCTGGCTTCCGTTCTCGTTGTGAAGGTGCCGGATGAATACAACACTCCGCCTTGCGGCTGCCTTGGCCCTGTCAGCGCTGGTCTTGACGTTGCCCGCCTGCAAGAAAGCCCGTGATGCGGCTGTCAACGCCGCGCTCGAACGCGCCACCGGCGCCAAAGTCGAACGCAACGGCGACGAGGTGACGATCGCAACCGAGCAAGGCACCCTGCGTGCGACCACCGACGACGGCAGCGGCAGCATTGCGCTTCCCGCCAGTTTCCCGAAGGACATCCAGCTGCCCGGCGCCTATAAGGTCGCCAGCGTGATGGAGTTGGGCGGCTCGCAGGTGGTCACCCTGAAAACCCCGGAGGCGACCGCTGCGCTGTTCAACGCCATCTCCAGCGGCATGGAAGGCAAGGGCTGGAAGCGCGAACTGGCCGCGCAGACCGGCGACGGCGGGACGCTTGGATTCAGCAAGGACAATTTGCGCGTCGTGTACTACATCGCCAAAAACGAGGCCGGCGGTTCCGACCTGAACATCAACGTGTCGACCGAAACCGAAGGCTGACCAACCCGCCAGCGGGTTTCTCAGTCGCGCAGGACGTCCGCGATCACGGCCGCCACCCGCTCCGGCTGCTGCATGTGCAGGTGGTGGCCGCCGGGAAGCACCACCATCCGCCCGTTCGGCAACGCCGCCACCCGCTGCCGGCGCACGGCGTCCGGCAAATAGGGCTGTGGCGGATCGGCGAACAGCGCCAGCGTCGGGCACTCGACCCCGCCCAGCACTTCTTCCGCCTGCGCGTCGGTCATCCGCACCAGGGTCGGCAGGGTCAGGCGCGGATCGCTGCTCCAGACGTACCCAGCCGACACTTCGCGCACGCCGCGCTCGACCAAAAGCCGCAACAGCGGCGCTTCCAGCCCGGCGCCGGGCGCACGGTTGGCGGAAAAGCGCGCCTTCACCGCGCTATCGATATCGGCAAACACGCGCAGGCGCTTGCCCTTGAGCGCGCGCTGGGCGGCCACCGCTTCGCGCAGGCGCGCGGTGGTGCGCTGCGGCGTTTCGGTCAGCACGCCGAGCGCTTCGATCACCACCAGTTTTTCGATGCGCTGCGGGCAGGCGGCGGCCACCAGGCTGGCGATTGCGCCGCCCATCGAATGTCCAAGCAGGCGAAACCGCTCCCAACCCAGCGCATCGGCGGCATCCAGCACGCTGGCAATGCTGCCGGCGAACGAATAGTCGCCGCCCGCGCCAAGGTGCGCGCTGCGACCGTGGCCGGGAAGATCAATCGCGACCAATTCGACGCCATCCAGAAACGGCGCCAATGGAATGAAGCTGGCGGCATTGTCGAGCCAGCCGTGCAGGGCCAGCACGCGCGGCCCGCGGCCGCCGTTGGCCAGCGCCGCAATCCGGCCCAACGGCGTCTCCAGCATCAACTCGCGCATCGACTCCACCCCGCATCCGAACGCACCAGCGCGGCCAGCGCGTCGGCGTGCGCCGGCGCCGCGTTCAGGCAGCGGATATAGCGCACGGTCTCGCCGCCGGCCTCGCGGAATGCTTCCGCGTTCATCATCGCGATTTCCTCCAGCGTCTCCAGGCAATCGACGGCAAACCCGGGGCAGACCACGTCGACCGTGTGCACGCCCTGCGCTGCCAGCTCCTGCAAGGTCTGCAACGTGTAGGGCTGCAGCCATTGCTCCGGGCCGAAGCGCGACTGAAATGTGAGCTGCAGTGCGTCGCGTTCGACACCCAGCGCCCGCGCAATCGCCTGCGCGCTGGCTTCGCATTGCGCCGCGTAGGGATCGCCGCCGCGCACCAATCGCTGCGGAATGCCGTGGAAGGACAGCAGCAGGCGCTGGCCGCGGCCGTGCTCAGCGTGGAAGGCGCGGATCGAAGCGGCAATGGCCGCGGCCCAGTTCGGATCGGCGTGGTAGTCGTGCAGGATCGACACCTGCATTCCGCCGCCGTGCGCCGCGATCGCATCGATCATGCTGGCGGTGGTGGTGGACGAATACTGCGGATACAGCGGCAGCACCCGCACCGTGCGCGTTCCGCGCGCGCGCAGCTCGGTCAACGCGCTGGCCAGCGACGGCGCGCCGTAGCGCATCGCATGGCCAACGTCCCACTCGGGCAAACGCTCCTGCAGCGCCCGCGCCAGCGCCGCGGTGTGCACCGCCAGTGGCGAGCCGCCGTCCATCCAGATGCTCGCGTATTTTTCCGCCACCGCCGGGCTGCGCCGCGGCAGGATGATCCAGCGCAGCAGCGGCTGCCACAGCCAGCGCGGATACTGCACCACGCGGCGATCGGAAAGAAATTCCGCGAGGTAGGCGGACACCGCTGCCGCGGTTGGCGCGGCCGGCGTCCCGAGGTTGGCAAGAATCAGCGCC
Source organism: Xanthomonas sp. (assembly GCA_018262705.1). Lineage (GTDB taxonomy): Bacteria > Pseudomonadota > Gammaproteobacteria > Xanthomonadales > Xanthomonadaceae > Thermomonas. The sequence goes on from JADFDQ010000001.1 coordinate 186,492, forward strand.
GGTCGGGCTTCGGAAGTCTCGGACATGCGCATAGAATCGCATGCACGGCAGCATTCTTGCCCGGCTTAAGGAAGATTCATGCCGGACGGGTGAGGATGCCGCTATTCCCCGACCGCATTCAACGGAGATATCGATGACCGCACGCCCCCTGCGCCTGACCCTCGTTCTTGCCGCGCTGCTCGTCGCCGTCAGTGCCGTCGCCGGCGAACGCGAAGACAACCGAGCCGACAACGCGCTGCGGGTGATGCGCGAAATTCAGGCAGTGCCCGACTCCTCGATCCCCGACCGCCTGCTCGACGAGGCCCGCGGAATAGTGGTCATTCCCGACACCATCAAGGCCGGCTTCGTTCTCGGCGGACGGCGCGGCCTTGGCCTGATGTCGATCAAGAATCCGGACGGCACCTGGTCGAACCCGGTGTTCGTCAAACTGACCGGCGCCAGCTTCGGCTTTCAGGCCGGCGTGCAATCGGCCGACGTGATCCTGGTCTTCCGCAGCGAACGCGGCCTGGACAACATCATCAACGGCAAGATCACGCTGGGCGCCGATGCCTCGGTGGCGGCCGGGCCGGTTGGCCGCAACGCGGCGGCGGCAACCGACGGTTCGCTGAAGGCGGAAATCTGGTCGTGGTCGCGCGCGCGCGGGCTGTTCGCCGGGATCGCGCTGGACGGCGCGGCGCTGCAGATCGACCACGGCGCCAATCGCAGCGTCTACGGTTATGGCATCACCCCGCGCATGGTGTTCGAAGGCCGCACGCCCAAACCGGCTTCAGCCACCGTCACCGCCTTCCGCGACGAACTGGAAGAGGCGACCGCCGCCGCCCGCAATGCGCGTCGGAACACGCCACCCCCGGCCGCGACTCCGGACGCGGCCACGGCCCACCCGCTGGACTCCAACGCTCCCGCCTCCGCCGCCCCGCTGCCGGAGCCTTCGGCACAGCGCTGACATCCGCCGTGGGTTAGAATTGCGGCCCCCACTAACACTGGTGCAATCATGGGCGGTTTCAGCATTTGGCACTGGCTGATCGTGCTGGCCATCGTGCTTCTCGTGTTCGGCACCAAGCGTCTGACCTCGGGCGCACGCGATCTCGGCAAGGCCGTCAACGAATTCAAGAAAGGCGTGCGCGGGGACGACGGCAATCCGGCCACGCCGACCAGCGGCGACAAACCCGCGTCGACCCCGGATTCGTCGGGACACGACGACGCCGCGCACTGACGCCGCAAGGCGGCGCCGATGTTCGACTTCTCGTTCGGCGAAATGCTGGTGGTGGCCCTCGTGGCCCTCGTGGTGCTCGGGCCCGAGCGCCTGCCGAAAGCCGCGCGCTTTACCGGCCTGTGGGTGCGCAAGGCGCGCGCCCAGTGGTATTCGGTCAAGAACGAGCTGGAACAGGAGCTGGCCAGCGAGGATCTGAAGCGCAGTCTTGCCGAGGGCCGCAAGGAAATCGAGAACGTGCGCAAGATCGACCTCGACGCGGTGAGCGACGCGCAGGGCACGCCGCCTTCCGAAATGCAGCCGGAAGCCAGGCGCGATGGCTGATTCGACCAGCGATGCCGAACGCCCGCTGATCGCGCATTTGCTGGAGCTGCGTTCGCGCTTGCTGCGCGGATTCGCCGGGCTCGGGCTGGTGCTGGTGTGCCTGCTGCCGCTGGCCAACCGCCTCTACTCGCAGCTGGCCAAGCCGCTGCTGGCCAAGCTGCCGGCCGGCGGCCAGATCATCGCTACCCAAGTCGCCAGCCCGTTCTTCGCGCCGATGAAGCTGGCGTTCTTCGTCGCCGTGCTGGTGTCGATGCCGTGGCTGCTCTACCAGGCCTGGGCGTTCGTCGCACCGGGCCTGTACAAACGCGAAAAAAAGCTGGCGCTGCCGCTGCTGTCCTCGGCGCTGCTGCTGTTCTACGGCGGCTGCGCGTTCGCCTATTTCCTCGTGCTGCCGATGGTGTTCGGCTTCCTCACCCGGGTGGCGCCGGACGGCGTGGCGATGATGACCGACATCAGCGCCTATCTCGACTTCGTGCTGGTGCTGTTCCTCGCCTTCGGCCTGGCCTTCGAACTGCCGGTGGCGCTGGTCATCCTCGCCCTGCTCGGCTGGGTCACCCCTGCGCAGCTGCGTGAAGGGCGTGGCTACGCGATCGTCGGCATCTTCATCGTCGCCGCAGTGCTCACCCCGCCGGACGTGGTCAGCCAGCTGATGCTGGCGATCCCGATGTGCCTGCTCTACGAGGCCGGCATTCTCGCGGCGCAGTGGGTGGCGCCGCGCCCGAAGGCCGGCGCGGCCGATGACGCCCCCTGATCGCCAGCCCGCGGGTTTCTGGCTGCGCTACGCGGCCTGGTCGCTGGACGCCGTCTGCTTGTTGCCGCCGCTGCTGCTGCTCGGGCTGCCGCTGCTGTGCGCGGCGCTGGCGCAGGCCAAAGATGCCATCCAGGCGCTGAGCGCCGACATGACGACGCTGCTCGAAACTGCCGTGACGCAGGGCCAGACGCCGTTTGCGATGGCGCTTTCGATGCTCTCGGATCCGCACATGACCTCCGCCGTGGATCGCCTGTCTTCGGCGCTGACGTCGCTGGCGCTCGTGCCGCCCCTGCTCTATGCGCTGCTGGCCTGCCTGTGGTCGGTGGGCTTCGAAAGCTCCGGTTGGCAGGCCACGCCCGGCAAGCGCGCTTTCGGGCTGGTCGTGGGCAACGAACGCGGCGAGCGTCTGCGCCCATTGCCGACGCTGACGCGATTTGCGGCCGCCGGCCTGTCCTGGCTGACGCTGAACTTCGGCCACGCCATGGCCGCCTTCAAGCCGCATCTGGCCCTGCACGACCGGCTGAGCCACACCCGCGTGCTGGTCGAACCGGAGCACGCTGCGCTGCCGCTGTGGGGCCGGGCGTGGCTGCTGGCGCAGGCGCTGGCACTGGTCATCGGCATCGCCTGGGGATTTGTCGCGCTGCAGCGCTGGATGCAAGGATTGATGGAACAGGCGCTGTCGGGAATCTAGGTCGCGGCTCGGTCAGGCTTCGAGGTGGTGCACCGGTGTCGGCTTCGCCTCTTCGCCGAAGGTATCGCGCCACGCCAGATAGGCCGCGCCGGTGACCAGCACCAGCGCGGTGACGGCAAAACCCAGCATCACCAACGCCGCCAGCAGGCTGCCGACGATTGGATGGATCAATCCGCCGAGCAGCGCCAGCAGGCCCGCCACGAGACCCGCCACCAGCGCAGCAACGAGCAATGCACCGATGAACAGCACGGCGGCCAGCAGGTGCGCGGCAACGTTGTGCAGCGCCGCCTGCAGCGCCGCCTTCAGCGCCTGCAGCAAGCCGAGGCCGGAGAACTGCATCAGTGGAATCGACAGCAGCAGCAGCGCATAGCTGAAGTAGTTGAAGACCATCTGTGCGAGAAAAATCAGTCCCGGATGCTGCGGTTCCGGCAGCGCCGTGACCCCACCTTCCAGCGCAGACGACATCGCCTTCAGGTAATCCTGCCAGTAATCGGTTCCGGCCAGACCCACCGCCAGCGCGCCGCCGAATACGGCCAGCACCACCTGCACCAGTCCCAGCCAGGCCAGCTTCTGGCCGTGCTCGCTGCGCAGCGGCGCAAACAAATCGCGCGCCCGCACCGGGCGTTCGGCTTCGGCTTCGCGAATCACGTGCATCAGCCCGCCGAGCAGGATCGGAACCAGGAAAATGATCAACAGCGCCATCGCCAGCGCAACCAGCATCAGCAGGTGAATGTCGGGCGTCTTGTCCTGCGCCGTCGCTTCACCGCCGACCAGCAGCGACAGCACCAGCGCCATCGCCAGCACCGCCGCATATAGCGTGGCGATCAGCAACATCGCCGCGCCGAATACGGCGCGCGGATTTTTCGATCCGAGCTCGACGGACAGCCGAAACCACGCCAGGCCCTGGGTGGCCGGCAACCTGCGAATTTCCATGGACCGCCTCGATTCGGACGCGCAAGAATACCGGAGTTCGCGTCAACGGCGGGCGTGGCGGACGAACCGGCGCAGCACCCGACGCGCATCCGGCGCTGCGTCCACGCCATCCAGCAGCGTCTGCGCACCGACGCCCTCATCGGCCAGCGCCTCGGCGCGCGCGCGGATGTAGCCGCGCATGTGCTCGGCACTGAACTCGGGGTGGAACTGCACGCCCCAGGCCGCTTTCCCGCAACGCATGGCGTGACAGCCATCGTGGGCATTGGAGGCCAGCACCACCGCGCCCGGCGGTGGCCGCAGCACGCTCTGGCGGTGGGTCGACTGCACAAGCAGCGGGCCGGAAATACCGGAAAACAGCGGATCGTCGGCCGCTGCCGGCGACAGGTCGAGGGCGACCGTTCCCATCTCCCGCCCGTTCGGGTTGTAGTCCACCTCGCCGCCCAGCGCGTAAGCCAGCAGTTGATGGCCGTAGCAGATGCCCAGAATCGGCAATCCCGCAGCGGCCGCGGCGCGCAGCCAGTCGGCGCAGCGCTCGCTCCAGTCCAGGTGCTCGGTCACCATCGCCGCCGAACCGGTCACGAACACGCCGGCGAAGCCTTCGCGCGTGGGCAGCGCTTGGCCGCGCTCGACATCGATGGCGATCGCCGCGTCGCGCTCCAGGCCGGCCGCCACGCGGATCCAGTGCGCGAAGCTGCCGTAGCGACGCAGTGGCTGCGCGGGATGACCGGTTTCGAGGATGAGGAAGGGTTGCATTCCGTGGTTGCCGTTGAGTGGATGCGCCAGAGGCGAAGCCGTGGGTGTCGTCGTGCAGTTCGGCTGCAGCTGTTCGTCGATGGGCAGGCGAGGCGGGCAGGACAGCCCGCCGACCCGAATCGGAGCAGGACGCCCCGACTGGGGGTCGCCGCCCTCGGCGGACAGGCACAGCGCGAACCGGGATCAAACGGACGCACACTTATACTAGCGAGTCGCCTCGCCACTTTCAGCACACATGGCCGCCCATCGCGTTTCGATTACGTTCCAAGAACTCATCACCCGCCTCAACGCCTATTGGGCGCAGCAGGGCTGTGTGTTGATCCAGCCGCTCGATCTGGAAGTGGGGGCCGGCACCTTCCACCCGGCCACCTTCCTGCGCTCGATCGGCCCGGAGCCGTGGAACGCCGCCTACGTGCAGCCTTCGCGCCGCCCCACCGACGGCCGTTATGGCGAAAACCCCAACCGCTTGCAGCGCTATTACCAGTACCAGGTGGCGCTGAAGCCCTCGCCCGACAACATCGTCGAGCTGTATTTCGATTCACTCAAGCAGTTGGGTATCGACCCGTTGGTGCACGATTTGCGCTTGGTCGAAGACAACTGGGAATCGCCCACGCTGGGCGCGTGGGGCCTGGGTTGGGAAGTGTGGCTGAACGGCATGGAGGTGACCCAGTTCACCTACTTCCAGCAGGCCGGCGGGCTGGAATGCCGGCCGGTACTGGGGGAAATCACCTACGGGCTGGAGCGCTTGTGCATGTATTTGCAGAACTGCGACAACGTGTACGACCTGGTGTGGACGTATGGGCCCGACGGCGCGCCGGTGAGCTATGGCGACGTCTATCACCAGAACGAAGTGGAACAGAGCGCTTATAACTTCGAACACGCCAATGTCGAAGAAATGTTCCACCGCTTCGATGCCTGCGAAGCCGAAGCGCTCAAGCTGGTCGAGGCCGGCTTGCCGCTGCCGGCGTATGAGCAAGTGACCAAGGCCAGCCACAGTTTCAACCTGCTGGATGCCCGCCGCGCGATCTCGGTCACCGAACGCCAGCGCTACATCCTGCGCGTGCGCAAACTGGCGCAAGCGGTGGCGGAAAGTTATTTCGCCCAGCGTGAAAAGCTGGGGTTTCCGGGGTTGAAGAAAAATTAGGCCGTCACCCCAACGCAAGCCCGAATTTAGCTGCAAATCAGGCCGTCATCCCGGCGTAAGCCGGGATCCAGCCGTTGAAGATCTCCCAATAAAGGCTGGATTCCGGCTTACGCCGGAATGACGAGCAAAGGCATAAAGGCTTTCGTATGACCACCATGCACCCCCTCCTGATCGAACTGGGCACCGAAGAACTCCCGGTCAAGGCACTGCCCGGTTTGGCGCAGGCGTTGTTTGATGGCGTGATCGCGGCGCTCGACAAGCGCGGCATCAGCATCGACCGCACGCTGGCCAAGCCGCTGTATTCGCCGCGCCGTTTGGCCGTATTGCTGCCGGGTGTGGCTGCCGAGCAGCCGCCGCAAACGTCCGAAGTATTGGGCCCGTATCTGAACATCGCGCTGGATGCCGACGGCCAGCCGACCAAGGCATTGCAGGGTTTTGCCGCCAAGGCCGGGGTGGACTGGACGGCGCTTGAAAAAACCACCGATGCCAAGGGCGAGCGCTTCGTGCATCGCGCCACCACGGCCGGCGCGGCCACCCGCGACTTGTTGCAAGATATGCTGACTGAAGCAATGGCGGCGATGCCGATCCCCAAGCCGATGCGCTGGGGCGCGCACAGCTACGGGTTTGCGCGGCCGCTGCATTGGTTGGTGGCGCTGCTGGGCGATGAGATCGTGGACGTCGCGGCGCTGGGCATCAGCGCCGGCCGCATGAGCCGTGGCCATCGCTTCATGCACGAAGGCGCGGTGTGGATTGCCCGCCCCGGCGACTACATCGACGCCCTGCGCGCTGCGCATGTGTTGGTGGACCCGGACGAGCGCCGCAACCGCGTGCTGGCTGAAGTTGAAGCCGCCGCCAAAACCGCCGGCGGCAGTGCGCGCATCACCGACGACAATTTGCAGCAGGTGGTGTGCCTCAACGAATGGCCGGTGGCGGTGGCTTGCGCATTCGAGCGCGAATTCCTGAGTGTGCCGCAGGAAGCGCTGATCGAAACCATGGAGAGCAACCAGAAATTCTTCCCGGTGCTGGATGCGCAGGGCCGGCTCACCGAGTATTTCATCGGCATCGCCAATATCGAATCAAAAGACGCCGCTGAAATTCGCAAAGGCTATGAACGCGTGATTCGCCCGCGCTTTGCCGATGCCAAATTCTTCTTCGATGAAGATTTGAAGCAAGGTTTGGCGGCGATGGGCGATGGCCTAAAAACCGTCACCTATCAAGCCAAACTCGGCAGCGTGGCCGACAAGGTGGCGCGCGTGGCGGCACTGGCCGGAACCATCGCGGCGCAAGTGGGCACCGACCCCGCGCAGGCGCAGCGCGCAGCGCAATTGGCCAAGAACGATTTGCAGTCGCGCATGGTCAATGAGTTCCCGGAATTGCAGGGCATTGCCGGCCGCTACTACGCGCAGCGTGCGGGCGAAACGCCCGAGGTGGCGCTGGCCATCGACGAAGGCTACCGCCCGCGTTTTGCCGCCGACGATATCGCCGCATCCAGTTTGGGCAAGGTGCTGGCGATTGCGGAGCGGTTGGACACCTTGGCCGGTGGCTTTGCCGCAGGCCTGAAGCCGACCGGCAACAAAGACCCGTTCGCGCTGCGCCGCAACGCGCTGGGGCTGGCGCGGACGGTGATCGAGAGCGGGTTCAATCTCAATATCCAAGCTCTGCTGGATGAGGCTCTCAATCAGGTATACCAAGCGAAGCTTTGGGCCGCATTGGATAATGTAAGCAATGCCTCCAAAGAAGCAGCTAGAAAAGGTGTGGCTATCGCGGAGCATCAAACTGCTCAGATCGTAGGCAGTGGAACTCCTAGCCGCGTGAACGAAATCTACGACTTCATCCTCGACCGCCTGCGCGGCTACTTCGCCGATCGCGGCGTGCCGGCCGCGCACTTCACTGCGGTGGCCGAACGCAAGCCCACCTCGCTGACCGACTTCGGTCGCCGCCTCGACGCGCTCGGCATCTTTGCCCAACTGCCGGAAGCCGCCGCACTGGCCGCCGCCAACAAGCGCATCGGCAATATCCTGAAAAAAGCCGACATCCCCATCCCGCTGATGGAAGACGCGGCCCTGCTCAAGGAACCGGCCGAACTGGCGCTGGCCGAAGCGGTGGAAGCGGTCTATGCCGAAACCGGCCCGGCACTGGCACACGGCGACTATGTCACGGTACTGACCCGGCTGGCGCAACTGCGCGCCCCGGTGGATGCGTTTTTCGATGCGGTGATGGTGAACGCCGACGATCCCGCCATCCGCGCCAATCGCCTTGCCCTGCTGCAACGCCTTGCTGCACGGCTTGGCAGCGTGGCTGCGATCGAGCACCTGTCCACCTGACCCCGCCGACCCCGCAGACCCGCCCATGCTCGCCCTGATCCAGCGCGTCACCCAAGCGTCCGTGGTCGTGGCGGGCGAGACCGTCGGCGCGATCGGACCGGGGCTGCTCGCCCTGATCGGGGTGGAGCCGGGCGACGACGAGCCGCGCTTCCAACGGATCGCGCAGCGATTGGTCGGTTATCGCATTTTCGACGACGATGCCGGCAAGATGAACCGATCTTTGGCGGATATTCAAGGACGTTTGCTGCTCGTCAGCCAGTTTACCCTGGCCGCCGACACCCGTTCCGGCATGCGCCCGGGCTTCAGTACGGCCGCTCCACCGGCCGAAGCCGAGCGCGGGTTCAGCCGCCTGGTTGCCATTTGTCGGGAATTGCACCCCCCGGGGGTGGAAATCGGCCGGTTTGGTGCCCATATGGTGGTAAGCCTGGTCAACGACGGGCCAGCGACGTTCCTTTTGCGGTCTTGAATGTCCTCAAGGCGGCCGTTGTGACGTGGTAGAATTAACGGTTCACTGTCGCAATCAACGCGGCGCAATCAACACGGTGCAATCCCATGGCCAATGAGCGGCAGACGGCTCCCCAGTCCGACATCAAACTCCTGATCAGCAAAGGTTTGGAGCAGGGCTATTTGACCTACGCCGAAGTCAACGATCACCTGCCCGACGACATGGTCGACCCGGAGCAGATCGAAGACATCATCAGCATGATCAACGGCATGGGCATCGAGGTCCACGAAGTGGCGCCCGATGTGGAAACCCTGCTGCTGGCCGGCCAGCAGGCCGGCGGCCGCGAGGTCGACGAAACCGCCGCCGAGGAAGCCGCCGCCGCGCTGACCTCGCTGGACGCCGAGGGCGGCCGCACCACCGATCCAGTGCGCATGTACATGCGCGAAATGGGCACGGTAAACCTGCTCACCCGCGAGGGCGAAATCGCCATCGCCAAGCGGATCGAGGAAGGCCTTGCGCAGATGAATGCGGCGCTGGCCACGTTCCCGCCGACCATCGAGGCGATCCTTGCCGACTGGGAACAGCACAAGGCCGGCAAGAAGCGTCTTGCCGACATCCTGGTTGGCTTCAACGACGAACTGCTCGGCGATGCCGAAGCCGATGCCGCCCCCCCCGTGGAAGCAGCGACCGATGCCGGAGAAGCCGACGCGGACGACGAAGACGGGGCCGAAGACGCCGACGCGGACGACGAACCGGCGCCGACCGGCCCCGATCCGGTCGAAGTCGCCGCGCGCATGGAGGCAATGGCCGCGGCCCACGCCCGCTTCGTCAAGGCCTACGCCAAGGGCGGACCGAACGCGAAACCGACGCTCAAGGCGCGTACTGAAATGGCGGACGTCTTCGTCACCATCAAGCTGCCGCTGCCGCTGACCGACGTGCTGGTGAACAATCTGCGCGACGTGCTCGGCAAGGTGAAAGAGCACGAGCGCCGCATCCTCGATCTGGCCACCCGCGTCGCCAAGATGCCGCGCAAGGATTTCATCAAAGCCTGGGATGGCAATCAGACCAACCTCGGCTGGGTCGACGAACTGCTCAAGCGCAAGCAGAAATGGGGCAGCGCCCTGCGCGACGTCAAGGATCTGATCGTCGCCGAACAGGAAGCCACCATCGATCTGGAAAAGGCGATGCGGGTGACGCTGGCCGACCTCAAAGAAATCAGCCGCGCGATGGCCTATGGCGAAGCCAAGGCGCGCAAGGCCAAGAAGGAAATGGTCGAGGCCAACCTGCGCCTGGTGATTTCGATCGCCAAGAAGTACACCAACCGCGGCCTGCAATTCCTCGATCTCATTCAGGAAGGCAACATCGGCCTGATGAAGGCAGTCGACAAGTTCGAACACCGCCGCGGCTTCAAGTTCTCGACCTACGCGACGTGGTGGATCCGCCAGGCCATCACCCGCTCGATCGCCGACCAGGCGCGCACCATCCGCATCCCGGTGCACATGATCGAAACCATCAACAAACTCAACCGCATTTCCCGCCAGATGCTCCAGCAGTACGGCCGCGAGGCCACGCCGGAGGAGCTGGCCAAGGAAATGGAGATGCCCGAGGACAAGATCCGCAAGGTCATGAAGATCGCCAAGGAGCCCATTTCGATGGAGACCCCGATCGGCGACGACGAAGACTCGCATCTGGGCGACTTCATCGAAGACACCAACGTGATGTCCCCGATCGACGCCACCACCGACATCAACCTGATCGAAACCGTGCGCAACGTGCTGGCTGGGCTGACCCCGCGCGAAGCCAAGGTGCTGCGCATGCGCTTCGGCATCGACATGAACACCGACCACACGCTGGAAGAAGTGGGCAAGCAGTTCGATGTGACGCGCGAGCGCATCCGCCAGATCGAAGCCAAGGCCCTGCGCAAGCTGCGCCACCCCAGCCGCTCGGAAACCCTGCGCAGCTTCCTCGACGTGGAGTGATCCGCAAACCGAGCCCCACGAAAGCCCGCCGCAACGGCGGGTTTTTCGTTTGCAGCAATTACACTTCCAGCTGCGGGCCCATAGCTCAATGGTTAGAGCAGGGGACTCATAATCCCTTGGTTCCAGGTTCGAGTCCTGGTGGGCCCATTCAGCCGCCACGAGCGGCCTGCCGATCGGCGGCAAGGCGCGCCGGGCCAAGTGCGCAAGCCCGATTGCGTCCTCTGCCGCCCATCAAGCCGATTGACTTGAAGCCAGCAAGGCATGGTCGAGGCTGGCCTTGCCGGGACCGGCCATCAGCAGCCAGAACAGCACCGCGACATACAGGACTTCGTCCAGTTCGACGAATTCGTTGAAGGTCGAGATGGTCGGCAGCACCACGACCGCCAGAGCCACCAGCATGTTGACGATCATCGGGAGGGCGATCAGGCGGGTGCCGAGGCCGAGGATCAGCAACGCGCCGCCGATCAGGTCGGTGGCGCCGGAAACGGTGGCGCTCAGGGTCGGCAGCGGGATGCCCCATTCGACGAAGCGCTGCGCGAAGAACCCGAGGTTGTGCAGCTTGGCCCAGCCGGTTTCCAGCCAGAACCAGCCGAATACCAGACGCAGCAGCAGTGGGCCGAGCCAGTCCAGTCGCGCCAGCGCGGTACGCAGACGGCGGGCGCGGGTCGGCCAGGGCGAAGGCGCCGCCATGGCGGGATCGGGGTTGCGGCGGGCGAAGGTGGCGCAGCGGTGCATGGGGGTGTCCTCGGCGGGGTCAGTCGGTGTGGTCTGGCTCGATCAGCAGGCCGTCGGCCAGCCAGCGCTTGAGCAGGCTGGCGGCACGCAGCGCGCCGTCCTGCGGATGGAAGACGTGCAGGCACTGGCACAGATCCGCGAAGCGCGCGCCGTCCCGCAGCGCACGCAGGCAGGCGCTTTCATCGGCATTGGAACGACGCCAGCGAACCCCGCCGGACTGCCGCCACAGCAGCCAGTGGCTGGCGCGTTGCCGGCGCAGGCGAGGCAAGGGCCGGCCCTCCGCCTGCGCGGTCAGTACGGCGGCGGCATTGCTCTCCAGCACCAGCACGCGCACGCAGGGCCGCAACTGCAGGCGCAGGGTGGGCCAGGCGGCGGCGGGCAGGCCGGCGATCCGGGCCGAATCCAGGGCAGGGACATCGCGGGCATCGAAACAGTCGCCTTGCGCCCATTCCAGCGCGGCCAGTTGGTGCAGGTGGCGCGGCAGGCCATTGCACCGCTGCAGCCAGGGGGCGAACTGCGCGCCGAAGTGGCGCACCGAGGGGCGCCGCGATGGGTGCGCCCGCAGATAGGCTGCAGCCAGGCGATCGAACGCCGCCGCGCCGAGCAGCGCCCGACAGGCCGGGAAATCGTTGCCCAGCACCTCGCACAGACGCAGCCGGTAGGCATCGGCGTAGATGCGCAGGCGTTCCTCGCGGCGATCCCCGGCCAGATGCGCGGCGGCGCGGGGCCGAGCGTGCAGCAGCCAGTCCTGCAGGACATCCTGGGCGGTGGAGAGCGCGCTCATGCGGCGACTTCCAGAGGCGCCGCCGCGATGCGACGGGCAACGTCCAGTTCCTGCAGCAGCTCCACCAGCGGCGGGATGTGGTCGTCGCGCTCGATCATCGTCGGCACCGGCCCGAAGCGCTGCAACGCCCGGCGGAACAGCGACCAGACTTCGGCGCAGACCGGCGCGTCGTGGGTGTCGATCAGCAGGCCCGAACCCAGCGCGTCGACGCTGTGTCCGGCCAGATGGATCTGTCGCACGGCGTGGCTGGGCAGCGCCTCGAAGAAGGCGTCCGCATCGAAGCCGTGGTTGCGGGCGTTGACGTAGACGTTGTTGACGTCGAGCAACAGGCCGCAGCCGGTTTCGGTCGCCAGCGCCGCCAGGAATTCGGCCTCGGCCAGGGTGTCGGCCGCGAAGCGCAGGTAGCTGGACACGTTCTCCAGCACCAGCGGCATACCGAGCCGATCCTGCACCTGGCGCACGCGCGCGGCGACGTGGCGCAGACTGGCTTCGTCGCAGGCCAGCGGCAGCAGGTCGTGCATCTGCACGCCACGGTGGCGGCTCCAGCACAGGTGATCGGAGATCAGCGCGGGCCGTACCCGTCGTGCCAATGCCGCCAGCGCTGCGAGGTAATCGCGATCCAGCGGATCGCTGCCGCCGATGTTCAGCGCGACCCCGTGCATCGCCAGCGGCCAGCGTTCGGCGATGCGGTCGAGCATGTCCAGGGGGCGGCCGCCATCGACCATGTAGTTCTCGCTGAGAATCTCCAGCCAGTCCACCACGCCGGCATCGGCAGCCAGCAGGTCGGCGTAGTGCTGCGGGCGCAGGCCCAGGCCGAAGCCGTGCAGGTCGCGGGTCATGGCGGTCTCCCGGGGGTGTGGCGGCAACGCCCGCAATCGCTGGCCGTGGTGCGGGCCAGCGGGCGGGCGGCTGCGGGACGTTTCAGCCGTGCTGGGCGTTCCGGGCGGCGTTGCTGGCGGGCTTGGGCACCTCGAAACGGGCGCCGGCCGCCTTGCACTGGGCCGCAGTGGTGACGGTGAAGCCCTTGCCCTTGCAGGCGTTCTGGCCTTTGCAGGCGTTGCTCGCGGTCTTGCAGGCGCCCTGGCCTTTGCAGGCGTTGGCGCCCATGCAGTGGCCCATGGCCGAGCTGCCGGTGGTGTCGGCGCGCGCGATCGGGGCGACCGCAAACAGTGCGGCAGCGGTCAGGGCCAGCGACAAGCCGGACAGGGTGGCGGTATTGGCATTCATGGTGATGTCCTTGGTGATGGATGGGTGCGCGCCGCGACGTGGGGGATGCGGGCCGGCGCAGGGGATATTTCAGGCGCAACCGCCGCGCGGCGCCATCCCCGTGCGTCCGTCCCTTATGCCCGCGCGTCCGGGCAGGTGCGGCGCGGACAGGCATGGCTGGGGGATGGCCCTCCCGGAAGCGCGGGACTACGATTCGGGTGTGGATTCGACCTCCGCCCGCGACATCCCCGATTCCGGGCGCGACAGCGTGCTCGAAACCGTGCTCGGCGCCTACCGGATGCGGGTCGAGATCACCGCCGACGTGCGCTATTGCGGCACCTGGTACGATCAGGAGCCGGCGACCCGGTTCGGGCAGTTCCACCTGCTGACCGCCGGCGCCTGCTGGGTCAGCGGCGCCGCGCTGGAGAAACCTTTGCAACTGCACGCCGGGGATTTGATCGTGTTCCCGTCCGGCATCCGCCATCTGCTCGCCTCCAGCCCCGACGGGCTCCTGCCGGAGCGCGACACGGAAGCCACGACCGCAATGCTGTGCGGCGAACTGGAGTTCATCAGCGGTTCCAAGAACCCGATCTTCGCCGCCTTGCCGAGCTGTTTCGTGGTGCGCGGCGACGAAGGCAGCGCCGGCTTCCGGCAACTGGCCGAGATGCTGACCGAAGTCAGCCGCGACCGTCGCTGGGGCCGGCAACTGGTGCAGAACAAGCTGGCCGATTCATTGTTCACCATGGCGGTGTGCGAATACGTTCGTCGCGCCGAGCAGCCGCGCGGGCTGCTGGCGGCCTTGACCGATGCCCGGCTGTCGCGCGCGCTGGCGGCGGTGCACGCACGGCCCGGCGAGGACTGGACGATTCAGGCGATGGCGGCGCAGGCCGGCATGTCGCGCACTGCGTTTGCCGCGTTGTTCACCCAAACCGTCGGCCAGCCGCCGATCCAGTATCTGGCGCACTGGCGTGCAACCGAAGCGCGACGCCTGCTGCGGAATCGCCGTTTCTCGGTAGCCGCGGTGGCCGAAATGCTCGGCTACGGCAGCGAAGCCGCGTTCCGGCGCTTTTTCAAGCGGATCGAAGGCGTCGGCCCCGGCCAAGCGCGCAAGCCCGACACGGAGGAATGACGGCCCCATGCGACGAAGCCGCGCAGGGTGCGACGAAACCGCCCGCGCCGGATTGCTCGGCGCGGGGCAGGGCCGCACACTGGCATCGGCATCGCAAATGGTTGCAAGCCCTTGCATCCGGCGCTGCCAAGGAGTGCATCCATGCGCAATTTGCTGATCGGATTGATTCTGGCCACAGGCGCTCTCGCGCCCGCCTCAGGCCTCGCACAATCAGCTCCGGCGGCAGCGGCGCCACTGGGCGACCTGTCCACCGTCAATCACGGCATCCACCTGCCGGCCGGAGCCCGCGCGGGCGCGCTGGAATCCGTCAACGGTGCCATCCGGGTGGACGACGGCGCCGCGTTCAAGAGCGCCGAGGCCGTCAACGGCGCCATCGCCCTCGGTGCCCGGGTGACGGCCAGCGGCGGGCTGGAAACCGTCAACGGACGGATCGAAGTCGGTGCCGGCAGCCGGGTCGGCGGGAAGATCGAGACCGTCAACGGTCGCGTGCAGCTCGATGGCACCAGTCTGGCGGGCGGGATCGAGACCGTGAACGGGGGCATCACGCTGCTTCGCTCCAGCGTCGGCGGCAGCCTGGAGACGGTCAACGGCGACCTGCGCATCGGCAGCGGCAGCGTGGTGCGCGGCGATCTCATCGTGCGCAAGCCGAGCGTCGGCTGGTTCGGCTGGTTCGGCCGCTCCAATCCGCCCAAGGTGACGATCGAAGCCGGTGCCGCGGTCGAGGGCCGACTGCTGTTCGAACGCGAGGTGACCCTCGTGATCGACCCGGCGGCGAGGGTCGCCCACCCGAAGCCCGTCACGCACTGACCGCAGCGGCGGTCACGCCGCCGAGGCCAGTCGGGCGGGCTTCAACGTCGCAGCGCCAGCACCACCACCCCGGCGGCGACCAGCGCGATTCCAAGCCAGTCGCGCGGCGAAGGGCGCTCGCCCAGCAGCAGCACCGCAAACACCGCCACCAGCAGCACGCTGGCCTTGTCCACTGCCGCCACCTGCGAGGCATCGCCGATTTGCAGCGCGCGAAAATAGCAAACCCAGGACACGCCGGTGGCGAGCGCAGACAAGCCGAGGAACAGCCAAACGCGCCCCGACAGCGCGGTCGGATCGCTCCACTTGCCGGTGGCGGCGACGAAGGCGCCGAGCACGACGAGGATCATGATTGTGCGGATCAAGGTTGCATAGTCGGAATTCACGCCGACCAGCCCAACCTTGGCGAAGATCGCGGTCAGCGCGGCGAACACCGCCGACAGCAGCGCCCAGAAAAACCATGTCTGCGCCATGCGGCCTCCGGTAGGCGGTGCGTCGGGAATGTTCATGGCGACGACGGTATTGCGTCGGTGCGGATCGAAATTTGCGTTGCCGAATCAATCGCCACCTGCCAGCCCAGGCGTGCGGCCAGGCGATCCAGCAGCGCCGATCCGGTGCCGGTGTCGGCGCGGGGCGCGACGCAGGATTGCTCCGAATCCTGCGCCGCAAAGACCCGCATCACGATCCGGTCGGCGTGCAATGCCAACTGCAATTCGCCGGTCGGCTGTTGCTGCGCCAGCCTGCGCAGCAGCCCTGCCAGCAGCAGCAGGGCTTCGCGCGAATCGATGCGCAGCTCCCGATCGACGATGCTCGCGCACACGACGTCGCGTCGCCCCTCCAGCGCCGCATCCGCCACATCCCGCAACAGATCTGCGCCGCGCACGCTTTCGATCTGCAGCGGCTTGCGCCGCGCCGCCGCCAGCATGGCTTCAAGCAGACGGCGCATTTCGACGACGCCGCGATCCACGCGATCAAGCCGCTTGCGCTGCGCCGGCGTTGCGGAAGCATCGTCTTGCAGCACCTCCAGCGCCCCTTGAATCACGGTCAACGGCGTGCGCAGCTCGTGGCTGGCGTCGGCAAGAAAGGCCTGCTCGTTGCTGTCGGCTTCCACCAGACGCATCTGATAGCCATCGATGGCGCGCGCCAGCCGTCCCAGATCGTCATGACTGACGCCGGCGGCCAGATGCGTCGCCTGCGGCTGCACGGCCAGCGCCTCGACGCCTTCGGCCAGCGTGCGCACCGGCTTGAGCGCCAACCCCGCCAGCAGCCATCCCAGCCAGCCCGACAGCGCCGTGCCCAGCACGACCAGCACCGCCATCAATCGGCGCAACTGGCGCTCCTTGCCCTCGATGTCGCCCAGATCGATGACGAACACCAGCCGGCCGGCAGCGGTATCGAACACCCCGACGTGGGTGTTCCCGTCATCCGGATCCTCGGTTATCCCGGGCGGCAGCGCGGCATAGCTGCGCGGCAATTCGGGGTCGCCGATCCGATACCCGCGCAGACGCTGGGTGTGCGGCAGCGAATCCGGGGCGCCGCTGGCCAGGCTGCGTCCGTAATCTTCGGCCTGGCCGCGCAGAATTTCGTTGGAGACGATGTATTCGTAGTCTTCGGCCGCATCCAGCAGCTCCAGCGAAGCCAGCCCCGACAAGGCCAGCCCCAGCAGCAGGGCCAGCAGGCCAAAGCGCAGGCGCAGCGGCAGCGGGGCGTTCATTCCGGCGCCACCAGCCGATAGCCGACGCCGCGCACCGAATGCAGCAGCGGGGCATCGAACGGCTTGTCGATGGCATTGCGCAGCTCGTAGATCTGTGTTTGCAGGGCCGCAACGTCGGCCCCGCCTTCACCCCAAGCCGCTTCGATCAGCGCCGCGTGTGAAACGATCTTCGGCGCATTCCGAAGCAGCACATCCAGCAGCACGCCCTGCAGGCGGGTCAGGGACATGCGCTGGCCGCCGCGCCTGGCGGTCAGCGTGTGCGGATCGAAGGACAGCCCGGCAAACGCAATGGATTCGGCCTCCGTTTGCAGGTGTCGACAGAGCGCGCGAATGCGCGCTTCCAGCTCGCGCATCGCAAACGGCTTGACCAGATAATCGTCCGCGCCTTCGGCAAATCCGCGCAGCTTGTCCTCCAGGGTGTCGCGTGCGGTCAGCATCAACACCGGCACCCCGCGCCCGGCCTTGCGCAGCCGCCGGCACAACTCCAGTCCATCCATCCGCGGCAGGCCAAGATCGAGCACGATCACATCGAATTCAGCGCCCAGCGCGCGCGCAAGTCCGGAAACGCCGTCCGGGCAATGGTCCATTTCGTAGCCGCGACGTTCGAGAAAATCCCAGATGTTAGCCGCGATGTCGCGCTGGTCTTCGATCAACAGAACCCGCAACGCGGTGGCATGTGTGTCAGGCATCGGCAATACACCCCAAGGCGCGGCAGCTTGGCGCGGGTCATGTTAAGAAACGCCTGAGATTCGGCTGAGGCAACCTTACCGCGGTGCAGGGCACGCTGCGCGCCATGCACCCATTCCTGCCTCCCCAAGTTCCTGCTTCGCCCCCGTCGGCGCCCGCCATCCGCGCGCGGAGGCCGGCGTGAGCGTGTCCATGCCCTTGAGCGGCCGGCCCACGCCCAACCCCCTGGCGCGCACCGGCAAAGCCTGCACACACCTGTTCTGGAGCGTCGTCTTCGTGCTGGCGTCGTGGCTGGTTTGGGGTCGCGATTTCGACGACGACTGAACCTTTCCGCATGCAGGCATTGCAGGATTCGACAACCCGCAGCGACTCTGCCGAACGCGTCTTCGCGACGTTGGCGAAGGTCCCGGCGGTCACCCTGCTGTTCTGGCTAATCAAGATCGCCGCCACCACGCTGGGCGAAACCGGCGGCGATGCCGTAACGATGTCGTGGCTGGGCGAAACCACCGCGCACGCAAACCCCAACGGTTATCTGATCGGCACCGGCCTGTTCGCCTTCGTGTTTGCACTGGCAGTGTGGCTGCAGATTCGCGCGCGCCGCTTCAATCCGTGGCTGTATTGGTTCGCGATCCTCGCCAGCACCACGATTGGAACCACCCTGGCCGACTTCGCCGACCGCTCGCTCGGCATCGGCTACAGCGGCGGCTCCAGCTTGCTGCTGGTGCTCCTGCTGGGCGTGCTGCTGCTGTGGAAACGCACCTTGGGCACGGTCGCGGTGGCCAGCGTCGACAATCCGAAGGCGGAAGCGTTTTACTGGCTGACCATCATGTGCTCGCAAACGCTGGGCACCGCGCTGGGCGACTGGGTGGCCGACACGCAGGGGCTGGGCTACCTCGGCGGCATCGCCATCTTCTGCGGCGCGCTGGCGCTGGTGGCCGTGCTGCACTTCACCAAGAAAGTCTCGCCGACACTGCTGTTCTGGATGGCTTTCATCCTGACCCGCCCGCTGGGCGCGGTGCTGGGCGATTTCCTCGACAAGCCACTGGCGCAAGGCGGACTGGACCTGAGCCGCAACTCCGCCACGCTGGCGCTGCTGGCTTTCATCGTTGCGGCCATCTTGGCTTTCCCGCAGCGCGCCGCGCAGCACGCGCACTGAAGTGCTTTGATGCAGCCGGCATAATGCGCGTTGCCGCTACCGGACGCACCCATGCTGCTGGACACCGTCGAACACCAAACCGGCCCCGATCCGACGTGGGCCGTGCTGTGGCTGCACGGCCTCGGCGCCGACGGCCACGATTTCGCGCCGATCGTGCCGGAACTCATTCGCAAGAACTGGCCGGCGCTGCGCTTCGTGTTTCCGCACGCGCCGGTGCGGCCTGTGACGATCAACGGCGGCGCGCGGATGCGGGCGTGGTACGACATCGTCAACTTTGATTTTGACGCACTGGCCCAACGCGCCGACCTGGCCGGCGTCGATGCTTCGGTGGCGCAGATCGAAGCCTTGATCGCGCGCGAAGGCGAGCGCGGCATCCCGCCGTCGCGTCTGCTGCTTGCTGGATTTTCGCAAGGCGGCGCGGTGGCGCTGGCTACAGGACTTGCCCGCAGCCAGCCGCTGGCCGGCCTGATCGCGCTGTCCACCTACCTGTCGATGCCGGCCGAAGTGGCGCAGCAGCGGCTGAAGCCGCAGGCTGCGTCGCAGCCGCTGTTCATGGCCCACGGCAGTTTCGATCCGGTGGTTCCGGTGGCCGCCGGGCAGGCCAGCGTCCGCACGCTGCGGCAGCTAGGCTTCGACGCGCAGTGGCAGGACTACCCGATGCAGCATCAGGTCTGCGCCGAGGAAATCGCCGACCTGCGCCGCTGGCTCGACGCGCGCTTTGCCGCGGCGGGATGACGCGGGCGCGAGCGTCCGGCTACCATCGCGGCAAGGATGGCCAGTCGCGGTCAGGGAGGCCGGGCGATGGATGCTGCGCCGCTGCGGGTGTTGATCGTGGACGACGAACCGCTGGCGCGGTCGCGTCTGCGCGCCCTGCTGGAAGCGCAGCCCGGCGTTGCCGTCTGCGCGGAAGCCGGCGACGGCAGGGCTGCGCTGGCGCTGTGTGCCGACAGTCAGCCCGATCTGGTGCTGCTGGACATCGCCATGCCCGGCATGGACGGCCTTGAAACCGCGCGCAATCTCGCAACCACCGATGTGCCGCCGGCGGTGGTGTTTTGCACCGCCTACGACGCCCACGCGCTGTCGGCCTTCGAGGCGGACGCCATCGACTATCTGGTCAAGCCGGTGCGCGCCGAACGGCTTGCCGCAGCGCTCGACAAGGTGCGCACCTTCCTTGCAGGTCGCGGACGCAAACCTGACGCCGAAGCCCAACCGCCTGCGCGCACCCAGCTGTCGGCGCGTCTGCGCGGCAGCCTGCGCCTGATTCCGATCGACGACATCTACTACCTGCAGGCCGACGAAAAATACGTCGCCGTTCACCACGCGCGCGGCGAAGACCTGATCGAAGAATCGCTGAAATCGCTGGAAGTGGATTTCCCCGGACGCTTCGTGCGCATCCACCGCAACTGCCTCGTGGCGCGCGAAGAAATCGTCGAGCTGCGGCGCTCGCCGGACGGCACCGTGCATGCCGTCTTGCGCCACGTCGCCACGCCCCTGGAAATCAGCCGCCGCTGCCTGACCCAACTGCGCGAAACGCTGAAGCACCTGTGATTGGCATGGATGCCAACAGCCGGAAGCCGGGGTTGCGGCGATAATGCGCGGATGACCACGCTGCGCATCGCAACCCGCAAGAGCCAACTCGCGCTCTGGCAAACTGAACACGTCGCCTCACGCCTGCGCGCAGCGCATCCCGGATTGACTGTCGAACTGGTGCCGCTGAGCACCCGCGGCGACGAAATTCTCGACCGTTCGCTGGCGGCGATCGGCGGCAAGGGGCTGTTCCTGAAGGAGCTGGAGCTGGCGATGCAGCGCGGGCAGGCAGACTGCGCCGTGCATTCGCTCAAGGATGTGCCGATGGAGCTGGAACCGGGCTTTGCGCTTGCGGCCATCCTCGCCCGCGGCGACGCCGCTGATGCGTTCGTCAGCAACCATTTCGAAACGCTGTCCGCGCTGCCGTCGGGCGCCCGCGTGGGCACCTCTTCGCTGCGCCGGCAGGCGCAGCTGCGCGCGCTGCGGCCGGATCTGGAACTGCTGGACCTGCGCGGCAACGTCAACACCCGGCTGGACAAACTCGACGCTGGCGATTACGACGCCATCGTGCTGGCCTGCGCCGGGTTGAAGCGGCTCGGGCTCGAAGCGCGGATCCGCTCGACGCTGGACGCGCCCGACTGGCTGCCCGCACCCGCGCAAGCGGCGATCGCCATCGAGTGCAGAAATGACGATCCGCAAGTCATCGCGCTGTGCGTAGCGCTCGACGACGCCGACACCCGCACCTGCGTCGATGCCGAGCGCGCGATGAACCGCACCCTGCACGGCAGCTGCCATGTCCCGGTGGCCGCGCTGGCGACGCTCGGCGGCAACGCCTTGCATCTGCAGGGGCTGGTGGGTTCGGTGATCGACGGCCGCAGCCTGCGCGCGCAGGCCAGCGGTCCCGCCGCCGCGCCAGACGCGTTGGGCATTGCAGTGGCCGAGGCCTTGCTTGCGCAGGGCGCACGCGCGCTGATCGACGCAACCTGAGTTGCAATCGAACGAGTTTCAGAACAGATAGCGCAGCTTGACCGACATGTCGGTCTGGTTGCGCGATTGCAGCGCGCTGTCGCGGCGGGTGTCCACGCCGGTGCCCAGCGACCACTGCGGCTGGATCTGCCACACCAGCGACAGGCTGTTGCGCAGGTAGGCGCCGTGCTGGCCGGCTTCCAGACGTGCGGTTTGCGACAGCCGCGTTTCCGCGTCGAGCGCATGGCTCCATTCGAGCTGCCCGCGCAGCACCGGCCCGGTCTGCGCCACGCCGTCGTCCACCGACCCCTGCAGGCGGTAGCCCGGCTCCACCGCCACGCTCAGGCTGGTGTCGCCGGTTTTCACCATCTGCGCGCCGTATTGCAGACCGACCCGCGCATTGCTGCCCTGCGCCTTGACCCAGTCGCGGCGCGATCCGTTCAGGCGCAGGCGACCGCCGCCGCCGGGCAGGCCGCTGCCGTCGACGCGGAGCCGGCCGGCCGGAATCTGCGGCATCGCCGCGACCACCCATTCGCCATCCGCGCAGCGCAGCTGCAGGCAGCGCGGCGGATCCAGCAGGCGTTGCGCGACTTCCGGTTGCAACACCGACGGTGGCGGCAGCGCGATGGCGGTTGCTGGCGCGGTAAACGCCAGCCACAGCAACGGCAGCATCAAACGAACTCACGAATGAAAGGCGTGATGGCGAAGTTTAATGGATCAACGCCACGGATTCGAGGAATCCGCTGAATTTCACGGGTGAAACGGCCAGAACTGCGGGATCAGCCACATCGAAATGGCGCAGAAAATCGCAATCAGCGGGATGCCGACCTTCATGAAGTCGGTAAACCGATAGCCGCCGGCGTAATACACCATGGTGTTGGTGGGATACCCCACGGGGGTGGCGAACGATGTCGCGGCGGCAAACGCCACCGCCACGATGAACGGGCGCGGATCGGCATGCACCGATTGCGCCACCGAATAAGCGATGCCCACCATCAGCACCACCGAAGGGTTGTGGCCCATGAGTTCGGTCAGCAGCGCCGTCAGCAGATAGACCAGCAGCAGGGCCGCCAGCGGGCCGTGGTTGCCCAGCAGCTGCATGCTGGCGGCCACCGTGACATCGGCCACCCCGGTTTTCTCGATCGCGATCCCCAGCGGCAAGATCGCGCCCAGCAGGACGATGATTTTCCAATCCATCGCCTCGTACACGTCCTTGCGTCCATAGCAACCGAACACCGCCATGGCGACGGCCCCGCAGATGGCGGCGGCGGGGATCGGCATCCAATGCAGGCCCGAGGCCAACACCACGCCGACCATGATCGCAACCGCCGTCAGCGCCTTCAGCGGCGACTTGGCGCGCGCATCCTCGCGCTGGCTGAGTACGATGAAACGGTCGTCCGCGCGCAGGATCGGAAGCCGGTCTTCGTCGGTCAGCAGCAGCAGGACGTCGCCGACCGCCAACTCGACGTCGCGCAGTGAGTCCCGCACCAGATGGCCGCGGCGATGGATGGCCAGCACGCTGCCGTCGTAGCGCCAGCCAAGATCCAGATCGGACAGGTGGCGGCTTTCCGCGGCGCTGGCCGGCGCCACCATCATTTCCACCAGCACCTGCGGGCGGTCGTCGTGATCGGCGAAACGCCGTTTGCGCGGGTGCTCCAGCTTCGCGTTCTCGCGAAACGCCTCGATTTTTTCCCAATCCCCGCGCAGCAGCAGCACGTCGCCGGATTCCAGTTTTTGCGACCATGGCGACCACAGCTTTTCATCGCCGCGCAGCAGCTCCAGCGGAAACACCCCCTGGGTTTCGATGACCCGTGCATCGGCGATCGTGGTGCCGCGCAGCGAGGATTCCGGGGTGATGCGCAATTCGGACACGTATTTGCCGATGTCGCCCCCATCCTCCTCGGTTTTCAGCAGCGTCTCCGCCTGCTTGGGCAACAACCAGCGACCCACCAGCATCAGGTAGGCAATTCCGACCACGGCCAGAACCACGCCAAGCTTGGTGAACTCGAACACGCCAAAGCCCGGCAGCCCGTTCTTCTGCGCCAGGCTGTTGGTGAGCAGGTTGGACGACGTGCCGATCAGCGTGCACACCCCGCCCATTTGTGCGGCAAACGCCATCGGCATCAACACCCGTGCCGGCGAGGTGCCGGAGCGGGTGCAAACCCGCAGCGCCAGCGGCAGGAAGGTGGCCACCAGCGCGATGTTTTTCACGAATGCGCCCATCGGCGCGATCGTCAGCATCAGCGCCAGCGTGAGCAGCCACGGTTTTCGAATCCGCGACAGCATCCGCCCCAGCGGCTCCAGCGCGCCGGAGCGTTCGATCCCGAGGCTGAGCGCAAACATCGCCGCCACGGTCACCGTGGCTTCGTTGGAAAATCCGCTCAAGGCCTCGTCGATACCGACGATCCGCAGCAGCACCAGCAACGCCAGCACCACCAGCGCCACCAGATCGATGCGGATTTTCTCGCTTGCGAACGCCACCATCGCCACGGCGATGATCGCAATCGTTGCCCAGCCCTGCCAATGCATGTGTTGTGCGTGTCCCCTGGGCTGTCGCGTTCATTGAATGGCGGGCCGCCGGGCGAACGCCATCCCGTCGCCCCGACAGCACGCGCCCTCGCCACCCGGCGCGGCTGACACTGTCGCATAATCGCGGGATGGACCGCTACGAACGCATCATCGCCCTGCACCGCACGCTGCAGTCCGCGCGCCGGCCGGTGACGATGGCCCATTTGCAGGACGAGCTGGGCTGTTCGCGCGCCACCGTCTACCGCGACATCGCCTTCCTGCGCGACGGACTGATGGCGCCGGTGATCGGCGACGGCGAAGCCGGCTTCGGCTACGACAAGGACGAAGCCGAGCGTTTCGAACTGCCGGGTCTATGGCTGACCTCCGAGGAATTGCACGCGCTGGTCGCTGCGCAGCAGCTGCTGGCGCGCAGCAGTGGCGGAATGCTGTCCTCGGCGCTGGCGCCGCTGCAGCAGCGCATCGACAAGCTTCTGGACGCCCATTCCGGCGGCAAGCGCTGGCCGCTGGAGCGGATCCGCGTCATCCCGCACCGCAGCCGCCGGCTCGACGAACACATCTTCCGCATCGTCGCCTCGTCGGTGTTGGAACGGCGCCCGCTGAGCTTTGAATACCACGCGCGCACGACCGACGAAAAAACCCGGCGCAAGGTCAGCCCGCAGCGCCTGACCCACTACCGCGACAACTGGTACCTCGACGCCTGGGACGAAGACCGCGAGGCGCTGCGCAGCTTTGCCGTGGACCGCATCCACGGTCCGCGCATGGGCGATGGCGCGGCGCACGATGTCGACGAAGACGCACTCAGCACCCACCTGTCTTCGAGCTACGGCATCTTTTCGGGCGCGCCGAAAGGCTGGGCGACGATTCGCTTTTCCGCCAAGGCGGCGCGCTGGGTCGCCGAGGAACATTGGCATTCGCAGCAGCAGGGCCACTTTCTGCCCGACGGTCGCTTTGAACTGAAGCTGCCCTATTCGGCCTCGCGCGAGCTGCTGATGGACGTGCTGCAGTACGGCGCCGACGCCGAGTTGGTCGAACCCAGGGCGCTGCGCGCGCAGCTGTCCACCTTGCTGCAATTGGCGCTGGGACACTACGACGACACCCCATGAACGCGATCGCCGCAAACCAGACGCCTGCCCGGAAACGCGACCGCAGCGTGGTGCTGGCGCTGGGCGCGGGCGGCGCGCGCGGGCTGGCCCAGATCGGCGTGATCGAGGTGCTGCAAGAGCGCGGCTTCGAGATCAAGGCCATTGCCGGAACTTCCAGCGGCGCGCTGGTCGGCGGCGTCTGCGCAGCCGGCCGGCTGGAAGCGTTGTCTCGCTGGATGCTGATGACCAGCCGCGCGGAAATGCTGCGTCTGCTCGACCCCGGCCTCGGCCGACCGGCCATGTTTACCGGCGAGAAATTGCTGAAAACGCTGCGCAAGGTGATCGGCGAGCCGCGCATCGAAGAATTGCCGATTGATTTCACCGCGGTGGCGGTGGATCTGATGCACCAGCGCGAAGTCTGGCTGCGCCGCGGCGACATGTGGAACGCCATCCGCGCCTCGTTCGCCATCCCCGGCATCTTCACCCCGATGACCTTCGGCGAGATGGAGTTGGTCGACGGCGGGCTGCTGGCGCCATTGCCGCTGACCGCAACCCGCCTCGCTGGGCCGCACCGGGTGATCGCGGTCGACATCCACTCCCAGCCTGCGGGCGCAGCCGCCGAGATCGTGCGCGAAGTCGAATCCGAACATGGCAAACCCGAGCCTGGCATTATCGGGCGCTGGATGGAGCGCCATTTCAGCGAGGACGACGAAGAGCCGCAGCACCGCTTTCGACTGATGGAGGTGATGTCGCGCGCGCTCGACACCATGCAAGAACGCATCGCCCGCGTGCAGTTGGCGATGGAACCGCCGGAACTGCTGATCCGCATTCCGCGCGACGCCTGCCAGTTCTATGAATTCTGGCGCGCTTCGGAATTGATCGAAATCGGTCGCCGCGAGGCGGAAAAAGCGCTGGACGACTCCGGGTTCTGACTGTCGCAGTCCGTGCGACGCCGGTGCGGCAGGCTGCACGCCAATCCACACGGAGCGCCGCCATGACCCGCCGCCAGCTTGATGCCTGCCTGCGCCAGATGCTTGTCCTCGGCATTGCCCTGGTCGTCCTGCTGCCGGCCGCCCGCGCCAGCAACCCGTGGATCGGCTGGCTGCCGCTGTGGTTGGTGGGCATGCCGTTGGCGGCGTGGTGGAGCCTGCGTTGCCTGCAGCAGACAACATCAACACCCGCTTCCATGCGCCGGTCGCGATTGCCGGCGCGCCCAGGACGCCGGCGCCGCGCGGCGATGGCATCGCCTGCCGTGCGCCGCGCCTGAGCCATTCGCAGGGAAGCCATTCGCGTGGGACATGCGGGCCTCAGCCGCCGCATGCTAGCGTTCCGGGTTCGTCACGCCGACCGGAGCCCGCCATGTCCCATCTGTCCAGCGCCTGCCTGATCGCCAGCCTTGCCCTTGCCACGAGCGCGGCAGCGCAGACGCCGCCGCCCGGCGACGATCCCTACGCCTGGCTGGAGGACGTGCAGGGCGCACGCTCGCTGGACTGGGTGCGCGCCCACAACGCGCGCACCGAAGCCGAAATCGCCGGAACCCCCGAGTTCAAGGCGCTGGAAGCGCAAATTCGCGCCATCCTCGATTCCGAGGACAAGATCCCGGGCGTCGAAAAGATCGGCGCGTACTACTACAACTTCTGGAAGGACGCCCAGCACCCCCGCGGCCTGTGGCGGCGTACCACGCTGGACGAGTACCGCAAGCCGCAGCCGCACTGGGAAACCGTGCTGGATCTCGACGCGCTCAACCGCGCTGAAGGCAAGCAATGGGTCTGGCATGGCGCCGACTGCCTGAAGCCCAAATACGAACGCTGCCTGATCGCGCTCTCGCCAGGCGGTTCCGACGCCGATGTGACGCGCGAGTTCGACCTGACCTCCAAGCAGTTCGTCGAAGGCGGTTTCTTCCGCCCCGAGGCCAAGGGCGGACTGAGCTGGATCGACGAAAACACCGTCTATGCGTTCACCGATTTCGGCCCCGGAACGCTGACCAGTTCCGGCTATCCCAACATCGTCAAGGAATGGAAACGCGGCACGCCGCTGTCGGCGGCGGCGACCGTGTACGTAGGTCAGCCGGGCGACATGTACATCGCCGCCAGCCACGACCCCACGCCCGGTTATGAGCGCGACTGGGTGACGCGCACGCTGGCCTTCTACAACGACGAGCTTTACCTGCGCGGCGCGGACGGAACCTTGACCCGTCTGGACGCGCCCAATTCGGCGAAAAAGGCGCCGTATCGCCAATGGCTGTTCATGCAGCCGCGCGAGGACTGGACCGTGGGCGGCAAGACCTACCCCGCCGGCTCGCTGCTGGTCGCCAAGCTCGACGACTACATGGCCGGCAAACGCGAGTTGACCGTGCTGTTCACGCCCACCGCCAACACCTCGCTGGCCGATTTCACCCTCACCCGCGACCATCTCGTCCTCAACGTGATGGAGGATGTGAAAAACCGCTTGTACGTGCTCACGCCGGGAGCGGACGGCTGGAGCCGGTCGAACTTCGTCGGCGCGCCGAGCATGGGCACGGTGTCGGTGTCGCCGGTCGATCCGGACGAGAGCGACGCGCTGTGGATGACCGCCACCGACTTCCTCACCCCGACCACGCTGTCGATCGCCCAGATCGGCCAGAAGCCCGAAGTGCTCAAGTCCAACCCGGTGTTCTTCGACGGTTCCAGGGACGTGATCGAACAACACTTCGCCACCTCGAAGGACGGCACCCGGGTGCCGTATTTCGTCGTGCGGCCGAAGGATCTGAAGTTCGACGGCAGCGCGCCGACCCTGCTCTATGGCTACGGCGGCTTCGAGATTTCGATGACCCCCGGCTATTCCCCGGCCATGGGCAAGGGTTGGTTGGAAAAGGGCGGCGTGTACGTGTTGGCCAATATCCGCGGCGGCGGCGAATACGGCCCGCGCTGGCACCAGGCCGCGCTGAAAGCCAACCGCCACAAGGCCTATGAAGACTTCGCCGCGATCGCCGACGATCTGGTCGCGCGCCACATCACCTCACCCGCGCACCTGGGCACGATGGGCGGCAGCAACGGCGGCCTGCTGATGGGCAACATGCTCACCCAGTACCCGGAAAAGTTCGGCGCGATCGTGGTGCAAGTGCCGCTGCTGGACATGAAGCGCTACAGCCATCTGCTGGCCGGCGCCTCGTGGATGGCCGAGTACGGCGATCCGGACACGGCCGACTGGGACTTCATCCGAACCTTCTCGCCCTATCACCTGTTCGATGCCGGCAAGACCTATCCGCCGACGCTGTTCCTGACCTCGACCAAGGACGACCGCGTGCATCCGGCGCACGCGCGCAAGATGATGGCGATGATGGAAGCCGCCGGTAAGGACGTGCGCTATTACGAGAACATCGAAGGCGGCCACGGCGGCGCCGCCGACAACGCGCAGGCCGCGCACATGAGCGCGTTGGCCTACACCTTCCTGTGGAATCAGCTGACGAAGTGAAACACGGCGCTCCGGCAATGGCGGTCATGCGGCCGCCATTGCAAACGCCATCCGGGAACCCCATTCCATGTTTTTCCGCATCCTGCTTGCCAGCCTTGCCTTCATGACTGCCGCCGTCAACGCGCAAACCGCGCCAACCCCGCCCGACGCCGCCCGGCATCCGCACACCGTCACCGCGCCCCACGGCGCGCAGCGTCAGGATCCCTACTACTGGCTGCGCGACGACGCCCGGACGAATCCCGAGGTGATCGGCTACCTGCAGGCGGAAAACGCCTACGCCGACGCGCTGCTGGCTGCGAGCAAGCCGGTGCAGGACACGCTCTACGAAGAAATCGTGGGCCGCATCAAACAAGACGACGCCAGCGTGCCGCTGCGCGAGCGCGGCTATTGGTACTACGCGCGCTTCGAGACCGGCAAGGACTATCCGATCCACGCCCGCCGCAAGGACGGCCCCGGCGTCGATGCCGCCGCCATCCTGCTGGCAAACGCCGCCGGCGATTTCAGCGGCGAGCAGATCCTGCTCGACGTCAACGCGCTCGCCGCCGGCAAGGACTATTACAGCGTCGGCAGCTTCGAAGTGTCGCAGGACAACCGCATCCTCGCCTACGCCGAAGACAGCAGCGGCCGCCGCCAGCACACGATCCGCTTCCGCAATCTCGACACCGGCGCGGCGTATCCGGAATCCATCGAAGGCGTCGCCGCGGATCTGGTGTGGGCCGACGACAACCGCACCCTGTTCTACGTCGAAAACGACCCCGACACCCTGCTCAGCGTGCGCGTGAAAAAACACGTCCTCGGCAGCGATCCCAAAACCGATCCCGTCGTCCATGAAGAAACCGACGACAGCTTTTACATCGGCCTCGGCCGCAGCCGCGACGACCGCTACCTTTTGATCGCGCTGGAAAGCACAGTGTCCTCCGAACTGCACTACGCACCGGCCGGCGCGCCCGAGCAGTTCGCGGTGCTCGCACCGCGCGCGCGACGTCGAATACGACGCCGACCACCACGGCGGCCGCTGGGTGATTCGCACCAATGCCGACGGCGCAAAGAACTTCAAGCTGGTCACCGCCACCGATGGCGCAACCACGCGCGCCGATTGGCGCGACTGGATCGCACACCGCGATGATGTGCTGATCGAAGACTTCGCTTTGTTTGCGGGGTTCACCGCCATCAGCGAGCGCTCCGGCGGGCTGGAGCGCGTGCGCCTGCTCAAAGCCGACGGCAGCGAAGAATACATTCGCGCCGACGAACCCGCCTATACGATGGGGCTGGACGTCAATCCCGAGCCGGACAGCGACTGGGTGCGCTACGGCTACACCTCGATGACGACCCCTTTCACGACCTTCGAACTCAATGTCCGCACCGGCGCGCGGCGGATGCTCAAGCGCCAGCCGGTGCTGGGCGATTTCGACCCGGCCGACTACGTCACCCAGCGGCTGTGGGCCAGCGCAAAGGACGGCACCCGCATCCCCGTTTCGATCGTCTATAAAAAAGGCTTCGAACGGAACGGCAAAGCCGCCCTGCTGCTGTACGGCTACGGCAGCTACGGACTGTCGATGGAACCGGCGTTTTCGGTCACGACCCTGAGCCTGCTCGATCGCGGCATGGCCTACGCAATCGCCCATGTGCGCGGTGGCCAGGAAATGGGCCGCGCCTGGTACGAGGACGGCAAGCTGTTGCACAAGCAAAACACCTTCACCGATTTCATCGCCGTGCGTGATTTTCTGGTCGCCGAAGGCTACGCCGCGCCCGACCGGGTGGCTGCGCACGGCGGCAGCGCCGGCGGCCTGTTGATGGGCGCAGTGGCGAACATGGCGCCGGAGAAATTCCGCGTCGTCCTCTCGCAGGTGCCGTTCGTCGACGTCGTCACCACCATGCTCGATCCAACGATTCCGCTGACCACCAACGAATACGACGAATGGGGCAATCCCGAACAGCGCGCGTCCTACGACACCATGCTGGCCTATTCGCCCTACGACAATCTTCATGCGCAGGCCTATCCGGCGATGTTCGTCGGCACCGGTCTGTGGGATTCGCAGGTGCAGTACTGGGAGCCGGCCAAGTACGTGGCGCGGCTGCGCGATATCGACACTTCAAGCGCGCCGATTGTCTTTCGCACCAATATGGATGCCGGCCACGGCGGCAAGTCCGGGCGCTTCCGCCGCTACCGCGAGCTGGCCGAGATGTACGCGTTCATGCTGGGCCAGCTGGGTGTTTCGGAATAGATGCGTCGCCATCTGTGGGCGCTGCTGGCCTGGACCGGCCTGATCCTCGGCATCATCGGTGCGTTTTTGCCGGTGATGCCCACGGTGCCGTTTCTGCTGGTGTCGGCGTTTGCCGCATCCAGAGGTTCGCCGCGTCTGCGCCGCTGGCTGCTGGCGCACCCGAAGTTCGGGCGCGCAATTATTG
The DNA here is from genome assembly GCA_018262705.1 of Xanthomonas sp. GTDB lineage: Bacteria > Pseudomonadota > Gammaproteobacteria > Xanthomonadales > Xanthomonadaceae > Thermomonas. The sequence continues at coordinate 217,227 of JADFDQ010000001.1, forward strand.
AATGGGAACGCGACGGCACCGTGCGGCGCAGCTCGAAATGGCTGGCCACCGCCATGATGGGCGCGTCGCTGATCGGCATGCTGGTGTTTTCGCCGGTCTGGTGGGTGCCCGCCACGGTCGGCGCGGTGATGGCCGCCACCGCGGTCTGGCTGTGGCGGCGTCCGGAACTTGCGCCATGAGCGCGACGCCGACGCGCCCTGCGGGTACACTTTCGGCATGATCAAGCGCGCCGCCTTCCTGACCGTTCTGCTCTGCCTGCTGTCGGCCTGCGGCAACAAGGGGTCGCTGGTGATGCCCGACAAACCGCAGGACACGCCGTCCGCGCCCGCCCAGCCCGCCGCCAGCGACGCCACGCCGTCCGATTCCTCGAACTGACGGCCATGCGTTTTTCCAAGATGCACGGCGCCGGCAACGACTTCGTCGTGTTGGACCTGCGCGGCGGCGCGCCGGTGCCGACACCGGCGCTGTGCGCACGGCTCGCCGACCGCCATTTCGGAGTCGGCTGCGACCAGATCCTGACCGTCGAACACGCGCGCAGTACCGAGGCAGTGGCGTCCTATCGCATCTGGAACGCCGATGGTTCGTCATCCGGCCAGTGCGGCAACGGCGCGCGCTGTATTGCCGCCTGGCTGGTGCGCGACGGCAGTGCGCCGGCGCAGGGCGACTTCGTGATCGAAAGTCCGGCCGGTCGCCACGCCGTCACCCGTGATGCTGCCGGCCAGTTCGTGATCGACATGGGGCCGCCGCGCTTCGACCCGAGGCAGGTGCCGCTGTTGGGTTTCGACACCGAGCAAGACAGCTATGCGCTGACCCTTCGACTTCAGCCTTCGGCCTGCGCTCAGGACGATCGGATCGAGGTGCGTTTCGGCGCGGTATCGATGGGCAATCCGCACGCGCTGCTGGAGGTCGAAAACGTCGACACCGCCGACGTCGCGCGCCTCGGCCCGCTGCTGCAACGCAGCGCGGCGTTTCCAGAATCCTGCAACGTCGGCTTTGCGCAGGTGCTATCGAACGAGCGCATCCGCCTGCGCGTGTTCGAGCGCGGCACCGGCGAAACCCTGGCCTGCGGCAGCGGTGCCTGCGCGGCGGTGGCGGTGCTGGCGCGGCGTGGCCGCGTGGACGCGGCGTCGGGCGTGGCGGTCGAACTTCCCGGCGGCAGCCTGCGCATTCGGCAAGACGGCGACAGCGGAACCTTTTTGATGGGCGGCCCGGCCGCCTTCGTGTTCGAAGGAGAATGGTTGTGAGCATGGACTACAACGACAGCACCGAGAAGTTGGGCGCGCACGAAGTCGCGACGTGGCTGCGCCGTCACCCGGACTTCCTGCAACAGTTTCCGGACTTGGTGCAGTCGCTGGTGATCCCACGCGAGAACGGCCCGGCGGCCTCGCTGACCAGCTACCAGTTGGAAGTGCTGCGCGAGAAAAATCGCGATCTGAGCCGACGCCTGCACGAGCTGTACGCCAACGCGCAGGACAACGAGCGGCTGGCGGTGCGCACGCACCAATTGGCGCTGGCGCTGATGAAACAAACCAGCGCCGACGACACCCTGCGCGCGATGGCGGCCACGCTGGAAGAGGATTTTCAGGGCGATCTGGTGCGCATCGTCGGCTTTCGCGAGGCGCCTGCGCTCGCTGGCTGCGACTGGTTCCAGCACATCCCCGCCGACAGCCCGCGGCTGGCCGGCTTTCAGGATCTGCTGGCCAGCGGCGAGCCGGTCTGCGGCCGCCTGCATCCGGACAAGAACACGCTGCTCTACGGCGTCCGCGCCGAAGACGTCCAGAGTTCGGCGCTGCTGAGTTTGAAAGACACCGGCCTCGTAGCCATTGGCAGCGTCGACCCCAACTGCTTTTATCCCGGCATGGGCACGCTGTTCCTGCGGATGATGGGACAGGCGCTGGACGTGGCATTGCAAAGGTACATGGACGCTCCGCGCCCGTAGGTGGTGTCTTGGTGCCGACCGGATTGCGGCAGCGTCCAGAACGAGGATGATGGAAGGATGTCGATCGACGCCTTTCTAGAACACCTGCGGGTCGAGCGACAAAGCTCGGCGCACACGCTGGAAGCCTATCGGCGCGATCTGGCCGCACTCGTCGATTTCGCCCAGGGCCGCGATCTGATCACCTTACGCAGCGACGACATTCGCGCCTTCATCGCCCGCGAACACCGCCGAGGACTGGCCCCGAAGTCCCTGCAGCGGCGGCTTTCGGCCTGCCGCAGCCTGTACCGCTGGCTGCTGAAGCAGGGCCGGATCGCCGCGCTGCCGACCGCCGGCGTGCGCGCACCGAAAGCGCCGCGCAAGCTGCCGCAGGTGCTCGATGTCGACGAGGCGGTGCAACTGGTCGAAGTGGCCACCGACGCGCCGCTGGGGCAGCGCGACCGCGCCGTTTTGGAGTTGCTGTATTCCTCCGGCCTGCGCCTGTCCGAACTGTGCGCGCTGCACTGGCACGACCTCGATTTCGAACAGGGCCTGGTGTCGGTGCTCGGCAAGGGCAGCAAGCAGCGCCTCGTGCCGGTCGGCTCGCACGCGCGGCGCGCGCTGCAGGACTGGCGTGAGCAGTCCCACGGAACGATCGGCGACTTCGTCTTCCCCGGCCGTGGCGGCAAACAGATTTCTCCGCGTGCGATCCAGCTGCGGATGAAACAGATTGCACTGCGCCAAGGCGTGCTCAAGCGCATCCATCCGCACCTGCTGCGGCACAGCTTCGCCAGCCATGTGCTGGAATCCTCCGGCGACCTGCGCGGCGTGCAGGAGCTGCTCGGCCATGCCGACATCGCCACCACCCAGATCTACACCCATCTGGATTTCCAGCATCTGGCCAAGGTCTACGACGCCGCTCACCCGCGCGCGCGCCGCAAGCGCTCGACTTCCGAAGATTGATCGACATCAATCCCGACTTTGAATCCGGGCGCAGACTGCGCCAATGGTCGAGATCATCGAAGGCTGGCGCTGCATTGGCTGCGGCAAAGTGGACGCCCCGCGCCCGTGCATCGGCGTGTGCTCCGACCGCCGCTGCGAGCTGGTGCTGGCCGCAGACTATGCCGAACTGGCGCTGCGCGTGCAGGGTCTGGAAGACGCGCTGTCGCTGATCGCCCGCATCACCCCCAAGCCCGGCCAACTGGAAGCCTCGTGGGCAGCCCTGCAGCAGCGCGCCAAGACGCTGCTGGACGCCGCCAAGCCGCTGATTTGATTCAATCCCGTCAGAATCGACTCCGACTTCAGACAGGCCTCCCGTCGCCCTGCGGATTCGCCGCGAGGCCCCCGCATCCGGCTCCGATTCACGGACACAAACGATCCATGGCCCGCTGGAACCTGGCTGAACGACGCACGGCCTGACGCTTCCCGCTTCTGACTTCCCGCTTCTGGCTCTTCGCTTTTCCCGGTCCCCGGTTCCTGGTCCCCGGTTCCCTGCCCAGCTTGAACTCAACTCCGCGCACCCCCACGTAATGGGTTCACGCGGAGAAAACGATGGACCCCAGCCAGAACCCCGGCGTGTTCCACGCCACCACCATCTGTTCGGTGCGCCGCAACGGCAAGGTCGTGATCGCCGGCGACGGTCAGGTGACGCTCGGCCATACGGTGATGAAGGCCAACGCCCGCAAGGTGCGCCGGCTCGGCAAGGACGGGCAGGTGCTGGCCGGATTCGCCGGCGCCGCTGCCGACGCCTTCACCCTGTTCGAACTGTTCGAAGCGAAACTCGAAAAACACGGCCAACTCGCCCGCGCCGCGGTGGAAATGGCCAAGGATTGGCGCACCGAGCGCCGCTTCGGCAAGCTCGAAGCCTTGCTGGCGGTGGCCGATGCCGACACATCGTTGGTCATCAGCGGCACCGGCGATGTGATCGAGCCGGAAGACGGCCTGATCGCCATTGGTTCGGGCGGCATGTACGCGCTGTCCGCCGCGCGCGCCCTGCTGGCGCACACTGATCTCGACGCCAAAGCCATCGCCACCGAAGCGCTGAACATCGCCGGCGGCATCTGCATCTACACCAACCGCAACATCGTGGTCGAAGAACTCTGACCCCCATCCCGTAGGAGCGCACCGCGGGGCGCGATATTTTCTACGGAATCATGCAACCGCTTTCGCGCCCCTGCGGTGCGCTCCTACGGAAACCTCGCCAGATCCACGCGCCCCCGCGCTGCGCTCCTACACCAGAACGAACTCCCATGACCGATTCCTCCACCATGACTCCGCGCGAGATCGTCGCCGAACTCGACCACCACATCGTCGGCCAGCACGCCGCCAAGCGCGCGGTGGCGATCGCCCTGCGCAACCGCTGGCGGCGCTCGCAATTGCCGGATGAATTGCGAAACGAGGTGATCCCGAAAAACATCCTGATGATCGGCCCGACCGGCGTCGGCAAGACAGAAATCGCGCGCAGATTGGCAACGCTGGCCAACGCCCCGTTCGTGAAGGTCGAAGCCACCCGCTTCACCGAGGTCGGTTACGTCGGCAAGGACGTCGAACAGATCATTCGCGACCTGGCCGACACCGCGGTCAAGCTCTACCGCGCGCAGGCCAAGACCCGCGTGCGCACCCAGGCCGAAGAGCGCGCCGAGGACCGCCTACTCGATGCCCTGCTGCCGCGCCGCGAAATGAAGTCGGGATTCGGCCTGCAGCAGAGCGTGACCACGGTGGACATCGCCGCCGAGCCGTCGTCGCAGGAATCTTCCACGCGCCAGAAGCTGCGCAAGCAGTTGCGCGCCGGCGAACTGGACGATCGCGAGATCGAACTCGACCTGGGCGTGAATATCGGCGTGGACATCATGGCGCCGCCGGGCATGGAAGAAATGGGCCAACAGCTGCGGCAGATGTTCTCCCAGATTTCCGGCAACCAGACCCACAAGAAGTCCATGACCATCCGCGCCGCGCGCCCGCTGCTGATCGAAGAGGAAGCCGGCAAGCTGGTCAACGAGGACGACGTGCGCGATCAGGCGATCGAAGCCTGCGAGCAGAACGGCATCGTCTTCATCGACGAAATCGACAAGGTCGCCAAACGCAGCGAAGGCTACGGTGCCGACATTTCGCGCGAAGGCGTGCAGCGCGACCTGCTGCCGCTGGTCGAAGGCAGTACGGTGAGCACCAAGTACGGCGCGGTGAAAACCGACCACATCCTGTTCATCGCCTCGGGCGCGTTCCATCTGGCCAAGCCGTCCGATCTGATTCCGGAAATGCAGGGGCGCTTTCCGATCCGGGTCGAGCTGTCGGCGCTGGGCAAGGACGACTTCGTGCGCATTCTGACCGAACCCAAGGCGGCGCTGACCAAGCAGTACGTCGAATTGCTGGCGACCGAAGGCGTGCGCGTCGAGTTCACGCCCGACGCCGTCTTGCGCCTCGCCGAGATCGCCGCCCACGTCAACGAGCGCCAGGAAAACATCGGCGCCCGACGCCTGCACACGGTGCTGGAAAAATTGCTGGAATCGCTCAGCTTCGACGCCCCGGACAAGGGCGGCACCGTGGTGATCGATCGCGTCTACGTCGATGCCCAGTTGGGCGAGCTGGCGCAGGATCCGGATCTGAGCCGCTACATCCTGTAACGAGGCGCCTCTTTTCCCGCCCAACGGAGAGCCGTGCCTGTGTTTCCTTCTCCCCGCCGCACGGGGAGGCGGGCTCGTTTTTTCCTTCTCCCCGCCACGCGGGGAGAAGGTGCCCGCAAGGCGGATGAGGGGCTTCAGCCGTTGAGGCTATACGTCCCGTAGATCGCCGCTTCGGCCAGCACATGCCCGTGCATCGCGCGCAGCACATCCGCGGCGGTAAATGCGACCGGCAGCGCCAGCGCGTCCACGTCGAGCGCGAACACACGGAAGAAATAGCGGTGCGGGCGCAGGTCGTGCGGCGGCGGATAGGGGCCGTCGTAACCGAAGTACTGCCCGGCCATCGCGGCATCGCCGGAAAACCAGCCGGTGTAATCGTTCAGGCCACGCACGCCGCCAGCGTCGCGCCCGGCCGGCTTTCCTTTCACCAGCAGCCCGTCGCTGCAGCTGCCGGCGGCAATTTCGCGCGCGCTGGCGGGAATATTGGCCACCGCCCAATGCACGAAATCGCCGCGCGGGTGCTCGACCGCAATCGGCGTGCCGCTGTCGGCCACCAGCGCGCCGTCGGTGGGCGCATCGGTGTCGATGCACAGCAGCGCGAATGCGCGGGTAGCTTCCGGAACCTCGTCCCAGGCCAGATGCGGATTGCGGTTGCCGCCAAGGCCGTCCTTGCCGTCTTTCGCGCCGAGCGCGAACTCGGATGGAATCGGCTGGCGGTGCTGAAAGCTGTTGCTGCGAAGATGCATGGCTGACTCCAACGGCGCCGAGCAAGTTGTTGCTCAAATGTGGGTTACCGGATTCGAAAGCGTACACGTGATAACGCGTCCACCAAAGACCTTAGCCCGCCGTCATTGCCGCGACCACGCGCTCCTGCGCAGTTTCGGCAATGCCGCGGCGCCCATCGTGCTCGCCAGGCAGGATCGGTTCGAGGAAACACACGCGCACCGGCCGCGACGGCTCGCCCAGCACCCGGAAGAAATTGCCGAGGAATTTTTCACGCGGCGCAAACGCCATGACCGTTTGTGCGTTGGCCTGCGGCCCATAGCTCACCGCCACCGGCTGCACCGGCACGTTCGCCTCGACCGCCGCAGCGAAGATCCGCGCATGGAACACGATCGCCCTGCCGCCGCGGGTGCCGCCTTCGGGAAAAGCTCCGACCGCACGCCCGGCGCGCAGGCGCTGCGCCATCACCTCAATCACCTGGGTCAGCGAATCGCCGTTGCCGCGTTCATGAAACACCGATTCGCCGCACTTGGCCAGCCAGCCGATGAGCGGCCAGCCGCGGATCTCGGACTTGGCGATGAAGCCCATCATGTGCTGGGAATCGAGGATCACGATGTCCATCCAGCTGACGTGGTTGGCCACGAACAGCACGCCGCCGGCCAACGGCGTGCCCTCGCGCCGCACGCGCAAACCGAACACCCACGCCAGCCCGCCCATGAAGCCGCGAATCGCCGCATGCGACAGCGGCCCGCCGCGACCCAGCCCGATCAGGATCAGGGTGATCGACAGCCCGATGCCGATGTGCAGCAGCAACAGCGGCGTCCGATACGCATAGCGCAGGCCGCGCAGCAAAGGCTCGACGGCGGATGATGTCGCGCTCATCGTTGCAAGCGTGCCGGCTCGCGCTGGAGCAGTTCGTCTAAATCAAACACCGGAAGCCGGCGGTTTCGGCAGCACCGCCAACGTGATCCGGCCGACGCACACCGGCTGGCCGTCGTCCGCCTCGATCCGGTAGTCCCAGACCTGCGTGCTGCGGCCGATGTGCAGCGGCCGGGTGGTGCCGGTGACGCTGCCGTGGCGCACCGCACGCAGGTGGTTGGCATTGATTTCCAGCCCCACGACCGCCGCATCGCGCCCGGCCACCAGCGCCCCGGCGCTGCTGCCCAAGGTTTCGCCGAGCACGACCGACGCGCCGCCGTGGAGCAGACCGTAGGGCTGATGGGTGCGCGCATCGACCGGCATGGTCGCGCGCAGATAGCCGTCGCCCAGCTCGGTGAACACGATTCCGAGCGTCTCCATCAAGGTTCCGGCCGAGCCCGCGTTGAGCAACTCGACCGTGGCCCCGTCCGGCCAGCGAAATGCCACGCCGGACATGCGCTTCCTCAGCCGACCCGGAACGAGCCAGGACGCCAGGACCGCACGTAGGACTGGCGGCGATCGGCATAGCCGCTGCTGCGCCCATAGCCGCTGCCGACATCGCGCTCGCGGCGGTTGTGCATGCGGTCGAACAGCTCCTCGCGGCGGCCGTCCATCCACGCTTCGCGACCCAGCGTGCCGGGATCCACGCCGCGGCGCTTGGCTTCCAGTTCGCGGTATTCGCAGAAATCGTCGTAGGCGTCGAGTTCGTGGGTCAACTGATGCACCGCCAGTTCGACCATCACCGCGTCGTCGAAGAAGCCCAGCGGCCCGATGTTGTCGGGAATGGCATCGTTGGGATCGGCGAAATAGGTCAGGGTGTCGAGCACCCGCTGGCGATCGGCATCGGGCAAACTCCAGCCGTGATCGCGCACCATCGCGACCATGTCGTCCAGCCGCAGCAGGCGGTGCAGGATGAACTCGGGAACGCCGGCCTTCTGCGCACTTTCGAGCACCTCCGTGGCGGCGGCGATGATGTCCTCGCTGCTCTTGCCCTCGGCGGCCTTGCGCGATTTCTCCGCGGCGGCGTGGAAGTGTTCGAGATCCTTGTCGTTGAGCTCGAAATTCAGGGTGATCGGCATGGGCTGTCCCGTGGTTTGCGGTGTCTGCAAACCGCCAGACTAGGCGGCGCAGCGCGGCGCGTCAATTGCGAGTCGGCTGGCGGCCGGGCCGGGATTCCAGCCGGAAATTCACAAAATTGGCGACAACCCCGTGCCGAACGCGGTAAACAGCCGCACGCCCAGCCATTTCAGGCCGATATCCACTTCGGGAAAGTCGCCGACCGGACGGTTGCAGCGCCCGAAATCCGCAGCGGTCGGATTCTGCGGCGCAAAGGTTTCGGGACAGCCGGGGCCGACCATGTAGTCGTAGCTGGTGGCGTATTTCACCGGCCACAGGTCGAAGATCGGCATGCGTTCGGACAGCCGCGCCAGCGTGTATTCGAGTCCCGGCAGGATCGGCGACGGGTCGCGGCGCGCGATCGTCCACGCGTTGCCCGGCGCCATGTCGCGGCGGATGCTGTTCGCCAGCGCTGCGGCGAAGGCGGGGTCGTCGATGATGACGGCACTTTCGGTATTCAGGGTGTTGCCGCGCGGATCGAAATTATGGGTCCCGACCACCCCCACCCGATCATCGACGACCAGCGATTTGGCGTGCAGTCCAAGGCGCATGCCGGCGCGCTTGAGCCGCACCGGCAGACCGCCCGAGGAAGCGAACGGGGACGGCCGTCCGGCGTCGCGGCCCGGCGGGCGGTTCAGTCCGCGCGCGGCAAGCCGCCTCTCGCGCCGCTTGCCGGTCTGGTTTTGCGCGAGTTCGTCGGCGGCGACCGCCGCGTTCGGCGCGGGCGCGTCCGCGCCGTCATCGAACGCAAGCAGTCCGGCGCCGGTGTCGCCCAGTTCGAACGGCGCATCGGCCGGAAACGGCTTGAATTCGTGGATTTGAAATCCGAAGTCGCGCAGGTAGCGGCGCTTGTACTTGTAGGACACGGCGTAAGTGATGAAGGCGTCGGTCGAGGCCAGGCTGTTGGTCGAAATCAGCACCTGCGGCGGATCGGCGCGCTGCTGCAAGGTCCGGAACAGATGCTGCGCGGGCTTGGACATGACCAGATAGGGCGTCTGCAGGAGGATTTCATGCCGCGCGCCCGCAATCAGATCGAGCAGGCCTGCGTCGGCCACGCCCTGGTCGGTGGCGGTCGCGCGCCGGTGCTTTGCGGGCAGGTCGGCGATGAAACGCACGCCGCGCACGTCCAGCGCCGGAACCACGAACCGCGTGCGGATGGTGTCGGGATTGGCGACGTCGGCAAGCAATGCGCGCACGCGCTCCGGGCGGCGGTAGGGATGGTGCGGCGGCGGCGGCGGCCCGTACGCACGCAGATAGCGCGCCACATCGCCCACGCGCTGCGCCGGAATGCTGCGCTGCGCGTTCCAGAATGCGTCGAAGTTCGCCGCCATGTCGGCCACCACCGGCCCCGCGATCAACACATCGCGATCGCGAAAATTGAAGCCCTCGCCCCAGTCGTAGTAATCGTCCTGATAGTTGCGCCCGCCGACGATCCCGACTTCGCCGTCGATCACCAGCAGTTTGTTGTGCATGCGCCGATTCAGCCGACGCAGGCAGCACAGCGCCGCCACCGCATACATCGGCGTCGACAGCCGCGCCCGATCCAGCACCGGGCTGTAGATGCGGATCTCGAAATTGGCGTGCAGCGCCGACAGTGCGGCCAGCGTTTCGACCTTGCGCAGCGCGGCCAGTTGATCGACCAGCAGCCGCACCTTCACCCCGCGAAACGCCGCCGCCTGCAGCTCGTCGAGCACCAGCTGGGCGGCGTCGTCTTCATCGAAAATATAAGTCTGCAGCTCGATGCTGCGCTGGGCGCTGCGGATCAGGTGCACCCGCACGAGCAATGCGTCCGGACCGTCGTCGAGGATCAGGGCGCGGTGTCGGGGCGCGTCCGCCGTCGAGGCGGCCTGCTCGGTGCGTGCCATCGCCAGCAGCGGCGAGTCCAGCGCGCAGGCATTGGCGCGGGTGCAGTCCACGGTGGTGCTGCGCGCCGTCTCCGCAATGCCGGCCGCGGCATCGCGCTGCGCCCCGGGGAGCGTGGCGCAGCCTGCCAACAGCAGGGACAGCAGGCCGCCGGTTAGGCGCGCACCGATGCCCACCGCCATCGGCTCAAGGCCACCAGAATCGCGACAGGCGCGCCGACCCCGGTTCCAAAGCGACGCCATCGGCAAATTCCAGCACCGCGATGCTCGCCGGCGGCATGCCGCGGTACTGTCCGGTTTGCCCGCTGTGCAGCAGGGCGACCAGCTGTTCCAGTCCGGGGTTGTGCCCAACCATCAGCAGCCGCTGGGCGTCGCGGTGGGCATCGGCGAGTTCGAACAACATGCCCGGCGTTGCTTCGTAGATCGTCGGCTCCTCGCGGACTTGCGCAGCGTCGAGCGCGCCCAAGCCTTCCAGCGTCTGGCGCGCGCGCAGCGCCGGCGAGCACAGCGCGCGCTCAGGCAACAACCCCTGCTCGCGCAGCCAGCCGCCCGCTTCGCCGGCCTCTTTGCGCCCAAGCTCGGAAAGCGGACGCTCAAGGTCGTCCTGTCCGAGCGCTGCGGATTCAGCGTGGGCGTGCCGCAGCAGGATCAGTTCGCGCATGAAATCTCCTCGTGATCGCGGTTCGCTTCGGTCAGCCCGTGCAGGCCGACTGTCGCACAACCGCGCCACGAAGGGTACACGCGTCGGACGTTGCCCGCAGCGCGCGAGGCGGGGCCCCGATCAGGCTTGGCGCAGCGCCGTCTTGCCGCCACGCAGGTTGATCCAGAAGCCGAGCGCGGCGGCGATCGCCACCGCCAACTGCGATGCCAGCGTCTGCCACGTGGGATAGACGCCGAGCAGGTCGATGCGCGGCGCCGCGACCATCCCGAGCCCAATCCAGCCCGCTTCCTGCAGCGCGGCCACGCCCTTGCCCACCAGCACCACCGCCAGCACCGCGATCAGCGCCGAACTGAACGCGAAGAACTTGCCGATCGGCAGCCGCATGCCCAATCGCAGCAGGGCGAAGGTGATCAGCGCCAGACCCGCCGCGCCGACAACCAGTCCCGCAACAATGGCGCCAGCGTCGCGCGGGTTCCACATCGCGGCGTAGAACAAGATGGTCTCGAACACTTCGCGATAGACCGCAACGAACGACAGCACGAACAGGAAGATCATCGAACCGCGCCCGAGCGCCGCCGACAGCCGCGCGTTGAGATACTGCTGCCAGCGTCCGGCCAGACTTTTCTGGTGCATCCAGATGCCGACGCTGAGCAGCACCGCCGCGGCGAACAGCGACGACAGCCCTTCGGTCAGCTCGCGGTTGGCGCCGCTGATGTCGATCAGCCAGGTGGCGGCCACCCAGGTGAACGCACCGGCCACCAGCGCCCCGACCCAGCCGGCGTGCACCCACTTCAGCGCTTCGCGGCGCTCGGCCTTGCGCAGGAAGGCGATGATCCCGACCACGATCAGCAGCGCCTCGAGTCCCTCGCGCAGCAAAATGGTCAGGCTGCCGAGGAAGGCCGCCGTCCAGCTGCCGCTGCTGCCCTGCAACGCCGCATCGGCACGCGCGAACAGCGCCAACGCCTGCTCAACGTCGGCTTCGATCTGCGCTTGCGGTGCGCTGGAACCGATGTCGGAGCGCAGCTTGCCCATTGCGGTTTCGATTGCGCCCAGCAGTTCGGCATCGCGCGTCTTGATGGCCGGTTCGACCGGCTCGACGCCGTCCAGATAGGCCGACAGCGCCAGCGTCGCCGCCCGCTTGTGGTCGTTGCCGGCATACGCGGCAAGCATGTCCTTGAGCTTGGCGCGCGCCAGATCAAGCGAGGCGGGCGTGTCTTCCTTTGCATCGGCCAATGCCTGTGGCTGCGCGCGCAGATAGGCCAGCACCGCCTGCGCCTGCTGCACGCCGATCTTCTGCGCAAGCTGGCTCTGGCTGGTGTGCGCCAGCGCTTCCAGCGTCGGCAGCGCGGCGTGCAGAGTTGCATCGTCCTTCCACAGCCGCTCGCCCTGCGCACGCTGCACATCGCCCATCGCCAGCCCGCCGACGTAAAACGCCAGGTCCCAGCGCTGGGCGTCGGTCAACTGCGGATAGCCGACCATCGCGGTGCCGGGCACGCCGCGGCTGATTGCTTCGAACAGCGCCAGCGGACTGCGCTGGGCCGCGCGATCGGCGTCGGTGAAGGCGATCGGCGGCGGAACCAGCGCGGTGCCTTCCGGCCCATCGCCACGTCCGGTCGCACCGTGGCAGGCCGCGCACTGCTGCGCGTACAGCGCCTTGCCTGCGGCCACGTCGGGCAGTTGCGCCGGTGCCGCAGCCACGCCATAAGCAGCCAGAAGCCCGGACGCCAGCGCATGCGCGCCGCGTGCAACCTCCGCAGCGTCGGCCTTGCGTGCAACCAGCGCAATCAGCGCATCGGCTTGCGTCAGCAACTGCGTCCGCTGCGGGTTGTCCGGCAGCGCCGCGATGCGCTCGCGCGCGGTCGCGGAGAACTCGCGCATTTCCGAATACTCGCCGTCGCTGACGACCTCGCCGCCCTGCACCGCGCCGGCGTAATCGACCGCGATGTAGTCCAGCAGCTGCCATGCTTGGCGGACCTCGGCATCAGGCCCCGGCACAGCCGCTGCGGCAAAGCCACAAACCGCAAGCAGCAGGACAGCGGCCAGCCGACGAAAAAAAAACAGGGCCATGGGACGGCTTCAATGTCGTGAGCGGGACAGTTTACCAGCATTTTGCGGATGCGAATCATTCGCGTGATCGCCCGGAGACCAACACCCGCGTCATCAGCGCACCGGCTGAACGTGCTCATCATCGCGGCGCTGTCGATCGCCGTGATGCTGCCGGGTTGGTGCGTGCTGCATCCAAAGCCGGCGCAGCCGACGGCGCAAGCAGCGGTCGCGGTATCCCCATCCCACGGCGCGGCACCCGCACCGGGCAACGCGATTCCCGCCAAATCGATCGCGGTGTTTCCGTTCCGCAACCTGTCGCCCGATCCCGACAACGCCTATTTCGTCGACGGGCTGCAGGATCTCATCCTGACCCGATTGGCCGATATCCATGAGCTCAAGGCGATCGCGCGCACCCCAACCGCGCGCCTTGCCTCGCACGCCGAAAATCTCGCCGAGCTGCGCCGTGAGCTCGGCATTGCCACGATCCTCGAAGTAGGCGTGGAGAAGGCTCGCAACGGCGCCCGCTTGCGCGGGTGTCGTCTTGAACCTCCGCAAACCGCGGCTTACTTGCGTGCGGTCAGAATCGGCGTCAGATAGTCGGGCTTGCCTTCGATGCGTTCCAGATACGGATAGCGCAGGCCGCCGTGGTAGTCGATCGCCACCGTGCGGTAGCGGTCAAATTCCTTGACCAGCAGTTCGATCGGCGCGCTGCCGCCCTTGGCCGCCTTGACTGCGTCTTCCAGCTGCTCCTGGGTGTAGGCCAAGCCGTTCACGGCGACCACGGTGGCACCGCTGCCGAGGCCGGCGTTGAAGGCCGGGCTGTCCCAGCGCACGTCGGAGATGACGCCGTCCTTGCCGATGGTCAGGCCCAGTGAATAGACGAAATCGGCGCCGCCCCAGCGCGGGCTGGCGCTGCCCTTGGCGTAGGGGTTGGGCGTGTCCTTGAACACCAGCCGCCAGCCGGCGGCTTCGATGCCGCCGGTCAGACCCTTGCGGCCGTCGAGACGCTCGCGCAGGAAGGTTGCCCAGTCGTGGGGATAAACGCCGTTGAGGGTCGTCACCACGTCGTCGAAGGTGTAGGTGTTTTGCACCTTCCACTCGCCGTCGTTGACGCCGAAGAAGGCGCGGGCGAAATCATCCAGAGACTTCTTGTTGTTGCTGCCGGCGCGAATCAACGCGTCGGCTTCCAGCCAGATCATCTGCCCCGCCGAGTAGTAGTCCTCGCTCATCTGGTAGTTGCGATAGGCGAGCGGGGCGCGGCTGGCGATGATCGGATCGTTGGTGGTGTCCTGCACGTTGCGCCAGCTCAGGCCCGGGCGGTTTTCCGCATAGGTCGCGGCGACCATCGCCAGCGCGTCGATCGAGGCCGGCAGCGGCCGCATGCCGCTGCGCGCGGCCAGCACGTTGCCCCAGTACTGGGTTTGGCCTTCATAGACCCACAGCAGGCTGTCCTGCATCGGCACGTTGAAGTTCGGCGTCCACAGATCGGCTCCGCGCCGGTACTTGCCGTTCCAGGAGTGGGTGAATTCGTGCGGCAGCAGATCGTTGAAACCGACCTTCTCCTTCCAGTCGGTGAAATAGCCGGTGCCCATGCCGTTCTCGCTGGAGCGCTGGTGCTCCAGCCCATTGCCGCCCATCTGGTCGGACAGCGAGAACAGGAACTGGTAGTGATCGAAATGCTGGGCGCCGAACAGCTTGAACGCCTGTTCGACCATGGCGCGGTGGATATTGACCTGATCCGGTTTGGCTTCAAGATATTTCGGCGCATCGGCCACCACGCCCAGCCGCACCGGGCGCTGGCTGCCGGCCGGGGTCAGGTCGATCTGGCGGGTGTAGCGGCCAGCATAGACCGGCGAATCGGCGAGGATATCGAACGGCACGTCCTCGTAATTCACCGTGTTGCCGCTGCGACCTTCTTCGCTGAGCGCGGTGAACGCCGTCCAGCCGGCCGGATAGGTGACGCGGGTGTCGAACATGATCCGGTGCATGTAGTGCCCGGCCGGATACAGCGCGGTCGAGATGAACTGCAGGTTGAGCATGTTCGGCGTCATCACCACGCGGCCTTGCCCCGGCGCGGTGGGGGTGAGGAAATCGAACTGGACGACGATTTCGGAGACGCCTTCCGGCACGGTGATGTGGAAGGCGGCCACGTCCAGCGGATCGCGCTTCCAGGTCAGGGTCTGGCCGTTGGCGGTGAAGGTGATCCCGGCGACCTTGTCGATCGCGCCGCGCGGGGTGTGCCCGCCGGGGATCCACATCGGATACAGCAAAGTCAGCGCGCCGGGCTGGGCGGGGATGGTTTCGCGCACCTTGAAGATGCGCTGATTGAGGTTGGTGGCGTCGACCTCCAGCCGAATCGTGCCCGGATAGGGCACATCCTGCGGTGGCTGGATCCCGGCGGCTGCGCTCTGGGCATGGACTCCGGCGCTGCCGGCCATCAGCAGCGGCAGGGCGAGCGGAAGCAGACATTGGCGGATCATGGACGGCTCCGATGCGGGATCAATTCCGCATCCTAACCGCAGACCGCGCCACGTCCCTCTGCCGAAAGCCATGCAAACGCCATTCATGCGCTGGCTGGCAGGATGTCTGAGAACCTTTCGGAGGCACCTCATGTGTGTCGTTTCCCTGCTTGCCCCCGCCCTGCTGCTGTCGGCCTGCGCCGGCCAGCCCGCGGCGGATGCACCTGCGGCAACCACCGAACCACAGGCCTGCAATGCCGACGCCGCCCAAACCCTGATCGGCCAGCCGGCCACAGCGGCCAACGTCGAAGCGGCCCGGATCAAAGCCGGTGCCAACAGCGTGCGCGCGTTCGGCGAACACGACCCCGTCACCATGGACTACCGCTTCTACCGCCTGAACATGGTCAAAGACGCGGACGGGAAGATCGTGCGGATCAGCTGCGGGTAAGTTGCCGCCTCAAGCCGCAAACGCCTCCGCTGCCAGCCACAGGGCGTGTTCGCGCACGTCTTCGGGCCACGCCAACAGCAGGCTCTCGAAGCGCCCGGATTCGCCGGCGTACAGTGCGCGGGCGATGGCATCGAACTCCGGTTGGCCGGCGGCCATCGCCTGCAGAAAACGGTAGGCGGTTTCCTGCGCGGCGCGGTGGCGGTCGGCATCGGCACTGACCTTGCGCGCCTCGTCCACCAGCCGCCGCAGCGCCACCGACGCGCCGCCCGGCTGCGCCGCCAGCCAGTCCCAGTGTTCCGGCATCAAGGTCACTTCACGCGGCACCACGCCGAGCCTGGGCCGTCCGGGACGACGTTTGCGCGGTTTTCCCGCGGCGTCGTCCCGTGCTTCCGGATGCTCGATCAAACGCAGCAAATCGGCGGCGGCCAGATCCAATGGCAGCTCGATCGTGCGTCCGCCGGCATCTTCGAAAATCCGCAGCGGCCGCTGCGGGTGCGCGTCGAACGCCTGCTTGGCCTTCATCGCCACGTGCCGCAGTTCGCCGCTGGCGATCCGGGTCGCGCCGGAGAACGCGGTGCAACGCAGGGATGGATTGAACATGGCAGCGTCCGGTCGCGGAGTCAGTGCCCCGAAGCCACTTCGATGAACTGCAGGAACTCGGTGCGCGTACGCGCATCGGACTGGAAGCTGCCGAGCATGCGCGAAGTGACCATGCCGACGCCGCGCTTGTGGATGCCGCGGGTGGTCATGCACTCATGCGAGCCGACCGCCACCACGCCCACGCCCAGCGGCTGCAGCGCGCGCTGGATGCAGTCGGCGATCTGCGCAGTCATTTTTTCCTGCACCTGGAAGCGGCGCGCGTAGGCCTCGACCACCCGCGCCAACTTGCTGATCCCGACCACCTTGCCGTTGGGCAGGTAGCCGATGTGCACCTTGCCGATGATCGGCGCCATGTGGTGCTCGCAGTGGCTTTCGAACTGGATGTCGCGCAGCACCACCATGCCGTCGTAGCCGCCGACGTGCTCGAAGGTGCGCTGCAGATAGTCGTCCGGATCGATCTCGTAACCGGCGAACCATTCGCCGTAGGCGTCGACCACCCGCCGCGGGGTGTCGAGCAGGCCCTCGCGGGCCGGATCGTCGCCAGCCCAGCGCAGCAAGGTGCGCACGGCGTCCTCGGCCTGGGTGCGGGTGATGTCGTGGCGGATGTCGTCGGACATGGGAACTCCGGAATGCGTTGAAAAGGATCGAAAACGTTCGCGCAACTGCGCCCGACGTGGACAATAGCAACTCCTGCCTCAACGGCGCGTGGTGGCATGAACGACGATCGGATCCAGCCGGCTTTCCTGCGCGAGCGCGTGGTCGATGCCGAGCGCGCGGCGGAATGGATTGCGCCGGGCATGACGGTGGCGATGAGCGGCTTCACCGGCGCCGGCCATCCGAAGGCGGTGCCGCAGGCGCTGGCGCAGCGGATCGGGCGTGCGCACGCCGCCGGCGAGGATTTCCGCATCCATCTGCTCACCGGCGCCTCCACCGCGCCGGAAGTGGACGGCGCGCTGGCCAGGGTGGACGGCATCGCCCTGCGTGCGCCGTACCAGAGCGATCCCGACCTGCGCCGGCAGATCAACGCCGGCCGCGTGGACTATCTGGACCTGCATCTGTCTCACCTGTCGCAGCAGGTGTGGTTCGGCTTCTACGACGCCATCGACGTGGCGGTGATCGAAGTGACGGCCATCCTCGAAGACGGTTCGCTGCTGCCCTCCACCGCGATCGGCAACAACAAGACCTGGCTGGATCTGGGCAAGAAAATCATTTTGGAAGTCAACGACCGGCAGCCGATGGAACTGCTCGGCCTGCACGACGTCTACTACGGCACCTCGCTGCCGCCGCAGCGCACGCCGATCCCGCTGACCCGCTGCGACGAGCGCATCGGCCAGCCGACCCTGCGCTGCGATCCGGACAAGATCGTGGCGGTGGTGCGCACCCATGCGTTGGATCGCAATACGCGCTTTACGCCCGTCGAAGACGACGACCGCCGCATCGCCGGACACCTGATTGATTTCCTCAAGCACGAAGTGAAGCGCGGCCGCCTGCCGCAGGCCCTGCTGCCGCTGCAGTCGGGCGTCGGCAACATTCCCAACGCGGTGCTGCACGCGCTGGCCGACAGCGGATTTCGCGATCTGGAAGCATTCACCGAAGTCGTGCAGGACGGCATGCTGGAACTGCTCAAATCCGGCGTGCTGCGGCACGCCTCCTGCGCGGGATTCGCGCTCAGTCCGGAGGCCGAGGCGGAGTTTCGCGCCAACCTCGATTTCTACCGCAGCCGACTGATCCTGCGCTCGCAGGGCATCTCCAACCACCCCGAACTGATCCGCCGGCTCGGCTGCCTGTGCATGAACGGCATGCTGGAAGCCGACCTCTACGGCAACGTCAATTCCACCCACGTCATGGGCACGGCCATCATGAACGGCATCGGCGGATCCGGAGACTTCGCCCGCAACGGATTTCTGTCGATCTTCATGAGCCGCTCCACCGCCAAGAACGGCAGCATCTCAGCAATCGTGCCGATGGTCAGTCACGTCGATCACAGCGAACACGACGTGGCCATCATCGTCACCGAAGAAGGCCTGGCCGACCTGCGCGGGCTGTCGCCCAAGCAGCGCGCGCGCCAAGTGATTAGCCACTGCGCGCATCCGGACTATCGCGACATGCTGCAGGATTATTTCGACAGCGCCTGCCGCGACAGCCACGGCAAACACACACCGCACCTATTGCCGGAAGCGCTGTCTTGGCACCAGCGTTGGTTGGACACGGGAACGATGCGGCGGTCTTGAACGGGTGGATCAAACCCCCGCGCGCGCCAGCGCGGCTTCAATGGTTGCCATCGATGCCAGCGTGCCGAAGGTGGCCGCATGCGATGCCGCCAGGCGGCTGGCGCACCAGTCGGATGCCAGCGGATGGTTGGCGCGCAGCAGGGTCGCGCCTTGCAGTAGCAGCGCCAGGCGTTCGACGAGGCGGCGCGCTTCGGCCTGTTCCACGTTTTCAGCCAACATCGTCATGCCGGCTTCCAACGCGGCATCGAAATGCGCGTCAACGCTCTTCGCCATCTGCAGCTCGGCGCGCAGCGCAGCCGCGGTGTCCGGTTCACGCGACAGCGCGCGCAGCACGTCGAGGCACTGGATATTGCTGCAGCCTTCCCAGATCGCGTTGAGCGGCGACTGCCGGAACAGCCGCGGCATCAGCGAATCCTCGATGTAGCCAATACCGCCGAAGCATTCCTGCGCTTCGGCGGCGACCAGTGAGGCGCGTTTGCACACCCAGAATTTGCCAATGGCGGTGGCCACCCGCGCCAACGCGGCTTCGTGTGTATCGTGGGCGGCACGGTCGACCGCGCCGGCCACGCGCAGCGCCAAGGCGGTCGCGGCTTCCGATTCCAGCACCAGATCGGCCACGACGTTGCGCATCAGCGGCTGTTCGATCAGCCGCTTGCCAAACGCGCTGCGGTGGCGGACGTGATGCAACGCGCGGCGCAGCGCCATCCGAATCAGTCCAGCCGAGCCGAGCATGCAGTCGAGGCGGGTGAACATCACCATTTCCAGAATGGTCGCCACACCGCGGCCTTCTTCACCGATGCGATAGGCCCACGCGTTTTCAAATTCGACTTCGGACGAGGCGTTCGACCAGTCGCCCTGCTTGTCCTTCAGCCGCAGCAGGCGCAGCGCGTTGACGCCGCCGTCCGGCCGCCAGCGCGGCAGCAGGAAACAACTGAGGCCGGCAGGTGCCTGCGCCAAGACCAGAAAACCATCGGACATCGGCGCCGAGAAAAACCATTTGTGTCCAACCAGCGTGTATTCCCGATCCGCCGCCAGCGGCAGGGCGCAGGTGCTGTTGCTGCGCACGTCGCTGCCGCCCTGCTTTTCGGTCATGCCCATGCCCAGCGTGATGCCTTGCTTGTGCGTGATCGGCACAAAACGCGGGTCGTACTGCGCCGCAGCGGCTTTGTTTGCCCACTCATGCAGCGCCGGCTCGCGCTGCAGCACCGGCACGCCGGCGTGGGTCATGGTCAGCGGACAGCTGCTGCCGGGTTCGGCCTGGTAGTGCAGATAGCTCAGCGCCGCGCGAGCAACGTGCACACCGGGGCCGGGCTGCGCCCACGACAAGCCGGCAACGCCGTGCTGGATCGCGGCGCCCATCACCTCGTGATAGGCGGGATGGAACTCGACCCGATCCAGCCTGCGACCGTAGGCGTCATAGGCCAGCAGTCGCGGCCGGTCGCGGTGGGTGTCGTCGCACAACTGCAGCAGCCGTCCGCCCGCCAGCGCGCCGTACTCGGCGAGCCGCGCAGCCGCGCTAAAGCCGCCTTCGCGCTTGACCGCTTCGCGCAGGCCGGGATCGTCGTCCCAGAGATCGTGCGCGCCGAACGGCGGCGGTTGGTTGTCGACCTGGTGGGTGGTGAAAATGTCTTGCATGGCGCGGTCTCGTCTTGCGTCAATTCGAGGCTACACCCATTCGGAGCAATCGCAGCGGCAGCCCCGACACCCGGCTGGCGTATCGGCACCGTCCGCAGGCATCACAAGTCATCGCTTGAAACATCCGATTCGCCTTTCAGCTCAGCCGGCAACGCCTTCTTGCTCTTGGCCCCCAGTTCGATCAGCCGGCGTGCGCGCGGAATCACCGCCTGATTGGAATCGCTCAACTTGCCGCGCGCATCGTTGAAAGCCGTTCGCGCATCGTCCAGTTGACGCCCGACTCGATCGAAGTCGCTCAAGAAGTTGATCAGTGAGTCCAGGATCAGGCCGCCAGTGGAGGCAATGGCCGACGCCTCGCGCTGAATTTTGTCGCGGGTCCACAGGCGTTCGACCACCCGCAGCAGCGCCATCAGCGTATTGGGCGATGCGAACACGATCCTTTGATCGAAAGCGTAGGTCTGCAAACTGGCGTCAAATCCCAGCGCCGCCGAGAGCGCCCCTTCGATGGGTACGAAGGCAATGGTGATTTCCAGTGCGTTTTCCCCCAGCGTCTTGGGGTAATTCTTGGCACCCAGATCCTTGACGTGCTGGCGCAGCCCCACCGCATGCCTGCGCAGCGCATCCTGTTGCGCCTCCGGGGCGTCGGCGTTCATTGCCTCTTGCCAAGCGATCAGATTGACCTTGCTGTCGATCACGACACAGCGCTCGTCGGGCAAATTGACAACGACATCCGGGCGCTGCCTCTCGCCCTCGTCGGTTACACCCGATTTCTGCCGCAAGTAGTGCTCCCCTTCGACCAGCCCCGAGCCTTGCAGCACGTTTTCCAACATGAGCTCGCCCCAGTCGCCGCGCACCTTGGCATTGCCTCGCAGAGCGGTCGTCAACTCATGCGCGCGCTGCGCCATGTCCTGGTTGAGCGTTTTGAGTTCGTCGATTTTGCCGACCAGAGTGGCGCGCTCGCGGGTTTCTTCTCCATGCAAGGCATCCACCCGCTGACGAAACCCGGTCAAGTGATCTGCGAAGGGCTTGAGCAGCAACTCCAGATCGTTTTTCGACTGCGCCGCCGCCTGCTGGGTGCGCTCGTCGAATGCCTTGCCTGCCAGTTCGGCAAACGCGCCCGACAACCTAGTTTGCGCGAACTCGAGGAACTCCTTCATTTCGGCTTTGCTGCGCTCGCTGTGGCTTAGATCCGCGGCAAGTTCAGCATTGATCCTGCGCTGCTCGTCGAGATCCAGACGCAGCTTGTCGCGTTCACTCTGCGCATTCTCGCTGCGCTGAGTTGCCTGCTGCAGCGCTTCGGATCGTGCGGCCAAGGCGGCACGCAACTCTGCGTTGGCCTGCTGGTTGTCGCTTATTGCATCACTTTGTCTGGCGAGTTCTTGTTCCGATTTCTCGAATGCGGCAGAGCGCTCTTCCAGCCTGGCTGCCTTGGTCTCCGCGGCTTGCCGTGCGCTCCGCTCGATCTCCAGCTCTGCGGCGAGACGGTCGCGTTCGTCGCCAATCGCCTGTTCCACGCGAAGATCGGGTTTGCGCAGCAGCAACAAACCAAGAACCGTCAATACGGCGAGCAGCAGGGCGGCCAGCAGGATCGTTTGCGTGTCCATCCCGCCAGTGTAGTCGCGCCCGTCTCAAACGCTGCGACTGCCGAAGCTCAGCCGACGCTCACCCCGAACAGCCAGCCGATCAGCGCGGTGGAAGCCTGCGCCACGCTGCCCCAGAGCAGCACCCGCCAGGCGCCCTTGATGCCGCCGCCGCCGGCCACACGCTCGGCCACATAGCCCAGCACCGCCAATAGCACGGTGGTGCTGACCACAATCGCAATACTCAAGCCTGTGCCCTGCCATAGCCATGCCAGCAGGATCGGCGGCAACGCGCCGAGGGTGAACGAACCGGCCGATGCCAACCCGGCCTGTACCGGACGGGCACGCTGCATGTCGTGGATGCCGACCTCGTCGCGCAGATGTGCCGCCAAGTCGTCATGCGCGGTGAGCTGCTCGGCCACTTGCCGTGCAAATGCAGGTTCCAGGCCACGGTGGACATAAATCTGGGTGAGCTCGTTGAGCTCGGCTTCCGGATGTTCCCGCAGGGCCTGCTGCTCGATACGGATATCGGCATATTCGGCATCGGCTTGCGAGCTCACCGACACGTATTCGCCCGCCGCCATCGACAATGCCCCGGCCGCAAGCCCGGCCACCCCTGACAACAAAATGGTGGCGGGGCTGGCATGCGCGGTGGCCATGCCCAACATCAGGCTGCTCGTTGAGATCAGGCCATCGTTGGCGCCCAGGACGGCGGCGCGCAGCCAACCACTGTGCTGGCTGCGGTGCGGCTCATGGTGATGGTGGTGGTGCTCAAACTGCATAGCGGAATCTCGCTGTGCTGATCGCACCGCCATTGTAAGCTGCGGCCGTCAATGCGTCGCGCTGTGCCAAGGCGCGTGCAAGGTGGCGGCCAGCGTCTGCGAATCTTCGACATTCAACAGACGCATCGCGTTGAACCTTAATCCAGCACGCGGCAGAACACCGCCTTCAAATAGCGCGACTCCGGCACCTGCGCCAGCCACGGATGGTCGGCACCGGCACCGGCCACCTTCAGTACCTGCACAGTGCGGCCGGCGTAAAACGCGGCGCGGCGCAGCATGTCGAGGAACTGATCTTCGCTGACCAAACCGGTGCAGCTGAACGTGGCAAACAGGCCGCCGGGCTTGACCGTGGCCAGCGCCAATTTGTTCATGTCCAGATATTTCTTCAGTGCGGTGATGACCTGTTCGCGATCGCGGGTCATCTTGGCCGGGTCAAGGATGACGACGTCGAACAGATCGCCCTTGGCGGCCGCCTCGCGCAACCACGGAAAGATATCGGCCTGCACGAAACGCGGTTTGACGTGATTGAGATGCGCGTTGTCCTTGGCAATTTCGATCACCGCCGGGTCGATATCGATGCCGACCACGTCCGCTGCGCCACGCACCGCGGCATACACCGCAAACCCGCCGGTGTTGCAGCACAAATCCAGCACGCGCTTGCCGCTGCATTGATGGCTCAGCCATTCGCGGTTGTCGCGCTGGTCGGCAAAGAAACCGGTCTTGTGCGCACCGGCCGGATCAGCGCGAAATTGGATGCCGTACTCGCTGATGGTGGCCGGCTGCGTGCCCAAGGTGTCTTTGTAATCGAAACTTTCCTGCTTCTGCACATGCTCATCGGCAAAGCTGTGGAAGCGGCAACCGGGAAAGAGTTCGCGCAGCGCGTTGAAGATCCATTCGCGATGCCGCCATGCGCCGGCGCTGAAAAACCCGACCACCAACAGATCGTCATAGCGGTCGATCACCAGCCCGCTGATACCGTCGCCTTCGCTATGGAACACCCGCCACGCATTGCTGATCGCATCCAGTTTCAGAAACTCGCGACGCAGCCGCACCGCCTCGCCAATCTTGCGCAAAAACCAGCCGGCGTCGACCGCCGCATCCGGGTCGTTTTCCAGCATGCGCAGCGCAATCCGCGAATGCCCGTTGTAGAAACCGCGCCCCATGAACACGCCGTCCACGCCCACCACCTCGACAATGCTGCCGGGCTTGGGCCGCTGCGCGGGCTTTTCGACGAGGCGTTGAAAAATCCACGGGTGGGTGGAATGCCAGGCGTTTTTCAGGCGGACTTGGGGCAGGGGCTCGGTCATGCGGGCGTTCATGTTTCCATCAAGGCAATCGGTTATTGTCGCTCAAGAAGGGGAGTAACTCCGCGTACGGATGTCGTCAAGACGGGTCTGCTGTTTTCAGCATAGCCCCGGCACCGTGGCAGACCAATGGTCTGTGAGTGAGACCTTCGCCGACTGGCGAAGCGTGCCTCTTCCTTGCATCCTGCATGGACACGTCCGTCACTCGCATGGCGGAGTTGGCATGCAAACGATTGGTACCCCCTTCCTGTGGCTGGTGTTCGCCGTCGTGGTGGTGGCCGCGCTGTTGATCGACCTGGTGCTGATGCGCCACGGCGGCCCGCACAAAGTGACGTTCAAGGAAGCCACGTGGTGGAGCCTTGGCTGGGTGGCACTGGCGCTGGCCTTCAACGGCTGGCTGTGGTGGTACTCCGGGCAACAATTGGGTGACGCCGCCGGCAACCGCATCGGCATGGAGTTTTTGACCGGCTATCTGGTGGAAAAAGCGCTGGCGATCGACAACATTTTTGTGTTCCTGATGTTGTTTGGCTATTTCGCGGTCCCCGAAGCCCAGCGCCAGCGCGTGCTGGTGCTTGGCATCCTCGGCGCCATCGTGTTGCGCGCGATCTTGATCTTCATCGGCGCGGCCTTGCTGGCGCGCTTTCACTGGGTGCTGTACCTCTTCGGCGCATTCTTGCTGCTGACCGGCGTGAAAATGTGGCGCGCGGCCGGCGACCCACCGAACCTGGAACACAACCCGGTGCTGCGTTGGGTGACGGCGCATTTGCCGTTCCTGCGCCGCTATTACGGCAGCGCGTTGTGGATTGGTGAGGGCAGCCGCCGCAAGTTCACCCCGCTGTTCATCGTGCTGGTGATGATTGCGATCACCGACGTGATCTTTGCGGTGGATTCGATCCCGGCGATCTTTGCGATCACCGCCGATCCGTTCATCGTGCTGACCTCCAACGTGTTTGCGGTGCTCGGCTTGCGCGCGATGTTCTTTCTGCTGCAGGGCATGGCCGACCGTTTCCACCTGCTGCCTTACGGGCTGGCCTTGGTATTGGGTTTCATCGGCACCAAGATGCTGCTGATCGACATTTACAAACTGCCCATTCTGCTGTCGTTGGGAATGGTGGCGCTGATCATCGGCTGCACGATTGCGTTGAGCCTGCTGCGGCCGGCGCACACAAGCGCCGCGCCGCCCTTGTCCTGACCGCGGCCGCACCCCACCTTTGCAGCATGTCCCCGCCACTGTCCCGTGACGCCCAGCGCCAAAACGACCGCCGTCGCTTTCGGCGCGCACTGGGCAGCAGTCTTGCCTTCGCGCTGCTGCTGTGGCTGTGCTTCATCGCCCAACAGACGTTCAATTGGGGGTTTTTGAGCGTCACCCCGCATTCGATGGAAGGCTTGTTGGGCCTGCTCACGGCGCCATTGCTGCACGGGTCGGTGGAGCACATCCTGGCCAATACCACCGGCGTGTTGCTGCTGGGCACGCTGGCCGGCACCACCTACCCCAAAGCGACCCTGCGCGCGCTGCCGCTGCTGTGGCTGGGTTCGGGACTAGGCGCATGGCTGCTGGGCGATCCCGACTCGCATCACTTGGGTGCCAGCGGCGTCACCCACGGGTTGATGTTTTTGGTGTTCACGCTGGGTCTGCTGCGCCGCGACCGCGCCGCGATTGCGGCCGGCATGATTGCGTTCTTTTTCTATGGCGGGATGCTGTTGACCATTCTGCCGCAGGAAGCCGGCGTCTCATGGGAATCGCACCTCGGCGGGGCGCTGGCGGGCGTTCTGGCCGCCGCTTTGTTCCGCCGCAGCGATCCGGCGCCGCCGCGCCAGAAGTACAGTTGGGAAATCGAGGAGGAGCTGGAGCAGCAACGCGCGCAAGCAGGCTTCGACACCTTCGAAACCCGCGCCCCCGACGATGTGCCGGTCATCTGGCAGCGCGATGAGCCGCATCGCGAAGAACGCGGAGCGGTGCTGCCATTCCAGCGCCCCAGCGACTGACCGCCCGAAGCTGGCCGTTTGGCAACCGTTATTCAAGCGCCCTCTAAGCTTGCAGCAATCGCCGTCGGTGTCCCTTTTCATGATTGCCTTTCGCAACTTCCTGATCGCCGCACTGGCCGGCCTGCTCGCCGCCTGTGCCTCGGCACCCACCGCGCTCGAACCGCCTGCGGTCGCGCCCATCGTCACGCCTGCACTGCCGCCGCTGCGGATCGGGCTGGCGCTCGGCGGCGGCGCGGCCAAGGGCTTTGCCCATATCGGCGTGATCAAGATGCTGGAAGCCAACGGCATCAAGCCGGTGATCGTCACCGGCACCAGCGCCGGCAGCGTGGTCGGTGCGCTCTATGCCAGCGGCATGGACGCCTACCAGTTGCAGGAGCGCGCGGTGGCGCTGGATGAGGCGCAGATCCGCGACGTCAGCTTGTTCGGCGGCGGTCTGGTGCGCGGCCGGAAGCTGGAGGACTACGTCAATGCGCAGGTCGGCAACCGGCCGATCGAGCGGCTGCCGATTCCGTTCGCCGCGGTCGCCACCCGCCTTGAAGACGGCCAGCGCACCGTGTTCCGGCGCGGCAACGTCGGCCAGGCGGTACGCGCGTCGAGCTCCGTTCCCGGGGTGTTCGAAGCGGTCACGATCGGGCGCTGGCACTACGTCGACGGCGGCGTGGTCAGTCCGGTGCCGGTCGATGCCGCGCGCGAACTGGGCGCCGACTTCGTGATTGCGGTCGACATCGGCAGCAAGGCCACCGGCGACGGCTACGATCCGCGCAGCCTGCTCGGCAACGTCAACCAGAGCATCCGCATCATGGGTCAACGGCTGGCAGCGCAGGAGCTGGCGCGCGCCGACGTGGTGATCCGCCCCAACGTCAACGACATCGGCCCGGCCGATTTCAGCCAGAAGTCGCGTGCGATCGTCGAAGGCGAACGCGCGCTGCAGGCGGCGCTGCCGCAGATCCGCGATCGTTTGTCTGCGGTTCTGGCGCAGCACGCCGAAGCGGCGCGCGCACAGGCGGCAGCGCAGCGGCAGCGGCACGCCCCGGTGCCGCAGGTTCCCTGTATCACCGAGCGCCGCTGGTCTTCGCCATGGCGGCGTGACTGCAAAAACGGCTAACTGCGCCCGCTCACCCCGACGCCGTAGCCGTACACCAGCGTTCCGCCCAGCCAACCGGTGGCCAGTACGCCGACAAGTCCCGCCGCTTCGAGCGCGAACACCAGCGCATCCGGCGGCACCAGCGCGCCGCCGCGCACGCGGGCGACGAGGCTTCCGGCGAACAGGCACCAGCTCGCCAGCGCCAACAGCATGTGCCACAGCGCCGGCTTGCTGGCTGGATGGTCGTTGCCCAGCTTCATCAATTCCAGCATCCCGGCGCCTGCGGCAAGCAAGCCGAACGCACAGCCCAGACCGGCCAACCCCGCCGAGGCCGGCCATAACCACTGCGGACGCCAGACCAGTCCGCCAAAGTCGGCCAGCGGCGCCAACACCCAGCAGGCAACCGGAAAATGCACCAGCGCCGGATGCAGCGGGTGCCTCATGACCGCGCCGCCTGCAGTACCGCGACCAACAGGACAATCACGCTGGTCACCGCGAAGCTGACGTGGGTCAGCACGTATTTCTTCATCGCCACTTTCTGATCGAAGTGCAAGGACGCGAGGAAGAAACCAAACATCGCGGTAATGAGAAAGAGGCCCAGCGCCACCAGCGGCAAGGTGCCGACGTTGTCCATCATCACCGCCACGATCAGCAGCACGATGCCGGTGGCGCCGAGCATGGCGTGCAGCAGCGACACCGCCCACGGCGCGAAGCGTCCGCGCAGGACGAACGAGGCGAGGATCAGGCCACCGCAGGCGCCGACCAGGAAGACCAGCAAGGCATAAAGCAGCATTTCCATTCTCCAGTCACATCAATAAAGGATTCGCAAGGCGCAACATCACGGCAGCGCCGCGATCCGAGCCATCACGCTCTCGGCCATGCGGGAGCAGCGTTCGCCCATGAACTCGAACACGCCGCCCTGTGCGGAGGCGACTCTTTCTTCCAGCACGCTGCGCAGTTGTTTGCGCGCTCGGTGCAATCGCGTCTTCACCGTTTCTTCGCGCAGCTCCAGCGCCGCTGCGGTTTCCTCGACCGAACACCCTTCCACGTCGCGCAGCAGGTAGACCAGACGGAAGCCTTCAGGCAGGGCGTCGATGGCGGCTTCCAACCAGCGTCGCAGCTGCTGGCGTTCGGCATTGCGGAACGGATCTTCGCCTTCAGCCATGCCCGGGAAGGGCACCACGTTGCTGATGGCAGTGTCACTGTCCATCTTGTCGATCTCCACGGTTTCGCGCTGGCGGCGCAGGCGTCCATAGGCTTCATTCAATGCGATCCGCGCCACCCAGCTGGCCAACGACGACTCGCCGCGGAAGCCGTCAAGCTTGCGGTAGGCCAGCATGTAGGCGTCCTGCATCACGTCCTCGGCTTCGGCCTCGTCGCTGATCACGCCGCGCACCACCCGATAGACGCGCTGGTTGCAACGCTGGACGATGAAACGGAATGCATTGCGATCGCCGGAACGCACCCGCGCGGCCAGCGCGGCGTCATCCTGTTCCGACAGATCCTCAGCGGATTGCGGCAGCGTTGTACGCATCTGGGGCCTCCCCTTTCAGTCCGACAGCGCGGCTAGAATATCGCGCCGCCACGGGTCGATTTCGAACTCCCCCAACAGGCGTCGGGTCACCATCGCGCTGCCGTTGAGGTTGACCCCGCGGGTGGTCATGCAGCCGTGGCTGGCGCGGATCACCACCGCCACGCCGCGCGGGTCGAGCTCGCGCTGCAGGGTTTCGGCGATTTCCACCGTCAGCCGCTCCTGGATCTGCATACGGCGCGCGTAAGCTTCGACCAGCCGCGCCAGCTTCGACAGGCCAACCACCTGCTTGCCCGGCAGATAGGCGACGTGCGCCACGCCGGTGATCGGTGCCATGTGGTGTTCGCACACCGAGCGCACCGGAATGTCGCGCAGCAGCACGATGTCGTCGTAGCCGGACGATTCGAACCGGCGCGACAGGATCCTTGCCGGATCCATTCGGTAACCGCCGAACCATTCCTCATAGGCGCGCACCACCCGCGCCGGGGTGTCTTCGATGCCGGCGCGGTGCGGCGTGTCGCCGGCCCAGCGGATCAGGGTGCGCACCGCTTCTTCGGCCTGGGTGCGGGTCGGGCGGGTTTCCACGGCGGTCGTTTCCCCTACCGGAAAGGTGGCGACTCTGTGCAAAGCCTGTTCGAGCATGGGATGTCTCCGTGTGGTTGCAAGAGAGATGACGCCAGTGCAAAAAAGGTTCCCGTCCGCTGGACACTTTTGGCGGGAACCTTTTTCACGCTCCCTGCATCCCTGCATTGGGCATGCTCATGGCTGCCGTATTTCAGGGAAGGTCTGTCATGTCACAAACAAACGCTGCGTCCAATCCCGATTTCGCCCAAGGTGTTGCCCTGACCGACATCCCTGAAGCCGGCGTGCTGGCCGGTCACGTCGGCGATGCGCCGGTGCTGCTGGCCAACGTCGACGGAAAACTGCACGCGGTTTCCGGCAGCTGCACCCACTATGGCGCGCCGCTGGGCGAAGGGCTGCGGGTGGGCGACGAAATTCGCTGTCCCTGGCACCACGCCTGTTTCAGTCTGTGCAGCGGCAAGGCGCTGAAAGCGCCGGCATTTGCGGCGCTGACGCGCTACAAGGTCGAGATCGAAGGCGGGAGCGTGTTCGTGCGCAGCGAAGAGGCCGCCCCGTTGCCGGCGCCCGCGGCACCCGCCCAAGCGCCGGGGTGTGTGGTCATCATCGGCGGCGGCGCGGCGGCGTTTGCCTGCGCGTATCGCCTGCGCGAACGCGGCTATGCCGGCAGTCTGATCATGCTCAGCAGTGACGACGCTGCGCCGGTCGATCGGCCGAATCTTTCCAAGGACTATCTGGCCGGCAGCGCGCCGGAAGAATGGATGCCGCTGCAGGGACCGGAGTTCTACGCCGATCAGAAAATCGACCTGCGCTTGAATTCCGACGTGACGGCAATCGACACGGCGGCGCGGACGGTTGCGCTCGCCAGCGGCGAACGCTTCGGCTATGACGCCCTGCTGCTGGCCACCGGCGCCGAGCCGGTGAAACTCAAGTTGCCGGGCTTCGATTTGCCGAACGTCTACGGCCTGCGCTCGATGAGCGACACCCGCCGCCTGATCGCCGGACTCAAAGACGCCAAATCGGTGGCGCTGGTCGGCGCCGGCTTCATCGGCATGGAGGCCGCTTCGGCGCTGCGCGCACGCGGGCTGGAAGTGCATGTCCTCACCCCAGAAGCGCTGCCGCTGGAGCGCATCCTCGGCAAGGAGTTGGCCGAACATCTCGTTCAGATGCACCGCGATAACGGCGTTCAGTTTCATTTGGGCGCACAGACCACGGCGTATGACGGCCACAGGCTCACGCTCGGCGACGGCAGCGCGCTCGACGTCGAGGCCATTCTGGTCGGCATCGGCGTGCGTCCGCGCACCGCGCTCGCGGAAACTGCGGGACTGGCGGTCGACAACGGCATCGTGGTCGATGCGCATCTGCAAACCGCAGTTCCCGGCGTTTATGCCGCCGGCGATGTCGCCAGCTACCCGCACGGCGAAGGCCGCGCGCGGGTGGAACACTGGGTCCACGCCGAACGCCAGGGCCAGCTGGTCGCTGAAAACATGCTCGGCGCGCAGCAGGAATACACCGATCCGCCGTTCTTCTGGACCCACCATTACGGCACCGACCTGCGCTACAGCGGTCACGGCCGCGGCTGGACTTCGATCGAAATCGACGGTTCGCCGGCCGACAACGACTGCATCGCGCGCTATTACAAGGACGGTGCCCTGATCGCGGCCGCAGCGCTCGGTCGCGACCGCGAACTGCTCGCGCTGGAGACGCAGCTGCGGTGACCACTGCCTTCGCCCTCGCCGGCGACGGATGAATGCGCCCTGCGTTGCCGCGGTTGTGACGGCGTACCATGGGTCGCATGAACGCCCAGCCTCGCCGCACTGAAAACATCCAGACCGACCGCGGCTCGGTCCCCGTCTACACCACTGCCGTCGTCGATCAGCCTTGGGAGCAATACACAACGGTCGATCATGACGTCTGGCGCCAGCTCTACGAGCGCCAGCGCAATGTGCTGCCGGGCCGCGCCTGCGAAGCGTTCCTGCGTGCGCAGGACACCATGCGGATGTCGCCGGATCGGATTCCGAAATTTTCCGAACTCAACAAAGTGCTGGGCGACACCACCGGTTGGCAGATCATCGGCGTCGAAGGGCTGCTGCCGGAGCTGGATTTCTTCACCCATCTGGCCAACCGTCGCTTCCCCGTCACCTGGTGGATCCGGCGACCGGATCAGATTGACTACATCGCCGAACCGGATCTGTTCCACGATCTGTTCGGTCACGTCCCGCCGCTGATGGATCAAACCTTTGCCGACTACCTCGTCGCCTACGGTCAGGGCGGCGTCAAGGCCCACGGCCTCGGACAGGATGCGCTGATGCAGCTGGCGCGGCTGTACTGGTACACGGTCGAATTCGGACTGATGCGCGAGAACGGCCAAATGCGCATTTATGGCGCCGGCATCGCCAGCTCGGCGGGCGAGTCGGTCTACAGCGTCGAAAGCAACTCCCCGAACCGGATCGCCTTCGACCTCGAACGGATCATGCGCACCCGCTACCGGATCGACAGCTACCAGAAGACCTATTTCGTCATCGACAGCTACGAGCAGCTGATCGAGGCCACGAAGCCGGATTTCACCCCGATCTACGCGCGGGTCGGCGAACTGCCGCTGCTGGCCGCAGGCACCGTGCTGGAAGGCGATCAGGTGTTCCAGCGCGGTAGCGGCGAAGGCTGGCCGGACGACGGCGACGTCTGAAGGGTGCGGGTTTCCGCCCCGCCTGAGGAGTGCGGCGAAAGATACCCTCTGGCAGCCTGTCGCGGTTGCCCACCCTGTGGGGCAAATGTCCCCCGGCATCCGCTTGCTGCGGATACCTCCTCCTTGATTTTGCCCCACAGGGTGGGCAACCGCGACAGGCGAAGCGTTCCCGGCGACAGATCTGGTGGGCATTTTCGTGCGAAATGTAAAGGCATGGCCGGGGGTCTTTGGGTGCGAAATCAAGGAGGAGGCGACGACCGCAGGTCGTCGCCGGGGGACATTCGCACCCAAAGGGCACCGGTCATGCCTCCGCCACAGCACCCGACAGCAGCCCTCAAAACTGCGCTATGGGCGACAATAGTCCTCGCCATGCTCCGGAAGACCCCATGACGACGCACGCAAACATCGCACTCACCCGTTTCCTGATCGAACAGCAGCGCGCCGGTCGGATCAATTCCGAACTGCGGCTGCTGGTCGAGGTGGTCGCACGCGCCTGCAAACAAATATCCGTCGCCGTCGGCAAGGGCGCGCTCGGCGGCGTGCTGGGCGACGCCGGCACGCCCGGCCACGCCAGCATCAACGTGCAGGGCGAGGCGCAAAAAAAACTCGACGTGCTCAGCAATGAAATCCTGCTGGAAGCCAACGCCTGGGGTGGACATCTGGCGGGGCTTGCCTCCGAGGAAATGGACACTTCACAGCCGATCCCGGACACATACCCGCACGGCAACTACCTGCTGCTGTTCGATCCGCTCGACGGCAGCTCCAACATCGACGTCAATATTTCGGTCGGCACCATCTTTTCGGTGTTGCGCTGTCCTGAAGGCGTGTCTTCGCCGACCGATGCCGATTTCCTGCAGCCTGGCACGGCGCAGGTCGCTGCCGGCTACTGCACCTACGGGCCGAGCACGATGTTGGTGCTCACCGTCGGCCACGGCAGCCATGCCTTCACCCTCGACCGCGAGGTCGGCAGCTTCGTGCTGACCACCCGCGACATGAAGATTCCCGAGGAGACCAGGGAATTCGCGGTCAACATGTCCAACCAGCGCTTCTGGGAGCCGCCGATGCAGGCCTATATCGGCGATCTGCTCAAGGGCAAGCAAGGGCCGCGCGGCAAGGACTTCAACATGCGCTGGGTGGCCTCGATGGTCGCCGACGTGCACCGCATCCTCACCCGCGGCGGTATCTTCAGCTACCCGCTGGACAGCAAGTGCGCCGAAAAAGGCGGCAAGCTGCGGCTGATGTACGAGGCCAATCCGATGAGCTTTCTGGTCGAACAGGCCGGCGGCGCCGCCAGCACCGGGCGGCGGCGGATGCTCGAATTCCAGCCGAGCCGACTGCACCAGCGGGTGCCGGTGTTCCTCGGCTCGAAGCTGGAGGTCGAGGCGGCGGTCGGCTACCACCGCGACTTCGACGCCCGTCTTGCCTGACCGGCACGATCGCGCCGTCTCCCCGCCGTGCATGTCGATCCTGCCACCTGGTCCCAACTCGTCTTCGGGCTGATCCTGATCGGCGGACTGTACCTGTTCATCACCGAGAAGCTTCGGGTCGACGTCACAGCGATGCTGATTCTCGGCGCACTGGTCGTCACCGGTCTGCTCAACGGCGAGCAGGCGCTGTCCGGGTTTTCCAGCGAACCGGCGATCATCGTGGCCGCCGTGTTCGTGATTTCCGGTGCGCTTGGCACCACCGGCATCAGCGAGCGGATCGGGCGCTGGGTGGAACGCGCGTCCGGCAATTCGGAAAGCCGCACGATCGCCGTGGTGATGCCGCTGGTGGCGCTGCTGGCCGCATTCACCCACCACGTCATGGTCACCGCGATGATGCTGCCGCTGCTGCTGCGGCACGCGCGCAGCCGCCATCTTCCCGCTTCGCGGCTGCTGATGCCGATGTCGCTGGCGGCTTCGCTGGGAACCACCTTGACCCTGTTCAGCGCTCCGGCGCTGCTGCTGGCCAACGACATGCTGCAGCGCTCCGGCCACCTCGGGCTCGGGATCTTCTCGATCACCCCGATCGGCATCGCTCTGGTGGTGCTGGGCACCGCCTACATGCTGCTCACGCGCTGGCTGCTACCCAAGCGCAGCGGTCAGCAAAACGACGACACCTATCTCCGCCTGGATCGCTACCGAACCGAGCTGGTGGTGGTCAAGGACGGCCACTGGTGCACGCGGCCGTTCGTGGATCTGGAAAACGCGCTGGGCCAGCGGTTTCGGCTGGTGGCCTGGCTGCGCGACGGCAAGCGCCGCGACGATCTGGGCAGCAACAGCCCGCTGCTTGGCGGGGACATCCTGGTCGTGGAGGCCGCCGCCGACGAGTTGCTGTCCCTGCACGACGATGTCGGCCTCGACCTGAACGCCATTGCGCGCTTCGGCGGGCTGGCCGGCAGCGAGGACAGCCACACCCAGCTGGTGCAGGCGGTGGTGGCACCGGGTTCGGAATTCATCGGCCGCAGCATTCGCGAACTGGATTTCGCGCGCCGCTTCCACACCGTAATCGCCGGCCTGTGGCGGCGCGGCGAGCACATGGTCGAACGCCTGTCCGACGCGCGTTTGCGCGAGGGCGACTTGCTGGTGCTGTGGGGCAATCCATCGCGCTTTTCCGAATTGGCCACCCACCACGGCTTCCTGCTGCTGGTGCCGTTTGCCGGAGAAACCAAGCGCCGCTTGCGCGCGCCGCTGGCGCTGACCATCCTCGGCGCCACCATACTGGCCGCCGTCACCGAATGGCTGCCGCCGCAGCTGGCGTTCCTGTTCGGCGCGGTGGCCATGATCGTCACCCGCTGCATCGACATCGAACAGGCCTACCGCAGCATCGACACCCGCATCTTCGTGATGATCGCCGGCGTGATCCCGCTCGGAATCGCGATGGAGCAAACCGGTACCGCGGCATTGCTGGCGGGCGGATTGTCGCACCTGATCGCACACTGGTCGCCGCTGGCCATGCTGCTGGTGGTGTTCTCGCTGGCCGCCCTGCTCACCCAGGTCATGAGCGATGCCGCCACCACCGCCCTGCTCGGCCCCATCGCCATCGCCATGGCGCAGGCGTTGGGGCTGCCGCCCGCGCCGTTCGTGGTGTGCACCGCGCTGGGGGCGGTGGTGGCGTTCCTGACCCCGATCGGACATCACGGCAACCTGCTGATCCTCGGTCCCGGCCAGTACCGCTTCTCGGATTTCCTGCGCATCGGACTGCCGCTGACCGCCCTGATTGGCCTGGTCAGCGCCTGGATGGCGCGTTGGCTGTGGATGCACGGACCGCTGCTGCCGTTTTGACGCCGTTTTCGGCGCCGTGCGCTTGCACCGTCGCGGGAAAGGCCGGACAGTCTATCCACGCCCCGTTCGAGTGATCGCCGATGCGCACCCCTGCCGCCCCGCTTCGCGCCCGCCATCGCTGCCGCTGACATGCACGAAACGCTGCCCCAACTGTGGAATGCGATCCTCGCCGTGCCGCACGCGCGCGCCTGGCTGACCGCAGGCTGGATACTGTATCTGGTGTGTCTCGGGGTCTGGATTATTCTGCAAAAGCGCGAGCCTTCTGCAACCTTGAGCTGGCTGATCAGCCTGGCCGTGCTGCCCTATTTCGGGTTCTTCATCTATTACGTGTTCGGGCCGCAGCGGCTGACCCGCCACCGCGCCCGCCGCCAACGCCGCGTCACCGTTCCCGACCCCGGAGCCACCCGCTCCCCGGCGACGCAGGAACTGCGCACGCTGGCGCAGGCCACCTCGGGCTATGCGCCCACCACCGCCTGCACTATCGAGCTGCTGGTGGATGGCGACCGAAAATACCCGGCGCTGCTGGATGCCATCGCCCGCGCTCGCCACCACGTCCACCTTGAGTACTACATCCTCGAACCCGACCGCACCGGCCGCGCCGTGGTCGCCGCACTCGCGGAACGCGCCAAGGCCGGGGTCGCCGTGCGCCTGCTGCTGGACGCCGTGGGTTCCAGCCGTGCTTCGAACGCGTTTTTTCAACCCCTGATCGCTGCCGGCGGCGAGCTGGCGTGGTTTCACCCGGGCCGGGTCTGGCTGCCGTGGCGGCGACCCTGGGTCAACCTGCGCACCCACCGCAAACTGGCGATCATCGACGGCGCCGTCGGCTTCATCGGTGGCATCAACCTCACCGACGAAGAAGACCCGCGCGTGCGCAGCGACGCCTACCGCGACCTGCACCTGCGCATGGATGGCGAGATCTTGCGCAAGCTGCAGGATCTGTTCGCCGACGACTGGGCCTATGCCACCGGCCGTCGTGAGTTCGTCGATGCGATCGCGCGCAACATGCCCAAGCCCTGCCCCGGCGCGGCGCGGGTGCAACTGCTCACCTCCGGCCCCGACTCGCCGTGGGAGGCGATCCACCGCCTGCACGTGCACGCCATCCATTCCGCCGAGCACCGGGTTTGGTTGGCCACGCCCTACTTCGTGCCCGGCGAGGCGGCGATGATGGCGCTGACCTCCTCGGCGTTGGGCGGTTTGGACGTGCGCCTGCTGGTTCCCGAGATGAGCGACAGCCGTCTGGTCACCCTGTGCGTGCGTTCCTACTACGACGATTTGCTCGCGGCCGGGGTGAAGGTGTTCGAATACGGGCCGCGGATGCTGCACAGCAAGGCGCTGTTGGTCGACGACCACCTTGCGATCGTCGGCAGCGCCAATTTCGACAACCGCAGCTTTCGCCTGAATTTTGAAGCCTCAATGCTGATTGACGACGCCCGATTCGCAGAGCGTCTGTCCGAGGTGCTGTCGCAGGAGTTCGACCGCTCCGAACGGGTTGCCGCAGATCGGCCGCAGCCACTGCTCACCCACCGCCTGCCGGAGGCCCTGGCGCGGCTGTTGGCACCGCTGCTCTGATTGATCTGCGTTCACCCGAGGCGACGCGGGGCACGTCGCCCTGCCTCGGCACGAGCCCATGGCCGGGCCTGCCCTTGCGGGCGCTGCCGGCGTACACTGCGGGCAATCGACAGCGAGCCGCTTTCATGCATTGGTTGTTTCTGCTGCTGGCTTTTGCCGCCTTCGTTTTCGCTTTCACGACCACCTCGATGGCCGTTCTCGGCGGATGCCTGTTTGCCGCGCTGGCCTTTTTCATCCTGTGGGTTCTCGGCATGTACCAGGCCCATGTCGCCGGCGTCGGCCGCGACACCGCCCTGATGGTCGACCCGACCGAACTGCGCCGTCTGCGCGAACAGGCGCAGGCCCGGCGCGCCGAAGCAGCGCAGGATTCCCTGCCCTGATCCGGTCGCCATGACCGCGCTCAGCGTCAACCTCAACAAGATCGCCCTGCTGCGCAATGCCCGCGGCGGCGGCGAACCGAACGTCGTCCGCGCCGGTCGCACCTGCCTCGATGCCGGCGCCCACGGGCTGACCGTGCATCCGCGCCCCGACGCCCGCCATATCCGCTGCGACGACGTGGCCGAACTTTCCGCTCTGTGCGTCCAGCGCGGGGGCGAGTTCAACATCGAGGGCAACCCGTTTGCACCGCCACGCCCCGGTTATCCGGGCCTGCTGGCCTTGTGCGCTTCGGCGCGACCGGCGCAGGTCACGCTGGTGCCCGATGGCGACGGCCAGCTCACCTCCGACCACGGCTTCGACTTTCGCAAGGACGGCGCAGCGCTGGCGCCGCTGATCGCGGCCTTCCGCGAGTTGGGCTGCCGGGTCAGCGTGTTCGTCGACGTCGGCGACCCGGACGTGGGCAGGGCCGCTGAACTTGGCGCACAGCGGGTGGAACTCTACACCGGTCCCTATGCCGAAGCCTTCATCGCAGGATCGGCCCGGGTTGCGCTTGCGGCTGCGGCCGCAACCGCTCGCCTGGCGCAGTCCGCAGGCCTTGCCGTCAACGCCGGCCACGACCTCGATCAAGCCAATCTCGCCCACTTCCTCGCCGCCGTCCCGGACGTGCGCGAAGTGTCGATTGGACATGCGCTGGTTGGCGAAGCCCTGTATGCCGGGCTGGCGCCGACGATCCGCGCCTATTGCCGCATCGTTGCCGCATCCGCAGCGCCGGCGGCTTGATGCGGCACTCCGCACCTTCCCGGCAGTGTCTCGGGACAACACCGTGAATTCTCGGTAAAGCCATCCACGGCTCGGCTTGAACAAGCCGCCTGAGGCAGGTTAGCGGTTCGATCTTCACGGCCCGATTCCAGGCAGTCGTGAAAAAAACGCCGCCCTTGGCTTTCGCCTGGGCGGCGTTCGTCATCCACGACGTGCCCCGTAAACCGGGGCTGGAATTTCATTCAGTTCTGAACAAACCCGATCTTGACCATCTGCGAGTTTTTGGCCGCAACCAGCACCTTGGCCAGAATGCCGTACTGCGCCGATTCATTGGTGTCGATCTGCAGTTCCGGCTGGTTGGTCGGATCGCGCTGCACTTCTTCCGTCATCTTCGATTCCAGCTCTTCGACCGCGAGCGGTGAATCGTTCCAGAACACCTGGCCGGCGGAATCGATCCGCAGCTTGATCGGATCCGGCGGCGTCACCTGATTTTCGGGCGGCGGGCTGGCCTGCGGCAGATCCACGTCGACCGGAATCGACTGGATCGGCATCGTCACCATGAAGATGATCAGCAGCACCAGCAGCACGTCCACCAAGGGCGTGACGTTGATGTCCGCCATTGTGCTAGCGTTGGAAGCCATTGCGGAACTCCTTACAGCCTGCGCTTGGGCGGTGTGGTGATGAAGCCGACCTTGGCCATGCCCTGCGCCTGCGCGATCTTCACGATTTCACCGACCATCCGGTAAGGCGTGGTCGAATCGGCGCGGATCTGGACCGGCGGCTGCGGCGTTTTCTGCGCCTCCACCGACAGCCGGCTTTCGATCGTCGGCTTGCTGGCCGGCTCATCGTTCAGGAACAGGTCGCCGGTTTCCGTGATGGTGATCGTCACCGGCGTCTGCTGGGCCTTCTTGTCCTTGTCCTGCTGATGCAACACGGCTTCCGGCAGCTGAACCTTGACTTTGTGGTTCATCAGCGGGGTGGTGATCATGAAGATGATCAGCAGCACCAACATCACGTCCACGAGGGGCGTGACGTTGATTTCCGCCATCGGCGCGCCGTCTTCTTTGCCGACACTGGCTCCCATGGTCAGGGCTCTCCGTCAGTTCGAATGGTGACGATCAACGGCCGCCCTGCGACTCGCCCACCCGCGAACCGGTGGCGAAGAAGTCGTGCAGGTCGTGCGCGAAGGTGTCGAACTGGTTGTTGGTGATGCGGTTGAAGCGCACGTAGGCGTTATAGGCCAACAGCGCCGGGATCGCCGCGAACAGACCGAAGGCGGTCATGATCAGCGCTTCACCCACCGGACCGGCCACCGCCGAGATCGAGGCGTCGCCCGACGAGCCGATCCGGATCAGGGCGTTGTAGATGCCCCACACGGTGCCGAGCAGGCCGACGAACGGCGCCGAAGAGCCCACGGTCGCCAGCACGGTCAGACCATCTTCCAGACGCAGCGATTCGCGGGTCACGGCCTGACGCAGGGCGCGATCGACGAACTCGGAGCGGCTGAGCGATTCGGCCAGCGGCGAACCGTCCTGACGCTGGTGGTGCGCGGTCGCCTGGGCAGCGTCGAGGGCGATCTTGGAGAACGGCTCGGAACGCGGCTGTTCTTCCATGTAGCGGATCGCATCCTGGGCGTTGCTGGTTTCCCAGAACGTGGTGACCACGCGCTCGGCGCGGCCTTTCAGACGCATGTTCTTGATGAAGTTGATGATGATCCAATAACAGGACATCAACGACATGATGAGCAGGGTCAGGAACACGATCCAGCTCATGAAGTCGAAGTTCTGGATCAGATGGTCGAAGCCCATCTGCTGGAGCGCGGCGGCGTTGTTGCCTCCGGCGGCGGCAGGTGCGGCAGCAGCTGTTTCTTGCAACATACGCTTACCTTTGGATGTCGTGGATGGGGTGTTTCAAGGGTGGTGCGGGGTGGAACGGGTAGTGCGTGAAACTATCAGCGCATCCTGAATTCGACGGGAATCCGGACGCGGCTGGCGACTTTCTGACCATTCCTCACTTCAGGGTTGAACCGCCACTTGCGCGCTGCCTGCACGGCTGAGCGATCGAGGTTGCGATTGCCGCTGGTGTGTTCGACCTGAACATCCAAAACGCCGCCGTTGGCATCGATGCTGATAATCAAAACGGTGGTGCCCTGAATGCCCTGGCGGCTTTCCGCCGGTGGGTAGACGGGTTGGTTCATCGCACGCGACGAAGCGTCCACGCTGCCGCCGATGTCGGGCACGGCGGCCGGCGGCGACGGCGGCGACGGCGGCGGTGCCGGGGTGTCGATCGGTCGCGATTCAGTGAGTACCACCGGCGGGGCTTGCGGCGGCGGCGGGATCGGACTGGGCCGCGGCGGCGACAGTTCCTTGGGCGGCGTCAGCGGCTTGGGCTGATCCGGCGGCGGCGGCGGCGGCGGCGGCGGCGGTGGTGGCGGCTCGATGAAGGTCACGCTCACCGAGTCGGCCTTGACGTCGCCCTGCGACGGCGGCGACATCGGCGTCAGCAGCACCAGAACGATGGCGACATGGATCGCGATCGCAAAACTGTAGCCTGCGACACGCGGCCAGCTCATTCCATCTGTCCGGTTGTTCGCAAACTGGTGTTGGGGGGAATCTTCCGTCATACGCACGGCTCTGGAATGGGGTTCCGTCGCGAAAACGACGGGAGATTTACAGGGCGTGGCGGCTGGCCGCCAGAACTTCTTAGCTTACACGAATTGTCTGCACTTGTTCCATGCCAATTCCGGCGTGCCAACTCAATCGCGTGACGCAGTGCTCACTGCGAGATGATGCGGTTGGCCTCTTCCGGTTTCTTGACGCCCTTGGCAAGTGCCTGCCGCGCCGCCTCTCTGGCTTCGGCCTTTTTGCCCGCGTACTCGTAGACCTTGGCAAGGTTGAGGTACGCCTCGCCGTCTGCCGCCATCGGCGCTGCTTTGCTGTAGAGCTGGATCGCGCGCGGAATGTCGCCGGCAACGTACGCATTCTGGGCAAGGATCTGGTAATCCCGTGCCAGATCCGGACTTTGCTGGAGGATGCCCTTGGCCACGCCCGCTTCGATCACCTTCTGGGCATCGTCCCAGCGCTGCGCGTTCATGTAGCCGATGTACAGCGCGCGCAGTTCGCGCTCTTCAGTCAGCATGCCGCGCTTGTACGCATCTTCCAGCAGCGCGTTGGCCTGGTCGAATTTTTCGGC
Source organism: Xanthomonas sp. (assembly GCA_018262705.1). Lineage (GTDB taxonomy): Bacteria > Pseudomonadota > Gammaproteobacteria > Xanthomonadales > Xanthomonadaceae > Thermomonas. The sequence continues at coordinate 258,154 of JADFDQ010000001.1, forward strand.
ACCTTGCAGCGCCGCGACCGCATTCATCAACAGCCGCTTGTCGTCCGGATTGCTGGCGACGAGCGCGCGGTAGGCAGCGGCCGCCTCGTCGTTGCGGCCCATGTTAGCAAGAATGCCGGCGCGGAACGCAAGATGTTCGGGTTTGTCCGACTTGGTTTCTGCCAGAAAGCGATCGATCGTCGCCAGTGCTGCAGGGTATTGCTCTTCCCCGAACTGGATCACGGCAAGATTGTACATGGTCGCGTAGTGGCTGTCGTTATCGAGCCCGTTGGCTGCAATGGCCCTCGCGAAGTAATCCGCGGCCTTGGCCTGCTGCTCGAGGTTGGCAGCGGCGTTGCCGGCCATCGAATAGGCATACGATTTGTCGTAGGCGCCGGCGTCGGACGAAGCGCCAACGGCATCGGCATCGGCCATGACGCCCGCCCAATCATCTTTCTCGTAGCGTTCCTGCATTTTCTTCAGCTTGGCCAGAAGCTTTGGTGACGCCTTGCCGTCCGGCTGCTGACGGGTTGCCTTCGGATAAACCGCCGGTTTGTTTTCCTCGACGGCGGTTTCACGACCTTGGTTCAACTCAGCCTGCCGCGCAGCGCGCTGCTCGCGCATGGTCATGGGCCTATTCTGCTGTTCCATCTGGGCCAGGGCCTGCGGCGCAACGGTGAGCGCACCAAGCCCCAAGACCAGGGCAACAACCAGCGGACGATGATGGATCTGGGTCATGGGAGCACCTCGAAGGCGTGATTTCCGCACCCACTGCGGCCAAGCACGATGTTAGCGATGACTGACGGGGAACGAAGCCGTGCTGAATGGCCCGGGCCGCTCCCGCTGACCGTCGCGTACGCGTTGTGCTTGCGTCCACGACTCTTTTTATTTTAGCGCGCTCTCAAACGATACGCCCGCCGCAGCGCAAAACGCGCCGTTTCTGGCGCCGCCGGTCAGGCCCGCGCTATCCGGCATGACCTTAGATATCGAGGTTGGCCACCTTCAGCGCATTGGTCTCGATGAAGTTGCGGCGCGGTTCGACCACATCGCCCATCAGCATGCTGAAGATCTCGTCGGCCTCGACCGCATCGTCCAGCCGAACCTGCAGCAGGCGCCGGGTTTCCGGATTGACCGTGGTGTCCCAGAGCTGCTCGGGGTTCATTTCGCCCAGACCCTTGAAGCGCTGGATCTGGCGGCCTTTCTTGGCTTCGTCCAGCAGCCAGGTCTGCGCTTGGGCAAAGCTGCGCACGGGTTGCGAGGCCTTGCCGCGCACCACCCGCGCGCCGGGACGAATCAGTTCATGCAGCAGGGTTGCGGCTTCACGGATGGGTTTGAGCTCACCGTGCTCGAACAGCGCCACCGGCAGCACCTGGGTCAGCGCTTCGCCCATGTGCGCCCGGGTCACCAGCAGCGCTGCCGGATGGTGGTCGTCTGCTGCCTGCCAGTGCAGGGTGTAGCGCGGCTTGCCCAGCCCGGTGGCGTTGAGCCGCCCGGCCAGTGCGTCCAACGCTTCGTGCATGTCGCCATGCTGCGCGATGGAAGCCGTATCCATCGGCACGAAATCGATCAGCGCCTCCAGCACGCCCGGATCGAAGCGGTGCGACTGGTGGGCCACGGTGTCCTGCGCGCGCGCCCAGACCAGCAGCAGCTTTTCCAGCGCCACGCCTTCAATCGGTGGTTCGCCCTCGGCCGGGTACAGCGCCGCGCCTTCCACCGCATTGCCGGCAAGGTAGGCGTTGAGCGCCGCGTCGTCCTTCAGGTACAGCTCGTTCTTGCCCTGTTTGATCTTGTACAGCGGCGGCAGGCCGATGTAGATGTGGCCGCGATCGATCAACTCCGGCATCTGCCGATAGAAGAAGGTCAGCAGCAAGGTGCGGATGTGGCTGCCGTCGACGTCGGCGTCGGTCATGATGATGACGCGGTGGTAACGTAATTTATCCGGGTTATATTCATCTTTGCCGATGCCGGTGCCCAGCGCGGTAATCAGCGTGCCGACCTCCGCGCTGGCCAACATGCGGTCAAAGCGGGCGCGTTCGACATTCAAAATCTTGCCGCGCAGCGGCAGCACGGCTTGGGTCTTGCGGTTGCGGCCCTGCTTGGCGCTGCCGCCCGCCGAGTCGCCCTCGACGATGAACAGTTCGGACAAGGCCGGGTCTTTTTCCGAACAGTCGGCCAGCTTGCCGGGCAAGCCGGCGATGTCCAGCGCGCCCTTGCGGCGGGTCAGGTCACGGGCTTTGCGCGCCGCCTCGCGGGCGCGGGCGGCATCGACGATCTTGCCGACGATGGCTTTCGCCTCGTTCGGGTGTTCCTGCAGGAAGGCATCCAGCTGGCTGGCCATCACCCCTTCCACGGCCGGCCTCACCTCGGATGAAACGAGTTTTTCCTTGGTCTGGCTGGAAAAACTGGGATCGGGCACCTTGACCGAGAGCACCGCGATCATGCCTTCGCGCATGTCGTCGCCGGTCAACGCCACCTTGGCCTGCTTGGCGATGCCGTTTTGCTCGATGTACTTGCCCAGGGTGCTGGTCAACGCCGAGCGAAAGCCGGTCAGGTGGGTGCCGCCGTCCTTCTGCGGGATGTTGTTGGTGAAGCAGAACATCGTTTCCTGATAGCTGTCGGTCCACTGCAGGGCCGCCTCCACCACGATGCCGCTCTGTTCGCCCTTCACCGAAATCACCGCTGGATGCAGGGGGGATTTGGTTTGCGCCAGATGCTCCACGAAACTGCGGATGCCGCCCTGGTAGTGGAACAGATCGCTGCGGCCTTCGCCGCGCTCGTCGATCAGGGCGATGCGGACGCCGGAGTTGAGGAAGGACAGCTCGCGCAGGCGACGCGCCAGGATTTCGTAGTGAAATTCGGTATCGGTGAACACCTCGGACGACGGCCAGAACCGGACCAGCGTACCGCGGCGACCAGCGTCATCGCCCACCCGTTTGAGCGGATAGACCGGCTCGCCCATGGCGTATTCCTGCTGGTGGTGGCCGCCATCGCGCCAGATATCAAGGGTGAGCTTGCCGGACAACGCATTGACCACGCTCACGCCCACGCCGTGCAGGCCGCCAGAGACCTTGTAGCTGTTGTCGTCGAACTTGCCGCCGGCGTGCAGCACGGTCATGATGACCTGCGCCGCCGAAACGCCTTCATCCTTGTGGATATCCACCGGGATGCCGCGGCCGTTGTCGCTGACGCTGACCGAGCCGTCGGTGTGGATGGTGACCTTGATTTCGTCGGCGAATCCGGCCAGCGCCTCGTCCACCGAGTTGTCCACCACCTCGAACACCATATGGTGCAGCCCGGTGCCGTCGTGAACATCGCCGATGTACATCCCGGGCCGCTTGCGGACGGCCTCCAGGCCGTGCAGGACGGTGATCTTGCTGGAATCGTAGTTGTCGTTTGGCCCTGCTTCGGGCGATTTGCCAACAGGTTGTTCTGTAGTATCAGTCATCGACGCAACCGTCTCCTGCGGCGCAGCCATCGCTGAGCCGAGACACATTAGCTATAGGAGCGTGCAGTATAGCAAACGCCTGCGTGTCGCGTTCAGGCCAGACGTTCGATTTGCTGATGTTTCACGTGAAACCTGGCGACTGAAGCCCCGTGTTCTTGCAATGCCGCGGGGGGTTCGGTGCCCGTGATCACGATCTGCGCTCCGCTGGCCGCAAGCACATCGATCGCGCGCTCCTGGTGGGCGCGATCAAGCTCCGCACCTAGGTCATCCAGCTGCAGGATCGGCCACCGGCCGAGAATCACGGCCAGGCGCGATGCCTGTGCAAGCAGCAAGGCCAGAGCAAGTTGTTTGGTCTGGCCGCGCGACAGGCAGTTTGCATCCAGTCCGTCCAACGTCAGCTTCAGGTCGGCGCGGTGCGGCCCCACCGAGGTGTGCCCCAGGGCAAGGTCGCGCTCGCGGGACAGCAGCAAGGCGTCACCCAGTCCGCACTCGCGCTGGCGCCAGCCGGGGTGCAGCGTGATGGAAACCGGGCCGAGTTCTGGAAGTAGGATGTCCAGAAGGCAATTCAGATGTGGCTGCAACGCAGCCACCTGCCCGGAGCGTAAAGCGGTCAAGGCTTCTCCGGCCAGCGCCAACTCCTGTTCCCATCCATCGAACTGCGGGCCGGGGGCGCGTTGACGGAGCAGAGCATTACGCTGTTTGAGTGCGCGCATGTAGCGCCGCCACGGCGCCATAAAGGCTTGTTCCACGTGGAACAAACCCCAATCCAGAAAACGCCGTCGCAATTCGCTGCTGCCGTCGATCAGGGCATGGCTGCTCGGCTCGAAGCTGATCACCGCCAGCGCTGCAACCAGTTGACCAAGCTGTTGCACGTCCTGGCCATCAAGCCGCGCCTGCCACTGACTGCCGGAATGACGCAAACCGGCACTGCGCTGGAGCGCATCATCAGCACACCAATTTACGACCACTTCCAGTGCGGATTGATTGCGCTGAACCAGCCCGTCGCGAACGCGTCCACGAAAACTGCGCCCGTGCGCCATCAGGTGCAAGGCTTCGAGCACGCTGGTCTTGCCGCTGCCGTTTTCGCCGGTGATCAGGTTGAAACCGGGGTCCGGCAGGAATTCCACCGCATCAAAGCAGCGGAACCGCTCAATTCGCAATCGTTCGATTTTCACTGCCGACTTGGCTGCTCGTTCATGGCAAGTGCCATCACGCGAACAATCCCCATGCCGCGCAGGCTCGCTGCCCCGGGGCCTGCGCCTGGATCACAGCCGCAGCGGCATGACCACGTGGCGGACGCGTTCGCTGTCGGCACCACGCACCAGCGCCGAAGAATTGGCGTCGCGCAGCTGCAGCACCACGAACTCGTCGCGCAGCGCACTCAGCGCCTCCAGCAAATAGGTGACGTTGAAGCCGATCGCCAGACCCTCCACGCTGGTCTGCGCCTCAAGCTCTTCCTGCGCCTCTTCCAGCTCGGGATTGTGCGCGCTGATCTTCAACAGGTCGCGCGACACCTCGACCCGGATACCTTTGTACTTTTCATTTGTCAGGATTGCTGCGCGCTGCAATGCCGCACGCAGCAGCTCGCGATCGACCTTGACCTCGCGGTTGGCACCGATGGGAATCACCGCTTCGTAATCCGGAAATTTTCCGTCGATCAGCTTGCTGGTGAAGGTGACATCGTCGCGCTTGACCCGGATATGTCCCTTGCCGAGTTCAAGTTCGAGCATCCGGTCGCTGCCTTCCAGCAGCCGCTGCAGCTCCTGAACGCCCTTGCGCGGCACGATGATCTGACGGTTGCCTGTATGCGGCTCGTCCAGCGACACCTCGCACAGGGCCAACCGGTGGCCGTCGGTGGCTGCGCAGCGCAGCACGTCGCTGCGCAGGTCAAACAGCAAACCGTTCAAATAGAACCGGACATCCTGTTGCGCCATTGCGAAAGCAGTGCGCTCCAGCAATTCTCGCAGTCCGGTTTCCGACACCTGGACACGGTCGGTCGCATCCATCTCATCCAATGCCGGAAAGTCATTGGCTGGCAGGCAGGCGAGGGTGAAACGGCTGCGCCCGGCCTGGACGGTGGCCTTGCCGTCGCGCAAGGTCAGCGTCACTCGGCTGCCGTCCGGAAGCGCCCGCACGATATCGAACAATTTGCGGGCGCCCACCGTGGTTTCTCCGTCTTCGGCGTCTTCCACCGCAATCCGGGACACCATTTCAACCTCGAGATCGGTACCGGTCAGCGCCAGCTGATTGGACTGCACCCGCACCAGAAGGTTGGCCAGGATGGGCAACGTGTGTCGGCGTTCGACCACATTGACGACCTGTGCCAAAGGCTTGAGTAAAACTTCACGCTGCAGGGAAAACCGCATGTGGACCCCTTGGTCTGGCTGGTTTGCGTGCCTGCGGTATCCCGCATGCACGCCTGCTTTTAATAATGAATAACTATTAAAAGCGTGGTGGTGGAGTGCCTGAAAATCACTGGATAACTGATGTATCTTGTTGATATTACTATGTTTATAGAGTCGTCATTCGCCTGTATAACTGTCTTTGGGGGTTGTGAAGTTCCTGTGGGTATCTTTATCGACCGAAGTATTTCCACAACTTGTTCACAGCTTGTTCCCATCGTTATTCGCTGAGCTTGCGAACCAGTTTCTCCCAGTCATCGTGCAGTTTGCCATCGGTTTCCCGCATTTTCTGGATCTGGCGGCAGGCATGCATCACCGTGGTGTGATCGCGTCCCCCGAACTCCTCGCCAATCAAGGGCAGGCTGTATTCCGTCAACTCCTTGGTCAGCGCCATGGCGATCTGACGCGGGCGTGCCAGCGTCCGGGTTCGCTTCTTTGCCAGCATCTCCTTCAGTTGCAGCCCGTAGTAGTCTGCCACGACCTTCTGGATGTTGGGGATACTGATCGCCTGCTGCTGCGCACGCCATAGGTCGCGCAGCGTTTCCTGGGCAAATTCCAGCGTCACCGCGCGGCCGAGGAAGCCGGCCTGCGCGGTCAGTTTGTTGATCGCACCCTCCAGCTCGCGCACGTTGCTGCGCATTTTCTTGGCGATCAGCTGGGCGACTTCGTCCGGAATCGCGACCCCGCGCTCGTGCGCCTTGGACAGCACGATCTGGGCCCGTGTTTCGAAGTCCGGCGGATCGATCGCCACCGACAGTCCCCAGCCCAACCGCGATTTCAGGCGCGGCTCCAGACCATCGACCTCGCGCGGGTAGCGGTCGCAGGTGAGGATGATCTGCTGCTTGCCGTCAAACAGGGCGTTGAAGGTGTGGAAAAACTCTTCCTGGGTGCGGTCCTTGCCGGCGAAAAACTGGATGTCGTCGATCAGCAGCGCGTCGATCTGCTGGAACTGGCGCTTGAAGCGGTCGGCGGTCTTGTCCTGCAGGGCGCGGAAGAAGGCGTTGTAGAACCCGTTGGAGTGCAGATAGAGGACTTTGGTCCCCGGTTTCAGGCGGCGCATCTCGTTGCCGGCGGCGAACATCAAATGGGTTTTGCCCAGACCGGTGCCCCCGTAGAGCAGCAGCGGATTGTGGGCGCGCTCACCGGGCTGGTGGGCAGCGTGCAAGGCGGCCGCGCGCGCCAGTTGATTGCTGCGGCCTTCGACGAAATTTTCGAAGGTGTAGTGGGCTTCGACGTTGCCTTGAAAGACTTCGCCGGCAGCGGCTGCAGACGCCGAAGACATCACGACCGCGCTGGCGCGTTTCGGGGTGCCGATATCGAGAACCACCTCGGTTCCGAGAGCGAAATGCTCGACCAATTCGCGAATCCTCGGAAGGTAGCGACGCTGGACTTCTTCGTGGACAAAGGAATTGGGCGCATACAGCACCAACCCGCCATCGCGCCGCTCGACCAGCAGCGGTTTGAGCCAGGTGCGTACCTCCTCAAGAGGAAGCTCGGTTTCAAGGCGTCGAAGACAGGTGGGCCAAACGTCCATGCGAAGTCGGGTGTGCGGCGGCAAGGGCAGGCCGGCGCAAAGCGCGCCGGCGGAAAAGGTGCAGGGGAACACGCAGCGTATCACCGGCGGCAAAGTGCGCCAAACCGGAAGCGCACGCGGGATGAATTTGCAGTCAAACGAAAAAGCGTTCTATAATCGACGACTTTTTTCGATCTACAAGTTACGCAGGGACGTCATGGCCACCAAGCGCACTTATCAGCCCAGCAACCTCAAGCGCAAGCGCGATCACGGCTTTCGCGCCCGCATGAAGACCGCCGACGGCCGCAAGGTGCTGGCCCGTCGCCGCGCCAAGGGTCGCCGTCGTCTGACCGTCTGACCGGCAGGATCGGACCGCGGCGCGACACCGCCTTTGCGCTTGCAAAGGACGTCAGCAGAATGCCGTCGGTTTCAGCGACCATGCCGGATGCGCGCAGCGACCATTTCGAAGCAACGAAGGGCAGCGGTTTTCCGCGCTCTTCGCGGCTGCGCGCCAAGCCGCAATTCGATCGCGTGTTCAAGCAGGGGCGGCGCAGCAACGATCCGCTGCTGACCCTGTACTGGCTTGAGGATTCGGAACCGGCGCGGCTGGGCCTTGCTGTCTCGCGCAAGGTCGACCCGCGCGCCGTGGGCCGCAACCGGATCAAGCGCGCCCTGCGCGAAGGCTTTCGTGTGCTGCGGCCCGATCTCCGCGGCGGCGCCTACGTGCTGGTTGCCCGCAGCGAAGCGGCCCGAGCCGACGGCAAGGCGCTGCGTGCAGCGTTCGAACGCAAACTGCATCGGCTCGGCGCGTTGCCGCTGCCGTCTGCGCTGGGCACAATGCCGCCCGCCCGCCCCCCGCACGCTCTTTCCCCGGACGCCGAGTGATGAATCAAATCCGCAAACTGCTGTTGTTCGCTTGGCTGGCCGTGGCTTTCCTGCTGTGGCAGGCGTGGAGCACGGAACATGCGGTGACGGATCCTGCACCAGCCGCGGTTGCGGCGCCGGCCGCAGCGACCACCGCCGCGGTGCCAACGGCCAGCGCCGTTCCTGCGGCAACGGCACACCCGACGCCGCAGGCGGCGTCGCCGGCAGCGCGCGGGCCAACGCTGCAGTTGCGCAATGACGTGCTTGCGCTGGATCTCAATGGACGCGACGTGACCCGCGCCGAGTTGCTGCATTTCCCGCAAACGGCGGCAAAAAATTCGCCGCCGGTGGTGTTGCTCGATCCAACCCCGGCGACCTACTTCGAAGCCAGCGCGGCCTGGATCGGCACGGACGGCAGCGAGCCGATATTCCAGCCGGCAGACGCCGTGCGCAGCATTACGCTCGCCCCAGGGCAGGCGTCGGTGACAGCGAATTTCCGGGCGACCACCGCGTCCGGTCTGACCGTGCAGCGCAGCTTCACCTTGAAGCGCGGCAGCTATGTCGTGGAGATTCGCGACACGCTGGACAACGCCGGCAGCGCCAGCTGGACCGGAGACATCCAGCGCCGCCTCGTGCGGCTGCCGCCGGTGACCAAACGCAGTTTCTTCAATCCGGAAACCATCAGCCTCAACGGCGCGGCTTGGTACAGCCCGGAAGACAAGTACAAAAAGCGGCGCTATCCCGATTTCGCCAAAGACGGTCCATTGAACCAGGAAGTCCACGGCGGTTGGATCGGGCTGTCCCAGCACTATTTTCTCGCCGCCTGGGTGCCGCAGCGCGATCAGGGCGCGCTGTTCTCGCTGGCCGAGCGCGGCAATCAATATGAAGTCGATGCTCGCGGTCCGCAGGTGACGCTGGCACCGGGACAGCGCTTCACCACCACGACAACGCTGGTGATCGCGCCAAAAGTGGCCACCGATCTGGACACGGTGGCGCCGGGGCTGGGGCTGTCGCTCGATTACGGCATCTTTACCGTGTTCGCCAAGCCCATCCATTGGCTGCTGACCCAGCTGCACAAGATCACCGGCAACTGGGGCTGGGCAATCGTGCTGCTGGTGGTGCTGATCAAGCTGCTGCTGTATCCGCTGTCGGCCAAGCAGTACCAGTCGATGGCCAAGATGCGCAAGTTCCAGCCGCGCATCGCCCAGCTCAAAGAGCGCTACGGCGACGACAAGCAGAAGTTCCAGCTGGCGATGATGGATCTGTACAAGCGCGAAAAGGTCAATCCGGCCGGCGGCTGCCTGCCGCTGCTGATCCAGATGCCGATCTTCTTAGCGCTGTACTACGTTTTGATCGAAGCGATCGAGCTGCGCCACGCGCCGTGGATCATGGGCTGGATCGGCGATCTGACCGCGCCCGATCCGTATTTTATCCTGCCGATCCTCAACGGCGTGGTGATGTTCCTGACCCAGAAGATGACGCCGACCGCGGGCATGGACCCGATGCAGGCGAAGATGATGCAGGCCATGCCGGTGGTGATGGCGGTCATGTTCGCCCTGTTCCCGGCCGGCCTGGTGTTGTACTGGGTCACCAACGGCGCGCTGGGCATGGCCCAGCAGTGGATGAACATGAAGCGCTACGCGGACCCACCCGCGGGCGCGGTTCAAAGCTGACCGCAGCTGGCGGCGCTCGAATCCACCGGCGCCGCGCGGCGGATCTGCAATCATCGGCCGATGGCTTCCCTCGATACCATCGTCGCAATCGCCAGCGCGCCCGGATCGGGCGGCGTGGGCATCGTGCGGTTGTCCGGGCCGTCGGCATTGTCGATCGGCGAGCGGACGTGTTCGCGTCGCTTGCGGCCGCGGCGTGCGGTTTTCGCGCAATTTCTCGATGCCGACGGGCAGACGATTGATGACGGCATCGCGCTGTATTTCCGCGGCCCGGCCAGCTTCACCGGCGAGGACGTGGTCGAACTGCAGGCGCACGGCAGCCCGGTGGTGTTGCAGCAGTTGGTCCGGCGCTGCATCGCGCTGGGGGCGCGGCAGGCCCGGCCCGGAGAATTCAGCGAGCGGGCGTTTCTCAACGGCAAGCTGGACCTGGCGCAGGCGGAGGCGATTGCCGATCTGATCGCCGCCGCCGATGTTCGCGCCGCCCGCGCCGCCCGGCGTTCGCTGGAAGGGGTGTTCTCACGGCAGGTCGAGGCGCTGATGGGCCTGCTGCTGGCGGTTCGCGTGCACGTCGAGGCCGCCATCGATTTCGCCGACGAGCCCTTGGACACCCTGGGGGGCGCGGAACTGCGCGCACGCATGCAGACGGCCCGCGCCGAGCTGGATCGGCTGCGCGCAGAGGCCAGGCGCGGACGCAAGCTGCGCGACGGGCTGCATGTCGTGCTGGTGGGGCCGCCCAATGCCGGCAAAAGCTCCCTGCTCAACGCGCTGGCCGGAAGCGAACGGGCGATCGTGACCGCCGTGGCAGGCACCACCCGCGACACCCTGGAAGAGACGCTGCGGCTGGACGGCGTCGAGCTGACCTTGGTCGATACCGCGGGATTGCGCGCGGCGGGCGATGCCATAGAAGCCGAGGGCATTCGGCGCGCCCGCGCGGAACTGCAGCGCGCCGATCTGGCGTTGGCGGTGGTGGATGCGACCCGGCCGAACCTCGGCCGCGCTGCGCTAGTCGAAGAACTGGAAGGCGTCCCTGCCGTGCTGTGGCTCTACAACAAGACCGATCTGTTGCCGGAGGCGCCCGAACTGCCGTCCGATGCGCTGGCGCTGTCGGCGCGGATCGGCAGCGGACTGGAAGCGCTGCGCCGACGACTTTTCGAACTGGCTGGCGGAGACATGCCGGAAGGCGCGTTTTCCGCGCGGATCCGACACGTCGAGGCCTTGGCGCGGGCATCGGACTGGCTGCATCAAGCCGCGTCCGAATTGGCGCACGAGCGCCTTGAACTGGCGGCCGAAGCGCTGCGCAGGGCCCACGACGCACTCGGAGAAATCGGCGGGAAAATCGACGCGGACGGTCTACTCGGTCACATTTTTGCGACGTTCTGCGTCGGCAAATGAACCGAAATCGGCGTTTGTACTTGACAAATGCGGCCTGCTGCTGCGTCCTATCACCAACAGCCCGTATCCACAGGGGTAGACGAGATGCCTGCCAATAAAGTTTTACACCGCTTCGCACCCATCGCGCTGAGTCTTGCCGTGGCCTGCACGTTCTCGGCGTGCAAGAAAAGCAACGAACCGGCGCAAACAGGCCCGCAGGCGAGCACTGCGCCTGCGGCAAGTGCGACCCCTGCCGCAGCGCCGGTGGTCTCGTCCGCGGTGTCCCAGATGAGTCCCGAGCAGCTGCGGGATGCGGCGCGCAAGGCCTACGACGACAATCGGCTGTATGCGCCAACGGGCAATAATGCGATGGAGTACTACCTTGCCCTGCGCGACAAGCAGCCAGGCGATGCCAGCGCGTCGAGCGCGCTGAACGATCTGTTGCCGATGGCGGTGATCGCCGCGGAGCAGGGCATCGCCCGCGAAGACTTCGATGAGGCCAAGCGTCTGGTCGGGCTGATTGGCAAAGCCGACGCCAACCACCCGGCGCTGGAGCGGCTCAAAGGCAGCATCGGCAAGGGCGAGGCGCTGGCCGCACAGCGGACACAGCAGCAGCAATTGACCGCAGAGCAGGAAGCCAAGCTCAAGGAGGATCAGGCCAAGCAACGTGAGGAGGACCAGAAAAAACTTCAGGAGCAGCAGCGCCAGTTGGCCCAGCAGCAAACGCAGCAGGCGCAGCAGCAGGCGGCCGAAGAGCAGCAACGGCAAGCCGCAGCGGCGGCCGAAGAACAGCGGCGGCGCGCCGCCGCGGCGCAGGCACCCGCACCAGCAGCAGCGACGCCTGATGCGCCGCGTCCGGCTGCGCCGCGACCGACCGCATCGAATTCGCTGCAGGTCGTTTCAACCGCGTCGCCGCGCTTCCCGCCGGCCGCGCAGCGCGCCGGCGCCGGCGGCAGCATCCAGGTCGAATTCACGGTCGGAACCGACGGTTCGGTGACCGGCGCCCGGGTGGTGTCTTCGGACGTGCCAAGGCAGTTTGCGCGCGATTTCGAGCGCGAAGCACTGTCTGCGGTCAAGCGCTGGAAATTCCAGCCGATCGATCAGGCCACCACCACCCGTCGCACGATCACATTCCAGTAATTCGATTTTCGCAAGAGACAAAAAAGCCCGGCGCAATGCCGGGCTTTTCGTTTCTGCAAGCTGCGCCCGATCAGGCCGAAATCGCCAGCTTCTCCTGCTTGTAGCGCCACACGGCCAGCGCCCACAACAATGCGGCCAGCGCCAGCGAACTGACGAGATACAGGCCCCACTGCTGCAGCGTCGCCGCTTCGCCACGGGTGATCTTCTGGATCAATTGGTTCTGCGACAGGAACGGCACCGCGTATTGCCACAGCGCGGTGTCCTTCAGCGGATACGCCATCAGCCCATAGGCCGGCAGCATTGGCAGCATCATCAACCACATGATGTGGCTCTGCGCTTCCTTCATGCTCTTGGCGCCGGCGGCCAGCGCGGTAATCAGCGCGGTACCGATCAGGACCAGGGGCGTGAGGGTGATCAGCAGCTTGCCCATGGCGAGGAAACTGACGTCCATCTGCGCGCCGATGCCGGCGGCCAGCGTTGCCGAAACCTTGAACGACACCAGGATCAGCAGCATGGACAACAGACCCAGTGCCGCTGCCGCCAGCATCTTGCCGCCCACCAGCGCCGCCCTTGATGCCGGGGTGGCCAGCAGCGGTTCCAGTGATTGCCGCTCGCGTTCGCCGGCGGTGGTGTCCATCGCCAGATGCGCGCCGCCGATGAAGGCGAAAATGGTCAGGATCAACGGCAGCAGGATCGCCATGAACTGACTGCTCTTGGCCTCCGGCGTGGCCATCTCGCGGGTGCCGACGTGCAGCGGCGAGGCGATGGCGGGATTGATCCCGCGGATCAACAACCGCAGCGCACCGACGCCGTTGCCGTAATTTTCCAGCACCTTGCTGACCCGGGCCACCGCGACATCGGCATTGCGGCGGGTGGTGTCGGTGATGATGTCGATCTTGGCCGGCTTGCCGCTGCGCCAGTCCTCGGCGAAATCCTCGTCGATGGCCAGCGCCAGATCTTCCTGCTGGGCGCGCACCCGCGCCTCGATGTCTGCGGGCGCGGGCTTGGCGTTGATGCCGTAGGCGGCGAGCATCTTGACTAGGTTCGGCGCGCGCTCCATCCCCACCACCGGCAGGCTGATGGGTGTGTCCAGCTGGGTCTCGGTGCGCATCTGGGAGAGCTTGCCGATACCGAGGAAAATCAGCGGATACAGCAGCGGCGCCACCAGCAGGCTGAGGAAGAAGGTGCGGCGGTCGCGGTAGAAGTCGCGCCATTCCTTGCGCAGCACCGTCAGCACGGTGGACAGGAAAGTGTTCGAAGTCATGCGTGCAGGCCCTCCTCGCTGCCGATCAGTTTCACGAAGGCGTCTTCGAGGTTGTCCTCACCGGCCTGCGCGCGCAGTTCGTCGGGAGTGCCCTGCGCCGTCACCCGGCCGCTGGCGATGATCACGATGCGGTCGCACAAGGCGGCGACCTCCTGCATGATGTGGCTGGAGAAAATCACGCAGCGGCCTTCAGCGCGCAGCTCCTTCAGAAATCCGCGCAGGCCGCGCGTGGTCATCACGTCGAGCCCATTGGTCGGCTCGTCGAGGATCACGTTCTTGGGGTCATGCACCAGCGCACGAGCAATCGCGGTTTTGGTGCGCTGACCTTGCGAAAACCCTTCGGTGCTGCGGTCAAGAAAGTCTTCCATCTGCAGCGCGGCGGCCAGTTTGCTGGTGCGCCGGGTAATGGCCTGCGCCGACATGCCATGCAATTTGCCGAAGTAGTCGATGTTCTCGCGTGCGGTCAGGCGCTTGTACACGCCGCGCGCGTCGGGCAAGACGCCGAGGCTGCGGCGCACGCGCTCGGCATCGGTGGCCACATCGATCCCGTCCACCAGCACGCGCCCGGTTTCCGGCGTCATCAGGGTGTAGAGCATGCGCAGGGTGGTGGTCTTGCCGGCGCCGTTGGGGCCGAGCAGGCCGGTGATCTGGCCGTCTTCGGCGGTGAAGCCGACGTCATCGACGGCGACGACCCGGTGTTTGTCCTTGCCCTTGCCGGGGAAGGTTTTGCGTAGGTGTTCTGCGGTGATCATTGGGCTGGGGCCAGAGGTCTGGGAAAAGGGGCCGGGTAGCGGGTACCGGGGACAAAGAGCGGTTCGCGAATCACGGCTCGGCGCCGTTGAAATTGGTGAACGGGTAGGCGTAGCCCAGCGTGTCCAGGCAATGGCCATCCAGCGATTTGGCATCGGCCTTTTCGATGAACTGCGCGAACAGTTTGGGCATGCAGCCGGCGGCGATCACGTTGTGGCCCTGGCCTTTGAGCACGAACAGGCGGCCGTTGGGCAGCGACTTCACCACCGCCTCGCCGTAGCGCGGCGGCGTCACCGGATCGAACTCGCCTTCCATCAGCAGCGCCGGAACGCGTGTCGAAAGCGCGTGGTGGAAATCGGCGGGCACGCTGCCCTTGGGCCAGACCCGGCACATCGCCGCCATGCTTTCCGGCATCGCGTTGCCAAGCACGGTGCCGGCGTCATCGGCGCGCGCCACCATGCTGTCGGCGTCTTCGCTGCAGGTGACCGACATCTGCATGCCCATCGCCATCGCATCCTTCATCTGGCCGCTCATCAGCTTGGTCAACGCCATCAAGCCCTCGAAGTGGCCGGCGTTGGCCTCGAAGATGAGCTTGGGCAGCAGCCCGCTGGCCAGCGGCATGTAGGCATACATCCGCACCAGGCCGGCCACGGCATCGGCGCTCAGGACGCCCTGCTTGGGTTCGCCGCTGGTGGCGTCGCGGTAGTTCACCGTCACCGGCGCGGTGCGCAGCGTGGCCAGCAGTTGGTCGAGCTGCGCGCGCGGATCGCCCAGCTTGTCCTTGCACACCGGATCCTTGCTGCACAGTGCGAACTGCAGGGTCAGCGCGTCGTCGAGGTTGCGCGCAAAAATATTGCCCAGTCCCAGCGTGTTGGGCACCACCGAATCCAGCACGATGCTGCGGGTCTGCGCCGGATGGCGCATGGCGTATTGCTGCGCCACGCGGGTGCCGTAGCTGATGCCGACCAGGTTGACCTGGGCCACGCCGAGCGCGGCGCGCACGGCATCGAGGTCGGCCACGGCGTCGGTGGTGGTGTAGAAGCGCAGGTCGGCCCGGTTCGCCAGCGCCGCCGCGCATTTGGACGCCTGCGCCTGCGCCGCTGCCGGCGTGCTGTCGGCAGCGGCGGCGTCGTCATCGTCGAGGGCGCAGGACAGCAGGTTGGAATGGCCGGTGCCGCGCTGGTCGATCAGGATGACGTTGCGCTGTTTGCGCACTTCCTTGAACACCGGGTCCAGACCGGGGTAGGTGTCCACCGCCGACTGCCCGGGACCGCCGGCGAGAAAGAACACCGGATCCGGCAGTTTCTCGCCGCCGCCGGTTGGGGCCAGCCAGGCGATGTTGAGTTTGATCTTGCGTCCGTTCGGCTGGCTGCGGTTCTCGGGCACCTCGAAGCTGGCGCATTGGGCGTCCAGCGTGTCCTTGCTCGTTGGCGAGCTGAGGCTGCACGGGGTGAAGGCGATCTTGCCGAACAGCGTCGGCTTGAGGGCTTCCACCGGGCCGGCGTGCTGTCGGCTGGTTGGGGCATTCGCGTCCGGCTTGGGGCGCATGGCCTTGTAGCCGAAGATCGCTGCGAGAGCGACGATAGCTAGGACAAGTCGGAGCTTGGGGGAGTTCATCGGGAACAACCTCGTTGGATGGTTGCGGTTGGAAAGGAAACGGGCTCAGCCTGGGTCAGGCAGAAACACGTCTTCGATATGCAGCGAAAACAGGCGGGCGATGCGAAACGCCAGCGGCAAGGAGGGGTCATATTTGCCGGTCTCCAGCGCGTTGATGGTTTGCCGCGAAACCTCCAGCCGGGTGGCCAGTTCGCCTTGCGACCAGCCGTGAGTCTCACGCAGTTCGCGCAAGCGGTTGTTCACAGAAAGCGCTTGGTCAGGATGTATTTGCAGATGCCGTACAGCAGCATCAACAGCGGGAATACCCAGATCATCACCGCGCCGGCGTTGAAACTGAGCACCTTGGCCAGATCCAGCAACCCGCCGGCGAAATACAGCAACGACACGCCCAGCGCCGAGATGCCGATGGCTTCGGTTTCGATCCGGCGCTGCATTTCGTCGATCTCGCGCAGATAGCGCAGTGCCACCCACATCAACAGGGCGATCGCCAGCGCCGGCAGCACGGCAACCACCGCGCGCAGCGGCATTGAGGCGATGCCGCGGTTGATCAGCGTCATCGAGCCATACAGCGCCACCGCATAGCCCAGCATAATTGGCAATAGCGCCCGGATGTAGCGTTTGCCGGCGGGCTGCGCGTACATCTCGTCGCAATGCTCGCGCCACCAGCGCGGCAGCAGCGCAAGCAGCAGCACGCAGAGCAGAAACCCGCAGCTGATCCCCACCCATGCGCCCACCGCCGAATCGGGCCATTGCAGCCACCACTTGCCGGCAGCCGCCAGCACCAGGCCGGCCAGCGCGATGCCGACGTAGATCCATTGCATCCGGCGCAGGGTCACGGTTGTTTGACCTTGCGTGATTTGACGAGAAAGACGATGCCCAGTACGAAGAAGGGCGTGCCCGTGGCAATGAACGTGGTTCCAAGCGACGACAAAGCCGGCCGGCCGCTGATGGCGAGGGCACTGTTGATAATACCGGCAACGAAAAATGCGCTGCCGATGATCAGGAACGTGATGCCGGTGCGCTTGCTTGTTTGCGGAGGAGTCATGGCGGTGGTGTCCTGTGTGTCAAGTTCACTTGACACGACGATACAGGCGTCGCAACGGCAATGTCAAGCGACCTTTACATTTGGCGTGATTGCTCAGGCAGGCGCGGGCTTCCGGCGTGAATGTCCCCCGGCCGCTGACGCGGCCTCCTCCTAGACTGCACGCCGGAAGCCCGCGCCTGCGATTCACTTGTTGCTGACGTATTTTTCGCGGCGGATCCGGCCAATGGGCAGGCCTGTGTCCTTGAGCAGCTCGAAGGTGGCATCCACCATGTCCGGATTGCCGCACAGATAGGCGATGTCGGTTTCCGGATCCGGGGAGAGTTCGGTCAGCACGTTCTGCACATAACCGTGGCGCACGTCGGGATGGTCGTGCAGGCAGCCGGGTTTGGGCAGCGCGCGCGACAGGCAGGGGATGTAGCGAAAATTGGGATGGACATCGGCGAAGGCGCGAAACTCGGCGCCGTACAGCAATTCGGCCGGAGTGCGCGTGCCCTGCAGCAGAACGACTTCTACGCACCGTTCGCGCATCAGCTGTTCCAGCTGTGGCAGCATCGCTCGGTAGGGCGTCACGCCGGTGCCGGTGCCGATCAGGAGATAGCGGCGGTTGTCGTCGTTCGGCATCAGGCAGAAGCGGCCGTACGGGCCGCTGGCCTCAATGTCATCTCCGATCTGCAGCGCCTCGAACAGCGCGGTGGCGGCGCCGCCTGCGACATAGCTGACGGCGATGTCCACACGTGCGTCAGCCGGGGTGTCCAGCGCGCGTCCGAGCGCGATCGAATAGCTGCGGCGGGCGTCGGCCCCGTCTGCGTACTTGAAGTGGATCTGCAAAAACTGGCCGGGGATGCAGGGCAGCATCTGGCCGTCGTCGCGCACGAAGGACAGGTGCGCCACGGTCGGCGCCAGCATCCTGCGGGAAACGAGTTTGAGCGGGAAACGGGTGATCGCCACGGCGCTGCAACACTGCGTGGCAAAGGTGATGCCACAAGGCTGCCTATACTACCGGCTTCGCGTGAGCAGACGCTGGCAAATGGCTTCGATGAATCTGGATTCCAACGTCCCCGCGTTGCGCGTGCGCGACCTACGAAAAACCTACGATGGCGGCGTGCAGGCGCTCAAGGGCGTCAGTCTCGACGTCGCACCGGGCGATTTCCACGCCCTGCTCGGCCCGAACGGTGCCGGCAAAAGCACTCTGATCGGCATCGTCAGCGCGCTTGTCAACAAGACCTCGGGAACCGTTGAAGTGTTTGGAATCGACATCGACGCCGATCGCAGCGCGGCGATGCGACAGATCGGCCTGGTGCCGCAGGAATTCAACTTCAACATGTTCGAAAAGCCGCTGGATATCTGCGTGAACTACGCGGGTTTTTACGGCGTGCCGCGTGCCGAAGCCTTGCGCCGCGCGGAAGAGGAACTGAGGTGGGCGCATTTGTGGGAGAAGGCGCATACCACCAGCCGCACGTTGTCGGGGGGAATGAAGCGGCGGCTGATGATCGCCCGCGCAATGATGACCCGGCCCCGTCTGTTGATCCTCGATGAGCCGACCGCGGGCGTGGACATCGAAATCCGCCGCGACATGTGGAAGACGCTGCAGGAGATCAACGCCGCCGGCACCACCATCATTTTGACCACGCACTACCTTGAAGAAGCCGAAAGCCTGTGCCGAAACCTGGCCATCATCGACCACGGCCTCATCATCGAGCGCGGACCGATGAAATCGCTGCTGGCCAAGCTCGATGTGGAAGGTTTTCTGTTCGACGTCGACGGCCCGCTGCCGGCGGAGCTTCCAAACATTGATGGCGTCGCGCTGACGGCGCGCGATGCGCAAACGCTGGATCTGGACATGCCGCGGGCGATGGATCTGAACCGGGTGTTCGCCGCCTTCGAACAGGCGGGAATCCGGGTGCGCTCGATGCGCACCAAGAGCAATCGGCTGGAGGAATTGTTCGTGCGCCTGATTGGGCGTGGCGAAAACGGCGGGGAAAAGGCAATGCCCGAAGCAGCGGGCGAGGGCGGACAACAATGAGTCATCCCAACCTCGTCGCGCTGGTCACCGTCGCGCGTCGGGAAATCATGCGCATTCTGCGGATCTGGACCCAGACCCTGATTCCGCCGGCGATCACGATGACGCTGTATTTCATGATCTTCGGCGGGCTGATCGGTTCGCGGGTGGGCAAGATGGGCGGGCTGGACTACATGGAGTTCATCGTCCCCGGCCTGGTGATGATGAGCGTCATCCAGAACAGCTACGGCAACATTTCCAGTTCGTTTTTCGGCGCCAAGTTCGGCCGCTACATCGAAGAGCTGCTGGTCAGCCCGGCACCGGACTGGGTGATCCTCGCCGGCTACGTGGCCGGCGCGATGCTGCGCGGGATCATGGTTGGCATCATCGTGATGATCATCGCGATGTTCTTCACTACCGTCCACGTCGCGCATCCGCTGGTGACGGTGACGGCGGTTCTCCTCGGCGCGGTGATCTTCTCGCTGGCGGGATTTATCAACGCCGTGTTTGCCAAGAAGTTTGATGATGTGGCCATCGTGCCCACCTTCATATTGACCCCGCTGACCTATTTGGGCGGCGTGTTTTATTCGATCACCTTGCTGCCGCCGTGGGCGCAGGCCGCCACCCACGCCAACCCGATTTTCTACATGGTCAATGCGTTCCGCTACGGCCTGCTGGGGCAAAGCGATGTGCCGCTGTGGATGGCCTATGCCTTGATGCTGGGCTTTGTGGCGGTGCTGGCCACGATTGCCTTGACCTTGTTAAAGAAAGGCGTGGGCCTGCGTAGTTAAACTACCGCAGGCTTGCCCTTGAAGCGCCGTGCGATCCAATTTCCGGCATCGTCGAGCACGGTGTAGGCGGCGGGCACCACCAGCAGGCTGAGTGCCGTGGAGGTCACCAGCCCGCCAATCACCGCCCACGCCATCGGTGCGCGCATGCTGGATTCGCCGGCAAAGCCCAACGCCAACGGCAACATGCCGGCGCCCATTGCAATGGTGGTCATGATCACCGGGCGGGCGCGCTTGTGGCAGGCGTCGATCAGCGCGGCATGCCTTGGCAGGCCATGTTGGTCTTCGGCCATCACCGCGTAGTCCACCAGCAGGATGGAATTCTTGCTGGCGATGCCGATCAGCATCAGCAAGCCAATCAAGGCCGGCAGCGACAGCATATTGCGGGTGATCAGCAGCGCACCAAAGGCACCGGCCGCGCACAGCGGTATGGCGCTCAAAATGGTCAACGGTTGCATCGGGTGCCGGAACAGCAACAGCAGCACCATGTAGATGCAGACGATGCCGGCCACCATCGCCAGCATGAAGCCGGTAAACAGTTCGACGAAAATTTCCGCATCGCCGGTATTGATGATCGACACCCCCGGCGGCAGTGCTTTCACCGACGGCAGTTGTTGCACCTTGGCCATCACATCGCCCAGCGGGCGGCCGTTGAGTTCGGTGGTCAGGGTGATGTTGCGTTGGCGCTTGTAGCGGCTGATCACCGACGGCCCACTGCCCTCAATCATGGTGGCCACTGCGGCCAGCGGCACCGGCCCGCGTGTGCCGGGCACGCGCAATTGGCCCAGTAAATCCGGCTGCGCCAGCGTGGCCTGATCAAAACCC
Source organism: Xanthomonas sp. (assembly GCA_018262705.1). Taxonomy (GTDB): domain Bacteria; phylum Pseudomonadota; class Gammaproteobacteria; order Xanthomonadales; family Xanthomonadaceae; genus Thermomonas. The sequence goes on from JADFDQ010000001.1 coordinate 278,826, forward strand.
ACGCGGATGGGAATTTGGCGGTCGGCCAGATTGAGTTTGGCCATGCGCTGCACGTAATCGCCGCTGGTGGCGATGCGCGCGGCTTCGGCAATGGCGGTGGTGGAGACGCCCAGTTCGGCAGCACGCGCAGAGTCCGGAAAAATCTGCACTTCCGGGCGCAGCAGTGAAGCCGATGACGACACGCTGCCCAGTCCGGGAAGCGTGCGCAGCTCGCGCTCCACGTTCGCCGCCGCCGCGTACAGCGCATCGGCATCGTCACCAGCCAGCACCAATTGCATCAGCTCGCCGGGCTCATTGCTCATGAAGCTCAGGCGCACGCCGGGCAGATTGGCCAGCCGCGAACGCACCTCGGTTTCCAGCGTGCGTTGGCTGCGCGAACGGGTATTCGATGCGCCCCATTCCAGCGTCAGCACCGCGCGACGCAAATCCGGCAGGCCGCTTTTGCTGGGGTCGCCCAGATTGGGCACAGACCCAATTTGGGTGAACACTTGTTTGAGTTCGGGCATCGGCTGCAACAGATGGCGTGCCTGCTCGGTCATGCGCTGGGTGTCTTCGATGCGCACGCCGGGTGCCAGCTCCAGCGACAGCATGCTGCGGCCCTGATCGGACACCGGGATGAAGGTGGTGGGGATCAGCGGAATCAGCGCCAGTGATGCCACGAACAATGCACCCGCAATCCCGAGTGTTTTCCAGCGGTTGTGCAACGCCTTGTCCACCCACACCAGATAGCGGCGCATCAACGCGCCGTCTTGTTCTGCGTGCGGTTTTGGCTTGAGCAAATGTGCCGCCATCATCGGCGTCAGCAAGCGCGCTACCAATAGCGAGAACAGCACCGCGGTGGCGGCGGTCCAGCCAAATTCACGGAAGAATTTGCCGGATACGCCGGGCATAAAGGCCACCGGCACGAACACCGCGGCCAAGGTGATCGACGTGGCAATCACGGCGGTGCCAATTTCATCGGCGGCATCGCGCGCGGCGTCCAGCGGTTTCTTGCCCATGCCCAGATGGCGCACGATGTTTTCGATTTCGACGATCGCATCGTCCACCAACAACCCGATCACCACGCTCAGCGCCAGCAAGGTGATCATGTTCAGGCTGAAGCCCAGCCACGCAATCACGGCGAAGGTGGGAATGATGGACAGCGGCAGCGCAATGGCCGACACCCAGGTGGCGCGCCAATCGCGCAGGAACCAGAACACCACCGCCAGCGCCAGCAGCGCGCCTTCCCACAGCATGGTCATCGAGGACGTATACGAGCGCTGGGTTTCCTCGGACATGTCGGTCACTTGCCGGAACGCCACGCCGGGGTGTTGCCTGGAAAGTTCGGCCAACGCGGCGCGCACGGCATCGCGCACCTTGAGCTCATCGGCACCGCGCGAACGCGCCAGCGAAAAGCCCACCACCGGCGTGCCGTTGAGCAGTGCAATCTGGCTGCGGTCGGCGTTGCCATCGTGGACGCTGGCCAGCGCGTCCAGCCGTGCGTGTTGGCCATTGGGCAGGGCAATCGTGAAGTCGCGCAAGGCCTGCGCATCGCGCACGGTATTGAGCGTGCGCACGCTTTGCTGGCCGCCGTCCTGCTCGGTTTTGCCGCCGGGGCGATCGACTTGCATCGCCGCCAATTGCTGGTTCACCGCACCGGCGGTGATGCCCTGTGCGAGCAGGGCTTGCGGGTTGAGATCGACCCGAATCTGCCGATCCACGCCGCCAATGCGGGTGACGGCCGCCACCCCATTGACGCCATACAAGGTGCGCGCCACGTAGCGATCGACGAACCACGACACGTCATCGGGCGGCATCGACGGCGCATCCACCGCATAAGTCAGCAGCGAGCCGACGATTTCCACTTTGGAAATCACCGGCTCCTGGATGTCCTGCGGCAGGTCCATGCGGATGCGCGTGACCGCATCCTTGGCATCGTTCAACGCTTCCAGCAGGTTGGCGTCGATGCGAAATTCGATCACGGTGGTGGACTGCCCATCCACCACCGTGGAAAACACGCGCTTGACGTGGTTGAGCGTGGCCACCGCGTCTTCCACCTTGCGCGTCACTTCGGTTTCCAGCTGCTGCGGTGACGCGCCGGGTTGGGTGATGACCACCGTCACCATCGGGAAACTGATGTCGGGAAACCGCGCCACCGGCAGTTGGTGAAAGCCCCAGAAGCCGGCCACGCACAGCACGAAGAACAGCATGATCGCCGGCACCGGGTTGCGGATGCCCCAGGTGGAAAGGGTGCCGCCGCCGCTCATGGGGCGCTGCCGCTGGCCGCAACGATGCGGATCAAATCGCCGTCGGACAGGAAGCCGGCACCGGCGCTGACCACTTGCTCGCCGGCCTTCAGCCCGCTGCGGACTTCAACCTGGCCACCGTCACTACTGCCCGGTTCAACGCGCACACGCGTGGCGTGTTTACCATCGCGCACCACGAACACATAGGCATGGCCATCGCGGCGCAGCACGGCACTGATCGGAACCACCAAGGCCGCGCCCTGCCCGATCAGGATCTTGCCCTGCACATAGGTGCCCGGCTGCACTTGTTTGGGCTGCGGCAAATCCACATAGGCGGTGCCGGTGCGGCTGCTACTGTCCACACCGGGTGTGACAGCGCGCACGCGGCCGTGCACGCCGCTGCCGTCCAGAATCACGTCTTGCCCCACCCGCACCTGCGCCAATTGCGCTTCGGGCAGATCGGCGCGCCACTCCAGCCGGTTTTGCCGTATCAGCCGCAGCAATTCGCTGCCGGCAGCCACCACTTGCCCGGGTTGCACCAGCCGCTTGGAAATCAGGCCGGCATCGGGGGCGCGCAGTTCGGCATAGCTGCGACGCAGCGCGGCGGTATCGCGCACGGCGCGTGCGGTGCCCAACTGCGCCTCGGCTTGGGCGCGTGCGGCGCGCAACTCATCCAACGCCACCGCGCTGATGTAGTGGCCCTCCACCAGCGACTGCCCGCGCGTGTATTTCGAACGCGCCAACTCGGCGCCGGCTTGCGCCTGCTGCATGTTCGCATTCGCCTGAGCCAGATCGCTATCTAGACTGCGATGATCGAGCGCCAACAGCAGCTCGCCCTTCTGCACCTGCTGGCCCACATCCACCAGCAGCTGTGTGACGCGCAGGCCGCTGAGTTCGACCCCCAATTGCATGTCTTCCCATGCCGCCACCGGCCCCGAGGCCGGCACGCTGCGTGACAGGGTTTGCATCTGCGCCGGCACCACGCTGACCGCTTGCGCAGACGCAGCTTGCGCGCTGCGGTCTTGTGTGTGGCAGGCGGCGGTGAGCAGCGCCAGGCAAAGGGCAAGGCCTGACACGACAAGGCGAGCGGAAACACGCATGCGCAAACATCCGGTGGGGCGGGTTGGCGCGCAGCCTAGCACATAACTAAACCAGCGGGTCTATTAACTTGCTGGTGCGCTGGGCAAGCGAAAAAACGCGGCCGCGGTGGCGGAGCTGTGGGCGGCGGCCAGCTCGACCGCTTCGCCGCGATCCCGCGCCAATTCTTCCACGATATGCGCCAGATACATCGGCTCGTTGCGGCGGTCTTTGGGCATCGGCGAAATCGTGCGTGGCAGCAGATAGGGCGCGTCGGTTTCGATCATCAAACGATGGGCCGGAATGTGCTTCACCAGTTCGCGCAGATGCGCGCCACGCCGCTCATCGCACAGCCAGCCGGTGATGCCGATATGCCAGTCCTGATCCAGATAGTCGAACAACTCTTCGCGGCTGCCGGTAAAGCAATGCACCACCCGCGGGCCAAGCTGGCCGTCGAAGTTTTTCAGCATCGCCATGAAGTCGGCATGCGCATCGCGCTGGTGCAGGAACAGCGGTTTTTGCGTGTCCACTGCAATTTGCAACTGCTTTTCGAACGCGCTGCGTTGCGCCGAGCGCGGCGAGAAATCGCGAAAGTAATCCAGCCCGCATTCCCCCACCGCCACCACTTCCGGGTGGGTGTGCAGTTCGCGCAATTCGGCATCGCATTCGGCGGTGTATTCGCTGGCGTGGTGTGGATGCACCCCGGCGGTGGCAAACCACTGCCCGGGTTTGCTGCGCGCCAATTCGAGTGCCTTGGGCGAATGTTCGCGTGATGCGCCGGTGAGGATGGCGCGGGTGACACCCGCCGCCACGGCGCGTTGCCACACCGCTTCGCGGTCGCGGTCGAAGCTGTCGTGGCTGAGGTTCAGGCCGATGTCGATGAGGGTCATGTCGCTATTGTAGGAGCGCACCGCAGGGGCGCGATGGTTTTGCAGGCGACCTGGTCGCGCACCTGCGGTGCGCTCCTACAATGCGCAGATGCAATTTCCAATTACACCGCTGCTGCCGGAAATAACAGCTTCGCTGTCAGAACATTCGCGTCTGGTGCTGGAAGCCCCGCCGGGCGCCGGCAAAACCACGCAGGTGCCACTGGCCTTGCTGGATGCAACGTGGTTGGCCGGCAAGAAAATCGTGATGCTGGAGCCGCGCCGGGTGGCTGCGCGCAGCGCCGCCGTGTTCATGGCCCACCAGTTGGGTGAAGGCGTTGGGCAAACCGTGGGCTATCGCATTCGGTTTGAAAACAAGGTGTCGGCCAACACGCGCATTGAAGTCGTCACCGAAGGCATCCTCACCCGCATGGTGCAGGACGACCCGTTGCTGGAAGGCGTGGGTGCGCTGTTGTTCGATGAATTCCACGAGCGGCATTTGTCTGGCGACCTGGGGTTGGCGCTGGCGCTGGATGTGCAAGCAGGGTTGCGTGAAGACCTGCGCATCGTGGTGATGTCGGCCACCCTGGATGGCGAAAAACTCGCAAGCTTTCTGGATGCCCCGCGTCTGTCCAGTGCGGGGCGCAGTTATCCGGTCGCAATATCGCACTTTCCCGCCAAGCGCGAAGAAGCGTTGGAGCAGCAAGTGCGGCGCTGCGTGGAACATGCGCTGGCGACGCATCCGGGCGATCTGTTGGTGTTCCTGCCGGGGCAGCGCGAGATTGCGAAGGTGGAGCAGATTCTTGCGGCTGCGCTGCCGACGATGCAGCCGACACACGCTGCGGGGGTGTTGCGACAAGCGCGCCATGGAGGGCGCGCGCCCGAATCGGGGCAGGATGCCCCGACTGAGGGAAAAGCAACGCCCCCGCAGCGGGTAGCGGCGATGAACGGTCTGGAAATCCTTGCCCTGCACGGCGAGCTCCCCATCGAACAACAAACCCGCGTGTTGCAGCCTGCGGCAGATGGCCGCCGCCGCGTGGTGTTGGCAACCAATGTGGCCGAATCGTCCGTCACGCTGCCGGGTGTGCGCGTGGTGATCGATGCGGGCCTCGCTCGCGAGCCGAAGTTTGATCCCAATAGCGGGTTTTCGCGCCTGGAAACCGTGGCCATATCGCAAGCCAGTGCCGACCAGCGCGCCGGCCGTGCCGGGCGTGTGGCAGAAGGTGTTGCGTATCGGCTGTGGCCACAATCGCAGCGTTTGGAGCCGCAGCGCAAACCGGAAATCGCGCAAGTGGAGTTGGCGGCACTGGCGCTGGAATTGGCGGTGTGGGGGAGCAGTGAATTGCGCTTTGTGGATGCACCGCCTGCCGGTGCGCTGGCTGCGGGGCGCGACGTATTGCGGCGTTTGGATGCGCTGGATGCGCAAGGTGCCATCACCGCACGCGGCAAACGCATGCTCGGCTTGGGCACGCATCCGCGTTTGGCGGCGATGTTGTTGGCCATCCGCGAGCCGCAGCGGGTGGCGCTGGCCTGTGATCTTGCGGCCTTGATTGAAGCGCGTGACCCGCTACGCACGCGGTCTGATGCATTGGCCGAGCGCTGGCAGGCATTGGCGGCGTTTCGCAATGGGCGGGTGCCAGCCGATGCCAACCGCAGCGGCTTGGCAACGATTGATGCGGCGGCCAAACAATGGCGACGCCGCTTGCGTTGTGAGGCGCTGCCGCCGGCATCGATTCCTGCGCATGCACTGGGCGATGTGATGGCGCACGCCTTTCCCGACCGCATCGGCAAACAGCATCCGCAAGACCCCAAACGCTATCAATTGGCCAATGGCCGCATGCTGCGTTTGTTAGACGATTCCGCGCTATATGGCGAACCGTGGCTGGTGGCCAGCGAGCTGCGTTTCGAAGCCAAGGATGCGCTGCTGCTGCGCGCCGCACCGGTGGACGAGGTGTATCTGCGCCACGCCTTCACCGCGCATTTTCAAACCGGCGATGAAGTGCGTTGGGATGCCGGCAAACGTGCGCTGCGCAGCGAGCGCGTTGAACGCTTCGATGGCATCGTGCTGTCAACAACATCTGCCGGAAAAGTGGATCCTGCGTTGGCGGCGCAAGCCTTGACCGATGCGGTACGTGAGCTTGGGCTGGCGTGTTTGCCGTGGACCGACGCGCTGCGCCAATGGCGCATCCGCGCAGCGTGCCTGCGTGTGTGGATGCCGGAATTAGGCTTGCCTGATGTGTCAGACACACAGTTGTTGCACACGCTGGAGACGTGGCTGACACCGGCGTTGGTCGGCAAAACGCGGCTGGATGCGCTGAGTGAAAGCGAACTGAGTGAAGCGCTGAAATCCGGCATCGACTGGATCCTGCGGCAACGCATCGACCAGTTCGCACCCACCCGCATCGACGTGCCTTCAGGCCTGCAACGCGCAATCGAGTACCACATCGATGACCACGGCCAACCGGCACCGCCGGTGCTGGCGGTGAAGTTGCAGGAATTGTTCGGGCTGGCGCAAACCCCGCGCATTGCCGATGGCCGCGTGCCGTTGCTGCTGCACCTGCTCTCACCCGGCGGCAAACCGCTGCAAGTGACCGCCGACCTGCACAACTTCTGGGCCAATACCTATGCCGAAGTGAAAAAGGAAATGAAAGGCCGCTACCCGCGCCACCCGTGGCCGGACGACCCGTGGAGAGCCACCGCCACCCATCGCGCCAAACCGCGCGGGACGTGAGGCGACGGCCATTCAAACGAGGCAGACCGCAGGCTGAATGAAGCATTGGATGGAGTGTGTTTGCCGCCGCGTTTCGCGCGATACTCTCAAGCGGGGCTGGTATTGAAGGAGCGCGACGATGGGCAAGCTGGACAGGGCGCAGGATCGGGCGCTGGAGCTGATCGGTGAAATTGGCGACGGCTTGCGCAAGCGCGTTCCGGACAAGGCCGCACAGTGGATCGAAACCGGCGCGGCGCTGGGTGCGCTGCGAGCGGGTTCGAAAGTCGCGGGCGGTTTCGTGCGCCGCAATCCCTATCTGGTTGGCGCTGCCGTGGCCGGTGCCGGGCTGCTCTGGCTGGCGGCGCGCCATCACAAACGCCAGCTCGCCGCCCAGGAAGGCAGTCTGCGCCGCCTGCAGGCGGTGCGTCGCGGCGAGTTCGAGCAGGACGACTACGGCGTCTGACGGGTTTCCGCCGGCTCGCTGCAAACTGAGGCCGGCAATTCCACAACGAAGCGGGCGCCGCCGCCTTCGCGGTCCTCGTACCACAGCCGTCCGCCGGCGCCGGTCACGATCTGACGCGCCAACGCCAGGCCCAATCCGTTCGATACGCCGGCTTGCGCGTCGTGCCCGTCGACGCGCTGGAACGGTTTGAACAGCTGCGCCTGAAAGTCGACCGGCACCCCGGGGCCGCGGTCTTGCACCACCATCTGCCAATGTCCGTCGCGGCCGGGGCGCCCCAGCAGTTCCACCTCGCCGCCGCTATGGGCGTACTTGAGGGCATTGCCCAGCAGGTTTTCGCCGACGTGGCGCAGCAGCTGGCCGTTGATGGCCATGCAGGCATCGGCCTCGGGAACCTCGGTCGATAGCCGCAGATCGTGGGCTTCAAGCAGCAATTCGTAGCGCGCGGCCAGCCAGCGCAGGGTGTCGCCGAGATCCGCGCTGCGGGCAGGCGCGCTGTGGCCGCGCGGCTTGGGGGATTGTTCTTCGAGGTAGTCGCGCACATAGTCCAGCGCTTCGCGCGTGCTCTCCTCGATGATCTGCAGATAACGAGCGATGCGCTCCGGCTTGGCATCCGGCAATGACAGCATCTCGCGCGCGAACAGCACCGAGGTCAGCGGATTCTTGATGTCGTGGGCGATCAGGTTGAACAGTTCCTGGCGCCTGCGCAGCTCGTGTTCGAGCCGTTCGTGCCCTTTCCGGTGATGCAGCTGCACGCGCACCCGGGCCAGCAATTCGCTGTCATCGACCGGAATGGAGACGAAGTCGGCGGCGCCGGCACCGAAAGCGCGCAGACGCTGCTTGCGGTCGCTGCCGTCGGCCAGCACCAGCAGCGGCAGCTTCGGTTCGTCTTCGCGTCCGGCCATTGCCGTAATCAGGTCGAAGACGCCATCGTTCAGGCGTCGCGCTTCCAGCAGCACGAGGTCGGGCGCGCGGGTGGCAAGCGCTTCCAGTGCGTCCTCGTCGCCCCGTGCGCTGACGACGGCGTGCCCGGCTTCGCGCAGCAGCGCGGTCACCGATGAAGGTTCATCGGCGGTTGTGACGACGAGAATGCGGCCGGAGCTGGCGGAGCGGTACGGCACCCGGATAAAACTCCAGACCTGTGAACCGGCCTACGGTAGCAAACGACCGCGGCGGCGGCCATGCCAATGGACGAAACGCTCAAGTGCCGCAATCGCGCCACTGGCCGGGTAGCAGGTCGCCGAGACGGTGCGGACCGTGTGCGATACGCAGCAGCCGCAGGGTCGGCAGGCCTACTGCGGCGGTCATCCGCCGCACCTGCCGGTTGCGGCCCTCGTGGATCATCAGTTCCAGCCACGCGTCCGGCACGGTCTTGCGGAAACGCACCGGCGGATCGCGCGGCCACAGCGTGGGGGTGTCGATGCGGCTGGCTTGCGCAGGCAGCGTGGTGCCATCGTTGAGCGGCACGCCATCGCGCAGCGCCTGCAGCTGCGCCTCGACAGGATCGCCCTCCACCTGCACCCAGTAGGTTTTGGGCTGCTTGTGCCTGGGATCGGTCAAGCGGTGTGCCAAACGACCATCGTCGGTCAACAGCAACAGACCTTCCGAATCAAAGTCCAGTCGCCCGGCCGGATACACGTCGGCTGGCAGTCCGAACCCCGCCAGCGTCGGCCGCGACGGCACGCTGCGGTCGGTGAACTGGCAGAGCACGCCGTAGGGTTTGTTGAAGGCAATGAGCATGGACAAAACCAATGAATCCGCCCGGCTTTGCGTAGGAGCGCACCGCAGGGGCGCGATGCGTTTTGGATGAACCGGGCCAAAGCAATCGCGCCCCTGTGGTGCGCTCCTACGGGCTGGGGGACGGGGCGCCATCGTCACGGCTTGCGGAACCGCAGCGTCATCCGGTCGCTTTCGCCGATTGCCTTGTACTTGGCATCGTCCGCCGCGTCGTGGCTATTGGTTGGCGGCAGCGTCCACACGCCGTTTGGATGATCCTTGGTATCGGCCGGGTTGGCGTTGACCTCGCTGCGCGCGTCCAGCACGAAGCCGGCCTGCGTGGCCAGTGCGATGATCAGATCCTCGGTCAGGTAGCCGCTCTTTTTCATCGCGTCCGGATCGGTGCCGGGCTTGGCGCGGTGATCGACCACGCCGAGCACGCCGCCGGGCTTGAGCACGTCGAAAAACGCCTTGAAATAGGCCTCGGCGTTGCCGTCGGCCACCCAGTTGTGGGCGTTGCGAAAGGTCAGTACGGTATCGGCGGATTCGGGCGGGCCGAAGCTGGGCGCGGAGGCGTCGAACAGCCGCAGGTCCGGCTCGCCGTACACCTCGGGATGCGCGGCGAATTTCTCGCGCAGCGTCTTGTTCAGCGCGTAGCGGTAGCCGGGCTGGCCGGCGATGGCATCGTCCCAGGTCGCGGCAACGTAGTGCCCGCGCTCGCGCAGATAGGGCGCGAGGATGTCGGCGTACCAGCCGCCGCCGGGGGTGATTTCGATGACGGTTTCGTCCGGCTGCACGCCGAAGAAGGCCAACGTTTGTCCCGGATGGCGGTAGCGGTCGCGCAGCATGTCGGTCGGCGCGCGCCAGGCGCCGGCCAGCGCGGCATCCAGCGACGCACCGGGAGCGGTTTGCGCGGCGGCGGGTGCCAGGGCCTCTTGCGGCGGGGCCGCCAGCGCCGAGCCAAGCAGCCCGAGGCAGGCGACGAGTACAGTCAAACGGACCGAACGGACAGACATGCGGGCGCTCCACGAAAGGCGAAGCGCCAGACTAACCGTTCGAGGGTCAACCCGCGAACGCCGCCAGCACCGCGTTCAGCGTCGTGCTTGGCCGCATTGCCGCAGTAAGTTTGTCGATGTCGGGGTGGTAGTAGCCGTCGATGTCCACGCCGTGGCCCTGCACCGCCAGCAGTTCGGCGACGATCGTTTCCTCGTTCTCGGCCAGCGCCTTGGCCAGCGGCGCGAATTTGGCCGCCAGCGCGGCATCAATGCTCTGCCCTGCCAGTTCCTGCGCCCAGTACAAGGCGGCGTAGAAATGGCTGCCGCGATTGTCAATCGTCCCGAGCTTGCGACCCGGCGAGCGGTCGTTGTCGAGGAACTTCGCGTTGGCCGCGTCCAGCGCATCGGCCAGCACCTGCGCCGCCGCGTTGCCGGTGGTATTGGCCAGGTGTTCGAACGAGGCCGCCAGCGCCAGGAATTCGCCCAGCGAATCCCAGCGCAGATAGTCCTCGGCGAGGAACTGCTGCACGTGCTTTGGCGCGCTGCCGCCGGCGCCGGTTTCGAACAGCCCGCCGCCGGCCATCAGCGGTACGATCGAGAGCATCTTGGCGCTGGTGCCCAGCTCCAGGATCGGGAACAGGTCGGTCAGGTAGTCGCGCAGCACGTTGCCGGTGGCGGAAATGGTGTCCAGCCCGGCGCGCACCCGCTTGAGGGTGTGGCGCATGGCTTCCTCAAGGCTGAGGATGCGGATGTCCAGACCCTTGGTGTCGTGGTCGTTGAGATAGAGCGCGACCTTGGCGATCAGGCCGCGGTCGTGGTCGCGCTGCGGGTCGAGCCAGAACACCACCGGCGTGCTGGACAGCCGCGCGCGGGTGACGGCCAGCTTCACCCAGTCGCGGATCGGCGCATCCTTGGTCTGGCACAGACGCCAGATGTCTCCGGCCTTGACCTGGTGCTGCAGCATCACCGTGCCCTGCTCGTCGACCACCCGCACCGTGCCGTCGCCGCTGATCTTGAAGGTCTTGTCGTGGCTGCCGTATTCCTCGGCCGCCTGCGCCATCAGTCCGACGTTGGGCACGCTGCCCATGGTTGAAGGGTCGAACGCGCCGTGCTCCTTGCAGTCGTCGATCACGACTTGGTAGATGCCGGCGTAGTTGCGGTCGGGCAGCACCGCCTTGGTGTCCTGCAGTTCGCCCCTGGCGTTCCACATCTTGCCGCCGTCGCGGATCATTGCCGGCATCGAGGCGTCCACGATCACGTCGGACGGTACGTGCAGATTGGTGATGCCCTTGTCGGAATTGACCATTGCCAGACCCGGACGCTCGCGGTACAGCGCCTCCAGATCGGCCTCGATTTCGGCGCGCTTGGCGTCGGGCAACTGGCCGAGCTTGGCGTACAGGTCGCCGATGCCGTTGTTGGGATCGAAGCCCAGCTCGGCGATGGTCTTCGGGTGCTTGTCCAGCACCGGCGCATAGAAGCGCGACACCGCGATGCCGAACATGATCGGATCGGAGACTTTCATCATGGTTGCCTTCAGGTGCAGCGAAAACAACACCTCGCGCGCTTTGGCGTCTTCGATCTGGGCGTCGATGAAGTCGGCCAGCGCCCTGGCGCTCATCACGGTGGCGTCGATCACCTCGCCGGCCAGCACCGAAAGCGGCGCGCGCAGCGGAAACGTGCTGCCGGTGGCGCTGACGAACTCGATCCGGATCGTGCTCGGATTGGCCAGCGTGTAGCTCTGCTCGCTGCCGTAGAAATCGCCTGCTTCCATGTGCGACACATGGGTCTTCGAATCCGCGCTCCACGCCGCCATCCGATGTGGGTGCTTCCTGGCGTAGGCCTTCACCGCCTTCGGCGCGCGGCGGTCGGAATTGCCCTCGCGCAGCACCGGATTGACCGCGCTGCCTTTGACCTTGTCGTAGCGCGCCTTGACGTCTTTCTCGGATTCGCCCACCGGCGCGTCGGGATAATCCGGCAGTGGATAACCCTTGTCCTGCAGCTCCTTGATCGCGGCCTTGAGCTGCGGAATCGAGGCGCTGATGTTGGGCAGCTTGATGATGTTGGCCTCGGGCCTCGAAGCCAGCTCGCCCAGTTCGCGCAGGTCGTCGCTCACCGCTTTCCCGCCCAGCCGGTCCGGGAACTGCGTCAGAATCCGCGCTGCCAGCGAGATGTCGCGCGTCTCCACGTCCACGCCCGCGGTCTTGGCGTAGGCCTGCACGATCGGCAGGAACGAGGTGGTGGCCAGGAACGGCGCTTCGTCGGTCAGGGTGTAGAGGATCTTGGACATGGCGGCGGCATCGGCGGAAAGAATCCGCCATTGTCGCCGATTGCGGGGAGTCGTGAAAAACCGGATGCGGCGATGTCGATCACTGCGCGGGCGGGGCGGTCGGCGTCGGTTTTGACGGCGCGGCCGTTTCCGCGGGCGGCGGCCCCTGTCCCTGCACCTCGAACTCCCGGGTCTGCGCCAGCACGCCGTCCAGCAGCACCCGCAGCTTGTAGTTGCCGGCCGGCCATCCGTCCGGCTTGCGAATCGAAAACGCGGTGTCGCCAGGGCCGGTGAAGGCCAGCATCTTCGCCTCCGCCAGCACCGGCTGCGCGCCCGGCTCGAAGGTCCAGCGCACGCCGATCTTGTGCGCCTGGGTGAGATCGCGTCCGTCGAAAGTGATCGAGGCGTGGATCGTGTCGGTGGACGCAAAGCGCAAGGAAGGAATTGCAACGCGGCCGATGGCATCGATGGCATTGCCCAGCTCGACGCCGGTGACGTGCGGCGCGCCGGGTGCGGGCGCAGCGGGGCGCGCGGCGGTGGCAACGGCGGCCGACGTTGCCACAGCGGCGGCGGTTGCAGCGGGCGGCGCCTTCTGGCAGCCGGCCAGCGCCAGCAGCGCGCAACACCCGATCAGCCGCCAGCCCGCGCCCATGACCTATTGCCGCAGGCTGCGCCGCGCCTGTGGCGGCGCGGTTCCGGGCGTGCCCCGCCACGGGTTGATGTCGAGCCCGCCGCGGCGGGTGTAGCGCGCTTCCACCGACAGCGCACTTGGCGCGCAGCGCGTCAACACGTCGATGAAAATGCGCTCCACGCACTGCTCGTGGAACTCGGCGTGCTCGCGGAAGCCGACCAGATAGCGCAGCAGCCCTTCGCGGTCGATGCCCGGGCCCGTATAGACCAGCTTGAGATCGGCCCAGTCCGGCTGGCCGGTGACGGGGCAGTTGGACTTGAGCAGGCCGCTGCACAGGGTTTCCGTCACGTTCTCGCCAGCAGAGGACAGGCAGGACGGGTCCGGCGGGCCGTAGCGGTCAATCGCGATCTCCAGTCCGTCGATGTTTTCGCCGGAGGATTCGCGTTCCATTTCAGGCAACCCGAACGCCAGCGTCACCGCCGCGCCCGCCGCCGCGCTCAGGTCGGCTTCGATCCGCGTTTTCACCACGGCGTTGGATTCGAAACGTTCGCCGTTGAAGGAATTGAGATAGAGCTTGAGCGATTTCGATTCGATCAACTGCGGCGACTCGGCCGGCACCGTCAGCGTGGCCGTCGCCACCCGCGGCTTGCCGCGTGGATCGAGCCACGACAGTTCATAGACCTGCCAGCGGTCAAGCCCGACGAAAGGCAGCGCCGCGCCGTCCAGCCCCAGCGCCGTGCGCCCGGTCGCGCGCGCAATCGGGAACAGCAGGCCGGGGTCGTAGCGCGACGGATAGGCCACGTCGCGGCCGAGCGGGGAAGAACCGGCGGAAGGCGTGCTCATCGGGCGTGGTGTTCGAAGGTCAGGTAGTCGGCGGATTGCATTTCCACGAGGCGCGAAGCGGTGCGTTCGAAGGCGCCGGCAATGCGCTCGCCGGCATAGAGTGCCATCGGCGCGGCGGCGGCGGTGCACACCAGGTTGACGTGGCGGTCGTAAAACTCGTCGATCAGGTTGACGAAACGGCGCGCGGCGTCGTCGCGGCTGGCGTCCAGCACCGGAATGCCGCCGACCAACACGGTGTGGAACTCGCTGGCGATCTCGATGTAGTCGGCGCTGCCGCGCGGGCCTTCGCACAATGCGTCGAAGTCGAACCTACACAGCCCCGAGCTGCGCGCGCGCACCGGAATCCGCCGGCCTTCGATCACGATGCCGGCGTCCAGATGCCCGGCATCGCCGCCCAGCTCGCGCCAGCGCTGCGCCAGCCAGGCATCGGACTGCGCATCCAGCGGCGCGCGGTAGACCGGCGAGCGGGTCAGCGCGCGCAGCCGGTAGTCGGTCGAACTGGCCAGTTCGATCACCTCGCAGCGTTGTTTGAGCATGGTGATCGCCGGCAGGAAGCGCGCCCGCTGCAGGCCATCCTTGTAGAGATCGTCCGGCGCCGAATTCGAGCTGGTGACCAGTGTCACACCTTCGGCAAACAGCCGCTCCAACAGGCGCGAAAGCAGCATCGCATCGCCGATGTCGATCACGAAGAATTCGTCGAGCACCAGCACCTGCAGGCTGTCACGCCAGTCGCGTGCCACCAAGGCCAGCGGGTCGGCTTCGTTGGCGTGCGCACGCAGGCGCGCGTTCACTTCGCGCATAAAGCGGTGGAAATGGGTGCGGCGTTTCTTGTCGACCGGCAACCCGGCGAAGAACAGATCGATCAGGAAGGTCTTGCCGCGCCCGACCCCGCCCCACAGGTACAACCCGCGCACCGGATCCGGCGCGTGTCCGCCCAACAGGCGGTGCAGCAAACCCGGAGAGGAAGGCTCGCCAATCAACTGCGTGTGGATGCGATCCAGCATCGCCAGCACCGCGCGCTGGGCCGGATCGTCCTGCCAGTCGCCGCGCGCCACGCCCTGCGCGTAGCGCTGCGAAGGAAGCGACGCTTCAATCATGCCGATGGAGGCGTCGGCAGCCAGCCGCGCACGCCGTTTTTCACCACGCCGCGCAGATCCATCAGCTTGCGATGGAAAAAATGGCTGGCGCCTTCGATCTCGATCAGCTGCGGCGGCAGCGCCAGCCCCGCCACCCACTGCCGCACCGCTTCAGGGTCGACGATTTCATCGACATCGCCCTGGATCAGCAGCCACGGCATCGTCGGCAGCGTGATGCCGTCGAACGACCAACTGCGCCCCACCGGCGGGGCGACCGTGATCAGCGCTGCCGCCTTCAGCGCCACGGCAGCGCGCAATGCGATCCACGCCCCGAAGCTGAACCCGGCCAGCCACAGCGCATGCTGCGGAAAGCGTTCCCGCGCCCACGCCGCCACCGCGCGCAGATCGTCCAGCTCGCCGCGGCCGGCATCGAACGCACCCTCCGAGCCACCCACCCCGCGGAAGTTGAAGCGCAGCGACGTCGCGCCCGCTTCGCGCAGCGCGCGCGCGGTCATCGTCACCACCTTGTTGTGCATCGTCCCGCCCTCGGTCGGCAGCGGGTGACAAACGATCGCCAGCACCGCCCGGGTCGGCGCTTCCGCCGGCGTCAGCGCGGCCTCGATGCGGCCGGCCGGGCCGGGGATGACCAGCGCCTCGGTGCCGTCGCTGGTCGGGGCAGGATTCGAGCTCATGCGCCGGATTCTGCCAGAGTCGCGGTCATGGCCGGGTCAGCAGCCTCTCGCGCCCCTCGGCCTGCGGCCTCGGTGCGCTCCTACAACCGCAAGATCAATGCGCCGGGGAAATGCTCCGTAGGAGCGCACCGCAGGGGCGCGATCGGCAACCGTGCATCCTCTCGCGCCCCTCGGCCTGCGGCCTCGGTGCGCTCCTACTGCTTGCTCTGCGTCACCATGTATTCGACCGCGGCCTTCATCTGGTCATCGGTCAGGGCGGCATTGCCGCCGCGCGCCGGCATGGTGCCGGTCGTGCCGGTGAAGCCGGCAATCGCCTTCTTGATCAGCTCGTCCAGGCCCTGCGCGGCCACCCGCGCGCCGATTCCGGCCGCATCCAGCATGGGCGCGCCGCCCACGCCGCCGGTGTGGCAGGCGGTGCAGGGGCCGTTGTTGAAGATCGTCGCGCCGTCGGTGCTGCCGCCGAACGGCACGTTGGCGCTGGCCGATGCCTGCGCGGCGGCGGCGGCCGCTGCCTGCTGCGCCGCGCCGGTGGCGCCTGCGTAGACCCCGCCTTCCGGCGCGATCCGCTCCAGCGTGCTGGCCGTCGCGCCGGGATCGGCCGGGTAGACCTTCGTCCCGTTCAGGTAATGCGCAAACAGCACAAGACCGATGCCAACGCTCACCAGAAAGGCGATCAGCAGCGAAAACTTCTTGAGAAAGACCAGATCGAGAGGACGCACTTTTTACCCCTGAAACGCCGCCGAAGACGGCCCCTGTTGCTCGGATTATTCCAGAATTGATGCGCCGCGGTCGAGGGGGCGGGTCGGGTGCCGCCGGCTGCAGGCGGCGCGAGTCCGGGAAAAATCGGGGGTCTGACCGGTTCTTGACGTCCGCCGCGTTAAGGAAGTGTTGACAGCCATCACAATTTGCGGCGTTAATACACGCTACGGCAGGGTGCAAGGGTGCGCAATCTGTCGATGGGGCAATGAATTTTCACGCGTTTCACGGCGACAAAGCGTCGCGAAACCAATCACGGCAACACTTTGGACCAGGGAGCTCGAAGTCATATGAACGACAACCGGAACGTCACGCGGTCTGCCAAGGCCATCCGCAGCATCAAGCAATCGGCAATGACCCGCGCAGTGCGCTCGGTGCTGGCCGCCTCGGCACTGACCCTCGCGCTGGGCGCCACCAGCGGCACCGCCTCGGCGGCCGCGCATCGGGTCCCGATGGCGCACGCGCTGCAGCTGCAGCAGGCGGCGATCAATTTCGCCCCGCTGGACGATCCCTCGCTGGTTGCCGGCGGACTGGGCGGCGGCATTGTGCCGCCGGCTGCCCCGGTGATGTCGCTGGTTACGGCCGGCAGCTGGACGACACCCGGAAGCGCCAGCGTCACATTCATTGGTCCCTGGAGCATCTACAGCAACGTCGACGACGCGGCGGCCGTCTACATGAACGCCGGCGTCGATGGCATCCTTAACCTTCCCGCGGGCTCGTCCGCGAGTGCCACCACCAACGGCGACTACAACGCCTACGGCATTCTGGCGACCGCCGGAAACACCATGACGGTCAACAATGGCGGCGGCGCCTACGGCATCGCCCTGGGCGACGGCGATGCGTTCGGCATCTCCGCCTACGGCAAGTACGGCGCCACGGTCAACAACAGTGGCTCGGCGAGTGCCTACACCTGGGGCGATGGCGATGCCACCGGCATCAGCGCGGTTTCCTACAACGGCGGCTCGACGATCAACAACACCGGCGCTGCCCACGCCTATGCGTACGGCGATGGCGATGCCACGGCGATCTACGCCTTCAGCTTCAACGGCGACGCAACGGTCGACAACAGCAACCACGCCCATGCCGCCACCTATGGCACGGGCGACGCCACGGCCATCGACGCCATCAGCCTCTACGGCGACGCGACGGTGGTCAACAGCGGCATGGCGATTGCTTTCGCCTACGGATCCGGCGACGCCACGGCGATCCATGCCTACTCCAAGTACGGCGATGTCAGCGTCACCAACTCGGACTGGGTCTACGCCTACGCTTTCACCGGCGACGCCACCGGCGTGGATGCCTACAGCTACCATGGCGCCGACGTCAGCGTCGACAACAGCGGCTACGTCGGCGCGTATTCCTGGGCGGGGGTCGGTGTCGGCATCCAGGCCGTCGGCGTCGACGCCAGCGTTGACGTCAGCAACAGTGGCGACATCGTTGCCTACGGCTACCTTGCGGCGGCCGGCATCAACGCCTTCAGCTATGCGGGCGATGTCACGGTCACCAACGCGGCGACCGGGGCGATCGACGTTTACAGCTACAACAACGCCTACGGCGTGCGCGCCGTGTCCGCCAACGGCAACGTGACGGTCACCAACGACGGCACCATCGACGCCCGCTCGAACTACTACGCAGAAGGCATCCACGCCTATGCCGCCGGCGACGTGACCGTCACCAACACCGGCGACGTGACGGCCTACACCCATGATGGCGTGCTGTACACCTCGCAAGCCATCGGCATTTCGGCGGTGAGCCCTGCCGGCACCGTGACGGTCACCAACAGCGGTCACGCCGAGGGCTATGCGTGGCAGTTCGGCGACGGCATCGGCATCTATGCCGTGGGCATCGGTGGCGACGTGACCGTCACCAACACCGCCACCGGCGACATCTACGCCTACGGCTGGGCCGGCAATGCCTACGGCATCCAGGCCGTCAGCATCAATGGCGACGTGACGGTTCAGAACGACGGCACCATCGACACCCATTCGTACTTCTTCAACGGCATCGGCGTGTATGCCTACAGCGACGCCGGCAACGTCACCATCAACAACACCGGCAGCGCGCGCGGCTACACCGAGGACGGCAGCTTAGGCAACGCGATCGGCTTGTCGGGCGTGAGCAACGGCGGCGACGTCACGGTCGCCAACGACGGCCACGCCGAGGGCTTTGCCTATTTCTACGGCAACGGCATCGGCATTCTTGCCGTCGGCTACGACAACGCGACCGTCAGCAACAGTGCCACCGGCACCGTGTACGCCTATTCCTTCGCAGACAGCGCCATCGGCGCCTATGCCTATGGCGGAGTCTCGGCCGGCGTCACCAACGATGGCTATGTCGGCGCCTTCAGCTCGATGGGCCTGGCCTACGGCGTGGCGGCGATCAGCGGCGGCGACGCCAGCGTCGTCAACAACGGCGATGTGTATGTCGACGGCAAGTACGGTTCGGCGGCGCTGTATGCGGCCGGTGCCGATGCGGTCGCAACCAACTCGGCCACCGGTTATCTGTCGGCCACGTCCAAGTACGGCAACGCCATCGGCGCGCAGGCGTACAGCTTGGGCGGCTCGGCAACCACGACCAATGCGGGCCTGATCAATGCCGAGACCACCAAGTACGGCGGTCTGGCGATCGGCCTGTACGCGAACGCCCCGGGCGGCACGGCCACGGGGGTGAACTCGGGCGAGATCCACGCCTCGGGGCTGTACGGCGGCGCCTATGGCGTCGGCATGGCCGCGGGCATCTTCGCCTACGGCGATGACGTGTCGGTCACCAATACCGCGACCGGCACCATCTATGCGCGCGGCTACGGCTGGGCGGCCGGCATCGAGGCCGGCGGCATCGCCGGCAGCACGGTGGCGGTGGACAACGCCGGCCTGATCCAGGTGGCGTCCGTTGATGAGGCTTTCGGCATCTACGCCTATGGCGATACGGTGTCGGTGACCAACAGCGGCGATCTCGGCGCGACCCCGTATTACGCGGGCTACTACAACGACGCCGGCATCGTGGCGATCAACGGCGCCGCCGCCGGCGTCTACGCCTACGGCTACTACGACGCCACCATCGCCAACACGGCGACCGGGGAGATCAACGTATACGGCTACGCCAGCGCGGCGGGCGCCATCGCGCAGACGAACCTGGGCACGGCGACGGTCAACAACGCGGGCAGCATCACCAGCGATTCGTTCGGCAACGCTTACGGCGCGGTGGCCGCCTCCGACTTCGGCGATGCCAGCGTGGTCAACACCGGGACCATCGACGTCACTGCGGGCGGCACGGCCGTGGGCGCGAGCGCCATGGCGCCCTATGGCGCCGCGACCGTCACCAATGCCGCGGGCGGCAGCATCAACGCCTACGGCTACACCTCCGTCGGCGCGCTGGCCACCGGCTTCGACCTGTACTCGGTGGCCACGGTCAACAACGCCGGCAGCATCGACGCCTCGACCGCCGGTATCGGCTATGCGTTTGGCGCGGTTGGCGCGAACAAATACGGCAACGTGGTGATCAACAACGCGGCCACCGGGACGATCTACGCCTCCGGTGGCGCGCGGGCGGTCGGCGTCGCAACCGGTGTGTCCGATGGCGACGCCACGGTCAACAACGCCGGCGCGATCCATGCCGGCAATAGCGATTTTGCCTATGGCGTGATGTTCGGCGGCGTGCTCGGCACCAACACGCTGAACAATCTCGCCACCGGCGTGATCGAAGCCTACGGCGTCGACGGCACCGCGTTCGCGGTGGTCGGCGACGACGGCGTGGACGTGATCAACAACGCCGGCAAGATCTACGGCGCGGTGTTGATGAACGGCGGAAACGACGTGTTCAACAACTTGGCCGGCGGCCTGTGGGACCTACGGGGCTACTCGGGTCCGACGAGCTATACCGATTTCGGTGACGGCGATGATTACCTGCTCAACCAGGGCACGATCAACGTTCACGAGAGCGCGATGGGCTTCGGCGCGGGCGATGATCTGGCGGTCAATGACGCCAGCGGCCTGATCATGATGCGCTCCAGCCTGATCGACATGGGCACCGGCTACAACCTGTTCGAGAACTACGGCACGGTCGAGCTCCTGGGTCCGGCCAACGTGATCGACGGCGGCGTGTACGGGGTGGTGGCCAACGACGGCCTGCTTGATTTCCGCACCGGCAATCCGGTCGACGGCCTGACCGTCTACGGCACGTTCGCGGGCCACGGCGACATGGACATCGACGTGGATCAGCCGTCCGGCGCGTACGCCGGTGTCGCCGACACCCTGTACGTGGTGGGCGACATCGCCCCGACCACGGTGCAGACGGTGAACGTGGACCTGACGCCGCTGTTCCCGCAGACGGCCCACATGTCGATCCCGTTCGCGTGGGTGACCGGTGATTCGGTGGCGGGGAACTTCGTGCCGGGCACGCTGTACGGCTACAACCACCCGCTGAACTTCATCGACCTCGGGTTCACGATCGGCAGCGACATCGACGCGACCAATGCGACCAATGACGTGTTCTCGATCGACCTCGACGTGAACGGCCTGAACGACACCGGTGCGATCGCGGTGCTGACGGCGCAGGGTGCGGCGAACTTCATGAACATGCAGGTGGGCACGTTCCGCCAGCGTCTGGGCGCAAACCCGTACGGCGATGCCGGCAAGGTGATGAGCGCGTTCGTGCGTTACTACACCGATTCGGGCGACGTCAGCCCGGGCCACAACGCGTTCAACTTCGGTCAGGGCGGTCATTTCAACTACGACCAGTCGAGCTGGGGCACCGAGGTGGGCGTGAACGCGAACCTGTGGAGCAACCTCCATATGGGCGTGGTGCTGGGCAACGCGGATTCGCGTCAGCGCCTGCGTGACGGCGGCGTGGGCACCAACCGCTTCGACGGCATGACCTTCGGCATTTATGCGACCTGGTACACGCCGGAAGGCTGGTATATCGACTTCTCCGGACGGAAGATGGCGGCGGACGTGCGTTCAACCTCGGTCGCCGGAACGCTGCAGAGCCGGGTGCACACCAACGCGTGGAGCCTGGAAGGCGGCTACGAGTTCAAAGTCGGGAACATCAACATCGTTCCGCAGCTGCAGTACACCTGGACCCAGGTGGACGAAATCGATCCCTACCACGGCCAGCTGGTTGACCTGAATCTGGGCGGTGGCCACTACAACCGCGGTCGGATCGGCGTGGACTTCAACACGCAGATCGAGAGCGGGGACTTCCGCTGGACGCCGTACGGCTCGCTAAACTGGGTGAACAACTCGCGTGGCTCGACGGCCTACAACGTGGGTGGCATCTTCAACGGCGAAACGTGGGTGAATGGCAGCATGTTCATGGCCGAGTTCGGCGTGGGCATCGAGAAGGGCGGCTTCGGCTTCACGCTTGGCGGCACCTGGAGCGACGGCGGCAGCTACGACAGCGTGCTGGGCGGACAGGCGAGCTTCCGTTACTCCTGGTAAGACGCAGGGTACCGAGTTGGGGGGCCCGGCACTTGCCGGGCCCCTCTTGTCCCAACAGCAGTCTGGATGACAAGTGGCTAAAGACAAAAAGCAGAAAGATTCCAATGTCCAGTTCAACAAGGACAAACCTGAACTGGACGTCGGACTGGACACGGTTGCAGCAGAATCCAGCGAATCTCCCAATGCTGAACAAGCTGCACCGGAACCGGCTGCAGGCCAACAGGAGCAGCAGCAGAAACCGAAAGATCTGACCCAGCTCAAGGTTGAAAAGAGCTGCTCACGCTCCCTCGCCGGCTGGCTTGGCCAGAACCGGCTGTCGCTGGCGATCACCTCCTATCAGTCCGGCCGCATCTATCTCGTCGGTTCGGACAAGAACGGACGGGTGTCGTTTTTCGAGCGCATCTTTGAACGCGCCATGGGTGTGGTAGGAAACGCGCAGCGCATCTATCTGGGCGGCCTGTACCAGCTCTGGCGTTTCGAGAACGTGCTGCGGCCGAACGAGATCATCCACGGCCAATTCGACAAATGCTACGTGCCGCGCAATGCACAGACCATCGGCGATCTGGACATCCACGAACTGGGTATTCGCAAGAATGGCCGGGTGGTGTTCGTAAACACCAAGTATTCCTGTCTGGCCGAACTGAGCCCGACGCACAGTTTCAAGGCGATCTGGAAACCCAAGTTCATCAGCAAACTGGCGCCCGAAGACCGCTGCCACCTCAACGGCTTGGCGATGGTCGACGGCGAACCCAAGTACGTGACGGCGGTGTGCAAGAGCGACAGCGTCGATGGCTGGCGCGAGCGCCGCCAGGACGGCGGCGTGGTGATCGACGTCGAAACCGACGAGATCGTCTGCGAAGGTCTGTCGATGCCGCATTCGCCGCGCTGGCACAACGGCAAGCTGTGGCTGCTCAACGCCGGCACCGGCTACCTCGGCTGGGTCGATTTC
Organism: Xanthomonas sp.; assembly: GCA_018262705.1. GTDB lineage: Bacteria > Pseudomonadota > Gammaproteobacteria > Xanthomonadales > Xanthomonadaceae > Thermomonas. Next base: position 301,523 of record JADFDQ010000001.1, read on the forward strand.
GAGAAGAAAGCCTTCGTCCCGCACGCTTTCGTGCCCGGCTTCGCCCGCGGCCTGTCGATCCTCGGCAACGTCGCAGCGGTCGGCTTGTCCAAGCCGCGCAACCAGCGTTTTGAAGGCTTGCAGCTGGACGAGGAATTGAAGAAGCGCGATGCCGAGCCGTGGTGCGGGGTGCAGATCATTTCGCTGGCCAACGGCGACGTACTGAACTGGATCCGCTTCGACGGCGACATTAGCGAGATCTTCGACATCAGCTTCTTGCCCAACGTCAAGCACCCGATGATGATCGGCCTGCGCACCGCCGAGATCCGCGACCTCATCACCTTCGAATCCGACCTGCCCGCACCAGCAGAGGCCAAAACCGAATGATCCGCAGCTTTTCTTTGACCGCTTTTGCCGTCGGCGCCCTCATCCTGGCGCCCGTTGCGAACGCCCAGACCCGTCCGGCAGGTACCACGGCTGCTCAAGCCCCCACCGTCGACGAAGCCACGCGCACCTTCCGCGCCTGGGACAAGAACGGCGATGGGCAGCTGACCATGGCCGAATTCAGCGAGGGCTTCAAACGCGCCCAGGCCACGGTTCAAGCCGCCGCGAATCTGCGCCGCCAGTTTGCCGCGATCGACGCCAACCACAGCGGTGCCATTGATCCGACCGAATATCCGAATCTGGTTCTGATCAAGAATGCCGGCCGCAACGCTCCGTCGCTGTCGCGCTTTGACGGCAACGGCAACGGCAAGCTGGAATTCAATGAATATGTGAAGCTGGTCGAGGCGCTTTCTCCGCGTCCGCAGGCCCAGCCGGCGGCGAGAGGTCAGGGACGCCGGTGAAAACGCAAATCGCCACCGTCTGGAAGCAGATGACCCCGGAATTGACCGAGGAGCTGGTTGCTTTCTGGAAGGACAACCAGGCCATCGAAAACGATGCGCAGGCCCGCCAGCGCGCGCAGCAGGCCGTGTGCACGTTGCGCGACGAAAGCGGCGCATTGACCGGCGTGGCCACGGCCATCGTCAAGGTGCTTCCGCGCCTGCGCCAGCCGATGTACTACTACCGGATTTTCCTGGCGCGCTCGGTTCGTGGACATGACACCTTCCTGCCCATGGTCGCCCACTCCAAGCAGACCCTGCACGAATACAACAAATGTCTGAAGCAGCCCGAGAGCCTTGGACTGTTGTTCGAGCTAGAAAACGGCAAGTTGGGCAAAGCCTATCCGCATGCCTACGAACCGACCTTCGATGCCACATTCATCGGCTACTCGCCGCGTGGCATGCAACTACGCGTTACCTATTTTTCGAATGCTATGCTGCAGGCGCCGGCACGTCTCGCGGCCGCTAAGGGCGGTCGCGGCGCGGGCAGGATCACCAATCAAATAACCCCGGCACAGCAGCAGTCGGGCTGATCACCACGGAGAGAGCACCATGAAACATCAAGCCAGTCTGTTGTGTCTTGCTATCGCTTCCGCACTTGCCGTTCCGACCGCGCAGGCCGCCAATGCCAATCGTGCCGACGTGGTCAATCGCGTCAACGCGTTGATGAACGTCAATGCCACCGTTATCCACCGCGCCTCGGGTGATGCCCTGGTCGCACGCGATGTGATCGTTGATCGCAACGGCGCCGAGCACGTTCGCTATGACCGCACTTTCCGCGGCTTGCCCGTCATCGGCGGCGATTTCGTTGCACATTCGCGCAACGGTCGCCTCGACCGCGTCAGCCAGACCCTGCGCAGCGCAGTTCGTCCCAGCTTGAACGGCCGAATCACCCGCGACCAGGCCATCGTCGAAGCCGGTGCCCACTTCGGTACCCGTTTCGATGGCGTGCCCACCGCGCGCACCGTGGTCTATGCCCGCGGCGCCAGCCCGGTGCTGGCCTATGAAGTCGTCTTCATCGGCACCAAGGCGGATCGCAGCCCGACTGAAATGCATTATTTCGTCGATGCCAACAGCGCCCGGATCCTGGACAAGTGGGACGGCATCCAGGCCGCCAAGCCCGGCCCGGGCCGCAACTGCCGCCTGTCCGGTCCCGCCGTGGGTACGGGCAACAGCCTGTTCCTTGGCGCGGTCACGCTGAATACCTCGCAGTGCCTGTCCCAGAATCAGTTCTCGCTGGTCGATACCACCCGCGGCAACGGCGAAACCCACGACATGCATAACGGCACGGCCGGCAACGGCACGCTGTTCACCGCATCCAGCAATGTCTGGGGTAATTTCACCATGAGCGATCGGGCCACCGTGGCCGCCGACGCCCATTTCGGCATCGCGGCCACCTGGGACTACTACAAGAACACCTTTGGTCGCAATGGCATCGCCAACGACGGCAAGGGTGCGCTCAGCCGCGTCCACGTGGGCAACAATTGGGTCAATGCGACCTGGAGCGATAGCTGCTTCTGCATGAGCTTCGGTGATGGCGATCCCAACGATTCCGCCGGCATGAACCAGCCGATCGTCGCGCTGGACGTGGCAGGCCACGAAATGACGCACGGTGTCACCAGCCGTACGGCCGGGCTCATCTATAGCGGAGAATCCGGCGGTCTGAACGAGGCCACCTCCGACATCTTCGGCACCATGGTCGAGTTCTCGGTCAACAACGCCGCCGACCCCGGCGATTACCTGATCGGCGAAAAAACGTTTGGAACCAACGACGGCACCAAGGCGCTGCGCTACATGTTCAAGCCCAGTCTGGATGCGTGGCTGTACGGCAATACGCCGGGCTATGTCTCCTGGGATTGCTACGGCCCCACCATCGGCTCGGCTGACGTTCACTTCTCGTCCGGTCCCGCCAACCACTTCATCTATCTGCTGTCGGAAGGCGCGGTGGTTCCGGCCGGGTTCGGTGCCGGAACGGATGCGAACCTCACGCCCAACGATCTGGTCTGCAACGGCAATACCGGTCTGACCGCGATCGGCCGCACCAAGGCGGCGGCGATTTGGTACCGCGCATTGACGGTGTACATGACCTCGTCCTCGGGCTATGCCGACGCTCGTACGGCAACCCACTCTGCAGCGATCGATCTTTACGGGTCGGCTGAAGCCGCTGCTGTCGATGCCGCGTGGGATGCGATCAATGTGGGCAATCAGCCAATTGTTCAGGCACCGGCACCTGCACCGGCTCCGAACAATCGCCGGCGTCGTTGAGTTCAGCAACGGCTCGCACCGGCCAAAGCATCGGTTGGTTCAAGCGTGATCAACAAACGGCCCGCCTTGGCGGGCCGTTTGCATTGACGCATGAAAAAGCGGACGCGTTGGCGAACCACCGGTTCGCGCGTCCGGCGAACGCCCGAGCGCTGCGCGCGAGGGCCGGGAATCACGACAGGAAGCCATCCGTAGGATGGCGCGCCTGGAGGGGTAAGCGGACGCGTTGGCGAACCACCGGTTCGCGCGTCCGGCGAACGCCCGAGCGCTGCGCGCGAGGGCCGGGAATCACGACAGGAAGCCATCCGTAGGATGGCGCGCCTGGAGGGGTAAGCGGACGCGTTGGCGAACCACCGGTTCGCGCGTCCGGCGAACGCCCGAGCGCTGCGCGCGAGGGCCGGGAATCACGACAGGAAGCCATCCGTAGGATGGCGCGCCTGGAGGGATTCGAACCCCCGACCAATGGCTTCGGAAGCCACTACTCTATCCGGCTGAGCTACAGGCGCGTTGAACGGATATTTTCGCACGATTGCACGCCCACGTGCGCCTGCTAGGCTAGCAGGATGTCCCGGCGCGAGCTTGCAACTTCCGATGAAGGCGCCGCGCCGTGGCGCGAGAATCTGCGCGGCTACCGAGCGCTGGTCGGCGGCGATCAGGCGCTTGGGTGGCTGCTGGTGTTGTGCCCGGCCGGCTGGGCGCTCTGGTTGGCCGATCAAAAGCGGCCGTCTTTCACCCTCCTGGTTGCGTTCATCGCCGGCACGATTTTGCTGCGCAGCGCCGGTTTCATGATCGACGCGTATTTTGGCGCGCTGCTTGATGCGCGCGCCGGGCGCATCGCGCGTTTTCCGCCGGAATCCGAGCGCGTTGATCCGCGCGTGGCCGCGCTGCTGTGTGTGGTGCTTCTGCTGGTGGTTTCTTCGCTGGTTCTTGCCTTGAATCCGGCCGCAACCTGGTTGGCTGCATCGTGGGCGCTGCTGGCGTCGGGATACTGGCTGGTCAAGCGCCATATCTATCTGGCACAGGCTTATGTCGGCGTGCTTGCCAGTTGGGGCGTGCCGATGGCCTTTGCCGCGCTCACCGGCGCGGTTCCAACCTTGGGCTGGACGCTGTTCGTCGCCAGCGTTTTCTGGCTGACCGCCTGCGCGGCATGGCAGGCGATGGCGCAGCGCGATGACGATTTGCTGTCCGGCGCGAAGTCGCTGGCCATCTTGCTGGGCGAGGTGGATTTGATCGGGCAAGGGGTTTTGTATGCCTGCATGTTCGTGGCGTTGATGCTGGTCGGACGCGATGCCCATCTGGGTGCGTGGTTCTGGGGCGGGTTGTTGCTGGCAATGGCGCTGGCTGGCAGGTGTCTGAAACTTGCGCGTCGGCGCGATCCGGAACGTTGCCTGCGCGCGTCGAGACTCAACGGCTGGATCGGAATGGCGATCTTCATCGGTCTTGTTTTGGACTTCGCGCTGCGTGCAACGACGGTGAACGCGTGAACGCAAACAAGAGGCGGGGTTGCTAATCGCGCCTCTCTGCCTGCGGCCTCGATGCGCTCCTACAAACGCGGCCTGCAAATGTGGCCTTGATGCGCTCCAGGCAATTTCAACCGGGTTGCCGGCGGTTGTGACGAACAGAACGCGCACGCTTCACGCCACCCGCGCGCACACCCAGGCGTCAACCTGCGCGACGCCGGCCTTGCGAAGCGCTTCGGCGGCGGCGTGCAGCGTGGCGCCGGTGGTCATCACGTCGTCGAACAGAGTGACGCGCCCGGGGAGTGCAACACCGTTCGCGGCTGCAAACGCGCCGCGCAGATTGCGCTTGCGCGCCTCGGCATCGAGTCGAGACTGTGCCGAGGTGGCGCGAACGCGCTGCAGAAGATCGGTGCGCAACGGCACTCCCAAAGCGCGTGCCAGCGGTTTTGCCAGTTCCAGCGCCTGATCGTAGCCGCGCTTTCGAAGTCGGCTTGGGTGCAGCGGCAGCGGCAGCAGTGCCTGCGGCCGCTCCAGCGCGGCAAAGCGCTCGGCCATGTGCTGCACCAGCACCCGTCCGGAGGCGAAATCGTGGTGGAATTTCAGCCACGGCAGTAGGCCATCCACAGGGAAGGCATAGTCGAACGCGGCGTGGACGGTGTCCAGCGGCGGCGGGCGCTGCAGGCAGACGCCGCAAATCCCCGACTCCGGCAGCGGCAGCGCGCAGCGCGCGCAGGCAGGCCCCTGCCACGGCAGGGCGTCGTGGCAGGCGGCGCACAGATCCCGATCCGGCAGCCCGGGATCGCCGCAGACCACGCAGCGGGGCGCGAACAGCCAGCGCAGCGGCGCGGGGTGGCCAATGTCAACTTTTTCAATATACATTTGGTTGACGAAACTTTGCATGGCCTCCAGACTGCGCTCTACTTCGCCTGCCGTCTTTCGGAAAATGCCCTTGTCTGCCGTCAGCCCTTTACCCGTCCTGACCTCGGACAACCGCCACGACTGGACCCGAGCCGAGGTCGAGGCGCTGTTCGACCTGCCCTTCCCCGAGCTGCTCTACCGCGCCGCGACGGTGCATCGGGAAAATTTTGACCCTTGCGAGGTGCAGGTTTCGACATTGCTGTCGGTCAAGACCGGCGGCTGCCCGGAGGACTGCGCCTACTGCCCGCAGTCGGCCCATCACGGCACCGGCCTTGCTGCCAGCAAACTGATGGACGTGGAGGACGTGATCGAAAAGGCGCGGCAGGCCAAAGCCGCCGGCGCTTCGCGCTTTTGCATGGGCGCGGCCTGGCGCTCGCCCAAGCCGCGCGACATGCCCAAGGTGACGGCGATGGTGCGCGCGGTGAAATCATTGGGGCTGGAAACTTGCGCCACGCTGGGGATGCTGGATGCGGATCAGGCGCGCGAGCTCAGGGACGCCGGGCTGGACTACTACAACCACAACCTCGACAGCGATCCCGAGTTTTACGATTCGATCATCCACACCCGCACCGTGCAAGACCGTTTCGACACCTTGGAACACGTGCGCGCTGCGGGCATGAAAACCTGCTGCGGCGGCATCGTGGGCATGGGCGAAAGTCGCCGCCAGCGCGCCGGACTGCTGATGACGCTGGCAAACCTGCCGCGCCACCCGGAATCGGTGCCGGTCAACCAGTTGGTGCCGGTGAAGGGCACGCCGCTGGCCGATGCGCCGGCGCTGGATCCGCTAGAATTCGTGCGCACGATTGCAGCGGCCAGGATCCTGATGCCGGCCTCGATGGTGCGGCTGTCAGCCGGACGCGCCGCAATGAGCGACGAGATGCAGGCGCTGTGTTTCGCCGCCGGCGCCAATTCGATTTTTCACGGGGACAAGCTGTTGACCACGGGCAACCCCGATACGGGGTACGATGACGCCCTGTTCCAGCGACTCGGGTTACGCCCCATGCCCCTAGATCAAGCAAAATCCAGCGTCAGCGACATTCCCGGCCTGACCATCGTCGGCGGCAGCGAATGCTGCGGCGGCGGGTGCTGCACCGAAGGCAACGACTGCTCCTGCAGTGCGGGCGGTGGCGGCTGCGGCAGCGGCGGCAGCAAATGCGGTTGCAAGGACAGCAAGTCCGAGGCGATGGCCGCGCCTGCGCCCATCCTGCCTGTCCGTGCGCCGGAGGACGGCTGCGGCTGCGGCTGCGGATGCGAACACGGCTGAGCGAACGCGTCGCGGCGCAACGGGCGCTGCGTGAGCAACAGCATCGCCAGCGAATTCGGCGCACCGTGGCGCAGCGCGATGGTGTGTGTGTCGAGATGGACGGCCGCTGGCTGCTGAATTTTTGCAGCAACGATTATCTTGGCCTGTCGAAGCATCACAAGGTGCTGGCGGCGCTGCGTTCGGTCGATGCCGCGGGCAGCACCGCCTCGCCGCTGGTTTGCGGGCACACGGCGCAGCATGCGCAACTGGAAGAAGCGCTGTGCGACTGGCAGCAAACCCCGCGCGCGCTGCTGTTTTCCAGCGGCCACGCCGCCAATCTGGCGGTACTGCAGGCGCTGTTGGGTAAAGGCGATGTGTGTGTGCAGGATCGGCTCAACCATGCCAGTCTGATCGACGGTGCGCGGCTGTCCTGTTGCGATTTCAAACGCTATTCGCACGCCGATGCCGATGCAGCGGCGCATCAGCTGGCCGCACATCCGGACGGTGCGGCGCTGCTGGTCAGCGACGGCGTGTTTTCGATGGACGGCGACATCGCCCCGATTCGGGCACTGGCCGAAGTTGCGAAAACGCACGAGGCGACGCTGTACGTCGATGACGCCCACGGCGCCGGCGTGCTGGGCGCGGCGGGGCGCGGCAGCATCGCGGCGGCCGGTTTATCGGTGGCCGACGTGCCGCTGCGGCTGGTGACGTTCGGCAAGTCGCTGGGCGGTGCCGGTGCGGCGGTGCTGGGCGCGGCCGATCTGATCGAACACCTGCTGCAGACCGCGCGTGGCGCGATCTATTCGACCGCGCTGTCGCCGGCGCAGGCGGCAGCGGCGACTGCGGCGATCAACCTTGTGCGCAGTGAAGAAGGCGAAGCGCTGCGTGAAAACTTGCGCGTCAATATCGAGCGCTTTCGCGCGAGCGCGGCCGAGTGCGGACTGAATTTGCTCGCATCAGAGACCGCCATTCAGCCGCTTCTCGTCGGCGCCGACGCCGATGCGCTGGCGCAATCCAGCGCACTGGAAGAACGCGGCTATTGGGTCGCCGCAATTCGTCCGCCCACGGTTCCCGAAGGCAGCGCGCGGCTGCGCATCACGCTGTCGGCCGGGCACACGACGGCGCAGATCGACGGTTTGCTGGAGGCGCTGACCGCTACACCACGCCCACGCAGACGTATTTGATCTCGGTGTAATCATCGAGGCCGTACTTCGAACCTTCGCGGCCGATGCCGGATTGCTTGACGCCGCCGAACGGCGCGACCTCGGTCGAGATCAGGCCGGTGTTGATGCCGACGATGCCGGCTTCCAGCGCCTCCGACACCCGCCAACTGCGTGCCAGATCGCGGGTGTAGAAATACGCGGCCAGTCCGAATTCGGTGGCGTTGGCCAGCGCGATGGCTTCCTCGTCGGTGTGGAAACGGTACAGCGGCGCGACCGGGCCGAAAATTTCCTCGCGCGACAGGCGCATGGTGGTGTCGGCATCGAGTAGCACGGTCGGCTGGTAGAAGGTGCCGCCGAGCGCGTGGCGCGCGCCGCCGGTGGCGACCTTCGCACCCTTGCCCACGGCATCGGCCATCAGGTCCTCGACCTTGGTCAGCGCCTTGGCGTCGATCAGCGGGCCTTGATCGGTGCGGCCCTGCAGACCGTCGCCCACGGCCAGTGCCTCCACCGCTTCGACCAGCTTGTTCGCGAAGGCGTCGTACACGCCATCCTGCACGAACAGGCGGTTGGCACAGACGCAGGTCTGGCCGCTGTTGCGGTATTTGCTTGCAAGTGCGCCGGCAACGGCGGCGTCGAGATCGGCATCGTCGAACACGATGAACGGCGCGTTGCCGCCCAGTTCCAGCGACACCTTCTTGACGCTTTCGGCGCACTGCGCCATCAGCTGTTTGCCCACGGCAGTTGAACCAGTAAAGCTGAGTTTGCGCACCTTGCGGTTGGAGGTCATTTCGCGGCCGATGGCTGGGGCATCGGCGCCGGTGACGATGTTGAGCACGCCCGCCGGCAGCCCGGCTTGTTCGGCCAGCACCGCAATTGCGAGTGCCGAATACGGCGTCTGGATCGCCGGTTTGCAGACCAGGGTGCAGCCGGCCGCCAGCGCCGGACCGAGCTTGCGGCCGAGCATGGCGGAAGGAAAATTCCACGGCGTGATCGCCGCGACCACGCCGATCGGCTGACGCAGCGTGATGATGCGCTTGTCGGTGGCGTGGGCGGGAATGGTGTCGCCGTACATGCGCTTGGCTTCCTCGCCGAACCATTCGAGAAAGCTCGCCGAATAGGTAATCTCGCCGGTGGATTCGGCCAGCGGCTTGCCCTGTTCGGCGGTCATCAGACGGGCCAGATCGGACTGCTGCTCCAGCATCAGGTCGGCCAGCTTGCGCAGCACGCGGGCGCGCTCCTTCGCGGTTCTTGCCGCCCAAGCCGGAAACGCCGCCTGCGCCGCGTCGATGGCTTTTGCGGTTTCGCGCGCGCCCATGTCGGGCACCGTGCCCAGCGATTCGCCGCTGGCGGGGTTGTTCACGTCACAGGTTGCGCCGCTGTCGGCATCGCACCAGCGGCCGTTAACGAACGCCTGCGTGCGCAGCAGGTCGGGACGGGAGAGAGCAAGACTCATGGAGACACTTCCTTTCGATCGATGCGGCAGGCGGCACGCGGCGCGGCGATTGCGGGAGATGCAAGTATGACGACCACTGCAGTCAGCGCAGCGTGAGGCCGCAGCGCTGCAGCAATGGTGCCCCGCCTCGACAGCGCTGCAAGCACGGCCCAAACTAGTGCCCTCGCGGCGCACGGGCTGGTTTGCTCGTTCCGCCTTCTTTTCGCGCTTCGTGCCGTGCAAACGGCCGGCGCAGGTTTTTGCAGGTCGTCACTTGAGCAACAGCGCCACCCCGTTGGCCGGTCTGAAGGTCGTCGAGCTGGCGCGGATCCTTGCCGGCCCGTGGATCGGGCAGACTCTGGCCGATCTGGGTGCCGACGTGATCAAGATCGAGGCGCCGCAGGGCGACGACACCCGCCGCTGGGGTCCGCCGTTCGTGGACAACGCGGATGGTAGCCAGGGCAGCGCGGCCTATTACCATGCCTGCAACCGCGGCAAGCGTTCGCTGACCGCGGATCTGCGCAAGCCCGAGGATCTGGCGCGGGTGCGCGCGCTGGCCGCGCAGGCCGATGTGTTCATTGAGAACTTCAAGGTCGGTGGGCTGGAAAAATTCGGGCTCGACTTCGACTCGTTGCACGCCATCAACCCCGGCCTGGTCTATTGCTCGGTGACCGGCTTCGGCCAGGACGGCCCGTACGCGGCGCGCGCCGGCTACGACGCCATGATCCAAGCGATGGGCGGGATCATGAGCCTGACCGGCGAGCCCGACGGCATGCCGCAGAAAATCGGCGTCGCCTTTGCCGATCTGTTCGCCGGCCTGCACGGGGGGGTGGCGATCCAGGCCGCGCTGCTGCAGCGCGCGCGCAGCGGTCGCGGCCAGCACATCGACATTGCCCTGCTCGATTCGATGGTCGGCATGTTGGCCAATCAGGCGATGAACTGTCTTGTTTCCGGGCAGGTGCCGCCGCGGCTGGGCAGCGCGCATCCGAACATCGTTCCGTATCAGGCGTTCGCCACCCGCGACGGCCATCTGATGCTGGCGGTCGGCAACGACGCGCAGTTCGCGCGGCTGTGCGCGGTGCTGGAGTTGCCGGCGCTGGTCGACGATCCGCGCTTTGCCGACAACGCCGCCCGCGTCGTCCATCGCCAAGACCTGCTGCCGCAGCTGTCCGCTGCGTTCGCAGCGCGCGAACGTGACGACGTGCTGGCCGCGCTGGAGCGCGCAGGCGTGCCGGCCGGGCCGATCCAGAACCTCGCGCAGGTCTTCAACGATCCGCAGGTGCGCCACCGCGGGATGCGGCTGGATCTTGTCGATGAAACCGTTGCCGGCGGAAAGATTCCGGGCGTGCGCACGCCGATCCGGTTCTCCGAAGCGCAGCTTGCAACGCAAATCCGTTCGCCGCACCTGGGTGAACACACGAATGCGATCCGCAAGGCGCTGGCGACCGATCCAACCCACTGGCCGGCGCGCGAGGCAAACGCATGAGCCTGCACGTCGAAGTCCTCGGCAGCGGCCCGCCGCTGGTGCTGCTGCACGGCTGGGCCATGCACGGCGGTGTGTTCGCACCGTTGGCCGACGTGTTGCGCGATCACTACACGCTGTATCTGGTCGATCTGCCCGGTCACGGCCACAGCCGCGATTCCTTGATTCCGCTGGAACTGGAACCCTGCGCGCGTGCGGTGCTGGCGGCGGTGCCGGACGCGCCGTGGTGCGGTTGGTCGCTGGGTGGTGCGATCACGCTGCACGCGGCGAGCATCGCGCCGCAGCGCGTTCCGCAGATCGCATTGATCGGTGCCACGCCGCGCTTCGTGGCTGCGCCGGACTGGCCGCAGGGCATGGCGGCGGACGTGTTCGAAAGTTTCAAGGCGGGCCTTGCCGCCGACTGGCGCGGCACCGTCGAACGCTTTCTTGCGCTGGAAGCCTTTGGCCTGAGCGACGCGCGCGAACGCGTGCGCCAGCTGCGCGCGCTGGCGCTGGAACGCGGCGCGCCCTCGCCGCGGGTGCTGGCCGAAGGCCTGCGTTTGCTGGAAACCACCGACTTGCGCCCGAATCTGCCCACGCTGGCCGCGCCGAGTCTTTGGATCGCCGGTCGCCGCGACCGCGTGGTGTCGCCAAATGCGATGCAGGCCTCCGCCACACTGAACCGAAGTGCGCGTTTCCTGCAGGTCGGCCACGCCGGCCACGCGCCGTTCCTGGCCCATCCGCAAATCGTGGCGGACGCGCTGCTGGGCTTCCTCGATGTCCCGGGCAATCATTCCGAGGCAGCTTGCCGGCATCCCGGCGCATGCCGGGATCCAGCGCTGGATTCCTTGCACGGGGGCGAGGCGCTGGATAGGACGGACATCCGTCGGTCGGAAGCGGCCCGCCTTTGCGCGAGTGACGAGCAAAAACCATGACCACACCGCTGTTCGACACCCGCCAGATCCGCCGCCGCTTCAGCCGCGCCGCCGCCAGTTACGACGCCGTGGCCGACCTGCAGAAGCTCGCTGAACGGCGCTTGCTGGACTCGCTGGATTACCTCGACGATCCGGCGCTGGAACGCCAGCCGCCGCAGCGCGTGCTCGACCTCGGCTGCGGCACCGGCAGCGCCAGCCGCGTCATGCAAAAGCGCTGGCCGAAGGCGCAGATCCTGTCGCTGGATCTGGCATTGCCGATGCTCGAACGCAGCCGCGCCGCCTCGAAGATCTGGAACCCGTTCGCGCACGCGCCGCTGCCGGTGTGCGCCGATGCCCGCCGGATCCCGCTGGCCGAAGGCACGGTCGACGTGATCTTTTCGAACCTGTGCCTGCAGTGGGTCGACGCGCTGGAGTTGGTGCTCAACAGCTTCCGTCGCGTGCTCAAGCCGCAGGGCCTGCTGCTGTTTTCCACCTTCGGTCCGGAAACCCTGTGGGAGCTGCGCGAGGCGTTCGCGCAGGCCGATCAGGCCCCGCACGTGAGTGCCTTTGTCGACGTGGCCGGCGTTGGCGATGCGCTGATCGATGCCGGCTTCTTCCAGCCGGTGGTCGATCGCGACGAAGAGGTCAGGTTCTATCCCGATCTGGCCGCGCTGATGCGCGAACAGCGTGCGCTCGGCGCCACCAATGCGCTGCTCGATCGGCGCGCCACCCTGACCGGGCGCGGACGCTTCGATGCCGCGCGGCGCGCCTACGAAGGCCAGCGCACCGAAGCGGGGCTTCCGGCGACGTTCGAGATCATCAGCGCGATGGCGTGGGCGCCCGAATACGGCGCGCCGATCCGCGAGGGCGGCGTCGATCTGGTGTCGGTGCCGGTGTCGAGCATTCCGATCCGCCGCCGCAGATGAGCCGCGGCGGGCGCGTCGGCTCCGCAGCGCTCAGCGTTCCAGAATCGCCGTCACGCCCATGCCGCCGGCGGTGCAGATGCTGACGAGGCAGCGGCGGCCGGCGCGGGCGCGCAGTTCTTTCGCGGCGCTGGCGACGATCCGCGCGCCGGTGGCGGCGAACGGATGCCCGCAGGCCAGCGAGGAGCCGTTGACGTTGATCTTGCTTGGGTCGATCGAGCCCAGCGGCGCGCCGAGGCCAAGCCGATCGCGGCAGTAGTCGGCGCTTTCCCAGGCTTTGAGCGTGCACAGCACCTGCGCGGCAAATGCTTCGTGGATTTCGTAGAGATCGAAGTCCTGCAGGCGCAGGTTGTTGCGCGCCAGCAGTTCGGCCACGGCCACCGTCGGTGCCATCAGCAGGCCTTCGCCGTGGACGAAATCGACCGCCGCCACCTGCGCGTCGCGGATATGGCAGAGCACGTCAAAGCCGTGCTGCGCCGCCCATTCGTCGCTGGAAATCAGGCAGGCGGACGCGCCGTCGGTCAACGGCGTGGAGTTGCCGGCGGTCAGGGTGCCCTTGCCGGAGGCTTTGTCGAACGCGGGTTTGAGCGTGGCGAGCTTTTCGATGCTGGTGTCGGGACGCAGATTGTTGTCGCGGTTGACGCCGCGAAAGCCGACCACCAGATCGTCGAAGAAACCGCGCCCGTAGGCCGCCGCCAGCTTGTGGTGCGACGCCACTGCCAGCGCGTCCTGCGCCTCGCGGGGGATGCCCCATTCGCGCGCCATGTCTTCGCAATGGTCGCCCATCGACTTGCCGGTGCGCGGCTCGGCCACGCCGGGAAAATCCGGCTTGAGTTCGGACAGACGAAAACCCTTGAACGCGCCCAGCCGCTGCCCCAGCGACTTGGCGGACTCGGCGTGCAGCACGCGCCGACGCAGCGATTGGCCATAGACGATCGGCACGTCGGAGGTGGTGTCCGAGCCGCCGCCGATACCGGCTTCGATTTGTCCGGTGGCGATCTTGCCGGCGATACCGAGGATGGTGTCCAACGACGTGCCGCAGGCGCGTTGCATGGTGATGCCGGGGGTCAGCGGCGACAGGCCGGAGGACAGTGCGGCTTCGCGACCGAGGTTCCAGTCCGAAGAATGCTTGATGACCGCGCCCATTGCGACTTCGCCGAGCTGCTGCCCGTTCAGGCCGAACTTTTCGACCAGCGCACCCAGCGTGCGCACCGACATGCCGAGATTTCCGACGTCCGCGTAGGCGGTGTTACGCCGGCAGAACGGGATGCGGACGCCGCCGAGAACGGCGACAGGACGACCAAATTGCATGGCTTGCCCCCGGCGGCAACGGTGCCGCGTGCATAATGTACGCAGTGTAGTGTGACGATATCGAGTTCAAGCTCCAGATGGACAAACCTCAGCAAAAATTCTTCCGCGGCCTGATCGCGATCGAGCTGCGCGACGCCGGTCTGCCAGAACGTGCGGCGCTGTCCAGCCGCGACGCCGGCGACGTGGCCGCGCTGCTCGGCCGCGATCTGGCCAAACTCGTCCCCGGCGTGACCGGCTGCGACTTGTCCTTGCTGGCCGTTCACTTCGATCCGGCCGAAGCGCTGCGTCCCGGCTGGCCGGTGCATCGCAGGGTCGAAGATTTGCTGGAACGGCTGCCGCCGGACATGGGACTTGGCGGCCCGCGCACGATGGGCTTCGGCGCCAACGCCAACGGCGAGGTGCCCGAACCGCTGCGCGCCGATCCGGAGTTTGCCGGCGGCGTGCTGCGGGTGATGCCGTTCGTGCTCAGCGGCGAGGCGCTGGCCGACGTCGATGCGCTGCTGGAAGACGACCTGTTCGACCACGGTTTGGCCGAAGCCGATCTGGCGCTGGCCGTGCGCAACGGGCTGGGCGTGCAGATCGAACACATCCGCTACCAGAGCCTGCACGACCTGCTGGCGATGACGGCCATGCAGTACCAGCACGTCGGCCTCGACAACCTCTGGAACCTGCTGGACGCGGCGCTGCTGGAACCGGGCAACGAGCGCGTGCTGTCCGAGCCGAACGAACCGCTGGTGCGCTATGCGAACGGCGAGGCAAGGATCGGCCTGCTGGATGCGGCGGCGTGGCAACAGCGCGACGCCGCCGAGGAAACCGATCACGAAAAACTGGCGCAGGGCTTTGCCTTTTTCGAAATGCGCCAGCGCCAGTACGCGGCGGTGCTGCGCGCACACGGCGTGCCGCTGCAGTTCGTACACTGCCCGCAGGCGGACGCGGGCTGTCTGGATTGAGAGGTGTGGCGTTGGTGGCGTGGCGGCCCCTCATCCTCCCCTTCGGGGCACCTTCTCCCCGCAAGGCGGGGAGAAGGACAGCCATGCGCGTGGTGAGCGAAAGAAGCCCGCGCCGCACCTGCTTTCCCTCTCCCCGCTGGCGGGGAGAGGGTGGCGCGTAGCGCCGGGTGAGGGGCTGCTTTGCGGCAGCAGGGCAACACCCTACAGGTCGATACCGAAACCACCACCCACGCTGCTCTCGCCGTGGGCGAAGCTGGCGCCCAGCGAGAACGAACCTCGATCACCAAGACGCCGCCCGTAGCCGATCGACACCGCACCCTGCCCGCCCTGCGCGCCGACGCCAATCGCAATCCGTCCGCGCGGGCTGTTGCTCATCGCCGCGTTCACCGCCATCTGGGTCATCGCCGTGGACATCGCGCCGACCCGGTCGATGCGCTGGTCGGTCTGTGCAAAGCGACGATCCACCTGCTGCTGGTATTGGCTGAAAGTGTCGTTCCAGGCCACGAAACGCTGGTCGGTGTAGGACTTGGCCGAGGCCAGGGTCGCGGCATCGCCGGCAGTCATATCGCTGCGAATCGCCGCCTCGCGGGTGTCGGTGTAGGTATTGGCCGCACCCACGGCGTTGTTGGCCACGGTCAGCGCGGTGTTGGCGGTTGATTGCGCCGCATCGGCGCTGGTTTGCGCATGATCGGCCGTGGCTTGTGCATGATCCGCCGACGCCTGCGCATTGTTGGCCGCAGTCATCGCGGCGTCCGCCGTGGTCTGGGCATTGTTCGCTGCGGTCATTGCCGAATTTGCAGTGGTCTGTGCGGCATTGGCGCTGGTTTGCGCAGCGGCGGCAGAGCCGGCGACGGCGTCCAGTTGTCCCTTGTTGACCGCATCGGTGGCGGCCACGCCGTTGGCGACGCCGCCGACCACGTTGTTGCCCATGTTGACCACAGTGTTATTGACGATGGTGAAGTGGGCGCCGCCGCCACCCACGGTCAGGCCGAAGAAGGTTGGCGTGTTGCTGAACCCGTAGCTGATGGTGTTGCCGCTGCGGGTGACGGTGAGGTTGCCGTTGGGGTCGGTTGCGGTGAAGTCCACGGTGCTGCCACCGGTCACCGCCTGCGCTGCACCCCCATTCGCACTGATCGAAAAACCACTGTAGCTGCTGATGCCGGAAATGGCCGAATTCAATTGCCCAAGATTCACCGCATCGGTGGCGTCGATGCCGTCGGCCACGTGGATCAGGCGGGCATTGAGATCACTGCCGTAGGCCGAACCGGAGACATCCAGGTCAGACGCCGAGTGGCCGAAAGACACCACCCCGGCGACATTGGCCACCGCCTAGAAGCCCAGCGCCGTGCTGCTGTTGGCCAGCGCCTGCGATTGGAATCCGAACGCGCTGCTCTGGCTGCCGCCGGTGAAGTTCCGCACGCCTACAGCCGTGCTTTCGTCGCCGCTGGCCTGGCTACCCACGCCGATCGCCGCGCTGTGCACCCCAGTCGCACTGGTGACGCGATCCTCAGGATCAAGCGCACCGTTGCCATTTAGGTCGAACCACGTGCCAACGGCAATGCTGTTCCTGCTGTTGGTGAAATTGCCATCTGGGCTCCCGGCCTCGCTGCCGACACCGATAGCGACGCTGGAGTTGTCACTGGCGCGGGTGTTCGCACCCATGGACACGCTGCTGGCTCCCGCAGCATAACTGGTTTCAGTGTTGGTGCTGAAACCATCGCCGTTCCTTTCCCACCAGCCAGAGAACACCAAGCTGCCGGCTCCGTAGGCACTCCCGCCGAAGCCAAAAGCGCTGCTGGCATAGCCGCTGGCCAGGTTGAGGTTGCCAAAGGCGCTGCTTTGGAAGCCCGTGGCGAAGTTGAAGAACCCGAAGGCGCTGCTATACGCAGCGCTGGCGTTGTTCATTTCGCCGTAGGCGCTGGATGTGTCGGTACAGGTGGCGTTGTCGGTGCCGTTTTCATTACCTTGGTTGGTGGTGGCACCGGTCGGAATGCCGTTGCTATCGACGCAGACCGGATCGGCTGCAAACGCCGGCAGCGACAGCGCAGCCAGCAAGGCCAAACTCAGGGCGGACAGCGCCAGACGGCGCGGGGAGTGATGGCGGGCTTTCATGAATCGTTTCCTCGGGTCGGCTCCGGCGGAACTGCCGGCGTGATGGAGGTATGCGAAACTTCGCCGGTCGACCGGACACGACCGAACCGCCGATGACCACCGAGCCGATGCGCCGCCCGAAATCACCGTCCTGCTGGCGCGTGCCCGCGACGGCGACGCACAGGCGATGAGCGCCGCGTATTCGGCGATGTATGAAGACTTGAAACGCGCGGCGCGGCTGCAATTGCGGCGTATGCGTGACGATTTCCAGACCACCGCTCTGGTGCACGAGGCCTTCCTGAAGCTGGCCGGCGGCGCGCAGTTGGCCGCGAATGACCGCAATCACTTGTTGGCGCTGTCGGCGCGGGCGATGCGACAAGTTCTGGTGGACGATGCGCGTGCCCGCAAAGCCGACAAGCGCGGTGGCGGGCAGGAAGCCCTGACCCTGACGGCGCGGCTGGATGCTGGTGAGCGTGCGGTGGTGGAAATGCTGGAACTGGACGAGTTGATCAGCCGCCTGCACACGCTGGATGAACGCGCCGCGCAGGTGGTGGAGCTGCGGTATTTCGGCGGCTACGAGGACACCGAGATCGCGCAGATGCTGGACGTCACGGATCTCACCGTGCGCCGTGATTGGCGCAAAGCGCGCGCCTTTTTGTTAACCGAGCTCGGATGAGTTCCGAAATCGATCCGACGCAGGAGCGCCGGCGTCGTGCTTTGGCCATCTTCGACGAAGTGGCCGATCTGCACACAAACGAGCGCTGGTCAAAACTCGACGCGCTGTGTGCGAGCGATGCCGAATTGCGCGCACAGGTGCAAGCGCTGCTGGATGCTGACTCCGGGGAGGCCGAACCGTTTTCTGGAAGCGTGGACGACTGGGGCGCAGCATTGGCGCGCGAGGAGACCGAATCGCAGAACGATTCGATGCTGGGTCGCAGCATCGGCGCATGGAAAATCATTGACGTCATCGGTCGCGGCGGCATGGGCGCGGTGTATGCGGTGCAGCGCAGCGACGGCGCCTATGCGCAACAAGCTGCGCTCAAGCTGATCCGCGCCAGCGCCAATTCACCCGCTGCGCGTGAACGTTTCTTGCGTGAGCGACAAATTCTCGCGGATTTACAGCACCCCAATATCGCGCGCTTATTGGATGGCGGGTTCAGCACCGAAGGCGAACCTTATTTCGTGATGGAACGTATCGACGGCGTCGCCATCGACCGTTGGTGCGACGCGCGTACGCTTGATCTGCACGGACGGATCGCATTGTTCCTGCAAGTGCTCGACGCAGTGCGTTATGCGCATCGGAATCTGATCGTGCACCGCGACCTCAAGCCGTCCAATCTGTTGGTGGATGGCGAAGGTCGCGTAAAGCTGCTCGACTTCGGCATCGCCAAGCAGTTGGCCGAGGTCGAAGCCACGGCGACTCTCGACCGCGCGCTGACCTTCGAATACGCCTCGCCGGAACAGTTGCACGACGCGCAGATCACCACGGCGACAGACATCTGGCAGCTGGGCGTGATCCTGCACCGGCTGCTGTCCGGTGCGCATCCGTTCGGTATGACGCGCGAAACCCCGGTGGCCGGACAGCTGCGCCAACTCGAACGCGCTCCGGAGCCGCTGACTCGCGCCGCCGCTTCGGTTCCTGCGGAGCAAGCCGCGCTGCGCGGCGGGCTCACGCCGATGGCGCTGTCCAAAGCACTGCGCGGCGGCCTGGCAGACATCGTGCAAGCCTGTCTGCGCCACGATCCGCAGCAACGCTACGCCTCCGCCGATGCACTGGCGAATGATTTGAAGGCATGGCTGGACAACCGCCCCATTTCCGCCGTGCCGCTGTCACGCAGGCAACGCACGCGGCTGTGGCTGCGCCGCAACCGGACGCTGGCGGCCTCGTTGGCTGCCATTACCCTCGCCCTGCTTGCTGGAACGGGCGTGGCGTTGTGGCAGGCGCGCGAGGCGCGCATGCAGGCGCGTATCGCAGAACAACAACGCAGTTTGGCGCAGGCGCAAACCCGAAAAGCCAACCAGTCTCTGGATTTTCTGCAAGACGCGTTGTTTGGCGTGGCACCGCAGGGCCAGTTGAGTGCGCAGTTCAATTTGAACGACCTGCTGGCGCACGCACGCACATCGCTCGACGAAAATCGTGATCTGGATCCGGAAGCAAGAAAAATCATCCAGCGCACGCTGGCCAACATGTATGGCCTCGGTCAGGACTGGGCCAATGCGGAAGCGCTGTATCGCCCTGGACTGACGGACACTGCGTCGCCTTACAACCGGGATGATGCAACGGAGTTGGCGGCTCATTACGGCAATTACGCGCAAATCCTCGGGGTGATGGGCAAACCGATAGAAGCCATTGCCGCCGCCAAACGCGCGATGGAACTTCGCCGCCGGTACCTACCGGACGATGTGTTCGAACAGGCGGTCTCGTTGCGCAATCTTGCCGATGCCTATCTGAGTGGCGGTGATATTGCGCAGGCGCTTGCGTACTACGACCAGGCCATCGCGCTGTTCAAGAAAACCAACAAATTGGGGCAGGTCGCGGCCATTGATGCCATGGTGGCATTCATTGGTCGGGTGCGCTGCCTCAATGCCGACGAGCACTATTCACGCATGTTGCCGGCAATCGACGAGGCCACAGATTTTGCCGACAGTCACGGCCTGCCCGCGCAGTGGGATGGCCGCGCAGTTTTGCTCAGCATGAAAGGCACGGCACAGCGCAACACCGGCGACAGTGCTGGCGCGCTGGCCTCGTTTCAGCAAGCCGTCGAATTGATGGCGGGCATCATCGGCCCCGACAATCCAGCGCTTGCCGGTGGTTATATCGGCATCGGCGCTTCGCTCAATGATCTGAATCGACCGAAGGACGCATTGGATGCGTTCGCACATGCACAGGGCTTGATTGAAGGCAAAGCCGTGCAACCCGGCAACAACGCCAAGGTATTGGCCGGAATGGCGATGGCCTGGGGCAAGCTGGGTGATGCCAACAAGCGCGCCGATTACTACCGGCGCGCGTTGGCCGCACTGGACGGCGCCGACAGCGCGTCATTGCAACAGCTTCGACGCAAAATCAGCGCCGAGGCAGCGGCCGCCCAGACGCACTGAGACGCGCCGCGACTTGCCGCTTGGCTGTGTGGGTAGCGATGCGACGCGGGGTGAACCTCATTTTTTTTCGGTCGCAGTTGTCCCGTTTCCGTTCGCCATCTCCTTGCCGATTTTCACGCATTCCTTTTGCGCTTTTGCCCCGCCCACGCCGTCTAGCATGTCCGCACAGCAGGACGCGATCTGCGCATCGCTGCGGGCATGTTGGTATTTAACGCACTGCTCGGCGGCTTGCCTGCCGCCGTTGACCGAGTCGGCGTGCGCGATTGGAGAAAGCGCAGTGCAAGCGATGATGCACGGGAAAAGAATCTTGCGGAACTGAATCATGCTGGCCTCCGTGGGTGTTGGGTTTCTACGTCGTATTGACCACTCGCCGCGGGCAGAAAAGTGCCCTGCTCCGAGGTGGGCGGACACTATTTCGTCGTCGTACAAGCTGCGACCGGCGTCAGCGTGAAATGCTCGCCGCCGCTGGTGGTACGCGACTGGCTGCCTGCGGTGGTGGTGCCGCCGCCTGCGGTGGTCAGCGTGCCCGGCTTGTCTGCACCATCGGGAAATTCGATGTGATAGCGCCCGCCGGCACTCCAATGCAGGCCGGGAATGTTGGGTGTGCGCACGAACTTGTAGGTGCCGTCCATGCCGCCGCTGAATTCCACGCCAAACATCTTGCCGTTGAGCACAAACGTCTGGCTGATGTCGCACACGGTTTCATCCACCGGATCGCCGCTGCCGCCGACGACGTGATACGCCGACGGCGCGGCGGCCACCCCCATCCCACCGCAGCGCGGACGCTTGTCGTTTTCGTCCGTGGGTGGCTGATTGGTGCAGGGTTCTTCCGGTGGCGCAGTCGTTGCGACGGGTGCGTCTGCGGCCGCAAGTGCGGCAGGCTGCGGCTCCTGCTTTGGAGCGCAGGCGGCAAGCAGAAGCAGCAATGCGCTGATGCAGACGGCAGGCAATGTGTTCTTGTGCATGTGTGATCTCTTGGGAGTGCTACTGGATCAGTCCGTGCAGGCTTCGATCCGGGTCCAGGTGGCAGTAAAGGTCTGATGCGCGGCTCTTGCCTGCACGGTCAGGCCCGAGCCGCGGCCGGTCACTCCGGCGGTGGAGATGTAGGTGGCGGTCATCCTGTCTTCCGGATCGTCAAGCGTGTAGGTGTATGCGGTATTGGCCATGCCGCCACCGCCGGCAAACAGCCAGTCCACCTTGCCCGTCTTGCCGTCGCTCGGCGTGTACTTCATGGTGATCATTCCGCCGCCAATCTTGCCGGTGAACGGCTGGGTGATGTCGCAGGCAGTGAAGGATTCACCGTTGTCGAGCTGGATGCGATAGGCATGTGAGGCTGTGGGTGCGCCGCCCATCCCACCACAGCGCGGACGTTTGTCGCTCTCATCCGTGCGCGGTTCGTTGGTGCATTTTTCGTCCTTTGGATCGGTGGTCGCGACGGCAGACGCATTGCCAGCGGGCGTCACTTCCCGGGCGGGCTGCGGCGCATTGACTGCCGGCGCCGCGGTAGCGGGTGTCGTCGCGTTTACGTCTGCTTGGGCGAGCAGGCGACCAGCGCCAGCAGGGCGATTGGAAGGCAACAGCGAAAGACAGTGCGCATGATCGTTTTCTCTCTGGGTGTTTACAGATAGCGCAAACCACACGCCAAACCGGACGACACGCCGCCTTGCGCCTATTGCAGGCGTCGAATCACCCCGCAGGCCACCCGTGCGCCAGCGTTGCCGGCCGGCTGGCTCGAATAGTCATCCTGTGTCGCATGCACGATGACCGCGCGGCCAACGATGTCGTTCGGACCTGCGCTGAGGCCGACGCCGCGCACCAGCGCATCGACGTGGGCGACGCCGCCGGCGTCGGCGACGAGGTTGTCGATATCGCCGGCATGGTGGGCGCCCATCCCGGAGCGGCCGTGCGGCTTGGTGTCAGGATTGAAATGGCCGCCGGCGCTGCTGGCGTCGACCGTGCTGCAATCGCCGGTTTCGTGAATGTGGAAGCCGTGCGCGCTGCCCGGCTGCAAGCCACCGATGTCGCCACGAATGCGCACGCCACCCTCGGCTGAAGACAAGGTCAGCCGACCGCTGACCAAGCTGCCCGACGCAGAGGCAAGATTGGCGACGGCGCGCAGCACGACGCCGGGCGGGGTCGTCGTTGTCGGTGCCTGTGGGCGCGGCGCGGGTGCGCTGGCACAGGCGGACAGGCCGGCGATCAGTGTGGCAACGAGGGCGGAACGGGTCAGATTCGACATGGAGATCTCCATTGGCGAGGTAAGGGAACTATGCCTTCGGCGGGCCATGAAAGGAATGCGGTACGTCCGTCGAAAAGACTTTGGGGTGCTCGCGCACACTCAATGCCGCTTGCGCGACGAACCCAGTTTGCGGGTCACCGTGTTGCGGCTCATTCCCAGCGTGACAGCGGCTTCGCCACGGCGACCGCCGTTGCGTTCCAGGGCCACCGCCAGCAGGGTCTGATCGAGTTGCTCGCGCGCCTTCGCGTGCAGATTCCGGGTGCCGGCGTCGAGTTCGCTTTGCGTCCAGCGCGCCAGCGCCAGCGTCCAGTCCGGGGGCTCGTTGCCGGTTCCGGCCGGCGTTGTGTCGGTGCTGGCCAGCGCCAGATCCTGGGGCTTGATCGTTTCCCCCGGCGCCAACGCGGCCAGCCGCCAGCACAGGTTTTCCAGTTCGCGCACGTTGCCCGGCCAGTCGTGGTGCTGAAGACGCTCCAGCGCCGTGTTCGACAGTCGGCATAACGGCAGCTGCAGCTGTACGGCCGCACGTGCAAGAAAGCGTGCGGCCAACAGCGGGATGTCTTCGCGACGTTCGCGCAGCGGCGGCAGGTGCAGCCGCACCACGTCGAGGCGATGCAGCAGGTCGGCGCGAAAGCGGCGTTCGGTCACCAGTGCGTCCAGCGGCTGGTGGGTGGCAGCGATTACGCGCACGTCGACGCGGATCAATTCGCGCCCGCCGACGCGGAAGAACTCGCCTTCGGCCAGCACCCGCAGCAGCCGCGTTTGCAGCGCCATCGGCATGTCGCCGATTTCGTCCAGAAACAGCGTGCCGTCGTTGGCCTGTTCGAAACGGCCGATATGACGCTTATTGGCGCCGGTAAAGGCCCCGGCCTCATGCCCGAACAATTCCGATTCCAGCAATTCGGCGGGAATGGCGGCGGTATTGAGCGCGATGAAAGGCTTGCTGGCGCGCCGCGATTCGCGGTGCAGCGCGCGCGCGACCAGCTCTTTGCCGGTGCCGGTTTCGCCGGTGATCAGCACCGACAGCGGCACCTGCGCGAAGCGGCCGATGGCACGAAACAGCGCGCGCATCTCGCGCGACTGGCCGATCAGTTCCGCTGCCGTGGTCGCCTCGATGGCAGGCTCAGGCGTCCGCTCCGCCGCTGGCGCGGTATCCGGCAGCGCCCGCGCCACCAGCGCAACGGCAGCGTCGAGGTCGAACGGCTTGGACAGGAAGTCGTGCGCGCCGCCGCGGAAGGCGCTGGCGGTGCTGGCGACGTCGGTGTGTGCCGACATCACGATCACCGGCAAGCCGGGCAGCCTGGCCTTGAATGCGTCCAGCAGCGCCAGCCCGTCCATGCCGGGCATGCGCACGTCGATCAAGGCGAGATCGGGCGTTTCGCCCGCGCCGAGCGTCGACAGCGCGGCGTCGGCGTCGGCAAATGCAGAGACCCGGTAGCCGGCCTCGGACAATGCGGCCGACAGCACGTAGCGGATCGAGCGGTCGTCATCGACCACCCACAGACGCGCGGCTTCAGTCATCAAGGGTCTCCGCCGCCAGCGGCAGCAGCAGGGTGAACACGGTGTGGCCCGGGCGCGAGCGCCAGACCAGCATCCCGCCGTGGGCGCGCGCCACCTGCTGGACCATGGCCAGCCCCAGCCCGGTGCCTTCGGCGCGACCGGACACCAGCGGCAGCAGCAGATGCTCGGTCAACTCCGGCGGCACGCCTCGGCCGTCGTCGACCACGTCGAGGCGCAGCGCCAGCCCACGCAACTGCCCATCGATGCGCGCTTCGTGATCGGCACGGGTGCGCAGGCTGACGTTGCCGGCGCCGGCTTCAATGGCGTTGCGCACCAGATTCCAGACCGCCTGCGCAAGGGAATCGGCATCGCCCTGCAGCTCCGGCAGCGAAGGGTCGTAATCACGCCGCAGCCGCACCGCCCAGCCGGCGTCGCTTTCGGCAAGGCGAACCACGCGCTCGAGCACGGCATGCACATTGACCGGCACCCGCTGCGGCGGCGGTTCCGGATGCAGCAGGCGTTCCACCAGCGTGGCCAGCCGCTGGGCTTCCTCTTCGATGATGGCGGTCAGCTCGCGCGATTCGGAATCGACGCGGCGCGACAGCAGCTGCGCCGCACCCTTGATGCCGGCTAGCGGATTGCGCAGTTCGTGCGCCAGCCCCTTGAGCGAGGCGGCCAGCGCCGAGGGCAGCAGTTGGGCCGGATCGGCGCCGGGGAATTCGTCGACCGGATGCAGTTCGACCCAGCTTCCGGATTCGTCGGGGGTCAGCCACAGATCGGCGAAATGCACGCCATCGCTGCCCGGTGCCGAGAGCGCCAGCGCACGCAGGCGCAGCGGCGAACCGGACGGATCGGTCAGCCGTTCGGCCAGGCGATCTCCTTCGCATTCGAGCGCGCTCGCATGCAGGCCCTGCAAGCGGCGTCGACTCACGCCCAGCCAACGCGCGCAGGCCGCGTTGGCGAACGCGATTTGCGCGCGTTGATCCAGGCGCAGCAGCGGCGTGGTGAGTGCATCGAGGGTGGCGACGGTGGAAGCGTCCATCTGCATTTGCACTAATTTAGTGCATTTCGGCCAAGACAGCGTGATTCCTTCCAATGGCGATAGCGCCAACGCTGGTTTTGCTTGCACGGCCGGATGCTAGGCTAGACTCGCGGTGCAGGTGTCGATTGCATCAGGGGTAGGCGAATCCATGGGGCCCATGCCATCCAGATCGAATCTGCCGGAACGGCTGCTTGCACTTGATACGCGCCGCGTACGCCAGATCGGCTGGCCGGTACTGGGTATCTTCCTGTATCTGGTGATCGCCAACAGTCTCCGCACCCGCTGGCCTTCTGCCGGTATCGACCTTGCCATTGCTGCGCTGACGGGGCTCGCACTTTGGTTCAACGCCCACGGCCGCGCGCCGCAGGCGGTGCGGTTGATGGTGGCCTCGCTGGCACTGGGCCTGAGCGTACTGATGGTCGCGGGAGAAGGCCTGTACGACACCGCGGTGATGGCGTTCCCGACCCTGATCGTGTTTGCCGCCATGCTTGGCGCACGCCGGTTGACACAGGCGCTGGTGTGGTTCTTGCTGGCCGCATTGGGCGCCGTCTTCGCGCTGAATCACTTTGGCGTTCTGCCGGTCAGTATCGGCAATCTGATCGCTGTTGGCGAAGACGATGTCACCCTCGTGATTCGCCTGATCGAATTGGGCCTGATCCTGCTGATGACCTGGCTGCTGGTCTACATGCTGGCCGGCGACCTGCGCACCACCATCGTCCAGCTCGACGGCGAAAAGCAGGCACTGCTGAAATCGCAAGAGGAAATCGAACGGCTGGTGCAGCGCGATGCCCTGACCGGTTTGCCCAACCGACTGCTGGCGCGCGATCGCCTCGAACAGATGCTGGTGCAGTCCGAAACCAGCGGCCGCGTGGTGGCGGTGCTGTTTCTCGATCTGGACAACTTCAAGACCATCAACGATTCGCTCGGCCACGATGCCGGCGACGCTTTGCTCAAGCAGGTGGCCGGAAAATTGCGCGCGGCGCTGCGCGACAACGATACCGTCGCCCGCATGTCCGGCGACGAGTTTTTGATCCTGCTGTCCAACCTCAAGAGCGAAAGCACGATCGCGACCGTGATCGGCAAGATCAATCGGGTGTTTCGCGAGCCGTTCCGGGTCAACGACGTGGACGCGCTGGTGACCGCCTCGCTCGGCATCGCAGTGGCGCCGCGCGACGGCGAGGATGTGGATCAGCTGCTGAGAAATGCCGACCTTGCGATGTACAAGGCCAAGGATGCCGGGCGCAACACGTTCTGCTTCTTCGACGCCAGCATGAACGAGAGCGTGGCCGAACAGCTGCGGATCGGTGCCGGCCTGCGCACGGCGCTGGCCAATGGCGAGCTGCGATTGCATTACCAACCGCAGTACGACCTCGTCAGCGGCCGCATTCTCGGCGCCGAGGCGCTGCTGCGCTGGCAGCATCCGGAACTGGGCGCGATCCCGCCGGTGCGCTTCATTCCGGTGGCCGAGCGCAGCGGGCTGATCCACGAGATCGGCGGCTGGGTGCTGCACCAGGCCTGTCGCGATGCCCAACGCTGGTGTGAGGAAGGTCTGGGGGAACTGACGGTGGCGGTCAATGTGTCACCGCTGCAGCTGCGCCGCGACGATCTGGATGCCGTGGTGGCTTCGGCACTGGCCGCATCCGGACTTGCCGGCCCGAGGCTGGAACTGGAGTTGACCGAATCCGTGCTGGTCACCGATTCCAGCGATCCGGCCGAAGTGCTGCGGCGCGTGAGCAGCCGCGGCGTGAAAGTCGCCATCGACGATTTCGGCACCGGCTATTCCAACCTGAGCTATCTGCGTCGGTTCGCCGTGCACCGATTGAAGATCGACCGCTCGTTCGTGGACAGGATTTGCAGCGACGCCAACGACGAAGCGCTGGTGAAGGCGATCGTGGAGATGGCCCATTGCCTGAGCCTGTCGGTGGTGGCAGAAGGCATCGAAGACGAGGAAGCGCTGCAGAAGCTGCGCGGTCTTGGCTGCGAGAGCGGGCAGGGATTCCTGTGGTCGCCGGCGGTGCCGTTCGCGGAGTTCACCGCACTGGTGCGGGCGCAGGAGTAGGGCCAGGGGTCAGGGGCCGGGGGCATTACAGCCTTTTTGCCGTCACCCCGGCGTAAGCCGGGGTCCAGTCTTTGGCGGGACATCTGAAAAACTGGAAGCCGGCCTGCATCGGGATGACGCTGGCGGATCGCTCCCACCCGTATGGCGGCCCAAAGGCCGCAATCAGATCGTGTAGTACAGCTGGTATTCGAGCGGGTGCGTCGCTGCGCGGAACGCGGTGACTTCCTTCATTTTCAGCCCGATGTAGGCGTCGATGAAGTCGTCGGTGAACACGCCGCCGGCCTTCAGGAAGTCGCGGTCGGCATCCAGCGCATCCAGCGCTTGGTCCAGCGAGTGGCAGACGGTGGGAATGCCTTTCTCCTCTTCCGGCGGCAGGTCGTACAGATCCTTGTCGCTGGGCGCACCCGGATCGATCTGGTTCTTGATGCCGTCGAGGCCGGCCATCATCAGCGCGGCGAAGGTCAGGTAGCCGCTGTTCATCGGGTCCGGGAAACGAATTTCGATGCGCCGTGCCTTCGGGTTGGACACGTAGGGGATACGGCAGGAAGCGGAGCGGTTGGAGGCCGAATAGGCCAGCATCACCGGCGCTTCATAGCCGGGCACCAGCCGCTTGTAGCTGTTGGTGGTGGAGTTGGCGAAGGCATTGATCGCACGGGCGTGCTTGAAGATGCCGCCGATGTACCACAGCGCGAGCTGCGACAGACCGCCGTAACCGTCGCCGGAGAACAGGTTGACGCCGCCCTTGGCCAGCGACATGTGCACATGCATGCCGCTGCCGTTGTCGCCGACGATGGGCTTGGGCATGAAAGTGGCGGTCTTGCCGCTGCGGTGGGCGACGTTCTTGATGATGTACTTCATCGCCAGCAGGTCGTCGCCTTTCTTCACCAGCGTATTGAAGCGGGTGCCGATCTCGCACTGGCCGGCATTGGCCACTTCGTGGTGGTGCACCTCGGTTTCGATGCCGACCGCTTCCAGCGTTTTGCACATTTCCGCACGCAAGTCGTGCAGCGAATCCAGCGGCGCGACCGGGAAATAGCCGCCCTTCACCATCGGCCGATAACCGCTGTTGCCGCCGGCGTAGTCGCGCGCCGAGTTCCAGTGGGCCTCTTCCGAGTCGATTTGGTAGAAGGTGTGTCCCATTTCGTTGGCGAAGCGCACCGAGTCGAAGATGAAGAACTCGGGCTCCGGACCGAAGAAGGCTTGGTCGGCAATACCGCTGGCCTTGAGGAAGGCCTCGGCGCGTCGCGCCACGCCGCGCGGGTCGCGGGTGTAGGCCTGCATGGTGGTCGGGTCGAGGATGTCGCAACTGAGCACCAAGGTGGGATCGGCGGTGAACGGATCGACGTAGGCGGTGGCGGCATCGGGCAGCAGCACCATGTCGGAGTTCTGGATGCCGCGCCAGCCATTGATCGAGCTGCCGTCGAACATGCGCCCGTCCTCGAACAGACTTTCATCGACGATCGACGCCGGGAAGGTGACGTGGTGCTGGACGCCGCGCATGTCGGCAAAGCGCAAGTCGATGAACTCGATCTTGTGGGTCTTGAGCAGGGTTTGGACGTGGTCGTAGGACATGGGGGGTCAGGGCTCGGGGACAGGGGGCAGGGGACAGGGGGCAGGGGGCAGGGGACAGGGGACAGGGGACAGGGGACAGGGGACAGGGGACA
>JADFDQ010000020.1 GCA_018262705.1 Xanthomonas sp.
TGACGCACTGACGCCAGCGCGCTCCGGCGCGCTGGCCTTGGACGGTGCGTCATCCCGGCGCAAGCCGGGATCCGGCTCTTGCTCTTCGGAAAGCGTCATCCAGAAGCGCCTGCGTCGGAACCCGGCAACCGCGATCCCGGTGAAGTCGTAAATAATATCGAATTCGGGCTTGCGTAAGTTCAACTCGGTCAGTTAGAATGTAAGACCCCCGCGCAATGTGAGTTGTCGGGGGATGCGAAATGAGGTGCAGGATGCGCCTCGTGTTCGCCAGACAGGGAGATGTCGCACGGCAAGGCCTCGTCCGTTCCGGAACTGTCCGGGACACATCGACGGGGCCTTTCTGCGCGCTAGCGGATTCCCAGTGTGGCGAACGTCGCGCCGGGCCGGTCCAGCCGGCGTCGCAATCGCAAGACTGCTGTCATCCCGGGGTGTGGCGCAACAAGCCGCCACGCCTGTCGCTCTTTCAGGATTCACGAGGCAACCCAAATGGCGAACCAGAAGATTCGCATCCGGCTGAAGGCTTTCGATCATCGCCTGATCGACCGTTCTGCCAGCGAGATCGTCGAAACGGCCAAGAGGACCGGCGCCCAGGTGCGCGGCCCGATTCCGCTTCCGGCAAAAATCGAACGCTACACCGTGCTGGCGTCACCGCATGCCGACAAAGATGCGCGCGACCAGTACGAGACCCGCACGCACAAGCGCGTGCTCGACATCGTCGACCCCAACGACAAGACCGTGGACGCGCTGATGAAGCTCGAGCTCGCGGCGGGCGTCGACGTCCAGATCAAGTTGACCTGAGGAGACCGGAGATGAGCGCGAAGAAATACTCGCTCGGCATCGTCGGTCGCAAGGCTGGCATGAGCCGCATGTTCACCGAAGACGGCAAGTCCGTGCCGGTGACCCTGATCGAGGCGACGCCGAACCGTATCACCCAAATCAAGACGGTGGAGACCGACGGCTACAGCGCCGTGCAGGTGACCGCCGGCGTCAAGCGCGCCAGCCTGCTGACCAAGCCGGAAACCGGCCATCTCGCCAAGGCGAAGGTGGAAGCCGGCCGCGGTCTGTGGGAGCTGCGCGTCGAGGACGACAAGATCGGCGGCTTCGAGGTTGGCGGCGAGATCAAGGCCGACATCTTCAGCGAAGGCCAGATGGTCGACGTTCAGGGCGTGAGCAAGGGCAAGGGCTTCCAGGGCACGATCAAGCGCTGGAACTTCAAGATGGGCGACGCCACCCACGGCAACTCGCTGTCGCATCGCTCGCCAGGCTCGATTGGCCAGCGGCAGACCCCGGGTCGCGTGTTTCCAGGCAAGAAGATGGCCGGTCACATGGGTGCCGAAACCAAGTCCAGCCAGAACCTGAGGGTCGTCAAGGTCGACGTCGAGCGCGGGCTGATTGCCGTGCGCGGCGCGGTTCCGGGCGCCCCGGGCGGCGACGTGCTCGTGCGTCCGGCCAGCAAGGGGGCTTGAACATGGAACTGAATATCAACGGCAGCAACAGCACGCTGGCGGTGTCCGAAGACGTGTTCGGACGGGCCTTCAGCGAGGATCTGGTGCATCAGGTCGTCGTGGCCTACCGCAACGCCGGTCGCGCCGGCACCAAGGCGCAGAAGACCCGTTCGGAAGTCAACGGCACCACCAAGAAGTCGAAGAAGCAGAAGGGCGGCGGTGCGCGTCACGGCGCGTTGACGGCCCCGATCTTCGTCGGCGGCGGCGTCACCTTCGCGGCCAAGCCGCGCAGTTTCGCCCAGAAGGTGAACCGCAAGATGTACCGCGCGGCGATGGCTTCGATCCTGTCGGAGCTGAACCGTCAAGGCCGAATCACCGTGGTCGAAACCTTCGCGGTCGATGCGCCCAAGACCAAGGATTTGCTGGCCAAGCTCGCGGCTTTGAATGTCGGTCGGCGTCCGCTGATCGTCACCGAGGACGCCAGCGACGACCTGTACCTGTCGGCCCGCAACCTGCCTTATGTGCAGGTACGCGACGCCCAGGGTCTGGATCCGGTGTCACTGGTCGGCGCCGACACCGTCGTTGTCACCACCGATGCGGTGAAGAAGATCGAGGAGTGGCTGGCATGAGCGCTGCAAACCTGTACGAAATCATCCGCGCGCCGCGCGTGTCCGAAAAGACCGCGCGCCTGCAGGAAGTATCGAACCAGTACGTTTTCGAGGTCGCCCAGACCGCCACCAAGGCCGACGTCAAGGCGGCGGTGGAGAAGGTCTTCGGCGTCAAGGTCGAAGCCGTCAACGTGCTCAACGTGAAGGGCAAGGCCAAGGCCTTCCGTCAGCGCATGGGCCGCCGCGGCAATTCCCGCAAGGCATACGTGACCCTGGCCGAAGGCCAGTCGATCGACGTCATGACCGTCTCGGCCTGAGGAGCACACCCATGGCATTGATGACATTCAAGCCCACCTCCGCCGGCCGCCGCAGCGCGGTCCGCGTGGTGACGCCCGACCTGCACAAAGGGGCCCCGCATGCGCCGCTGCTGGAGAAGCAGAGCAAGAGCGGCGGACGCAACCACCATGGCCGGATCACCACCCGGCACATCGGCGGCGGGCACAAACAGCACTACCGCATCATCGACTTCAAGCGCGACAAGGAAAGCATTCCGGCGCGCGTCGAGCGCATCGAATACGACCCGAACCGAACCGCGCACATCGCGCTGCTGTGCTATGTCGATGGCGAGCGCCGCTACATCATTGCGCCCAAGGGCCTGAAGGCCGGCGACCAGGTGATTTCCGGTCACGATGCGCCGATCAAGACCGGCAACACCCTGCCGCTGCGCAACATCCCGGTCGGCACCACCGTGCACTGCATCGAGATGAAGCCCGGCAAGGGCGCGCAGATCGCGCGTGCGGCCGGCGCCGGCGTGCAGCTGGTGGCGCGTGAGGGCGTGTACGCCACCCTGCGTCTGCGTTCCGGCGAGATGCGCAAGGTTGCGGCCGAATGCCGTGCGACCATCGGTGAAGTCGGCAACGACGAGCACGGACTGGAGAAGCTTGGCAAGGCAGGCGCCACGCGCTGGCGCGGCGTCAAGCCGACCGTGCGCGGCGCGGCCATGAACCCGGTCGACCACCCGCACGGCGGCGGCGAAGCGCGTGCCGGACAGGGCAACCCGCATCCGGTGACGCCGTGGGGCGTACCGACCAAGGGTTACAAGACCCGCAAGAACAAGCGCACCCAGCAGTTCATCGTGCGCGATCGCAGGAGCTAATCGACAATGGCACGTTCCCTCAAGAAAGGCCCGTTCATCGATCACCACCTGCTCAAGAAGGTGGAGACCGCGGGCAGCAGCAAGCGGCCGATCAAGACCTGGTCGCGGCGCTCGACGGTCCTGCCGGAAATGATCGGGTTCACCATTGCCGTGCACAACGGCAGGAACCACGTTCCGGTACTGATCAACGAAAACATGATTGGCCACAAGCTCGGCGAATTCGCCATCACCCGCACCTTCAAGGGGCACGGTGGCGACAAGAAGGCCGGGAAGTAAGGACGATGACCATGGAAGCGAAAGCCATCCTGCGCACCGCGCGCATCTCCCCCCAGAAGGCACGCCTGGTCGCCGATCAGGTTCGCGGCTTGCCGGTCGCGCGCGCGCTCGACCTGCTCAAGTTCTCGGACCAGAAAGCCGCGGGCATGATTTACAAAGTCGTGTTTTCGGCCGCATCCAATGCCGAGAACAACAACGGCGCCGATGCCGACGCGCTGAAGGTCAAGACCGTGATGGTCGATGAGGGTCCTTCGATCAAGCGCTTCATGGCGCGTGCGAAGGGCCGTGGCACGCGCATCACAAAGCGCACCAGCCACATCACCGTTGTCGTCGGCGAGGGCAAGTAATCATGGGTCACAAAGTCAATCCGATCGGCATCCGTCTGGGTATCGCCAAAGACTGGAATTCCAAGTGGTACGCAGGCAAGAAGCTGTTCGCCGGGTATCTGGTAGCCGATCTTCGGGTGCGCGAAGTGCTGCGCAAGAAGCTGGCGCAGGCCGGCGTCAGCAAGATCCAGATCGAACGTCCGGCCAACAACGCCCGCGTCACCATCCACACCGCCCGCCCGGGCGTGGTGATCGGCAAGCGCGGCGAAGACATCGAGAAGCTGCGCAAGGAAGTGTCCGATGTGCTCGGCGTGCCGGCGCACATCAACGTCACCGAAGTGCGCAAGCCGGAAATGGATGCGCAGCTGGTGGCCGAGTCGATCGCCCAGCAGCTTGAGCGCCGCATCA
The DNA here is from genome assembly GCA_018262705.1 of Xanthomonas sp. Lineage (GTDB taxonomy): Bacteria > Pseudomonadota > Gammaproteobacteria > Xanthomonadales > Xanthomonadaceae > Thermomonas. The sequence goes on from JADFDQ010000020.1 coordinate 4,220, forward strand.
TGTTCCGTCGCGCGATGAAGCGCGCCGTGGGCAATGCGATGCGCCTCGGCGCGCTCGGCATCAAGGTCAACGTTGCCGGTCGTTTGAACGGCGCCGAAATCGCCCGTTCCGAGTGGTACCGCGAAGGTCGGGTGCCGCTGCACACGCTGCGCGCCGACATCGATTACGGCTTCGCGGAAGCGAAGACAACCTACGGCATCATCGGCATCAAGGTCTGGGTCTACAAGGGCGAAATCTTCGATTTCTCCCAGGTGGGACAGGAAAAGCAGGACGACACGCCAGCACCGCGCGGCGGTGATCGCGAGCGTCCGCGCGCCCCGCGTCGCGATCGCGGCGAGCGTGATCGTGGCGACCGCGCCGCCCGCGGCGAAGCGAGGGAGTAAACCATGCTGCAACCCAAGCGAACCAAATACCGTAAGGTCCACAAGGGCCGCAATGAGGGCTTGAGCTGGAACGGCAACGCCGTCAGCTTCGGCGAATTCGGCCTGAAGGCGACCGCCCACGGCCAGCTCACTGCGCGCCAGATCGAGGCCGCGCGCCGTTCCATCAGCCGCTACGTCAAGCGCGGCGGCAAGATGTGGATCCGCGTGTTCCCCGACAAGCCGATCACCAAGAAGCCGATTGAAGTCCGCATGGGCTCGGGCAAGGGCAACGTCGAGTACTGGGTGGCCCAGATCCAGCCCGGTCGGATGATCTACGAAATCGAGGGTGTCAGCGAGGAAGTGGCGCGCGAAGCGATGCGCCTGGCCGCCGCCAAGCTCTCGGTCACCACCACATTCGTGACCCGGACGGTGCGCTGATGGAACTCAAGCAACTGCGTCAGAAGTCGGCGGACGATCTGAAGGCCCACCTGGTCGAATTGCAGAAGGAGCGCTTCGCGCTGCGGATGCAGAAGACCACCGGCCAGCTGCCGCCAGCCCGCAACAACGAGCCGCGCCGCGTGCGCCGCGAGATCGCTCGCGTCAACACGCTGCTGGGCCAGAAGAAGCAAGGATCGGCGCCATGACCGAACAACTCAGGAAGCTGCGCACGGTCGAAGGCCGCGTGGTCAGCAACAAGATGGACAAGACCGTGACCGTGCTGGTCGAGCGTCAGGTTCAGCACGCGCTGTACGGCAAGTACATCCGCCGCTCGACCAAGCTCCACGCCCACGACGCCGACAACGCTTGCAACGAAGGCGACGTCGTCCGACTGGCCGAGTGCGCGCCGATGTCCAAGACCAAGAACTGGCGGGTGGTGGAAGTCGTCACCCGCACCGCCGAGTAAGCAGGAGAGATAGCCATGATCCAGATGCAGAGCTTTCTCGACGTTGCCGACAACTCGGGGGCAAAGGAACTGATGTGCATCAAGGTGCTGGGCGGCTCGAAGCGCCGCTACGCCGGCATCGGCGACATCATCAAAGTGTCGGTGCGCGAAGCGATTCCGCGCGGCAAGGTGAAGAAAGGCGACGTCTACGACGCCGTGGTGGTGCGCACCCGCAAGGGCGTGCGCCGCGCCGACGGTTCGCTGATTCGCTTCGACGGCAATGCTGCCGTGCTGCTTAACAACAAGCTCGAGCCGATCGGCACGCGCATCTTCGGGCCGGTGACGCGCGAACTGCGCACCGAAAAGTTCATGAAGATCGTTTCGCTTGCACCCGAAGTGCTGTGAGCGGAGGACACTGAAATGCCAAACCGTATCAAGAAAGGCGACCAGGTCGTGGTGACGACCGGCGGCAACAAGAAGAAGCACAAGCTGCTCAAGGGCCAGGTCGGCGAAGTGCTGCGCGTCGAAGGCGACCGCGTGTACGTCTCCAACCTGAACCTGGTCAAGCGCCACACCAAGGCCAATCCGCAGGCCAATCAGCCCGGCGGCGTGGTCGAGCGCGAGGCGTCGATCCACATTTCCAACGTGATGCCCTTCAACCCGGCGACGGGCAAGGGCGAGCGCGTTGCCACCAAGGTGCTCGAGAATGGAAAGCGCATCCGCGTGTTCCGCTCCAGCGGCGAGGCAATCTGACATGACCACACGGCTCGAAAAGTTCTACAAGGAAGAAGTGGCGCCGAAGCTGATGCAACAATTCGGCTACACCAATCCGATGCAGGTTCCGCGACTGGTCAAGGTCACGCTCAACATGGGCGTGGGTGAGGCGGCCACCAACAAGAAAGTGTTGGAGAACGCGGTTGCTGATATGACCAAGATTGCCGGCCAGAAGCCGGTCGTCACCAAGTCGCGCGTCTCGGTTGCCTCGTTCAAGATCCGCGACGGCTGGCCGATCGGCTGCAAGGTGACCTTGCGCCGTGCCCAGATGTTCGAATTTCTCGACCGTCTGATCAACGTTTCGCTGCCGCGCGTTCGCGACTTCCGCGGGGTGTCGGCGCGCTCGTTCGACGGCCGCGGCAACTTCAATATGGGCGTGAAGGAGCAGATCATCTTCCCGGAGATCGACTTCGACGTCGTCGATGCCATGCGCGGCATGGACATCGCCATCACCACCACCGCGAAGACCGACGCCGAGGCCAAGGCCCTGCTCGAAGCCTTCCGTTTCCCGTTCCGGAATTGAGGATTCGTCATGGCTAAAACTTCCATGGTCAACCGCGAGGTCAAGCGTGCCAAGCTGGCCAAGCAGCACGCCGCCAAGCGCGATGCGCTGAAGAAGATCATCTCCAGTCAGGATGCGTCCTACGAGGAGAAGATGGAGGCTGCGACCAAGCTGCAAAAGCTGCCGCGCGACTCCTCGCCGTCGCGTCAGACCACCCGCTGCGCCCTGACCGGGCGTCCGCGCGGCGTCTACAGCAAGTTCGGCCTCGGCCGCAACAAGCTTCGCGAAGCCACCATGCGCGGCGATGTGCCGGGCCTGCGCAAGGCGAGCTGGTAGGTCGGGTGCTGGGCACCGGGTACCAGGATATGTAAGAACTTCCTGCTTTCCCCTGTTCCCTGTTCCCTGTTCCCTGTTCCCTGTTTTCCCGTTCCAACGAATTCGCAATCCCGCGGATATCGGTGCACTCAAAGGTTCAAACACAATGAGCATGACTGATCCCATCGCCGATATGCTGGTCCGCATCAAGAATGCGGCAGCGGTCGGCAAACCGGCGGTGACGATGCCGTCGTCCAAAGTCAAGGCGGCGATCGCCAACGTCCTCAAGAGCGAAGGCTATATCGCCGACGCGCGCGTGGTGAGCAATGGCGCCAAGGCCAATCTCGAAATCGCGCTGAAGTATTTCGAAGGCAAGCCGGTAATCGAGAGCATCAAGCGCGTCTCGCGCTCGAGCTTGCGTCACTACCGCGGCAAGGATGAACTGCCGAAGGTGCTTGGCGGTCTCGGCATTGCCATCATTTCCACATCCAAGGGCATCATGACCGACTCGCAGGCGCGCCAGCAGGGCGTCGGCGGCGAAGTCCTGTGCATCGTGGCGTAAGGGAGTCCTGACCATGTCACGTGTTGCCAAGAAGCCGATTGCCCTTGCCAAGGGCGTCGAAATCAACATCCAGCCGGAGTCGATCGGGGTGAAGGGGCCAAAAGGCTCGCTGAGTCTCGCCAAGCCGGCCGGCATCCAGGTCAAGATCGAAGACGGTCACGCCCTCGTGTCGAACGAAGACGTTGCGCTGGAGCCGATGGCCGGCACCGTGCGCGCCATCGTCGCCAACATGGTGCACGGCGTGAGCACCGGGTTCGAGCGCAAGCTCCTGCTGGTCGGCGTCGGCTACCGCGCCGCGATGCAGGGCAATGACCTGAGCCTGTCGCTGGGCTTTTCCCATCCGGTGGTGTTCACTGCACCGGCGGGCATCACCATCAACACCCCGACCCAGACCGAAATCGTCGTCACTGGCGCCGACAAACAGCTGGTGGGCGAGGTCGCTGCCAAGATCCGCGGCTACCGTCCGCCCGAGCCCTACAAGGGCAAGGGTGTGAAGTATTCCGACGAAACCATCCTCCGCAAGGAAGCCAAGAAGGCGTAATCGCGGGGTCTCTCGCGCCGGATGGCGTGAATCGCTCCGACTCAAGCCGATCCGTTTCCAAAGGTCAAAGACACATGGACAAGAACATCGCCCGTCTGCGCCGCGCCAAGTCGACCCGCGCGCACATCCGCAACCTCGGCGTGCCGCGCCTGTCGGTGCTGCGCACCGGTCAGCACGTGTACGCTCAGGTGTTCACCCACGACGGCGCCAAGGTGCTGGCTTCGGCCTCGACCGTACAGGCCGACGTCAAGGGCGACCTGAGCAGCAGCAAGAACATGGCGGCGGCGGCTCGGGTCGGCCAGATGATCGCCGAGCGCGCCAAGGCCGCGGGCATCGACAAGGTGGCCTTCGACCGTTCCGGTTATCGCTACCATGGCCGGATCAAGGCGCTGGCCGACGCCGCGCGCGAAGCCGGGCTGCAGTTCTGACCCACGGGTTCGCGCACTGGCATTGGCCGGATGCGCGACCAGACTTGCCGATGCAAGAGGCATCGGGCGTCGCGGGCGGTTGCGCTCCCGGCGATTCACCCGCACCACACCACAACCATAAGCGGCAATGCCGCAAATTCCTGAAACTACCGAGAAACTGCAATGGCAGAGCAACGTGAATCCCGCGGCCGCGATCGCAATCGCGAACGCGAGGAAATCGACGACGGCATGATCGAAAAGCTGGTTGCGGTCAACCGCGTCAGCAAGACCGTCAAGGGCGGTCGCCAGTTCACCTTCACCGCATTGACGGTGGTGGGCGACGGTGCCGGCAAGGTCGGCTTCGGCTACGGCAAGGCGCGTGAAGTGCCGGTCGCCATCCAGAAGTCGATGGAATACGCGCGCAAGAACATGAGCGCGGTCGACCTCAACAACGGCACGCTGTTCCACCCGGTCAAGGCCGGGCACGGCGCGGCGCGCGTCTACATGCAGCCGGCCTCGGAAGGTACCGGCGTAATTGCTGGTGGCGCCATGCGCGCCGTCCTGGAAGCGGTTGGCGTGAAGAACGTGCTGGCCAAGGCGGTCGGTTCGCGCAATCCGATCAACCTCGTGCGCGCCACCGTCAAGGGCCTGCAGGCGATGCAGTCGCCGACCCGGATCGCGGCCAAGCGTGGCAAGAAGGTGGAGGAGTTGGCTCATGTCTGAGACAAACAAGACCGTCAAGGTTCGGCTGGTCAAGAGCCTGGGCGGAACCCAGTCGCGGCATCGCTTGTCGGTCAAGGCTTTGGGCCTTGGCAAGGTAGGCAGCGTGCGCGAACTGAAGGATTCTCCGCAGGTGCGCGGCCTGATCAACCAGTTGCATTACCTGGTCAAGGTTGAGGACTAATCACATGAAGCTCAATACGCTCAAACCCGCCGACGGCGCCCGCAAGGAGCGCACCCGCGTCGGTCGCGGCATCGGTTCCGGCCTCGGCAAGACCGCTGGCCGCGGCCACAAGGGTTCCTTCGCGCGCTCGGGCAAGGGCAAGATCAAGGCCGGCTTCGAAGGCGGCCAGATGCCCATGCAGCGTCGTCTGCCGAAAATCGGATTTGCCTCCAAGCTGCTCAAGGACACGGCGGAAGTGTTGCTGTACAAGCTTGATGCGCTGCCGGCCGGTGAAGTCGATTTCGCCACGCTGAAGGCTGCCAAGCTGGTGCCCGGCGCGGCCAAGCGCGCCAAGATCGTGGTCAGGGGTGCGGTGACCAAGGCGTTCGTGCTCAAGGGCATCGCCGCGACCGCGGGTGCCAAGGCTGCGATCGAGGCTGCCGGCGGCAGTCTGGCGGAGTAAGCAGCGCATGTCGCGTAGCGCGGAATCGATATCCGGACTGTTGGGCGCGGGCAAGTTCGCCGAGCTGCGCTCGCGCCTGCTGTTCGTGGTCGGGGCGCTGATCGTTTACCGGTTGGGCTGCTACATCCCGGTGCCGGGCGTGAACCCGGAAGCCATGATGCAGCTGATGAACTCGCAGAAGGGCACCATCGTGGACATGTTCAACATGTTCTCGGGCGGTGCGCTGGAGCGGTTCAGCCTGTTCGCCCTGAACGTGATGCCCTACATCTCGGCGTCGATCGTGATGCAGTTGCTGGTGCAGGTCCTGCCCAGCCTGAAGGCCATGCAGAAAGAAGGCGAATCCGGGCGCCGCAAGGTGACGCAGTACTCGCGCATCGCTTCGGTGTTTCTTGCCGTCTTCCAGTCGGCCGGTATCGCCATCGCGCTGCAGAACCAGGGTGCGGGCAGCGGGTTGCCGGTGGTGTACAGCCCGGGTCCGGGTTTCGTGCTGACCGCCATGGTGTCGCTCACGGCGGGCACCGTGTTTCTGATGTGGCTGGGCGAGCAGGTGACCGAGCGCGGAATCGGCAACGGCGTGTCGCTGATCATCTTCGCCGGCATCGTCGCCGGTCTGCCGGGCGCGGTGATCAACACCCTGCAGCAGGCCAACAGCGGCGACATGCAGTGGATCACGGTGTTCTTCATCCTCGCCATCGTGCTTGTCGTCACGTGGTTCGTGGTGTTCATGGAGAGCGGCCAGCGCCGCATCACCGTGAACTACGCAAGGCGTCAGGGCGGCCGCGGCGGCTATCAGAACCAAAGCTCGTTCCTGCCGCTCAAGCTCAACATGTCCGGCGTGATTCCGCCGATCTTCGCATCGTCGATCATCATGTTCCCGGCCACCGCTTCGACCTGGTTCGGACAGTCGGGAAGTCCCGCGACGGTTTGGCTGCAGAAGGTGAGTCAGGTGCTGTCGCCGGGCGAGCCGCTGTACATGATCCTGTTGGCTGCCTTGATCGCGGGCTTCGCGTTCTTCTACACCGCGCTGGTGTTCAACTCGCAAGAAACCGCCGACAATCTGAAGAAGTCGGGCGCGCTGATTCCGGGCATCCGTCCGGGCAAGGCGACCGGCGAGTACATCGACGGCGTGTTGACGCGGCTGACCGCGGCCGGCGCCGTGTATCTGGTGCTGGTCTGCCTGCTGCCGGAATACATGCGAACCGAGATGGGCGCCTCGTTCTACTTTGGCGGTACCTCCTTGCTGATCGTGGTCGTGGTGGTGATGGACTTCATCGCGCAGGTTCAGGCGCATCTGATGTCGCACCAATACGAGAGCCTGCTCAAGAAGGCGAATTTGAAGGGCGGTTCGCGCTCGCGCTGACAGCGCAAGCACGATCGCAGAGGTTCGCCGGACACTGGCGGGCCAGGTTGCAACGGCCATTCCGGCGCTCGCCCGGAACGGCAAATGGGCGACTCGCGCGGCGGTCCCGCGTGCGGGTGGCATCGAATCGATCCGCGCGCATGAGTAGCGCGCGGGGATGGGTCAGGGCTTCGGTTCTGGCTTGCGTCCGGCCAGGAGGGTCGGATGGGGGTGGCAGGATGCGTGGTCGTGCCGGGATGGACGAACGACAGCCCCTCGGGTTCGGAGCTTTCGCCGGAGCATGGGCACACTCCCCATGCCGGGTCGAACCGCCTCGGCGGTACGGCTTCCAGATTCCTCGGGATTCGTATACAATTTCGTGTTCACTGCGCCGGGATTTGCTCGGCGCACATTCGATCATCGGAGATCGCCTTATGGCAATGGCGCGTATCGCTGGCGTCAACCTGCCTGCCCAGAAACATGTCTGGGTTGGGCTGCAAAGCATTTACGGCATCGGCCGTACCCGTTCTCGCAAGGTCTGCGTGGCCGCCGGCGTCAATGCCGCGACCAAGATCCGTGACCTGTCCGAGCCTGAAATCGAGCGCCTGCGTGCCGAAATCGGCAAGTTCGTGGTCGAAGGCGACCTGCGGCGCGAAGTCGGCATGGCGATCAAGCGGCTGCTGGATCTGGGCAGTTATCGCGGCCTGCGCCATCGCCGCGGTCTGCCGGTGCGCGGCCAGCGCACTCGTACCAACGCGCGCACCCGCAAGGGCCCGCGCAAGGCCATCAAGAAGTAAGGAATCCAGATTATGGCCAAGCCGGCTGCAGCAACCCGAGTCAAGAAGAAGGCGCGTCGCGTCGTCACCGACGGCATCGCCCACGTGCACGCATCGTTCAACAACACCATCATCACCATCACCGACCGTCAGGGCAACGCGCTCTCGTGGGCGACCTCCGGCGGCGCCGGCTTCCGCGGTTCGCGCAAGTCGACCCCGTTCGCAGCGCAGGTGGCCGCCGAGAAGGCGGGCAAGGCGGCGCTGGACTACGGCGTGAAGTCGCTGGAAGTGCGGATCAAGGGCCCCGGCCCCGGTCGTGAATCCGCGGTGCGCTCGCTGAACAACGTGGGCTACAAGATCACCAACATCATCGACGTGACGCCAATCCCGCACAACGGGTGCCGTCCGCCGAAGAAGCGTCGCGTCTGACGCGCAGGAGCAATCGAACATGGCTCGTTATCTCGGTCCCACCTGCAAGCTCGCGCGCCGCGAAGGCGCCGACCTGTCCCTGAAATCTCCCGCGCGCGCGCTCGACTCGAAGTGCAAGCTGGAGCAAAAGCCCGGCCAGCACGGCGCCACCGCCCGTCGCGGCAAGCTGTCCGACTACGCCACCCAGCTGCGCGAAAAGCAGAAGGTCAAGCGCACCTATGGGCTGCTGGAGCGGCAGTTCCGCAACTATTACAAGAAAGCCGCTACCCGCAAGGGCAACACCGGCGAGAATCTCCTGCGCATGCTCGAGACCCGCCTCGACAACGTCGTCTACCGGATGGGTTTTGCGGTCACCCGCCCGGCCGCCCGCCAGCTGGTCAGCCATCGCGGCATCCTGGTCAACGGCAAGCCGGTCAACCTGCCGTCCTTTGCCATCGGCGCCGGCGATTCGGTCGCCCTGTCCGAGAAGGCGCAGCAGCAGCTGCGCGTCAAGGAATCGCTGACGGTTTCCGAGCAGATGAATCTGGCGCCGTCCTGGGTCGAGGTCGATTCCGGCAAGTTCAGCGGCGTGTTCAAGGCCGTGCCGGATCGCGCCGATCTGCCCAGCGACATCAACGAAGCGCTGATTGTCGAGCTTTACTCGAAGTAAGTCATTGTCATCGGCCCGCCGCTGCGCGGGCCAGCAGGAGACTCCACGAATGACGGCTACCGCCACCCAAATTCTGCGCCCGCGCGGGCCGCAGATCGAGCGCATCACCGACACCCACGCCAAGGTCGTGATCGAGCCGCTGGAACGCGGCTATGGCCACACGCTGGGCAACGCGCTGCGCCGCGTCCTGCTTTCGTCGATCCCCGGCTTCGCCATCACCGAAGTCGAAATCGACGGCGTCCTGCACGAGTACACCACGCTCGATGGTCTGCAGGAAGATGTGCTCGAGGTGTTGCTCAACCTCAAGGACGTCGCGCTTCGCATGCACAACGGCGACAGCGACTCGCTGGAACTGCGCAAGCAGGGCCCGGGTCTCGTGACTGCCGGCGACATCAAGACCAGCCACAACGTCGAAGTGCTCAATCCCGAACACGTCATTGCCAACCTGACCAAGGATGTGGCGCTGAACATGCGGCTGACCATCAGCCGCGGCTTCGGCTACCAGCCGGCCGTCGCGCGTCGTCGCCCGGATGAGGAAACCCGCACGATCGGCCGACTGATGCTGGACGCCTCGTTCTCGCCGGTGCGACGCGTCGCATACGCCGTCGAGGCTGCGCGCGTCGAGCAGCGTACCGATCTGGACAAGCTGGTACTCGATATCGAAACCAACGGCACCATCGACGCCGAAGAAGCCGTGCGCACCGCCGCCGACATCCTTAGCGATCAGCTGTCGGTGTTCGGCGATTTCACCAGCCGCGAGCGCGGTGCCGCCAAGCCGGCGCATTCCAGCGTCGACCCGGTGCTGCTGCGACCGATCGACGACCTCGAGCTGACCGTGCGTTCGGCCAACTGCCTCAAGGCCGAGAGCATCTACTTCATCGGCGATCTGATCCAGAAGACCGAAGTCGAGCTGCTCAAGACCCCGAACCTCGGCAAGAAGTCGCTGACCGAAATCAAGGAAGTGCTGGCGCAGCGCGGACTGTCGCTCGGGATGAAACTCGAGAACTGGCCGCCGGCCGGCGTCGCCGCCCACGGAATGATGGGGTGAGACGCCGCGCCAGCGAACTGCCTTAACGGCAGTTCGCGCGGCGTCGAACGCCCGAGCGCTATGCGCGAGGGCCGGGGCTTCTGCCTCGAACGCCCGAGCGCTATGCGCGAGGGCCGGGGCTTCTGCCTCGAACGCCCGAGCGCTATGCGCGAAGGCCGGGGCTTCTGCCTCGAACGCCCGAGCGCTATGCGCGAGGGCCGGAACAGCATGGTGCAAGCCACTGTTTCCGCGCACGGAACTTGAAACTGCAACAACGCCGACGGAGCCTCAATCCGCGGCATGACCGGCAAAGGACGCCGGTTCGGGCCAACCGCAGTCCACCCGCTCGTAGCAGAGCACAACGCCAGGATGGCGACAGCGAACTTCAGTCGTTTCAACATTCATCAGGAACCCAAGCCATGCGCCACCAGAAATCCGGACGCAAGTTCAACCGCACCAGCGCCCACCGTCAGACCATGCTCTCGAACATGGCGGCCTCGCTGATCAAGCACGAAATCATCCGCACCACGTTGCCGAAGGCCAAGGAACTGCGCGGCGTCGCCGAGCCGCTGATCACCCTGGCCAAGACCGACGGCGTGGCCAACCGTCGCCTCGCCTTCGCACGCCTGCGCGACAAGGAAGCGGTGGGCACCCTGTTTACCGTACTCGGGCCGCGCTATGTGCAGCGTCCGGGCGGCTACCTGCGCATCCTCAAGTGCGGTTTCCGCGCCGGCGACAACGCGCCGATGGCCTACGTTGAGCTGGTGGATCGTCCGCAGCACGCCGCCGAGTGACCCTTGCCGGCGCTTGGCGCCGGACACGATAAAAAAACCCCCAGTGCGTCCGGGGTTTTTCGTTTTTGCTGCAAATGACCGATAATCGAAAAAGTCCCCCGAAGATGTCGGCATGAATCCTTTCCGTTGGTCGTTCCGCGCGCAGTTCTTTTTCGGCTTTGCTGCCTGCGTCGGCCTGTTGGCTTATGCGCTGTTCGTGCAATTCCGGCTCGGGATCGAGCCGTGTGCGTTTTGCATCTTCCAGCGCATCTGCTTTGCGGCGCTGGGACTGGTGTTCCTGATTGGCGGCCTGCTGTCGCCAAAGGGTGCCGGCGGGCGTCGCCTCTGCGGCGTGCTGGCGTTCATTCCTGCCGTCGCTGGGATGGCTTATGCTGGTCGCCACAGCTGGGTGCAGCTGTATCCGCCCGGACTTCCGACCTGCGGGCCGGGCTTGAATTACATCGTCGAGCAATATTCGTGGCTTGGCGCGGCGCGCAAGGTGCTGCAGGCGACCGGCGATTGCAGCAACATCGACTGGCAGTTCCTCGGGCTGTCGATGCCGATGTGGACGCTGGTTTGGTTCGTCGGACTCGGACTCGGCGCCCTGTATGCCGGATTCAAAGGTCGTCATTCCCGCTGGTTTCATAGCTGAGGCTTGCACAGCGGGCGGCATGACCGGATGATGCAATGCAGCATCCAAGGTCTTTCGCCCCGTCATGTTCAGCGCACGCCTCGAATCGATCGCATCCGCCCAGCACTGGGCGCCGGACAGCTGGCACGCGCGTCCGGCGCTGCAGCAGCCGAGTTATCCGGATGCCGTTGAGCTGGAATCCTGCGTCGATGAGTTGAAGCGGTTGCCGCCGCTGGTGACCTCGCGCGAAATCCTCAGCCTCAAGCAACAGCTGGCCGAGGCGCAGGAGGGCCGCGCGTTCTTGTTGCAGGGCGGCGACTGCGCGGAAAACTTTGCCGAATGCAGTTCGGACACGATCGCCAATCGGCTCAAGGTGCTGCTGCAGATGAGTCTGGTGCTGGTGCACGGTTTGAAGCTGCCGGTGGTGCGCGTCGGCCGCTTTGCCGGCCAATACGCCAAGCCGCGTTCGGCCGATAGCGAAACCCGCGACGGCGTGAGCTTGCCGAGCTACCGCGGCGACATCGTCAACAGCCCCGACTTCACGGAAGCGGCGCGCATTCCCGATCCGCGCCGGATGATCAAGGCGCACGCGCGCTCGGCGATGACGATGAATTTCGTGCGTTCGCTGATCGACGGCGGGTTCGCCGACCTGCACCATCCGGAATTCTGGGGCTTGGGCTGGGTGAACCAGTCGCCGAATGCGACCGACTATCAGAAGATGGTCTCGGCGATCGGCGATGCGGTCCGTTTCACCGAAATTCTGGTCGGCCGCCGGATGCAGAGCCTGTCTCGGGTTGCGTTCTACACCTCGCACGAAGCGCTGCTGCTGCCTTACGAAGAGTCGCAGACGCGGCAGGTGCCGCGCGCCGACGGTTGGTTCAACCTGAGCACGCATTTTCCGTGGATCGGGATGCGTACCGCAGCGCTGGACGGTGCCCACGTCGAGTATTTCCGCGGCATTTCCAATCCGGTGGCGGTCAAGGTCGGGCCGTCGGTCACGCCGGATGCGCTGCTGCGGCTGATCGACGCGCTCAACCCCGACGACGAGCCGGGGCGGCTGGGCCTGATTCACCGCATGGGCGCGGCGCAGATTGCCGAGAAACTGCCGCCGCTGCTGGACGCGGTGCGTCGCGAAGGCCGGCGCGTGCTGTGGATCTGCGATCCGATGCACGGCAACACAGAGTCAACCAGCAACGGCTACAAAACCCGGCGCTTCAAGACCATTCGCGACGAGATCGAACAGGCCTTCGATCTGCACGCAGCGGCCGGTACAAAGCTCGGCGGTGTGCATCTGGAGCTGACCGGCGAGAACGTGACCGAATGCCTCGGCGGCGCGCGCCGGCTCACCGAGGACGATCTGGGTCGCGACTATCGCAGCACGGTCGACCCGCGCCTGAACTACGAGCAGTCGCTGGAAATCGCGATGCTGATCGTGCGCAAGCGCGGCGGGATGGACGATCCTGGGAAAGCGATTCAGACGCGGGAAATCGCGGATAAACGCGGATAAAGGCTGTCTGAGTGTCGCCGACCAAGCGTAGAGCAGTCATCCCGGCGAAAGCCGGGATCCCGCTCTTTGCGAGTCATCGAATAAAATGCTGGTTCCCGGCTTTCGCCGGAACGACTGGGTGAAGGATCCGTTCTTTCCGCGTTTGTCCGTGTAAAAAAATCAAACATCACGGCGCAATGGTCGGCAGGAACCGCGGCGGTTTGCGTGATTTGGTGGCCTGTTCGAAGGCGTAGCCGAGTTCGATCAGGCGCGGTTCGCTCCACGCGGCGCCGAGAAAGACGATGCCCACCGGCAGGCCGTGAACCTCGCCCATCGGCACGGTCAGGCTCGGATAGCGCGCCGCGGCGGCAGGACCGTAGCCGGCGCCGATGAAGTGGTCGGCGAGCACCGGATCGGTGGGCCAGGCCGGCGACATCGCCGGCGCAACCAGCGCGTCCAGACGTTGCGACTGCAGCGCCATGTCGATTCCCTGCGGCCCGGCCAGGCGCCGCACGCGATCGCGGGCGGCGATGTAGGCGGGTTCGGTCAGCGGGCCCTTGGCGTTGGCCTGTTCGAACACCTCCTGTCCGAAGTACGGCATTTCCTGCGCCGCGTGCGCGTTGTCGAACGCGATCAGGTCGCTCATGGATCGGTTGGCCGAAGCGCTGTCGGCGAGATAGCGGTTCAGCCCGTCCTTGAATTCGTACAGCATCATCCGGAACTCGTCATCGTCCCACTGGCCGAGGGTCGGGATCTCGACGTCGACCACGGTGGCACCTGCCGCTTTCAGCGCTGCGATCGCGCGCTCCATCGCCGCGTCAGTGTCGGGGTGGTAGCCCATCAGCTTGCGCACCACGCCAATGCGCGCGCCCTTGAGCGCATCGGGTTTGAGGTGAGCGGTGTAATCGATCGGCGCTGGAACCTTGCGCTCGCTTGCGGCCGGATCGTTGGGATCGGGCGCGGCAATGGCGGTCAGGACAGCGGCGGCATCGGCCACGCTGCGCGCCATCGGTCCGGCGGTGTCCTGCGAAATCGAAATCGGGATGATGCCGCTGCGGCTGACCAGCCCGACCGTCGGCTTGATTCCGACGAGACCAGCCACGGCCGAAGGGCAGATGATGCTGCCGTCGGTTTCGGTGCCGATGCCGACGCCGGCGAGGTTGGCGGCGATCGCCGTTCCGGTGCCGGCGCTGGAGCCGCAGGGATTGCGGTCGAGCGCGTAGGGGCTGCGGGTCTGGCCACCGCGCCCGCTCCAGCCGGAGATCGAACGCGTCGAGCGGAAGTTTGCCCATTCCGACAGATTGGTCTTGCCGAGGATCACCGCGCCGGCGGCGCGCAGGCGGGCAACGAGGAAGGCATCCGCCGTCGGACGATTGTCGGCCAACGCCAGCGAACCGGCGGAGTTGACCATCGGGGTGGCGTCGATATTGTCCTTGAGCAGGATCGGGATGCCGTGCAGCGGGCCGCGGGTTTTTCCGGCTTTGCGCTCGGCGTCGAGCGCGTCGGCGTCCTTGAGCGCATCCGGATTGAGTTCGATCACCGAATTGAGACCCGGCCCGGATGCGTCGATCGCCGCGATCCGGTCGAGATAGGCCTGGGTGAGCGCGTGGCTGCTCAGCGCGCCCGATTGCATCTTCTGCTGCAGCTCTGCGACCGTTGCTTCTTCGAATGCAAACGCAGCCGCATTGTTTGCGGAGGTAGCGGTGGATGTTGTTGGCGTGGCCGTCGAATCCGGCTGCGGCTGGCAGCCTGCGAGCGTGACGATGGTAAAAGCAAGGGCGGTGGCAAGCGTCAACTGGCGCATCGTTCGTCGCTCTGGTCGAGGATGCTCAAGCATCCACTGAAGCCGGGCGAACCGCAAATGACGAAGGTTTGGTTCAGCGCCGGCGCATCACCAGATCGCGCGCGAGCACCCACAGCACGAGGACGTTGATCGCCGCCACCACCAGCGACAGCCAGCCGGGATGGGCCGCCAGCGCGTACAGGTCGAACGGCAGGTACAGCGCGACGGTAATGCAGCCCAGCCACGAAGCCCAGGCTTTGGCATGCCAAAGACCCCAGCCTTCGAGGATGTGCATGACGCCGTAGAACGCGGCGACGGCTGCGGCCAGGTGCACGCCGCCGGGATTGATCGCGTTGACCAGCCAAGCCGCCGCGCCGTGCGCGGGGTCGAGCTGGAAGCGCGCGATCAACTCGTGGATCCATCTCCGCAACGATCCCGGCCCGAGGATTTCCAGCCCGCTGGCCGCCAGCAGCGCCAGCAGTCCTTTGCCGATTTCAACCGCTGCAATCGCGTGCAGCCCAGGATGCGCTTTCGGGCTGGGGTTGTAGTGGTGCGGTTGATTCGGAAGTGCATTCACTGCCGAACCATCGGGTGCGTCAGGCCGCACGAGTCGCCCGTTTACGGTCGATCTCGGTGCGGAATTTCTTGCGCAGCCGGATCTGCTTGGGCGTGACTTCGACCAGTTCGTCGTCGTCGATGAACTCCAGGGCCTGCTCCAGCGAGAACTTGACCGGAGGAATCAATCCTTCGTCGTCGTCCTTGCCGGCGGCGCGGAAGTTGGTCAGCTGTTTGCCGCGCAAGGCATTGACGGTGAGATCGTTGTCCTTGGCGTGGATGCCGACGATCTGGCCCTCGTAGATTTCCTCGCCAGGCTCGATGAACAGCCGCCCGCGCTCCTGCATCGCGCCCTGCGCGTAGGCCGGCGAGCTGCCGGTGCCGTTGGAGATCATCACCCCGTTCTGGCGCTGGCCGATGCTGCCATCGCCGCGCGGCCCGTAGTGGTCGAACATGTGGAACATCAGTCCGGTGCCGGCGGTCAGGGTGCGGAATTCGGTCTGGAATCCGATCAGCCCGCGCGCCGGGATGATGTAGTCGAGGCGTACCCGGCCCTTGCCGTCCGGCGTCATGTTCTGCAACTGCGCGCGGCGTTCGCCCAGGCGACCCATCACGCCGCCCTGGAACTGCTCGTCGAGGTCGACCACCAGCGTCTCGTAGGGCTCGCAGACCTGCCCGTCGATGGTCTTGAGGATGACTTCCGGCCGCGAGACCGCCAATTCATAACCTTCTCGGCGCATGGTCTCGATCAGGATCGACAGGTGCAGTTCGCCGCGCCCGCTGACCTTGAACTTGTCGGCATCGGCGGTGTCTTCCACGCGCAGGGCGACGTTGTGCTGGGTTTCGCGGGTCAAGCGGTCGCGCAGCTGGCGGCTGGTGAGGAACTTGCCGCCGCTGCGGTCCTTCACTCCGGCGAACGGCGAATCGTTGACCTGGAAGCCCATGCTGATGGTCGGTTCGTCCACCGCCAGCACCGGCAGCTGTTCAACTGCGGCCGGATCGCACAAGGTGTCGGAGATGCCGATGCCCTCGATGCCGGAGAAAGCGATGATGTCGCCGGCGCTGGCCTCGGGCACTTCGATCCGCTCCAGTCCCATGAAGCCGAGCACCTGCAGCACGCGCGCCGTACGGGTCTTGCCGTCGGCGGCGACCACGGTCACCTGCTGGTTGCACTTGACCTTGCCGCGCTGGATGCGGCCGACGCCAATCACGCCGACGTAGTTGTTGTAGTCGAGCGAGGACACCCGCATCTGGAACGGGCCGTCCGGATCGACATCCGGCGCCTGGACATGGTCGCAGATCGCCTCGAACAGCGGCGTCATGTCGCCGCTACGCACGGTATCGTCGAGCCCGGCATAGCCCTGCAGGCCGCTGGCGTAGATGGTGGTGAAGTCGAGCTGCTCGTTGGTCGCGCCGAGGCGATCGAACAGATCGAAGGTCTGGTCCAGCACCCAGTCCGGGCGCGCGCCGGGCCGGTCGACCTTGTTGATGACGACGATCGGCTTGAACCCCATCGCGAACGCCTTTTGCGTGACGAACCGCGTCTGCGGCATCGGGCCGTCCATGGCGTCGACCAGGATCAGCACCGAGTCCACCATCGACAGCACGCGCTCGACCTCGCCGCCGAAGTCGGCGTGGCCGGGGGTATCGACGATGTTGATGCGCCACTCTTCCCCGCTGCGCGGGTCAGTCCAGCGGATCGCGGTGTTCTTCGAGAGGATCGTGATGCCGCGTTCCTTTTCGATATCGCCGCTGTCCATCACCCGCTCGGACGTTGCGGTGCGCGCATCGAGGGTGCCGGACTGCTTGAGCAGCTGGTCGACGAGGGTGGTCTTGCCGTGGTCGACGTGGGCGACGATGGCGATGTTGCGCAAGCGTTGAGCGGACATTGTTTTGGGAACCGATGAAGCTGCACGGTCGCGAAGGCGGGCGCGCAGCGTTGAAATGAGGTGAGCCGGCTATTATATCCGGTTGACGCACCGCTCCGGTGCACGGAGAACCATGATGAGCCTGATCGCCAATTTCAAAACCGACCGTGGAACCATTCGCATCGACCTTGCCGCCGACAAGGCGCCGCTGACCGTCGCCAATTTCGTCAACCTCGCCCAGCGCGGGTTCTACGATGGATTGAACTTCCACCGCGTGATCCCCGATTTCATGGTTCAGGGCGGTTGCCCGGAAGGCTCCGGTCGCGGCGGCCCCGGCTATCGCTTCGAGGATGAGGCGAACAACGGTCTTGGCCACGAACGCGGCGTGCTGTCGATGGCCAACGCCGGCCCGAACACCAACGGCAGCCAGTTCTTCATCACCCACGTGGCCTGCGGCTGGCTGAACGGCAAGCACACGGTGTTCGGCAAGGTGATCGATGGGCTGAACGTGGTCGATGCGATCAAGCAGGGCGACAAGATCAAGTCGGTGAAAATCGAAGGCGATGCGGCTGCGGCGCTGGCCGCCAGGGCCGACCGCGTGGCGGAATGGAACAAGATTCTGGCGGCGTAAGCGTCGGAGGCTAGGGGGCAGGGAACGGAAGAAGGGGGCCGGGAACCGGAGGCCGGGGTCGGGGGCCAGGGGTCAGGGCGTGGGCCCCGGCTCGGCGGGTCTACTTCCAGCGCAGTGAATCGAGCATGATGCTGACCCTGGCCTCGTCGCGCGGGTAGTAGTACTCGGCGGGCGCGTAGAACATCGCCAGCGCCAGCCCTTTTTCGTGTTCGAACGCGGCGACCATGGCCTTGTATTTCAGGCCGCTGTCGCTGTCCAGCGTCATGTCGAAGCGGAAGCCCTCGCGTTCGCCGAAAGCGGCGGGGCGCAGGTTCGAGGTGGTGACGTTGACCGCGCCTGCGGCGCGCATGCCGTCGGCGATCAAATCGCGCAGTTCGTCGGGGCGCATGCCGCGGTGGTAGAACGCGCCGTCGGGGCGGCGCTTGGTCTGGCGTCGGCCGAGGAAGACGAAATCGCCGTCGCGCACGGTTGGCACTAGGTACAGGGTGTTGAGCAGCGGGCCGTCGATGGTCCACAGCTGCTCGCGCAGCCCGCCCATGCGCGTCCATTCCATGCCGGCATCGATGCTGAGGTTGCTGCCGGCGGTGGTGCGCCCCTGGGTCACCAGCGGGCCGCCGCTGGCACAGGCGGCCACCAGCAGGGCCAGCAGAAGCAAGGCCAGCCAGCGAATCGATTTCATTGCAAATCTCCGAGTTTTTCGAGTTCGCGGCGGACGAAAGCGATATCGTCGGCCTGCGGCGCGTCATGCAGATAGCGCGAGAAGGCTTCGCGCGCGCCGGCTTTGTCGCCGCTGTCGCGACGCGCGAAACCGACTTCGCGCCATGCGGCGGGCGGCGCGCCGGGCAGGGCGATGGCCTGTGCGTAGTAGCCGGCGGCCTTGGCCTTGTCGTCGTTCAGTCCGCGCCGGCGGTAGGCCTCGCCGAGGTAGAAAGTGAGCAGGCCCTTGTCTTCGGCAGGGGAGTCTTCCAGAAGTTCGGAAATCACGAGGATCGAACCGGCGTAGCGGCGACCGGCCAACTCTTCATCCAGCAGCTTTGTCAGCAAGGGATGCACGACGGCGCGATAGCGCACACGACCGTAGTCGTCGGGCGGATCGGCAATCGCTGCAGCCGCCTGCTTGATGTCGTTCAGCCGTTCCTGCGATGCAGGGTGGGTGGAAAACAGCGTCAGCGGGCGGTCGTATTTGCGGGTCCGCTCTTCCCGCCACATCCGCGCCCACATGTCGGCACCGGCCGCGGGCGCCCAGCCGTGGGCGACGACGCTGGCAAAGCCCAGGCGGTCTGCTTCGCGTTCCATGTCGCGTGAATACTTGAACAGCATGGCGGTTCCGGCCAGCATGCCGGCCTGCGCCACGCCGCCGGCGCCCGCGCCGTAGGCCACGATCTGGAAGGCGCTGAGCCAGGCGCTGGCGTTTTTCATCTTGCGCCATTGCTGCAGCGAATGTTTTGCCTTGAAGTGGCCAGCCTCGTGGCCCAGCACGAAGGCCAGTTCGGCCTCGTCGCGGATGCGCAGCAGCGCACCGGTCCAGACCACCAGCATCCCGTTCGGCGCCATGCTGGCGTTGAACTGGGGAACATCCATGATGTAGATGCGGATGTTCTTGCACTCGTCACCCGCCACCTTGCAGGCGACGCCGCGCACGTAATCGTTCAGCGTCGGATCGCGCACCAGCAGCGGCGAGCGCTTGAGCTCGGCCTCCGCGCGTTCCATCGCGTACCACAACTCGGCTTCGTCCTTGTCCTGCGTTGGCGGGCTGACGGGCGCGACGGTTGCAGCGGGCTGTTGCTGCGGCTCGGCCTGCAATGACGCCGAAAACACCAGCATGGCCAGCGTGGGGAGCAGGGCTTTCATTGATGGGCTCCGGCAGGCGCCTCGCCTTGCACGCCCTTGAGCAGATGTTCGGTGGTCGATCGCGCGCCAGCGAGGTTGCGCAGGTCGCCGCTCTGGTCGACCAGCAGGTTGTGCCAGACCACCTGCCCGGTGCGCAGATCGACCAGCGAGGCCACGCCGACCTGCATGCCGCCGCCAATGTCGCCGCCGAGCAGAAGCAGGCCGGCCACCCGCATGGCGGTACGACCACCGCTGGCGTAGCTGTCCCGAACATAGGTGAACAGCGCATAGTCGGCGCCGGTCGCTTCGCGCAGGGCGGCCACGCCGGGGCCAAGCGACCAGTCGAAGCGGCCGTGCTTGTTGCGCAGCGGTCCGGTGCCCATATTCCTGCTGTATTGCAGGATGCTCATCGATACCGCTTGACTGAGCAGGTAGATCTGACGGCGCGGATCGTCCGGGCCGGCGTCGGCAGGCAGGGCGTAGTCGGAGGCCATGGCGATGCCTTGTCGGGACAGCACTTCGCGCGCCGCCTGCGGATACAGCAAGCGCGCCACCGAGGTCCATTCGCGGCGCGGTTCGGCCATGCCGCCGGCCATGACTTCGGACAGTTCGATGTCGGGCTCGACCAAGGCCACCGTGCCGTGCAATCCAAGCGGCCGGCCGCTGTCGTCGCGCGCCGTGCGCACGCTGGTCGAAGCGCAGCCGGAAAGCAGCGCCAGCGCGGCCAGCAGCGCCAGGATTGGAAGCCAGCGCAGATGCCTTCCCGGCGCTGCAAGTGAACGGGTCGTGATGGATCGCTGTGCTAACATTTTGCGGCTAACTCCCACGTCCTGTGCCGCTTTCGGCGGCCGATTCTCGAGGTTCCCACGATGCCTCAACTCGCACGGCGCATTGGTCGCGCCAAGCCCAGCGCCATCATGTTGATCGCCGACAAGGCCAAGCGCCTGAAGTCCGAAGGTCGCGACATTATCAGCTTCTCGATCGGCGTTCCCAATTTCCTTCCCGGCGAGCACGTTTATGCTGCCGCACGCGAGGCGATTGCGAAAGACAGCGGTCAATACGGCAGCAACCGCGGCAGCGACGCGCTGCTGGACGCCTTGCTCGGACACATCGAAGGTCTGGGTCTGACCGGCTACGGCCGCAGCAATTGCGCGGTCGGCATCGGTGCCAAGCAGGTGATCTACAACCTCGCCGAAGCGCTGCTGGACGAAGGTGACACCATCGCCTTTCCGGTGCCGTACTGGACCAGCTACCTCGATATCGCCGAAATCGTCAACGCCAAGGTCGATCTGCTGCCGTGCTCGGCCGAGCAGCACTACAAGCTCACGCCTGACCAGCTCGACGCGGCGCTGGCGAACAAGCCCAAGGTCTTCCTGTTCAACAACCCGTCCAACCCGACCGGCATGGTCTACGCCCGCGAGGAAATCGCGGCGCTGGCCGAGGTGCTGGTCAAGCACCCCGACACCTGGATCATCACCGACGACATCTACAACCGGATGCTGTTCGACGGACTGGAATACGCCAATTTCGTGCAGTTCCGTCCGGAATTGCGGGAACGCACGATCTTCCTCGATTCGTTGTCCAAGACCTACGGCATGCCCGGCTGGCGGGTGGGCTTCATGGTCGGGCCGGAAGCGGTGGCCAAGGCGGTCACCACGCTCAACTCCAACCACATCACCAGCCTCCCGGAAATCGTGACCGCAGCCGCCGTGGCGGCGCTGTCCGGCCCGCAGGACGTGCCGACGCAGAAGTGCGCCGAATTTCAGGCGCGCCGCGACCAGGTCGTTGCCGCGCTCACCGCGATTCCCGGTGTGGTCTGCCCGCGTCCACAGGGCGCGTTCTATGCATTCCCGAACATCGCCTGCGCGTTCGGCAAGTCGCACAACGGCGTGAAAATCGAAAACGACGTCGATTTCTGCAGCGCGTTGCTCGACGCCAAGGGCGTGGCCTGCGTGCCGGGTTCTGCTTTCGGCGATCCGAACGGACTGCGGATCAGCTACACCTGCCCGCCGGCGCAACTGGCGCCGGGCATGGCCCGCATCCAGGAATTTTTTGCCGAACTGACTTGATCGCCACAATCCAGCCTGCAAGCTTGACGGGATAAAAAACTCGAATAGCTTGTCCCCGGTCCCCGGTCCCCGGTCCCCGGTCCCCGGTCCCCGGTCCCCGGTCCCCGGTCCCCGGTCCCCGGTCCCCGGTCCCCGGTTCCCGGTTCCCGGTTCCCGGTTCCCGGTTCCCGGTTCCCGGTTCCCGGTTCCCGGTTCCCGGTT
>JADFDQ010000021.1 GCA_018262705.1 Xanthomonas sp.
GGGCGCGGACAAGGGCTATGACGCGGCCGAGTTCGTGGAGGCATTGCAGGAGATGAAGGTGGCCCCGCATGTGGCACAGAACACCACCAACCGTCGCTCGGCGGTGCCCGATGACGTGGCAGCGACCGATGGTTATGCGCTGTCCCAGCGCAAGCGCAAATTGATCGAACAGGGCTTTGGTTGGGCCAAGTTCATCGGCCCGATCCGGCAGGTGATGGTGCGCGGATTGGCGAAAGTGGACCAGGTTTTCATGCTGGCGATGACCGGCTACAACCTGGTACGGATGCGAACCTTGGGACAGTTGCGTCTGCCGTCTTGGCAAATGCCATGAAAGGGGCAATAAAGGCCGTGAAATCGCCGAAATGTGCCGGGAATGGCGTCGATTTCATGGCAAACCACGCGCAGGCGCAATCGATTCGTCTCAGCCGGAACGTACAGCGCTCATGACGGGCGGTTTTTCAGCAGGCTGCTAGATATCGCATCCACTATCAATACCGAATACGAGGGGCAGGTCAGCTTGTCAGAGACTGGTGAGGGCGCAACCGACGGGCAATATGGTGAAGATCAGCGCGTTGTTATATCGGGGCGAACCGTTCGAAACCTGGCGTCGCAATCAGGAGGAAGGCTGAGAGACAAGCCCGCCGACATACTGATGCATGAGGTTGTTGGGCACGCAATCCCTAGAATGACGGGAAAGCCGGATACTGGGAATGCTGTCGACAATGAAAACAAGGTGCGAGCGGAACTGCAGGCCGCTGGGCAGAATGTCGGCCTCCGTCCGCTCGATCAGAAACATACGGAGACAGGTCTGTGAAGAAACTAAATGCGCTCATATTTGCGGCAATTTTATGTGCATCGTGTGCTGCTTATGCGAATCGGGTTGTGGAATGGCGACTAGAAGACAAGGTAGCTAAGGCCGACCTTGTTTTTGTGGGAGCAGTCGAGGCTGTAAGGGTAGATGACAGTATCAATGCGTCGGCCGCAGGTGGGTACGCTACGATTCGTATAGCGGCCTTGCTAAAAGGTGAGGCCGGTGATTCTGTTGAGTTGCGATTTGGGAGCAACATCCCCGAGCTAGCTCCTGACTGTTGTGTGGCGGGTCAGTCATATGTTTTCTTCTTGTCAAGGAAGGGTGGCGTTCTGAGGCCTGTCAATCCACCGTTCGGGATAGTGAGAATACAGAAATCGATCGAATGAGAACAAGGACACCCACCATTCCGGCATTCCCTGAGGTGTGGCTTCTGCTTTTCCTGAGCGGAGGCAAATCGAGCGTCACGGCCCCAGGTTCGCGTCCTGATCGCCCATGACGCACAAGGCCCGGATTGCTCCGGGCCTTGTCGTTTGAGGTGCTAGTGGCTGGCTTATCGCGTTGCTTGCGCGAGCACCGAGTCGATGACCTGAAAAATGGTGCCAGGGACAATTATCCCGTTGATCATCAGACAGCATGCACACCATCCAGCCGCACCAAGGTCCTGATCCTGCGTGAACCGTCGCCGCCATCGCGTATCCGGTCAACGCCGCATGGCGCTGGCCAGCAACGCCCGCTACTACCCCAATGGCGCACTGGCCCAGTTCACCTACGGCAACGGCATCGTCCACACCCTGACCCAGAACGCCAGACAACTGCCCAGCCGCAGCGTGGATGGCAGCGTGCTCGACCTGAGCACCGCCTTCGATGCCAACGGCAATGTCGCCGCCATCACCGACAACACGCCACTGCAAGACAGTCCCGTTCCATGACCTACGACGGGCTGGACCGGCTCACCGGCACCACCTCGCCAATGTTTGGCAGCGCCGGCTATGCCTATGACGCCCAGGACAACCTGACCCGGGTGCAGGTGACCGGCGGCAGCCAGCCGCGCGACCACACCTACTGCTACAACGCAATCAACCAGTTGGAGTTCGTGCGCAGCGGCCCCAATTGCAGCGGCACCACCAGCCCGGCGGTGACCGCCTTGGGCTTTGACGCGCAAGGCAATCTGGCGTTCAAGAACACCGCCACCTACGCCTTCGATTACGGCAACCGGCTCCGCACCACCGCCAATCAAGCCTACCGCTACGACGCCCAAGGCCGGCGGGTGCGCCAGGACGTGGCCGGAACCCAACTGCAGTACAGCCAGTACGCCCAAGACGGCCGGCTGGTCTGGCAGCGCGATGAAGTAGCCAACCAGCGCATCGCCAATGCCTACCTGGCCGGCAGCCTGCTGGCCGAAATCGAAAAAGGTGTCAGGGACGAATGGCGCTTACTTAAGCCCAAGCCCATGATCTAAAAAGAAAAGCTGGCCCCAGGTGCTAGGATGGAAAAACTGGGGTCAGAGTCTGAGGTATCCCCACGATTTCATGTGGGTGCGACCATCTGATCGAGCACGCATTCGGGCAGATTCCGCAAGCGTTGCAACCATCGGCAGACCGGTTCCATGGGCCAACATCGGGTCAAGGCTTCCCGGCCGATGCGGATCGTGGAGTAGAGCTTTCGACGCCGCGTGGCGGGATAGAGCCACTGATCGATGCCGGTGGCCTCGCATGCCAAACCGGCCAGCCATTGGGCGAAGGTCGCCAAGGCACTGACCAACAACAGCACTGCCAGACGGTGGCCTTTGCGAGTCAGGCTGTCCTCGAAGCCATGCCCGTAGCGATGGGATTTCAGATCCCGGAACGAGGTCTCGATCTGCATCCTGCGGGCATACAGCGCGACCAGTTGTCGTGCGCTCATCTGCGACAGACCGGGCGAGGCCACAATCAGCCA
Source organism: Xanthomonas sp. (assembly GCA_018262705.1). Classification (GTDB taxonomy): domain Bacteria; phylum Pseudomonadota; class Gammaproteobacteria; order Xanthomonadales; family Xanthomonadaceae; genus Thermomonas. The sequence continues at coordinate 2,747 of JADFDQ010000021.1, forward strand.
CGGTTCGCGCTCGCGCGCCGCGCATTGCCGGCTGAGCTTGCTGCGCGCCACGGCAAAGACTGGGACATCCACAAATCAGCAATTCCCTGATGCGCGAGCAAGTCTTATCTGATCTTTCCGGAGGGGTTCCTGGACATTTGCTTGCTAGAATCACCCCACAACCCCGCGCTGAAGCCGGTTGTCGTTCTTTCCCCAATTCGCTTCTTCACCCACGGACACCGCCCAAAGCTGGACCCTGAGCTACGGCTACAACACCCTCGGCCAGGTCATCAACGAAACCCTGCCGGACGGCGCCGTCCTGACCTACACCGTTGCGCAATAATGGTGTCAGGGACAATTAGCCGCGATGAAGAACCAGCTGGATCGTCGCTATGCCGAGCGCTGGGAGCACTGCAAGGCCAGCCTGCGGGCGAAGGTGGAGCACCCGTTCCGGGTGATCAAGCGGCAGTTCGGCTACGTCAAGGTGCGCTATCGCGGTCTTGCGAAGAACAGCGCGCAGGTGCAGACCTTGTTCGCCCTGTCGAATCTGTGGATGGCGCGCCGGCAATTGCTGCCGGCGACGGGGTCAGTGCGCCTGTAAGGCGGGGAAACCCGCTGAAAAACGCCGGAAACGGCGTGTAAAGGTGGTGGTGAAGCAAAAAGCCTGCTCTGTGGCCCAGGATTGAAGCTTCAGGGTGTGTTGATCAGACCTTCCTTAATCCTCGCCCATAGCGCACAACCAAGGTGTCAGTGTCAGGAGCAATCAACCCAACTATCGGGTCCCCAGCGCCGCACGAACCGGCGCATAGCTGCGTCGGTGCTGCGGGCAGGGGCCGTACTCGCGCAGGGCGGCAAGGTGCATTGGGCTGGGGTATCCCTTGTGGCGGTCGAAGCCGTACTGCGGATAGTGCGCGTGCAGTTCGAGCATGCGGCGATCACGGCTGACCTTGGCGAGGATCGAAGCGGCCATGATGCTGCGGTCGCGGGCGTCGCCGCCGACCCAGGCTTCGGCCGGGCAGGGCAGATCGGCGGGCAGTGTGTTGCCGTCGATACGCGCGCAGTCGGCGACGTGCGCTACGCCGAGGACAGCTTCGCGCATGCCGCGCATCGTCGCCTGGAAGATGTTGCGGCGGTCAATTTCGGCGGCTTCGATGAACACGATCTTCCAGGCCAGCGCGCGTTCGAGGATGCGCGGGTAGAGCAGTTCGCGTTTTTTTTCGGTCAGCGCTTTGGAGTCGTCTAGTCCGTTGATTGGGGTGCGACCCGGCGGGAAAACCACGGCGGCCACGACCAGTGGGCCGGCCAGCGGCCCGCGTCCGGCTTCGTCGATGCCGGCGACCCGAAGATTCATGCGCCTTTCAGAAGCGCAGCGACCGCGTCGGCGGCGCGCTGCGATGCACCGCGGCGCAGGGTTTCATGGATGGCCAGAAACCGCGGTTGCAGCGCGGCGACCGCTTCGGCATCGCGGAACCAATGCAACAGGGCGGCGTGCAGCCGATCTGGCGTGCAGGCATCCTGCAGCAGTTCGGGGATCAGGGCATCTCCGGCCAGCACGTTGGGCAGGCTGACGAACTCGGATTTGAGTAGCCCGAGCAGTTTGACGATGCGGTAGGTCAGCGCTGAAATGCGGTGCCCGACCACCATCGGGCGCTTGCACAGCATCGCCTCCAACGCGGCGGTGCCCGAGGCCAACAGCACCGCGTCGCTGGCAATCATGACCTGCTGAGCGTGCCCGTCAATGGCCCTGAACAGCGCTGCGTTGCCGAGGATGGCGTCGATGGCAGCGCGGCATTGCGCGTTCGCTGCCGGCACCAGCACGCGCAGTCCGGGAATGTCGGCCGCGAGGCGTCGCGCGGCTTCGGCGAAGTCGGGCAGCATGCGTCGAATTTCGCCCAGCCGGCTGCCGGGGAGCAGTGCAAGGATCGGAGCCTCGGCGGATTCGCCCAGCGCCGCACGCGCGGCGGTGCGATCCGGCTGCAGCGGGATCGCATCGGCAAGCGGGTGACCGACGAAGTCGGCGTCGACGTTGTGGCGTGCGTAAATCGGCGGCTCCATCGGAAACAGGCACAACACGCGGTCGGCGCTCTGGCCGATTTTCGCGGCGCGCCCCTGACGCCAGGCCCAGATCGACGGGCTGACGTCGTGCACGGTGCGCACGCCGCGCTGCTTGAGCCAGCGTTCGACCGGCAAGTTGAAGTCGGGCGCGTCGATGCCGATGTAAACGTCCGGTCGCCAGCCCAGCACGCGCTGGCGGAAACGGCTGCGCAGCCGCAACAGGCGCGGCAGGTGGGCCAGAACCTCGGCCAGCCCCATCACCGCCAGTTCGCCGGCGTCGTACCATGTCTCCATCCCGGCGGCGCGCATGCCATCGCCGCCGATGCCGGCGAACTCGGCCTTCGGAAAACGATCGCGCAGGGCGGCGATGAGTTCCGCGCCAAGCTGGTCGCCCGAGGTCTCGCCGGCACATAACGTAATTCGCATTGAGCGCCCCTCATCCGCCCTTCGGGCACCTTCTCCCCGCTTGCGGGGAGAAGGAAGTCAAACACGCCCCCGCTTGCGGGGAGAAGGAAAACACCTACCGCAGCAGCGGCCGTTCGCCGGCTTCGATAAAATCGAGGAAGGCGCGCACATCGTTACTGCCGTCGGCGATTTCCGACAATTCGGACTTGGCCTCGTCGAGTTTGGCATCGCCCATGTAGAGGGCGCGGTAAGCGCGTTTGATCGCGGCGATGCGTTCGCCGTCGAACCCGCGCCGTTTGAGTCCTTCGGAATTGATGCCGCGCGGGCGCGAATAGCGCTCCTGCGCCACCATCAGGAACGGGGGGACGTCGCCGTTGACGAACGCACCCATGCCGATGAAGGCGTGATCGCCGATCCGGCAGAACTGGTGGACGCCCGCAAAACCGCTGAGGATGACGAAATTGCCGATGCTGACGTGGCCGGCCAGGGTGGCGTTGTTGGAGAATACGCAGTCGTCGCCGATGTTGCAGTCGTGGGCGATGTGGCAGTAGGCAAGAATCCAGTTGCGATCTCCCACGCGGGTGATGCCGCCACCGCCGCCGGTGCCGCGGTTGATGGTGACGAACTCGCGGATGACGTTGCCGTCGCCGATGTCCAGTTCGACCCGTTCGCCGGCGAATTTCTTGTCCTGTGGCTGTCCGCCGATCGCGGCGTGGCCGTGAAACACATTGTCGCGACCGATGCGGGTGGGGCCTTCGAGCGTGCAGTGCGGGCCGATACGGGTGTTGGCGCCGATCTCGACTTCAGGCCCGATCACCGCATAGGCGCCGACTTTCACGCCCTCGGCGAGTCGTGCGCCGGGATCGATGACGGCGGTCGGGTGGATGTCGGGAACGGCGGCGGTCATGTCGGAACCAGCACGCTCATCCGCGTGCTGCGGCGCACAGGATTTCCGCGCAGGCGACCTGTTCGCCATCCACGCGCGCGGTGCCGACGTACTGGGCCATGTTGCGGATCCGGCGCTTGAGCTCGACTTCCAGTTCGAGTCGATCGCCGGGAACCACCATCCGGCTGAACCTGGCGTTGTTGACCTTGACCAGGTAGAAAGTTTCGGTCAACGGATCGGACGGATTGCGCGAGAGCTGCGAGAGCAGCCCGCCTGCCTGCGCCAGCGCTTCGATCACCAGCACGCCCGGCATCACCGGCTTGCCGGGGAAGTGGCCCTGGAAAAACGGCTCGTTGGCGCTGACGTTCTTGTAGGCCAGCACGCGCTTTTCCGGCTCCAGTTCGAGCACCCGGTCGACCAGCAGGAACGGATAACGGTGCGGCAGCAGTTGCTGGATCTCCGCAACCGTGACGGGCAGGGTGAATTGTGGTGCGATATCGCTCATTCGCTCTCCTTGTCGCCACCGGCGATTGCGCGGGCGATGCGGTCGAGTTGTCGGAAGCGCGCGGCGCTCTTGCGCCAGTTGCGATTGTCCATCAGCGGGGTTCCGGAAGAATACTCGCCGGGCGTTTGAATTGAGTGGGTGACCAGCGACATGGCGGTGACGACCACGCCGTCACACAGTTCCAGATGTCCGAGGATACCGGCACCGCCGCCGATCAGGCAGCGGCGACCGATCCGTGCGCTGCCGGCCACGGCCGAACACCCGGCCATCGCGGTGTGGGCGCCGATGTGCACGTTGTGGCCGATCTGGATCTGGTTGTCGAGGCGCACGTCCTCTTCCAGCACGGTGTCTTCCAGCGCGCCGCGGTCGATGGTGGTGTTGGCGCCGATCTCGCAGTCGTCGCCGATCAAAACCCCGCCCAGCTGCGGCACCTTGATCCAGCGTCCGGCATCCATGGCGATGCCAAAACCGTCGGCGCCGAGCACCGCGCCGGGGTGGATTAGCACCCGTTTGCCCAGCCGCACGCGCTTCACCAACGTGACCCGTGCCACGAGTCGGCAGTTCTCGCCGACCACGCAGTTCGCGCCGATGACGCAGCCCGGTCCAATGAAGGCTCCGGCTTCGATCCGACTGCACGCGCCAATGCTGGCGTGGGCGCCGATGCAGGCGGTGGGGGCGATCTGCGCCGATGCGTCAACCACCGCTGTGGAATGAATACCATCCGGAGCGACCGCTTCTTCCTCCGCAAACAGGGCGGCGATCTTCGCGAAGGCGACGTAGGGGTTGGCCGCCAGCAGTGCGGTTCCAGTACGCGCTTCGGCGTCGACTTCTCGCAGCACGACGACCCCGGCATGGGTCGACTCAAGCTGGCTGCGGTAGCGTGGGTTGGCGAGGAAGCTCAGCTGCGCCGGAGTCGCGGCAGCAAGCGTCGCGACCCCGGCGATCGATCGATCCTCCCCGCGCAGGGCCAGGCCGAAGCGTTCGGCCAGACCAGACGCGGTGAACGTCGGGAGCGTCATCCGGTCCTGCCAATCAGAGTTGGGCGCCCGCGAAGGTGAACTGCAGACGTTCGATCTGATCGCCATCCTTGGAGCGGATCGGCAGCGCATAGCTGATCGAGATCGGGCCCATCGGCGAGCGCCACATCAGCGCGATGCCGACCGAAGCGCGCAGTTCGTTGGCGCTGAAATTTTTCCAGCCGTCATAGACATTGCCGACGTCGAGGAACGCAGACACCCGCGCTTGCGGTGAATCGAACAGTTTCGGGAAAATGGCTTCCAGAGAACCGGCGAGCAGCAAGGATCCCCCCAGTGGTTGACGGTAGCCGCTCAACGTGATGTAGGACGGCCCCAGCGTGTTGTCCATGAACCCGCGCACGCGGCCGCTCGAGTTGATGCCGCCGGCATAGAAATTCTCGAAGAACGGCAATCCGGTCGCGACGGCCACGCGCTTGAAGTCGGGCGAGGTCGGCAGACAGGGATCGCTCGGTGGCGGTGGCGGCGGTGGAGGGGGCGGCGGCGGCGCGTCCGGATCCGGCGGCGGTGCATCTGGATCCGGCGGCGGTGGCGGCGGCGGCACGGTATAGCAAACGTTGCGCGCGTAGTCCTTGCCGTAGGAGTCGCCGTATCCAATGCTCGCGGCAGTTTTCAATACCAGGCGTTGGCTGATGGGCCAATATCTTGAAAAATCATATTGCAGCTTGTAATAACTGACTGTCGAGCCCGGCAATGTAATTTGCGCATTTAACGAATGCGTGCTCCCCACTGTTGGCAAGAGAAAACTGTTACGAGTATCCCGACCCCAGCCTGCCTGAATTCGAAGCGAACGGAACGTCCGATCTCCAACTGCGAACAGGTAATCCATCAGCGGAGGCGGCGTGGATCCGGCATAGGCATTGATCTGGTTGGAATCAACACCAGCCATTAGTGAAACCTTGTCGCTTTCGCTCAAGGGGATGCCAAGCAGAACCTGGAAAGCTCCACTGTTGGAAGAATAGGATGCGACGTTGAAGCTGGAGTAATCGAATTCGCGCCACCAGATGTTGTAACCGAGAGACAGCCCGTCATCGGTGAAATAGGGATTGACGAAAGAAAAATCGTAGCGCCGTTGGTAAGCGCTGCGCTGCAGTGCGACTGATAGTTGATTGCCGGTGCCGAGGAAGTTGTTTTCCGACATCTGCAATGACAGGTTGACGCCGGTCAGCTGTGAATAGCCGAGACCGGCCGAAATGCTGCCGGAGTTGGTTTCCTTGACCGTAAAGGTCACGTCGACCTGGTCGTCGGTACCCGGGACTGCGGTCTTGTCGGTGCTGACCTCTTCGAAATAACCCAAACGATCCAGGCGTACCTTGCTGCGATCGATCGCCGCCTGCGAATACCAACTGCCTTCGAACTGGCGCAGCTCGCGGCGCAGTACCGGGTCGGCGGTGCGGGTGTTGCCCTTGAATACGATGCGGCGGACCGTCACCCGGGGGCCCGGCTGGATCTGGAAATCGATCGCCACGGTTCGTTTGTCGCGGTCCAAAGTCGGAACCGGGTTGACCTTGGCGAAAGCGTAACCAATATTCGCAAGACGCAAGGTGATTGCCGATGTTGCAAAGTCGAGGACAGCCCGCGAGAACGTCGCACCCGGGCGAATGAAAGCAACCATCGCCTCGATGTCTTCCTTGGGAAGGATGGTGTTGCCGGATACGGTGACTTCCGCAAAATTGTAAATGTCGCCTTCAGTCAGCCCGGCGGTAATGTACATGTCGCGGCGGTCGCCGCTGATTGCGACCTGGGTGGAGTCTAGGCTGAAATCGATGTAACCGCGATTCAGGTACCATGACGTCAGCTTCTCGATATCCCCGGAAAGTTTTTCGCGCGAATACTGGTCGTCGCGTTTGTACCAGCTCAGCCAATTGGTGGTGTGCGATTCCCAGCCTGCGGTGATATCTTCGGTAGGGAAACTTTCGTTGCCGATCAGGTTGATGTGGCGAATCTGCGCCGCGTTGCCTTCCTTGATGGTGATGGTCAGGTTGATGCGGTTGCGGTCAAGGCGTTCCATCGTCGGGGTGATTTCAACGTTGTACTTGCCGCGGTTGTTGTATTGACGATTGAGTTCCTGGGTGAGTCGGTCGAGGTTGAGCGAATTGAAGGTGTCGCCTTCCGCAAGCCCGATCTCTTTCAAGCCCTTGAGCAGATCCTCGGTCTTGATGTCCTTGTTGCCGGTAATGGTCAGCTTGTTGATGGCGGGGCGTTCCACCACCGAGACCACCAGGATGCTGCCCTGCCGATCCAGCCGCACGTCTTCAAAGAATCCGGTCTTGTACAGGGCGCGCAGGGCTTCTGCCGCCTTGGCCTGATCCAGCGTGTCGCCGCGTTCGACCGGCAGATAGGTAAACACCGTGCCAGCGCCGATGCGCTGCAGGCCATCGATGCGGATGTCGTTGACCGTGAAGGGGGTGAACGCCGACTGCGCCCAAGCCGGAAGCGAAAGCGCCGAAGCCAGTGCGATGGCCAGAAGGCGGCGAGAGGGGGCTCGGGTCATGCAAAACATCCTGTAGGTGGTGCGATCAGTTCGGGGAATCCGCGCGCGATGAAGCGCGGGAAGGAATGCGTCACGACATCATGTTCAGGATGTCATTGTAGAAGGCCAAGCCCATCAGTCCCGCAATCAGTGCAAGACCGACGTACTGGCCCACGGCCTGGGCGCGTTCGCCCAGAGGGCGACCCGCGGCCAGCTCGATAAGGTAATACAGCAGGTGCCCCCCGTCCAAGACCGGGATCGGCAAAAGATTCAGCAAGCCGAGGCTGACCGAGAGCAGGGCGAGGAATTCGAGGAACCAAGCCGGGCCGCGAGCCGCGAAATCGTTGGCTGCGCGGGCGATGGTGAAGGGGCCGGCAACGGTGTTTTGTACCGCGACCTTGCCGCGGATGGCGCGTGCGATCATTTCCACGATCTGCGCGCTTTGGAAGACGGTTTCGCGTGCCGCCGCGGGAACCGCGGCCAGAGGGCCCAGGCGCAGAACCGCGTCATGCGGCGCTTCTTCCGGCGCCGCGTTGGTAATGCCGAGAATCCAGTGCGGCCTCCCATCGTCGCCCTTGACTTGCTGCGGCGCCAGTTCCAGCGCCAGGCGCTGGCCGTCGCGCTCCACTTCGACCATCCCGTGCCCGCTGTTCACGCCAAGCCGTGCAACCAGCGGCGCGATGTCTTCGAAACTCGCCACCGACGTGCCGTCGATCGCGGTGATCCGGTCGCCCTCGGCCAGCACGCCCCAGGCCGGTGTGCCTTCGCGCACCTGACCGACCACTGCGGGCAGCAGCAGGTGGCGCGGAATCAGTCCGATCAGGGATAGCGCCCGGGTTTCGTCCTGCTGCGATGAAAGTTGCTGCAGCGCCAGAGTGCGTTCCGCCGTTTGTCCATCGTCGGTCCGGATCGCGAGTGCGACCGGTTTGCGGTCAATCGCGGCGATCGACAGGGCAATGCCCAGTTCGCTCCAGGTGGGCGTTTTCCGGTCGCCGACGGCCAGCACGCGATCGCCCGGGCGCAGGCCGGCCTGTGCTGCAATCCCCTGAACATGGCCCACGATCGGCGCGTAATCGGGGCGGCCGATGACCAGCATCGCCCACAGCAGTCCGAATGCCAGCAGCAGGTTGGCCAGCGGGCCGGCCGCTGCGATCGCCATGCGCTGCCAGACCGGCTTGCGATTGAATGCCTGCCCGAGCTCGTTCGCGGCGACGTCGCCTTCGCGCTCGTCGAGCATGCGCACGTAGCCGCCCAGCGGGATCGCGGCGATCACGTACTCGGTGCCGTCCTTGCCGTGCCAGGTCCACAGCGGCTTGCCGAAGCCGACCGAAAACCGCAGGACCTTGACCCCGCAGCGGCGGGCGACCCAGAAGTGACCGTACTCGTGGAAGGTCACCAGCACGCCGAGCGCGACCAGCAGCCACCAGACCGAGCCAAAAAAGGCGCTCATGCGCGCATTCTGCCGGTAATGCGGGTCTGCGCCACGCTGCGGGCCTTCCGATCGGCGTCGATCAGTGCCTCAAGGGAGTCTGCGGGCGCGTGGGGCAAGGTGTCCAAAGCGGCGGCAACCGTGTCGGGGATGTCCAGAAAACCGATTCCGCCCTGAAGGAAAGCTGAAACGGCTTCCTCGTTGGCTGCATTGAGGACCGCCGGCGCAGTTCCACCGGCATGCAGCGCCGCTGTCGCCAGCGACAGGCAAGGAAACGCGTCGAGGTTCGGCGGTTCGAAGTCCAGACGGCCGCCTTGCGCGAGCAAATCCAGCGCGGGAACGCCCGAAGCGATGCGCTGCGGCCAGCCCAGTCCAACGGCCAGCGCGGTGCGCATGTCCGGCAGGCCCAATTGCGCCAGCGTGCTGCCGTCTTCGAAATCCACGAACGAATGCACCAGCGATTGCGGGTGGACCAGTACGCGAATGCGCTCGCCGGGCAGGGCAAACAGGTGATGGGCCTCGATCACTTCCAGCCCTTTGTTCATCAGCGTGGCCGAATCCACCGAAATTTTCGGCCCCATCGACCACTTTGGGTGCGCGACCGCCTGCGCCGGGGTCACCGTGGCGAGTTTTTCGCGATTCCAGCCGCGAAATGGGCCGCCCGATGCAGTCAGGGTGATCCGCGCCGGCGTGGAACCATCGGCCAGGCACTGGAAGATGGCGTTGTGCTCGCTGTCGATCGGGACAATCTGCGCCCCGGCCGCGTTCGCGGCGCGCATCAGCAGCTCGCCGGCCAACACCAGCGCTTCCTTGTTGGCCAGCAGCAGGCGTTTGCCCGCACGCGCCGCTGCCAGCGTTGACGGCAATCCTGCCGCGCCCACAATCGCGGCCACGACCGTATCGCAGGCGTCGCTGCCTGCAAGTTCGGTCAGCGCCTCGCCGCCGGCGTGGGCCTGGGTCGCCAGTCCAGCGTCGCGCAATCCGTCGCGCAAGTTCGAATAGAGGCTCGGCTCGGCAATGACCGCGTGTTCCGGGCCGTGGGCTTGGCACAGCGCAAGCAGCGCATCGACCCGCGTGCCGGCGGCCAGCACGCTGGCTTTCAGCCTGCCTGGATGACGCGCGATGACGTCCAGCGCGGAGGTTCCGATCGAACCGGTGGCTCCAAAAATGGCAACGCTGCGCATGCTCAGAATCCCAGCCATTCCTTGCCGATGGCAAACACCGGCAGCGCCGCGAGCAGGCTGTCGACGCGGTCGAGAATGCCGCCGTGGCCGGGGATCAGGGTGCCCGAATCCTTGACCCCGCAGTGGCGCTTGAGCAGGCTCTCGAACAGGTCGCCAATCACCGAAAACACCACCGTCACCAACGCCACCACGATGACATTCGCGAACCGCTGAGTAGGAACATCGAGCAGCATCGCGCCGGCAACCGCGACTGCCGCGGCCAGCGCCAGGCCGCCGAGCAGGCCTTCGATAGTCTTGTTCGGGCTGATGCGCGGCGCCAGCTTGCGGCCGCCGAACCAGCGTCCGCCGAAGCGCCGGCCGGCAAAATAGGCGCCGCTGTCCGCAGCCCAGACCAGCAGCAACACCAGCAGCAGCCACTCGGGGCCGTTGGATTGTTCGTGATGGATCAGCGCGAGCGCGCACCAGGCGGGGACGACCGCAGCGGTGCCCGCGATGAGCTTGGCGATCCGCCCGCTGCCTTCGGCGCTTGAGGCGAAGTCGTAATGCAGCAGCCAAAGCAGCGCCAGCAGCCACCAGACGACCCCGAGCACGGCGACCAGTTCGAACAATGGCAGCGCGCCCGCGACCGTCGTGCGCGAGCCCCAGACCAAGGCCACCATCAGCCCGAGATTGCAGGCCATCAGGGTGGTGCGAGCCAGCGTGTCTTCGATATCGACCAGCTTGAACCATTCCCACAGCGCGGTCAGACTAAGGACGGCGGCAAGTGGCATCAGCCATTCGGTCGGCAACAGCAAGACCGCGGCGATGACCAATGGCGCCATCACCAAAGCAGCCAGTACGCGCGTTTTTGTCATGCCAGGACCTCTTGCGTTTGGGCCCGGATCTGGTCGCTTGTCAGGCCGAAGCGGCGTTCGCGTGCGGCGTAGTCGTCCAGCGCGGTTTGCAGCAGCGCCGCGTCCACGTCGGGCCACAGCGCCGGGGTGAACCACAGTTCGGTGTAGGCGAGTTGCCAGAGCAGGAAATTGCTGATTCGCAGTTCGCCGCCGGTGCGGATGAACAGGTCGGGCGGGAGCAGGTCGGCCAGCGCAACTCGCTGCGACAGCGCGGCCACGTCGATTTGCTCCGGGCGCAGCCGGCCGGCGACGACCTCCTCGGCAAGACTGCGCGCCGCGCCGGCGATGTCCTGCCTGCCGCCGTAGCTGGCGGCGATGTTCAGATCGAGCCGGGCATTGGCGGCCGTGAGCGCTTCTGCAGCCACCATGCGGCTGCGAATTTCGGGCGGAAACCGGGTGTGATCGCCGATGAAGCGCAGTCGCACGCCGAGCCGGCGCAGTTCGTCGACCTCGCGGTCGAGTACGCCGAGGAACAGTTTCATCAAGCCGCCGACCTCGTCCGCCGGGCGGTCCCAGTTTTCGCTGGAAAAAGCGAACAGTGTCAGCGCCTTGATCCCGCGCTGCAGGCAAAACTCCACGCAGCGCTTGACCGCGCGAGCGCCGGCACGATGGCCGATGATCCGCGGCCGACGCCGCGCCTGCGCCCAGCGCCCGTTGCCGTCCATGATGATGGCAAGGTGCTTGGGAACCCGGGATTCGGGTACGGGAAGTCGGGAGACGTTCAAGCGCGATCCGCCTGCATCTTCGGCAGTGCCGTGGGGCCTGCGATGGCGGAGAAAAAAGCCATGCCTGCGAACCCCGAATCCCGATTCTCCGTTCCCGGGCGCATCACACCGCCATCAGCTCGGTTTCCTTGGCCTTGATCACTTCGTCCACGTCCTTGATCGCGGCATCGGTGATCTTCTGGATTTCGGCTTCGACGCGTGCGTTCTCGTCTTCGGAAATCTGCTTGTCCTTCAGCAACTCCTTGACCTGCTGGTTGGCGTCGCGGCGGATATTGCGGACTGCCACCTTGGCGTCTTCGCCTTCGCCGTGCACGACCTTGGTGAGGTCGCGGCGGCGCTCTTCGGTCAGCGCCGGAATGTTCAGGCGGATCGTGGTGCCGGCGGTGTTCGGGGTCAGGCCGAGGTCGGAGGCGAGGAGGGCTTTCTCGACCGCGCCGACCATCTGCTTTTCCCACGGCACGATCATGATCGTGCGGGCGTCGGACACCGAGACGCTGGCAACCTGCGACAGCGGCATGTCGGAGCCGTAGTAGTTGACCTTGATGCTGTCCACCAGCCCGGCGTTGGCGCGACCGGTGCGAACCTTGACCAGGTTGTGGCGCAGCGCTTCTATGCTCTTGCCCATGCGTTCCTGGGCGTCTTTCTTGATTTCGTTCAGCATGGCCGCGCTCCTTGGGATACCGCAATCGGCCATTATAGGCGGCAGTTGGGCGTTCTTTAGCCGGCTGCGCTGACCAGGGTGCCGATCGGTTCGCCGTGGAGGATGCGCAGCAGCACGCCGGGCTCACTCATGTCGAAGACCCGCAGCGGCAGCTTGGCGTCGCGGCACAGCGCGAAGGCGGCGGTGTCCATCACCTTGAGATCGCGCAGGATCACCTCGTCGTAGCTCAGGTGGTCGTACTTGACCGCGTCCGGGTGTTTGGCCGGATCCTTGTCGTACACGCCCTCGACCTTGGTCGCCTTCAGCAGCAGATCGGCGCCGATCTCGATCGCGCGCAGCGCGGCGCCGGAGTCGGTGGTGAAGAACGGATTGCCGGTGCCGGCCGCGAAGATCGTGATCCGGCCCTTCTCCAGATGGCGCACGGCGCGACGGAGGATGTAGTCCTCGCAGACGTCGTTGACCTTGAGCGCACTCATAACCCGGCATTTGGCGCCGAGCTTCTCCAGCGCGTCCTGCATCGCGAGCGCGTTGATGACGGTGGCGAGCATGCCCATCTGGTCGCCGGTCACCCGGTCCATTCCGCCGGCGGCAAGCCCCGCGCCGCGGAAGATGTTGCCGCCGCCGATCACCAGCGCGACCTCGGCACCGGCGTCGTGGGCCTCGATGACCTCGCGCGCGAGCCGGTTCAGGACCTTGGGGTCGATCCCGTAATCCTCGTCCCCCATCAGCGCCTCGCCCGAGATTTTCAGCAGGATGCGGCGATAGGCGAGTTCGGACATGGGGCACCGTGAAAGGGGAGGGCGCGCGAATTTTAGCGGAAAGCGCGCGTTGGCGAAGTTTTTCTGCGTATCCGACGCTCAGGGCAGCAGGACGAAAACGACGATCAAGCCCAGCAGCGCAAGCGGATACAGGCTGGCGCGGTCGAACAATTTGGCCGCGCGCCGGCCGTTGTTCGAGCGCAGCAACTGGATCCCCGGAACCAACAGCAGGACGGTTCCGATCGCGAGCATCCCGAGCTGGAACCGCAGCCCCAGCGCCAGCGGCGAAGCCAGCGGCAGGAACCAGCCCAGCGCCAGCGTGGCCAGCAGGGCGATCAGCACCACGCCGCCGGCCAGCTTCGGACCGAACACCAGCGGAATGGTGCGCGCGCCGACGCGGCGGTCTTCATCGACGTCGTTCCAGTCGGCGGGAATGTTCTGGCCGCCGATTTCCCAGGCGATCAGCCAAGCCACCATCAGGCCCAGCAGCGCAGGATCGGGACGCGGCACCACCGCCAGCACCGCCGCGACCGGCCCGAGCGACTTGACCACGCCGCTGACCAGCACCCGCCACCAGCTCACCTTGAACAGCAGGCAGTAGATCGTTTCGAGGATCGGCGCAGCCAGCACCACGGCGATCAGCAGCGGGTTGAGCCACCACGCGCCGATCAGCGCGATGACGTACCACGCGGAGAACCAGACGATGCCCTTGCCGAGGCTGAGCTTGCCTCGCGCGATCGGGTAGCGCAGATCGGAGGCTTCCACCGAATAGCCGGCGTTGGGCCCGCTGCCGGCGAATTTTTCGCGATCGACCTTCACCCCGATGATGTCGTTGAGCGCGTACAGCGCGGTGTAGCCGGCCAGCGCGGTCAGCAGCGCCACCAGCAGCACCGGCCAGCGCGGGAAGTGCCCAAGCCAGAGCAGGGCGGCAAAGCCCGGCATGGCGATGTCGAGCACGCCGTGGGTGGAGCGCGACAGTGCGAGGAACGAGCGCATCGCGATCAGGCCTTTTTGACGTAGCTCATCATGTAATTCACGTCTTCTTTGCCCTCGGCAACCTTGAATCGCTTGCTTAGCGGGTTGAACATCAGGCTGGCGCTGCGCAGGTGGGTCAATCCAGCGGCCTGCGCCCATTGCCGCAGCTCGCGTGGGCGGATCAGCTTTTCGTATTGGTGGGTGCCGCGCGGCAGGATTCGCATCACGTACTCGCCGCCGACGATGGCGAACAGCCAGCCCTTGAAGCTGCGGTTGATGGTCGAAAAGATCACGTGCCCGCCGGGCTTGAGCAGGCGTGCGCAGCAGTCGACGATAGAGGCCGGATCCGGGACGTGTTCCAGCATTTCCAGGCAGGTGACGACATCGAAGCTGCCGGCTTCCTGTTCGACCAGTTCCTCGACCCGCTGCAGCCGGTAGTCGATGTTCAGGCCGCTCTTGACTGCGTGCTGGCGAGCGATTTCCAGCGTCATTTCCGACTGGTCGATGCCAATGACATGCGCCCCGGCCTTGGCCAGGGTTTCGGTCAGGATGCCGCCGCCGCAGCCGACGTCGACCGCCTTCGCGCCCTCGATGCTTTCGACATGGTCGAAGGTGAACTTGCTGCGCAGCGGGTTGATGACGTGGAGCATGCCCATCTTGCCGGCGGGATCCCACCACAGCTGGGCAACGCGGTCGAACTTGCTGACTTCGGAACTATCGACGTTCGCAGGTTGGTTCATCTTTGACCTTCAGGCGGGTGTGCAGGATCGGCACCGCGGCTTCGAGCTCGCGGCGGCCGATGTCGTTGAGGAAGGTGCAAACGCCGATGCCGGCCGGAACCGGGACGCGCTGCAGGCCGTTGCGGTGTTCGATGCGGTCGCACAGGGATTGCCACATCACATCAACGTCGAGCACGCCCGTCTCGAGGTCGATGCCCAGCCGTTCGACCAGACTGAAAATACGGTCGGCGTCGGCCTCCGCGAGCAGTCCGCGCTGGCGCGCGATTACGGTGGACATCAGCACGTCCAGCAGAACCGCCTCGCCGTGCAGCAGGCGATGCTCGTGCCGGGTTTCCAGGCCGTAGCTGAAGCTGTGGCCGAAATCGACCTTGCGCGCCAGCTCGTTCTCATGCAGGTTCGGTTCCAGCTCGGTGAGCATGCCGCCGATCGCTGCGTCGAGAATGGCGTCGCCGTGCGCGTCCTGGAAGGCGCTGGCGATGCCGTGGGCGCCATCGCGCTCCAGCAGATCGAACAGCCGGGCGTCGCAGACCACGGCGAGTTTGACGATTTCGCAGACGCCGTTGCGCAGGTGGCGCGCCGGCAGGGTGGACAGGAAGCGCTTGTCGAGCAGCACCGCAGCCGGCGGCTCGAAGCTGCCCAGACGATTCTTGTGCTCGTTGAAATTGATCCCGGCCTTGATCCCGAGCGCGGCGTCGATATAGCCCATCAGCGTCGTCGGCACCTTGATGTGCGGGATGCCGCGGCGATAGGTGGCGGCGACGAAGGCGACCACGTCGGTCAACACCCCCCCGCCGATGGCGATGATGGGCTCGTCGCGGCGGTGGATCGGAAAGGCGTCGAGCTCGCGCAGGAGATCCTGGTAGATCTCGATGTTCTTGTGCTCTTCGCCGCCCGGAAACACCACCACCCGGGCGTCGATGCCGTGGCCGGAAAACCAATCGCGGATCGCCTTGCCGTGCAGGCGCGCCACGTTGCCGTCGACGACCACGAAGCGGCGCCCGCCTTCGTGCCGACCGTACTGGAGCAGGGTGGGGCAGTCCGGCGTGAACAGCCCCGGCGTCTTGATCACGTCATAGGCGATCGGGCGCTGCGTGCGCACCTGCCAGCGGTCGGTTCCGGTGTTCATGCGGCGTCGAGCCAGCCCTCGCGGCGAGCGAGGATTTCCCGCGCCACCCGCTGGGCGTCGGCAAGGCTGTGGTTGCGCCAGTTGCCGCACTGTTCGACGTTGGCGTAGGGCACTGCGGTGGCCGACTGCATTTCATCGAGGATGCGTACAAGACAGGCGCACAGCACCTCGCTGCGGCCCTCGTTGTGGAAACTTAGGTAGAAGCCGGTCTGACAGCCCATCAGGCCGACCGAGACGAAGTGGTCGGGCAACAGCCTGCCGAAGCCTTCCAGCAGGAAGTGTTCGACCGAGTGCAGCTCGGTCGACGTCAGGTACTCCCCGGCGTTGGGTCGGCGGATGCGCAGATCCACGCAGTAGATCGCATCGCCGTGCTCGCCCAGCCGCGCCGAGCGTAGCTTGACGCTGGGCGCCTTGAGTCGGCGGTGGTCGAGTTCGCCCACCAGATCCGCGGGCCAACCGAGGAATGCGACGTCGATCATGGTTCGCTCAGCGCCGCCCCGCGATCGCGGCCAGATGCCGGTAGCTGTCGTCCAGCGCCTTCTGCCAGCCTTCGACGTGGTGGTACAGCTCCACCGAGCCGTAGCCCCTGAAACCGCCTTCCTCCAGCGCCTTGAAGCTGGCGGCCAGATCCAGCGTGCCTTCACCCGGGATCTCGTGGAAATGCACGATGCCGGTCAGAGTGTTGGCGACCATTCGGTTCACCAATGGCGGATTCTTCGCGCCGCGCAGATAGCCGCAGATCGGGCGCGCGCGTTCGAGCACGTCGTAGCTCAGGCCCGGCACCGAGATCAGGTAGGTGAAGAGTTCATCGTCCAGCGGCGAGGCGCCGGCGTACAGGCTGGAATACGGCACCACCTGCAATTCGCGGGTGACGCCGGCACGCTGCAGCAGCGCGTCGATGCGCTTGCTGCGTGCGGCGCTCGGCGCCTGCTCGCGGAAATGGATCGGATGGTCGCGGTCGAGCAGCAGAAAATCGGCGCTGTCCGGGAAGTGCACCAGCCAGCGCGCAAACTCCATGTCCGGCACGAAGTCGTCGCGGTCGTGCACGATCTTCAGGTTGTAGCCTTCGCGGGCGTCGGAGATGTGCAGATAGCGCGCCTGCGGCGCGGCGGCGCGCAGCGCGTCGATGTAGTTGGTTTCCGAACAGTAGGCGTGGCAGATGTCGATGTGCAGCTTGAATTTTTCGGAACCGACTTGATCCAGCAGCGCCAGCCCCTGCTGCATGGTTTCTATGTACATCCCCGGCTCGGGTTCGATCAGCAGGGTGATGTCCTCGTCGTCGCGGATTTCGCGCAGGCATTCGTGGATCGAATCGGCCAGCAACTCGCCGGGATCGACCGACGGGTGGGCAACGTGGTCGTCGCGGAGGAAGCCGCTGCCGAAGGTGACCAGATTCACGTCCAGCGTACGCGCCACGTGGATGCCGCGCTTGATCAGGTCGATCCGGCGCATCCGCGCCGCCTTCTCCAGCGCCATCAAGGACGGTTCGTGCGGGCGCTGCGGATCGAAGAAGTGCGAGGCGGTGGCCACGCAACAGGCCTTGACCCGACGTGCGTCCAGCCGCTGTTTGACCGTATCCAGATACGCATCGTCGATGTCGAACGGATTGAACTGGTCGCGGTGGAACGAAATCTCGATGCCGTCGTAGCCGGCGCGGTCCACCGCGTCGATGGCGTCGTGGAAGTCGAGATTGGTCAGACCGAAGGTGCTGTAGCTGAGCTGGATCGCAGACATGACGCATCCTGAAACCTAGTCGCCTATTTTATACGGTCGCGCCGTGGCTTGCGATTCACGCATGAGCCGCACCGGGTCGCGACCGCCGCCGGTTCCGTCCTGCGTGGAGCGGGATTGGTAGCAGTCCGTGGCAGCGTCGACGCGGCCGGCGCGAAGTTCACGGATGCGCTAAAGTCGCGGTTTGTGCTGCACTGCGCCATTTCGCGCATCCGCAGCCCATTGGAAAGCCTTGATCCGTGAACACCTTCGGCCACCTGCTGCGCGTCACCACCTTCGGCGAGTCGCACGGGCCGGCGATCGGTTGCGTGCTCGACGGCTGTCCGCCCGGGATTGCCATCGCGCCGGAAGACTTCGCGCATGATCTCGCCCGTCGTGCGACCGGCAAGACCCGCCACACCTCGGCGCGGCATGAGGCGGACGACGTCGAGATCCTCAGCGGCGTGTTCGAAGGCGTCACCACCGGCACGCCCATTGCCCTGCTGATCCGCAACACCGACCAGCGCAGCAAGGATTATCAGGCGATCGCCGCGCAATTTCGCCCTGGTCATGCCGACTACAGCTACTGGCAGAAATACGGCATCCGCGATCCGCACGGTGGCGGGCGCGCCTCGGCGCGCGAGACCACGATGCGGGTGGCGGCGGCGGTGATCGCCAAGAAATGGCTGGCGCAGCGCGGCGTCAGCGTGCGCGGGCATCTAGCTCAGATCGGCGAGATCGTGCCGAAAACTCACGATTGGAGTGCGGTCGAGGCCAATCCGTTCTTCTGGCCCTGCGCCGGGCAGGTGCCGGAGCTGGAAGCCTTCATGGACGGCCTGCGCAAATCCGGCGATTCG
>JADFDQ010000022.1 GCA_018262705.1 Xanthomonas sp.
GATTGCTCTGGCACTGCTTCATGCCCAGCGAAATGCGGCGGCGCTCTTCGTCGACGTCGATCACCATGACTTCGACATCGTCGCCGACCTGCACCACCTTGGCCGGGTTGACGTTCTTGTTGGTCCAGTCCATTTCGGAAACGTGCACCAGACCTTCGACGCCCGGCTCGATCTCGACGAACGCGCCGTAATCGGTGACGTTGGAAACCTTGCCGAACACGCGGCTGCTGGACGGATAGCGGCGGGCGATGTTGTCCCACGGATCCTCGCCGAGCTGCTTGAGGCCGAGCGAAACGCGGTTGCGCTCGCGGTCGTACTTGAGCACGCGCACCTCGAGCTCCTGACCGACTTCGACCACTTCGGACGGATGGCGCACGCGCTTCCACGCCATGTCGGTGATGTGCAGCAGGCCGTCGATGCCGCCGAGGTCGACGAATGCGCCGTAATCGGTGAGGTTCTTGACCACGCCCTTGAGCACGGCGCCTTCAACCAGCTTCTCGAGCAGCTGCTCGCGCTCTTCGGAATGCTCGGATTCGACCACCGCGCGGCGCGACACCACCACGTTGTTGCGCTTGCGGTCGAGCTTGATGAGCTTGAATTCCAGCTCCTTGCCTTCGAGGTAGGCCGGATCGCGCACCGGGCGCACATCGACCAACGAGCCCGGAAGGAACGCGCGCACGTCCTTGATGTCGACGGTGAAACCGCCCTTCACCTTGCCGCTGATGCGTCCAACGATCGTGGCGTTGGCTTCCAGCGCTTCTTCCAGCTCGTCCCACACCATGGCCTTCTTGGCCTTGTCGCGCGAGACTTGGGTTTCGCCGTAACCGTTTTCCAGGGATTCGAGGGCGACTTTGACCTCGTCGCCGATGCCGACGTCGATCTCGCCGGCGTCGTTGCGGAACTGTTCGATCGGGACGATGCCCTCGGACTTCAATCCAGTATTGATGACGACGACGTCGTTCCTGACATCGACCACGATGCCCTTGACGATGGCACCGGGCTTGAGCTTGGCGAGGTTGACCTGGCTCTTTTCAAACAGTTCTGCGAAAGATTCGGTGGCTACGGCGTTCATGAAAAATCTCGGGTGGATACACAGGCGGTTCGCGAATTCGGAACAGCCCACCTTGGGTCTGGCATTCGCGCGTTGGCGCTGTGCCATGTGTGGATGAAAGAAAACCGCAGGCCACGCGGCCCGCGGAACGTATCTGCTGCGCGAAAACCTTGCCGGTCAGTTGCGGGAACCGGAGACGAGTTCCAGCACGCGGGCAATCACGGCATCGACGGCAAGGCCGGTGGTATCGACGAGAACGGCATCGGTCGCCGGACGCAGCGGTGCCACCGCGCGATTGGCGTCGCGGGCGTCGCGGGCAACGATCTCCCGCAGCAGACCGCCAATTGTGACGGAAACCCCTTTGTCTTTCAACTGTTTATAGCGCCTTTCCGCGCGTTCTTCGGCGCTGGCGGTCAAAAACACCTTCCAGCGGGCGTCCGGAAAGATCACCGTGCCCATGTCGCGGCCGTCGGCAACCAGCCCCGGCGGCTGCCGGAACGCACGCTGGCGGTCGGTCAGCGCGGCGCGCACGGCGGGAATCGCGGCGATGGCGGACGCGGCCGCACCGGCCGTTTCGGTGCGCAGTTCGTCGGTTGCATCGACGCCGTTGACGAACACCCGCGGCTCGCCGGAACTGGAATCGCGGAATCCGACTTCGGTCTGCTGGGTGCAGCGCACCAGCGCCGAATGGTCGGACAGATCGAGCGACGACCAGCCGGCCGCCACCGCCACCGCGCGGTACAGCGCGCCGGAATCGAGGTAATGCCAGCCCAGTTCGGCCGCCACTCGACGACTGACGGTGCCCTTGCCGGAACCGGAGGGCCCATCGATGGTGAGGACCGGGATGTTTTTTTCGTCTTCCATGCATTTGGGGTCACGCCGCTGATTTAATCAGCGTTGCCTAAGTATGGCCGATACCGGGCAAGGCATCGACGGGCTCGCCGAAGGGTAATCGCATGCTGCGTGGTTGAAGGCATTGCCCGTGTGTCGAAAAACCAGTTAGAATGCACGGCTTGCAACATTGATTTCCATTTTTTTGCCGAGGTTTTGTCATGAAGGTCCTGTCCTCCCTGAAGTCGGCGAAGACCCGTCACCGCGATTGCAAGGTCGTTCGCCGCCGCGGCAAAGTCTTCGTCATCTGCAAGTCCAACCCGCGCTTCAAGGCGCGCCAGCGCTGATATCCGGTTTGGGATGTCGCGCAAGCAGGGAGCCGCCGCGAGGCGGCTCTTTTGCGTTGCGCGGCCGGTGCTCGCCGCGGCCACGACGCGCGTACGCTTTTCGACCTAGAATCAGCGGCCGTCTTCCGCGTCAGGAGCTCACCGATGAATCGCCTGCTTTGCAATACCGCGTTGGCCGTCGCACTGTTCGGGATCGTGGGTGCCGCCAGCGCCGACACGCTGTTGATCCAGCGCGTCCGTCAGGAAACCGGCAACATGCCCCAGCGCGGCATGACCGCCGCCCAGGTGCAGGCGCGTTTCGGCGCCCCGAGCCAGCAGATGGCCCCGGAAGGCGGCCAGAGACGCGCATGGCCCACCATCAACCGCTGGGTCTATCCGGCGTTCACCGTGTATCTGCAAGGCGGCCATGTCATCGACGCAGTGGCCAATCAGGCCACGCCGGACGAGATCGGCCCCAAGCCCGCGACGCCCTGATTCGATGCGCGACGCTGCATTGCGTTTTCCCGCCGAGTGGGAGCCCCAGTCGGCGGTACTGATCGCCTGGCCGCATGCAGGCACCGACTGGGCGGAAAGGCTGGTCGAGGTTGAGGCGACCTATGCGGCACTGGTCGCAGCCGTCACCCGGTTCCAGCCCATCGTCATCGTCGTGCCGGATGCGGCAGTGCAGACGCACGCCGAATCGCTGCTGCGCGCACGTTCTGTCGATCTGGCGCGGGTGCGCTTCGAAACCGCGCCCTACGACGACACCTGGCTGCGCGATTCCGGTCCGATCACCTTGATCGATGCCCGCACGCCCTCGACCCGTATTCCTTCTCCCCGTCCGCGGGGAGAAGGTGGCCGCAGGCCGGATGAGGGGCAGCATGCATTCATCCTGCTCGACTTCTGCTTCACCGCCTGGGGCGGCAAGTTCGAAGCCAGCCAGGACGATCAACTGGTGGAGGCTCTCAGCACGCAAGGCGTGTTCGGCAACACGCCGCGCCAGCGCATCGAATTTGCATTGGAAGGGGGCGGCATCGAAACCGATGGTGATGGCACCCTGCTGACCACGTGGCACTGCCTGCACGAACGTCACCCCACACTTAGTCGCGCGGAATTGACCGAAAAACTAGCCGGTTGGTTGCAGCAAGACCGCGTGCTCTGGCTGGACCACGGCGCGCTGGAAGGCGACGACACCGATGCGCATATCGACACCCTCGCCCGCTTCGCCCCCGGCAATGCCATCGTGTTCCAGGCCTGCGACGATGCAGCCGATTCGCACTATGCCGACCTGAAAGCGATGGCCGACGATATCGCCGCGTTGCGCAGCAAGGACGGCCAGCCGTATCGCCTGTTTCCGTTGCCGTGGGCCAAACCTGTGTTGGACGCAGGCCGCAGGCTTGCAGCCAGCTATGCCAACTACTTGATCATCAATGGCGCGGTGCTGATGCCGGCCTATGGCGATGCCAACGATGCCGGCGCCGCTGCGGTACTGGCCCGCGCCTACCCGGGCCGCGAGATCGTGCAAGTGCCCTGCCGCGCCCTGATCTGGCAAAACGGCAGCCTGCACTGCATCACCATGCAATTGCCGCAAGGGTTGGTGTAATCGGCTTAATTGGAAAATTCGAATTCCAGATCGCCTTTGTCTGTTCCTACCTTGACTTCAATGGGCGGGCAAGGAGCAAGGAACCCCTGAAAACTACCTACACGGGCAACGCTTAACATATGCATTATAATGCGTATGATCCAACCCATGAACATCGTCTGGGACGAGCGCAAGCGCAAGGCCCACCTGAAGAAGCACGGGCTGGATTTCACCGACGCAAGACAGGTGTTCGCCGGATCAATGGTCGTGTTCGAGGACGACCGCGAAGCCTATGGCGAGCAACGCATGTTGGGCATCGGCGCGCTGGGCGTGCTGGTGGTCGTGCTCGCCCATACCGAAGACAATGAAACCATCCGCATTTTTTCGATGCGCAAGGCCGAGAAACATGAAGAAGATCGCTACTACCGCGAAATCGGCGCCTGACGACGCCCGCCCGATCACCGATGCGGATTGGGCGCGTGCGAAGTACCGGATCGCCGGGAAAGAGGTCAGCAAGGCTGAATGGCAGGCCGCCGCACGCGCGCAGCTTGGCAAGCAGCGCATCACCATCCTGCTGGATGCCGATGTGCTGGCCGCGTTCAAGACCAAGGCCGGGGAACGCGGCTACCAGACGCTCATCAATCAGGCCCTGCGCCGTTCGTTGGAGCAGGAAACCCTTGCGGACACGTTGCGGCAGGTGATGCGCGAGGAATTGCGGGCCACGCACGGCTGAGCGTTGCCCGTCTCTCGCCGCCGCGTCCGCCGCTTGAACTGAAACCCATGGGCGGTTGTCGAGGTGTCGGCGCGGCTACAATGCGCGGATGACCGCCCACACCCTCCCCGTCGCGCTGGTGCAGGAGCGCAACCACGGCGATGCCGCCGCCAACCTGGCGATCATCGAAACCCGCGTGGCCGAAGCTGCCAGCGCCGGCGCAAAGCTCGTGCTGCTGCAAGAGCTGCACAACGGCGCGTATTTTTGCCAGCACGAATCGGTGGACGAGTTCGATCTGGCCGAGCCCATCCCCGGCCCCAGCACGGCACGCTTGTCGGCGCTGGCCAAACAACGTGGTGTGGTGCTGGTGTCTTCATTGTTCGAAAAACGCGCGCCGGGGCTGTATCACAACACCGCGGTGGTGTTTGACGCCGACGGTTCGCTGGCCGGCAAGTACCGCAAGATGCACATCCCGGACGATCCGGGTTTCTACGAAAAATTTTATTTCACCCCCGGCGATCTGGGCTTTACCCCCATTCAAACCTCGGTGGGCAACCTCGGCGTGTTGGTGTGCTGGGACCAGTGGTACCCGGAAGCGGCGCGCATGATGGCGCTGGCCGGTGCCGAGCTGTTGCTGTACCCCACCGCGATTGGTTGGGATCCCAGCGATGCGCAGGCTGAAAAAACCCGTCAGCGCGATGCGTGGGTGCTGTCGCATCGTGGTCACGCGGTGGCCAATGGCTTGCCGGTACTGAGTTGCAACCGTGTCGGCCACGAGGCGTCACCGCTGGCCCTTCGACAGGCTCAGGGTGAACGGGAAGACGGCATTGATTTCTGGGGCAACTCCATCGTGCTGGGACCGCAGGGCGAAGTCATCGCCGAAGCCGGCAACGACGCCACGCTTTTGCTGGCCGAGGTGGACCTGCAGCGCAGCGAACACGTGCGCCGCATCTGGCCGTTCCTGCGCGACCGCCGGATCGACGCCTATTCCGATTTGACGAAGCGCTACCGTGACTGACGCCAACGGGGAAACGGCCCCCCAGCCGCCTGCTGAACAACCGACCGTTGAAATCGAGCGCGATGGCGTCCACTACACACTGCTGGGCACCGCGCATGTCTCGAAGGCCAGCGTCGATGCCGTGCACGCCGCCATTGCCGGCGGCCAGTTCGATGCAATCGCGGTCGAACTGGACGCGCAACGGCTCAAGGCGCTGACCCAGCCCGAGGCGCTGGCCGAACTGGATCTGGTCAAGGTCATTCGCGAAAAGAAAGTCGCTCCGTTCGCCGCCAATCTTGCGCTGGCCGCCTACCAGCGCCGGCTGGCCGAGCAAATGGGGATCGAACCTGGCGCCGAGCTCAAGGCCGCGGCGGTCGAAGCACAAGCCCGCGGACTGCCGCTGCAGCTGATCGATCGCGACGTCGGCATCACCTTTCGCCGCATCCTGCATGGGCTGCGCTGGTGGGATCGGATGAAGCTGATCACTGGCGTCGGCGCTGGCCTGTTGTCCAGCGACGAGGTGTCCGAAGCAGACATCGAGCGCCTGAAGGAAGGCGACATGCTCGAATCCAGCTTCGGTGAATTTGCGCAGCAAACGCCGTCGCTGTTTGCCACCCTGATCGACGAACGCGACCAGTACATGGCGGCCAGGCTGCGCCAGCGCGACGACGGCGCCAAGCGCGTGCTGGCGGTGGTCGGCGCAGGCCATCTCAAGGGCATGACCGGCTATCTGAGCGCAGGCAGCGAAGCACCGGAAGCCGCAACCCAACGCCTGACCGAGATCAAAATCCGCCGCAGCTTTCCGTGGTTCACGGTGCTTTTGCTGGCGCTGATCTTCGGCGGCATCGGCTGGGGCTATGCCCACGGCGGGGTCAAGCTCGGTCACGAATTGCTGCTGCAGTGGGTGCTGTGGACCTGCGGGCTGACCGCGCTCGGCGCGCTGCTGGCCGGCGCCAAGCCGCTGGCGGTTCTCGTCGCGACGCTGGTTGCGCCATTCAAGCCGTTCCGACCGACCTTCCCTTCCGGCATGTTCAGCGCGCTCATCGATTTGCGCTCGCGCAAACCCGCCTATCCGGATTTTCTCGCGCTGCGCGCCGACACCCAAACCCTGCGCGGCTGGTACCGCAACCGCGTCACCCGCGTGCTGCTGGTGTTCTTGCTCACCAATCTCGGCACCGTGGCCGGCGAATACATCGCCGGGGCAAGCATTCTCGGCAAGCTGCTGTAGCAGACGCTTCGGCGCCGCTGTTTTCGCGCAATCGCCATCAAACGGCGCGCGCGCAGCTCGCACCCGCCTGCGCAATGGACAGGATGGGCCGCGCGGAACGCGCTGCCGCGAGACGAAGCACGCAGCTTTTGCGCGGAGCGCCGCAACCTGTCACAATTGCACACTTTGGGGCCGCACTTCGGCCCCGGTTCCAACGACCCGGCACATGGCCAAAGACGACGTCATCGAATTTGAAGGCACCATTTCCGAAACTCTCCCGAACACCATGTTCCGGGTGACGCTCGAAAACGGCCACGAGATCATCGCCCATATCTCCGGGCGCATGCGCAAGAACTACATCCGCATCCTGACCGGCGACCGGGTCAAGGTCGAGATGACGCCCTATGATCTGACCAAGGGCCGCATCACCTACCGCCACCGCTGACCGGCACAGGGCACAACGGATCGCCAGGCAAACGCCCCGCCCGGGGCGTTTTGCATTTTCGCGCTGCGTTGACGCCCATCAGTGCGAGCATGGCGGGGATCTCGGGACACTGACGTCCCCACGTTCGGAGCCCAGCCATGCCCACGCGCTATACCGGCATCTCGACCAATATCCTCGACGCCATCGGCGACACGCCCCTGCTCGACATCGACGGCGTGTTCGCCAAATGCGAATTCCTCAACCCGTCCGGTTCGATCAAGGCGCGCATCGCCAAATACATCGTCGAACGCGCGGAAAAGGAAGGGTTGCTCAAGCCCGGCGACACCATCGTCGAAGCCACCAGCGGCAACACCGGCAACGCATTTTCGATGGTCGCCGCGGTCAAGGGCTACCGGATGCTGGTGGTGATGCCGGAAGGCCTGTCCACCGAGCGCGTCGCCATCTCGCGCGCGTTCGGTGCCGACGTGATGTTCTGCGGCACTTTCCACGTCAACGATGCGCTGGAGCGCGCGCGCGAACTCGGCAAACAGCCCGGTTTCTTCTTCCCCGGCCAGTTCGAAAACGAATGGAACGTGGAGGAAAACCGCAGCTGGCTGGGGCAGGAAATCCTTGCCCAGCTCGGCGGCAGGGTGCCGGATGCTTTCGTCCACGGGGTCGGCACCGGCGGCACCCTGATCGGCGTTGGCCAGGCGTTTCGCGCGGTCAACCCGAACGTGCGGCTGTTCGCGATGGAGCCGTCGGAATCGCGCACGATCCTGTGCGGCGAAGTCGCGCTGCACCAGATCGAAGGCATCTCCGACGGCTTCATTCCCGGCATTTTCGCCCGTCATCGCGATTTGATCGGCAACAACACGATCAGCGTGTCCAGCGAAGAAGCGGTCGCCCAGATGCGCAAGCTCGCCAGCGGCCGCGGCCTGCTGTGCGGCCCCAGCTCCGGTGCCCACTTGATCGCGGCGCAGCGGATCCGCCAGCAATACCCGGAAATCCGGACCGTGGTGACGATCTTCGACGACGAGGGCGAAAAATACCTGCACGATTTCTATATGCCGCACGCCGCCCACCAGCCGCTGCCTTTCCACTGAGCGGATCGCCCGGATGCTGCTGCTCGACGCCCTCAGTCCCGCGCCGCGCACGGTGCGGATGTTTTTGCTGGAAAAGCACCTCGACCTGCCTGTCCGGCAGATCGACGTGTTCACCGGCGAGAACCGGCAGCCGCCCTTTCTTACGCTGAACCCGGCTGGGCAGACGCCGGCGCTGCTGCTCGACGACGGCACTTGCCTGGCCGAGGCGGTGGCGATCATGGAATACCTCGAAGAACTGCAGCCGACGCCGGCGCTGATCGGAACCACGCCGCAGGAGCGCGCGTGCACCCGCCAATGGCAGCGCCGCGCCGAGCTCAACATTTCCGAAAACATCCACAACGCCTATCACTACGCCGAAGGGTTGAAGCGCTTCGAAGGCCGGATTCCGGTCGCGCCGGAAGCCGCCGACGGCCTCAAGCGCGTGGCGCAGGATCGGATTCGCTGGCTGGACGAGATGCTGGATGGGCGCACGTTTCTCGCCGGCGAACGCTTCACCGTCGCCGATATCTGGCTCTATATCTGGCTGGATTTTGCCGAATCGGTCGGGCAACCCTTCGACCACGCCCTGCCCCATCTCGGGCCGTGGTTCGATCGCATCGGCGCAAGGCCATCCGCGGCTGCCAGCCTGCACCCGAACTGCAAGCCCGGCGGCGTGCGCGGCTGAAGCTCTTATTTGATCGCGAACGCCTGCCCCAGCAGCTGCCCGTCGAAGCCGGTCGAGGCCTGCTCACCCATGGCATAGCGGTACAGCGCCGCCGAATAGATGCCGGCCAGCGCCGCGTGGATCAGCGCCGTCAGCACGAAGGCAAGCACCATCGCGGCGATGGCGACAATGATGACCGCACTGCTGCCGCTGGCGAAGGCGAGCATGAGCACCACGACCGACACCAGCGCCAGTGCGACATAGATCAGGCCGAACACCAGCCCGACCCCGCCCTGGCCGATGATGTTTTCGCCCCAGGTCTTCTTGAGCAGCGCCGCACTTTCCTTGACCGCATCGATCGGACCCACGTCGCGGCTGACCAGCACCGGCACCACGAGGAAGGTCGCCACCGTCCAGGCCACGCCCAGCATGCCGACCACGATTTTGCCCAGCCAGCCGGCGCGTTCCTGGATCGTACGCAGGATCAAACCCACGGTGGCGGCAATCGCCGCATAGCCAAGGATGGGCAGCAGTTTCTTGAACGCGATGCGCAGGCCATCGCCCACGGTCGGGTCGCCGCCGTCGAGACGGATCAGCGCCGCGCCCACCAGCGCGGTGTTGAAGAAGAAAATCACGAAATACTGGACGAGATAAAACAGGAAGCCCAGCACGTACATCGCCGCCGATACGCCGGCACCGTCCGAATTCACGCTGTCCAGCGCACCCATGCCCAGCGCAGGCAGGATGAAGGCCGCGATCACGACCAGGGTGCAGACCGACGACAGCAGTGGGAACACCAGCAGTTCCTTGTCCTTGGACAGAACATCGGCGCTGGTCTTGACCAGGGTCCAGCTGCGGGAGAATCGTTCGAACATGGGCTTCGGCCTCAATGCGTCAACGGGGGAAACGCTAGCGATCGTACACGCACTTGCAACAACGTTGGATACCGGAACTTCAGGCCATTGGATGACTCAGGCCTGCCAGTCCGGTCGACGTTGCCACAAGATCCGCAGCAGCAGCGGAATCAGGCGCACGAACAGCGCATCCTTGTCCTGCTCGCGGGCATCGAGCGCGTCGAAATCCACCAGCGTCGGGTTCAGCCGTGCCGCCGCACTGCGCGCCCCCAGTCGCCAGCCGTTGGCAAGCTTGAACGCGGCCCAGCGACGGTGCTCGACCCGCAGCAGGAAGCGGTCGCTTTCCGGACCGATGGCGCGTTCGAGCTGCGCGCCCAACGCAGCCGTCAGCGCGTCGAACTGCACGGCGCTCCAGCGCGCGGTTGCAGCAGCATCATTGCCCAGCCGTCCGATCAACGCGCCAAGCCCTGCGGCAAGATCCGCATCGCCGCAGCGATGGGCGACCGCCGCAATTTTCAGGGCGATGTGATCGACGTTGTCGCGATTGGCCCAGCGTTCCTCGGCGCCGCAGCGGCTCCACAAGCCGTACAGGCTGGTGCCCAGCGTCGCATCCGATGTCCCGGACAAACCGAAAAACGCCGCGATTTTCGAATTGAAATTCGCTTCGGCCAGCGTCGCCGACCGCAGCGCATCCAGCTGCGAATCGCCGGTTCCAGCCTCGGCGTAGATGCGATCGAAGGTGCGCGCGGCCAGCATCGCCAGCAAATCGGCGTCGTGGTCGCGGCGCAGCGCCTCAATGCCGGCGCGCAGCACTTCGAAGTGTTCCCAGCCCTGCGGGTCCGCCTGCCGGTGCTGTTTGCGCAGGCTGCGCGCATCCTCGCCGTCTTCCAGATCGAAGTCTTCGCCGCGTTCGATCGCGGCCACGACTCTGCAGGCTTCGGTTTGTTCGCGCAGCGCATCGTCACCTGCAATGACCGCGCGCAGCAGTTCCCTGCGCACGCACTGGGCCAGCCACTCGTTCAACTCGCGGCGTCCCGTGCACAGGAACACGCGCTGCGGAAAACCGCCGTCCATCACCAGTGTGTCGTTGAGCGCCATCCCGGCCGACAGGCAGACAAGATCGTGTTCGACGATTTCCAGGTTGAGCGCCGGGTGGATCGACGCTGCCAGCAGGCCGCCGCCCGCCGCCGCATCCAATCCGCGATTGCGCGCCAGCAGTCGCGCCGGCAGCTTGGAACCGGGCGGCACCACCCAGCGCACCCGGGGTTTCGCAACCGGATCGAAATGCCCAAGGCGCGCGAATTGATCCAGCAGTTCGACCGCAAAGCTGCTGTCGCCAATCAGCACCACGACAGCCCGCGCCTCGCGGCTGGCCTGCATCGGCCACAGCGACTGGAACGCACGGCGCGCAGCCAGCGCTTCGAGATGGAAACCGCGCACCCAGAACCGTTCGGAGAAGGTTGGATCGAGCGCACGCTGCCGCGCCAGCGCCCCCTCCAGCACCTCCTGCTGCAGGTGGTCGTTCAGGCCCACCAAAACCTCCAGCGGCCCTGTCGGAGGCACGTCGTCCGAGCGCTGCGCGACCAGCGCGTCAAGGATCCCCAGATTGTTCTGCCCGCCGCCAGCGGTCAGATACACCCGTCGCGGCCTGCCGCTGCCGCGCACCGACAGGGTTCCGCCACGGCGCGCATCGCCCCCGATCCAAAGCAGCTTTTCGCCGCAGGAACCATGGAACAGATCCGCGTAGTACTCACCGTAGCCGCTGGCCTCGACCACGCCCACCGTTGCCTGATCCGGATCGGCAAGACTGGCTTGCACCAAGGCGCTTCCCATGCGTCCCGCGCCGATCACCAGCGGGTAGCCTTCGGCCTTCGCCGCAGCCCGGCGGAACAGCAGCGGCCGCAGGCGCTCGTGGAACAGCGTCCGGATGATTCCCGCCGACGCCAGAATCGGCAGCAGCAGGGCCATGGCGCGCATCGCCAGATGGATTCCAAGGCCGAGTTCGGCATCCGGATTGGCGGGAAAGTCGTTCGGATTGAATGCCAGCAGGATCATCTGGACGGTGAAAGTCAGCGCCACCAGCGTCCGCTCCGCGGCATTGACGATCTGCGCGTGCAGAACATGCAGCCACAGGGCGAACGTCACCGTCAGCGCCAGACCGAACGCCAGCCACAGCCGCGCCGGACCGGTCTCGACAATCCGCAACAGAAGGCGGATCAAGGCCAGACCAGGGCGGCGTGAAGTCATCGGGCTCCCCCGCCGCAACGCTTGGCATTGCCGAGCGTCCGGCATCCGGTCGCTGATTGCCCGTCTGCTGGTGCCGCTTGCGGCGAACGTTCCACCACTCCCTTCCTCATGTTCGCTCCTGCTCCGCCAGCGCCTGCAGGATACGCTGCGAAAGAACTTGCGTGAAATCTAAAGATGATGTTGCAAGTCCTTGAATGTACTTTAACCCTGGAACATCCGATGGTGTGTCCTGCTCCGGATCGTAACCGCCGTGCAGCAGCGGCACGATGGCCATGGCGTCCTGCGCGCGACGCTGGATCGCCTGCTGGATCTCCCATTTACAGATGCGGTGGCCGCTGGCGTTGGGCAGGAAATAATCGGGCGTGAGTACGGCCAGAAACACCCGCGATTCCTGAATGACCCGCCCCAGTCGCAGCGCCCAGTCCTGGCCGGCCTGCAGGCCTTCGGCGTCCTGGAACACCGCAACGGGCGAGCCGTCGGATCGGCGGATCCCCACCAGCGCCGGTTTGAGGGTGGATTCCACCCAGTCGGCGTGGGAATGCCGATAGCTGAGGAAAACGTCGAAGGCCATCGTTTCGACATCCGTCGTGGCTGCGCGCATCTGCTCGGCATCGCGCTGTCGCCGCGTTTCCAGAATCGTCAACAGCCCCTGCGTCCACGCCAGCAGCAGCACCGGCAGCAGCAGTTGGGCGTAGTCCTGGCCCGAAAGTCGGAACAACACGAACACCAGCACCGGCACCAGCAGCGCCAGCGCAGCGGCGGCCAACGCGATCTTCCACGGCGTCAGCCGCCAGCGGCGCACGCCGCGCAGCATTCCGGCGAACAGCAGCCAGCCTGCCAGCGCCGTCGCCAGCGCGACAGCCAGCGGGATCCACGGGTTATTGACCAACGGATGAGCCGCACTCGCCAGCAGGTCGTTGCTCGCCCAAGCGACAATTTCCGGTCCCGAATAGGCGGCGAATGGACCGACTCGAAATGGCTTGTCATCCTCCAGCCGACCGACGATCACTAGTTTGTTGCGCAGCGTCGGCATTGTGCTTAGGCAGGTGTCGCCCCGGCTCCAGCCGCTGGCGCAGCCGTCAAGCTTCCCGAATTCCACAATGCGATCCGGCGCGCTGGTCGCAAGCCGCGCTCCGAGCGGAATCCGCCGCACATGCGAACCCGGGGCATCGCACAGGGAACTGGCGCTGAGCAAGGCCGGCATCGAACGCAGGCCGGCCACATCGCAAGCCTCATAGAACGGCCAGCCGCCGAGAACGCCGGTCGGCGCGTGGTACCAATTGTGTCCCACCGCATCCATGTGCCCGTACGGGCGCTCGTCATGGCGCTGCGCGTAATCGGGATCGAAGATGCCCTCGGTGAGCACGTCGTACACGCCGATAATCGGCACCGGCGGGTCGATTGCCGCCATCGCATCCAGTCCCTGAAGCAACGGCGGAATGCTGGCTTGGTAGGCCTTGTCGCGCGCGAACCACATATCCAGCCCGATGCGCTCGGGCAGGTTCGCCTTGTTCGCTGCGATCTGTTCGAGCAGTCGCGCCACCTGCTGGCGCGAGGCAAGCACGTCATTCCCGCCGGGCAGATCAACGATCAGAATGCGGTCGGACATGACAACGCGGCCCGCCTGCAATGATTCAGCCAGGCGCAGGTCGAGCACGTGCATCGCCTCCCATTGGAACAGGCCCAGCAACGCCAGCAGACCGGCCAGCCACAGCCCGGCCGTCGTCAAGCGCTGTTTAAGCCTGCTGGCCAATCGTTTGCCCCGTCGCCGTGCCGTTCACTCGCTCCCCTCGGTCACTCCCAAGCTGCGATCATCCGGAACCAAACGCGCAGGTCAAGCCGAAAAGCTGCCCGAGGGATCGATCCGTCCGGTCACTCTCACAGCAGCGCCACTTCCAGCCGCTGCTTGCGTTGTTCCCAGTCCGGCATCACTTGTCCCAGCAGTTTGAAAAACCGTGCGTCATGATCGCGGTGTCGGGTGTGGCAAAGCTCGTGGGTCACCACGTACTCGATGCAGGGGCGGGGGGCACGCACCAGGTTGACGTTCAAGGTCATGGTGCCGGCGCGTGACAGACTGCCCCAGCGGGATTGCATGGCGCGCACGATGAGGCGCGGTTGCTCGACGCCTTTGAAGTGGAGCAGGCTGGCGTCCAGGGCCTCAGTGAATACGGCTCGTGCCCGGTCGAGATACCAGCGGTGCAGCAATGTCTTGACGCGCTCTGGCTCTGGCTCCGGCTCGCCGGGCAGCGAGACCAGAAGCTGGCCGCGTGTGAGCTTGACGCTGGCCGAATCTCCCTCCGCCAGCTTCAGCCGGTACTGCCGGCCGAGATAGAGATGCGATTCCCCGTTGATGTACTGTCTTGCCGGTGTGCGGGGACGGTAACGCTCGAACTCGGCCAGTTGCCGGCTGATCCATGCAGCACGTTTTTGCACCCGCTCCGCAATCAGTGCCTCGGGGCAATCGACGGGCGCGCGCACCAGCACGCGGCTGTCGGGGTGGACCTCGATGGCCAGGGTCTGCCGCGATGCCAGGAAGCGCACCTCGTAGCGGATCGTGTCGGTGCCCCAGGTCAGCGTTCCGGTCATCAGTCTTCAGCAGATTGCGCGTGGCGGTCAATCTTGTTCAGTTCGACGCGCGCCTGCTCGAAGTCCTGCGTGGAGATGTAGAAGATCCCGTCGCCGTCCTGGGTGGGACCGGTGGCGTGTTTGTCGGTGATGACTATTTCGCTGCAATCCGACAGCGCTTCCACCGCATCGATGATGAATCGGTACGGCTTCGCAAGGCCAAGCCCGTAGGCGTAGTCCTTGGTGAAGGCGGAGGGGAGATTCTCGAGGACATCGCGCACGTCCTCCGATGTGGAAGTTGCGTCCCAGCCCACCCCGGAGATGATGTCTGTGTCGTCGAGCGTGATGCGCTCAATCCGGGCATATTTCGGCTTCAGGAAATCGGATCGGTCGCCGAATGTGCCGATCGGATGGATCGTCAGGAATTTGTGCTGGCCGTTGATTTCCAGCAGTTTGGTCTTGGAGCGGTTAGCTAGCGCCGGGTCGAGCCCAGCCTCGACCAGACTCCGCTCCGGCGGTATGAAGTAGACCTCAACGAAATTGGGATGGACTTCCTCGACCTCGAGGGCGCCGTCGCCATCTGGGTCATTCTGTTGGAAGCCGCGCGTCATCAGTTGGGTTCCTCATGAACGGGCAGTCGCCACCGGCCGGTGAGCAGCTTGGCACCTCTTGGCAATCACCTGTATCCATCATTTGACCGACAAGGATTCGAGGGAACTGAAAGCAGATCTGGAGAAGATCGACGAGCTCGGCTTCATCTTCACCTCGCCCACCTTCGTTGCCAACGAGGACGCCGACAATATCCGCAAGGAGCGAAAGGAGCTCCACATCCTCAAACTCGACCGGGAGCAAAGCCTCTACGGCAGCGAGTTTGAAATCCAGGTGCTTGAGAGGATGATGCGTCGCACCTGGCCTGCCAGCTGGGGAGAGCAGATCGCAATTTTGAGAACGGTATAGTCACGACCCTGCTTGATACCAGTCTTTTGTCTGGTTGACGACTCGTACGACCAGCAGCATTACCGGCACCTCGATCAGCACGCCGACCACGGTGGCCAACGCTGCGCCGGAGTGGAATCCAAACAGGCTGATCGCTGCTGCGACGGCCAGCTCGAAGAAGTTGGATGCGCCAATCAAAGCCGAAGGGCAAGCGACGTTGTGTTTCTCTCCGACCCAGCGGTTCAACCAGTAGGCCAAGGCCGAGTTGAAGAACACCTGAATCAAGATCGGCACAGCCAGCAGTGCGATGATCAGCGGCTGATTCAGGATGGCCTCGCCTTGAAAGGCAAAAAGCAAGATGAGGGTCGCCAACAGAGCCGTGATCGACCACGGGCCGATTCTCGCCATCGCGGCCTCAAAGGCGTCCGAGCCTTTGGCCAAAAGCCGCTTGCGCAAGAGCTGAGCCAAGATGACGGGAATCACGATGTACAGCACGACGGAGATGATCAACGTATCCCAAGGCACGGTGATCGCCGAGATGCCCAGCAGGAAGCCAACCAGAGGCGCAAAGGCGACCACCATGATGCTGTCGTTCAGAGCGACCTGCGACAGCGTGAACAGCGGGTCGCCATTGGTCAGTCTGCTCCACACGAACACCATGGCCGTGCATGGCGCAGCGGCCAGCAGGATCAGCCCAGCGATGTAGCTGTCGAGCTGGTCAGCGGGGAGCATGGGCGCAAACAGGTTGCGGATGAAAAGCCATCCGAGAAACGCCATTGAGAACGGCTTGACCAGCCAGTTGACGAACAGCGTGACACCAATACCCCTGACGTGCTTCCGCACTTCGTGTAATGCGCCAAAGTCCACCTTGACCAGCATCGGGATGATCATTACCCAGATCAGCAGGCCCACTGGGAGATTAACCTGCGCGATCTCCATGCGACCGATGGACTGGAACACCGTGGGGAAAAATTGACCGAGGGCGATACCAATGACGATGCAAAGGAATACCCAAACGGTTAGATAGCGTTCAAAGACGCTCATCGGCAGTCCTGCCGATTTTTTCAGTGTGGTTTCACATTGAGCGGACAAAGCACGTCTCCCGTTATGCGTCACTTTGCTGCCTCTTTTCTGGTTTAGACCATCGACGTGCCGATGCGATCAAGCTCTGCCTTCAGCTTGCCCTTGTCTTGCTGCAACTCATTGAGCGGCAACGTAAGGAAGGCCTCGATGCGCGTGCGCAGGATGCGATAGGCCGCCATAAAAGCGGTGTCAACTTCTTCGGCAGTGCCGGTGGCGTGAGCCGGATCTTCGACACCCCAGTGAGTGCGCAGAGCTGGCCCCAGGTACGCCGGACAGGTTTCGCCCGCAGCACTGGAACACACCGTAATCACGATATCGGGCGTGGTGGGCAGATTGTCCCACGACTTGCTGTGATAGCCCTCAGTTGAGATGCCTTCGCGTGCCAGCAGGGCCAGCGAGCGAGGGTGGACTTGGCCAGTGGGCTGACTGCCAGCACTCATGGCCTTCCACCCTGCCGGGGCAAGGTGATTGAAGGTGGCTTCACCAAGGATTGAGCGGCACGAATTGCCGGTGCAAAGAAATAGGACGTACATCGGTCGGGAGTCTTTTGAGTTCAAGAAAGCGGCGGACGCACAGCATCAGAGCACTTGGACGCAGCGCGCATGTCTGCACATTGCTCGGGGTGACCCGAGCAGCACTCTTCTGTCAGGTAGGCGATCAAATCCAGCATCAGCGGAATGTTGGCCCGGTAACGCTGGAAACGCCCCTCCTGTACGACAGTCAGCATCCCGGCCTGTGTCAAGGCCTTCAAGTGGAAGGACAGGTTGGTTGGCGGGACATCGAGCGTCGAAGCGATCTCGCCCGCAACCATGCCTTCCGTGCCCTTGCGGACCAGAAGCCGGTACACATCGAGCCGAAGGCCGGAGGACAGCGATTCAAAGATCGTGATAGCTGCATTCTTTTCCATACTTTAATAATACAACAACAGTTGAACTAATAGAGTGAGGTTTTTGTGGCATGTTCAGTTCAGTCACCAACGCTACAGAATTTTCCAGTCTCAACCTAGCACCTCTAACAAGCCGCTGAAATACCTCCCGCCCGCATAGACTTGTCCCATCGCCGTTTTACTTGACCGAGTCCTTCGATGCGTGGTGC
>JADFDQ010000023.1 GCA_018262705.1 Xanthomonas sp.
AAGCCGCCGACGAAGGGCCAGATGCCGCCGTTATGGTAACGGTATTCCATGTTCTGGCGATGGCGGCCCATGTAGGTGCGCCACAAGGGATGGTCGTGGGCGATCGGTGTGCAGGTGACGCGCACGGGATGGGTCGCGCCGATCTGGTTGCGCTCCACTGCGCACAGGATGCGGTTGGCGCGGTGGTCCTCGGCCAGCCCGCAGAGCAGGGCGAGCAGGTTGCCGAAGACGTCGCCCTCATCGCCCCACTGGCCGAGATTGACGAAACTCAGGTACAGATCGCGGTTGTGCGCGCGGTTGCGCACGTAGTGCATGAGCAGGCGCAGGCGGCGGTACTCGGGCAGGTGGCCGGAGAAGGGATGGAAGAGGAAATTGAAATGGTGGTGCGTGTCTTCGGCATGCGGCAGGCGGTAGAGACGCTTGACGAGATACCAGAGGGCATTGCTGTAGAGCACGAAGCCCGAGCGCGGCATGATGTCGGCCCAGTCGCTCGCCTCGTTCTGCTGCAGCAGGAAGATCTGCTGGTGTTCCTGGCAGGCGAGCCAGTCGAGCGCCTTTTTGATGCGGCCCTTGAGCCGCTGTTCGAAGATGGGCTCGTGCAGATGCTGGGCGACGCGGCGCACCGCGATCAGCCACCAGAGGGTGGCGTCGATGCAGCCGAGATACCAGAAGTCCGCACTCTTCGTCGCCGGGTCGACGTACTTGGGGATCTGGCCGTTCTTCGCCTGGTGCGCCGCCAAGGTGCGCAGGCTGCGCTTGGCGCCGGCGGCGAGTTTGGCGTCACCGCTGCGCGCGGCGGCGAGGGCGCAGATCGCGGCGTCGCGCCCGAACACCCGGTCGTAGCCACGGCTGCGCGCGCCGGCACCCGGCGCGGCGGCGAGGAAGCCGTGCGGGCCGAGGTTCTCGTGCATCAGGCGCAGGGCCTCGCGTGTGCAGGCAGCGAGCGGATACTCGTCCTGCGAGTGCGTGCGTGGGCGGGTGCTCATGGTGCGAGCACTTCCGCGTCGTTGACGAGCAGGGCGACGGGGAAGGCGCCGAGCAGTGCGGCGGCGGCCAGAGATTCACCGGCGGCGTGGGCTTCGCCGGTGAGCACGTTGTGCCAGGCCGTGGCGGTGGTTTCGCCCGGTAGCGCGATGTGCGTGTCGCCCCAGGGCGCGGCCGTGGCCGGGTCGAGGTCACCGCAGAGCCGGGCGAGCAGGCGCGGCACGACGACGATGACGACGCAGCCGTTGTGGCTGCGGGCGAAGGCGCAGAGGTGCTCGGCCGCCGCGCCGCTGGCGGCGAGCGGCAGGTAGTCGCCATCGCGGAACACATCGGCCCAGCGCGCACGCAGGCGCAGGGCGCGCCAGGTGAGGTAGAGCTTGATGCGGCCGTCCTCAAGTTGGGTGACGAGCGGCCGCAGGTGCTGTGGCCAGGTCTCGCGCGGGGCATCCGTCAGCGTCTTCAATTCAGCCAGCTGCCGGGCGCGCTGGGCGTAGTCGACAGGCCGCCGGTTGTCGGGGTCGACGAGATTGAACTGCCACAACTCACAGCCCTGATAGATGTCGGGCACACCCGGCGAAGTCAGCTTGAGCAGCACCTGCGACAGGCCGTTGATGAGACCGAAGCGGGCCAGGCGCGTGGCGGCCGGGGCGAAGTCGGCGAGGAACAGGTTCTTCTCGCCGGACGCGAGCAGCGCCTGGACGAAGGCGGCAAGGGCCGCTTCGTAATCGGCATTGACGTTGATCCAGCTGCTGTGGACCTTGGCCTCGCGCACCGCCTTGATCATGTACGCCTCGATGCGTGCGCGGTAATCGGCGAGCGCCGCCTCGTCGAGGCTGTCGAGCGGCCAGGTGCCGATGAGGGTCTGGTAGAGCAGGTACTCGTCGTTGGCGCTGGGTATCAGGGTGCCGTCGAGGCTGCGCTTCTTGCTGCGGTTCATGCGGCTCCAGCGCTTGAGCGAGAGCTTCCAGGCGGCCGGAATCCCGCTGATCACATTGATGCGTGCGCGCACGTCCTCGGCGCGCTTGCTGTCGTGCGTCGAGGTGGCGAGCATGTTGTGCGGCCAGCGCCCGGCGCGCAGGCGCGTGGCCGCATGGAAGGCGGCCACGGAGACGCCGAAGCGGCGCGGATCGCCGCCGACGTCGTTGAGCGAGGCGAGGCGATGGTAGCGGTAGAAGGAGGTGTCCTCCAGGCCCTTGGCCATCACCGGCGAAGTGAACTGCTGGAATTTCATTGCGAAGGCCCAGACGCGATCGCGGTAGGCCTGGTTCTTGCCTTCGGCGATCTGCGTCGTCAGCACCGCCCTGACGAAATCGAAGATGCTGACGTCGGCGGCGGGACTACGTTTTTTTGCCACTGCCACGGCCCATTCGATGTGGCGCTGGTCGTCGACCGAGATGTGGCCGGCGGCGAGGTAGCTGCGATAGACCGGGAAGCAGGCCACCACTTCCATGAGGGCACTGCGCAGGTTGTTCAGGGTGAAATCGCAGGTGTAGCGGCTGGCGGAGGCGATGCGTGCGAGCTTGTTGGCGAGGACGTTGAGTTCGCTCGCCAGCGCCGAGCGCATGATGAGTTTTTTCGATTGGTACACCAGTTCGTCGAAGTCGATGCGCTCGCCGATGAAGTCGGCGTAGATGCGCGTCATCTTCTTTTCCGCCGTGGCGTCCACGAAGAGGTTGTTCGCCAGGTTGGCGAAGCGGTAGCCGGTGGCGCCGTGGATCGGCCAGTCGGCGGGCAGCCACTCGTGCTCGGCCATGATTTTCTCGATAACGAGGTAAAGCGGCAGGCCGGCTGCCTCGGCGGCGGCGTCCGCCGCGCCGGGCTCCACCGCCTGGGGGCCGCCGACGCGCGCCTGCAGGCGGCGGAAATAACGCCCCGGATCGTAGAGGCCATCCGGATGGTCGATGCGCAGGCCGTGCACCTTGTCCTGGGCGATCAGCTCCAGCACCAGGCGGTGCGTGTCCTCGAAGACGGCGTCGTTTTCCATGCGCAGCGCCGCGAGGTCGTTGATGTCGAAGAAGCGGCGGTAGTTGATCTCGTCGGAGGCGACCTGCCAGTAGGCCAGGCGCCAGGTCTGTGCCTTGATCAGTTCGTGCAGCAGCTCGAAGCTGTCGGCATCGCCGCGTCGGCCGTTGAATTCGGCGACGTTCTCCTCGAGGTGGTGGGCGATGTCCGGCGCGGAGGTGCACAACTCGGCCAGCTGGCGCTTGAGCATTTCCTTGTCGCGGCTACGCTCGGCGCAGCGGGCCGGATCGGGCTCCGCGCGTGGCGGCAGGTGGCCGAAGGCCGTCACCAGGCTTTGCAGCCGCAGCAGTGTTTCGTGCTGTGCGCCGAGCGCGGCGGCAAGGCGCTCCAGGCGGTGGGCAACGATGCGCGGATATTCCGCCGGGTCCACCGGCAGGCGGTGCTGGTAGTAGGCGAGGCTGAACTCGCCGTGCGCCACGTCGAAGCCGAGCGTCAGCTCGCCGCGGCTGAGCACCGTGCCGTAATGGTCGCTCAGCAGCGGCAGCAGCACCTTGCCGCGCAGCTCCGTATTGAGCGGCTCCCAGTCGATGTCGAAGTAGGCGGCGTAGGTCGAAGCCTGGCCGTTTTCCAGCACGTCGAGCCACCAGCCGTTGTCGGCGCCCATCACGCCCATGTGGTTGGGCACCATGTCGAGCAACTGGCCCATACTGTGGGCGCGCAGGGCGGCGACGAAACGCTCGAAATCCTCGGTGCTGCCGATTTCCGGGTTGAGGGCGTTGTGGTCGACAATGTCGTAGCCGTGGCTGCTGCCCGGCCGCGCCTTCAGGTAGGGCGAGGCGTAGCAGTGACTGATGCCCAGTTCCGCCAGGTAGGGCACCAGTTCGGCGGCCTGCGCCAGGGTGAAGTCGTGGTTGAACTGCAGGCGATAGGTGGCGCGCGGGATGACCGCCTGGCGTTGCGCCGCCTTGAGGGGGGCGTGGGACGCGTGGGGAGACACCGCGCTGCCGCGCTCCTGGCGCATGGCTTCGGCAATGGCCAGCTGGCGCGGTTCCTCGCACCAGTCCTCCAGCGGTACGGGCAGGCGGCGGCGCCAGTTGGGATGGCCGTCATGGCTGCCCGGCAGGTTGGTCTGTTCGGCGACGCCGAAGACGTCTTCCTGCTGCACCACCATGACTTGCGACGGCGTGCGCGCCAGAAAGCGGTGTACGGCGATGGAGAGCTCTGGCGTGATGTCGGGCACCGAGACCGGATGGATGCCGACGCCTTCTGGCAGCAGGTTTTCGCGCTGCAGGGCCATGAGCAGGCGGGCTTGGTCCTGCGAGCGTCCGGCTACGCTGCTTTCCTTCATCGCCTCGGTGGGGAACAGGTCGAGCGCGGCGCGTGTGTCGAGATCGAGGCCCTTCCAGAAGCCGCACAGCGTCGGCAGGTCGTGGGTGCTGACCGCCACCAAAGCCTGGCGCGGGTAGTCCTGCGGCGGCTTGAAGGTGCCTTCCTCGCTGCGCCCGAAAAAAAAGGGCCGGTAGGAGAGCACACCAAGCTCGGCCAGACGCGGGCGCAGGGCGTCGGGCACCGTGCCGAGGTCCTCGCCGATCACCAGGCAGCGGCTGCGCTGGCTCTCCAGCGCGAGAATGCCGAGGAGATCATCCAGCGGGT
This sequence comes from Xanthomonas sp., assembly GCA_018262705.1. GTDB lineage: Bacteria > Pseudomonadota > Gammaproteobacteria > Xanthomonadales > Xanthomonadaceae > Thermomonas. Next base: position 4,600 of record JADFDQ010000023.1, read on the forward strand.
AGTCGACATAGGCGCCTTCGCTGGGCGCCGCACCGGCCGGCACCCAGTACAGGCGCATCAGTCCCATCACGTGGTCGATGCGCAGTGCGCCGCAATGGCGCATGGTGGCACGCAGGGTGGCGACGAAGGGTGCGTAGGCGCGTTCGCGCAGGTGCCAGGGATTGAACGGGGGTAGGCCCCAGTCCTGCCCGGTCAGGTTGAAGTCGTCGGGCGGCGCGCCGGCGTGCGCGCCGACGGCATAGACATCCTGATTGGCCCAGACCTCGGCGCCGCCCGGGTCGACGCCGAGAGCGAGGTCCTGGTAGAGGCCGACGCCGAGGCCGAGCGACCACGAGCGCGCCCCGGCGGCGGCGAGTTGCTGTTCGGCCAGCCATTGCAGGTAGCGATAAAAGTCCACCTCCACTGCATGCGCTACGGCGAATTCGGCGACTTCCGCCGCGGCCGGATCGCGGTAGGCCTCGGGCCATGCCGGCCAGCCCCAGACAGCGGCATCCTGTTTGCGGAAGTGCGCCTGCAGTGCCTCGAACAGCGCGTGCGTGCGCAGGGCCTTGCCCTGGTCGGCGCAGTACTGGCGGAAGGCGTGGGCGCGCTCACTGTTGTGCGCCAGGTGGCGCTCGCGGAAATGGCGCCAGGCCAGCCGCAGCGCGTCGAGCTTGGCGGCACCGACCTCGGCGTATTCGACCAGTTCTGCGGCGCGCAGACGGCGCAGGCGTGCCTGGAAGCGCGGCGAGGCGATCAGATCGCGGGTGGCTTTCGACTCTGCGACATCGGCAACGGCCTCGACGTCGATATACAGCACGTTGAGGAAGAGCCGACTCGACGGGCTGTACGGGCTGCAGTGGGCGGGATTGTCCGGGTAGAGGGCGTGCAGCGGATTCAGGCCGATGATGCCGGCGCCGGACTCGGCCGCCAGATCGAGCAGCGCGGCGACGTCGCCGAAATCGCCGATGCCCCAGTTGCGCCGCGAGCGCACGCCGTAGAGTTGCACCGCCGGGCCCCAGACGCGGCCGCCGTTGCGCAGCGCCTCCGGCCGGTAGCAGTCGGCCGGCACGATGATCAATGTCATCCGCGCCGGCTGTGCCGCGTCCTGCCCGGGCCGCTCCAGTTCCAGGTGGTGGTAGCCGGTCTCGCCAATCGCCGGCAACGGCAGGCGGAAGCGCAGGAAGGTGGCGCCACCGATGCTGCGCTCGCCGATTGCCTCGAGGTCGCGGGGACGAAACTGTCCGCCGTGGCGCGCGCCCTGTTCGAGATTCAGCGTCCAGCTGAAGGGCTCCTGCGCCCAGCCGGCCGGGACGCTGATCTCGATGGCGAGCGTGGCGTCGGTGAGTCGAATGACGCGCACCGGCGGCAGCAGTCGGCGCCAGTCGCGATTCTCGATGTCCTCGGCCAGGCGCGCCGGATCGGCATCCGTCGCAATGCCCATGGCGGCGAGCAGCATGCGTCGCGTGCGATCCGACGTCAGGTGGCGCTTGCCCCAGATGTCGTGGTAGTCGGTCTCGATGCCGCACAGCGCGGCCAGGCGTTCCAGGGCAGGCGTGTCGCTCATTGAGGCGCGCTCGCGGGTTCGAGCGCCCATGCCACCGACCATGGCGGCAACGTGCCCGCTGCGAGCGCAGTCCCATCGAGATGCTCGCTCAGGTAAATCGGCATGCCCGGCGGCGGCGCAGCCTGCGCGGGCGTGTTGCCGAGGTTGGCGAGTAGGTGCAGGCGGCTGCCGTCGCCCATGCGCCATTGAGCCGAGAGCACGTGTTGCGACGGCAGCGCGAATCCGCCCGCATCGCCTTGCATGCCGTGCAGGCGCGGCATGATCTCGTCGCGGCGCAGCGCGAGCAGTTTTCTGTGCAGAGCCAGCATGCGCGCATGGGGTGCGCGGTCGGCGGCGTCCCAGTCGAGCACGCAGGCCTGGAAAGTGGCGGCGTCGTTCGGATCGGGAATGCGCGCCTGTGCCGCCGGATCGGCGAAGCGTTCGAAGCGGGCGAACTCGCGGCGCCGGCCCTGCGTCACCGCGTCCGCCAGTTCCGGACCGAAGTCGCAGAAGAACAGGAAGGGCTGCGCGGCGGCGAATTCCTCGCCCATGAAGAGCATCGGCGGCTGCGGCGCCAGCAGCAGGACGGCGGTGACGGCCTCCAGCGCCGCCGGTTCGGCAAGGTGGCAGAGCCGTTCGCCGAAGGCGCGATTGCCGACCTGGTCGTGCGTCTGCAGGAAATCGACGAAGGCGCCCGGCGGCAGACCGCGGCTCGGCTCGCCGCGAATCTCGCCGTCGCGGAAGGGCGAAGGATCGCCCTGGAAGGCGAAGCCTTCCGTGAGGCAGCGGCCGAGCTGCGCCAGCGGTGCCGCGGCATAGTCGGCGTAGTAGCCGTCGCGCTCGCCCGTCACCAGCACGTGGGCGGCGTGATGGATGT
>JADFDQ010000024.1 GCA_018262705.1 Xanthomonas sp.
ACGAGTGGGATTACCACCGCCGCGCCTACCGCCGCGGCTGGTGCCACCTGTTCGAAGTGGCGCTGGCGCCGGGCGACCCGGACTATGTGGCGAAAGTCAGCCTCCGCAACACGGCGCTGATCAACCAGATCCGCCGCCGCTTCGAAATGCTGCGCGGCGAGGATCGCCTGCTCGGCCGCCAGCCCGAGGGCGATGAGGTCGACGTCGATGCGCTGGTCGAGGCGGCGGGCGACCGCCGCGCCGGCAACGAACCCTCGGCGCGGCTGTTCTGCCGCCGCATCCGCAACGAACGCTCGCTGGCGGCGATGTTCATGGTCGACATGAGCGGCTCCACAAAAGGCTGGGTGAACGACGCCGAGCGCGAGGCGCTGGTCATGCTGTGCGAGGCACTGGAGGCGCTCGGCGACCGCTATGCCATCTACGGTTTCTCGGGGTGGACGCGCACGCGCTGCGACATCTATCCGATCAAGCGCTTCGACGAGCGCTACGACGCCGCCGTGCGCGCGCGCATCGCCGCCATCGAGGCGAAGGACTACACGCGCATGGGCGTGGCCATCCGCCACCTCACGCACCTGCTCGAAGCGCAGCCGGCGCGGCACAAGCTGCTGGTGACGCTGTCGGATGGAAGGCCGGATGATTTCGGCGACGAGTACCGCGGCCACTACGGCATCGAGGATACGCGCCGCGCCCTGCAGGAGGCGCACGAGCGCGGCGTGCGCAGCTACTGCGTCACCATCGACCGCCACGGCGCCGACTACCTGCCGCGCCTCTACGGTCCGGCGCGCTACACGGTACTCGACGACGTGAAGAAACTGCCGCTGAAGGTGGCTGACATCTACCGCAGGTTGACAACCTGATCCTCGGCGTGGCGCGACACCACCGGCGCCGACAGGGTCAGGCGGGTCTCGACCCGGCCGTCTGCGCAATGGAACGACAGCGCCGCCCCGCTGCGCGGCAGCAGCGAGCGCAGCAGCGACAGCCCGGTGCCGAGGCCGGCACCGGCGGCGAAATCGAAGTCCGCCGGCAGGCTGCCTGCATGGTCGATCGTTACGCAGATGTTCTCGTCGTTGCAGGCGCAGGCGATCCGCACCGGCGCGGGCGCATCGTCACGGTGCTTGATCGCATTGGTGAGTAACTCGTTGAGGATCAGGGCCAGGGGCACGCTTTCCGCCTCGGCGATGCGCCAGGCGCAGTTCAGGCAAAAGGCGTTGCCGGCATTCGCGAATTCCAGGGCGGCGAGGCCACTCTGGAAGGACACGATTTCCTTCAGCAGCTTGTACAGTCGTACATCGTTCTCGACTTCCCCGCTCTGCAGGCCGTGGATCAGCGAAATGGCGGTGACCTGCGCGATCACGGCGTCGAGGGGTTCCTGCAACGCCGGATGCTTGTGCTTGTGCTGATTGAGCAGGCCCGCCAGGCCCTGCAGGTGGTTCTTGATGCGGTGATGCACTTCGCGCACCAGCGTGTCGCGCTGATGGTGGGCCTCGGCCAGCCGCTGCGCCTCGGCCAGACGGCGTTCGCTGATGTCGCGTGCCACGGACAGGATCGCCGGTGTGCCGTCGATCATGATACTTGCGGCAGTCGCTTCGACCTTGAGAGCTTGGCCGTCGAGTGTAAGAAAATCGAGTTCGACCGGTGGGAGGTAGGCTACCTCCCCGCTCACCAGTAAGGCGATGCGCGAGTTGCTCAGCGCCCAGTTCCCTGGGGCGACCAGTGTGTGCCAGTCACGCCCAATGAGCGTTTGTGCAGTGGCGGCATGGAACATGCGCGCCATTGCGTCATTGGCGTGGAGGATGATGCCGTCCCGGTGCGCGAAGACGGCATCGGGCGAGAGCTCGAAAAGAAAGCGATAGCGCTCTTCACTTTCGCGCAGCTGCCGCTCTGCATCGACACGGCGGCTGATATCGCGCACGTTGTAGGTGAGTGCGCCGATGTCCGGATCGCCGAAGTGGTTGGTGAAGCAGGCTTCGACGGTGAGCCATTTGCCATTGCCGCTGGAGAGGCGATGCTCGAGAAATTGCGGCACGCCCGGCTGGGCCAGGGCCGCCTGTCGCGCCGCCTCGATTCGCGGCACGTCGTCCGGGTGTGCCCGGCCGGTGCCAACGCCGATACTCTCGCCCACGGCCTTGCGCCCGAGATAGAGGTCGATCGACGGACTGGCGTAGTGGATGACCATGTCGCGATCGAAGAGGATGATGAAATCCCAGCCGTGCTCATGCAGCTTGCGGAAACGCGCCTCGCTGGCGGTCAGGGCATCCTTGGCCGCGACTTGCTGCGCGAGGGCCAGTTCGCTCTGGTTGCGGCGCTGCCAGGCGAACAGGGCCAGGCCCAGCGCCAGCACCAGCAGCGTCGAGAGGGCGCCGGACCACCGCGCCTCGCGCCGCACCGGGGCAAGGATTTCCGCGCGGTCGAGCTTGGCGACGACGAACCAGGGCATGCCCGGCACCTGGCCGACGGCCGCCAGCACCGGCACGCCACGGTAGTCGAGACCCTCCGTCACCCCCTTCTTGCCGCGCGCGGCCAGGGCGGCGGGCAGGACGGGGTCGCTGACGGGCTTCTGCATCATGGAGGCGTCGGCATGCTGCAGCGAACTCAGATAGGCGATATCCCCACTCACCTTCTCGACGAGAAAGGTTTCCCCGCTCGCGCTCGGCGCCGGCCAGCGCTGCAGCAAGGGGTCCAGGTGTTCCCGCGGATTCAAATGGAATACCAGCGCGCCGACGACCGGCGCGCCGGTCTTCTCGATGTCGAACACAGGGGCGGCGATGTCGAGGCCGATGTGCCGCTTCCCGCCGACCTCCGTGTGGTACGTTCGTGAGACGACAGTCTCCCCCTCGCGCATGGCCCGCTTTGCGGTGTCGGAGATAGCGGCGTAAGCCTCGCCGCTCGGGGCGCCCGAACTCAGGCGGCGGCCGGTGCGGTCCAGCAGCAGGACGGATGCGTAGCCGTAG
>JADFDQ010000002.1 GCA_018262705.1 Xanthomonas sp.
GCGAACCACTGGTTCGCAGGCCGTTCATTGCCCCGTCGAATAGACGGGGCCGGGGCTCTTGGCCTGCTTGCGAACCACTGGTTCGCAGGCCGTTCATTGCCCCGTCGAATAGACGGGGCCGGGGCTCTTGGCCTGCTTGCGAACCATGGGTTCACAGACCAGAGTTTGACGCCTTATCGCAGAACCGCGCTTGCCGACCACTCACCAAACGCCTCACTCCAGGCCCCGGTTCGTCCCGGTTGATTGAGCGCTTCGCCCAGCGCGGCCAGATACGCCGCGCGCGGCCAGACTTCCACGCCAAGCCGTTGGGTGTGGGCATTGGGCACCTGCGCGTCGATGCAGGGCCAGCCCCATTCTTGCAGTCGATGCGCAAGTGCGGCCAAGGCCAGCGTCGACGCGCCTGAGCGCCGCGAAAACATGCTGTCGCCGCAAAACATCGCCCCGATGCCCAGCCCCATCACGCCACCGATCAGCGCGTCACCTTCGAACACATCGATGCTGTGGGCGTGGCCAAGGCGATGCAGTTCGAGGTAAGCGACACGCATGTCTTCGGTAATCCAGGTGCCATCCTGATCGCGGCGCGGTGCCATGCAACCAGCGACAACGTCTGCGAACTCGCTATCGGCGCGTACCGTCCAGCCGCTGTGGCGCAGCGTGCGCCGCAGCCGGCGCGGGACGTGCACGCCATCCGTGCGAAAAACCGCACGCCGGGCCGGGCTCCACCACAGGATCGGTTCGCCCTCGGAATACCATGGAAAGATGCCGCTGCGGTAGGCGTTGAGAAACCGCGGCGGCGACAAATCGCCGCCGATCGCCAGCAGGCCGTCGGGCTCATCCAGCGCCAATTCGACCGGCGGAAACGGCGCGGCGGGATCGGCAGCAAGCCGGTACAGGCGCAATGGCTGCGTCACCCGCGGCGCCCGCGTTCAAAGACCTTCGTCGAGAAACTTCTCGGCGTCCAGCGCCGCCATGCAGCCAAAGCCGGCCGAGGTGATCGCCTGCCGGTAGACCTGATCGGCCACATCGCCGGCGGCGAACACGCCCTCCAGGCTGGTCTGGGTGGCGTTGCCGTCGAGGCCGGTGCGGATGGTCAGATAGCCGTTGCGCATGGCGAGCTGATCCTTGAACAGCTCCGTGTTCGGGCTATGACCAATCGCGACGAAAAAGCCCTGCACGTCGATCTCGCGGGTACTGCCGTCCTGCACCGACTTCAACCGCATGCCGGTCACGCCGCCGTCGTTGCCAAGCACTTCGTCGACGGTGTGATGCCAGACCGGCTCGATCTTGCCGGCCTCGATTTTGGCGAACAGCTTGTCCTGCATGATCTTCTCGGCGCGCAGGGAGTCGCGGCGGTGCACCAGATAGACCTTGCTGGCGATGTTGGACAGATACAGCGCTTCTTCGACCGCGGTGTTGCCGCCACCGATCACGGCCACGTCCTGATCCTTGAAGAAGAAGCCGTCGCAGGTTGCGCAAGCGGAGACGCCGCGGCCCTTGAAGTGCTCTTCCGAAGGCAGGCCGAGGTATTTGGCGGTGGCGCCGGTGGCAATGATCAGCGCATCGCAGCTGTATTCGCCGGAGTCGCCGGTGAGCACGAACGGACGTTGCGACAAGTCGGCGCTGTGGATGTGATCGAACACGACTTCGGTGTTGAAGCGCTCGGCGTGCGCCTGCATCCGCGTCATCAGGTCCGGGCCCATCAGCCCGTGCGCGTCGCCGGGCCAGTTGTCGACCTCGGTGGTGGTGGTCAGCTGACCGCCCATCTGCATGCCGGTGATGACGACCGGGTTGAGATTGGCGCGTGCTGCATAGACGGCGGCGGTCCAGCCGGCGGGGCCGGAACCGAGAATCAGAAGACGGACGTGTCTGCGGGTGCTCATGACGGGGGACAATGTTCCTATAATTGACGGGGTTCGCGATTCACGCGGTTAGCCATTAGCTTGGCGGCCGTTTCGTCTTCACACAAGCCGCAACGCCGGAACGCTGCCGACCACGGCCAGAACATTGCTTAAGGAGCAGGAAATGCGTATTGGTGTACCCAAGGAAACCAAGACTCTCGAAGGGCGCGTGGCGCTTGTGCCGGCCGCAGCCGGCGATCTGGTCAAGCGCGGCCACGAGGTTTGGCTGGAGCAGGGTGCGGGGCTGAAATCGGGATTTGCCGACGAACAGTACACCCGGCTGGGTGTGAAGATCGCGCCGGATGCGGCGTCCCTGTACGAAAATGGCGAAATGATCGTCAAGGTCAAGGAACCCATTGCCGGCGACCTGCAGCACCTGCGCAAGGATCACCTGCTGTTCTGCTATCTGCATCTGGCCGCCGAGCCGGCGCTGACCAAACGCCTGCTGGAGATCGGTTTGACCGGCATTGCTTTCGAAACCGTGGAAATGCCCAACGGCGAACTGCCGCTGCTGGCACCGATGTCGGTGATCGCCGGCACGCTGGCGACCCAGGTCGGCACCCATCTTTTGCATCAGCCGATGGGCGGCAAGGGCAAGATGCTCGGCGGCCTGTCCGCAACCGAGCGCGGCAAGGTGGTGGTGTTCGGCGCCGGCAAGGCCGGCGGTGCTGCGGCGGCGCTGGCGGCTGCGGCAGGCGCGAATGTCACGGTGTTCGAAATGCGCGCCGATCGCATGGATGAAATGCGCCGGCTCGGCAACAACGTGACCGCGCTGTATCCGTATCACGATGTCGTGGCGCGGGAAGTCGCAACGGCCGATCTCGTGGTCGGCGCGGTGCTGGTCACCGGCGCGCGCGCGCCACACGTCATGGATCGCGAGATGCTCAAGGGCATGGAGCCGGGCAGCGTGCTGGTGGACATCGCCATCGACCAAGGCGGCTGCTTCGAAACCTCGCGCCCGACCAACTGGAAGGAACCGACCTACGTCGAAGAAGGCGTGACCCATTTTTGCGTCACCAACATGCCCGGCGCGGTGCCGCAGACCTCCTCGCAGGCGATTTGCGCGGCGATCCTGCCGTGGGTGAACCGTCTGGCCTCGGGTTCGGCCTGGCGCAACGATGCGGCACTGGTGAAAGGCATCAACGTCGAAGCCGGCAAGATCGTGCATCCAGCGCTGCAAGGCATGGAACTATGACATATTATCAAACACGTGCAAGTCATTCCTGAGGTTTGATCGCAGGTGGGGAAAGCGGCAGTCGACACTCGCAAATCCGGACGCAAAGCGGCACCGCGCACTGGCGGCGACCGCCCACAACCCGTGTCGCGGCTTTGGCGCGATCTGGCGCTAATTGCCATTGCGCCGCTACTGCTGTACCTGCTCGCCTGCCTGATCAGCTACGCGGCGACGGATCCCGGCTGGGATCACGGCGGCAGCCTGCTGACTCCGGTTCACAACCTTGGCGGAATCGCCGGCGCGTGGATCGCCAGCTTTCTGTTGTTCCTGACCGGCTACGTCGCTTTCCTGCTGCCGATCGTACTGGGCGCGATCGCCTGGATCGCACTGTTCGGAATGGACGGCGACGGCGACGGAAAAGCCGATCTCGGGCCGGCGCTGCGGCTGGTGGGAATCGTCGGATTCCTGGTGGCCAGCTGCGGGCTGCTGGCGCTGCGGGTGGAGGGCAGCAACGCGTTTTCAGCCGGCAGCGGCGGGGTGTTGGGGCGGTCGGCGGCCAATTCGCTGCACGTCTTGTTTGGGCCGCTCGGCGCGAATCTGTTTCTGCTCACGTTGTTCCTGATCTCGGTCACGCTTGCCACCGGGTTGTCGTGGCTGGCGGTGATGGACCGGATCGGCGCGTGGACGTTGGCGTTGCCTGGCCTGCTCAGCCGCGGCGCAAAACAGGGCGCGAAGTCGGCGGGGGAGTGGAGCGAAGCGCGTGCGCTGCGCGAGGCGCGCGAAGAAGCGCGCCGCAGCGACAGCCAGCAGCGCGCCAGTCGCGAAAAGATGCGGATCGAGCCGCCGGTCGCACAGGTGGTGGAAAAAAGCGAGCGCGCCAAGCGCGAACAGCAGATCCCGCTGTTCCACGGCGGCGATGCCACCGGAGTGCCGCCGCTGGCGCTGCTCGATGAACCCAAGCCGCAGCCCTTGAGCTACGACGAGGACACGCTGGAAACGCTGTCGCGGCAGATCGAATTCAAGCTCAAGGATTTCCGGATCGACGCCGAAGTGGTCGGCGCCTATCCCGGGCCGGTGATCACCCGCTTCGAAGTGCAACCGGCGCCGGGGGTGAAGGTCAGCCAGATTTCTTCACTGGACAAGGACATCGCGCGCGGCCTGTCGGTGAAATCGGTGCGCGTGGTCGACGTGATTCCGGGCAAATCGGTGATCGGTCTGGAAATCCCGAACGTGCGCCGGGAAATGATCTACCTGAGCGAATTGCTGCGTTCGAAGGAATACGACAAATCCGGCAGTCCGCTGACCCTGGCGCTGGGCAAGGACATCGCCGGCAAGCCCATCGTGGCCGATCTGGCGCGGATGCCGCATTTGCTGGTCGCCGGCACCACCGGTTCGGGCAAGTCGGTGGCGGTCAATGCGATGGTGCTCTCGCTGCTGTACAAGGCGTCGGCGCAGGACGTGCGGATGCTGATGATCGATCCGAAGATGCTGGAGCTGTCGGTCTATCAGGGCATTCCGCATTTGCTGGCGCCGGTCGTCACCGACATGAAGGAGGCAGCCAACGGTCTGCGCTGGTGCGTGGCCGAGATGGAACGCCGCTACAAGCTGATGAGCGCGGTGGGCGTGCGCAATCTGGCTGGTTTCAACAGGAAGGTGCGCGACGCGACCGATGCCGGGCAACCGCTGCTTGATCCGCTGTTCAAGGCTGCCCCCGACTCGGGCGAAGCCCCGCAAACGCTGGAACCGCTGCCGTTCATCGTCGTGTTCATCGACGAATTCGCCGACATGATGATGATCGTCGGCAAGAAGGTCGAAGAACTGATCGCGCGCCTCGCGCAGAAGGCGCGCGCATCGGGCATCCACCTGATCCTGGCCACCCAGCGTCCATCGGTGGACGTCATCACCGGCCTGATCAAGGCCAATATCCCCACCCGGATCGCCTTTCAAGTCTCCAGCAAAATCGATTCCCGCACCATCCTCGACCAGAGCGGTGCCGAGACGTTGCTTGGCAACGGCGACATGCTCTATCTGCCGCCCGGCACCGCGCTGCCCGAGCGCGTGCACGGCGCGTTCGTGTCGGATGAGGAAGTGCATCGCGTGGTCGAGCATCTCAAGCAGTCCGGCAGTGGGCCGGACTACATCGACGGCGTGCTGGAAGAGGCGCAGACCATGTACGACGGCAGCAGCGTCGGTGCCAACGGTCTGCCGGAAGCGCAGGTCAGCAGCGATCCGGAAGCCGATCCGCTCTACGATCAGGCGGTGGCGATCGTCACCGAAACCCGCCGCGCCTCGATTTCAGGCGTCCAGCGGCGATTGAAAATCGGCTACAACCGCGCCGCGCGGCTGGTCGAGGCGATGGAAGCCGCAGGCGTGGTCAGCGCGCCCGAACACAACGGCGACCGCAGCGTGCTGGCGCCGCCGCCGCGCTGATGGACACGCGCACGAAGCCATTCGCTGCGTTCACTTTTGCAAGAGGCCATTCCATGCTGAAAAAATCGGTCTTTCTCCTTCTGGCTTCGCTTGTGCTGGCACCGTCCGCTCATGCCGGCGTCTACAGCGAAAGCCTCGGCAAGTGCATGATCGAGCGCTCAACCGACGCGGATAAACAGCAACTGGTCGAATGGATTTTTTCCGCCATCGCGCTCAATCCGCAGATCAGCCAGTACGCACGAATCACGCCTGAGCAGCGCCACCAGATCGACGCCAAGATGGCGACGCTGTTCGAGCGTCTACTGTTCGACTATTGCCCGAATGAAGCCGCCAAGGCGTTCAAATACGAAGGCAATGAGGCCATGGGGGCGTCGTTCGAGTTGCTTGGCAAGGTCGCAGGCACACAGATCTTCAACTCGCCGGAGGTCTCGGCGGCCACGCAGGGGTTCATTCAGCTCATCGATATCCCGCGGCTTCAGGAACTGATGGGAATCCCGCCCGAGACGCCGAAAAAGTGAGCGAAGCGCAGGCGTCGTGCTTCGGCGCGGGCAGGCAAGCTGCGTTCAGCTTGGCATCTCCACACTGCAGCTTGGTTTGTCTGGAAGTGCGTGCATGAGGTATGTCGTTTCCATCCTGATCGGGTTGCTGCTGTTCGCTTCGAACCTGGCCAGCGCCGGCGCCCGCGCCGACCTGACCGCATTCGCCACGGGTCTGCGCGGGCTGGACGGCCAGTTCAATCAGGACGTGTTCGATCCGCAGGGGCGACGCAAGGAGTCCAGCAGCGGCCGCGTCGCGCTGTCGGCGCCGGCTATGTTCCGCTGGGAATACCAGCAGCCGTATGCGCAGCTCGTTCTCGCCGACGGCAAGACGGTGTGGGTTTTTGATCCCGATCTGAAGCAGGCCAACCGACGCCCGCAGGGTGTGGAGGAGGCTAACAGCCCGCTTGCGCTGCTGCTGGATCCGGCCCGGCTCGACCGCGATTTCATCGTCAAGGAAGCCGGCGATGCCGACGGCCTGAACTGGCTGTCGATCAAACCGCGCAGCGCCGAAGCGGGCTTTCGCAGCGCGCGGCTGGGTTTCCTGCACAACCAATTATTGCGGATGCAGTACGAAGACGCGCTGGGCCAGCGCACCGAAATCCGCTTCAGCGGCTGGAAGCGCAATCCGAATTTTGCGGCAGGCACGTTTGTTTTCACGCCGCCACAGGGCGTGGACGTGATCGGCGGGTAGGGCGCTGTCGCAATCCCTGCGACGCCTGCGCCCGTAGAATGCCGGAATGAGTGTTTCGCGCAAAACTTCCGGATCGCTTGATCTTCCGATCGGTTCGCCCGATGCCGAGGGGCTCAAGCCTTTGGCCGAACGCATCCGGCCGCGCACGCTGGACGAAATGGTCGGTCAGCGCCGTCTGCTGGAGCCGGGATCGGCGTTGCGCCGCGCGATTGAATCCGGCCGGCTGCATTCGATGGTGCTGTGGGGCCCACCGGGTTGCGGGAAAACCACGCTGGCGCTGCTGCTGGCCCGGCATGCGCAGGCCGAATTCGTCGCGATTTCCGCAGTGCTTTCCGGATTGCCGCAGGTGCGCGAGATGCTGGCACGCGCGCAGGCGCGGTTCGAGTCGGGCGAGCGCACGCTGCTGTTTGTCGACGAGGTCCATCGCTTCAACAAGATCCAGCAGGATGCGTTCCTGCCGCACATCGAGCGCGGCACCATCCTGTTCGTCGGCGCCACCACCGAAAACCCGTCGTTCGAACTCAATTCCGCGCTGCTGTCGCGCTGCCGCGTGCACGTCCTCGATGCGGTGGCCGGCGAAGATATCGTCGCCGCGCTGCAGCGCGCGCTTGCCGATAGCGAACGCGGGCTAGGTGGGCAGGGCCTGAAGATTTCGGACGAGGCGCTTTCCGAAATCGCCGTTGCCGCCGACGGCGACGTGCGACGTGCGCTGACCTTGCTCGAAATCGCGGCGGATATCGCCCAGGAGGAGGGCGGGGAAGTCACGACCGCCACCCTGCATCAGGTCCTGGCCGATCGCAGCCGCCGCTTCGACAAGGGCGGCGAACAGTTCTACGACCAGATTTCGGCACTGCACAAATCGGTGCGCAGCTCCAATCCCGACGCGGCCCTGTACTGGCTGGCTCGGATGCTCGACGGCGGCGCCGATCCGGCCTATCTGGCGCGGCGAATGACCAGGATGGCGGTGGAAGACGTCGGCCTGGCCGACCCGCGCGCCCTGCAAATGGCGCTGGAAGCGTGGGATGCCTACGAACGCCTTGGCAGCCCGGAGGGCGAACTGGCGCTGGCGCAGTGCGTCTTGTATCTGGCCAGCACCGCCAAATCCAACGCCGGCTACAAGGCATTGGGCGCCGCCCGCCGCGACATTCGCGAATTCGGCACCCAGCCGGTGCCGATGCACCTGCGCAACGCGCCGACCAAGCTGATGAAGGAACTCGGCTACGGCGACGGCTACCGCTACGATCACGACGTTGCCGGCGGCGTCGCACTCGACCAAAGCGCATTTCCCGACGCGATGGGCGAACGCGTTTATTACCACCCATCTGCGCGCGGGCTTGAAATCAAGCTCAAGGAAAAACTGGACGGTGTACGCGCGGGTCGAGCACAGGCGCTGCGCAAGAAGAACCCTGCACCTAAGTAGTCAGTCGCACGCGAACGCAGAACCTGCGCAGGCAGGGTATAGTTTCGGAATCAAGGGAGATGGCATCCTCCCCGAACCGCCACCTCGGCTGATGATGCCTGCCAACCCCAAACCGGGCGGCAGGCGTGCGCCCGTGTTTGCACAGACGGAGCGCGACGATGGCGATGATGATCTGGTGGCAGCAGTTGTTTCTGGTGATGCTGGGCGGCGCGCTCGGCGCCGGCGGCCGCTTCTGGCTGGGCGGCTACATGCTGCGAAGGCTGGGTGAGGGCATCCCTTGGGGGACGTTGACCGCGAACCTGACCGGTGCGTTTGCCGTTGGCTTTCTTGCGGTTTGGCTGGAAGGCCGCGGTCAGCACGCGCTGTTCTGGCGCGCGTTTCTGATCGTCGGCATCCTCGGCGGCCTGACCACGTTTTCTTCGCTGATCTTCGAGGTTCTGCTGATGGGCAAAACCGGGCGCAGTGAGGCTCTGATCGCCTACCTTGGGACGACCTTGTTCGCCGGTCTGCTGCTGGTCTGGCTGGGAACGCTGGCAGCCGGGGCGATGCGCGATCCCTTTTGATCGGTCGCCCCATCCATTAGCGTGGGGCAGGGAACCCCGGCGTCTGGTTTAGCGCTTTGCAACCACAACTTTTCCGACCATTCCCGCTTCGTAGTGTCCGGGCAGCAGACAGGCAAAGTCGATGGTGCCGGGCTGGGTGAACGTCCACGTAAGATCGCCGGTTTGCCCGGGTTGAACAGTGACCTCATTGGCTTCATGGTGGGCCGGCATGTCTGGGTGTTCGCGCATCATCTGCGCGTGCTGCAGAAGTTCTGCCATCTGTCCAAGCACCAGTTCATGCGGCATGCGGCCGCTATTGGCGATGCGCAGGCGAACTGTCTCCCCTTGGGCGACCGCCACCCGATCCGAGTAGAAGCGCATCGCATCATCCATACGAATGTCGACCGTTCGTGTCGGCAGAACCGGTCGCGCTGCTTGCGGAGAATGCGCCGAGACGTGGGCGCTGGCAGCGCCGGTCACAATCAATGCAGCACACAAGAATAGTGCTTTAGGTGACTGAATTTCCGTAAATTCTATTGACGTATCCTTATCGATTCCCGTGCTTTAGCTGGCGCCTGAAGCAGAGCTGCTGAAGTGTCTGCCGCACTGAAGGCTGCAAATCCTAACTAGCTGAAAACCCTAGGCCGGTCGGACTTCTCGAGGCCGAGTATGTGCGCCTGCTGGCGCATAAATCCATGCTGCAGACGCTTCGGACGCAGAAATCTCTGCCTCAGTGGTGGCACCCGGCAGGAAACGATGTAGCGCCCCCGGCGCCCCGGATCGCCCCCGCCCGGGGGCCGGCCCCAGATCGCCTAGAAGGTCCCGCGCTGCCGCGTCCAGCCAATCCGCGCGGACGGTAGCTCGCCCTCCGGAAGATCCAACAGAACCCAGGGCAGGCGCCGAACGGGCCGGTGATGCTGAGCGTCATACAGCGCCGGGACATGGCGACCGAGGGCCACCCTCAACCCGTCGGCATAGCCCCGCGTCAAGATCCGGCGCACCAGCGCGTCCGCCAACCGCATCCCGTGGGCGTGGTCCCGGATCCGCTGCCTGAGACCGGGTTGGACGAAGGTGCGAAGCCCCGTGGAGTTCGCCACGATCGCCGCGAGCAGGCCCGCGCACCTGAGCACGGACCGGTCCAAGACCTCGGTGGACAGGTAGAGCTCGCGGCCGCCCGGGAAGGCGGGCAGCTGGCCGAAGGCCCGCCGCATGTCGCTGGCCGGCGCCGCCACTTTGGGTAGGTGCTCGCGAGGCACCATCGCGAGCATTTGGGCGCCGATGCGCTGAAAGGCGACCGACCACTCGGCCGGCAGGGCCGCCAAGGTCGGCTGAGCGCTTTCCAGTCCACTTCTAGGTCCCACCCGACCCGAGGTGAAGCGCACGCTGCGATCCAGCCCAACCCGCTCCGACAGCAAGGCCTCGGTCGTCAGAGCGCCATTGCCGAACCAGTGCAAGGCGTTCCACGCTCGATCGTCGGGCTCTTCGGGGGCGATCAGCCACGTGCGCCCGCGACTGGATGCCGCGCGTCGAAGATGGTCGTCGATCGCCGTGTGTTTGTGCCCTCGCACCGCGGCCTCGCCCTCGACGCTGGCCACGTAGTCCACCAAGTCGTGTCCGCAGCGACACCGGCCCACCGGCAGGTCGTGCTGAACGTCCACCCCCAAGGGGCGCTCGCACTTGGGACAAGCATCAATCAATGCCACGCCGTGCCACGGGCAACGATCGACGCCGGGCATCTGGAACAGCAGGCAGTGGTAGCAAGAGCGGGCGCACACAGGGCACGTTCGCAGCCGCCACGACATCTGCTCGAAGGGCAGGGCACCCCCGAAGGGCCACCACTCTTCCGGCCGCCAATAGCCCTGCTCGATGAACTCCGGCTCCGGGAAGCTGAAACGCAACGCGGCCTGCTGGGGGAGTCCGCGCGTGAGCCGAGCGAAGGCGTCATCGCCGGCGCGCAAGCTCAAGTGCAAGAAGCCGCGCAGGTCGCGCCGGTGCAGGTGGTTGAGCCGGGTGGCGCGCCAGAACACGCCGAAGCTGGAGGAGCCTTCGTAGTTTTCCCAATGCTCCCCGAGCAAGCGCGGTTCAAGCATCGGCAGGACGGTTGCGGTGTTCATCAGACCCCCTGCGGCTGGTAGGTGTGGCGCGACTTCTCCAGTTCGACCAGGCCGGCGGCCTTCAGCGCGGCGATGAGCTGCTCGTCGTCGAAGGACTCGAAGCTCGGCGTGCCGGGAATGATTACCGTCAACAGGTACACGACCGTGGCTTCGAAACTCTTCATGGGCCAAGTCCAGTCGCTCGGCAGCCGCGCTTCGGCGCGCAGGTGGCTGGCGCAATCCCACAGGCGCTGCGCGTACTTGGCCAGACGAAAGCCATTGGCGAACGCGTCCGGGGCGAAGTGCTGCGTGTAGCTGATGCCGGTGCCCGGCGGCCACTCAGTACCTTCGTCGTAGCGCGTGAGCGCGTAGGCGACCTCTTCCACGCCAACCAGACCGGTGAACTCATGCTTGCGCACCAAGAAGCGGCCGGACACGTGCGGCGGGTGATCGTTGCTAGGCAGCACTTCGTTGCTGAACCCGGTGATGTCGCGCTGGTGGAAGAGCACAACGAAGAAGTAGTAGCCCGCCCGTGTCATGCGGTTGTCGAGCGTGACCAGGTGCTCGTAGTCGGCCGGCAGTAGACGCTGCGCTTCGTCCAGAAACAGGATGATCAGGTGGGTGCCTGCGTTCTGGGCGACCTCAATGAGGCGGCCCATCAGCTGCGTGCACAGCTCGTCCGGGTTGGCTCGCGAGGGAGTGCGCACGCCCAGCAGCGTCAGCAGGCTGCGGAAGAAGCTGCTGTCGGTGCGCTTGTGCGTGTCGGGTGCATCCACGCGCAACAACGCGGCCGGGCGCTGCGCGAGCCAGAAGGGATGATCGATGAGGTAGGTGATCGATTCGGTCTTGCCGAAGCGCGCAAAGCCAAACACGCCCAAGCCGCGGTAGCCCATGTCGATGGCCGCGTTGATCGCGTCGGCGACGCGTTCGATCGAGTGGGTGGCAATCAGCGGACGAAACAGCTGCAGCAGCGGGTGCAACAGGAAGTCGAGAAGCGCATTCATGGGCATCAGTCCTTGCGCAGAGCGAATGAGGTTCGGCCCGCGCGCGGTTGCACGGCGGGCGGCGGAGTGACAGCGGAAGCAGCGTTGCCGTTGGCGTTGGCCGGGCCTTGCTGGACCTGCAGGCGGGCGTACTGGTCGGCGACAGTACGGGCCTTGAGGGCTTCGGCGTGGGCGAAGGCGTGGTAGGCCTTGACGGCGTCGCCGGCGCCGGCGATGTCGAGCAGGCCGCGGTGACGCGCGGTGTTGATCAGCTGGCGCAGATGCAAGTCATGGGGACTTTGCTGCCACGGCGGCAGTGCCCCGAGCCTGGACCACGGCGTGTGGTCGGTAGGGTCGAGCAATACCATGTGCCTCAGGTCTTCGATGCTCAACTCGGAGGGGAAAACGTCGCCGATCCGACCCCACTGTCCATTGAGCCGCTGGCTGCGATAGATCGCATCCTTGTACTGGACGAAGGGTTGGCGCCGGGCGGCTTCATCACCACGGATGCGCACGTTGAGCCGAATCGTCGCCACGCGCAGGGCATCGCGCGCCGCTTCGGTCGCCTGCCAGGTCCAGCCCGAAGCCAGGTGCGTGTGCAGCACCGTCTTGGGTAGGCGATTGTGCAGGCCGCTGTGCGGGGTGACGTTGTGGCCCGAGGCGATCACGTCCATCAGGTCCAACATCCCTTCCCAGTGCAGCGGATGGTCTTCCGAGCGCAGGTACGAGGTCGCGACCTTCTTTTCGTTGGCGCGCGATTGTGGGTGGAAGCCGCCGGCGATGCTGCGCAGCGCGCCTTGCTCGAGGCGCCGGAAGAAGGCTTCGATGATCGGTCGGCCCTCCGGCACGTGGGCGCGACCGAAGTTGAACACCCCCCGGAAATGATCCGCCAGGTTGGCGACGGGCAACTTCGCCAGATGCGACATCGCGTTGTCGCCCGCCGACACGATCGGACGGGCGCTGCAGCCGTGCTCGTCGAACGGCAAGCCCAGCACCGCCCCGTCGGCGTAGTGCATGTTCGGGACGATGAGTTCGCGCGGCTGCCAAGGCTTGAGCGCGTTGCAAAACAACCGCAAGACGTGGAACTGGTCGTATTCGCCCAACACCAGCAGGTAGGACAGCAGGTAGCGGCTGACGGCGCACACCATCGCCAGCAAGGTGACCTTGGTGATGCGCCGCTGCACCAGCTGGCCGTCGGGATGCGGAATGTCGAGCACCCAGTCGACGTCCTGCTTGTGAGCATCGAACTCGCACCGGTCCAAGGGCGCGAGGGTGAACAGCTGATTGAAGCGCTTGGTCGTCGGCGGCGTGGCGTCGACCTCGGCGCCACCGGCTTCGCGACGCTGCTTGCGCACGCGCTTGTGGTAGTTGAGCAGCGCGCGGCGTCCTTCGTCGGGCTCACACAGCGGATACGCGTCTTTTTCCAACAGTGTGCGGGCCTTGGACTTGAAGCTGCCGAAGTGCCGATCGAAGGCGCGCGTCTTCGCCTTGCCGGACGGCAAGGGCCCTGTGTAGGCCAACACCAGATCCTTCAAATCCGAGTAGGCGTCGAGCAGTCGCGAGAACGAATAGGCCGCGCCCTTGGTCGGCGGCGCCACTGGTGCCGCCTCGTCGGGCGGCGGCTTGGGTAACCGATGCCGGAACGGAATACAGGCCCGAAAGCCCAAGGGCTTCTTGTCGGTATGCTGCTGCGGCGCTTTTTCCGCATCGGTCGCGACGGTGCGCGGATCCACGCCATAGCGGGCCGCGGCCGCCCGGTACGACATGCCGCCGGCGACCGCCTGCAGCGCATCGCAACGCGACAGGTAGGACGCCCGGTATTCCTCGTCGACGCCGTCGGCCGGCGGCCGCGGCCATGTACGCAGATCGACGCCGATGATCGCGGTCAGATCATGCCTGGCCATGGGCGCTTCTCCTTTCGAGCACGCTAAAGCGCGTCAGGTGCGCCGGGTCGACCAACGCCAGCTGGCCGTCGCAGACCAGGTCCACGGCGATCGCGCGCACATCCGCGGCATGGAAGCCCCGCAGCGCGTTCTCGATCTGGTCGAAGCTCGCCCGCGCGAGCGTGTCGAATCGCGCCAGCACCTGAGTGCGCAAGGCCTCGCGATTGGGCAAGGTCAGGGCGGTTTGCGCGTACGGCAGCAGTCGGTACCAGGTGCCCAGCGCGCCGGCGTCCTTCTGCAGGTCTTCCTCGAAGCAGAAATCCAACGACAGCTGCGCTCTCTGCGCCGCTTCCACCAGCTCGCGCGTGCGCCGGTACTCCCGTCGTGGCGAGCGCGGGCTTAGGGTGTCGTCGATCGCCACGACCAACCAGAAGCGCTCGCGGCCCCGCGGCTCGCGGGTCCAAAAGTCCAGTTCCACCGGCTCGCCCTGCACCTCCAGGGTGCGGGGTCGTTCGACGTAGGCCAAGGTGGTCGGATCAAACTCGAACCGCAGCGCCAAGGCCATGCGCACGCACTCGATGAGCTCCAGGCGACGCCCCAGCTTCGGGGAGTTGAACACGTGCAGGTCGCCGCGCCTACG
This sequence comes from Xanthomonas sp., assembly GCA_018262705.1. Lineage (GTDB taxonomy): Bacteria > Pseudomonadota > Gammaproteobacteria > Xanthomonadales > Xanthomonadaceae > Thermomonas. The sequence continues at coordinate 14,294 of JADFDQ010000002.1, forward strand.
CTCCGATTTGGTCAGCACGCGCGGCTCAAAGGGCAGCGAGTTATCCGCCATGGGACACCTCCTGTCGCGCCGGTACGGGCCGCATGACGTGCAGCCGCAGCCGAAGCGAGTCCAGATCTACCGCGCGGCCCAGCACGCGGGCGTCGCCGTCGAGAACCATGGCCGCGACCACCGCGCGGACGCTTTCGACCGGGTAGGGCATGCGTTCAATCAGTTGTGCGAGCGTGGCGCGCGGCGTGACGTGCAGCTGCGCCTGCAACTGTTCGCGAATGGACGAGCGCGTAATCAGCGTGTCGTACGCCGGCAGGCAGGCCAGCAACTCGAGGACGGTGATCCAGTGCGCCAAGGGCGCATTGTCCTCGGGCAGCAGGTAGTGCAAGTGCAGGCCGTCTCGCGCCGCGATGGCGTCCAGCGCCTCGCGATCGCTCGCGCGCATCGCCCCGGTGCTCGCCGCGTGGGCGCCGGGACGCGGCAAGAACACGTAATGCCGTTCGACGCCGAAGTGATCGTGCGTCCAAAACGCAATTGTGACTTGCCGATCGGGCGACAGCGCAAAGTGACCGGGCCGCTCGCGGTAAGCGACCAGCGTGGCATCGAGCTCGAAGGTCAGCGCGATCGCCAGGTGCAACAGGTCGGGCACTGTCACCGAGCGGTGATTTCGCGGCGAGTAGTAGGTAAACCGGTTGCGTCGCGCGCGCAATCGCGGCCGCGGCACGTCGGGCAAAGAGGGAAGGGGCGCACGCGGCGTCACGCCGGCGCGTTCAAAGGCGACGATGTCGAAATTCATGACGATCTCCCGCAGGGGTGGTGCGAACACCGGCGCACGCGCGGCGCGCCGGACGCACCGGCGCGGGGCACGAGCAATGCCACGCCCGCGCCCGCCCGAGGGCGAGCGCGCGCGTCGGGCCGCGGTTAGTGCTTGGTGACCGGGCGCAGGCAGTACGCCAGGACGAACCCGTTCCAGGGGTCCTGATGCACGATCAACTCGTAGGCGCGGCCGCAGCGGCCGCCGAACTCGATGAGCTGGCGGTGGGTGACGGGCTCGCGCGAAGGCGGCGGGTTATCGCAAAACGGCAGCGACAGCTGATCGTCCCGCTGCGGGCGGGGGACGGAGAATTTACGCAAGTTGTAGATACGCATGGATATTTCCTCTGGGTTTTTGGCTGCTAAAGGCAGCACTTGACGAGGACCCGAGAGACGCGCATCGTGGGGCTAGCGACTCCCAACCAGTGCGTCAAGCGAACAAGACTCCCTGGCCGGAGTCTTTTTTGCTTTCGGGGTTTGAAAAATCCGAATGGCATACCGCGGTGTGGGGGCAGGGCACCTCCTGTGGTTGGTAAGGGGTAAGGCGATCAGCGGCGCGATTTCGGGTCGGTCGGACCCTGGTTCGCCAGCCAAGCGGCAATGTCGTGCGCCCGGGCGAACGGACCCTTGCGACCGGGAAGCTCGAACACGTCGAAAGGCACCGAGCCGCGCGCGATCGCCATGCGCAGCGCCGCCTGGGTTGGATAGCCCAGCACCTTGCGCAAGCCCGCGCTGCCGACGACGTAGCCCCAGTCGCGCACGAGCGAGTCCAGCAAGCGGGTCTCCAAGTCGGTCTCGGACATGAGGCGATCCTTCGCGGAAGGGACGCGTTTATCGCGCTGGGTTCGGCGACGTGCAAGGTCCCCGCGCGACTTGCAAGTCGTGCGGGGCGTTGCAAGTGCTTGTTTGTGAAGAGGAAGTGGGGGATAGTCGCCCCGTTCGTTACGGCCAACTGTTTTTTGCCCGCTGCGATGTCTGCGCAAAACTGCGCAAACGATGGGGGTTCCGATGGCGGTTCCGCGCTTCCGGAAGGACTTTGCCTCGACCTTGATGACGGCCGCGAGCGTGGACGCGCTGTTGCATCTGGACAACAAGGCCAGCGCCTATGCGTACGAAGCCGATAGTTATGGCTCGATCAAGCGCAAGCACGGACAGGGCCGAAAAACCCTGGGCTCCATGGACCGCAACCGGTCCGGCAAGATCATCGTTTCCCCGCAACGCCTGACCGATTGGGAGAAACGACAACCTGCGGTGATTCGTGTGGCGCGCACGCCCCTATGGGAGATGTTGCGCCAGCCGCGCGAGCTTTCGGATAAAGAACTAGATGGCATGGAACCGGTCACTCAAAAGGCGTTGTTCGCCTTCCTGATCGCCTACATCGGGTTGCCTCGCCGGTCGGACGAGGCGTTGTTCTTGAACGTGTGCGCTTGCGCGCATCTCGATTCGGTCGCGGCCTTGTGGTCCCTGTCGCTCAAGGCGCAGGCGTCGGGAAACGCTGCGCTTGCGTTCGAATGCGCGCGCTATGTGCCAGCAGCCCTCGGGCTCGTGGGGGCACAGCCATTCGGTCGACGGGTGGCGCCGTTGATCTTCGCGCGCATGCGGCAGATTTTTCTCGACAAGATACGTCACGAGGGAAAAAGTCTGGACTTGGCCGGATACGATCTTGAGCGGCGGGGCGAGTCGGTGCACGCCTTGCCACCGTTGCAACTACAGCGCGAGCGTCGGGGGTACCGTTCTCGCGAGGTGCAGTGGCCCGTGTCGGAACGAGATGCCCACAACCTGGAAGTGGTGGTGGGCCCCGAGCGGAAGGAGTGGATCCACGCCAACTTGGCGCCAGTGCGCGGCATTTCCGGTCCGCGTCGGGTCTGGCGCAACCAATTAAGTCCGACCAAGCGACTGGAGCAAGAGCAAGGCTCGCTTCGGTTTAGCCCCGACGCGATCACCCGCTTCCGGCAGACGTTGCTTCAGTTTGCGTGAGCGCCTTGCGCGGCGGCAGCCCGGATAATCAGGGTCGGAGTGAAGCGCGATGTTCCTCCAGTCCTTCCGGACTGGGCGGTTGGCTACAATACGAAAATCCCAGTTGCGTCAGGCGAACGAACCTATCGGCCATGAGGCTATGCGGTCGGGCGTGCTTGGTCAGGAAGCCGTCGAACTGCCCGCCGACGGCAAAGCCGCTTCAAACTCGAACCCCGGTCAGGGCCCAATGTGTGGGGCCAAATCCTGGCCGCGGCGTTTACCTACTGCTCGTGAGCGGACGCCTACCTCACCCGCAACAAGTCTCCCCACTTCGTGGTGTAGCTGGGCGACAAGGCCTGCAACGTAGGACGCCACTGGGCATCCTTTGACCCCACACGCCGTTCGCTAGCCATCGCGCCACCTACACGCCAGCCCACGGTGCCAACGCCTACGGTGCCGCGACCGAACCTGGCATTGATCTTGTCCAAAACCGCCATGCCCCTTTCGGCCTTTTCGTTGGGCCTGAAGAACAGGTCCGCATGCCGGTCCTCGGCCCTGACGAGGTCCGTCAGGCCGACGCCGCCGCGCTTGTATGCTTGAACGCCACGGCATTTGCCTGTCTGGCGCATGATGGACATGGCAAGGTACCGCACGGCACGCAACACCTCGGCAGTGTCTTGGGTTGGAAAAGGGAAAGGCGCTGCACGGCTTGCATGGAAGCTGTCGCCTTTGAACGGGTTGCCGTCCAGCCACACCCATAGCGCGCCGGCGGCCATACCGCGTTTGCGCAGTTTCTCGCAAGCAACCGTGGCAAAAGTCGCCAAGGCCTCCATCGGGTCCACCACGTCTCTTCCGAAGGTACGGCTCACCACCAACTGCTTGCGATCCGGCTCTTCGAGTTCCAGATCACCACAGGGCACGCCACGAAGTTCCATGTGGGTGCGCGCCAGTACGACGCCATAGCTGGCACGGACATGGTCAGCAGGGAGCGCGGCGAGATCGGCTGCGGTCTTCACCCCCTCGGCATTCAGACGGGCGGCGTAGCGCCGCCCAACGCCCCATACGTCCCCGACTTCTAGGGCGTTCAGTTTGCGTGGCGTGGCGTGGAACACCGATAGCGCACCAGCATTCACCGCGCGCTTGGATTGATCCTTCGCCAGCTTGTTGCCGGCTTTCGCCAAGGTTCTGGTCGCACCGAGACCAGCACAGCAAGGGATACCGATCCACTTCAAGATGCGTTCGCGCGCTTCCAGCGCGGCACCAACCGGATCTTTCATGCCCGCCACATCCACGAAATTCTCGTCGATCGAGTACACCTCGACCCGCGGAAACAGGTCATGCAGGATCGACACGATCCTCGCGGACAGGTCCCCATACAGCGCGAAGTTGGCAGAGCGCACTTGGACCTGGGTACGGATGTCTTTTGGCACCTGGAAGATGGGCACGCCGATTTTCAAGCCCAGCGCCTTGGCCTCCGGGGACAGGGCTATGCAACAGCCATCCCCGTTGCCCAGTACGACCGTGGGCTTGCCACGCAATCGGGGATCGAACACCCGCTCGCAGGACACGTAGAACGTGTTTCCGTCGATCAGGCCAAAGCGTGGAGGTTCAATCTCTGAAGGGCGCGACACCATGGCCGGGCTCAGAGGTGGAAGTGGATATTGCTCCGCACCACGCCCCAGATATCGAGTTCGATGTCCTCGGGGACGATGATGGGCGGGTAGCCAGCGCTTGAAGCCAGCACGATCCTGTTGCCGCGCACATAGAGCTTCTTGCACACGAAGCCCCCTTCCCACAGGGCCACCACCGTGTGTCCTGGGCGCGGGGAAACGGACCGGTCGACAACGAGCAGATCGCCGTCCTGGATCCCGTAGTCGACCATGGAGCCGCCACAGTCTGCCTTCATGAGGAAGGTGGCTGGCGGGTTGGCGATCAGCCGCTCGTTGAGGTCAAGCCGGTCGTCCTCCTGGAAGAAGTCTTCGGCCGGGCTGGGGAACCCGCAGGCTGCGCGCGTAAGCAGCAGCGGCAGCGCAGGGGTGGTGAGCGATTGCGCTGGACCCAGCAGAGTGGGCGGAGCGGGAAGGGGGCGAGAGGAGACGGGGATCAACATGGGTGCGAGCTTCAGGGGTCGGTGACTCACCCGATGAGATCGCAGCCCCTCAGCTGGAATGGTGGGGGCGCGCACCGGGGACACAGGATAGCCTCGCAGGTAGTAAAAATACTAACGGCAGTTCCTGAACAGGGGTATCGACCAGCCGGGGCTCAGACCGGCGATGGTGCCGCACCAAGCCGAGCGGCCCGAAGCAGGCTGAAATCCGGCTTAGGGTGCTCGACCGCATGTGCCGGCCACCCATCACGTGCGTGTTATAGGCTTTTCCAGGATCGCGTCGGGATGCGACATCGCGCACTGGTTCGCGCCCAGCACCCATCGACTTGAGGAAGATCGCATGTGCTATAGCGCAGAAGCCTGGACCCTCTACGACGGCTACGTGAAACGGTTCGGTGCCGACATCGACATCAAAGCGTTCTGGGAGTTGTACCTGGGCCGGGAAGAGCGGTATCGAGTCAGGAACAAGCTTTCGGACGGCACCAAGATCCCCAAAGGGATGGATCTGAACTTCCTGCGTCCCCAGACTGACTTGGAGCGCTCGATCCAAGATCTAGTCGCCACCTGGAACGGTCGTAAGTTGGGAGAGAGTGAGACCGAGCTGGAAAAGCAGCGGGTACGGTTGGCTGCGGCCGAGGCCAAGCTCGCCACCAAGCCGACGAAGACCGCGGCCAACGAACAACGGATTGCTATCAACAAGATCAAGCAGATGGAGCGTTGGATTGCCGACGCCAAGCGCACTAGCCACAAGCCGACGCAAGACGATCGAATCTTCCCTCTGTGGTATGCCCCGGTCCTCCTGGTGGAGGACGGCAAGCCCATCGTTCGGCCGATGCGCTACCTATGTCGGCCCCAAGGTATGGACCCCAAGACCGACTACACGAAGACGGGGCAGGTGTCGGGCAAGTACAACGCCCGAAGGGACAATCTTCAGAAGTTCTGGCGTCCACAGTTCGGGCACACCCATGCCCTCATGCTCGCCGAAACTTTCTACGAGAATGTGGATGACGGGCAAGGCGGGTCGAAGGAGATCCACTTCCAGCCCAGTACCGGCGAGACGATGTTCATCGCCTGTCTGTACTCCCACTGGACTGATCCCAGCGGGAAAGAACCTGACTTATGGTCGTTCGCCGCCATTACCGACGAACCTGAGCCCGAAGTGGCCGCGCAGGGCCACGACCGCACCGTCATCAACATCAAGCCAGAGCATGCAATCGCATGGCTGACGCCTCACGGTCGCTCAGACGAAGAGCTGTTCGCCATCTTCGACGACAAGCGCCATCCGTACTACGAACTGGTCCAGGAGGCCGCATGAATGATCTTCGCCTGCAGGCGTTGTCCGACTACATGAGACGTACAAACAAATCGACTTCCCTTGCTGACTTTTGGGCCGGTTGGGACGAGGTGGCGGGAGACCTGGCCTCACATGCTTGGGCCGAAGGCGTCGCACCTGAGCTGCGCGAGGCGTACGCAGAACTGTTGGCCGAAGCTGATGATCGAGGCTGGGCGGTGCCGTTGGAACAGTGTCAGCTCTGAGCGATCAGCGGAATTGACGCAAGCTCGCGCCTTAGACCTGCCGGATGGAATTTTGACAACAGGCCAGCGCGGCCGGCAGCCCCATCCTCCCAGACGGGGCGCGCAACGGGTGGATGTCCTGGCCAGATGGCTGGTCCCGTGCGTTGCCGACAGGGCCAGACTACGCAATGAGCCTTCTGCTCGCGATCAGGCAACTTCGTACCGTCTCGTCAGAAAGTTCCGAAACCTGACTCCGACGGTTAGTTGCTTGGCTGGCCGGCTCGGATTAGAAGTTTTTCCGAGCAGATGCCACTTCGTTGCGTCGCACGGATTCACGCGGACGGATAGCAGACCGCTTGGGGCGGGAGAGGACTGTCAAGGGTCTGAGATTCGTGCACGTTGTTGATCGTGCCCGTTTTGCAGGTGGCCGATCACCGTCGCTATGCGACCCATAGCGGACATCGGCGCCAACACTTGAGTTGAGCCGCGCCGCGAAGCGGCGGGGAATTCCTTCGAAAAAGTGGATGCGCGGTGGTTAGCCTTGTTGGCGATCGAAGTCGGCGACTGACCGATATACGAGTCGCGGCGGCCGTTGGCGCCTGCCTGATCGCCGCTGCCGGGGGACACTTGGCGTGACGTGCTAGGTCCCCATCCAGCGCCGCAATAGTCGGCGTCTGCGGCAGCGGCTCGGCCACTTGCCGGGCACGTTGTTCGCGGTGAACGGGTGCGCTACGGTGTGAGCAGGTACCCATATGGCCATGGACTGACTGGATGTCCCGGCAGTGCCCGCGCACCCGAACCTTTGATGATGCGAGATGCAGAGCCTCTATCAGTCACAACTTGAGCTTGCCCGCGGCCTCGACTCGGACGTCGCATCCTTGACGCACTTGTCCGCGATCCTTAGGTCGCTGCTGCAAAGCGCGGCAATCTGCGCGATCGAGATTGTCCACCAAGCCGCACCGGCGACGGAACACGACAGCGAGCTGGACGGCTATCTGGACCGTTTCAGTCATCCTTCGGACGGTTTGCCCATCGAGGTCCTCGACCACCTCGTTCCCGCGATTCGCGGCCTAGTGTCGCGGCAGTACTTCCGGGGCTGGTTCGAGACCACGGACGCCGGCGATCCCTCGTTGGTGGACGCACTGAACGAATGGGTTCGATTCCGCAACAACCGCCTAGGGCACGGGGTGGTGGATGCGCCCACCGCCGCCCTTTGGTCACAGAAGACCGATGCGCTCATCAGTCGCCTGCTGACCGCGGGTTCGGGCGTGTTGCCCAAAAATGACAGCACCGGTTTGCAGGTTCGCGTCGGCGATGTTGACGTCAGGATTTCAACGCCGCTGTTGATCGAAGGCCATCCGATTGTCGTGTCCAAGATTGGACCCAGCAAAGGCCTTTGGAAACTCCACGCGCAACTTTTGTCGCTCGACAACGCCCGCGTCCTCACGGTTGATCTGCCCGCAAACAATGTATTTGCGACCGACGGCGTGCGGCCTGAAAAGTTTCGCTGGACGGAGGTGCCATCGAGCGACGGGCCCAAACTCGTGCTGCACAACATCCCGGGTCGACAGACGTCGACGTTCGTCGGACGCAAACGAGAGCTCGAAAAGCTCGTCGAATGGTTCGACGAAATAGCCGACTACCGGCCGTGCCTCGTGTTTGGCGATGGCGGCTTCGGCAAGACAACACTGGTGCTTGAATTTTTCAACTCCCTCATTGAGGGTGACGCGGAGACCAAGGCGCCCGCGCCCTCGATCGTCAGTTACTACACTGCCAAGCGGACGCGGTGGTCCGAAGACGGCCTGATTCACATCAAGGGCATGTCCGAAGCGATGGAGGACAGTGTCCGGGAGCTTATGTACTGCTTGGGGCCCGTTTTAGGCAGGGACTGGTACCGTGCTCAGGGCCGGGCGCTGGTGGACAAGGCTGCTGGAGAGCTCAAGGCCGAGGGGTTCTCACGCGGCGACGTCCTGCTGATCATCGACAACACCGAAACGCTGGCCACCTCGTCCGCTGATGCGGAGGCGCTAGGCGATTTCCTTAAGCAGGTGGCCAAGTCCATCGGACGGGTCGTCATCACCTCGCGGCGCCGGGAGTTGCTGGCTGCCGAGCCCGTGCCCGTCGCGCAGCTGTCAGAGTCTGAAGCGCTCACGCTCATCCAACGGCTTGGCGCAGCATACGGAGCTATCGCAGTCCAGCAATCGGGCGATGCGAAGCTGCGCCGTGCGTGCGAGCAGCTGATGTACAAGCCGCTGTTGATCGACACACTCGTGCGCTACATCGCGCGGTCCTCGTCGAGCGTTCAGGAAGGTTTGGACCAGATTTTGCGCAAGACAAACGACGAACTCCTCGAATTTCTGTACGAGGATGCGTGGCAGCGTATGCCCGCGACCGTCCAAGATGTCTTCATGACGCTCGTGCTGCTGGCCACGCCGGTAGACGGGAAGTCGGTCGGCGACGTGTGTCGGGAGATCGGCGTGCAGCATGCGGAATTCCAAGCCAGTCTGGCCGAAACCTACTTTGCCACGGTCGTGGATCACGGCGAGGTCTACGACATGGAAATCGTCGAGCTGGCGAAGGAATTCTTCCGGCAGAAGAAGAAGCGCCTGGTCCCCCATGAAGCGGATAAGCTTGAGAAGATCGCCACTCGGGTGGACAAGCTCGCGACGGAACGCTTCGAAATCTCGAAGAACTACCGCCACGATCGTGTGGCGGACGCGTTCCGGAGTGAATTTGCCAAGGCGGCGAAGATCGCGACCTTCAAGAAGGACCACAAGGGCGCCCGCGAGCTGTTCGAGTTGGCCTTGCAGGACGAGCCTCTCAATGCGGCGCTCCGCGAGCGTTACGCCTCGTTCCTTTTTCGTACGCTGCGCGACACCCCGGGAGCTCTACCGGTGGCTCAGGCAGCCATAGCGCTGGACCCAAAGAACGCCGATGCACATCTGACGCTCGGCCTCATCCTCTACAAGCTGGGTCAGATCGGTGCCGGCGACAGGTCCATCGCGCGAGCCGAGGAGTTGGGGAAGACGCCCGCCCTCTGCATGCTGAGGCGCGCAATCGCGCGGTATCACTCGGTCGCTCGCCAGCCATACGCGCGCTCGAGCGGGCGTCTGCTGCGAGAGGCGGAGCAATTCATCGAACTCGCAATGCGCACCGCGAAGACCAAGGATTTCTACTACGAGAAGAACCGAAAGGAAGCCGAGAAGTACGCCGCGATGATCAGTGCGCTGAGAAACCGCATCAGCCGCCGCGAGGCGTCGGCCGACAACGCACCCGAACCGGCGTAGGGCGTGGGCACGGCTGGGCAAGGGGGCTTTGGCGCAGGCGGGTCCCATTCGGGTAGCAGCCGGCTGCGCACTCCGATCAGGGCCGCCTGTCCACTCGGGTGACTTCACAACGCATTGTGGAGCACCCTGTGCGAGTCCCTGGGGCTTAATCCCGCCGATTCGGAGCGGAGGAAGCGGCTGTCGGGTTACGGTTTGGTCGCAGAATTGCTGATTCGCGTCTGAGCTGATAGGAAACGGGCGCCTGGCGATCCTGATCCTTCTTTCAGAGTAGCCTTTTTTACTAATCTAATACCTACGAATTAGCGGTCAACCGCGTACTGCGCTTGAGCGTGGCAGGCGCCTATCTGTCGCTTCCGAACAGGGCGAAGGGGCTGTTCTGATGCAGCAACACCGGATCTCGTGATCATCGGAGCCGACACACTTGCCGTTGGTGACTATGTCCGCTTCTGGCCGCATGCGGACGTTGCCCGGGGAGGGCAGGGCGGCGGATAAGGGGCCGTTATCGGGGGTAGGCAGGCCAGCTTGCCGACCCGGAGACGCCCTACGTCTGTAGCCTTCCTGAAGCGGCGCTTGTTCCGAGAGCGGATACCAGACTGCTTGGGTACCCTGACGCAGCGGCGCAGCAATTAGGCCGCGTCGAGGCGTAGATCCAAGGAGCCCGGTAGTGATTGGTCAGTCAGGGTGCGATATCAACTGTGCCACCTCGATGGATGCATCGCTCAATCAGCGGTGCGCATGCGAGGTGGTCGACGTCTTGAGGTTGCACGAGTCGATCAGGTCCGACTTTCCGGAGTTTACGACTGATCCATCCGTGCACGCGCACCTGTTTTCCCCCTACGCGCTGTTCGTCGACCGTGCGGCGTTGGAGGCTATGGGGCGCGTGGCGGCGGCGCTCTTCGACGTTGCGAGCAATCCGCAATACCGCCAACACGTCCTGCAATGGGCTCCGAACATCGGCAGCCATGATCCGGGGTCGGCGGGTGGCGTCCTAGGCCTAGACTTCCACCTGACCGTCGACGGTGCGCGGTTGATCGAGGTCAACACCAATCCCGGCGGGCTGCTTCTCAATGCAGTGCTGCTCGATGCTGTGCAGACCTGCGCGCCGGCTGCGTGGACCACCTGGACAACGGCGGCGAAGGCCGGCGACGCGGCCATCGCCGCGTGGCTGGACGATGCGCGGCAGCAGTCCGGCCGCGCGCCTGCGCGCTTGGCCATCGTGGACAGCGTCCCATGGGAGCAGTTCCTTTACCCTGAGTTCGAACTGTACGCTGCCGCATTCCGGGAGCATGGCGTGGACTGCGTGATACGCGCGCCGGAAGAACTCCGCTTTGGGCCAGGCGGGCTTGCAGATGCCAACGGTCGGATCGACCTGGTCTACAACCGGCTGACTGATTTCGCCCTTGAAGAAGCCTCGCATGCAGACCTTCGGCAGGCTTACCTAGCGGGGAGCGTCGCACTCACCCCGCATCCGCGTGCGCACGCGCTTTTCGCGGACAAGCGCAACCTTACCGTGCTCGGAGATCCAGATCTGCTCGAAGGATTTGGGGTTGATGCAGATTCGACGACTCTGCTGGCCCAAGTAATTCCGCCCACGTTTGAAGTCGTGCCTGGGAACCGAGATGCGCTATGGGCAGCCCGCAACAGTTACTTTTTCAAGCCTGCGGCAGGGTTCGGCAGTCGCGGCAGCTATCGAGGTGACAAGCTCACCAAGCGAACGTGGGAGTCGATGGCGTCGGCGACCTACATCGCACAAACCTTCGCGCCACCGAGCATGCGGATCGTGCATGGGGGCCAGTCCCTCAAGGCGGATGTGCGCTGCTTCGCGTCCGAGGCGGGTGTGCTGTTGTTCGCGGCCCGGCTTTATCAGGGCCAAACCACGAACATGCGCACCCCGGGTGGTGGATTCGCAGCGGTGCTCACGACGCCCCTAATCGACGAGTAATCCTGACTGGAGCCGCCCTGGAGATATGCCGTGGACTACAGCCAGGCCAGTGCCGATTCAGCCAGCTCGCGTTCCTCATCGATCGCGACGTTCCAGATCGCCGGCCCACTCCCGCCATCGATCCGTATGGCTCCTGCATCGTTGTCGCGAGACGCCAGCGCCAGACCAAGCCAGCCCAGGCGCGCGACGATGCGAGCACGCAGGCCGGGCGCGCGATGGCCGATGCCGCCGGAAAAGACCACATGGTCAACGCCCCCGATTGCCGTGGCCATGGCCGCAATGGCCTGCGCAATCCGGACTGCGAACAGCTCCACGGCAAGCTGCGCCTGGGGGTCGGGGTCGGCGAGCAGCATGCGCATGTCGCCATGCCCGGCAATGCCGGCAAGGCCGGCAGCGCGGGACAGACCCTCTTCAAGCGTCTGCGCATCCAGACCTTCGTGCCGGAGCAGATAAAGCAACGCACCGGGATCGAGATCTCCGGAGCGGGTAGGGCTCGGAATTCCACCCAGCGGAGTGAGCGCCATGGTGGTGTCGCGGCTGCGGCCGCCCTCGACGGCGCAGACGCTGCAGCCACCCCCCAGATGCGCGAAGACAGCGCGGCCCTTCAGGATTCCAGCGTCGTGGCTGGCCACTATGCGGAGCGCGGAGGCAAAGGCGAGTCCATGGAAACCGTAGCGGCGGATGCCCAGCGCATCCCATGCTTCAGGGACAGGCAAGCGCCGGCTCCAGGGCGCGAGCGACGCGTGGAAGTCGGTGTCGAAGGCCACGCCTTGGCGCGCGTGCGGCCAACGCATGCGCGCGGCACGCGCGAAAGCGAGGGCTACCGGCTGGTGCAAGGGTGCGAACGGCACCAATGCATCCAGTTTCGCGAGCACGGTTTCGTCGAGCTCGCGGGCGTCGTGCAGGTCACCGCCATGTACGATTCGGTGCACCACCACGTCGGGGCTGGGCCACGGCTCCGACAATGCCTCGAGCAGGGTGGCAAGGCGCTCCTGCGCATCCACGCCGACTGGAATTTCGGCCCGGGAGCGCTCGAGCAGACGAGACTGCGCGCCGTGTCCCTCAGTGTTGAACAGATAGGACGCGCCCTTGAGGGTGGACGAGCCAACGTTGAGTGCAAGAAGCCGGCGCGTGGTCACAGGTGTCCCCGAATCATGTTCATGGGGACCGCACCGCCCGGCGCAACAACTGCGCATTGATTGCCACAACGACGGTGCTCAGCGACATGAGCACTGCCCCAAGCGCAGGTTGCAGCAGGATCCCCCATGCGGCGAGAACGCCAGCGGCGAGAGGGATGGCGACGATGTTGTAGCCGGCGGCCCACCACAGGTTCTGGATCATCTTGCGATAGGTGGCCTTGCTCAATTCGATGATCGCTGGCACGTCGCGCGGGTCGCTGCGCACGAGTACGACGTCGCCGGCCTCGACCGCGACGTCCGTCCCTGTGCCGATGGCGATGCCGACGTCGGACGTGAGCAGCGCCGGAGCGTCATTGACACCGTCACCCACCATCGCGACGCGCTTGCCCTGGGCCTGCAGCTCCTCGATCTTCGCCACCTTGTCCTCGGGCAATACCTCGGCGAAGACGATGTCGATATTGAGTTCCTTCGCGACCGCGTTGGCGACGGCCTTAGAATCCCCAGTCAGCAGGACAACCTCGAGTCCGCTGTCGTGCAGGCGCTTGACCGCATCGAAGGATTCGGGACGGATGGCGTCAGCAATCGCGAACACTGCGAGCACCCGCTCACCTTCAACCAGATAGGTTGCAGACTGACCATCGGCTGCCGCTGATTCGGCGGCCCGCCGAAGCGTCTCCGGCGGTTCGACGGCGAGCATTCTCAGGAGCCCCGGCCCGCCAACGTGAAGCGAGCGCTCCTCGACGACTGCGCGTACGCCGCGACCTGGCATGGACTCGAAGTCCTGCGACATCGGAACGTCGATGCCATGTTCCTTTGCGCTGGTCATCAGTGCCTGCGCGATCGGATGTTCGGCATCGCGCTGGACGGACGCGGCCACGCGAAGCACCTCGTCGTCGGTGAGTCCTTCGGCGGCGGTGGTCTTCACGACGCGATGGGAACCGAGGGTGAGCGTACCTGTCTTGTCGAACACGACCGTGTTCAGCAGACGGGCCTCTTCGAGGCCGCGTCGATCGCGCACGAGCAGGCCGTTCCGGGCGCCAATCGTGGTGGAAATGGCGGTCACCAGCGGGATGGCCAGACCCAGCGCATGGGGGCAGGCGATCACGAGCACGGTCACTACGCGCTCGATCGTGAAGCTCCACGGTCGACCGAGGAGTGGCCAGACGATGGCGGTGATGGCGGCGGAGACGATGGCGATGATCGTGAGGTAGAACGCCGCCCGGTCCGCCAGGGCCTGGGCACGCGAACGCGACGTTTGGGCCTGCTCGACAAGCCGCATGATGCCCGCGAGCGCGGTCTCGTCGCCGGTGCCTGTCACTTCGACCCGCAGCGAGCCTTGTCCGTTGACGGTGCCGGCGATCACCTGGTCGCCCGCCGACTTGTCCATCGGCTTGGACTCGCCGGTGATCATCGCTTCGTTGACGGCGCTGGTCCCTTCCTTCACTACGCCGTCGGCAGGAATGCTGGCGCCGGGCCGGATGAGCAGCAGGTCGCCGCGCCTCAGTTCCGCGACGGGGATTTCCTTCGTGGTACCGGCCTCATCCAACCGCACCGCCATGTCAGGCAGCAGCTTCGCGAGCTCCTTGAGCGCGCCCTGTGCCTGGTTGATCGAACGCATCTCGATCCAGTGGCCGAGCAACATGATCGCCACCAGCGTCGCCAGCTCCCACCACAGATCCAGTCCCTCGACAAGGCCGAGCGTGACCACGGCGCTGTAAACAAAGGCGACGGTGATCGCAAGCGAGATCAGCGTCATCATCCCCGGCAAACGACTGCGCAGTTCCTGGTATCCGCCGCGGAGGAACGGCGAGCCGCCGTAGAAGTACACGACCGTGCCGAACATCGCGGGGATGTACGCCGCGCCCGGGAACTGCGGTGCGGTGTAGTCGAACCAATGCTGGATCATCCCGCTCCAGATCAACGTGGGGATGGTCAGCAGCAGCGTGAGCCAGAACTTGTCGCGGAAGCCCGCCGCGCTGTGGCCGGCATGCTTGTCGTGCCCGGCATGGGCGTCGCCATCGCCACGCTTGCGGGAAACAGGCGATTGTTCGCTATGTGCCTGGTGATCTTGATGATGGTGGTTGTGTTGCGTCATGGGTCTGCCTTCCTGGATGCACTGATGCACTGGGCGTCAGCGGGGAGATAGATCAGGGGTTCTGTAACAGACTGTCGGGAAATCGGCCATTCCCGATGTTCGTTGCTCCGGCTGGTCACAGGTGCCCCGATCTGGCGATGGCCATTACCAGCCGCAGGGATAGCAGGCCCGCTGCAGTGAAGGCCAGCACCGCCATGACAGGCAGGTGACCGAACACTTGCGGGCCGTCGGAATGCAGGCTCAGCAGGGCGCCGCTGACGTACAGGCCCAGGGTGACCAGGGCCAATGCCAGCCGGTTGCCGGTGCGCGCGAGCGCCTCGTGCGTGGGCGCCAGACCGTGGTGGTGCACCGAGAGCGCGGGCCGTCCGTCGCTCAGCTGTGCCTGTCGCAACAGGTCGGTGGCGATCTGTGGCAGCTGGCGGGCGGTGCGGGCCAGCCGCATGGCAAGCGGCCTGTTGCCGCCGGGGCGACTGGCATCGGCGATGTCGGCGATGTCGGATGCCTGCGCCGACAGCGACCCCATCAGGTCCAGATCCGGATCCAGGGCGCGCAGCGTGTTCTCGACCAGAAACAGCGTGCGAATCAGCGCCAGCAGGTGGGAAGGAAGCCGAAAGCCCGCGCCCTGCCCAATCCGCGCCACGCGCCAGATCGCCTCGGCGATGGACCACTCCGCCAGCGGACGGCTGGCCATCTCGGCCAGGATCAGGTGGATCTCGCGCACGTGCGAGCGCCGTTCGACCTGCGGCGGGAAGAAGCCCAGGGCGATTGCCGCATCCAGCACGCCCTCGGCATCGTCGGCCGCGATGGCCTCGACCATGCCGCCCAGCGCGAGCCGGGAAGCCGGGTCGAGCACGCCGATCGAGCCGAAATCATGCAGGCACAGGCGACCGTCGTCGAAGAAGAACAGATTCCCTGGATGGGGATCTGCATGGAATACGCCGGCGCCGAACAGCTGATGCACGTAGGCATCCAGCAGCTCCCTCGCCAGCGCGGGAGCGGCCGCTGTTCCGTAGGCGGCCTCGAGGCGGGTGCCGTGGCTTCGATCCTGGACCATCACGTCGCGGGCGGCGTAAGGTTCGACGACGTGTGGCTGGGTGATGCCGGGCAGGGCGTCAAGCACCCTGGCCATGCGACGCATGTTCTGTGCTTCGTGGCGCATGTCGATCTCGTCGCGCAGGAAGGCACCCAGTTCGTCGACGAGCTCGAGCGGGCGGTGCCGCGTGAGCGGCGGCCACAGCCACTGGGCCACGCGCACCGTGCGCCGCAGCAGCCGCAGGTCGGCCTGCACCTGGGCATGGATGCCGGGGCGGGTGATCTTGACGACCACGTCGCGTCCGTCATGCATGCGCGCCGGGTGGATCTGGGCGACTGAAGCCGCGGCCAGCGGCCTGTCATCGAAGCTGGCGAAGAGCGCGTCGACCGGTGCGCCGAACGCCTGCTCGACGCTGCGCCTCGCCTGCTCCGCAGGAAACGCCGGCACATCGCTGTGCAGTCGCGACAGCGCCTCCCGATAGGGCACCGGCAGTAGGTCCCAACGCAGGCTCAAGCCCTGGCCCAGCTTGACGAAGGTGGTGCCCAGCCCGACCAAGGTGGCGCTGACGTACGCGGGAAGCCGTTCGGGTGCGCGCCGGCGCAGGCGCAGCACGGCGACTCCGAGCTTCAGTCCGGCCCAGGCGATCTGACCTCCGCGGCGCACCGTGCCGGCCATCAGCGCGAGGTCCTGACCGGCACGCTCACGAGGCCTGTCCCGTTTCCGGGCGCAGGACGGTGGCCGGATCGCCGCGACCATCCACTGCCGCCAACTCCGCTTCCGACAACAGACTGCCACGGGACTCGCCGAGGACGCCCGCAGCCGCATCGACCACGTGCGCCCAGGTGCTGCGGTTGGCGAACAGCAGGCCGGGCACGTCCAGCGTGCCGCCGCGGTTGACGAAGCCCAGCGCCGCAGTGGTGGCCGGGCCGGTGTCGAGCCGGCGCAGGGCGCCGAGGAAGGGTTCGGGGCGGGTGTGGGTGACGAATACGCGCGGTCGGCCCACCGGGAACAGCGCCTGGACCGCGCTGTCGGAGTGCACGTACCGCGCCTCCTCCGGATCGCGCGGCGTGCGGAACCGGCCGGGCTCGCCGAGATAGACGATCGCCGCCGCGACACCACCTTCGACGAGGCGCGCGTGGGCGCGACGAACTTCCTGCAATTGGTAGGCACCGGTGGCGACCAGCAGGACCGCCGCCGACGCCGGATCTCCGGCCAGGCACGTTGCCCCGGTCTCGGCCAGCGCCTGGGCCTGCTGTGACGTCAGCTCATGGGGCACCGGGCGCTTGGGGACGACCAGGGTGGTGACCGTGCCGCGTTGCGCGTAGGCGTGGGTGAGGGCTGCGGCGGCGCCGTTGGCATCGGGCGGAAACACCACGCGCGAGATGTCGGCCATCTCGCCCATGAGCGCCTCGGCCATGGTCGGATCCTGGTGCGACTGCTCGTTCTTCGAGTTTTCCCACGTGTGCGAAGTCAGCACCAGCGGCACGCCCAGCCAGCCGGGCGGGCGTCCGGCCTGCTTCTGATGGCGGGCAAAGATCAGTTCCTGGCGCACGGCGCCGAGCATCTTCGGCGCGAACGCCTCGTAGGTGACCACCAGGTTCAGGCCGCCCTTGTTGCCGAGCGCGGCGCAGACCACGGCCTCCTCGTTGAGCGCGGTGATGACCGCGCCGGTCGTCGATTCGGCAATGCCGGGCTCGGGCTCGTGCACCCGGTGCTTCATCGCGTCCAGGGTGCGGTCGAGCTTGTTGCTGCGCAGCTCGTCGGGATTGCCCACGCGCACGCGCAGGCCCGGGTTCGCTTCGGCGATCGCGACGAACTGCTCGTCCAGCGCGGTCATCGGCGAGCTCTCGCCGCCGGCACCGCGGTCGGCGATCGCCGGCACGCGGGGTGGTTCCATCTGGCGATCGGCCAGCGCATGGTCGCGTTCGCGCACCCGCTGCTGGTCATCGTGGCTGTTGAGTGCGGCGACGGCTTCCTCGAGTTCGGGGAAGGTCACGAACAGAGCTGCAGCGCCCTCATTGAAGAGCGTGCGCGCCTCTGCATCCACCGCCGGATTTCCGGGCAGGGGAAGATTGTGCGAGGCGTTGGTCCCGGCGCCGGGGAAGCCGAAGCCCTTCACGGTTTCGGCGATGCCATAGGGCAGCCGCACGTCGGTATCGGGGACGGCGGCGCCCGCTTGCAGGCGCGATTCCATCACGTGGATGCCCCACGCGATGCTGGCCGGATCGCGCCCGTCCAGCGCGATCGGATCAAAGCCGTTCAAGCGCAGGTGCCGGTCCAACCAGCGCTCGCCGCCTTGCTGGGTGATCTGGCTGCGCTGTTCGATACGCCGCCCGTTGAGGATGATGATCGGGCTGACCAGCCCGCTGTCTTCGGCACGCCACCAGCGCGGCGCCCAGTCGCTGCCGCGCTGTTCTTCGAACGCACCGTCGCTGAGGAACGCCACCAGGCGTTCGTCCTTGAGCGGCGCATGCACGTACTGAAGCTCGGCAAAGCCGAGATAGCCACCTTCCATCACGCCCCCGGCGGTATGCGCATTGACGTGGGAGCCCAGCGGCGACGCCGGCGTCCCGTCCGGATTGAGCGTGTAGGCGTAGAAGTCGCCGACGAACCGGCTCAGTCCGGCGTCGGAGCGGTCATAGCGTTCGGCGTGCCTGTCGGTCATGTTGCCAACCAACACGTTCAGCGCGTCGATCGCGGCCACGCAGTGCCCTTGGCCCATCATCCAAGCGCGGGTGACACCATCCAGGGCGTCCATCAGGAGGTAGCCAGCGTAGGCGGGCACCATGTTGAGGGACCCGCCGGTGTGGCCTTCAGGCGTGAGCTTGAAATCGTCGGCCTCAAGGACCGTGCCGTCGGTACGGACCCGCTGGCTGTAGGTCATGTGCGCCACCAGCCACATGCCGGCACTGGCGACGCGATCGGCCGCGGCGAGCCGCTGCCAAGCGGTGCCGGTATTGGGCGTGCGGCCCAGGGCCACCAGTTCGTCCACCATCTGGCGGACCCGCAGCTGGGTGAGCGGGTCATGCCGGATCACGCCGTAGCCGGCTGCCCAATGTGCGAACGCGCGATCAGCCTGCCGGTGGGCATCGGCCAGTTCAAGGATCCGCTGGCGCTCGGCGGCTGACAGCTGGTCGGCGGTGCAGCAGTTCAGATGCAGGTTCATGGGTCCTCCGGGGAATTGGTCGAAGCAGCCATCAGTGTCGAGGCCGCAGCGGCAAGGTCCGCGCCGAGCGCAATTGCGTTCGACGGGTGGGAAATGGTGTCGGTGCTGACGATACGAGCCAGGCCCGCCTCCTGCAGGCGGGCATAGGCATCGCCGGCAAACACCGGATGGATGGCGACCAGCAGCGGTGGCGGCAGCGACAGCTGGCGCAGGTGCGCGAGGGTCTCCAGGATCGTATGGCCGGACGACACGATGTCGTCGATCAGCACCGGGGTCCGGCCGGCCACGGCCGCCGGGTCAGGCAGGCTCACGCGCACGTCGTAGTCGCCGTGGCGTTCCTTGGCGAGGACCTGGTAGGGCATGCCGGAGCGGGCGGCGATGTCGGCGACCCATTGCTCGCTCTCGCTGTCGGGTCCGATCAGCACCGCATCGGGGACGGTTTCCGCGATCCAGCGGGCCACGGCCGGCGTCGCCGACACGTGGGCCGTCGGAATCCGGTAGAGCGACTGCAGGCGCTCGACGCGGTGCAGGTGCGGGTCGACGGTCACCAGCCAGTCGAACGTCTCCTCCAGGAACTGGGCAAACAGCGGCGTGCTGACCGCTTCACCACCATGGAAACGCTTGTCCTGGCGCATGTACCCCAGGTAGGGCGCGATCAGGCCGACCGAGCGCGCCCCGAACTCGCGCGCCGTTCGGGCGGCGAAACGCAACGGGAGGGCCAAAGCATCGGCGTGGCGCAGGCTGGCCAGGATGGCCACATCCGCGCCAGCCAGCGAGTCCTCCAGGGTCACCAGCGACTCGCCATCGGGAAAGTGCCGCCAAGCCACAGGTGCAATGCGCGCCTGCATAGCCTGGTTCATGGTGCTGGCCAATGCTGCATCGGCCGGGAAAGGCATCAGCACACGGGTCATGGAACCTCTCCAAGGACGAAGGGTTGCAAGGTGGCGGCGTGCTCCAGCGCATAGGTCAGCTCGCCCGGAGACTCCGCATGCAGGGTCAGCAGAGGCTGTCCGCGCTCGACCGCATCGCCGACGCGCAGACTCGTTTCCAGGCCGGCGGTGGGGGATGTGGGTGCGCCGGCCAACTTGGCCAGCTTGGCCAGCCTGCGGTTGTCGATTTCCGTGATGCGGCCCGACGCGGATGCCGGAACGTCGGCGGTGAATGGCGCCCGCGCCGGTTCGCGGAAGCCTCCCTGGGCTTCGCAGATCGCCAGGAACTTGGCCAGCGCCCTCCCGGAATCCAGCACGCTGCGCGCGCGCTCCAGTCCGGTGCCGGCGCTGCTGCCCGGTGCCATGTCCAGCAGCGCCGCCGACAGCGCAAGCGCGCGTTCGCGCAGGTCGGCCGGTGCGTCGGTGGCGTTGCGCAGCACCTTGAGCACATCGTGCGCCTCGAGCGCCGGGCCGATGCCCCGACCCACCGGCTGGGTGCCGTCGGAGCGATGGATGGCCAGCTGCAATCCAAGCGCGCTGGCGGTGTGTGCAAGCCGCGAGCCGAGGCTGTCCGCCGCAGCCTCACTGCGCACCTTGGCGGTCGGACCCACCGGCATGTCGATCAGCACGTGGGTGGAGCCCGCCGCGATCTTCTTCGACAGCACGCTGGCTACCAGTTGTCCGTCGCTATCGAAGTCCAGCGGGCGCTGGACCCGGATCAGGATGTCGTCGGCCGGGCTCAGGCGCACGTTGCCGCCCCAGACGATGCAGCCGCCCTCGCGCTCCACCACCCGCCGCATCGCCGCCAGGTCGAGCGCCACCGGCGCCATCACTTCCATGGTGTCGGCGGTGCCCGCGGGCGATGTGATGGCGCGCGAGGACGTCTTCGGGATGCGGTAGCCCAGCGCGGCCACGATGGCCACCACGATCGGGGTGGTGCGATTGCCCGGCAGGCCGCCGACGCAGTGCTTGTCCAGCACCGGCCCATCGCCCCAGTCCAGGCGCTGGCCAACCGCGATCATGGCCCGCGTCAGCGCGGTCGTCTCGACGTTGTCGAGGCGGTCGCCCGCGCTGGCCGTGACGAAGGCGGCAAGCTCCAGGTCCGACAGCCTGCTTTCCATCACGTCCTGCACCAGGGCGAGGTACTGCGCGTCGTCCAGCCGTGCCCCGAACACCTTGGCGCGGAGCGCGCCTGCCGACGCCGCGGGTTCCGCGTGCCGGACCCGGGCAAGGACATCGGGCATGGGATCGAGCAGCGTCCACGCGGTCTCCGAGAGCGCCACCTCGTCCAGGCCGAGCCGATCGTCCACGACCACGTTCAGCGTCGCCACCAGCGTGCGCGAACCCACGTCTAGCCTCACGCGAGTCATCGCGGCAAAGCCTTCCGAGCGGCAGACTTCACAGTCGCGGTGCATGTACACCACCGGCTGCTGGTAGGTGTCGATGCCGGCACGGGTGACGCGCAGCAGGGTGTGAGCAGCGGCCAGCTCGCTCATCGCGCATCCTCCAGCCCAACGCGCTCCAGGTGCTCCGGAACGCGCGCGCGCCAGCCCAGCTCGCGCTGCACGCGCCCGCGCAACGTGTCGGCTGCATCGGGCTCGCCGTGGGTGAGGTAGACGACGCGCGGCGCGGACGGCGCGGTGCGCATCCAGTCCAGCAGTTCCCCGGCGTCGGCGTGGCCAGAAAAGCCTTCCAGCTGCACTACCTCGGCGCGAATGGGGACCTCGCGGCCAAACATGCGCAAGGTTCGCTTTCCTGCCGCCAGCGCGGCACCGCGTGTTCCGCCGGCCTGGTAGCCCGCGAGCAGGATCGCGTTTCGGTCATCCGGACCGAACGCCTCGATGTGGTGCAACACGCGCCCCCCGGTCGCCATCCCGCTGGCGGAGATGATGATCATCGGTCCGCGCTGGCGGTTGAGCGCCTTCGACTCTTCCACCGTGTTGACGAAGGTGGCCACGTCGAACATCCGCTGGCAGTCCTCTTCGGACACGTGGTGCTCGGAATGGTGGGCGTGGTAGTGCCGGGTCGCGTTGATCGCCATCGGGCTGTTGAGGTACACCGGCACGCGAGGGATCTCCTTACGCTCACGCAGCCGGGCGATATGCAGCATGAGCGCCTGGGCGCGGCCGACAGCAAAGGCGGGGATGACGATAACGCCCCCGCGCGCGGCAACACGGCGGATGATCGGGGCCAATTCCGCTTCCTGGTCAATCGGGACGTGTTCGCGATTGCCGTAAGTGGACTCGCAGACCAGTACGTCGCAGGCGGGCAGGGGCGTCGGCGGATTCATCAGCGATTCCTGCTGCCGTCCCAAGTCGCCGCTGAAGTGCAAGCGCTGGCCCTGGACATCCAGGCTGACGTGGGCGGCGCCCAGGATGTGACCTGCGGGGTGGAAGCGCACCGTGAAGCCGGGCGCGACCTCGATGTCGCGTTCATGGTCATGTCCCTGCAGCTGCTTCAGGCTGCGACGGGCGTCCTCTTCCGTATAGAGCGGTCGCGGCTCCTTGTGCTTCGAGTAGCCCTTGCGCGCGGCGTACTTCGCCTCTTCTTCCAGCAGGTGCCCGCTGTCGGGAAGCAGCAGGCCGCACAGCGCCACGCTGCCGTGGGTGCAGTGGATCCGGCCGCGGAACCCCTGCTTGACGAGTGCGGGCAGGTAGCCCGAATGGTCCAAGTGGGCGTGGGTCAGGATCACCGCATCGATTGATGCCGCGTCGACGGGAAACGGTGCCCAGTTGCGCTCGCGCAGCTGTTTGTAGCCCTGGAACAGGCCGCAGTCGACCAGCACGCGCTGGCCGTTGGCCTCGACCAGGTAGCGCGAGCCGGTGACTGTGCCCGCGGCGCCGAGGAACTGCAGGGTGGGGTTGGAAGACGCTGTCATGAGGTGACTCCTGTCTCGAAAGGAAGCGATTGCGGGAGGCGTTGGAAGGGCCGACGCGCATCCCCGTGCGACGCGCCTGGTCAGGGGCGAACGAGCTCCACTGTGTCGTTGACCTTGGGGCTGCCGGAGATCACTTCCGCCTCCGCGTAGTGACCGTCGAACAGTTCAACGATCCGCACTTGGCCGACGTTTTCACGGCGGTAGCGTGGACCGCCGGTCCGCGAATGCCGGATGCGGCGCTTGTGCCGGATCACATCCAGCACCTGCCCGACCTGGGCGCCGTCGGCCTGTCCGACGCAGACGACGAGCGTTTCGTTCTGCTTCTCCAACACTTGGCCGCGCATCAGTACGTTGTGACGGAATCCGCCTTCACTCGCCGAGGCGACACCCGGCAATGCGAAGGCGAACAGAGCAGCCAAGGCCAGCGCGGCATACCAGCGGCGGGGATACGTGCCTCGGGCCCTTGGGTGGGAAAGATGCGTCGCGGGATTCATGGCGTGGACTCCTTGGACTGGATGCGAGGGGAGGCGGCAACGTCCGCCAGTGGAAGGCGTTTGAGAAGCAAGGCATTGAGGGCCACGATCACCGAACTTCCCGACATCGATAGGGCGGCGATTTCCGGCGACAGCACGAACGGATAGAAAACACCGGCCGCGAGCGGGAAGGCCAGGACGTTGTAACCCACGGCCCAACCGAGGTTCTGGTGCATCTTGCGCAGGGTAGCCCGGGCGATGGCGGTCGCGCGCACGACGTCGTAGGGGTCGCTGTGCATGAGCACGATGTCGGCGCTCTCGATGGCGACATCGGTGCCGGCTCCGATCGCGAAGCCGACATCGGCCTGGGTCAGCGCCGGTGCGTCATTGATGCCGTCGCCCACCATGCCGACCTTGAGGCCCTGCGACTGCAGCTTGATGACCTCGTCGGACTTGCCGCCAGGCAACACGTCTGCCAGTACGATGTCGATCCCCAGATCCTGAGCTACGCGTTCGGCGGTGGGGCGATTGTCGCCGGTGATCATCGCCACTTTGATGTTGCGACGATGCAGTTCGTCGATGGCGGCGCGCGAGGTCTCGCGGATCGCGTCGGCAATTGCGAAGAAGCCCGCAAGCTCGCCGCCTACCCCTGCATAGATCACGGTGCGGCCGGCGCCGGTAAGGCGCGCGGCCTCCGCTTCCAGCACGGATAGATCGATTCCGTGTTCGACCATCAGGATGCGATTGCCCAGCAGGACCTGCACCCCGTCAACCACCCCGGTGGCGCCCTGGCCGTCGATGTTGGTGAAGGCCGTAGCGCGTTCGGCTGCCGGACCGGCGCGCTTGAGGATCGCTTGCGCCAGCGGGTGCTCCGAATGCGCCTCGACCGCAGCGGCCGTGGCCAGTAGCCGCTCCTGCGTCCAGCCCGGTGCGACCGCCATGTCGACCACCTCCGGTGCACCGACCGTCAGGGTTCCAGTCTTGTCAAAGATCACAACGTCCAGCCGGGCGCTCTTCTCGATGGCTTCGGCGTGTTTGAACAGAATGCCGTGTCGAGCGCCCAGGCCCGTGCCGATCATGATCGCCATCGGGGTGGCCAAACCCAGTGCGTCGGGACAGGCAATGACGAAGACGGTGATCGTCAGCGTGAGCGCGAACATGAGCGGCTGTCCCAGCCACCAGAACCAGACCGCGAAGGTCAGCAGCCCGATCACGATCGCGGCCAGCACCAGCCACTGCGAAGCGCGGTCGGCGAGCAGTTGCGCAGGCGCCTTGGAGTTCTGTGCGGTCTGGACCAGCTTGATGATCTGCGCCAGCGCGGTATCGCTGCCGATCTTGGTGGCGGTGTAGGCAAATGCACCGCTCTTGTTGATCGATCCGCCGACAACGGAGGCCCCTGGGTCTTTGCGCACGGGCATCGACTCGCCGGTCAGCATGGATTCGTCGACCTGGGAGCTGCCTTCAGCGACGGTGCCGTCGACGGGGATCTTCGCCCCCGGCCGCACCACGACGATATCGCCGACCAGGACTTCGGCGGTCGGGATGTCGAGCTCCTGTCCGTCACGGCGCACCACCGCGCGGGGCGGGGACAGCTTCAACAACGCCTTCATCGCGTCCGAAGCGCCGGCGCGTGCCCGCATCTCGAGCCAGTGGCCGAGCAGGACGAAGGTCAGCAGGACCGCCGAGGCCTCGTAGAAGTTCGGTCCGTCGAAGAAGAACGTCGACGCGATGCTGAACCCGTAGCCGGTGCCCACGCTCAGCAGCACCAGCACCGCCATGTCCAGCACGCCGCGGCGCAGCGAACGAATCGCCGCACTGAAGAACGGCCAGCCCGGATACAGCACGGCGCCGGTCGCCAGCAGGAACAACCAGACGTTCTCGCGCAGTCCAAACGGCACCGGCGGCGGCTCCATCAGGCCGCCCATGGGCGACCACACGAATACCGGGATCGCGAAGGCGAGAGCGACCAGGAAGCGGCGGCCCATGTCGCGCGCCGCGGCGTGCAGATCGCTGCCGTGGTTCATGCCCGCATGGGCGTCGTGACCCCCGGCATCCTTGGCGTCATCGCCGTGGCCGGCGTGGGCGTCGGCAGGGTGCTCCGCGGTGGTACCCGGTCCGTGCCGGGCATGCGCAGCGTGGGCGTGCGCGCCTGCGCCCGGGCCGGCAGCGGGCATCGAGGCGTCGCATTGGAAGCCGCAGTCGCGGATCGCGGTGGCGACCGCGCCCGACGACAGGCGGGCCGGGTCGTAGGACACCTGCAGGGTCGCGGTGGCGAAATTCGCGATGGTGGCGTTGACTCCGGGCAACGCGGCTACGGCCCTCTCCAGCGTGCGCGCGCAGCCGGCACTCACCATGTCGCCGATGGGCCAGGTGCGCGTGCGCACTGGCGGTTCGTGGACGTGTGTCATCGGACTTCTCCCTGGGATGGGGCGGGGCCGCGCCTGCGTCGCGGAATGAAGGCCGGCACCTGCTGCATGTAGCGGACGTACTCGTCGCCGAAGCGGCCCAGGCAGTCCTTTTCCTCACGGCGCGCCAGGCGGGCATAGGCCCACACGAGCACCGGATAGCTGGCGAGTGTGAGCAGCGTGGGCCACTGCAGCAGGAAACCGGTCAGCACCAACACGAAAGCGACGTACTGCGGGTGGCGCATGCGCGCATACACGCCGTCTCGGGCCATCCGGCCCTCACGCTGCGCCCGATACAACACTGGCCAGGCGGCCGACAGCAGCCAGAAGCCACCGCCGATCAGGACGAAGCTCGCCATGTGGAATGGACCAAAATGCGGATTGGCGCGCCAGCCGAACCACATCTCCAGCAGATGGCCCGCGTCATGGCTGAGCCAGTTCACTTGCGGATAATTGGCACTGAGCCACCCGCCCAGGACGTACAACGTCAGCGGGAAGCCATACATTTCCGCGAACAGGGCCACGACGAAGGCGGAGAACATCCCGAACCCCCGCCAGTCCCAGCGGGTCAAGGGCTTGTAGAAGCTCCAGGCGAAGAAGATGAAGAACGCGGTGTTGATGGCGGCCAGCAGCCAAAGGCCGTAGCCGGAGTCGGGTGCCTGCATGTCAGTGCCCTCCGTTCGAGGTGTCGGACGTTTCGTCGTTCAGTGCCCGCTTGCTACGGCTCTCATGCTGGCCATGGGGTGTGTCGTCGGCATTGCCGTCGCGCCCATGACTTCCGGAACCTCCATGACCGCCATGCCCCTTGTGCATGAACACATGCATCAAGGGACATAGCAGCAGGATGGCCAGGGGCAACCAGCGAAGCGTCCCCCCAAGGTGGGCGCGGTGCTCGACGGCGAGATAGAACACGGCCAGCGCCAGGAAGATCCAGAAGACCCAGCGTCGGGAGCCTGAGGGGGCAGGACTGGAGGCTGTCATGGCAAATTCTCCTCTGTGGGGCGGCGTCCAAGAAGTCGCCGCGGGGTGGACTTGACGAACCCGCCGCCTTCAGCAGCGGCAACAGATTCGATCAATGCGCAGACATCGTTGCCAGTTGGAATGGAGTCCGGCAGCGAAGCCCAGGCGCGCACGGCATGCTCCATCCGTCCGTGCATGGCGAGCAGCGTGTCCAGCTGGTGACGGGTGTCGTCGAGCCTGCGTCGGATGATGTCCCTCACCAGTGGGCAAGGGCTGTGCCGCAGCAGGCTGTGGTGGATGATTTCCTCGATTTCCCCCAGCGTGAAGCCAAGGTGTTGCGCCGTGCGAATGAAGTGCAGGCGAAGGAGCTCCGACGTGGAGAACAACTGGTAGCCGCCCTCGGTATGCGTGGCCGCTTGCAACAGACCGCGCCGCAGGTAGTTGCGCACCACATGCACCGTGACATCGCCCTGCCGTGCCAGCTGGCGGACCGTCATCAGCGGCAGCGTCACTTCTTCCTTGGTCGTCATCGGCTTGCTCCCGGCGAGGTGTTGATCAGGCTAGACCTGTGTCTCGCACACAGGTCAACCGGCCTTGCGGTGGGCGAAGCCAGTAACGCGCGAATTGGCCGTAGACGGACGGATGTTCGCGGCCACAGCTGCATGAACCGTCGGTCCCTGCCTGCGTTGAACGGCCCCATCACTACATCTCCTTGGGTAGTGCGGAGGAGGGGTGCGGCTTCCTGGCCAGCTGCCGCTGCTTGATCAGCGAGTACAGCGCCGGGATCACGACCAGGGTGAGGATGGTCGAAGACACCATGCCACCTACCATCGGCGCGGCGATTCGGCGCATGACTTCCGAGCCAGTACCGCTGCTCCACATGATGGGCAGCAGGCCCGCCATGATCGCGACCACGGTCATCATCTTCGGGCGCACGCGGTCGACCGCGCCTTCGATGATGGCCTCGCGCAGGTCCCGTGAATCCAGTGCCCGGCCTTCGGCCTGCCTCTGCGCGGCACGCGCTTCAAGTGCGTGGTCGAGGTAGATCAGCATCACCACGCCGGTTTCCGCGGCGACGCCGGCCAGCGCGATGAAGCCCACGATCACCGCGACGCTGGTGTTGTAGTCGAGCAGCCACATCAGCCAGATACCGCCGACCAGGGCGAACGGCACCGACAGCATCACGATCAGCGACTCGGTGACGCGGCGGAAGTTGAGGTACAGCAGCAGGAAAATCAGCGCCAGCGTCACCGGAATGACGACCCGCATTTTTTCGGCGGCGCGCTGCATGTACTCGTATTGACCGCTCCAGGTCACGTAGTAGCCCGATGGGAACTGCACCTGTCGAGTGACCGCTTCCTGCGCCGCCTTCACGTAGCGGCCGAGGTCGCTTTCGCGGGTATCGACATAGATGTATGCGGCCAGCATGGCGTTCTCGGTGCGGATGCTGGGCGCCCCTTTCCTAACCTCGATCTTCGCCAACTCGCCGAGCGGCACCTGCGCACCGCCGGGCACCGGCACCAGCACCTGGGTCCCGATGCGCTGCGGGTCGTCGCGCAGTTCGCGCGGATAGCGCACGATCGCGCTGAAACGCTCGCGGCCCTGCAGGATGGTGGTGACCATCTCGCCACCCAGCGCGGCCGCCACCACGTCCTGCACCTCGCCCAGAGTCACGCCGTACTGGGCCAGGCTGGCCAGGTCGGGGGTGATGTCGAGGTAGTAGGCACCGGTCAGGCGTTCGGCGAAGGCGCTGGTCGTCCCCGGCACTTGCCGTACCACGGCTTCGATCTCGGTGGCCAGGGCCTCCAGCTGGTCCAGGTTGTTACCGAAGATCTTGATGCCCACGGGCGTGCGGATGCCGGTGGCCAGCATGTCGGTGCGGGCCTTGATCGGCATCGTCCAGGAGTTGGCGACGCCCGGGAACTTCAGCGCCGCGTCCATCTCGGCGATGAGCTTGTCGGTGGTCATGCCGTCCCGCCATTCGTCCTCGGGCTTGAGGTTGATGACGGTTTCGAACATCTCCAAAGGTGCAGGATCGGTGGCGGTCAGGGCGCGGCCCGCCTTGCCGAACACCGACTCCACCTCCGGGAAGCCCTTGATGATCCGGTCCTGCTGCTGCAGCAGCTC
The DNA here is from genome assembly GCA_018262705.1 of Xanthomonas sp. GTDB lineage: Bacteria > Pseudomonadota > Gammaproteobacteria > Xanthomonadales > Xanthomonadaceae > Thermomonas. The sequence continues at coordinate 43,110 of JADFDQ010000002.1, forward strand.
CGACGCCTTGGTCACCGACATGCCCGGCAGCGACGCTGGCATGTACAGGAGGGTGCCCTCGTTGAGCGTGGGCATGAACTCGCTGCCCAGGCGTGACGCCGGCCACAGGCTGGCGAACAGGGCGACCAGCGCGATCGCGATCGTGGCCATGCGGTGCCGCAGCACGACGTCGATCACGGGCCGATAGGCCGCGACCAGGAACCGGTTCACCGGGTTCTTCTGCTCGGGCATGATCTTGCCGCGCACGAACAGGAGCATGAGCACCGGCACCAAGGTCACCGAAAGCAGCGCACCACCGGCCATGGCGAAGGTCTTGGTGAAGGCCAGCGGCTTGAACAGGCGGCCTTCCTGCGCCTCCAGGGCGAACACCGGAAGGAACGAGACGGTGATGATCATCAGGCTGAAGAACAGCGCCGGCCCGACCTCCCGGCAGGCGTCGATGATCAGCTGGGCTCGGCTTCGGGAGCCGTCGGAGCGCTCGATGTGCTTGTGCGCGTTCTCGATCATCACGATCGCCGCGTCGACCATCACGCCGATCGAGATCGCGATGCCGCCCAAGCTCATGATGTTGGAGTTCATGCCGAGCGCACGCATCGCGATGACTGCGATCAGCACGCCGACCGGTAGCATGACGATCGCGACCAGCGCGCTGCGCGCATGGAACAGGAACAGCAGGCAAACCAGCGCGACGATCAGGCTCTCCTCGAGCAAGGTCGTGCGCAGCGTCTTGATCGCACGCACGATGAGATCTGACCGGTCGTAGACCGCCTGGACGCTGACGCCTTCGGGCAAGCCGCGTGCAAGTTCCGCGATCTTGTCCTTTACCCCGCCGATCACGGCCAGGGCGTTCTCGCCGAACCGCGCAATGACGATCCCCGCCACGACGTCGCCTTCGCCGTCCAGGTCGGCGATGCCACGGCGCTCGTCGGGCACCAGTTCGACCCGGGCGACGTCGCCGATCAGCACCGGTGCGCCGCCTTCGGCGCGCAGCACCAGACTCTCGATGTCCTCGATGCCGCGCAGGTAGCCACGTCCCCGGACCATGTACTCGGTCTCGGCCATTTCGATCACGCGGCCGCCGACGTCGCGGTTGCTCGCGGCGATCACTTCGGACACCCGTGAGATCGGGATGTCGAACGCGCGCAGCCGGACCGGATCGACGGTGATCGAGTACTGGCGCACGAAGCCGCCGACGCTGGCGACCTCGGCCACGCCGGGCGCCGTGGTCAGCTGGTAGCGCAGATACCAGTCCTGCATCGCGCGCAGCTCGTCCAGCGAGTGGCGATCGCTTTTCAGCACATACTGGTATACCCAACCGACGCCTGTGGCGTCGGGGCCCAGTGCGGGTGCCACGCCGGGCGGCAGGTTCTTCGACGCGACGTTGAGGTTTTCGAGCACGCGAGAGCGCGCCCAGTAGAGATCGGTGCCTTCCTCGAAGATAACGTAGATGAAGGAGGCGCCGAAGAACGAGAAGCCGCGGACGTCTCGCGATTTCGGAACTGCGAGCAGGGCGCTGGTCAGCGGATAGGTGACCTGATCCTCGACCACCTGGGGCGCCTGCCCTGGGTACTCGGTGAACACGATCACCTGTACGTCCGAGAGGTCCGGCTGGGCGTCCAGCGGCGTGTTCGTCAGCGCGTAGATGCCACCGGCGACGATCGCCAGCGCCATCACCAGCACCAGGAAGACGTTGCGTACCGACCATTCAATGAGACGGCTAAGCATGTCAGTGCCCCTCGTGCCCGGTGGGGGAAGTAGGTGCGGCGTGGTCGCTCATCATCCCGTGGCCGCCATGGCCGTCTTGGCCGGCGGGTGCGTCAAGGGCGCTGGCGGGAGCCGGCGCATCCGCCGGCGCCGCAGGCATGGCATGGCCGGCATGTGGGTCAGCCGCCTCCTCGCTGTGCCCGGCGTGCGGATCCGCTGCCTCGGCACCATGGCCGGCGTGCGGGTCGGCGGCGCCATCGCCTGACTGTTCGCGCTGCGGATCTTCACTGGTGCCGGAGGGCGACCCGTGTCCTGCGTGACCCTCAAGCCCCTTGAGTGCCGACTGCAGGTTGCTCTCGGCGTCGATCAGGAAGTTGGCGGACACCACGACCTGTTCGCCTTCAGACAACCCGTCGAGGATCTCGATGCGCTCGCCGCCGCGACGACCCAGGGTCACGTCGCGCGGTACAAAACGGCCCGCGCCGGTCTCAACCAGCACCATCTGGCGCGTGCCGCTGTCCAGCACGGCCGAACGCGGAACGGTGAGCACCGGGCCGGTTCCCGGCGCCTCGAGCAGCACCGTCCCGTAGAGCCCGGGCCGCAGGTCGCCGTTGGGATTGGGCAATGCGATGCGCACGTCCACGGTGCGCGTCATTGCATCGATGACGGGCTGCACGAAGGTGACCTTGCCCTTGGCCACTTGGCCTGGCAGGGCTACGGTTTCAAAGCGGGCGGGCTGGCCGATTGCTATGCCCGCGGCCTGCGCCGCCGGCACCTTGGCGACCACCCACACCATCGACAGGTCGGCCAGGCGCAGGATGGTCTCGCCCGCCTCGAACCGGGCGCCCTGGACCACCGGTTTTTCGATCACCACCGCATTTGCCGGCGCGGTGAGGATCAGGGCCTTCTTGCCCATCTGCGCATTGCTGATTTCCCAGTTGCGCAGGCGGGTACGGGCGGCATCGCGTAGGCGGGTCATCGATGCCGCGCTGGCGGGATCGGATCCGGCCAGCCTGCGGGCGGTCTCGTCAGCGAGCCTGTATTCCTGCTGCGCCGCAGCCAACTGCGGGCTGTAGACGGATAGCAGCGGCTGCCCGGCGCGGACCCGCATGCCGGTCTGGTTCGCGTACAGCCGCTCCACCCAGCCTTCGAAGCGCGGGGCAATGACGTACTGTCGGGTCTCGTCGACCTCGACCGTGCCGCTGGTGCGCACGGTGGCGGACAGTGCCCCGCGCGTAACCGCTTCCGTGCGCACGCCCAGCGCCTGCACCTTGTCCGGCGGCAGCACCACCGTGCCCGGCGCCGCCGGCGGCGCGTCGTCGGCATAGACCGGAACGTAGTCCATGCCCATCGGATCCTTCTTCGGCACCGGCGAGGTGTCGGGGAGCCCCATGGGATTTCGGTAATAAAGCACCTTGCGCTCCGCGGCAGGCGCCTCGGCGGATGTAGCTGCGGTCGGCGAATCGTTGGTCGCGCGGCCGGCCATCCAGCCTGTGGTGAGGGCGGCGAGTGCGACGCCGATGGCGAGCGACAGGGTCTGGACACGGGTCATCGGATATCTCCTTCGATGGCGCGCACGGCGGCGGCGCCCAACAGTTCGTCACGCAATGCATCGACCCGTGCGAGGTCGGCGCCCTGCCATTCATTGAGTGCTTCCAGCAGCGTCCCGAAGTCGACTTCGCCGACCTGGTAGCTCGCCAGCGCCGACTGCCAGGTGGCGTCGGCCTGCGGCAGCAGCGTGTTCTGGATCAGTTGCCGGCGTTCGCGGGCGCTGGTCCACTGCGACCAGGCGGAAGCGCCTCGCTCCTCGACGGCCCGCAGCGTGGCGTCCCTGCGGGCCAGCGCGGCTTCCTCGAGCAGGCGCGATTCGCGCTCGCGCTCGCGGCGGGCGCGCTGCTGGAACGGGATCTCCACCTCGAGCATCAGCTCGGTACTCTGGATGCCGTTGCCCAGCTGCATCGCACCCACGCCGACGGTGATGTCGGGAAAGCGGTTGCGACGCTGCAGCACCACATTCGTGCGCGCGGCCTCGGCGCGGGCCTGCTGCGAACGGACCGCGGGGTGCGTGTCGGCGGCGTCCAGAGCCTCGGCAAGCGAAGCGCTGCGGACGGCAAGGCGCGGCGCCTCGTCGGGAGCCGCCAGCGGTGCATCGGAACGGCGCCCCAGCACCGCGTTCAAGGTGGCGGCCGCCTCCTGCTTGGCGGCGAGGCGTTCGATCCGCTCGCGCTGCAGGCTGGTCTGCTCGACCTGGGCGCGGATGGCATCCTGCTGCGGCGCGCGGCCAAGGGCGTAGCGCACTCCCGCGATCTCTTCGACCTGGCGGAGCAGGGCGATGCGGCGATCGAGCACGGCTACCGCTTGATCGGCATGCCAATAACGTGCGTAGGCCGCCTCGGCGTCGGACAGCAGGTCGCGCGCCGCGGTGATGCGATCGAGCCCGATCGCGACCGCGTCCTGGCTGGCCGCAGTCCGCATCAGGTCGCGCTTGCCCCAGAGCGGGAAGCGCTGGCGCAGCGCGTAGTTGACCTCACGCTCGGCACCGACGGTGCGCCAGGGTTTGTCCGGATCGAGGCCGCGAAATCCCACTGAGGCCATTGGGTCGGGCAGGGCGCCCGCCGGCAGGATCCGCGCTTCGGCAGCCTGGGTTTCCAAGCCCATGGCCCGAAGCTCGGGGTTGTGTTCGAGCACCCAGGTCCGGATCGACTCGAGACTGTGTCCCGGGATGGGCTCGGTTGCGGTCACCGGCAGCGCCAGCGCCCACAAGGCGCCGGCGAGCACGCAGGCGAGCAGGCGCCGCCGCGGTGGCCGCTGGCAGGACAGCGGGTGGCAGTGCAGGCGGCTGGCCTGCCACAGGTAGAACGGAGATGCCATATCAGTGTCCTTGGGCCGACGCGACGCAGTCGCTCGGCCGGGGCAGGAACACATGCCGTGACGCGCACGGCACGAACGCACAGCACTGCACCGCACAGGCGTGCGGCGCAGTCAGCGTTCGGGCATCAGATCAGCAGGAGGGCCGCGGGATGCGCGGTGGGTCGGTGCCAGGCAGGCGTGGGTGGCGAATCGACCCATGTGGACGTAACCCCGGGGCCACCGTCCGCGACTTCCGCGACCGCGAACCAGGAGAACCACACGCCGACAAGCAGCGGCGGAACCGGCGGGATGCGTCCGCTGTCTGCCGAGAGGTCGCCTTCGCTGCAGTGCGCGGTACACAGTGCCTCGTCAGCCGAGGGAAGCTCGGCGCCACAACCGTGACCGTGGTCGTGGTGGGTGTCCGCGTCGGCCGCGACTGCGGCGGTTGTGGCCTTGAGATCCAGACAGCCGCCATGACCGGCCAGTGCGAACTGGGACCAGAGCAACGCCACCATCGCGAGGAGGGCAGTGCGCTTGAACCAGTTCCGATGGCGAAGGCGGATCATGGTCGGAGCTTACTCTTTGTCTGATCCGGTGCAACTGATCCAGATCAATTTCTGGTCAGGAACAGAGACGGCGGGGGAGTTCGTGCCGATGCTCGGCGGGGGAGGGACCATCAAGACTATGCGCCATCGCGCTCAGGCAGCCGCGGGGCTGAGCGTTCCCAGCACAGAAACGACGATCAGGATCAGGATGGCCAGTGCTGCTTCAGCCGCGACACTCTGCCGCAGGGCGCGCACCTCCTGCACAGGATCGCCGCTTTCCAAGGCGCGTCCCAGGCGCGGCACCAGCGTCCAGCGGTGCAATGCACCCAGACCCAGCATGCCTCCGAACAGGGCAAGCTTCACCAGCAGCAGGTTCCCGTACGTGCTCTCGAGCAGTGTCGACAACGACCATGCGGTGAGATCACCGTAGTGCGTGATGCCGGACACGATGAGCGCAGCGACGAAGACCGTGCCGAGCGTCGAGAATCCGTGCAGAAGATCATGCGTCGTTCGAAGGTGCCCACTGCCGGAGACCGCCTCCCTGCGCAGGAGCAGGCCCAGGAACACCAGTACCGCGGCAACCCAGCCGCCTGCCGCGAGAAGGTGGACCAGGCCCGCAGCAAGCCGCAGCGCACCGGACGCGCCTTCACCGGCGGCGGCGTGGCCGTTCCATGCCAGCGTAGCAAGTGCGCCGCCCGCCAGCATTGCCAGCCGCGGAAAGGCGGACTCCACCTTTCCGCGGCGGCGCTGCCATCCGAGCACGACGATCAGGATGACCAGCAATGCGCCCCTCGCTGTCGCTGCCAGGCCTGCGGACGTCTCGAACAAATACCAGCCCAGCGATGCGCGATCGACGTCGGCAACCGGCATCCCCAAGATGCTCGCGGTCTTGACCACGACGTCGGTCCCGGTGAGCATGAGACCGACGGCGGCACCCAGCAACAGAACTCCCCTGAGCGGCCAATCGCTCAAGGCGTCGGCGATGGCGGTTCGATGCGAACCGTACCATCCGAACAATGGCACCCCGAACAGGACCATCAGGACCAGATACTCGAGGAACCGCAACACGTACGCCGCCGGGTCGAACATGTCGGGATCCTCAGCGCACAGTGAAGCTGAAGCTGCCCGTCATCGGGTGGTTGTCGCCCCCAACGGCGCGGTATTCCACGCGATAGGCACCCGCAGCCAGTGGCTTGGGCAGCTTGGCACGCAGCGTCTTGCCGTTGTTGACGATCTCGGTCGTGAAATTCTCGACCGGCATGGTGGAGCTGCCGTGCTTCATGAGCAACTTGAGGCGCGAGGCCCGCGGAATCAGCGTTTCGTTGAATACCAGATCAATCTGGCTCGGCGAGGCCACCACCGCATTTGCCGCCGGCGTGGACTGCTGCAGCGCGGCGTGGGCGTGGGCAACTTGCAGCGAGAACTGGCCCGCTGCGATCGCGAAGACGAGCGCCATGGAGCGAAAAACGTTTGACAAGTTCATATCGATGATCCTCGTTGCGAAGGTGGTGCAATGCCTCCGTTCGGCGGCATTGCTTGGTGGCTGTTCAGTGCTGTGAGAACGGCTCAGTGGTTCCGTCGTGCCGGACCAGTTCGACCGTGTACGGCTGCTGGCGCCCGTCCGGCACCTCCATGCCGGGCGAACCGAGCGGCATTCCCGGCAGGACTAGGCCGCGTGCGTCCGGCTTCTCTGCAAGCAGGCGCTTGATGTCCTCGGCCGGGATATGGCCCTCGATGAGGTATCCGCCGACCTCGGCCGTATGGCAGGAGCCCTTGGCATAGGGAACACCCAGGCGCTCCTTGACCGGACCCAGGTCGTCCATGTCATGCACATCCACGGTGAAGCCTGCTTTTTTCACGTGGTCGATCCAGCTGCCGCAGCACCCGCAGGTCGGGGTCTTGTGGACGGTCATGCGGGGCAGGGCAGCGGGAGTCGCGTCGGCTGTTTCCTGGACGACCTGTGCAGCGGGCGCGATGGTGGATTGCGTGGGTGTAGCCGCCTGGGTGCAAGCACCCAGGCCCGCCACCGCAAAGGCAACCCACGTCAGGCGGTTCAATCTGTAAGCCTTCATTTCGGAGTCCCCGCTCAGCGTTTGGTTCGCGAGGACCAATGGATGTGGACGATGCGCCAGCCGTCCGCGGTCTGTTGCAGCACCATCGTCTCGGTGCTCTGGACGGTCAGTGGCTTGCCGTCCTTCTTGGCGTGCAGCTCGCTTTCGGTGCCGACCCAAGCGAACTCGCCCGCGACCCGTGCACGCTGGCGGAGCAGCTGGCGATGCGCGCCCTTGAGGAATGCCGCATCGCTGACGGCGTGGTGGCCCATGTATTCCTCGCGGCTGCGCTCGGCGCCTCCGGATTCCAGGATGAGGACGTCGGCTGCGAGCAGCGCTTCGACCGTGGCCATGTCACCGCTGGACAGCGCGCCGTGGAAGCGTTCGGCCACCGCGACCGCGGCTGTTGCGTCGGTAGGAACATCCACGTCCGCGCTGGCCGCGGCGACGGGGTGATGTTGTGCATGGGACTGCGTCGCCTTTGCCATCGCTGGCGGCACGATGGCGAGCGCCAGGGCGAGGGTGATGGAAGTTGTCATTGCGTTCATGCAGAGACTCCAGTAGATCGATGGTTGTGTGCTTGCCAGCCGTCACAGTCAGGCGTGGTTCGGGTGTCGGGTTTCAATGTGCGTTTGCCTGTCAGAACCAGATACGAACGCCCGCCACGATCCGGGTGTCGTCGATGTCCCCGGACTGCGCGCGACGCTGATCCGCGGTTCGGCCATAAGCGCGTTCCCAGACCACGCCGAGGTAGGGCGCAAACCGGCGATGGAACTCGTAGCGCAGGCGGAAACCGGCTTCGACCTTGCTCAGTCCGCTGCCGATGCCAACCGCCGGATCGTCCTTGCTCCATGCTTCGCCCTCGACCAGCCACTGGCCGATCAGGCGGTTGGTGAACAGCGTTTCGTATTCGGCTTCCGCGCCGAGTCCGACCTGGCCGGACTGCCCGAGATAGGCGGTCGCCTTGATTTCAAACTTGTACGGGGCAAGGCCGATGACGCCGAGCGCGGCATAGGTGCGCGACAGGGCGCCGCCAAAGCCGAAGTCATGGCGAATGCCGGCGACGGCGTCCCACCAGGGGGCGATCGCGCGGCCGTACAGGACTTCCACATCCGCCGATTCGGTAGAGCCGCCTGCACGCTCGCCCTCGCTGCGGAGCCAGAGCCGGTTCAAGTCGGAGCCGACCCAGCCTTGCGCTTCCCAGAACATGCCGGTGCCGCGCTCATCCGCGTCCCACGCTTCAAGCCGGTCAAGCGACCAGTACGAGTTGATCGATTCGCCGTGCATCACGTGGGCGTCGAGTGGTTGGAACGCGGCGGCCCGATCTGCCGGTGTAACGACCGGGATGGGCTCGCGCGGCTCGGCCGTGGCTGGAAGATCCTGGCTGGCAGCAGGCTGATGAACCATCGACGAGTGGTCCATCTTGGAGTGATCATCGCCAGCCATGACTGCGGCCCCTTGCTTCATGGCGCCGTGGCCCATGTTGGCGTGGTCCATCGCCCCCTCGTCCTCGGAACTCCTGGCGGGCGGGCTCGGCTGGTGGCCGGCATGCGGGTCCACAGGCTTGGCCGGCGGCTGGCTTGCAGCGGGTTTCGCTGGCGGCTGGTGCGCCGCATGGTCCGCCTGCTGCGCCCACACCGGCGCGATGCCGGCTGCGAGTGATAGTGCAGAGGCCAGGCCGATGGCCAGAGAATGGCGGTGGGAACGGATCATGGCGTTCATTCCTCCACCCGCACTTCGCGGAACATGCCGGCTTCCATGTGGTAGAGCAGGTGGCAGTGGTAGGCCCAACGGCCAAGGGCATCGGCACGCACCCGGTAGCTGCGCCGGGTGCCGGGCGGCATGTCGATGGTGTGCTTGCGCACCATGAAGTTGCCCGATTCGTCCTCGAGGTCGCTCCACATGCCGTGGAGATGGATCGGGTGCGACATCATCGTGTCGTTGACCAGCACGATCCGCAGGCGCTCGCCGTAGTTCAGGCGCAGCGGCTGTGCGTCGGCGAACTTCACGCCGTTGAACGACCAGGCGAAGCGCTCCATGTGTCCGGTCAGGTGCAGCTCGATCGTGCGCCCGGGCTCGCGCCCGTCGGGGTCGCGGAAGGTGCTGCGCAGATCGGCGTAGGTCAGCACACGGCGACCGTTGTCGCGCAGGCCGATGCCCGGGTCATCCAACCTGGGCACGGGCGCCATCGTCTGCATGTCGACCAGGGGATTGCCGGTTTCGGTGACAGGGTGTTCCTGCATCCCGCCGCCACCGTGGTCCATGCCGGCCATGCTGCCGCCGGCTGTCGCATTGGAGGACATTGACGACATGTCGTGGCCGCTGTGATCCATTCCGGCCATGGCACCGCCGGCCATCGACGACATGTCGTGGCCGCCGCCACCCATTCCGCCATGGCCCATGTCGTCCATGCTGAGGATCGGCTTTGGGTCGACGCTCGGAATCGGCGCGCGCAAGCCTTCCCTGGCCGCGAGGGTGCCGCTGATGTAGCCGGAGCGGCCGCTGTCCTGGGCGAAGATGGTGAATGCATCCTGCCCGGTGGGTTCGACAATGACGTCGAAGGTCTCGGCGGTGGCGATGCGGAACTCGTCAACGGTCACCGGACGCACGTACTGGCCATCGGCCGCGACCACGGTCATCTTCAGGCCGGGAATACGCACGTCGAAGTACGTCATCGCGGAGCCGTTGATGAAGCGCAGGCGCACCTTCTCGCCCGACCGAAACAGCCCGGTCCAGTTGCCGAGCGAGGTCGTGCCGTTCATGAGGTAGGTATAGGTGTTGGCGTTGACGTCCGACAGGTCGGTCGGCGTCATCCGCATCTGGCCCCACATCTTGCGGTCTTCGACGGTAGCGGCCAGGCCGTTCTGCTCCACGTCGTGGAAGAAATCGCCAACCGTCCGCTTGGAAAAGTTGTCGAAATCCGAGCGCTTCTTGAGCCGGGCGAACAGGCGCTTCGCATCAAGATCGGTCCAGTCGCTGAGCATGACCACGTAATCGCGGTCATATGCGAACGGTTCGGGTTCCAGCGGCTCGATGATCAGCGGCCCGTAGAGGCCGGCCTGCTCCTGGAAGCCGGAATGGCTGTGGTACCAGTAGGTGCCGCCCTGCACGACGTCGAAGCGGTATTGATACGTCTCGCCGCGGTTGATGCCGTTGAAGCTGAGCCCGGGCACGCCGTCCATGTTGGCCGGCAGCAGGATCCCGTGCCAGTGGATCGACGCCTGGCTGCCATGGATGGAGCCGGCGGGCAGGGCATTGCGGACCCGCAGGTTGACGGTGGTGCCTTCGCGCCAGCGCAGCAGCGGTGCCGGAATGGATCCGTTGACCGTGATCGCGGTGCGCGTGGCGCCGGTGAAGTTCATCGGCGTCTCGCCGATGGTCAGGTCGAAGTCGGTGCCCGAGAGCACGTTGGGTACGCCCTCGGCCTGGACGGCCCAGCTCGAACGGGGCCAGAGGCCGAGTGCCGCAACGGCGCCGCCGGCGGCTAGTCCCTGAACAAAGAGGCGGCGCGACGGGACAGACAGCCCCTCGGCACGGCCGAAAGAATCGGAAGACATGGAAACTCCGGGAAAAGGTCGAAGGCTCGCGAAGCGAGCATTACTCTGTCAGTGCGGAACTCACGGACAGATCCAGCGGCGCCGATGACGGCGCGCCGCGACACTTAGCCGATCGGAGGTCGCAGGAGGTTGGCCCGGGCCGCGGATGCGTGCCCGGACAGGAAAGGTTCGGCGGTCTGCCGGTAGCCGGTGCTGAGGTCGGCAAGCATCGACCAGGCAAGTGCCGCTGAGCAATGGTGCATGCATGCGCAGCAATCGCCCGCCCGGCAGCAGTCATCCGCTGGCGATGCGTCGCCGGCCTCATTCGTAGCCTGCGGGGGGCCGTGATCCACGGCCGCTGGAGCGGTCGCTTCGGCCCCGTGGCAGGCGGTTATTGCCTCTGCTGCTGCCTGCACCGCAGCCACGTCAGACAGATCGCCGGAGTTGCGCAGGTGCTCCAGATGCATGGACGCGCCCGCGACGCCCGGACCGTTGGCCAAAAGCGCAACGACCAGGAACAACCGCATCAGGAGCGCACGCAGAGCCATGCACCCGATTATACATCCGCATGTAAACGTGGAATGAATGCAGCGATACCAGGCGAGTGCAGTAGTCAGCTTTCGACCCATAGTGGCAATTCGTGAACTTCCGAGATCGGCTCCTTGAGCCCACCTTCCTTCTAGGGCATCCTTAGGCGGTGTCCCTCCGTGCCCTCCATCGCCGTTTGAGCCTCTGGATCCACCGCCCCATCGGGCAGTTGGCCGGCCTGCTTTTACTGGTAGCGATGGTCTCGGCAGGTTTGCCGACCGGGAACGTCCATGCGCATGCCGGCGGTGACCACGACCATGACCATTCGGCGCAATCGGTCGCAGGTGGTTCATCCGGACAGGAAGAGGGGCCTGCATCACCGGATCCGGCTGATCTGGTGCTTCACGCCCATGACGTCGCCACGACCGTCACGGCGTTGCCAACGTTTCCCGCCTTGATCCTCAGCGCGGTCGTGCCCATGGCACCCAGCGTTCCCGTCGCTACATCGCCGCCGCCCACTGCGGCCCGAACACCTCCGCACCGACCTCCGATCGCTTGACGCCCTGAGGCTGCCTTTGGCGGCCTGCTTTGCGCTGTCTGTCGATTACCCGGAGGTTATCCGTGAATTTGCGTTGGCTGATGGCCCTGGCGTTTGCCGGGGCCCATGGCGTTGTCCTGTCCGGGCACGCTGCTGAACCGTTGCGTCTAGAAGAGGCTGTCGCACGCAGCCTCGCTGCGAACCCGTCTTTGGCCGCCGAGGCGGCCGAGCTTCGCGCCGTCCAGGCCCGCGCCGAGCGTGAGGGGCTGCCCACGCCCTACGTCGCGGGAGCCGACCTGGAGAACGTCGCCGGCACCGGCGCATTAAGTGGCGTGCACTCGGCCGAGACCACGCTGCGCCTGGGTCGGGTGATTGAACTCGGCGGCAAACGCGCCGCCCGGCAGGCGCTGGGTGCGGCGGAAGTCGCGCGCCAGCGCAATGCATCCGACACTGTGCGGATTGACATCGCCAGCCGCACGACCGCGCGCTTCATCGAGGTCGTGGCCGACCAACAGCGGCTGGAGTTCGCCCGCGAGCAGGTCAAGCTGGCCGACCGCACCCGTCGCGAAGTCGCCACCTGGGTCGCGGCCGCGCGCAATCCCGAGTCAGACCTGCGGGCTGCCGAGATCGCGGTCGCCGATGCGGAACTCGAACGCGAACACGCCGAGCACGAGCTGGCCAGTGCCAGGATGACCCTGGCCGCGAGTTGGGGTGCCTTCGAGCCTGACTTCACTGCGGCGACCGGCGACCTACGCGAGTTGCCTCAGGTTGAATCGTTCGAGACGCTCGCCACACGCCTGCCGATGACACCGGCCCAGCGCAGTGCGCTGCTGGAGGCCGAGGAGATTGCTGCCAGGCGCCGTGTCGCCCAAGCCAGCGCCAAACCCGACATCAACGTCAGCCTGGGTGTGCGTCGCCTCGAGGCGCTGGGCGACCAGGGGCTGGTGATATCGGTGTCGGTGCCGCTCGGCAGCAAGCCGCGCGCCTCGCTCGCCATCGCTGAAGCCGATGCTCAACTGGCCGCGTTGGAATCGCGTCGCGATGCACAGCGCCTCGAGAGCCACCAAGCCCTGTTCGAGAAGTACCAAGAACTGATGCACGCGCGTACCGAATACGAGGCGCTGCGCACGCGGATGCTGCCCAAGGCCGAGCAGGCGCTTGCTGTCACCCGCCGCGGCTTCGAAGCCGGTCGCTTCTCCTTCGTCTCGCTCGCGCAGGCGCAACGCACGCTGTTCGACCTGCGCGCACGCAGCGTCGAGGCAGCCGCCCGCTATCACACCCGTCTGGTTGAGGTCGAACGCCTCACCGCCGTCGCCACGGAAGCCACACCATGATCGTCCGTCTTGTCTCCATCGCTTCACTCGCCTTGCTGCTCGCTGCCTGCGGTGGCGCCCCCGCACCTGAATCTGGCGAAAGCCATGATGAAGCCGCCGCTGCAGAATACGAGCGCGGCCCGCATCGCGGCCGCATGCTGCGCGATGGCGACTTCGCGCTGGAAGTGACCATCTTCGAGACCAATGTGCCGCCGCAGTACCGGTTGTACGCCTACCAGGGCGGCAAGCCGCTGCCGGCCTCGAGTGTGCGGGCCACCGTGCAGCTCAAGCGACTGGACGGCGAAGTCAACGATTTCACCTTCAAGCCGGAAGGCGACTACCTCACTGGCAGTGGCGAAGTCACCGAGCCGCATTCTTTCGATGTCGAGGTCAAGGCGCAGCATGCCGGCAAGTCGCACCGCTGGGCATTCGCGTCCTACGAAGGGCGCACAACGATCCCGGCGGCGGCTGCGAAAGAGGCCGGCGTCGAGGTCGAAGCCGCCGGCCCGGCGGTGGTGCGCACCACGATCCGCCTGATGGGCACGGTGGCGCTGGACGAAAACCGGCACGCCGAAATCAAGGCGCGCTTCCCTGGCATCGTGCGTTCGGTGTCCGTGCAGCAGGGCCAGAGCGTGCGCCGCGGCCAGACCCTGGTCGTGGTGGAAGGTAACGAGAGCATGCGCACCTACCCGGTGGTCGCGCCGTTCGACGGCGTGGTGCTGGTGCGCAACACCAACGTGGGCGACGTGGCCGGCGACAACACGCTGGTGGAGCTCGCCAACCTGTCCGAGGTGTGGGTGGAGCTGCGCGCGATCGGCGCGGATGCGGAGAAGCTCGCGATCGGCCAGGAAGTCGAGATCAACTCGGCCACCGGCGACAGCACGACCGGCGGGAAGATCCAGACCCTGCTGCCGCTGGCGTCCGGCCAGAGCGTGGTGGCGCGCACCAGCATCGACAACGCGCAAGGCCGCTGGCGTCCGGGCATGACCGTGTCCGCCGAAGTGGTCGTCAGTGCGCGTGAGGTGCCGCTGGCGGTCAAGGAGTCCGGCCTGCAGCGCTTCCGTGACTTCACCGTGGTGTTCGCCCAGGTCGGCGAGACCTACGAGGTGCGGATGCTGGAACTGGGCGAGCGCGACGGCGAGTACGCCGAAGTGCTGGGCGGGCTCAAGTCAGGGACGCGTTACGTCGCCGAGCAGAGCTTCCTGATCAAGGCCGACGTCGACAAGTCCGGCGCCAGCCACGACCACTGAGGATACCGCCATGCTTGAACGCATCATCCGAACAGCGATCGCGCATCGCTGGCTGGTCCTGCTTCTGGTGCTGGGCGTCTCCGCGCTCGGCGTCTGGAGCTACGGTCGCCTGCCCATCGACGCGGTTCCCGATATCACCAACGTCCAGGTGCAGGTGAATACCGAAGCACCGGGCTACTCACCACTGGAGGCGGAGCAACGCGTCACGTTCCCGGTCGAAACCGCGCTCGCGGGCATGGCCAAACTGCAGTACACCCGATCGATCTCGCGCTACGGCCTGTCACAGGTCACGGTGGTGTTCGAGGACGGCACCGACATCTACTTCGCGCGTCAGCAGGTCGCCGAACGCCTGCAGGCGGCAGCCTCGCAACTGCCCGAAGGCATCGAGCCGACACTGGGTCCGGTGGCGACGGGCCTGGGTGAGATCTTCATGTACACGGTCGAGGCCGAGCCCGGAGCCAAGAAAGCCGACGGCACCGCCTGGACGCCAACCGATCTGCGCACGCTGCAGGACTGGGTGATTCGTCCGCAACTACGCAACCTCAAGGGCGTCACCGAGGTGAACACCATCGGCGGCAACGTCCAGCAGTTCCACATCACGCCGGATCCGGCCAAGCTGATCGCCTTCAACCTCACTATTGGCGACCTGCTCCAGGCCGTCGAGCGCAACAACGCCAGTACCGGTGCCGGTTACATCGAGCGTGGCGGCGAGCAGAACCTGATCCGGATTCCCGGCCAGGTGGGCGACGAAGCCGGTCTGCGCGAAATCGTGGTGGGAATGCGTGACGGGCTGCCGTTGCGTATCAGCGATGTCGCCGACGTGCACATCGGCTCGGAGCTGCGCACCGGTGCTGCGACCAAGGACGGCCACGAAGTCGTGTTGGGCACCGTGTTCATGCTGATCGGCGAGAACAGCCGCGAGGTGGCGATCCGCTCCGCCGAGCGGCTCAAGGAAATCGATGCAGCGCTGCCCGACGGCGTGAGCGCCAAGGCGATTTACGATCGTACCCGGCTGGTGGACCGCAGCATCGCCACCGTCCAGAAGAACCTGCTGGAGGGTGCACTGCTGGTCATCGCGGTGTTGTTCCTGCTGCTGGGCAACATCCGTGCAGCGCTGATCACCGCCGCGGTCATCCCGGTGGCGATGCTCATGACCATCACCGGCATGGTGCAGAACCGCGTGTCCGCGAACCTGATGAGCCTCGGCGCGCTGGATTTTGGCCTGATCGTCGATGGTGCGGTGATCATCGTCGAGAACTGCCTGCGTCGCTTCGGCGAACGCCAGCATGTCCTGGGTCGGCTGCTGACGCGCGCGGAGCGGTTCGACCTGGCCGCCACTGCCAGCGCGGAAGTGATCAAGCCCAGCCTGTTCGGTCTGTTCATCATCGCGGCGGTGTACCTGCCGATCTTTGCGCTGAACGGCGTGGAAGGAAAGACGTTCCACCCGATGGCGATCACGGTGGTCATGGCGATCACGGCGGCGATGGTGCTGTCGTTGACGTTCGTGCCGGCAGCGGTGGCGCAGTTCGTCACCGGCAAGGTGGAGGAGAAGGAGACCCGCGCCATGCGCGCGATGAACCGCTTCTATGCGCCGCTGCTGCACAAGGCCTTGGCGATGCGCAAGCTGGTGGTGGCCGCCGCGGCAGTCCTGGTGGTCCTGTGCGGACTGCTGGCGACGCGCCTGGGCACCGAGTTCATCCCGAACCTGGACGAGGGCGACATCGCGCTGCACGCATTGCGAATTCCCGGCACCAGTCTGACTCAGGCCATCAAGATGCAGGAGCAACTGGAATCGCGGATCAAGCAGTTCCCGGAAGTCGACAAGGTCGTGGGCAAGCTGGGCACTGCCGAAGTCGCCACCGACCCGATGCCGCCGTCGGTCGCCGATACCTTCATCCTGCTCAAGGATCGCAAGGACTGGCCGGATCCGCGCAAGCCCACGACCCAACTGGTCGGCGAACTCGAAAAGGCCGTGCGCGCCATCCCCGGCAACAACTACGAGTTCACCCAGCCGGTGCAGATGCGCATGAACGAGCTCATCGCCGGCGTGCGCGCGGAAGTGGCGATCAAGGTGTTCGGCGACGACCTGGAGGAACTGAGTGGTGTCGGCAAGCAGATCGAAACCCTGGCCAGCACCATTCCCGGCAACGCCGACGTCAAGCTGGAGCAGGTGACCGGCCTGCCGTTGCTGGTCATCACCCCTGACCGCGCCGCGCTGGCGCGCTACGGGCTGGCCGTGGCGGACATCCAGGAAACCGTGGCCGCCGCGCTTGGTGGCGCGAATGCTGGCCAGCTGTTCGAAGGTGATCGTCGCTTCGACATCGTGGTGCGCCTGCCGGAGGCGAAGCGTCAGGACCTGAAGGTGCTGGCGTCGCTGCCGATCGCGCTGCCCACCGCGGTCGGCCGCCCGGACGATGACTCGGTGCCGCACTTGCCGGGCGTGGTTCCGCTCAGCGCCGTGGCCGACATCGAAGTCCAGCTCGGACCGAACCAGGTCAGCCGTGAGAACGGCAAGCGCCGCGTCGTCATCACCTCCAACGTGCGTGGCCGCGACCTGGGTTCGTTCGTCGAGGAGTTGCAGGACAAAGTGGCTGCGGATATCGAGCTTCCGGAAGGCACCTGGGTCGAGTACGGCGGCACGTTCGAGCAGCTGATCTCGGCCAGCCAACGTCTCACCGTCGTCGTGCCCGTGGTGCTGGTCATGATCTTCGGCCTGCTGTTCATGGCCTTTGGCTCGGCGAAGGACGCGGTCATTGTCTTCACCGGCGTACCGCTGGCCCTGACCGGTGGCGTACTGGCCCTGTGGCTGCGCGGCATTCCGTTCTCGATCTCGGCAGGCGTGGGCTTCATTGCCCTGTCCGGCGTGGCGGTGCTCAACGGCCTGGTGATGATCACCTTCATCCGCAAGCTGCGCGAACAAGGCGATCCGCTGCACGAAGCGGTGGTGGACGGTGCATTGACGCGCCTGCGCCCGGTGCTGATGACGGCACTGGTCGCGAGTCTGGGTTTCGTGCCCATGGCGCTGAACGTGGGCACCGGCGCGGAAGTGCAGCGTCCGCTGGCTACGGTGGTGATAGGTGGCATCGTTTCCTCCACCCTGCTGACGCTGCTGGTCCTGCCGGCGCTGTACCGCCTGATCCATCGGGACAACGACGTCGGGAAGGAGGCGACGCCGTGAACCGCTCGCATTCCAGTTCCATCCCGAAGGTTCTTTGGCATTTCCCAACGCATCGCCCACCATCCGGCGGGCGCTCCCGATCCTCGCGCTGCTGTTGTGGCTGGCTGTCGCCTTGGTGCACGTTGTCACCGGTAGCGATCAGGCGTTCGTGGAGCAGTACATCGGCCGCCAGCGGCTCGTGTTCACCTACCTCGATGCCAAGCATATGGTCACCGGGTACGACCACCTGCTGTTCTTGTTCGACGTTTGTTTCTTCCTGTACCGCATGCGCGATGTCGGCGCTTACGTCGCCTTCTTCGCCATCAGGCATAGCCTCACGCTGCTGTATGGGGTGCTGGGTGGGGTGCATGTCAGCTCGTACCTCATCGACGCAATCATCGGTCTGTCGTTGGTCTACAAGGCACTCGAAAAGCTCGGCGCGTTCGAGTGCTGGTTCGGCTTCCAGCCCCACATCAAGGCGGCGGCGCTGGTCTTCGGAATCTTCCACGGCCTCGGCCTGGCCACCAAGCCGCAGGATCTCGAGCTGTCGCAGGCCAAGCCCTCCACCTGGGCCCAGCTGGCCGATACCCGGCGCTTTTCAACGACGCGTACGACGCGACACCAAGGCCCTCAGGGCCGAAGAAGGCGGCCACGAAGCCATCAGGCAAGAAGTAAGGGCTTGATTCTGCGCACAGGAGACGTTTCATGATCGAGATCCTTCATCACCGCAGTTTTCGCCACCTGTTTCTCGCCCAGGTCGTTGCCCTCGTTGGCACAGGCTTGGCTACGGTGGGGCTGGCACTGCTGGCTTACGACTTGGCCGGCGCGCAGGCAGGCGCGGTACTTGGTACCGCCTTGGCCATCAAGATGACTGTGTATGTGACCTTGGCGCCGCTGGCCGGCGCCCTGGTCCCGCCGCGGCTGCGCAAGCCGGTGCTGATCGCGCTGGATCTCATTCGCGCGGCGGTGGCGATCATGCTCCCGTTCGTCACCGAAATCTGGCAGGTGTACGTGCTGATCGCGCTGTTGCAATCGGCATCGGCCTGCTTCACGCCGCTGTTCCAGTCGTTGATTCCGGAGATTCTCCCCGAAGAGCGCGACTACACCCGCGCACTGTCGCTGTCGCGCCTCGCCTATGACCTTGAAAGTCTGCTGAGCCCGGCGATCGCAGCCGCGCTGCTGACTGTGATCAGCTTCCATGGCTTGTTCGCTGGCACCTCGGTGGGCTTTGTCGCGTCCGCGTTGCTGGTGCTGACAACCGCTTTCCCCATCGCTGCGGCAGCGCGGGCCGCCGGCAGTCCCTACGCCCGCGCGTTCCGCGGTATGCGCATCTATTTGCACACGCCGCGTTTGCGCGGCCTGCTCGCCCTGAACCTGTGCGCCGCAGCCGGTGGCGCGATGGTGTTCGTAAACACGGTGGTGGTCGTGCGCGGCCCGCTGCACGGCGGGGAACGTGAAGTCGCCTGGGCGCTGGCCGCGTTCGGCGCCGGTTCGATGGCGGTGGCGCTGCTGTTGCCAAAATTGCTTGACCGCATTCCGGACCGGCGGGTGATGCTCGCAGCCGCAGTGACCATGGTGGGCGTGCTGCTCGCGGCCACCGGGCTGTGGGCGACCACGCAAGGATCGCTGGGCTGGACGCTGCTGCTCCCGCTTTGGTTTGTTTTCGGCACCGCCTACGCGGGACTGGTGACGCCCGGCGGGCGCCTGCTGCGGCGTTCCGCGGAATCCGACGACTTGCCGTTCCTGTTTGCCGCGCAGTTCTCCTTGTCGCACGCATGCTGGCTGCTGGCGTATCCGTTGGCCGGTTGGGTCGGCGCCCGCTTCGGACTCGGCAGCGCGCTCGCCGCCTTGAGTGGGGTGGCCGTGGTCGGGCTGCTGTCCGCCAAGTGGATGTGGCCGCGCCATGATCCAGATGTGGTTGAACACAGCCATCCTGAACTGGCTGTTGACCATCCACATATCGCGGAGCATCAAGCTGGCGATGGAAGGCATGCGCATTCGTACAGGATTGACGTACTGCATGGACGCTGGCCGCAGTGAGCCGTGCACCGCCACCCATGCGTAAAGCATTCGCAGATTGATCGGTGCCCGAGATCGGCGTCTATGCCGCGTTGTTCGCCCTTGCTTTCGTCGCCGCGACGATCCTGACACTGCAGTCGGAGGCGATGCTCACCCGCCTGTTGGGGGCGAACTATTCGCCGATGTGGCTTATCACAATCGGCAGCGTGGGCAACGTGCTGGGTTCGACGGTGAGCTGGATCCGCGGACGCCAGATCGAACGGCCGAGGCATCGCCGCTGGTTCCCGATCAATGAAGCCCAGCTTGAACGGGCGCAGCGTTGGGGCCAGCGGCACGGAAAATGGTCGCTGCTGCTCTGCTGCTCTGCTGCTCTGCTGGGTGCCGGTGGTGGGCGATCCGCTGAAGCTTATCGCCGGGATTCCGCGAAAACCTTGGTCTATCTATCTCGTGCTGGTGACGATTGCCAAGTGGGACGGTACTGGCATTGGCCGCGGTGGTTCTCGGTTCTTGAGCAGAGGCGTGCGCCAATCGCACACCAAGTTTCTTCGCCTGCAGCTGGCCGCTCCACTCAGTCTCAGAGCGCAACTTCGAACATGTTTCGGATAAGATTGATTTATCGAGGGTAGGAAAGGACTGCTTCCGAGCTCGAACTCACTTCGTTGAAAGCGAGCGTACGGGAGCCTCGCTGCGATGCCTTCCGCGGCCTCAAGCCCCCACTGATTCGGTCACCGCCGGCTGGCAACACCACTCTATTAGGCCGATCCGGTCATGCGGCGCCTATTGCCCGAACTGATAGTGGTGTTGGCCCTTAGTTTGGACGACGAGGGCTGCCGCTGGGGCTGCTGCGTAAACACAGGCCGGCGGCGATTCTCGATGAGGTTTGGACTCAGGTTCGTTCCCTTCCGGATTCCTGGTAGCTCAGCTCGCCGCGCCGATTTTCTGGCGCTTGGTCTGGGCTATGACGCGCATGACCGAGTCGTAGGAATTGATACCGTCACAGTCCTGAGTGATGAACTCAAGTTCGAGTCGGCCTTGAGTCGGCGAGTTGGTCCAATAGTCCCCGGCCAGCACCTTGCCACCGTCTTGCAGCGTCAAGTGGCCGTACCCACTCGTCAGTTTGTTCTCTTTGTAAGCGGTGCGACGCAGCTCGTATACGTACGCCAAGTGGGTGTCGGTCGTCTTTTCGTCCGTACCCAGGAACTCGAACGTGGAACGAGCCGGCTGGCGCTGAGTGAACGACTGGATCGATACAAACAGGTAGGTCTGACGAATCACGAATGCGATCGGGATCGGAGCGGGGCGATTGCCCTCCTTGTCCTGCCAGTCGGTGTACAGCGTTCCGGCCCAGATACCATGGATGCTGGGCCGACCCAGCCAACGGGCCAGGCGCTTAAACTTCCAAGGACGATTCGCCAACAAGCCAAACAGCACCGTCGTGAACAGCAGCGCCGTAGAGATCGATTGGAAACCCAGTGCGATGACGGAGGTCTGGCTTCTGTCGGTAATAGCCAGGCGCAGCAGCACGATCACGGCAGCAGCGCCTACCGTCACGTAGAACGACGCCTTGATGAGGCGCGCGATCTCGGCGAGCGTCAGCGTGACCGTTCTCATCCAAGGCGCTCGTGGACCACGCAGCGGCCGTCACTGAAATACGACAATTCGCTACGGGCAGTCAGGATGCCGCAGCCGAGGATGCCCCGCACCCGACTCGCCAGTGCCGCGGTCATATGGCGGGCGCCCGCAGCGGCAGGTGCCGTGGTTGGCAGCAATGGCAACGGCGGGGAGACGAACTGCGCCAAGTGGCTCAGTGCTTCGTGTTTGACGTCGACGAAGTGAAAGCCGTCATGCCAGCCGGAACCGACGCTGGACACTTGCGCCAGCGCGGCCGCAATAGCTGCCTCTCCGAGCACGGGCAAGGACACCTCGGCCACCGGCGGGACATCGAGCCCGAGGAACGACAGCTCGTCGAGCGTCGCGTAGAAGATCACCCCGAGGCCGGCAAAGTCGCATGGCAATTGCGCGCTCGCGGCGCGCAACACCCCTAGGGCAAATCGTTGCGTAGAGCTTTCCATTGCGCTGCCGCGTCCCCCTGTACGGACCAGTCGACCCCCTTGGCGCCGACCATTCTAGCGCCGCGCGGCACCGCATTGCTGTTGCAGCCTATCCGCCTTCGCCCGGGACCGGCAGCATGCGCACCGGGCGCAGCAGCCTGTGGCTGCCCACCCCGACCCAGCCGTCAGCGCCAGTGCCTGCGATCAGGAACAGCAGCGGCGCCCGATGTCGCTCGCAGAGCTCGCGCCACGACGCCAGATCGAGTGACGACGGGTGGGGCACAAGCTCGGGGTGCGTATGCCACTCGCCCAGGTACGTCAACGTCCCGCCGCTGTGCCGCCAGCGGTTCGTCGCGATATGTTGATGCGCCGATGCACTGCGGTGAAAGTGGAAGCGGCTGCCACGATCGGTGGGTGCCGGCTCGGTCGCCTCAATTGCGTGCAGGTGATGACCGCGTCGATAGCCGAGCAGGATGCCACCGGCTTCGGGCGCGTCGTGATGCATCTGCCGAAAGCGGCCCAACACCGTCATCACCTCCGGTTCCACCAACACTTGGCCCGGGCCACGACCGGGCATGCGTCCGATCAGGCGCGCGCACATGCGGGGCAGCCGGCGAGCGGTTCGACGTCCTGGTTCTTCAGCGTGCGCGCCGACACCCCTTCCAGCATCCGCGTGCGGAAGCGGGGCTTCGGGTCGCCTTGCAGCCAAGCAATGGTGAGGTCGGTCGCCAAGGCCGCCGCGGCCATGGGGGCAGACACCGCGTAAGGGGTAAAGGCCTGGCAACCGGCCACGCGGCGCGCCGGCAGCGGCAGATGCAGATCAAAGCGCGGCGTGCGGTCGAGGTGACGCAGGCAGCGGAAGCAGGCGTGCTTGGGCGAATCGACCCACACCGCCTGCGTGCACTCGCCGTTGCCGTAAATCCACACGTGCAGCGAGGGCGGACGGACGGCTTCGGGCAACGCGAGGCGCCATTGGTTCAGGGACAGGCTTACCGTTTCTTCGCCGGTCGCGTTGATGATCAGATCGCCGCGCAGATCGGAGGGTTGCACCGGACGGTGCTGCGCGGTGATGCGTGCTCCCGGAAACTGGCGCGTCAACATCTCGGCGAGTGCGACGACCTTGGGTCGGAACAACGATTCGTAGCCCAACAGGTGACGTCCGAGGTTGCCGGCCTGCAGACGGTCGGGGTCGATCAGAACCAGTTCGCCGACACCGCGTCCGGCCCCCAGCTTGACCAGCGCCTGGGCAAGATAGCCGCCGATCGCGCCGGCGCCGACGAGGGTCACGTGCCGATCCTTGAGGCTGGTCGCCTGCAGACTGTTGCGGCCGTGCACATAGTCGGCACCGACCTCGCTGACGGTCAGGCGCGTGATCGGGTGCTGTGCGGCCCGGGTGTGAAACAGCTGGCGCAGGCCGGCGGGCTTGCGCGCGAACGCTCGCCGCTTGGTTACTTCCAACGCGAATTCCACGCCGAACCAGCCGTCCGCGCATTGCAACAGGAACAGCACTCTGGGTAGCGCAAGGCAGCGTTTGTTGCCGAGCACGCGCTGGATCGCCGCGTACATCGCCGGGTCCCAAGTGCGGATCCAGGTGAACCACTCCTTGACCGTGCGCGGCAACCCGTTCGCGCCAAGCACCGGCGAATGCGGGCCGCGCAGGATCCAGCACGTAGCTGGCCACGGCTCCGGTGCTGGCCAGCCGCGCACGGCGCACAGCGTCTCCGCTTCTGCCGCGGCGGCTGCAATCATCAAATAGCGTTCATCGCCCGCGCCGATCACATACGGAGTCGCTTGCTCAGCGTCGTCGGCCAGCTCACCAAGCAAGATGGGCAGGCCTGCAGGATGCTGGCCGATAGCCCAGTTCGCGCCAAACTCGCGTGCGAATTCGGCCTGGCGATAGGCTGGGTCGGCGATCAGGCGATCGAGTTCGTCGCGTGCTTGCACCAGGCACTGCAGCACGGCATGGTCCGGGCGGTAGCGGTCCAGTACCACCGCGCCGGGCGTGAAGTAGCAAACGTGGCCGCTGGCACTCACGTGTGGCAGCAGTTTCGGAGCGCCGGCCGGGAGCTCCAGCACGCGTATCATCGGGTAGTCCTGGAACTCCCAGTCCTCGATCTCCAGCTGCACCCGCACCGGGCCGGCCTTGCAAGCCAGCACGCCCTCAAAGCGCGAACCGCCGCGCCGCCGCGGCAACGGCGTGAACCCGTGCGCGCGCAAGGCGCGACGAACCAAGCCGTTGGTGTCTGTTGCGACCATCAGCCGGAGGTGGTGGCCCCGACGACCGCCGGGGTCGCGACGGAGGCGGGCGTACGCACCACCGCATCGGCGCCGTTGTCCGGCACGATCAGTTCCCGTCGGGCCGGAATACGCGGGCCCAGCAACTCGCGCACGTTGTCCACGGCGGTCTGCACCAGACCTGGACCCAACTGCCGGCTCACCCGCAACTGTCGCGCCAGATGATCGGCACGCGTGGCCGCGTCGTGGCGTTGCGCACGATCTAGGCGATTGAAGTCCTCTTCGCCATCGTCGATCTCGCGCTCGCGCACATCGCCATTGAGTTCGCGCGCCAGCAGCGTGGCCGCATTCTCCAGCGCCAGGTCGTCGCGTCGCGGCACGGGCTGGAAGGCGCGGGCAACGATCACCATCAACAGCACCGAGCTGGGGCCGCCGGTGAGCCACTGGTGGTCGCGCCAGGCCTTGAGGTAGCGGCACACGCGCCGCAGCTGATGCCCGTGCTCACCGAGCTCGTCGAGACGGTCGTTGAACCAGCGGGCCACCGCCTCCGGGTCCGAGGGCCTCCAGTCGCCGTTGCGCGTGGCCAAGTGGATGCACTCCATGTCCTCCCAGAACGATTCGGGCAGTTCGTCGAGATCCGCGGCCTCGTCGAGCGCGGCACTCGCGCGCAGCGAACGCTGCTGCGGGACGGATGCCAGCGTCTTCTCCATGATCAGCTCGAACTCCGACTCGGGTGCCGCGTACAGCGGCACGTCGATGTGTGCCCATCTGGCGATCCGCACCCGCACGCAATTGTCGGTGCTCCGGTCGAGCGTCCAGCCGTGCATCTCGCACAGCTCGAGCAGGGCAGTCTCGACCAGGTCGAAATACTGCTTGGCCACCAGCGCGGGCCGACCGTCATCCAACACGCCCACCGGCAGGTACACCCCGAAGTCCCAGTCCATGTCTTGCGGCGGCAGATGCGCACGCTGCACACAGGTCCGGTAGGTCCAGGACCCCTGCGTGCGGAAGCGCGGCCTCACCACGCGGGCCATGCCGAACACGGCGGTCGTGGCTGCTCCGATGCGTTGCCGCAGGTGTTCGCGAATGTGGTTCTTGGCTTCGACCAGCGTGGCGCGTTGCCGCGCGGTCGGTTCGATCACCTCGTCGAAGCTGTCCGGATCCCCGGCGTTGAGGAACAACTTATGCAGGTTCAACACGGCTAACCCTCCGCTGATGAGGCGCCTGGGCGCCGTGAAAGAAATGGGCCGCGGCCGCGCGATGGGTCAGCACGTCCCGGAAGGCGGGATTGCCCAGGCACGCCTTCGCGCGTTCACCGCCGGCACCCAGCAGCACCTCACGCGCGGCCGCATCGGCACGATCCAGAGCGACGGCGCGCGAGCGGGCGTCGGTCAGCGGCTCGTCAACATGGTGGTAGTGGCCCACCGGCAGGCGGTGGCCGAGCAGTGCATGCACCGCCGACTCCTGCGCCGAGATCGCCAGACCAAACAGGCGCTGTGGGGTGTTGGCCGGGTTCCAGCCGCCCCAGTCGAAGGTCCCGCCACTACGATTGCGGCGCGGATCGACGGTGAACTTGGACGACATGGTTCCCATGGCGGCCACATGCAGGTGCTCGCGCGACTGACCAAGGAAGCGCTCCGCCTCGTGCACGGCGAAGAGCCCCGGTGCGTTCGCGTACAGGCCACCGTCAACGTACTGGTTGTGGTCGAAGCAATGGCGCGGGAAGTAGCCCGGCGCAGCGCTGGTGGCCAGCGCCACGTCGACCAAGCGGTAGCGGAAATCGCGCGAGAAGTCCGGGTGATGTGGCGTCTTGAACATCACGGGCTGGCCGCTGCTGTAATTGATGGCGGGCACGATCACCGGGTGGCGACAGGCGTCGAGCGTGCGATCACCGAACAGCTCCGGGTCTTCGAGCAGGTGCTGCAGCGGTTTCTGCGAATAGGGCGCGCGCCACAGCCCGGCCAACGAAAAGCGTTTGCGAAAGATGGCCTCACCATGGCGTTCGAACAGAGCCACCATGCGCGCGGCCGGGATCTCCAAGGCCACGGCCAATGCGAGGATCCCGCCGATCGACGTGCCGGCGATCAGGTCAAAGCGGGTGGCGATCGGGTCGCCGATCGCCTGTTCGAGGTCGGCCAGCAGCCGCGCGGTAAACAGACCGCGGAAGCCACCGCCGGACAGCGCAAGAATCTGGAATCGCGCCGCCGCAGGCGGGGGCGAAGGTGCTTCGCCGCTCTGCGATTGGCCCGCCACAATGCTCATTCGCCTTCCCCTCGACAGATGGTTGCGTCCCTCATCGTGCCCGCCTCCTGTCGCATACGCTGCGACACAACCCCAAGACCTAGACACTGAATGCGACGCTTACCCGGCTATCTTGTGGCGCCCGCCACGGTTTCAAGGGCTGCCCCTTGACGGCGCCGGCGTGACCGGGGTACGGCTGCCGTCGGGCAGGCGGGCGCGGGTTGTCGGCGGCGGTGGCGGCCTGGAAGTAACCGATCGCGGCGGGGACCTAACGGTAGCCCGTCGTCGCCATCAGCGCGGGCAGGGCGACCCCTTGGTGGCGTCCCTCGGTGACGAGGCCAGCACGCAAACTGTGGCCACCGACGTCACCTGTTAGCGCTCGCGTTCGGTTGACCCTCCAAGGGCATAGATGCGCACCTGGGTCAGTTCTAGATGCGCACCAACAGACAGTCCCGCGGTCAAGCCACTGGCCACCGCGCAGCGTAGGCTGATCTGGTCGCCGTCTTATTTTCGACCACAGTGCCGCGCCAACTGTTTCTGACCGGGGGCAATGAGATCACTAGCCTCGTGACCGGGCGTCAATTAGTCTTCGAGCAGGCGGGCAGCCGGGTTAGCTGTTGCTCCACCTGCCTGAAAGTATCCAACCACGCTGGACACCGCACGGTGCTCGGTCAGTTGCATGATCGCCGGCAGCGCCACGCCTTGGCGGCTGGCTTCGGTCACGAACCCGGACCGCAGGCTGTGCCCGCCAAAATCTCCCTCCAGCCCGGCCAGGCGTGCCCGCCGTTGCACGATCTCGCCCACGGCAGCCGGGGAGAGGACAGGGCCGATCCGATTCTTCCAGAGCCGACGGAAGATCGCGCCCTCGGTGATGCCGGACGCCTCCAGCCAGTCATGCAGCGCCAGTGCGGCGCGATCGAGTACCGGCTTGTCCGGGGTGGAGGTGGCGGTGACGCCGGCTTGCTGGGTCTTGCTGTGCTCCAGCCGGTAGATATAACCCTGCGGTCCGATCCGGCGAAGATCGCGCAGGTCGGCGGCGGCGATCTCGCTCCGCCGGCGCCCGCCACTGGCAAAGCCAAAGCAGAGCAGGGCACGGTCGCGCAGACCTTCCAGGCTGTCGTCGCAGCTGGCCAGCATGGCTTCAAGTTCGGCCAGCGTGATCGCGGTCTTCTTGCGCGGCCGCACGCCGCGTTTGACCGCGGCCCGGGCCGCCCGGCTGAGCACGGTGCGGACGGCCGGCTGTTCGCAGGGATTGGCCACTTGTTTCAGCCGGTGTGCGGTGGACAGGACCGCGACCCGGTGCCGGACCGTGGCCAAGGTCCACGGCCCGGGTTTGGCCTTGAGGCCAGCAGCCACCAAGGCCCGGTCGACATCCGTCGGGAGCTCCCAGACAAGCTCACCGTCGGCCGAGCGGCGATGAACATGATCGACCACGAACTGCAGCACGGCCGCCTCGGGCACCGGTAGCGTCAACTCGAGCCCATAGCGCGCCGCGTGCCAGCCGGCCCAGTAGCGCAGGGCGGTGGCGTAGCTGCGGGTCGTGTTGGCGGCAGCGGCTTCGGCCAGCAGTTCGCGCACCGCGTCGGCGGCCTGCTGCGCCAGCTGATCGGGCAGGACCATGCCGGATGCCGGTTGCGCGAGGGACGGAAACGCGTGCAAATCATTCATAATATGTACTGTACATTACGCTTGTGAAATCGTACCCGCGATAATCATCACTTATCGCTGGTACGAAATCAGCAGAGTAGGGCGGCCGCGTAGGAGGCACAAGCCATGGCCAAGGGCATCACCGAAACCGACGTCCACACGGCCGCAGACGAGATCATCACCGCCGGAGAACGCCCGACCGTCGAGCGCATCCGCGCGCACTTGGGGACCGGTTCGCCCAACACCGTCACACGGTGGCTGGATACCTGGTGGAAGCAGTTGGGTGAGCGATTGCAGAAGCAACAAGCGCATCGTGCGTTGCCGCAGGCCCCAGATGCGGTGGCCTCTCTGGCAGGAGAGTGGTGGTCTCTGGCGATGGAACATGCCCGCGCTGATCTTGCCCCTGAACTTCGGACACCCATCTAAGCGACATGGGCCAGCTCGTACTGCTCCGGGCTGAGGTAGCCGAGAGTCGAGTGGAGCCGGGTCCGATTGTAGTCCACCTCGATGTATTCGAAGACGTGCGCCTTGGCATGCTCGCGCGTGGCGAAGCGTTCGCCGTGGATCGCCTCGACCTTGAGGCTGTGGTTCCAGCTTTCCATCGCCGCGTTGTCGTAGCAGTTGATCTTGCCCCTGTTTCACGGACACCCGGCAGCTGGAGACCCTGCTCCCTGACGCAATGGACTGGGATATAAAGGAGCCGACTCCCGCCCAGGTTTCATACGCAATGGTGCTATCGAAACAGCTGGACGTGCCCATTCCACCAGAGGCGCTTCGGTTCCGCGGCTCAATGCACGAATTTTTGGAGAAGCACAGCCAACTCTCCAAGGACAAGAGGGCACCCAAGTAGCTAGCTCAAGCGCGGTAGCGCAGGCGCGGACAAAGGACGACAGGAATGTATGTTCGAGCACACCGCTGAGCGAGTCGCTGCCCAGGTCACAAATGAACTTGCGCCTAGTTTCAGGGTGCCGTTACGGTTGGTGTGCCCGTCAAGGGAAGCGGAACAGGCAGTGCTTGGGGCTGTCACCCGCGCAGCACGGACGCGACAAATTCCTGTCGAAGTTATCGACCTAGAGCCCGATCCGGCCGGGCGACTGAACTCCGTGACATCCCAGCTTGATGATTGGGACGCGATCAAGAGCAGCAGTCCACATCCAACGATGCCGACCCTTCTGATCTTGCGCGGTTTCGATGCATTCGGTGATGACCGGCACGAGGATCCAACTTATCCCTTCCGGTCTAAGTTCCAGTTCGATGAAAAGTTCATGTGGCTCTTCATGGGGCGCGACGAATCTCGAATGAGGTTCTTGTTCGAAAGCTATCGCCGACCCTTGTACCAAGCGGCAGTGGATATCACGCCGGCCGTATGGCGCTCCTCCTAGAAGTCCTTGATGCGCAGCACGGAGCGTTCTGAGCGACTTCATCGCCATGTTGAACGCATTGGACGATCGACGTAGCAGAGATGCGAGATGATCAAGACAAGCCCAAAGAATCGAGCGTTCTCGATGTCATCATCTGCAGAGCAGGATCTGGAAAGGCGTCTAGAGTTGGCGCGGCTAAGCCACGATGACGAGGTGCTGTTCTTTCGCCATCTCCTGGATGCAAGGGTCTACGCGCACGCGCCAATCTCAGACGACTATCCGCGTACACGTTTGATCCAATTCAAGCATCCAGACGGATTCTATGCCGTCCCGTTCTTTACCTCTCGCTCCAAGGCGTTGTTTGCATCGGGTCCGACGGTCCGGATAGTTCAGATGACAGGGCGCGACCTGTTGCAAGGATCGCCAGGCGCTACTTTCATGCTCAATCCAAACGATGGCGGGTGCGTGCTTTACCCCGAAGAGATCGTTGCGCTCCTTAATGATGGGTCGGTCGCGCGTGTAGAGATCTTGGAGCAGGGCGACGGTGCGCCATTTGTATCTTTGGAAGAAGCGAATCCGCCCGCGTGGCTCATGCCGACGCTGATGGCGGTGTACATGGACATGCCTTTCGTGCGGGCCGCGTATCTTCTTGAGCTGGCGCCGCTTGACGGAGCCAGTAGATTCCTTGTGGCCATCGGCGTAGGCCCGGAACACGCGGAGCGGGCGGTTCGCGCGAGCACTACGGCTATCCAAACACTGTGCGCAGAAGCTGGCATTTACATGGATATGGCTACCTTCAACCCCCAAAAGGGTAGGCCTGACTACCTGCTCCAACGTGGTGTCGAGCGCTTCTATGGGCCGCAATTGACCTGATGATGTGACACGCGTTGTTGACGTCGCCATCTGGATAGGCTTGGCACATCTGGAGTGCAGGGCCTATTCAATCAACTCTGCGCTGAGCATGCTGTCGTTAGTGGGTGCGGATTGATGTATGCGTACGTTCGCGGGTGAGGACAAAAGAGCACGCCGTTTGAGGACGGAAGGCGCGGGTGTTGGCTAGTTTTGGATACGCCCTACAGCTAGAAAGGTGTACACCCGATAGTGCGCCTAGGTTTCTGTGTACAGCTCAGACTGCGTAGGGTGTACACGAAGAGCGCCGGCGCGGGGCACTGAAGTGTGCGGTGGCCATCCCGTGCTTTAGCTGGCGCCTGAAGCAGAGCTGCTGAAGCGCTGGATGAGTGAGTTTAAGGGTTTCAATAATGTCAAGGTCAAGGGAAAGGTCTCTCCAAGTGTATTTCGCATAATGTATATTATGTCAAATCATCGACGCCTGCCCCGGAAAGCCCGACGCTGCGCAACCTCACCGTCACTCCCAGCCCTGCGCCGTTGATGCCTGCGCCGTAACTGACGCTGCCACCGTGCGCGGTTGCGATCTTCTCCACGATCGACAGGCCCAGCCCGCTGCCGGACGCGGCATGACCCTCGCCGCGGAAGAAGCGATCGCGCAGGCGCGTCAGGTCGGTTTCATGCACGCCTTCGCCATCGTCTGCGACGGTCAGCAGCAGCGCGTCGCCATCGCGTTTCACGACCACCGCGATATGGCCGTCCGGTTTGCCGTACTTGATCGCGTTGTCCAGAAGGTTGTCGATTAGGATCGCCAGTGTTGTCGGGTCGCCGGTTGTGACGGATCCGTTGTGCGCATCCAGCGCGCAATCGATCCCCTTGGCGACGGCCTCATTCGCTTGCCGCGCAATGGCATCGGCCGCCAGCTGTCCGAGATCGATGGTTTGCGCTCCGGCAGCGCAAACGTGCTCCAGCCGGGCAAGCAGCAAAAGCTGTTGCGCCAGATGCGTCGTGCGATCGACGCCGGCGATCACTTGCGCGATGGCCTGTTGCCGCGACTGCGCGTCCTGCGCGGACAGCGCCACCTCCGCCTGCACCCTGATGGCCGCCAGCGGCGTGCGCAGTTCATGGGCGGCGTCGGCCGTGAACGCACGCTCCTGATCGAGCGAGCGCGCCAGCCGTTCCAGCAGCGCGTTGAGTGCCGACACCAAGGCCGCCGCTTCTTCCGGCACCCGCTGCAATTGGATCGGCTCGAGATTGCGGGCGTCGCGCGACGCAATCGCCAGTGATAGCCGCCCCAACGGCGCGAGCCCATGGCGGATGCTGATCCACGCCAGCAGCGCCAGCAGCGGCAGCGCCAGCAGCAGCACTTTCCCCATTCGCCCGGCCAGTTCCTGCGCCGGATGGTCGCGCTCGGCCAAGGGTTCAAACACAGTGACCCGATAGCCGTGCCTGGAATCCTGCAGGCTATAGCTGCGCCATTGCCGGCCCTCCAGTTCCCGCGTCAAAAACCCATCTGCGGCAACGAAAGCAGCTTCCGGCGCATTCGCACTGTCGAGCAACAACTTTCCATCCTCGCCCCAAGCCTGAAACGCCAGCGGCGGCGCTTCGTCATCGCCGTGATCGTCTCCGGAGCCTTGTTCTTCGCTTGCTTCGGCAAGCCGGCCCAGCCGCTTCAGATCCAGCACCAGCAGCGTGCGCGCGGCCTGCTGCAGGCGCGCATCGGCCAGTTCGTGGATTTCTTCGTGCGCCTTCTGATAGCCGAAGCCGAGCATCGCCGCCCAAGTCAGCACCAGACTTCCAAGCAGCATGACAAACAGCCGCCTGCGGATGGAAAACAGCTTCATGCCGGATCCTTGGTCACGAGGTAGCCGACGCCGCGGATGGTGCGGATCAGGTCGGCGCCCAGTTTCTTGCGCAGGTTGTGGATGTGCACTTCGACCGCGTTGCTCTCCACTTCCTCGCCCCACCCGTACAGGCGTTCCTCCAGCCGAGCGCGGGACAGGGCGATGCCCTGATGTTCCAGCAGATGGGTCAGGATCGTGCACTCGCGTTTGGACAGCGCAATGGTTTCCTCCCCGCGCGTCACGCTCAGGCTGTCGGGGGTCAGGGTGAAATCGCGATAGCGGATGGCTTCCACGCTGCGCCCGTGGGCGCGCCGCAGCAGGGCGCGAATGCGCGCCACCAGTTCCCCGAGGGCAAAGGGTTTGACGAGGTAATCGTCGGCACCCGCATCGAGCCCATGGATGCGGTCGGAGACGGTGTCGCGTGCGGTCAGGATCAGCACCGGCAGATCGTCGCCGCGCCCGCGCAGCCAACGCAGCAGATCCATGCCCGACAGTCGCGGCAGGCCCAGATCGAGCACGACCAGCTCGTAGTCGGTGGACTCGAGCGCGAGCTGGGCGCTCCTGCCGTCCTGCGTCCAGTCCACCGCGAAACCGGCCTGTTTCAGGCCGGCTTCGATCCCGCTTCCGAGTAGTGAATCGTCTTCGACCAGAAGCAATCGCATTGTCGTATCCGCACGTCCTCAAGCAGGCTGAAACCCGAAGCTTAAGCGGATCTGAGCGGTTCAACGCAAAAAGGTCGAACACCTTAAGAGTCGCTTCAGAACCGCACCGCATTCTGCGCCCATGCCCGCTGGGCATACCGGCAACCACCGGACCCATCCCTACCCCGACGAGGAGTTTTCCATGCGTACGCACACCACCCTGTTCACGTTGGCCCTGCTGGCTTGTGCCGTTCCGTTGGCCGCATCCGCATCTCCCGACGGCCAGGCATGCACCGACCGACCGCAATCCGAATGGATGAAGGCGTCGGCCGTTCTGGTGTACTTCGAATCCCGCGGTCTGATCGTGACCAAGTTCAAGCGCGAAGGCAGCTGTTACGAA
Source organism: Xanthomonas sp. (assembly GCA_018262705.1). Classification (GTDB taxonomy): domain Bacteria; phylum Pseudomonadota; class Gammaproteobacteria; order Xanthomonadales; family Xanthomonadaceae; genus Thermomonas. The sequence continues at coordinate 75,867 of JADFDQ010000002.1, forward strand.
GTCGACGCCAGCGACAAGGACGGCCGCCGGGCCGAATTCTCCCTGAACCCGGTCGATGCCAGCGTCGTGGACACCGAGAGCAAGGAATAAACCCGCTGCGGGACGTCCCGGCCAGTCTGCCGCCGGGACTCCCGGTTCGCTGCAGATGCCTGCTTTCAGAACTTGAGGAGATCCCATGAAAAGCCCCTCCCCCATTCGCTACCATCCGCTGTCCATCGGAATGCACTGGCTGATGCTGGCGCTGCTCATCGCCGTGTATGCCAGCATCGAAATGCGCGGGATCTTCCCGAAGGGAACGGCTGCGTATGCCGCGATGAAGACCTGGCATTTCATGCTCGGGCTCAGCGTTCTGGTGCTGGTCGTTGCCCGCATCGGTTTGCGCTTGCTCTACCCTGCCCCTGCGATCACCCCGCCGCCGCCGCGCTGGCAGCACATGCTTGCCACGGCGATGCACTGGACGATCTATCTGTTTCTCGTCGTGATGCCGCTGCTTGGATGGCTCACCCTCAGCGCCAAAGGCAGGGTCATCCCGTTTTTCGGTATGGAACTTCCGGGTCTGATCGGCAAGGATCGCGACCTTGCCCACAGCCTCGAAGACATCCACGAAACCATCGGCGTCATCGGCTACTGGCTGTTCGGGCTGCATGCCGGCGCTGCGCTCGTGCACCACCACCTCATGCGCGACGACACCTTGCGACGGATGCTGCCATCAAGGCCACGGACGCGCTCGCCCGGCCCCGTTTGAGCCGCACTTCCACGTTCGAAACCCCAACGCCCAGCCGCAAACGGCTGGGCGTTTTCGTCGGCCCCGTAGAGTTCAACGAACGCCAGCCACTCGGATCTGCCTGACGGAACCATGAATCCGATCGACCGTGCTTTCAGGTCGGGTTGCATTTTGGGATTTGCCGAGTATGATAGTAATTACTTACTTACTTTCACGACGTCCATGGCCGAGCTGCCGCGCCACCTTCCCGCCGAAGAACGCCGACTCATTACGGTTGAAACCGTTGTCGAACTGGCTGCCGAACGCAATCCCAGCGAGATCACGACCACGGAGATCGCCGCAAGGATGGGCCTGACCCAAGGCGCGCTGTTCCGGCACTTTCCTACCAAGGACGCCATTGTCCAGGCGGTGATGAATTGGGTGTCGGAGCGCCTGCTCGCCAAAATCGACGCCGCGGTAGCCGGCGCCAAGGCTCCGCTGCCCGCTCTGGAAGCCATGTTCATGGCCCACGTTGATTTTGTTGCCGACCACCCCGGCGTGCCGCGCATGCTGTTCGGCGAACTCCAGCGCGGCAAGGACAGCATCACCCGGCGTATGGTGCAGACCATGCTGCAGAACTATCGACAGCGGCTTCTCAGGCAATTTGAAGCCGGCAAGGGGCGCGGCGATCTCGATCCGAATCTGGAGATCGATGCGGCCATCTCGCTGTTCATCGGCACGGTGCAGGGCTTGGTCATGCAATCCCTCGTTGCCGGAAACGCCAAGGGCATCCGGCGCGAAGCGACCAGGGTGTTTGCCATCTATCGTCGCGGAATCGAGGCGCGCTCATGAATGCAAGAACAGCCGCCAGTCCAACCCCCGGAACAGCCGGGCAACCAAACCCTTTCCGGTCTCGCGATGGAGGCGTCCGCCAATGAGCACAGGCCGTCCCTCTCCCGCCGCCATGCGCAAGCTGGCGGTCGCCGCCATCGCCCTTGTCCTTGTTGCCGTGGGGTGGCTCTGGATCCAGCGCCACAACGGCGGCGAACCGACTTTGCGCCTTTACGGAAACGTCGACATCCGCGAAGTGCAGCTCAACTTCCGCCAACCCGGCCGGATCGCTGCGATGGCCTTCGAAGAAGGCGACCGCGTCAAGGCGGGGGCTGCGATGGCGGTGCTGGATGATGGCCCGCTCAAGGATGCGCTGGCGGCCGCCGATGCCGCAGTTGCGGTTGCCGAAGCGGAACGCGACAAGCTGCGCAACGGGCTGCGTCCGCAGGAAATCGTCCGCGCGCAGGAGGCGTTGCGTCAGGCGCGCGCGCTGGCAACGGAAACCGATCGCAATCTGCAACGGCAAACCGGACTGCTTGCAACCGGGGCGACCAGCCAGCGCAGCGTTGATGCGGCGCGGGCAGCGCAGGAACAGGCCGCTGCCGGCGTGAATTCGGCGCGGGCCGCCTTGTCACAAGCCAACGAGGGCGCACGAAAAGAGGACATTGCTGCCGCCGAGTCGCGTCTGGCCGCAACCGCAGCGGCGCGCGCACAAGCGGCGACCGCGCTCGCCGATGCTACGTTGCGGGCGCCCAGTCCGGGCACCGTCCTGGCGCGTGTACTCGAACCCGGCAGCATGGTGACCAGCCAGAGCCATGTCTACAGCCTGAGTCTGGATCGCCCCGTCTACGTCCGCGCCTATGTCGGCGAGACAGAGCTGGGGAAAATTGCGCCTGGCACCCGCGTCACCGTGCGTAGCGACAGCAGCAACACGGTGTATCACGGCCAGATCGGCTTCATTTCCCCGCGCGCCGAGTTCACGCCAAAGACCGTTGAAACCACCGATCTGCGAACCGATCTCGTCTATCGCCTGCGCATCGTGATTGGCGATGCCGACGCCGCCCTTCTGCAAGGGATGCCGGTCACCATCGACGTTGACGCCACCGCCGACGGCGCGACTGCGGACAGGCACTGAGATGGCCGCCGCACGCATCCCAAACCCTGCGCCAGCGCCCCTTGGCGTTGGTGCGGCGGTGGTCATACATGGCCTTCACAAGCGTTTTGGAAAGGTGCATGCGCTGCGCGATCTGAGTGCGCAGATCCGTTACGGCCAACTGACCGGCCTTGTCGGCCCCGACGGTGCCGGCAAAACCACGCTGCTGCGAATCCTGACCGGGCTTCTGGTTCCCGATGCCGGCAGCGCGCGTCTGGCCGGTTTCGATGTCGTCGTCGACAACGATGCGATCCATGTCGCCAGCGGCTACATGCCGCAGCGCTTCGGCTTGTACGAAGACTTGTCGGTCATGGAGAACATGCGGCTCTATGCGAATCTTCGCAGCCTCGATCCCGAAAAGGCTCCCGAGCTGTTCGCCGAGTTGCTCGAGTTCACGCGGCTGGCGCCGTTTACCAAGCGTCTCGCCGGCAAACTGTCCGGTGGCATGAAGCAAAAACTCGGCCTGGCCTGCGCCCTGATGGCAAGACCGAAAGTATTGCTTCTGGATGAGCCCGGCGTGGGGGTCGACCCGGTCAGTCGCCAGGATCTGTGGCGAATGGTGCAGGCGCTCACCGACGAAGGCATGGCGGTGGTCTGGTCCACTGCCTATCTTGACGAGGCCGAGCGCTGCGACAGCGTGCTGCTTTTGAACGAAGGCAAACTGGAATTCGACGGGCCTCCGTCCGAGCTGACCGGGCGGCTGTCCGGACGCAGTTTTCGGCTTGAGAACGTTGGAGCGCGGCGCCGTGCTGTGCTTGCGACTGCGCTCGACCTGCCCGCCGTCGGCGATGGCGTGATTCAGGGCAACGGCGTGCGTATCGTGCTGCGCGACGGCGCCGACCCGGCCCGGGTGCAAGCGCTCGCCTTGGCCGAGGCGGTGCAGCTCACGGCGGTACCGGCGCGCTTCGAGGATGCTTTCATCGACCTGCTTGGCGGCGGCCCGGGCGGCACCTCGGCACTGGCCGAGCGGCTCGTTGCGGTCGAACTCGACAGCGAAGTCGCCGTATCCTGCAGCCATTTGACCAAGCGTTTCGGCGAGTTCACCGCCACCGACGACGTCAGCTTCGACGTGCGCAAGGGTGAAATCTTCGGCCTGCTCGGCCCCAACGGCGCCGGCAAATCGACCACCTTCAAGATGTTGTGCGGCCTGCTCAAGCCAAGCCATGGCGATGCGCAGGTGGCGGGCGTGGATCTGCGCCGGGCTACCGGCGCCGCCAAATCCAGGCTCGGCTACATGGCGCAGAAGTTCTCGCTGTACGGGCTGCTGTCGGTGCGGCAAAACCTTGAGTTTTCCGCTGGAGTGTATGGACTCGTTGGCGCGCCGCGGCAGGCGCGAATCGACGAAATGATCGAAACCTTCGGGCTTGCCCCATGGCTCGATTCGGCTCCGGATTCGCTGCCGTTGGGTTTTCGGCAGCGCCTCGCACTGGCCTGTGCGTTGATGCACCGACCGCCGGTGCTGTTCCTCGACGAGCCAACCTCGGGCGTCGATCCGATCACCCGCCGGGAGTTTTGGACCCACATCAATGGATTGGCCCGCAAGGGAGTGACGATCATGGTCACCACCCATTTCATGGATGAAGCCGAGTACTGCGATCGGGTCGCCATGCTCTATCGGTCGAAACTGATTGCTCTCGACACGCCCGACGCGCTCAAGCGCAGCGCCATCGACGCCAGGCGTCCCGACCCATCCATGGAGGACGCCTTTATCCATCTGATCGAGACGGTCGACCAACGCGAGGCGCTGGCAGCATGAGCGCGCCCGCCGCACCTGCCGTCGTCGGCGCTGGCGCACTGCGGCATTTCGACCGCCGCCGCCTGCTGGCGCTGGTGCGCAAGGAAAGCCTGCAGGCGCTGCGCGATCCGTCCACCTTGCTGATCGCTTTCGTGTTGCCGGTGGTGTTGCTGCTTCTGTTTGCCTATGCGGTATCGCTGGATGCGCGCCATGTGCGCATCGGCGTGGTCGTCGAGTCGCCGTCTCCGGCCGCACAGTCACTGGCAAACGCCTTCGCCGGCACCCGCTATCTGGATGTCCGGTTTGCGCACGACCGCCGCGAGGTCTCCGGGCAGGTCGTTTCCGGCGCTTTACGCGGCTTCGTGGTGATCCCGCAGGACTTCGAACAGCGTCTCGCCGCGCGCGGCAGCCAGCCGCTGGTGCAGATCATTACCGACGGGTCGCAGCCCAACACCGCCAACTTCGTTTCCAACTACGCTCAGGGGGTCATCCAGACCTGGCGCCGCGGGAGCCAGCACGTTCCGGCGCAAGCATCTGCGGTTGCGCTGGAACCGCGCTACTGGTTCAACCCGGAGCTGGAAAGCCGGCGTGCGCTGGTGCCCGGCGCGATCGCCATCGTCATGACCATCATCGGCACCATGCTCACCGCGCTCGTGGTTGCACGCGAGTGGGAGCGCGGCACCATGGAGGCGGTGCTGTCCACGCCGGCAACGGTCGCCGAGATCCTGATCGGAAAGCTGCTGCCTTATTTCGTTCTCGGAATGCTGTCCACTCTGGTTTCGGCGGGGTTGGCGGTGTTCGTGTTCGGCGTTCCGCTGCATGGCTCGTTGCCGGCACTGATGGTTTTGTCCGCCGTGTTCATGGTCCCCGCGCTTGGCCAGGGCCTGCTGATCTCATCGCTTGCCCGCAACCAGTTTCTTGCGGCCCAGATCGCGCTGTTTTCCGGCTTTCTTCCCGCCTTCATGCTGTCCGGATTCCTGTTTGAAATCGACGCCATGCCGGCCTGGATCCGGGCAATCACCTGGTTGATTCCCGCGCGCTATTTCGTGGCATCGCTCAAGACCGTCTTTCTTGCCGGCGATCTGTGGTCGGTGTTCCTGCCGAATCTTCTGGCGATGGCGGCGATCGGAACGGTGTTCTTCCTTCTGGCCAAGCGCGCCACCCGCAAGAATCTGGAACCCTGAGCGATGACGATGCTGTCCCGCTATTTCGCCCTGCCCCGGCTGCGCGCACAGTTCATCAAGGAAGTGCTCAGCCTGCTGCGCGACCCGCGCAGCCGGATGGTTGTGTTTGTTCCGCCGATCCTGCAATTGCTGGTGTTTGCGTTCGCGGCCACGCTGGAAGTGCGCAATGTCGACATTGCCGTGCATGATCAGGATGCCGGGCGCTGGTCGCACGAGCTGGAGCTGCGGCTCGACAGCGCGCAGTTCATCCACCGGGTGCTGCGGGTGGACAGCAGCGCCGATCTGCACCGTTTGATCGAGAGCGGCAAGGTGATCGCCGCCCTCGACGTTCCTGCGGACTTTTCGCGCAGGGTCGCCGCCGGTGACACGGCTCCGGTACAAGTGCTGGTGGACGGACGGCGCAGCAATTCCGGGCAAATCGCCGTCGGCTATCTGTCCGCGATCGTTTCCGACATGGCCGCCGACAGCGGCGCGGGGATCGCACTGTCTTCGCCTGCGGCGGTACGCCACTGGTTCAATCCGAATCTGGTCTACCGCTGGTACATCGTTCCCGGACTGACCGGCATCCTCGCGCTGTTCAGCGCACTGCTGATCACGTCGCTGTCGATTGCGCGCGAACGCGAGCTGGGCACCTTCGATCAGCTGCTGGTTTCGCCAACCTCGACGCCTGAAATCATCATTTCAAAATCACTGCCGGCGCTGGCCGTCGGAACCGCACTGGGCTTGTTCATGATCGCGGCAGCGGTGTTTGTGTTCGGAATTCCTTTCACCGGATCCTTCGCGCTTTTGCTGGTCGGCATGCTGCTGTTCATTTTGTCGGTGGTCGGAATCGGCCTGATGATCTCTGCGGTCAGCGCAACCCAGCAACAGGCAATCCTTGGCGCGTTCGCAATCGGCGTACCGTCGGTGCTGATGTCGGGTTTCGCCACGCCGGTCGAAAACATGCCGATCCTGCTGCAGTGGTTGGCGCAAGCGATTCCGCTCACCCACTTCCTGATCATCATCGAGGCGAGTTTCCTCAAGGCCGCGCCTCCGGGCGACATCCTCGCCAGCCTGTGGCCTTTGGTCTTGATCGCTGCCGCAACGCTTGTCATGGCCACTATTGCCATTCGAGGCCGTCTGCAATGAACCGTTTTCGCAAACGCAAAACTCCGCACGCAGCGCTTGCGTCTGCGCGCATCCCCGTCGCAATGGCCTGCGCGCTGCTGCTTGGCGCCTGCGCCACGGTGGGCCCCGACTACCACTCGGCGCCGCCGGTGACGGTGGGCAGCGGCTGGGCGGTGCCGGACACGGACACCGGGACGCCGGAAAACCTGGCGCAATGGTGGCGAACGCTGGGCGATCCGGAGCTCGATCGTCTGGTGACCGCCGCGCTGGCGCAAAACCTGGACTTGCAACAGGCGCAAGCTCGCATCCAGGAAGCGCGCGCGCTGCGCGATCGCGCCGCTGGCGGCCTGGCGCCGGTGGTGCAGGCGGGCGTCAGTGTCAACCGCCGCCGCCAGAGCGACAACGGCCCGCTGCCGATCGGCAATATCCCGGGGATGGATGCAACCCAGACCATTCGCGACGCCGGATTCGATGCGACCTGGGAGCTCGATCTGTTCGGCGGCCAGCGCCGCGCTCTGGAAAGTGCGACTGCGCAAATGGAGGCTCGCCATGCCGACGCCGAAGGCCTGCGCGTCCGCGTGGTCGCGGAGGTTGCGCGCGCCTGGTTCAGCGCTAGCGGCGCAGGCGAGGAACTGCGCATCCAGCGCGAGCTCGTATCCAGCCTGCAGCAATCGCTCGACCTGACCCGTGCCCGCGCAGCTGCCGGCGATGCGTCTGCGGCGGATGTCGAAATGGCGCGCGCGCAGTGGGCTGGCGCACGCGCCGCGCAGCCGACGATTGCTGCGCGCCAGCGTGCGGCCCTGCTCGGCCTTGCCGTGCTGCTGGGCGAACCACCGGAGACCGAACTCGAATTGCTGGAGGCGCCGTCTCCCGGACTTTCGCTGCATCCGATGCCGGTCGGCGAACGCGCCGACTTGCTGCGCAGGCGTCCTGATGTGTATTCCGCCGAACGCCGGCTTGCGGCAAGCACGGCCGAGATCGGCGTAGCCACCGCCGAACTGTTCCCGAAGCTGACGATCGGCGCCAGCGGCGGGTTTCAGGCCGTGACCGGCGCCGACTGGTTCGATCGATCCAGCGGGCGCTTCTCGGTGCTTCCGGTGTTGTCGTGGCGGGTGTTCGACGGCGGCCGCGTTCGCGCCGAGATCCGTGCTCGTGAAGCAGGCGCACGCCAGGCCGCGTTGGGTTACGAACAGGCGGTACTGAACGCACTGGGCGATGCCGAGCAGTCGTTGGGTGATTACCACGCAGGCTTGAAAACGCTGGATGAGCGCGCCCAGGCGCTTGACGCCTCGCAACGGGTGATGGACTTCGCGCGAGCGCGCCATGCGGCAGGCGACATCTCGCGGCTTGAACTCCTCGCTTTCCAACGCCAGTTCCTCGACGCACAGACAGCCCACGCCCGAGCCCGCAGCGATGCGGCGATCCAGTTGGTTGCCTTGTACAAGGCACTGGGCGGCGGCTGGGACGCGCCGCAACCGGTTGCCGGCGATTTCGAAACCAGCGTTGCTCCTCGCGACCCGTCCAACTGACCGCAACGTTTCGCGATCGCGATGCCTCGGCCCGACAACACTACGGTTTCCCGGCGCCGGCCACGGCGGTTGCCCCCGCAGTAGCCGATAACACGCTGGCGCCGCCTACCTTGCCACCGGATTTGCGATCCAATCCCGACCCGTCAGTTGACGGCGCCTGGGCCGGCACGGCTAGCGGCGAGCCGACGCCAGCAACGGAAACCCGCCATCCGCAGCACGCAGGGCAGTCGCTCGACCCGGGCGCGACCATTGCACAAGCTCCGGATGGACTCGCGCGGCGTTGACCACAGTTGATGCCGATCGAATCGACATGCGCTAAAACCCCCTGCACACCGTCCGCACCGTCGCATCCGTGCGGCTGAGCTGTTCATAGGTACGCGACAACCCAATACGATCCAGTTCCGCGCGGCGCCGAGCCTTGGCCGAACGGCACTGTTCGCTGGGACTGGACGGCCTGGCAGTGAGGCGCGTTTGTCGGTAACGCGACCGGCCGGTGCCGCGGCGGCTGCCGTAGAGCGGGCGATAGCGGAACAGCTGCGGTCGCGCGGCAGGATCCGGTGCGGGATCAGGCTGGTAGTCCACGCTGCGGTCGAGCCGGCTGCCGGGCGCGCAACTCAGATTCTGATAGCTGACCGCGCCGTTCGGCTTGACGCAGCGGTACAAGGTTTCGGCACGCGCGGTTTGCGGCGACAAAATGAACTGCCACGCCAGCAGCAGGATCAGCAATTTGACGGCGGTTGGCAGAAACATGGCGGGCATTCCATGGCGGTGTGCCGATAGAATCCGCGACCTGACGGCCGCCGTCCTTCGGTCAAAGCAGCAGTGCAGGATCGGAAAACGCCGCGATCGAACCGGGGCAATCAGTGCTTGTGACAGTCAGGTCGAACCACGCCATCGGCCAGATCGTCCAGAATCGGACAGCTCGGCCGGTCGTCGCCGTGGCATTGCTTGGCCAGCGTTTCCAGCGTGCGCCGCATGGCCTGCATTTCGCGGATCCTTGCGCCCAGTTCGGCCGCGTGGGCGCGCGCCAGTTTATTGACCTCGGCGCTGGCGCGGCTCGGGTTGTCCCACAGTGCCAGCAGTTCGCGGATCTGATCCAGCGAGAAACCCAGCGATCGCGCCCTGCGGATGAAGCGCAGCCGGTGCAGGTCGGCGTCGCTGTACAGGCGATAGTTGGCGAAGGTGCGCGCGGCTTCCGGCATCAAGCCGATGCCCTCGTAGTGGCGGATCATCTTGCTGGAGATGCCGCTCTGTTCGGACGCCTGCCCGATGTTGTGCATGCCCTGCCCCAGCGCGTCGGCAAGTTCGGGGCGGATCGGTTTCGTGGCCATAGTGTGTCCTCTTCGACTCAATCGCGCGCTCGCGGCGACCAGCGCCGCAACAGCAAGGCATTGGACACCACGCTGACGCTGGAGGCCGCCATCGCCGCGCCGGCGAGCATCGGATCGAGCATGCCGAAAGCGGCCAGCGGAATGCCGATCACGTTGTAGATGAAGGCCCAGAACAGATTCTGGTGAATTTTACGAACCGTGCGGCGGGAAATGTCGATGGCGTCAGCCACCAGCCGCGGATCCGGCCGCATCAAGGTGATGGCGGCGGCGTGCATCGCCACGTCGGTGCCGCTGCCCATCGCAAAACCGACGTTGGCCGCGGCTAGGGCGGGTGCGTCGTTGATGCCGTCGCCGACCATTCCGACCGGGCCTGCGGCCGCCAATTCGCGGATCACCGCCACCTTGTCGGCCGGCAGCACGTCCGCGCGCACATCGCCCGCCGGGATGCCGACCTGGGTCGCGACCGCGGTGGCTGCGGCGCGGTTGTCGCCGGACACCATCAGCGTGCGCAGGCCGAGCGCGTGCAGTTCGCGAATCGCCGCCTGCGCCTGCGGCCTGGGCGCATCGCCGAAGGCCAGCAACCCCAGCGTGCGCCAGCCATCGGGCGTTTCCTCGGCCAGCCAGGACTGGGTCCAGCCCGCCGCGTTCGCCGCTTCGACCGCGCCTTGTCCGGACGCAGTGTCCGCGCCGAGTTCGGCCATCCAGCGCGCATGGCCCAGCGCCAGCATGCGCTGCCCGACCCGCCCGCGCACGCCGCGACCGGCGACCGCGGCCACGTCCTGCGCCGGCGTCCAGTCGAGCTTGTTCGTCTTGGCCGCCTCCAGCACCGCGTGCGCCAGCGGATGCTCGCTGCCCGACTGCAGCGAGGCGGAAAGTTCAAGCAGGCCATCGGTATTGCCGTCGAACGCCGTTGCTTGCGTCAGCGCCGGTTTGCCGACGGTCAAGGTGCCGGTCTTGTCGAACGCCAGACTGCGCAGCCTGTGGGTTTCTTCCAGCGCCTCGACGTCCTTGATCAGGATGCCGGCGCGCGCGGCGACGCCGGTGCCGGCCATGACCGCAGTCGGCGTTGCCAGCCCCAGCGCGCACGGGCAGGCGATCACCAGCACGGCCACGGCGTTCAAGATTGCCTGCGTCCAGTTGCCGCTGGTCAGTCCCCACACCAGCAGCGTGATCGCGGCAATCACGATCACCGTCGGCACGAACACCGCGCTGACCTTGTCGACGATGCGTTGGATCGGCGCCTTTTTCGCCTGCGCGTCCTCGACCAGCCGCACGATCCGCGCCAGCGCCGATTCCGCGCCCACCGCCGTGGTGCGAATCAGCAGCCGGCCCTCCCCGTTCATGGCGCCGCCGGTGACGCGCTCGCCGACGCTCTTGGGCACCGGCAGCGACTCGCCGGTGAGCAGGGATTCATCGCAGTGGCTGCTGCCTTCCAGCACCGTGGCGTCCACCGGAATGCGCTCGCCGGGACGTACAACCACGGCATCGCCCACGGCCACTTCGGCAATCGGCAGTTCGACTTCGGCGCCATTGCGCAGCACCCGCGCGCTGTCCGGGCGCAGCGCCTGCAGCGCGCGGATGGCGTCGGTGGCCTGCCGCTTGGCGCGTGCCTCCATCCACTTGCCGAGCAGGATCAGAGTGATCACGACCGCGGAGGATTCGAAGTACAGCGGCAGCGCGTGATGGGCACCAGGTTGCGCCAGCAGGTTGAACACACTCAGCCCGTAGCCGGCGCTGGTGCCCAGCGCGACCAGCAGATCCATGTTGCCGCTGCCGGCTTTGAGCGCGCCCCAGCCGGCGCGGTAGAATCGCCAGCCAAGCCAGAACTGGACCGGCGTGGCCAGCGCCCACTGCGCCCAACCCGGCAGCTCCCAGTGGATGCCCAGCGGCATCAACAACATCGGCAGCAGCAGCGGAAACGACAGCAGTGCGGCCAGAATCAGATGCCGTGATTCGCGCGAAAGACCGCCGGCTTCGGCTGCAACTGGCTGACCCGCGGCGGGCTGCGGTTTGACGTGGTAGCCGGCGGCGGCGACCGCCTTTTCGAGCGCAGCGCGCGGCGTGCCGGCCAGCATCCGCACCTGCGCGGTTTCCGTCGCCAGATTCACGCTCGCCGACAGCACGCCGTCCACCTTGCCCAGCGCCTTTTCGACCCGGCCCACGCAGGAGGCGCAGGTCATGCCTTCGATCGCCAGCGCCGCCGCTTCGGTGGCGATGCCGTAGCCGGCATGTTCCACGGCCTGCCGCAGCGCTTCGACCGGAACACCCGGCGCATCGACGGTCGCGGTTTCGGTGGCCAGGTTGACGCTGGCCGCGCGCACGCCTTCGACCTTGCGCAGCGCTTTTTCCACCCGCCCCGCGCAGGAGGCGCAGGTCATGCCGATGATGCCGATCCGGAGCTGGTTTTCACTGTCCACGGGCTTGCCTTGATCTGTGCCGGAAGCGCAGTCTGATCCTTGACAGCATTGGAAGGTCAATCGCGTTCAGGACAATGGTTGAGCCGTCATCCCGGCCTTGGTCGTGGCGACGACTTGTTTGGCGTCATCTTGAACGTTTGACCCTCCGACGATGTCAACCACCAGACTACGCCGCATCCGCCAACAAAAACCGGGGAACCGTCATGCGCCTGAAGGTTGAAAACATGAGCTGCCAGCACTGCATCAATACAGTCACGCGCACCCTGCGTGCGCTTGATCCGGAAGCGGTCGTCGAAGTGGATCTGGGCAAGGGCGAGGTCAAGGCGCAGGGCAAGTTCAGCGCTGAGGCCGCTGCCGCTGCGCTGAAGGATGCAGACTATCCGGGCGTGGTGCTCGAAGCCTGAAGAAGGCTCAGCGCTTCTTGCGCACGTACAGCACCAGGGCGTGATCGACGATTTCGAAGCCGTGCTCGGCGGCGATTTTTTCCTGCAGCCCTTCGATCGCCTCGCTCTGGAATTCGACCACCTTGCCGGTTTCGACATCAACCATGTGGTCGTGGTGTTCGCCGCGGTCGAGTTCGTAAACGGCCGTACCGCCTTCGAAATTGTGTTTGAGCACGAGGCCGGCGGATTCGAACTGGGTCAGCACCCGGTAGATGGTCGCCAGTCCGATTTCCTCGCCACCGGAAAGTAGCTGGCGGTAGATGTCCTCGGCGGTCATGTGCCGCGGCTTGGCGTGTTCCAGCAACTCCAGGATGCGCAGGCGCGGATGGGTGACCTTGAGGCCGGCCTTGCGTAGATCCCGTGGCATCGACTCTTCCTCCTGCACCCGTCCAGCGAACTGCCGGAGACCGCCCGCGGCAGTGTATCATCGGCGTTCCGCAACTGACCCCTGCCGCCGATGCGCCATTTGCTGCTTCCCGCCCTGCTTGCAACCGTACTCACCAGCGGCTGCAGCTATCTGTACCGGCAGCCGGTTTTCCAGGGCAATCTGCTTGAACAGACCTCGGTGGAACAATTGCAGGCCGGGATGGATCGGCAGCAGGTGCTGGCCCTGCTGGGTAGCCCGGCGATCGCCGATCCGTTCCACCACAACCGCTGGGATTACACCGCAACCGAGCGCGTCGGGCGCCGCGATCAGACCCGGATCAAGAACCTGACCGTCTGGTTCGACAACGACCGCGTGGTGCGCTGGGAGGGCGAGTATTTCCCGGAGCAAGACTCCCAGCTGGCACGCGACGTGATCCGCTATTACGGACCGAATCTGAACCCGGACAGCGACAAGAAAAACCGGCGCGGGCAATAAGCCGATCATTGAACGGATCCATCCGGGACGTGCTCGGTCGGCGCGCAACGGGCACCTGTCCGGACGCACTCCCGACGAATCGGCTTGACCCCAGTCCGGCGCGTCGACTCAAGGTTTAACCGCACGCCGCCGCCGCGCCTGCATCGGATCAAGATGCAGCTTGCGAAGGAGTTCGATCCTGTCGCCGTCGTGCAACGGCGTTTGCGGTGTGACCGGCAGGCTGAACACCACCAGCGCGACAAATTCGTCGTCCAGCGCCCAAGCCGTCCTGGCCAGCGCATCGCCAACGCACGCGCCTTCGTCAACTTCGATCTCGACGCGTTCACAGCGATGGGGCCACGCGCGCACCAGCTGAACTTGCATCCCTTCGCTACCTCCGGGTTGTGCTGGGAACGGCCAGTGAATGAACGGGATCGCGCATGACCGTCTGCAACCATCGAAAGTTGAAGTGCAAGCCCGGCGAATCGGCGAGAATGCAGGGATGAACAAGAAAAAAGACAAGGATACGTCAGCCAGCGGCTCCATCGCGCAGAACAAGCGCGCGCGTCACGACTACCATTTCGAAGAACGCTTCGAGGCGGGACTTGCGCTTCAAGGCTGGGAGCTGAAGTCGATCCGCGCCGGCCGCGCCAACATCAGCGACGCCTACGCCGTTGTGCTGCAGGGCGAGCTGTTCCTCGTCGGCGCACAGATCACGCCGCTGATTCAGGCCTCGACCCACGTCGTCGCCAACGACCGCCGCACCCGCAAGCTGCTGCTGCACCGGCGCGAAATCGACCAGCTGATCGGCCGTATCCAGCGCGACGGCTACACCCTGATTCCGACCGCGCTCTACTGGAAAGGCAACAAGGTCAAGGCCGATCTGGCGCTGGCGCGCGGCAAGCAGCAACACGACAAACGCGACGCCGACCGCGAACGCGACTGGAACCGGGAAAAGCAGCGCACCATGCGCCGGCACAATCGGGATGCCTAGCGTTTGAGGCAATGAAAAAACCGCGCCGTAGCGCGGTTTCATGGGTGCTGCAGGATGTTGCGGTTAGTATAAATGGCGTCCCCACGGGGATTCGAACCCCGGTCGCAACCGTGAAAGGGTTGTGTCCTAGGCCTCTAGACGATGGGGACAGGCCGAAAACGTTTTTCCGCAGCGATGTGGTGGAGCCAGGCGGGATCGAACCGCCGACCTCCTGCATGCCATGCAGGCGCTCTCCCAGCTGAGCTATGGCCCCACGGGCTGGAAAGACGCGCATTGTCCGGGCAAACCGGGTTTCGGTCAAGCGCCCTTTGCAACCGACGCCGTTGCCGGCTTGCCAATCCGCCGCAGGGTGGCCACGCCGTGCCCCTGCTCGGCGAGGTATTCGAGCCATTTGCCGAGAAAAGTATTCATGCGCAGGCGGTGGTCGAGCACGCGTTGCGGCGGCGCATCCATGCCGATCACGTCCTGCCAGCGGCGACCCGCGTAGCAATGGGTGGCCTCGACCTGACGGGTGTCGCGGTACAGGCGCAAACTGGCCGAAGGATCGGGCATGCCGGTGTCGGGGTCGATCAGGTCATAGCTCAGGCTGAAGTCCAGCGTGTAGGGGTGGCGCTCGATCACGTCGAAGTGCAGATCCGGCCCCTCGCCTGCCCGCGACAGATAGCGCCCGTGCGCCAGATCCAGCGGCTGAAACAGACGCTGCAGATGTGCGTAGTTCTCTGCGTACAGCCCCATCAGCCAGCCAAGACGGCTCAGGCGAGGAATCGGACGACGCAGGGCGAGCACGTTGGACATGGCCCGATGCTACACAGCAAACGCGCGCAGCGGCAGGATTGACGCAATCGCATTTCGCGCCTAGTTTGGATGGGCTCGCTAGAACATTTCGCGATTGATGCCGAGGTGCTCCATCACCCGGCTGGCGATTTCCTCGATCGACGCGTGGGTGGTGCTCAGCAACTCCACCCCTTCCTGCCGCAGCATCGCCTCCGCCTGCGCCACCTCGCGCTTGCAGGTGTCGAGTTGGGCGTAGCGCGAATCCGGCCGCCGCTCCTGCCGGATCTGGTGCAGGCGAACCGGATCGATGGTCAGCCCGAACAACTTCTTTCGATATCTGCGCAATTTTTCCGGCAGACGCTCGGCGTCGAGGTCTTCCGGCGTCAGCGGGTAGTTGGCCGCCTTCACCCCGTGCTGCAGCGCCAGATACACGCAGGTCGGGGTTTTTCCGGCGCGCGAGACGGCGACCAGGATCAGGTCGGCTTCGGAATAGTCAGGCTTGACGCCGTCGTCGTGGGTCAGCGCGTAATTCATCGCATTGATGCGCCGGTGGTAGGTGTCGAAATCGACCATGCCGTGGGCGCGACCGATGAAGGCGCTGCGGGTGCGGCCCAGTTCCTTTTCCAGCGGGTCGATGAACGGCGCGAACACGTCCAGCATCAGCGCCCCGCTGTCGGCCAGCAAGCGGTTGAGTTCGGGATCGACGCAGGAATTGACCACCACTGGCCGCAGTCCACTGGCGCTTCCAGCGGCGCGAATCTTCACCGCGGCGTCGCGCGCCTTGTCTGCCGTATCCACGAACGGCAGGCGGTCGGTGGAAAAGCGCAGCCCCTCGAACTGGGTCAACAGGCTGTGGCCGATGGTTTCGGCGGTGATGCCGGTGCCGTCGGAGACGTAGAACACGGGACGAACGGGATCCATCGGGATTCCTTGCGCTGCGAACGGGTAAAATAGCCGAGTTTCGCGGCCCCCACGCCGCCTGCCTCACGGAGCCCGCCTTGACTGCCAATATCCTCTGGCTGCACGACCTGCGCTTGACCGATCTCGCCCAGGTGGGCGGCAAGAACTCCTCGCTGGGCGAAATGATCGGGCAGCTGTCCGGCTTGGGCGTTTCGGTGCCGGGCGGCTTTGCCACCACCGCCGACGCGTTCAAGGCGTTCATCGCCCACAACGATCTGCACGCGCGCATCTACGACAAGCTGGCGACGGTCGATGTCGAAGACGTGCCGGCGTTGACCCGTGTCGGCGCGGAAATCCGCGGCTGGGTGATCGACGCGCCGCTGCAGCCGCAGCTGGATGCCGACATCCGCGTTGCCTACGCCAAGCTGTGTGAAACCGCGGGCGCGGAGAATATCGCCGTCGCGGTGCGCTCTTCGGCCACTGCCGAAGATCTGCCAGACGCCAGCTTTGCCGGCCAGCAGGAAACCTTTCTCAACGTCGTCGGCGGCGACGACGTGGTACGCAAGGTCAAGGAAGTCTTCGCTTCGCTCTACAACGACCGCGCGATCGCCTACCGCGTCCACCACGGCTTCAAGCACGAGGACGTGTTCCTGTCCGCCGGAATCCAGCTGATGGTGCGCTCGGACGCGGGCAGCTCAGGCGTGTTGTTCACGCTGGACACCGAATCCGGATTCCGCGACGTGGTGTTCGTCACCTCCAGCTACGGTCTGGGCGAAATGGTCGTGCAGGGCGCGGTCAATCCCGACGAGTTCTACGTGTTCAAGCCCACCCTGCGCGAAGGCAAGCCCGCCATCCTGCGCCGCGGCCTCGGCAGCAAGCAGCTGCGGATGGTCTATTCTGACGTGCCCGGCGAGCGCGTGCGCACCGAAGATACGCCCGCGCAATTGCGCGGGAAGTTTTCGATCACCGATGCCGACGTCGAGGAACTGGCGCGGCAGGCGCTGACGATCGAGCAGCACTACGGCCGCCCGATGGACATCGAATGGGGCAAGGACGGCCACACCGGCAAGCTCTACATCCTGCAGGCGCGCCCGGAGACGGTGAAATCGCGCGCCAGCGCTACCCAAGTCGAACGCTATACGCTCGGACAGCGCGGCACGGTGCTGACCGAAGGCCGCGCCATCGGCCACAAGATCGGCAGCGGCACCGCGCGCGTGGTGCGCTCGCTGGACGACATGAACCGCGTGCAGCCGGGCGACGTGCTGATCGCCGACATGACCGACCCCGACTGGGAGCCGGTGATGAAGCGCAGTGCCGCGATCGTCACCAACCGCGGCGGCCGCACCTGTCATGCCGCGATCATCGCCCGCGAGCTGGGCGTGCCGGCGGTGGTCGGCACCGGCAACGCGCTGGACACCATCAACGACGGCGACCCGGTGACGGTGAGTTGCGCCGAGGGCGATGCCGGCTACATCTACGCCGGCGCCCTGCCCTTCGAGCGCACCACGACCGACCTTGGCAACATGCCGCCGGCGCCGCTGAAGATCATGATGAACGTGGCCAATCCCGAGCGCGCCTTCGACTTCGGCATGCTGCCCAACGCCGGAATTGGCCTGGCGCGACTGGAGATGATCATCGCCAGCCACATCGGCATCCACCCCAATGCCCTGCTCGAATACGACAAGCAGGACGCTGCGACCAAGTCGAAAATCGACGCCCGCATCGCCGGCTACGCCTCGCCGGTCGAGTTCTACATCGAACGCCTGAAGGAAGGCATCGCCACGATTGCGGCCTCGGTGTTCCCGAAGCCGGTGATCGTGCGCCTGTCGGACTTCAAGTCGAACGAATACGCCAACCTGCTCGGCGGCGCGCGCTACGAGCCGCACGAAGAGAACCCGATGATCGGCTTCCGCGGCGCTTCGCGCTATATCGATCCAAGTTTCAAGGCCGCCTTCGCGCTGGAATGCGTGGCGGTCAAGCGCGTGCGTGAAGCCATGGGGCTCACCAACGTGTGGGTGATGATCCCGTTCGTGCGCACCCTGGACGAAGGCCGCGAGGTGATCGCCGTGCTGCGCGAGAACGGCCTCGTGCAGGGTGAGAACGACCTGAAAGTCATCATGATGTGCGAGATTCCGTCGAACGCGCTGCTGGCCGACGAGTTCCTCGACATCTTCGACGGTTTCTCGATCGGCTCCAACGACATGACCCAACTCACGCTTGGTCTCGACCGCGATTCGGCCATCGTCGCCCACCGCTTCGACGAACGCGATCCGGCGGTGAAGAAGATGCTGGCGATGGCCATCTCGACCGCGCGCGCCAAGGGCAAGTACATCGGCATCTGCGGTCAGGGGCCGTCGGATCATCCGGATCTGGCGCAGTGGCTGATGGAACAGGGCATCGAGTCGGTCTCGCTCAACCCGGATACCGTGGTCGATACCTGGCTGGCGCTGGCGAAGGCGAAGCGCTGAAGTCCGACATTCCGCGCTTGGAAGGTTCCATGCCAAGCGCGGAATCGGCTACCATCGAACGGTGATCCGCACACTGCGCCACCGCCACTTGCGCACCCGCATCGCCCTGATCGCGATGGCGTTGCTGCTGTGGTCGCAGACGGCGCTGGCTTGGCATGCCGCCTGTCGTGCGCCGGTGGCGCAAACCGCCGATGCGTCCACGCTGCACGAGATGACCGGCATGTCCGGCCACAGTGCCGATTGCCAAGAACAGGCACTTCCAGACAAGGGCTCGGCCCTGTGCGCCTCGCACTGCGAGCAGGGCGTGCCCAGTCCGGACACCGCGCGCATTCCGGCATTGCCCGCGCTGCCCGCACTGGTCCCGGCGCCCACGCTTGCTTTCCAGCATGTGATCTCACTGCTCCCGTGGCGCGTGGACTCACCGCCGCCAGTTCCCTGGAATCGCCCCACGCCGCATCCCGCGGCGCTGCTGCTGATTTGATCTGCGATCTCTGCCGCCTGCGGTGATGCCAACGCATCGCCGCAGTGCCCGCGTGCGCCAATTGCCGGCGCTGCCGTTCACCGGTTTTGCAGAGATCAGACATGATGACGTTTTCCCGCTCGGGCGCCGCGCGTACCGGGATATTCCTTGCAGCAATGCTGCGAAGCTGGCTGCTGCCGACTTGCCTGTTTCTGGCGTTTTCCGCAACGGCGCAACAGTCGGAGGATGCACCGCCCGGCGCCGACGTGGCCTCGATCCGCGGCTGGCTGCTGGCGCACAATCCCGAGTTGCGTATGCAGCAGGCGGAGATCGAGGCCGCGCAGGCGCGGGTGGTGTCTGCCGGCAGCCTGCCCAATCCTGAAGCAGCCGTGAGCCTGCAGGGGCTGGGTTCCGGCAGCGGCCGCGTGACCAGCTACCAGCTTCGGCAGGACATTCCGCTGTGGGGCAAGCGCGGATTGGCACGCGAAATCGCCGAGCAGCAGGCGCAGGCGCAAGACGCCAGCCGCAGCGCAACGGCGCTGGATCTGTTGGCACAGGCGGAAGCGGCCTACGTGGACTACTGGCACGCCGCGCAGGCGCTGCAACTGGTTGATGCCCGAATCGCCCTGCTGGATCAGATCGAGGAAATCGCCGGTGTGCGCTACGCGCTGGGTATGACGCCGCAGCAAGACGCCATTCGTGCCCAGGTGGCGATCAGCGCCGAGCGCGACCGCCGGATCGTCCTTGAACAGGCGGGCGAGGAAGCCGGCATGTTGCTCAACCTCACGCTGGGGCGACGCCCGGACGCCACGCTGCTGGCGCCGGAAAGTTTGCCGGGCCTGCCCGTGGCCAGCGCCACCCTGGGAGCTGCACTGCAGCGGCTGGATCATGGCCTGCATCCCGCCATACGCGCCGCCCAGGCGCAGTTGTTTGCTGCCCGGGACGGTTTGCGTCTGCGCCAGCGCGAGCGTTGGCCGGACATTACGGTCGGAATCGGCGCAATGCAGCGCGGCAACCGAATCGACGGCTACGAGTTGATGTTGGAGGTCGAATTGCCGCTGCAGCGGCGCGCGATCGCCGCCCGCGAGCGCGAAGCGCAGCGGGAAGAGGACGCGCAACGGGCCCGCGTCGAGACGCAGCAGACGGCATTGGCGGCACGCCTCGGAGTGGCCTGGTCGAAATGGCGCGGCGCACAGCGCCAGCGCGCGCTGCTCGAATCCACCCGCATCCCGCAGGCCGAAGCCAACTTCAATTCCGCGCTCGCCGGCTATCAGGTAGGCGCAGTGGACTTCAACGCATTGCTCGACGCCCTGACCCAGTGGCAGGACACCAGGCTGTCCCGACTCGACGCCAAACGTGACGAATTGCTCGCCGCCGCCGCCGTGCGCGCCATCGAAGGAGACGCCCCATGAACCGCCAACGCAATGTTTTGATCCTCGTCGCCGCCCTGCTCGCACTCACCGCCGGTATCGGCATCGGCCGCTGGACGAAATCGACCCATGCCGCTGCGACTGCCCCGGCAGCACGTCAGGAATCGCGGCGTCCGCTGTACTACCGCAACCCGATGGGACTGTCCGACACCTCGCCGGTGCCGAAAAAGGACTCAATGGGGATGGACTACATCCCGGTCTATGCCGAAGACGCGGCAACCGCAGCCCCCGGGACCGTGACGCTGACGCCGGAGCGTGTCCAGATGCTGGGCGTGCGAACCGAGCCGGTACGCCTCCAGCACATGCCGGACGGTCTGCGAGTCAGCGGCACGATCCGGTTCGACGAAACACGCCAGCTCGCGATCGCGCCGCGCTTTGATGGCTGGGTGGATACGCTGGCAGCCAACCAGACCGGTCTTCCGGTGAAGCAGGGGCAGACCTTGCTTACCGTCTACAGTCCGCAGCTGCTGGCGGCCCAGGAAGATTACCGGGTCGCCGATACCGCCCTGCACCAATTCGGTGGCGGCGACCCGGCCAGCCGGCAGGCCATGCAGAGCCTGCGCGATGCGGCGCGGCGCCGCCTGCTCAACTTCGGCATCAGCGAAACCCAGCTCACGCATCTGGCCCATCGCCCTCCAGGAAACCTCGCAATCACCGCTCCCGCCGACGGTGTGATCGTCGACAAACCTGTCGTGGCGGGCATGCGCTTTGCCGCAGGCGAAACCATATTGCGCCTTGCCGACCTGTCCACGGTTTGGGTCGTGGTCGACGTGCCTGCCACGCGCATCGACAGCGTCCGGCTTGGGCAGCGCACCGTGTTCACAACGCCGGCATTGCCGGGACGGGAATTCGAAGGCAGGGTCGGTTTCCTGCAGCCAACGTTGAACGCAACCACGCGCACGCTGGGGGTACGGGTGGCGCTGCCCAATCCGAACGGCCAACTGCGTCCGGGCCTGTTCGGACAAGTGATGCTGGTCGGCGACGCCGGGAAGCCCGTGCTCACGATTCCGCGATCGGCGCTGATCGACAGCGGCACCCGCCAGATCGTTCTGGTGCAGGTGGCCGAAGGGCGATTCGCGCCGCGCACCGTGGCCATCGGCCGGCGCGGCGAAAGCGCGATCGAGGTGACCAGCGGCCTGGCTGAAGGCGAGCGCGTGGTGGTCGAAGGCAATTTCCTGATCGATGCCGAAAGCAACCTGCGCGCGGCGCTGGCCGATCTTGCCGATCCCGGTGCTCCCGACGCCGCGCCCTCCGAGAGTGCGATCCATGCACCGGAGCAAGCAGCGGATTCGAACAGCAACCCGCATGGCGGACACGCCATGACGCGGCCGGAGTCTCCGCCGGCGGGTTCGTCGGCACCGAATCCGAACGCCGTGCATGACATGCACAACATGCCCGGGATGGAGCACTGACATGCTGGCTCGCTTGATCGGCTGGTCGATGCACAACGTGATTTTGATACTTGTAATGACCGCAGCCATCGTCGTCGGTGGCAGCTACGCACTGTTGCACACCCCGGTGGACGCCCTGCCCGACCTGTCCGATGTTCAGGTCATCATCCAGACCGAAGCCCCCGGACAGGCCCCGCAGGTGGTGGAAGACCAGATAACCTACCCGCTGGCCACGGCCATGCTCGCGGTGCCCAAAGCGAAGGTGGTGCGCGGGTTCTCCAACTTCGGATCCTCGTTCATCTACGTGATCTTCGAAGACGGCACCGATCTTTACTGGGCGCGATCACGGGTTCTTGAAGCCATGAGTGCGGCCTCCGGACGGCTCCCGGCCGGCGTTACGCCCATGCTGGGGCCGGACGCGACCGGCGTAGGCTGGGTTTACCAGTACGTGCTTGGCAGCGATCGCCATTCGCTGGATCAACTGCGCGCGCTGCAGGACTGGTACCTGCGCTTCCCGCTGACGGCTGCGGACGGCGTTGCCGAGGTGGCCGGCGTTGGCGGATTCGTGCGCCAGTACTCGGTGACGGTGGATCCGGTCAAGCTGCGCGGATACGGCATCGCGCTGTCGCGGGTGAATGAAGTCATCGCCGCCAGCAACCGCGACGTCGGCGGACGCAGTCTGGAGCTGTCGGAAACCGAGTACATGCTGCGTGGCCGCGGTTACCTGCGCGGCATCGGGGATATCGAACGCCTTGTGGTGAAAGCCGATGCCGGAACGCCGGTACTGGTGCGTGACATTGCACATGTGGAGCTGGTTCCGGACGAACGTCGCGGAATTGCCGAACTGGACGGTCAGGGCGAAGCCGTTGGCGGGATTGCGATTGCCCGCTACGGGGAAAACGCGTTGGCTGTCATCGGAAACGTCAAGGACAAGCTCAGGGAAATCCAGGCGGGCCTGCCTGCGGGCGTCAACATCCGCGCGGTTTACGACCGCTCGCAGCTGATCGACCGCGCCATCGCCACCTTGCGCACCACGCTGCTGGAAGAAAGCGTGATCGTGGCGCTGGTCTGCATGCTGTTCCTGTTCCACGTGCGCAGCGCGCTGGTGGCGATCGTGATGCTTCCGATAGGCGTGCTGACCGCGTTTCTTGCGATGCGCGTGTTGGGGGTCAATTCGAACATCATGAGCCTGGGCGGGATCGCGATCGCGATCGGGGCGATGGTCGATGCCGCCATCGTCATGATCGAAAACGCGCACAAGCATCTCGAGCGCGATGGTGGCCGCAAGCCGCGTGCCCGGATCATGTTCGAGGCCTGCAGGGAAGTGGGGCCGGCGCTGTTTTTCAGCCTGCTGATCATCACCGTTTCCTTCCTCCCGGTGTTCGCGCTGGAAGCGCAGGAAGGCCGGCTGTTCAAGCCATTGGCTTACACCAAGACTTTTGCCATGGCGGGCGCCGCGCTGTTGTCTGTCACGTTGGTGCCGGTCTTGATGCTGCTGTTCGTGCGCGGAAAAATCGTGCCGGAGGCCCGGAACCCCGTGAACCGACTGTTGATCGCGCTGTACCGACCGATCATCAACGCCGCCCTGCGGCAGCGGTTGCCGACGCTGCTGGTTGCCGGCGCGCTGATGCTGGCCTCGGCGTGGCCGGCGCTGCGACTCGGCAGCGAATTCATGCCCACCCTCAATGAGGGAACCTTGCTCTACATGCCGACCTCGCTGCCGGGGATGTCGGTGACGCAGGCGGCAAGATTGCTGCAGCAGCAAGACCGCATCATTCGTTCGTTTCCCGAGGTGGCATCCGTGTTCGGCAAGGCCGGCCGTGCCCAGACAGCCACCGACCCCGCTCCGCTGGAAATGTTCGAAACAACGATCAATCTCAAGCCTGAAAGCCAGTGGCGAACCGGGATGACGGTGGACGCGCTGATTGCGGAAATGGACGCGGCCCTGCAGTTCCCAGGTGTTGCCAACGCATGGACGATGCCGATCAAGGGACGCACCGACATGCTGTCAACCGGCATCCGCACGCCGGTCGGAATCAAGGTGTTCGGCAACAGTCTGGAGCAGTTGGAGCAGGTGGCGCGCCAGGTCGAGGCCGTCGTCCGGAGCGTGCCCGGCACCACCAGCGCCTACGCCGAACGCCTTGCCGGCGGCTACTACATCGACATCACGCCGGAACCGACGCAGCTGGCGCGCTACGGCATGAACGTGGGCGACGTGCAGGACGTGATCGCCACGGCGCTGGGCGGGCGACTGGTCACCACCACGGTGGAGGGGCGCGAACGCTTCGGCGTGATCGTGCGCTACCCGCGCGAGTTGCGGGAGACCCCGGAACAGATCGCCGATCAGGTGTTGGTGGACACGCCGGATGGCGCGAAGATTCCGCTCGGCGAACTGGTCAGCTTGCGCATCCGCAAAGGCGCTCCGATGATCCGTACCGAAAACGCGCAGCTGGCGGCGTACATCTACGTGGACACCCGCGAGCATGACCTGGGTGCCTACGTGCAACGAGCGCAGCGGGCGGTGGCCGCATCGGTGCGCTTCCCCGCAGGCACCCGGATCGACTGGAGCGGTGAATACGAATCCATGCGGCGAGCGACGGCGCGCATGCAGGTCGTTCTCCCGATCACCTTGGCGCTGATCTTCCTGCTGCTGTACCTCAACTTCCGGCGCGTGACCGAATCGCTGATCGTGATGCTGTCGGTGCCGTTCGCGCTGGTTGGCGGGGTCTGGCTGCTGTGGCTGCTGGATTACCAGCTCAGCGTCGCGGTGGCGGTCGGCTTCATCGCGCTGGCCGGCGTGGCCGCGGAAACCGGGGTCATCATGCTGATCTACCTCGACCACGCGCTGCAGGAAGTCATGGCGCGCTGCCGGGTCGAGGGGCGTGAACTTCGCCACGCCGACGTTCAGCAGGCCATCATCACCGGCGCGGTGGAGCGCGTGCGCCCGAAGATGATGACCGTGGTGGCGATCATGGTCGGCCTGCTCCCGATCATGTGGAGCCACGGCACCGGTTCCGAGGTGATGCGCCGGATCGCCGCGCCGATGGTGGGCGGCATGGTGTCGTCGACGCTGCTGACCCTGGTGGTGATCCCGGTCATCTACGCGCTGGTGAAGGAACGACGGGTTCGCCGGCGAGGTTGACCCGGGTACGGTGCGGAGCGGAGCAGGACAGCTGGGTCAACCGCAGACCCGGTTGCGGCCGGCCGATTTCGCCCAGTACAGCAACCGGTCGGCCTGGCTGACCAGCTTTTCGTGGTGCAAGATGCCGGTGCGATCGACGACCCCGGCGCTGATGGTCAACGTGGCGCCAGGCGCATAGCTGCTGCAGTCGATTGCCGCCACCGCCGCACGCAGGTTCTCGCAGATGGCCATCGCCTCTTTCAACGCGAGGTCGGGCAGCAGGATGGCGAATTCTTCGCCGCCCCAGCGCGCCACGGTCCCCCGTGCGCCGATACCATCACGCAAAGCGTGTGCAATCGCAATCAACGCCTTGTCCCCGGCCCCGTGCGAATGCCGGTCGTTGATTTGCTTGAACAGGTCGACGTCGAACAGGGCGAAGCTCAGTGGACGGTCAGCGGCCACGGCGCCGGCGAAAGTCGCCGCCAAGATCACGTTCATGCTGCGACGGTTGTGGACCTGAGTCAGGCCGTCTTCCAGCGCCAAGCGCTCGAACTCCTGCGACTTTTCGCGCAAGCGCCCCAGCAGAGCGGATTTTTCCTTGTCCGCACGGCGCAGTTCTTCCGCAGTGTTGCGCAGCTCGCTGGTCCGCTCGCTTACCACGCGCTCCAGCATGCTCGTGCGCTGGCGCAGGCTGTGCGTGCGCCAGCGGAACAGGGCCAGCAACAACAGCAAGGCAACGGCCGTGGCCACAAGAATGAACCCGGTGCGCTGCCAGGGCCGTGGCGCAATGTCGATCTGCAGGCTGGTGCTGTCCGGACTCCAACCCTGGCCAAGCCCGGGCGCGGAAACGCTGACATCGAATTGGTAGTGCCCCGGACCGAGGTTGGTGAACTGCGCGATGCGACTGCTGCCGCTCGATACCCAGTCGCTTTCCACGCCATGCAGGCGGTGACGGTAGCGCAGGAAACGCGGCACCAGGAAACTCACCGCGGCGTAGCGGAATTCCAGCTTGCGTGTCCCGGCCGGCAGATGAAGCCGCCCGTCATTGGAAACATCGACGACTCGATCATCGGCCAGCACCTGTTCCAGCACTACCCGAGGCAGAGTTGGTCGTTCCGAGTGCATGGCCCCCGGATTGACCATCGCCGCACCTCCGGCGGTTGCCACCCAGATGTTGCCGGTGGCATCGAGCAGGGAAGATGGACCCGACCCGCCGTTGCATTGGGCGCTGGCCAAACCGTCGGCTTCGCCGAAGTGATCGCCGACCACCTGGCTTTCTCGCCCGTCCAGCACCGCCTCGACATTCTTGCGGGACAGCCGCAGCACGCCGCGATTCGAGGTCAGCCAGAACGAGCCGCGACCGTCGTCGATCACGGCGAAAAACGTGTCAATCGGCAGACCCTGGGCCAGCCCCAGGGAATGCATGACTTCATTCCGTCGTCGCACCAGGCCTCGATCCGTCGCGAGCCACAAAGCGCCGTCGGGATCGTCCAGAAAATCGAACACGACCTTCCCATCGTTGATCGATCGGATGTCGATGGGTTCAACTTTTTCGCCTCGAATGACGGCGGCACCGTCCGATGTGCCGACCCAAAGCGCGCCTTGTCGATCAAAGTGCAGCGCCACGATGAACTCGCGAGGCAAGCCGTCGGCGCGCGTGAACAGCCGATATTGCCCCTCCTTGCTTCGCACCAGTCCACGCGTGGTACCTATCCAGACCGTACCATCGGCCTGCTCAGCGATGGCCCGAACTTGATCGCTCCCCGGCATCCCGCTTGCATTGTCCGCTTGCGCAATGACCTTGCCATCGCGCAAGCGCAGCAAACCGTTGTTGTAGGTGCCTACCAGCAGACTGCCGTCACGGGCGGGCTGCAGACTGAGGATCGAATCACCGGGAAGGCCGTTGGACTTGGTATAGCTGGCTACGATCCGGTTGTCCCGCCACAGGTTCAGCCCGCGTCCGGTGCCGATCCAGACGCCCCCGCGTTCCGCCGGAGCCAGCGTACGCACGTAATCGTCGCTCATCCCCTGATTGCGGCCCCAATTCGTGAACGGCGTATCCGCGAGGTGGAGCAGACCGGCGTTGGTACCCGCCCACACGCTGCCCTCGCGATCAACGAGCAAAGATGCGACGCGATTGTTGGGAAGCTCGTCCTCGCTGGTGAAATGTTCGAGGCCGAGTGCTGACAGCCGATACAGGCCATTGTTGATGGTCCCGATCCACAGGTTCCCGGCAGCATCTTCGGCCAGGCTGGGGACGTTGTCCTTGGGCAGCTGAGGAGAAATCAACTCAAATCGAGCATCGCGTCCAATGCGACGGTATGCGCCATGCTCGGTCCCGACCAACATCCCTCCGGCCCGGGTTCGCCGCAAATGCGTGATTGCGCCGTCCGGCAACCCCGCCGTGGTTCCAAAAAAGACGCTGCCTTGATCGGTCACGTGGACCAGGCCGCGCGCTGTGGCCAGCCACACGCTGCCATCGTCATCTTCGGCCAAGCTGTAGGTGACGTCGCTCGGCAAGCCGCCATTTGCGACGTTCAGGTGGGTGGCCTTGCCGTTGTCGATGCGGGTGAGACCTTGGCTTTCGTGTGCCACCCACAGCCGTCCTCGGTGGTCGATGAGCGCGTCCATGACGCTGTTTTCAGCCAGCCCATCGCGCATTTCCAAGACCTGCCAGCGATTGCCACGTCTGATGGCCACCCCGCCCCGCGCGGTTCCAGCCACCAACGCACCATCTGCTGCCACCCGCACCGAACGGATGCCGTTGTCCTTCAGCGCGGCGGTGTTGCTGCGGTCGAAGATCTGGAACTCCAAACCGTCATAGCGAACGATGCCCTCCCAGGTGCCCAGCCACAGGTAGCCGTCCGGCGTCTGTGCCATTGCGTTGACCTGGTTGTGCGGTAGTCCCTGCCGGGTTGTCCAGACTTCGCGGTAGTACGTCGACAGTGGCTTGGGTACATGCGTGGATGCAGGTGAAGGCGCCACCGCCGATGCGGGCGCCGCCTGCGCCAGCGGCGCGAACGCGGCCAGCAGCACCAGAAAAAGTGCCGTGCTTGTGGAAACGAGAGCCCCCCTGCTCATGCGTTTGATTGCGTCCTTCAGCCTGCCGGCAACCCCGCCAGCGCGCCCATGTGTTGTCGGTAGTGTTTCAATTCGTCGATGGAATCGCGCACGTCGCTCAAAGCGGTATGCGCGGAAGCCTTGTGGAACCCTGTGTGGATCGACGGCGCCCAGCGCCGCGCAAGTTCCTTGAGCGTGCTGACGTCGAGGTTGCGGTAGTGGAAGTGCGCCTCCAGCGCGGGCATCAGCCGGCTCAGGAAGCGGCGGTCCTGACAGATCGAGTTGCCGCACATCGGCGATGCCCCGGCCGCAACCCACGCTTGCAGGAATTCCAGCGTTCGCGCCTCCGCTTCGGCCAATGCGACGCCTTCTTCCAGCACCCGCCGCCACAGGCCGGACTTGCCGTGCTGGTTGCGGTTCCAGTCGTCCATCGCTTCCAGCGTCGCCAAAGGCTGGGCAATCGCCAGTTCCGGCCCCTCGGCCAGCACATTGAGCTGGGCGTCGGTGACGACGGTGGCGATTTCGATAATTTCGTCGCGAAGCGGATCCAGCCCCGTCATTTCGAGGTCGATCCAGATCAGGCGATCGTTTGCGACATCCGTGTTCATGAATTCAGGCACCTTACGCACGATTCATCATAGGCGGCCTTCAGGATACGCCATGACTTTCGGCACATATGGGACGATGTTTTGTCGAAGATAACGCAAATCAATCTCAAAAATCGAGATCGGGCGAAATCGACGCACTCTTGACCGGTGCCGGACGCATGCAGGAGGCGGTTCTTCAAGCCGCACCTGAACCGATGTCGCCATTTTCGCGTCCTGCCGAAGCGCGTTTGAGGCGAAAATACCGGCGCAGGATATCCGCACAATCGGCCTCGAGCACGCCCGACGTCACCGCGATCCGGTGGTTGTGGCGCGCATCGGTGAGCAGGTCGAACACGCTTCCGGCGGCACCAGTCTTGGGGTCGAACGCCCCAAACACCACCCGCGCCAGCCGTGCATGCAGCATCGCCATCGCACACATGGCACAAGGTTCGAGGGTGACATACAGCGTGCAGCCCACCAACCGGTGGTTGCCCAGCGCCCGACCGGCCGCGCGCATGGCCACGATTTCGGCATGCGCAGAAGGATCATGTTCGCGGATGTTGCGGTTCCAACCCTCGCCGATGCAGCGGCCTTCGGCGTCCACGATCACCGCGCCGACCGGAATTTCATCGTCCTCGTCGCGCGCGCGGGCCGCCAATGCAAGCGCGTGCCGCATCCAGCGAACAGGGTCTTCCGCGTGCAGCGCTGGCGTGTTCGCTTCCATCATTCAGCCCGGATCGAACACTTTGCCGGGATTCATGATGCCGTTCGGATCCAGCACCGCCTTGATGCCGCGCATCACCGCGATTTCAGCGGCGCTGCGGGTGCAGCCCAGATAAGGCTTCTTCACCAAGCCGATGCCGTGCTCGGCGGAGATGCTGCCGGCGTGCGCTTCCAATACGTGCGCCAGCAGTTTCGTCACGCGCTCGCAATCGGCCACGAAATCCGCCTGCGTCATCGCGGCGGGCTTCAAGATATTGATGTGCAGGTTGCCATCGCCGATATGGCCAAACCACACCACCTCAAACTGCGGGTATTCCTTGCCCAATAGTGCCTGTGTGTCCCGCAAAAAAGCCGGCATCGCGGAAATGCGCACCGAGACATCATTTTTGTACGGCACATACCTGGCCAGACTTTCGGTGATGCCTTCGCGTAAACGCCACAGTTGCGCGGCTTGGGTATCACTGGCGCTGATCACGCCATCGCTGACCAAGCCCTGCTCCATGCACTGCTCGAATGCCGCCAGAGCGTCGGCCTCGTTGGCTTCGTCACTGGCAAATTCCGTCACCACGTAATACGGATGCGTTTCCGCGAAGGGCGGCTGCGCGCCGTGCGCAAGGACGTGTTTGAGCGCCACATCGGTCAGAAACTCGAAAGCCTGCAATTGCAGGCGCGCACGGAAGGTGGCAAACACCTGCATCAGCGCATCGAACGAGGGCAGCGCCAGCAACATGACATTGCTGGGCGGCGCCGGGTCGGTGAGTTTGAGCGTGGCCTCGACGATCAGGCCCAGGGTGCCTTCCGAGGCAATCATCAGATGCCGCAAATCATACCCACTGGAATTTTTCACCAGCGCACGCCCAAGCTCGACCAGCTCGCCGCTGCCGGTGACCACTTTCAAACCCGCCACCCACTCGCGCGTGTTGCCATAGCGCACCACGCGAATGCCGCCGGCGTTGGTGGCGATCGTGCCGCCGATGCTGCACGAACCGCGTGACGCGAAATCCACCGGGTACTGCAAGCCGTGTTCGCGGGCGGCGTCTTGCGCGGCTTGCAAGGCGATGCCGGCCTGCACCGTGAGCGTGCGATCCACCGCATCGAAGGCCAGCACCCGGGTCATGCGCTGCAGGCTCACCACCAGCTCGCCATTGGCCGCCACCGCGCCGCCCGATAAGCCAGTGCGGCCGCCCGAAGGCACGATGGCCACGCCCTGCGCATTGGCCCAGCGCACCACCGCCTGCACCTCATCCACGCTGCTTGGCAGGGCAATCGCCAAGGGCGCGGGCGCCCAACGCCGAGTCCAGTCGCGGCCGTAGTGCTCCAGATCCGCAGGATCGGTCAGCAGGCGCAGTGTGGGCAAATACGCCAGCAGTGCATGGAGATCGGATTCGGGCATGGCGAGAGTGCAAGCAAGGGAAAGCTGCCGTTGGCCGCTGCGAGCAGGCAGCGTTCCCTTCAGCATGTCATGCGCGCAAAATAACATGTCGCAGCGCAGCAAAACTGTCCTCGCTGCGACTATAGTCGGTTTTCCATACTTTGCCGGATGTTTAGCCACATGTCGCCCGCCAAGACCTCCTTCCCGAAACAGGACATCCGGGTGCTGCTGCTGGAAGGCGTCAGCCAGACCGCGGTGGAGATCTTCCAGGCGGCCGGCTACAGCCAGATCGAATACCACAGCAAGGCGCTGCCGGAAGACGAGCTGAAGGCGCGCATCAGCGAGGCGCATATCGTGGGCCTGCGCTCGCGCACCCAGCTCACCGCCGAGGTGTTGGCCGAGGCCAAGCGCTTGCTGGCGGTTGGCTGCTTCTGCATCGGCACCAATCAAGTGGATTTAGAGGCTGCCGAACAGGCCGGCATTCCGGTGTTCAATGCGCCCTACTCCAATACCCGCAGCGTGGCCGAATTGGTGGTGGCGCAAGCAGTGCTGCTGGCACGCGGCATCCCACAAAAAAATGCGCAGTGCCATCGCGGTGGGTGGTCGAAAGCCGCCACCGGCAGCCACGAGGTGCGCGGCAAGACCCTTGGTATCGTGGGCTACGGCCATATCGGCACTCAGGTGGGCGTGCTGGCTGAAGCACTGGGCATGCGGGTGATTTTTCATGACATCGACACCAAGTTGACGCTGGGTAATGCGCAGCCGGCAGCGGGGCTGGAGGATCTGCTGGCACGCGCCGACATCGTGACACTGCATGTACCGGAAACGCCGTCCACGCAATGGATGATCGGTGCGAAACAACTGGCGAAAATGAAGCGCGGCGCGCATCTGATCAATGCGGCACGCGGCACGGTGGTGGTGATCGATGCCTTGGCCGCGGCGCTGCAATCGGGCCAGTTGGGCGGTGCGGCGGTGGATGTGTTCCCGGTCGAACCCAAGGCCAATGGTGATGAATTCCAGTCGCCGTTGCGCGGGTTCGACAACGTGATTCTGACCCCGCATATCGGCGGCAGCACGCTGGAAGCGCAGGACAATATCGGCGTGGAGGTGGCGGCCAAACTGGTGCGCTACAGCGATAACGGCAGCACGCTGTCGTCGGTCAATTTCCCCGAAGTGACCCTCCCCGAACACGCCGGCAGCCTGCGCCTGCTGCATATCCATCGCAACGTGCCGGGTGTGTTGTCGAAGATCAACGACATCTTCAGCCGCCACGCCGTCAATATCGACGGCCAGTTCCTGCGCACCGACCCGAAGCTGGGTTATGTGGTGATCGACATCACCGCCGACGAGATCAAGGCCGGCGCGATCAAGGACGAGTTGGCCGCGATCCCAGGCACGTTGCGCACGCGGGTGTTGTACTGATTTGGAGATATGGTCTGAATTGATCAGAGCATCCTTTAGCCCTGCGCCAACCACTTTTCCGCCATCCGTCGCACCGACGGGTCGGCGTCTGGGTCAGCGGCCAGTTCGGCAATGTCGCGCCATGCCAAATCCAGTGATTCCTCGCTGATGGCGTAGGCCTCATCCGTGTCTGCACGCACCACATACCGCACGTCGTAATGCCAGTGTTCCGGCACGGTTTTGTGCGCGGGGATGCGGTGACGGTCCAAGTCAAAAATCTCCGGCGCGATCGTCAACCCGGCAAGGCCCGATTCCTCTTCCGCTTCGCGCAGCGCGGCCGCACTCAACTTGCGCTGACCCTCGGCGTGCCCGCCCAGTTGCAGCCACAGCCCCAGCTTGCGATGGTGGGTGAGCAGCACGCGCGCGCCGTCTGCGCTGACCAGCCAGCACGAGGCGGTGAAATGCCCGGCCAGGCGTTCGCGCCGGAATGGGTCCTCGCCATCAGAAAGAAGTTCCTGGAACAACGCCACCGTCGCCGCTTCTTCAGGCCAACGGCGCGCATAGGCGACCAATGCCACGTCTAGGGCCGAATCCTCGCCATCGTCCATTCCGTGCCCCTGCCGTCTTAATCTGAATACGGCAAATTATGGGGGATCAGGACCTGCGGCGCTTGTGCAATCCCCCTCGCAGCGTATAAGGTCGACCGCTTGCGGCCTGCATTCGGCAGCCGTGCCACATCATCGACTCAAAGGGGAGCCTCCGATGCTGTTTCAGCGCGTCAAGCCGCTCGACAAGATTCTCGAAACTGCGGAAAAACATGCTCTGACGCGCCAGCTCGGCGCCCTCCAACTCACCCTGCTCGGGATCGGCGCGATTATTGGTACCGGCATCTTCGTGCTGACCGCAGCGGCGGCGCAGAAGGCCGGCCCCGGCATGATGTGGAGCTTCATGATCGCCGGTGCGGTGTGCGCGGTGGCGGCGCTGTGCTACTCGGAAATCGCCTCGATGGTGCCGGTGTCAGGCTCGGCCTACACCTACACCTATGCGGTGATGGGCGAGCTGCTGGCGTGGACGGTCGGCTGGGCGCTGATCCTCGAATACGCGGTGGCCGCCTCGGCGGTGTCGGTCGGGTGGTCCGGCTACTTCATGGGACTGGTGAAGAGCTGGACCGGATTCGAACTGCCGGCCCTCCTCGCCTCCGGCCCGGCGTGGTCCTTTACCGGCGGCTTCAGTATCGATTTCAGCCACGGCATGTTCAATCTGCCTGCCGTCGTCATCGCGCTTGCCGTCACCGGGCTGCTGATGATCGGCACCACCGAAAGCGCGCGCGTCAACGCAGTGCTGGTCTCTATCAAGATCGTTGCATTGACGGCTTTCGTCGTGATCACGGTGCCCGGCATCAACACCACTCACTTCGAACCGTTTTCTCCCAATGGCTGGTTCGGCAACGGCAACGGTACGGGACTCGGCATCGTCGGCGCCGCCGCTTCGATCTTTTTCGCCTACGTCGGCTTCGACGCAGTGTCGACCGCGGCCGAGGAAACCAAGAATCCGCAGCGCAATATCCCGATCGGTCTGATCGGCAGTCTTGCCGTCTGCACCGTGTTCTACCTGCTGGTCGCCGCCGGCGCGGTGGGCGCGATCGGCGCGCAGCCGACCGCCGTTGGCGTGCAGCCGGGTTCGCCGGAATTCATGGCCCAGTGCAAGGCGATGCTGGCCGCGGGCAGCCAGCCGCTGGTGTGCTCGGATGAGGCGCTGGCGCATGTGCTGCGCATGATCAATCACTCCAAGGTGGGTGACATGGTCGGCCTTGCCGCCAACCTCGCGCTGCCGTCGGTCATTTTGATGATGCTCTACGGCCAGACCCGCATCTTCTTCGTGATGGCGCGCGACGGCTTGCTGCCGGAGAAGCTGGCCGACATCCATCCGAAGTGGAAGACCCCGCACAAGGTGACGCTGATCACCGGCATCTTCGTGGCGATCGCCGCCGCGCTGTTCCCGGTCGGTCAGTTGGCCGACATCTCCAACTCCGGCACCCTGTTCGCCTTCTTCATGGTGGCCTTGGCGGTCATGATCCTGCGCGTCAAGGATCCCAACCGCGAGCGCCCGTTCCGCACGCCGATGATCTGGGTCGTTGCGCCGCTGGCCGTGCTGGGCTGCGTGTTCTTGTTCTTCAACCTGCCGTTCGAAGCCAAGATGGTGCTGCCGATCTGGGGCGGAATTGGCCTCGTCGTCTACTTCCTGTACGGCTACCGCAAGAGCGATCTCGCCCGCGGCATCACCGGTCCGGAAGGCGGCCCGAAGATGAAGGACGAGCCGAGCTTCCACGAAGGCCCGCACGCCTGATCTTCGAACTTCACGAACGGCAACGCAAAAACCCGGCTCCGGCCGGGTTTTTCGTCACCCCTTCCCGCTATGCTTTGCGCATGTCGAATACTCATGCCATACACGGCCACGAGCGCGCCGCCCGCCACTCACTGATCGACCACTGCCGGGCCATGAATACCTGCGGCCTGTCGCTCAACAAATCCGGCAACGCTAGCATCCGCTGGCACGACGGCCTGCTGATCACGCCGACCGGCTGCGCCTACGATGCGCTGCAGCCGGAAGACATCGTGTTCATGACGCTGGACGGCGACAGTCCAGCCGGGCAATTGCTGCCCTCCAGCGAATGGCGCTTCCACCGCGATCTGCTTGCCGCGTTTCCCGAGATGCATGCGGTCGTGCACGCGCACTCGCCTTACGCCACCGCGCTGGCCTGCCTGGGTGAAGGCATTCCCGCCTTCCACTACATGGTGGCGGTGGCCGGCAGCGATCGCATTCCCTGCGCCGATTACGCCACCTTTGGCACGGAAGCACTTTCGGAAAATATTCTGTTGGCCTTGCACGGCGGGCTGCGCGCCTGCCTACTTGCCAACCACGGACAGGTTGCGTTGGGCAAAACGCTCGATGCTGCTTTCGTGCTGGCGACCGAAGTCGAAAACCTCGCCCGCCAATATCTTCTGGCGCGCACGCTGGGGCCAACCCGAAACCTGTCCGCGGAAGAAATGGCCGTCGTGCTGGAAAAGTTCAAGACCTACGGCCAGCAGCCAGGCGATCACTGATCCGGCGCATATGACAACGCCGCATGCAGGACGCACCCGTCGCCATCGGAGGCGCCAGCTGCACACCTGAGGATGCGCGGATGACGACGACCGCTTTCGACCATAATCTTCATGCGGACTGCGCCGCGCAGATCATTTCCCATATCCGCGAACTGGCCGCCAGCGGTATACATGAGTCCATCGCGAAAGCGCTTTCTCCCCAACCCTCCAACTGGAGAGGGGGAACAACATGACCACCATCCTCACCGACATCGAAGGCACCGCCTCCTCCGTTTCTTTCGTCAAGGAGGTGCTGTATTCGTATGCGCGCGCCGCCCTGCCCGGTTTCGTGCGCGAACACGGCTACGAACCCGAAGTCCGGCGCTGGCTGGACCAGGTCGCCATCGAAATCTCCGCCAGCGCCTGCCAGGACGCGGTGATCGTGGAGACCCTACTGGGTTGGATCGATCAGGATCGCAAGCACACCGCGCTGATGGCGCTGCAGGGCATGGTCTGGGCCGCTGCCGGCAAGGACGGCGATTTCACCGCGCCGCTGTACCCCGACGTGGTTCCGGCACTGCGCCGCTGGCACGCAAACGGGCATCGGCTCGCGGTGTATTCCTCCGGCTCGGTGACGTCACAAAAACTCTTGTTCGCACATACCGATGCTGGCGATCTGACGCCGTTGTTCTGCGGCTTTTTCGATACCGAAGTGGGCGGCAAACGCGAGGTGGGCAGCTACCGCACGATTGCGCAGCGTCTTGCGCAGCCGCCAACCGATATTCTCTTTCTCTCCGACGTGGTGGCCGAACTCGACGCCGCCCGCGACGCCGAGCTGCGTACCGTGCTGCTGGACCGCCGCGACGACTATCCACAACCGCGCACCGGCACCGCCGCCAACGGGCATCTGCGGATGGAGTCGTTTGCGGAGATCGTGATGTAACGCCTGGCGCCATTGCGATGGACCGCCATGCGGCGGCGCCATTGGCTACGGAACTTCCTGCAGGCGATAGGTTCTGCCGGCGCGCACTTCCCCGCGCCAGCGGTCGAACGCACGCACTTCGATACGATGCTCGCCGGCGGCCAGCTGCGTCGGCAGTGCTCCACGCCACAAGTGCTGCGACACCTCGGCCTCGGGTGAACGATCATAGCTCCGCAATGCATCGGCCTCGTCGTCGCGCGCATTCTCGACCAGAAGGCTCGGATCAGGCTGCAGGATCTTTTTCATCGACATCCAGTCGCCATCGTCGATCCGATATTCGACGCGACTACTCTCGTCACCCATGTAGAAATTGGCAAACACGCCCCAGGCCGGATACGCACCGCGACGCAGCACTTTGGGCGCATGCAGGCCAATCTGGCTGTCGGCAGGGTCGCGGGCATTGTGCCAGGCCAGCGCATAGTCACCCTCGGCCTTGGCCGTCAGCACCGCATAGCCATTCGGGGTACCGTCCGCCATGGTGGCGTCGGGAATGTCCTCGGCATCCTCGACGCCGGACCAGTAGGCGCCGCAGGCCGCACCGACGTTGAATTCATGCAGCGGCTTCTCGCCTTGCCAGCCCTCGCGCGCCCCGTAGTACACATTCCTCTGCGAATGGCTGTGGGCGCTCAACACCAAAACATGCGGGAACTCTCTCAGCAACGCGAACAACCGCGTCCGATCGGCATGGCGGAAGGCCTCCTGCCCGTCCTTGTCGAACAGCGGGATGTGCATCGCCAACACCAGCAACTTGTCCTTCGACAGCGTAGGCAGCCATCGCTCCAGGAAGGCGAATTGTTCTTCGCGCAATCCACCGATGTAGGCCGGATTCTGTCTTGGCAACGTAATCACATCATCGAACACGAAGAAATTGGCCAGCGCGGTCTCACGTGCGTAGGTATCCGGACCAATGGCACGGTGGAAGGCGCCAAGCGCAACGGCGTCACTTGCCACGCCCGCATCGACATCATGGTTGCCCGGCACGAACAGCCACGGCACCCCAAGCGACTCCGTCACCCGGCGCACCGCCGGCAGCAGTGACGGAACATCGTCGACCAGATCGCCGAGGGTGATCCCGAGGCGCGCCGCCTGCCGCCCGCGCAAGGGTTGCACGATGTCGCGCCGAAATTCATCCACATTTCTGTCGGTGCGTACCTGCGGATCGCCGAACACCAGCACCTGCGCCGCCTCACCACCGATACGGGCGGCGGTGCGCCGGTAGACAATGCACCCGGGATCCTGTCCGCCTTGCGGGCGCGGCACGGCGAGCGGCGCTTCCACATCGACGGGGACACAGTGCCCGTCCGCTGCCCATGCGGGCAGGGTGGCGACAAAATGAACTGCCAGCATCAGGAATCTGCGCATTCCGCGATTATGCGATTTCGTGCGACTGGTACGCCAGCACGGCCAGTTCGGTAGAAGGTGGCCTCAGCCGCGTCTTGCCGTCAGCTCCCGCTTGGCATCCGTTAGCGACAACCCGCGTGCGCGCAGCAGCACGGTCAGGTGATAGAGCAAATCCGCCGCTTCACCCAGCAAAGCGGCATCGTCTTGCACCACCGCCGCCAGTGCGGTTTCCACACCTTCTTCGCCCACCTTCTGCGCGATGCGGCGAATCCCGGACTCAAACAATTGGGTGGTATAGCTGCCTGCGGGCCGCTCACGTTCGCGCTGCGAAATCAGCGCATCCAGTTCCATCAAGCCATCAGCAGGCGCATCGGCAAAACAACTGGCGCGCTCAAGGTGGCAGGTGGATCCGTGCGGATGCGCTTGCACCAGCAGGGTATCGGCATCGCAATCGGCCGCAATCGACACCACCTCCAATACATGCCCGGAGGTCTCTCCCTTCATCCACAAGCGTTGTTTGCTGCGGCTGAAAAACGTCACTCGCCCACTGGCCAGCGTGGCCGCCAGCGCAGTCTTGTTCATATAGCCCAGCATCAATACGCGCAGGGTGGCGGCGTCTTGCACGATGGCGGGCAACCGGCCGTTTTGTTTGTCCCAAGCCAAGGTTTCGATGTCGATCGTCGTACTCACAAACGCACCTCGATGCCCTGCCCGCGCAGGTATTGTTTGAGTTCCGGAATAGCAATGGCGCCGGAGTGAAACACGCTGGCCGCCAGTGCGCCATCCACATCGGCCTGCTGGAATACATCGGCAAAGTGCAAAGCCGTGCCAGCACCGCCCGAGGCCACCAATGGCACGCCGCACAGCTCGCGTACGGCACGCAGTTGATCGATGTCATAGCCAGTGCGCACGCCGTCGCTGCCCATGCAATTGAGCACGATCTCGCCGGCACCCAACTGCTGCGCCTGGCACACCCAATCCAACGTGGTTTTGTCGGGCGCACGCATCGCCTCCGGGTTGCCGGTGTGGCTGCGCACGCGCCACTGCCCATCGGCTTCGCGCACCGAATCAATCCCCACCACCACGCACTGCACACCAAAGGCATCGGCCAATTCCGCGATCAATTGCGGACGCTCCAACGCAGGGGTGTTGATCGACACTTTATCGGCCCCGGCAAACAGCACCGCACGCGCATCCTCCACGCTGCGGATGCCACCGGCCACGCAAAACGGAATATCAAGGATACGGGCGATGCGTTCCACCCAATCGCGTGACACGCTGCGCTGTTCAGGGCTGGCCGCAATGTCGTAAAACACCAACTCATCCGCGCCGGCATCGCGGTAGCGCAGCGCCAATTCGACGATGTCGCCCATATCCACATGGTCACGAAAGCGCACGCCCTTCACCACGCGACCATCGCGTACATCCAGACACGGAATGATGCGGCGGCTCAACATGCCAGTGCTGCCGGAAGTTGCAGATTGCCATCCAGCAATGCCTTGCCCAGCACGATGCCGGCACAACCTGCTGCGCGCGCCGCCATCACATCCTCCTCATTGCGTGCGCCGCCGCTGGCCTGGATGGCAAGCGTTGGATGTGCGGCACGCAGACGTTGATACAGCGCGATATTCGGCCCCGACAACATGCCATCACGGGCGATGTCGGTACACAACATATGGCGCAAACCCGACTTGGCATAGCGTGCCGCCAAGCTGTCTAAGGTGTCGTCTGCGGTTTGCGTCCAGCCATGCACGGGCAAGCGCCACTGCCCGCTATCGTCCTGCCGCGTATCCAGGGCAATGGTTAGCGCTTCGCCACCAAACGCCGACAACCAATCCAGCACCAAGTCAGGTTCACGCACCGCCAGCGAGCCCACCACCACGCGCTGCGCACCGGCGCTGAGCAGTTGTTGCACGTCTTCACGACGACGCACGCCGCCGCCGGTTTGCACCTGCAGCCCTGTGGCCTGATAGATGGCTTGCAATAACGGCAGCAAGGTATAGCCGCCGGCTTTGGCAGCATCCAAATCCACCAAATGCAACCAGCGTGCGCCGGCATCGGCATAGCGCTGGGCCAGCGTGAGCGGGTCATCGGCATAGCGCGTTTCTTCCGCATAATCGCCCTGCCGCAAGCGCACCACGCGCCCAGCGCGTACATCGATGGCGGGATACACGGTAAAGCTCATACCCCACTCCATTGCAGGAAATTCGACAACAAGCGTGCACCCGCAACGCCGGAACGTTCGGGGTGAAATTGCATGCCCACCACACGGCCATGCTGCACCACCGCCGCAAACGTGGCTCCATGCGTACAACTGGCGATGCAGGCATCGGTGACCGGCGCGGCATAGCTGTGTACGAAATACGCGTTCGCGGCTTCAGCACCATCAAGCAAAGGTGATGCACGTTCTGTGCGCAGCGTATTCCAGCCCATATGCGGCACCCGCAAGTCCGCGCCAGCTTGCAGTTTGCGCACGCGCCCCGGCAATAAACCAAGACAGTTCACATCACCTTCTTCGGAAGATTCAAACAGCAGTTGCATGCCCAGACAAATGCCGAGCAAGGGCACGGTAAGCGTGGGCAATACATCGGCAAACCCACGTTCGCGCAACAACCGCATCGCCGGTGCTGCCGCGCCGACCCCCGGCAAAATTATTTTTGATGCATCGCGCAAACCATCGGCATCACGCACGATACGCGGCTGCACGCCCAACCGTTCCAGCGCGTAGCAGACCGAGCCAAAATTGGCCCCGCCGGCATCAATGACAGCGACGGCAGTCACAGCACGCCCTTGGTCGAAGGCAGGTCTGCGCCCTCACGCTTGATCGCCTGCCGCAGCGCACGCGCCAAGGCTTTGAAGCACGCTTCAATTTGGTGATGATCGTTATCGCCGGTCACACTGAGATTCAAATTCAGGCCTGAGGCATCGCACAGTGAGCGAAAGAAATGCGGCACCAGTTCAGTGGGCAGATCGCCCACGCGCTCGCGCTTGAAGCGTGCATTGAACACGCAATACGAGCGGCCGGAAAAATCCAGCGCGGCTTGCGCCAAACATTCGTCCATCGGCAAGGTGAAGCCATAGCGCCCGATGCCGCGTTTATCGCCCAAGGCCTCACGCAAAGCTTGCCCCAGCGCCAGCGCCGTATCTTCCACCGTGTGGTGTTCGTCGATGTGCAAATCGCCATCACAGCGTATATCTAGCGCAAAGCCGCCGTGCTTGCCGATCTGTTCCAGCATGTGGTCGAAGAACGCCAGCCCGGTGGCAATCTTCGGTTCGGCCACGCTATCCAGATCAATCTCGACTTGGATTTTGGTTTCCTTGGTGTTGCGCACCACACTGGCACGACGCGGTGCATCCGCCAGTGCATGTGCAATTCCGGCCCAATCCCATTGCCCGCCAAATTGTGTGGTCTTCAGCTGGAAGCCGCGAATCTTCATGTTCTCGGCAAATTGGATATCGGTCATGCGGTCGCCCACCATCGCGCTGCGTGACCAGTCAATCGTGCGGTCTTGCAGATAGCCCAGCAGCATGCCGACACCGGGTTTGCGGTTGGGCGTGTTGTCCTGCGGAAAGCTGGTGTCGATGAATTCATCACGAAACACGATGCCTTGGCTGGCAAAAATCTGTTTCATCAAGGCATGCGGGCTATCGAAATTTGCTTGCGGATAGGCGGCGCTACCCAAGCCATCCTGATTGCTGACGATGACAAACGCATAGCCGGCATCGCGCAGTTTGAGTATGGCCGGAATCACGCCTTCCACGAAGCGCAATTTTTCATAGGCATCGATCTGGAAATCCTCAGGCTCCTCGATCAAGGTGCCATCGCGATCCACAAACAGGATTTTTTGCAGGCTCATGCCGTCACCTCGCACACGGCTTGCAGTGCTGCCAATACACGGTCGCATTCCACTTGCGTACCCACCGTGATCCGCAGTGCATCACCCAGTTGCGGCATGGCGCGCATATCGCGCACCACCACACCGGCAGCCAACAGCGCCGCAAATGCGGCATCGGCATCGACAAAGCGCACCAGCAGGAAATTACCTGCAGACACATGAATCCGGCGCACAGCCGGCAAGCGCAGCAAGCCTGCCTGCAATTGCCGGCGTGCTTCACGCACTTCACCGATACGGCTTGCCGTGACCGCCAATGCCTGCGGTGCCAATGCCGCAAGCGCGGCGGCTGCAACGGGTTGCGGTACCGGGTACGGCGCCTGGCAACGGCGTAGTGCTTCGATCAGTGCACGCGATCCGATGACGCAGCCCACTCTTGCCGCCGCCAATGCATGCGCTTTCGACAGGGTACGCAGCACCGCGATATTGTCGTGCTCACTGAGCAATGTCGTGGCCGAGGGTGCATCGGCATACTCCAGATACGCCTCATCCACCACCACCATGCAACGGCCGCGCAACCGCTGCGCCAGTGTGGCAATGGCCTCCAGGCTCAGCAATTCGCCCGACGGATTGCCCGGCGAGCACAGGAACAGCAGTGTGGCGTTTTGCGCCAATGCAGCGTCCCCCATTCCCGGCACATCCGCACACAGGCCGGCATCACTGTCGACCAGCGGCACATCGATGATGCTTGCACCGTGCAACTTCGCACACACCGCATACATGCCAAACACCGGCGTTGCGATAACGATGCGGCCCTGCCCCGGCGCGCAAAACGCACGCACCAACAGATCAATGGCCTCATCGCTGCCACGCCCGATCAAGAGTTGCTCCGGTGCCACCGCGTACAACTGCGCCATGCACTCGCGCAAGGCTTGCGGCTGCGGCTGCGGGTAGCGGCGCAAACGCGCATCGGCATCTGCAGCATTGGCCCATGCCGATTCGTTGGCGTTGAGCCAGACCTCCCCTTGCAGGCTGGCCGTGCGCGCCGACTGATAGCCCGCAAATGTGCGCAGGTCATCGCGCAGCAAGGCATTCACGGTGGTCTTCATGCCACCTGCTCCAGCCGCAATTCCACCGCCCGCGCATGCGCCTGCAAGCCTTCGGCATACGCCAGTGTGACGGCGCATGGCCCCGCATTGGCGATACCCGCACGGTTGGCTTCTTGCACGCTGATCGCCTTCTGGAAACTTCCTACCGAAAGCCCACTCCACGCTCGTGCGGCGCCCCCAGTGGGCAGCACATGATTGCTGCCCGAGCAGTAATCGCCCAAGGCTTCGGGCGTGTAGTCGCCAAGAAAAACACTGCCCGCGTTGCAAATCGAATCCAACCAACCGCGAGGTTCGCGCACCGACAAGATCAAGTGCTCAGGCGCGTAGCGATTGCTGATCTCGATTGCCTGCGCGATGTCCTGCACCAAGATCAAACGCGAACGGCTCAAGGATTGTGTTGCGATATCAGCGCGTGGCAATTGCGCCAATTGCGCATCGACCTGTGTCGCCACGGCATCCAACATGTCTAGGCTATCGGTCAGCAACAACACTTGCGAATCCGGCCCGTGTTCGGCCTGCGAAAGTAGATCAGCCGCCACAAATGCGGGGTTCGCACCCGCATCGGCAATCACCAAGACTTCCGATGGCCCCGCTGGCATATCAATGGCAAGTCCGCCGGGGCGCTGCGCCGCCTGCCGCTTGGCCTCATCCACCCACGCATTGCCGGGGCCAAATACTTTGTCGCAGGCGGGCACCGTGTTGGTGCCCAACGCCATCGCCGCGATCGCTTGCGCACCGCCGAGTTTGAATACACGCACGCCGGGGGCTTGTTGCGCGGCCAGCAACACGGCTGGATCTGCGCTGCCGTCCTTGCGCGGCGGTGTGCACAACACGATATCGATGCAACCTGCCAAGCGCGCCGGGATGGTCAACATCAATGCCGTGGATGGCAGCGGCGCGCTGCCTGCGGGGACATACAAGCCCACCCGCGGAATCGGCCGTTGAATGCGCTCGCAACGCAAGCCCGGCGCAGTGTCCACGGCATAGGCACTGGCCATGCCGGCACTGTGAAAGGCTTCAATGCGGCCTGCGGCTTCAATGATTGCCGTCTGCACAGAAGCAATCACTTGCACGCTTGCCGCAGCAAATTCTGCCACGCCCACTTCAAAGTCTTGCAGCACAACGCCATCAAACCGTTGCGTGTAATCACGCAAGGCGGCATCACCGCGCATCACTACTTCGGCAAAGATCGCCTGCACACCTTCGCGCAACGCATCCGATACCGCTTGCACCGGGCGCTGCAACACAGCCATACGTGCGTCGTCATCCAACACATTCCAGTCCACGCGCTTCATGCCAGCATCCGCTCCACCGGCAACACCATCAAGCCGCGGGCACCGGCGCGCTTGAGGTCTTCCAGCCGCTGCCACGTCATCGCGCCGTGACACAGCGCTTGCATCGCCAAGGTATCCGCGCCATCGACCGCACAGACCGTGGGCGGCTCGGCATCTGGCAACAATTGCAGCAGCTCGTTCACGGCCTCACGCGGGGCTTGGAACATCAACAGTTTGCTATCGCGAATACGCAGCACGCCATCCATCCGCCGCAGTAGTAAATCGGCCAGATCGGCGCGGGCATCGGCGAAGGGTTGCGCGGGGCCGGCCAGTACCGCTTCGCTTTGCAAAATATCCAGCACCGGCTTGAGCTGGTTGGCGGCAAGCGTGGCACCACTGGATACCAGATCGCAGATGGCGTCGGCCTGCCCCAAACGCGGCGCGATTTCCACCGACCCGTTGAGCATCACGATGTCGGCCTGCACACCCTGCGCGCGCAGCCAAGCCCGCAACTGGTTGGGATAGGTGGTGGCAATGCGCTTGCCGGCAAGCTGGGCGGGGCCTTGCCAATCCCATGCATCAGGCACCGCAATCGAGAGACGGCAACCACCAAACCCCAGTGAGCGCAATTCGCGGAATGCGGCCGGCTTGCCCGATTCCTCGCGC
Organism: Xanthomonas sp.; assembly: GCA_018262705.1. Taxonomy (GTDB): domain Bacteria; phylum Pseudomonadota; class Gammaproteobacteria; order Xanthomonadales; family Xanthomonadaceae; genus Thermomonas. The sequence goes on from JADFDQ010000002.1 coordinate 120,110, forward strand.
TCACTGATCAACTCGCGCAGGACATTGCGGCCCACGATGCCCAGATCGCACACACCCTCGGCAATCAGGCCGGGGATGTCGTCATCGCGCACCAGCAACAAATCCACCGGCAGTGATTCGCCATAGCAAAACAGCTTGTCGCGACTTTCGCGCCAGGATAGCCCGGACGAGGCCAGCAATGCACGCGCCGTCTCGCTCAGGCGGCCGGATTTTTGAATGGCAATGCGCAGCCGATCGCGCACGGCGGAATTGACCGCAGGGCTCATGTGGATGACTTCAGTTGGTGTTTGAAACAGCGGGCAGTTGCAGACGACGCGCGGCGGCTTGGTAGCCACCCGCGCCACGCTCGATGCAACGCGCTACCCGGCCAATCGTGGTGACGCTGACCTTGGTGCTGTCATGGATGTCGCGATAGGGCTCGCCTTTCAGCAAATGCGGCACCACCCTCCAGCGGTCGCCCATCGCTTCCAGTTCCGCCGGCGTGCACAGATCCTCCAGAAACGCCTGCACCTCGTCCGCCCCTTTCAGCCTCGACAGCACATGCGCCAGCGCACCGATGGCAACAGCAGCGTCGTACTTCGGAAGTGGCTCTGGGCGTTGCTTCATGGCGATTTCACCGAATGGGAAAGTGGCTTTGCGTGCCATTACTTTAACGAATCAATGTATTAGCACATTAACACATTAATGCACTGAAATGAATACGTCAAACCGTTTGGCAACCCTCAACACCCGGCCTATGCTCCGACCATGCGCACGATTGGCCTTCTGATCCTTTCCACATTGCTAGCCTTGCCTGCTTTTTCAGCAGTCAGTGAAATTGCACTGCGCGCACAACGTGTCGAGGCGCTCAGTCAACAGTGGCCTCGTCCTGCCGACCTTACCTTCGCGGCCAATATGCGGAACGAATATGAATCCAACTTCGGTCAGATGGATGACGCAGAGCATCTCAAAGACGAGAGTGACGCCGACCTAAAACTGCATTGGCGCGCGGTGGAAGCCACGTTGTTCTATGCAGCCGCTGACGACTTGGCCAACGCAGCCCTGCGCGTGTTTGTCGAGCTTGAGAATCGCAACCTTGCTGACAACAAATCAGCCACATCTGTTTTCAATGCGCTGCTGAGCGCACGCCACTTCGCTGCTGCAAGTGCGTTCGCGGCCAAGCACGCAAGCGCCGAATTGCCCATACTCCCCGAATTCATTGATGCCAAAATCGAGCAGCCAAGTGCATGGCGATTCACTCCTGACGTTAGCACTGTCGAACGTATCAACATCGACTTGCAGGCGGTGCAAATTCTCGTTGTTGCCGTCTGCCATTTCTCAGCGGACGCGGCTAAGGACATTTCTGGCGACCCCGTGCTTGGCCCAGTGTTCGCCAAGCATGCGCGCTGGCTGTCACTGCAACCCGGTAGCGAACGACTGGATGCACTTGCAGAATGGAATCGCGAGCATTCGGGAACGCCAATGCTTGCGATCTATGACCGCCGCGAATGGGCGTTCATCGAGCAATGGACTATGCCGACGTTCACCATCATCAAGGATGGCAAAGTCATTGACAGCACGAAAGGCTGGGACAGCCGCGATCCGGAATTTCGAATGAGGCTCGTCGATTTACTGGCCCGTAATGGCATGCTTGATGCAGGTGTACGTTGACGACAGCCCGCGGCCTTCATCCCCAAGCCAGCGGGATGAAGGCCGTTTTGATGACCGTCAGGACAGCGCTGAACGGGCCACGGCAAGCACGCTGCCATCCACCACCATTGCGATGGCCGTGGCCACTTCACCATCGAGTGCGCGATCCCGGTCGAGATAGGCAATGCGGGAGCGGATTGCGGCGTGGGCGGCCGCCACGGCCCTGCCCGGCCGGAATTCGGCGGCTTGCGCCAGTTGCTCGCGCAGTGCATTCACCTCGCTCAAAAACACGGCGCGGTCTGCACCTTCCGGCAGCGGCCCACCGGCGACTTTGCTGGCGAAGCTTTCCGCATCGGACTGCTTGGCCAAATCGCGGGCGGCGTTGATCATGCCGCGACGCAGGTCCAGCGCTTGCGCGGCGGTGTACAGCTCCAGCGCCAACACCTTGCCCAGATCCCCCACCATCGCCAGCACATGGCGCGCTTCGTTGGCGCCCATCGACACATGGTCTTCGGCGTTGGCACTGGTGGGGATGGAGTACACCGAGGCCGGCATCGCGCGGCTGGCCAGATCATTGACGATGGCCGCTGCGGTGTACTGCACGATCATATGCCCCGACTCGGTGCCATCTTCGTTGCCGATCAGGAATGCGGGCAGGCCATCATTGGTGGCTGGGTCCACCAGTTTGTTGAGGCGGCGTTCGCTGATCGACGCCAAGACCGGGATGGCGGCTTTCACATAACTCATCGCCAGCGCCAGCGGCATGCCGTGGAAGTGGCCGGCGGAAATGACCTGCTCTTCCACATGCTTGGCATCGGTCTTGTCGGGGAACACCAGCGGGTTATCGGTCAGCGCATTGAGCTCGATCTCCAACACGCGCTTGGCTTGCTCCAGCGCATCACGCACGGCACCGTGTACCTGAGGGATGCAGCGCAGTGAATAGCTATCCTGCGGCTGGTGTTTCTTGCCGCCACGAAACGGCAGGAAGCGTTGATAGAACTTCTCGCGGCCGTGACGCTGCGACAGCGGCACCCAATCCCAACCGATATCGAAATTGAGCGCCTGTTGCTGCTCGGTATTCCAGCTGCCGGGCAACCATTGGTGGAATTTCGGCACCAAGTGATAGGCGATGTCGGATAGAGTGGAGCCTTCCAACAAGCGCAGCAAATTGGCTGCCACCTTCACCTGCCCCGGATGCGGGCGCAGTGCGTGGACTTCCGGCGCGAACGCGCCCAAGCGGCCGGCAAACGCATCAATGGTCATCGCGGCGGCAAGATCGGCGGTATCCAGCAAATCTTCCAACTGCTGCAACGCCAGCACACCGGTCGCCAACATTTGCGCGGTGCCGTTGTTCAGCGCCAAGCCTTCCTTGTACGACAGCTCCACCGGCTGCAACTGCTTGCGCGCCAGCGCCTCGGCACCGGGCATGCGCGCGCCATCGACGAACGCCTCGCCACCGCCCAGCAGCACGATGGCCAAGTGCGAAAGCGGCGCCAAGTCGCCGGATGCACCCACCGAGCCCAACTGCGGCACCACCGGCACGATGCCGGCATTGAGCAGATTGGCCAGCGCTTGCAGGGTCTGCACGCGAATGCCGGAATGCCCGCGCAACAAGGTGTTGATGCGAATGCACAACATCGCCCGCACCACCTCCGGCGCAAACGGTTCGCCCACGCACACGGCATGGGTGATGATTAGATTGCGCTGCAATTCGATATGCGGCGATTGCCCGGACTTCACCGTACCCGGCAATTCATCGCGCAGGCGATGCGCGCCCAGCAGCTTGTCGGCATTGCTGCCAAAGCCGGTGGACACGCCATAGATCGGCTCTTGTTTGTCCACTTGCGCCGCCAGAAAATCGGCCGCACGCGCCACTTGCACTAGGGCTGCGGTATCCAGCTCCACTGCTGCGCCACGCGCCACCGCTGCCAACTGCGTGCGCGTCAGCGACAGGCCATCCAATTTGATTGCATCACTCATGACCTCGTCCCCGCAGCGCCACGCAGCTGTTCGCGTTCCACCATCAATGCCGCCGCCAGTTCAGCTTCGACCACTTCAAATTGCTCACCGCGGCGCAGGTCTTTCACCGCCACCACCCCGCGCGCGGCCTCGTCATCACCACGCATCACCACAAAGCGAATGCCGGCCTTATCGGCATACTGCAATTGCTTGGCCAATTTGCGCGGCTCCAACTGGGTTTCCACGTTCAGTCCGGCCGCACGCAAGCGCTGCGAGAGTGCGAGTGCGGCGTCCAAGCCGGCATCGTCCAGCAAGGCCACCAGCACATCGACGGAACTGTCCGCGGTGCCCACCAGCCCGGCTTCGCGCAATTGATAAAACAGCCGAGTCAAGCCGATGGAGATGCCCACGCCCGGCAATTTCGACTTGCTGTAATGACTGGCCAGGTTGTCGTAGCGCCCGCCCGAGCAGATCGAACCGATCTGCGGATACGCATTGAGCGTGGTTTCGTACACCACGCCGGTGTAGTAATCCAGCCCGCGTGCGATCGACAGATTCAACGCATAGCGCGACTCGTTCACGCCCAACGCGTGCAGCTGCGACAAGATCCCGCGCAAGGCCTCGCGCCCCTCTTCGAACAACGGCGTGCCGCTGCCCAACGCCTCCAGCTTGGCCAAGGCATCAGCATGACTGCTGGACCGCACCTGCGAGAACGCCATCAATTTGTCGATCACCTCCGACGCCAGCGCAAACCCCTCACCCGCCAGCGTTTCACGCACCGCATCGGCACCGCGCTTGTCGAGCTTGTCCAGCTCGCGCAGCACCAGCAATTGCGCTTCGCCTTCGATGCCGAGTCCTTCGAAATACCCGCGCAGCAACTTGCGATGGTTGAACTGGATGGTGAACTCCCCGATGGCCAAGCGTTCGAATACCGCCGCGATGACCGCCGGAATTTCGGCATCAAACCGTGGCGACAGCTCATCCTTGCCGATCACGTCGATATCGCACTGATAGAACTCGCGAAACCGCCCGCGCTGCGCACGCTCGCCGCGATACACGCGCTGCATCTGGTAGCGGCGGAACGGAAACGCCAATTCGCGTTCGTGCTCGGCCACATAGCGCGCCAGCGGCACGGTCAGATCGAAGCGCAGCGCCAGCTCTGGCAACCCATCCGCGGCGCGGTCGAGTGCGCCGGTGGATTGCACGAAATACACCTGGCGCTCGGTTTCGCCGCCGGATTTGGTCAGCAACACCTCCGACAACTCCATCACCGGCGTCTCCACCGGCAAGAAGCCAAAACGCTCGAAGGTCTGGCGGATCGTGTCCAGCATGCGCTGGAATGCGATCTGATCGCGGGGCAACAGTTCCATCACCCCTGGCGGTGTACGCGGCTTGATCAAGGAAAACCCCGCAATTCCAAAGCGCCCATTCTAGCGGCCGCGCGCGCCTGTCCATGGCTGGGGCGCTGCCGCAGATCGACTTGATGTGATGTTGGCGCGAAATCCGCTTTCCATTCAGGGCTGTACGCGGCTACCCTGCTCCAATCCGGAGGAACCGCATCGCCGTGAACACCCCCACCGATCCGCTGGCCGCGCTCTGGCGCCCGCCCGCCTTGCTGAGCGTGGTGCTCGGCGGTGAAGCGCTGGCAGCGATCATTGCGCTGGCGCCGGCGCGTGATGGCCAGCGCCTGGTGCAGTTCGGGCTGGCATCGTTGAGCGTGCAGTGGGTGGCGATCGGCACGCTCTGCCTGCTGTATTTGCTGCGCCGCCCGCTGGGTCGCCTGCCACCGCTGCGCCTGGCCTGGGTGTGTCTGATGTTGCTGCTCGGAATGAGCCTGATCATCGGCGCGACATCGTGGAGCGTTCTGGCCATGGGTGGGCCAACCGACGTGTCACGACTGGATTTCGTGCTGCGAATCATGGGAATTGCGGTGGTCGTCGGCATGGTCGGACTGCTGACTTACCAAAACTACTGGCGCTCGCAGCAGTTGGCCGTACGCGCCAAACAACTCGAATTGGAGGCGCTGCAAGCCCGAATCCGCCCGCATTTCCTGTTCAACACCCTCAACACCGGTGCCGCACTGGTGCATGAACAGCCGGACGCTGCCGAACGCCTGCTGCTGGATCTGGCCGATCTGTTCCGCAGCGCCCTGCGTGGCCCCAGGCAGATCCCGCTCAGTGAGGAACTGGCGTTGACGCGTCGCTATCTCGACATCGAAGCCTTGCGTTTCGGAACGCGGCTGACGTTGCAATGGAAGGTGCCGGAGGATCTTCCGGAAATCCCGGTGCCTTCGCTGTCGATTCAGCCCTTGGTCGAAAACGCCATCCGGCACGGAATCGAACGTCTTCCTGAGGGCGGGCGCGTGGATTTCGAAGTGAACATCGCCGCCGACGGCATCGAAATCATCGTCTGCAATGACCTGCCTGCAACCGGTGCGGGCAGCGGCGGGCATGCCGTGGGCCTGACCTCGGCGCGCCAGCGCGTGCTGGCGCTGACCGACGGTCGCGGCCGGATCGATGCCGACGTGGTCGACGGGCGGTTCATCGCTCGGATGTGGCTGCCGAACGACCGGCCGACATCCGCAGACTGAACGCCCCGTCACCCCCGCACTATCGAACAGATCCGTGCAGCGCTAAAACGCGTGGTAGCCCAGCGCGGCCAGCACCCGGTCAGCCAGCGCCGCTGCGTCGGCATCCTGCGTGCGCAGATGCAGCTCAGGCGCTTCCGGCGCCTCGTAGGGCGAATCGATGCCGGTGAAGTTGCTCAGATCGCCGCGCCGCGCCTTGGCGTAAAGACCCTTGACATCGCGCCGCTCGGCATCTGCCAACGGCGTGTCGACATGGACTTCGAGAAATTCGCCGGCTTCAAACAAACCGCGCGCCATCGCGCGTTCGGCGCGGAACGGGCTGATGAAGCTGACCAGCACGATCAGGCCGGCGTCGGTCATCAGCTTTGCAACTTCGGCAACGCGGCGGATGTTCTCGACGCGATCTTCGTCGGTGAATCCGAGATCCTTGTTGAGCCCGTGGCGGACGTTGTCGCCGTCGAGCAGATAGGTGTGCTTGCCCAGTGCCAGCAGTTTCTTTTCGACCAGGTTGGCAATGGTCGATTTGCCGGCGCCGGACAGGCCGGTGAACCATAGGCAGCGCGGCTGCTGGTGTTTGATCGCGGCGCGTTCCCCCTTGTCGACGTCGAGGTGCTGCCAGTGGATGTTGCCGGCGCGGCGCAGCGCGAATTCCAGCGTGCCGGCGGCCACCGTGGCATTGCTCTGGCGGTCGATCAGGATGAAGCCGCCGAGCGCGCGACTGTCGGCGTAGGCTTCGAACGGGATCGGCTGGTCGAGGTGCAGATTGCACATCCCGACCTCGTTGAGTTCGAGGTGCTTCGCGGCCAGCTCTTCCTGCGTGTTGACGTCGACCTTGTGCTTGATCTCGGTCACCGACGCGCCGATCGTGCGGGTGCCGAGCTTGAGCAGGTACGGCCGCCCCGGCAGCAGGCGATCATCGCCCATCCACAGAATGTGCGCGGCAAACTGGTCGGCCACTTCCATCGGGCTGGATGCCGCCGCGATCACGTCGCCGCGACTGGCGTCGATTTCATCGTCCAAGGTCAGCGTGACGGTCTGCCCGGTCGTCGCCCGTTGCAAATCTCCATCGGCGGTGACGATCCGCGCGACTTGCGAGCGTCGTCCCGAAGGCTGCACCACGATTTCGTCGCCCGCAGACACGGTTCCGGACACGACGGTTCCCGCGAAGCCGCGGAAATTCTGGTTCGGACGGCACACCCACTGCACCGGCAGGCGGAATGCGGATTCGGTGTCGTGGCGATCGACCGGCACCGTTTCCAACAGTTCCAGCAGCGTCGGGCCCGAATACCACGGCGTGCGCGGCGAGCGCGCGATCATGTTGTCGCCCCGCAGCGCCGACAGCGGCAGGCAGTCGACGTGGGCAATGCCAAGATGCGAAGCCAGCGCGCGGTACTGACCGCAGATTTCGTCGAACACGTCCTGATCGAAATCGACCAAGTCCATCTTGTTGACCGCCAGCAGCACGCGATCGATGCCGAGCAGCTTGACGATGTAGCTGTGCCGCCGCGTTTGCGTGAGCAGGCCCTTGCGGGCATCGACCAGCACCACCGCCACGTCGGCGGTCGAAGCGCCGGTGGCCATGTTGCGGGTGTATTGCTCGTGGCCGGGGCAGTCGGCGACGATGAACTTGCGGCGCTCGGTGCCGAAGAAACGGTAGGCGACGTCGATGGTGATGCCCTGCTCGCGCTCGGCGGCCAGGCCGTCCACCAGCAGCGCGAAGTCGATCTCGCCGTTCTGGGTGCCGAAGCGGCGGCTGTCGGCTTCCAGCGCGCTGACCTGATCGTCCAGCAGCAATTTGGTGTCGTGCAGCAGCCGCCCGATCAGGGTGCTCTTGCCGTCATCCACGCTGCCGCAGGTGATGAAACGCAGCAGGCCCTTGGTTTCGTGCTGCTGCAGGTAGGCCGAAACCGCAGTCTCAGCGCTGGCGAGTGTGGCGTTCATCAGAAATACCCCTCCTGCTTCTTCTTCTCCATCGAAGCGGATGGGTCGTGGTCGATCACCCGGCCCTGGCGTTCGGAGGTGGTGGACACCAGCATCTCGGCGATGATTTTCTCCAGCGTATCGGCCTCGGATTCGATCGCGCCGGTCAGCGGGTAGCAGCCCAGCGTGCGAAAGCGCACGCACTTTTGCATCGGCACCTCGCCGGGATGCAGCGGCAGGCGCTCATCGTCGACCATGATCAGCGCGCCGTCGCGCTCGACCACCGGGCGCTGCTTGGCCAGATACAGCGAAGGCACCTCGATCTTCTCGCGAAAGATGTACAGCCAGATGTCCAGCTCGGTCCAGTTCGACAGTGGGAACGCGCGCACCGATTCGCCCTTGTGGATGCGCGCGTTGTACAGGTTCCAAAGTTCCGGGCGCTGGTTCTTCGGATCCCAGCGGTGCTGCCCGTTGCGGAAGCTGAAGATGCGTTCCTTGGCGCGCGATTTTTCCTCGTCGCGGCGGGCGCCGCCGATGGCGGCATCGAAGCCGAATTTGTCCAGCGCCTGCTTGAGCGCCTGGGTTTTCATCACGTCGGTGTGGACGGTGGCGCCGTGGGTGATCGGATTGATGCCGCGCGCCAGTCCGTCGGGATTGCTGTAGACGTGCAGGGTCACGCCGGTTTCCACCGCGCGACGGTCGCGGAAGGCGATCATCTCGCGAAACTTCCAGGTGGTGTCCACGTGCAGCAGCGGAATCGGCGGTTTGGCCGGGTAAAACGCCTTCAGCAGCAGGTGCAGCAGCACCGAGCTATCCTTGCCGACCGAATACAGCATCACCGGATTGCCGAACTCGGCGGCGACCTCTCGCATGATGTGGATACTTTCGGCTTCGAGCTGGTCGAGGTGGGACAGTCCGTTGTTCAAGTCGCGCGCCGTCGTGATGCGAAAAGCGGCATTTTATCAGGTTGTCTTGCTCGTCCGCAGGCGCAGCAGCCGCTCCGGTGCAGCAAAAGTGCCACTACGGGATTCCTCCCAGTAATCGCGGAACACGGCGTGATGGGGAATGCGGCCATCCAGCAGTTCGCCCGGTTCGAGGAAGCGGTACAGACTCGCGAACGCACGCACCTCGGTTTGGGACACTCGGCGCAGGATGTGCTCCGGGCCCAGCTCGTCGGGGTGCCCCAGGCCCGCTGCGCACAGCAGGTCGCGCAGCGCGCGCAAGGTGTTGTCGTGGTACTCGGCGACGCGGGTGGTCTTGTCCGGCACGTCGAGGTGCTTCCAGCGGCTCGGATCCTGGGTCGCGATCCCGGTCGGACAGCGGTTGGTGTGGCAGCTCAGCGACTGGATGCAGCCCAGCGAAAACATGAAACCGCGCGCAGCGTTGCACCAGTCGGCGCCTAGGGCCATCGTGCGGGCGATGTCGAACGCGCTGACCACCTTGCCGGCTGCGCCAACCCTGATTCGATCGCGCAGGCCCAGCCCGACCAGAGTGTTGTGCACCAGCAGCAGGCCCTCGTGCATCGGCACGCCGACGTGATCGACGAACTCGGCTGGCGCCGCGCCGGTGCCGCCTTCGGCGCCATCGACCACGATGAAATCCGGCAGCAGTTCCGGATTGGAAGCTGCGCTTTCCGCCATCGCCTTGGCGATCCCGAACCATTCCCACGGGTGGCCGATGGCCAGCTTGAATCCGGTCGGCTTGCCGCCGGAGCGCTCGCGCAGGCGCGCAACGAACTGCAGCAGACCCAGCGGGGTCGAGAACGCCGAATGTCGGGCAGGGGAAACGCAGTCCTGCCCCATCGGCACGTCGCGCGTCGCCGCGATCTCGGCGCTGAGCTTGGCCGCCGGCAGTACCCCGCCGTGGCCCGGCTTGGCGCCTTGCGAGAGCTTGATTTCGATCATCTTCACCTGCGGGTCATTGGCCTGTTCGGTGAAGCGCGCCTCGTTGAAGCTGCCGTCGTGATTGCGGCAGCCGAAATAGCCCGAGCCCAGTTCCCAGACCAGGTCGCCGCCGTTCTCGCGGTGATAGGGCGAAATCGAACCTTCGCCGGTGTCGTGGTAGAAGTTGCCGCGCTTGGCGCCGCCGTTGAGCGCGCGGATCGCCGCGGCCGACAGCGCGCCGAAGCTCATCGCGGAGATGTTGAACACGCTGGCCGAATATGGCTGCTTCGACGTCTCGCCGATCGTGATCCGGAAATCGTGGTCGGCCACCTCGACCGGCGCCATCGAATGGTTGATCCACTCGTAGTCGATGTCATAGACATTGCGCAAGGTGCCGAACGGACGCACGTCATTGACGTGCTTGGCGCGCTGATAGACGAGCGCACGCTGCTGGCGCGAGAACGGCACCTTGTCGGTATCGGCCTGGATGAAGTACTGCCGGATCTCCGGGCCGATGGTCTCAAGCCCGTAGCGGAAATTGGCCAGCAACGGGTAATTTCGGCGCAGCGTGCTCTTTTGCTGAAGCACGTCGAACGTACCCAGCAGCGCCAGCCCACCGAACACCGCCACGCCCCACCACCAGCCCGGAAACCAGGACGCCAGAGCGAGCGAAACAATTGCGAGGACTATGCTGGCGATGTAGGCCGAATACCTGAGCATGGCGTCTCCTGAAAACGTCGCGATGGTGCCCGGAGTGGGGGTCGAACCCACATGGCCTTGCGGCCGAGGGATTTTAAGTCCCTTGCGTCTACCAGTTTCGCCATCCGGGCCTTCGCCAAGCTTAAGCGATGGGAAGCTTGTGGGGTTGCGGGTTACACGAAAAACTCGCGTCACGAGTGACTCAGCCCATCCTGACGAACCGCTTGCGCAGCACCGGCTGTTTGCTTGAAAATAAACGCGGGGAATAGGAAGCAAACAGCGCAGCGGCATCGTGCGGCCCACTTCGAAGTGCGGGCGCGCACTGGTGTTTCTTGGTTCTTGCGGACTGGAAATACCCGGGTTTGTTCCCGAACCGAACGTTCTTTTCTACGCCGCCCTGAGCGGATCACACTTGGGAAAATTCAATGAAATCGATTTTGATTATTGCGCTGCTCGTTATTTCCGGGTGGGCATCCGCATCGCATCCGGTCACGATTCCTGAAGGAACCGACGTTCACCTGAGGATGCTGGAAACGGTTTCGTCGGCCAACGCAGTCGAAGGTCAGCGGTTCAACTTGGAGGTGGACGGCGACCTGCGCGTGAATGGCGAGCTTGTGGTTCCCAGCGGCACGAAGGCTGTCGGTACGGTTGTTGCTGCCAAGAAACGGGGCTTCATGGGCCGCGGTGGCGATCTCAACGTCAGTCTTGACTACATCATTCTTGGCGAACAACGCATCCGGTTGCGCGCCACCACCGGCAAGGAAGGCAAGGACAAGGTGGGGACCGCCGTGGTACTGACCGTCCTTTTCGGTCCGCTGGGCCTGTTGAAGCGTGGACACGACATCTCGATCGATACCGGATCGGAACTGACTGCATACGTCGACCAATCGACCCTGGTCAACCTGTCTGACGATGTACCGCCGGCTGCGTCCACCCCACAGGCGGAGTCTGCGCCGACGTTCGAAGCGCCTGCGCCAATGTCCGACGCGCCCGCACTGCCGTCAACCGACTCCGGTATCGAGCCGATCCAGCAGCCGGATCAGCAGCCGATCAAACAAGATCGGGCCGCAGACTGAGCAGCAACGGACAACCGACATGAAAAAGGCCCCGCAATGCGGGGCCTTTTGATTGGAGGCCGAGGTCGGAATTGAACCGGCGTACGCGGATTTGCAGTCCGCTGCATGACCACTCTGCCACCCGGCCGGATGACGTTGAATATCGTATCAGTACATCCCTGTAGCACTCTCCGCTCGGCGTCCTGCCTCGCCCTCACCCGTCGCGAACCTGCGGTTCGCAAGCGCCGGGCTCGACCACTCTGCCACCCGACCGGATGACGTTGAATATCGTATCAGGACATCCGCGTCTGGCTGCCCCGATAAACAAAAGCCCCGCGAACGGGGCTTCGTGAAACTGGAGCGGGAAACGAGACTCGAACTCGCGACCCCGACCTTGGCAAGGTCGTGCTCTACCAACTGAGCTATTCCCGCAATCAGCCCGCTATTTTACGGGCTCACTTGCCGCTGTCAACAACTTCAGGAGCATCCTCGCGCAGGGCCGGCCAGGCGGCGCGCAGATATTCGAATCCGGACCACAAGGTGAGCAACGCCGCCGCCGCCAGCAGCCATTCGCCAATGAGGAAAATCGGCAGGCCCCACAGTGGGTCGCGGTACAGCAGGAAACTCAACGCGACCATCTGCACCGCGGTCTTGATCTTGCCGACCAGTGCCACCGAAACCTTGGCATGCTGGCCGATCTCGGCCATCCACTCCCGCAAGGCCGACACCGCGATCTCGCGGCCGATGATGACGCTGGCCCACAGCGCTATCCATACGGTGTGATGGTGTTGAACGGTGACGACCAGCGCGGTCGCCACCATCAGCTTGTCGGCCACCGGATCGAGGAACGCGCCGAAGCGCGAAGACAGGCCATAGCGACGGGCAATCCAGCCGTCCAGCCAGTCGGTCAGCGCAGCCAGGACGAAGATCGCGGTGGCGCCCGGGTTGGACCAGCGACCGCCGAGGTAGTACACAGCCACCAGCACCGGGATCAACGCGATTCGGCCCAGCGTCAGCCAGGTTGGAAGAGTCACCGTCATGCACGCATTCTAAGGCAACGCCGGCCGAGTCTTGAAAGGTGTAGAGCCGTCATCCCGGCGAATGCCGGGATCCCGTCGTTCCCGAACACGTCCACAAGAGCTGGATCCCGGCGTTCGCCGGGATGACTGCATATCGGCATATCGACATATCGGCATGACGGCTTGTCGGAGTGGCGGCTTATCGAGGTGACGATTCATCGGAACGCGATTCGCTCAGCCCATGCAGATGCTCCCAAATCCGCTGCGCGAGTGCGCTGTTGACGCCATCGGCGCGCGCGATCTCGTCGACCGCCGCCGCCTTCAGACCCGGCAACCCGCCGAAATACTTCAGCAGCGCGGCGCGCCGACGCGGGCCGATTCCGGGAATGTCTTCGAGCCTGCTGGTGATGCGCGCCTTCAAGCGCCGCTGGCGATGGCCGGTAATCGCGAATCGGTGCGCCTCGTCGCGCACCTGCTGGATCAACTGCAGCGCCGGCGACGCCGGCCCGGGCTGCACTTCGCGACCATCCGGCAGCAGCAGGGTTTCCGCACCCGGCTTGCGTTCCGGGCCCTTGGCCACACCCACCAGCGCCACGCCGTCGACGCTGGCTTCCAGCAGCACGGCGCGCGCCTGCGCCACCTGCCCTGCGCCGCCGTCGATTAGCAGCACATCGGGCACCACCGCATCCGGCGCCGCCTCGGCCACCGGACGAAAACGCCGTTGCAGCGCCTGATGCATCGCCGCGTAGTCGTCTCCGGGCTGGATGCCGGCGATGTTGTAGCGGCGGTACTGCTTGCGCACCGGGCCCTGGGCATCGAACACCACGCAGGAGGCGACCGTGGCTTCGCCCATGGTGTGGCTGATGTCGAAACATTCGATCCGGTTCGGCAAATCGGACAAACCGAGAAGATCGCGCAGCGCTTCGACCCGCGCGTGCTGGGCGTTGCTGCTGGTCAGTTCGGCCGCCAGCGACAGCGCCGCATTGCGCCTGACCATATCAAGCTGGGCGGCGCGCTCGCCGCGCACGCTGGTGCGCAGCGCGACCCGGTGTCCGGCACGCTCGCACAGCGCCAGTTCAATCAGCTCGCGCTCCGGAATGTCGCAATCCAGGACGATTTCGCCGGGGGGAACGTGATCGCCGTAATACTGCGAAACGAACGCAGCCAGCACTTCGTCGGCACCGTCGGCGCCGTTGGTTTTCGGAAAGAATGCGTGGGTGCCGAGATTGCGGCCATCGCGGAAGGCCAACAGCAGCACGCAGGCCGCGCCTCCCTGCAACGCAACCGCGAGCACGTCGAGGTCGGCGCTGCGGCCGTCCATGGTCTGGCGGGATTGCAGCCTGCGGATCGCCGCGATCGTGTCGCGCAGCTGCGCCGCCATTTCAAAATCCAGCGCATCGCTGGCCGCCTGCATCGCCTCCGTCAATTTGAGCCCGAGCTCGTCGTTGCGACCCTCGAGAAAGAGCTCGGCGCGACGCACCGAATCCATGTACTGCGCACGCTCGATCAAGGCCACGCAGGGCGCGCTGCAGCGTCCGATCTGGTATTGCAGGCAAGGCCGGCTGCGGTTCCTGAACACGCTGTTCTCGCAGTTGCGCAGCTTGAACAGCTTGTGCATGAGGTTGAGCGTTTCGCGCACCGAGGTGACGTTCGGATACGGCCCGAAATAGCGCCCCGGAACCGTCTGCGGCCCGCGGTGCAAGGTCAGCCGCGGGTATTCCTCGCGGGTGATGAGAACGTAGGGATAGCTCTTGTCGTCGCGCAGCATCACGTTGTAGCGCGGCTGCAACGATTTGATCAGCTCATTTTCAAGTACCAGCGCATCGGCTTCGCTGCGGGTGACGGTGACCTCGATGCGCGCCACCTGCGCCAGCATCGCCATGATTCGCGTCGGCTTGGGCGAGGCATTGAAGTAGCTGCCGACGCGATTGCGCAGCGCGCGCGCCTTGCCGACGTACAAGAGGCCGTCCGCCGCGTCCAGCATCCGGTACACGCCCGGCGCCAGCGGCAAGCCGGCAGCGAAGGCGCGGCCGTCGAACGGGGGCTGATCCGGCGTACGCTTGGTCATGCGCCTTTCAGCGGCCGGTCAGTGCCGGCCCTCCTGCAGGCGATTGACGATACCGGCAGCGGCCGCATCGACCAGCTTGAAGACGCGGTCGAAATCGCGGGTGTTGCCGTAATAGGGATCGGGCACGTCCTTGTTGCCAAGGCCCGCCCAGTCGAGCAGCAGTTCCACCTCGGCATGCGCGGTGCGCGGTTTGCGGATGCGGGTTTCGTGCAGGATGGTGCGGTCGGCGCACAGCAACAGGTCGAAGTTTTCGAAATCGTCGTATTCCAGCCGACGCGCGCGCAGGCTGGAAAGATCGATGTCATGGCGCTGCGCACAGTCAATGGCGCGCGGATCGGGTGCATGGCCGAGGTGGGAATCGCCGGTGGCGGCGGAATCGACGTGGATCTGCGTCAAGCCCGCATCGGCAAGGCGTGCGCGCAGCACGCCTTCCGCCGTCGGCGAGCGGCAGATGTTGCCCATGCACACCACCAAGATCGAAAACGGTCTAGTCATTGCCTTCCTGCAGATTGGCGTAGATGCGCTGCGCCCGTTCAAGATCGTCTTCGGTATCGACTCCGGGCGGAAACGGCGACGGCGTCAGCGCCACGGCAATCCGCCAGCCGGCTTCCAGCGCGCGCAGTTGTTCCAATGCTTCGATGCGCTCCAGCCGGCCCGGCGGCAGTCCGGCAAACGCATGCAGGGCGCGCACGCGATAGCCGTAGATGCCGATATGGCGCAGCCAGTGTCCTTCCGGCATCGTCTCACGACACTTTGCGAAGGCATCGCGCGGCCACGGCACCGGTGCGCGGCTGAAGTACAGCGCATCGCCGCTGTCGGCGCGCACGACCTTGACGGCATTGGGATCGAGCAGCGTCGTCACGTCGTTGATCGGCGCCGCCAGGGTCGCGATGCCGGCACCGCTGCCTGCCACGGTCTGTGCAACGCAGGCGATGCCATCGGTCGGAGCGAACGGCTCGTCGCCCTGCAAATTGACGACGATGGCATCTTCGGCCCAACCAGCGATGCGTGCGCATTCGGCCAGACGATCGGTGCCGGAGGCATGCGCGGGCGAGGTCATCGCCACGTGCACGCCGCTGCCGCTGAGCGCATCGGCGATCCGCGCATCATCGGTTGCAACCCATACCGCGCGCGCGCCGGCGGCCAATGCGCGTTCGGCAACGTGCAGCACCATGGGCTTTGTGCCGATCAAGCGCAGCGGCTTGCCGGGAAGCCGCGTGGAGGCGTAGCGCGCAGGAATGGCAACGATGAAATCGGGAGGTCTCACAGCGGCGATTATCGCCGATGCCGCGACCATTCCGATGAACCGATCTCGCACATTGGCTGGATACAGTCACAAGGCTGTTGCCGCGGCCCGCATCCCCTGCGTTTCATCCGCATTCTCAGCGTCAAACCGCGTCAAAAACCAACGTGTGCGACGCGCTAAGCAGCAGGCCCGAGCCGATCCCGCAGCGCACCCCAGAATGCCTCCGGCAGCCGCGCAGAAACGGGCACCGAATACCAGCCAGGCTTGGCAATGGCGCGGCACTTCACCGCATCTTTTTCGGTCATCAGCACCGGCAGCGGACTGCCGAAATCGAAGTCCTCGCGCCGATAATCGTGGTGGTCGGCAAACGCGTGCGGCACCACGCCAATGCCCGCCTCGCGCAGCATCACGAAAAAGCGCTCGGGTTCGCCGATGGCGGCGACCGCGTGCACCCGCTGCCCGGCAAATGCAGACAAGGAAACGCCGCGCCCACCGGCAAGCGGCACTGCATCGGCAGCTTCCAGCCACATCGGCCATTCGCGACCGGAAGCCTCCGCCCTGGCGTCCGGCTTGACCACCTCGGTGCCCTCGGACTGGCCGAGATTGAGCACGCGAAACGCGCAGTCGGCCGCGCGCTCCAGCGGCTCGCGCAGTGGGCCCGCCGGAAGCATTCGGCCGTTGCCGTAGCGACGGCGCAGGTCCTGAACTTCGATTTCAATATCCCGCGCCAGCCGATAATGCTGCAGACCATCGTCGCAAACGACAATGTCGCAGCCGGCTGCCGCCAGCGCCTTCGCGGCGGCCACGCGGTCGACATCCACCCGCACCTTGACGCCGGTACGGATGGCGATCAGCAAGGGTTCGTCGCCCACCTCGACCGGGTCGGACTCGGCATCGACCCAGCGCGGAATTTTTTCGTTCCTGCGCCCATGGCCGCGGCTGGCAACGCCAGGCGTGAAGCCGGCCTGCTGCAGGCGTTCGACCAAGGCCATCGTCAGCGGCGTCTTGCCGCTGCCGCCGGCGACCAGATTGCCGACCACGATGACGGGCAGGCCCGGATGCACCTGTTTGGGCAGCCCGTGTCGAAAACCGAAGCGGCGCAATGCGACGGTGGCGCCGTAGAGCGGCGTCAGCAGTCGCGCCCACAGCGGCGGCAGGCTGCCGTCAAACCACCAGTGCGGCGTTTGCGGCCTGCGGCGCGAATTCAATCTGCGGCCTCCCGGAACTGCAGGCGGTGCAACTGCGCGTAGACCCCGCCACGCGCCAGCAGCGCTGCATGGGTGCCCTGCTCCACGATCCGGCCTTCGTCGAGCACCAGAATCTGGTCGGCGCGTTCCACCGTCGACAGCCGGTGCGCGACCACCAGCGTGGTTCGGTTCGGCATCAGCTCGGTCAGCGCTTCTTGCACCAGCCGCTCGGAGGCGTTGTCGAGCGCCGCGGTCGCTTCGTCGAGAATGAGGATTGGCGCATCCTTGAGCACGGCGCGGGCGATCGCCAGACGTTGGCGCTGCCCGCCAGACAGCGCTCCGCCCTTCGGGCCGACCTGCGCCTGCATGCCATCCGGAAGCCGCTCCACGAACTCCATCGCATTGGCCGCGCGTACGGCCGCATCGACCGCTTCCGGCGTGGCATCGCGCAGTTCGCCATAGGCCACGTTCTCGGACACGCTGCCATCGAACAGCATCACCTGCTGGCCGACCATGGCGATCTGCCGGCGCAAGTCGGCAAGCCGGTAATCGGACAAAGGGTGGCCGTCGAGCAGGACCTGACCCGCAGTCGGCTCGTAGAAACGCGGAATCAGCTTGACCAAAGTGGACTTGCCGCTGCCGGAGCGGCCGACCAGCGCGGTAACGGTGCCCGGACGCGCGCTGAAGCTGATGCCGTCGAGCGCGGCGGCATCACGCCCTTGATAGGACATGCCGACGTTGCGGAATTCGATCCGCCCCTCGCAGCGCTGCAGCGGCTGGGTGCCCGTATCGGTTTCATCCGGCGCATCGAGCACGGTAAACAGGCGTTCGGCCGACGCGATGCCGCGATGGAGCATGCCCTGCACGTTGGTAAGCTGCTTGAGCGCGGGAATGATCGCCATCATCGACAGCATCAGCTGCACGAAACCGCCGGCGCTCAGGCGCCCTGCAAGCGCTTCGCGGCCGGCCAGCAGCAGCAGAACGGCAAGGCCGGTGGCACCGGTGAGCTGCACCACCGCCGAAAACAGGCCGCGCGTGCTTTCCACCCGCAGCGAGAGCTTGTAGTAGTGGTCGGCAAGCCCGGAATAGCGCTCCATCTCGGCCGGGCGCGCGCCGTAGACCTTGACCTCCTGGTGGCCGCTCAGAGCCTGATCGGCGGCCAGCATCAGTTCGGCCGAGGTTTCCTGCACGCGGTGGCCGTAGCGGCGGTAGCGATGCCCGACCTTGTTCATCAGCCACGCCACCAACGGGCCGAGCAGCAGCACCGCCACTGTCACCCGCCAGCTGGCGTAGAGCATGACCGCCACCATTGCGGCTGCCTGCAGGCTCTGCTGGATCATGACCTTGCCGGAGTCGATGACCGCCTGCGCCAGCTGGTCGCTGTCCGAGCCCAGCCGCACCAGCATCGACGGCACCGGCTCGGAATCGAAGCGCAGCCCGGGCAGGCGCAAGTATTTGTCCATTGCCGAAACCCGCATGTCGCGGGCGATGCCTCGCGCCGACTTGGCCATGTTCAGATCGGTGATGTAACCGGCCGCGCCGCGAACGACGAAGATCGCGATGATCGCCAGCGGCATCAGCAGCCCGAACTGCTGGTTCTTCAAAACGAAGGTTTCGTCGACCATGGGTTTGGTCAGCCAGGCGAAGGCGCCTGCCGCGGCGGCTTCGACGACCATGCTGATCGCTGCAATCACCAGCACATGGCGGTACGGCCTTGCCAACCCGAGCAGGCGTCGGTAGACCGCCCAGGCCGAAATTTCCTTGCCGCTCACTGCGTGCGTCCCTGCGCCGCGACCGGCGGCGTGGTCGCATTGGCAATGCGCCGGAACCCGAGCTGCGCCAGCGCCTCGTAAGCGGTCACCACCGCCTGCCACGGCGTGCGCGCATCGGCACGGATCAGCACCACCCGCTCGCGGTCGGTTCCGGCCACGTCCGCAAGCGCCTGCTTGAGCGCTTCGACGTCGGTGCGCAGCACCTCGCGATCGCCAACGAAATAGCGCCCGTCGGCGTTGATCAGGATGCCCAGCGGCTGGCTGGCCGAGGTCGCCGGCTCGCCGTCGGCCTTGGGCAGCTCGATCTTGAGCACCGAGCGCGCATCGAAGGTGGTGGTCACCACGAAAAAGATCAGCAGGCACAGCACCACGTCGATCAACGGAATCAGGTTGATCTCGGGGTTGTCGTCCTCGCGGTAGTTGGAAATCCGCACGCGGTCTGCCTCAGTCGGGCTGCCGCTCGGACGCGGCGGACGTGGCGTCCAGCACATCCTGCAGCCGCATCGCCTCGTGTTCCATGTCCACGATGTAGCTGGCGATCCGGCCGCGGAAATAGCGGTGGAAGGCAAGTGCGGGAATCGCCACGATCATGCCGGTGGCGGTGCACACCAGCGCCTTGCCGATGCCGCCGGCGAGCTGGGTGGCATCGCCGATGCCGTGATCGAGGATGCCGAGGAACAGCTGGATCATGCCGACCACGGTGCCGAACAGGCCCAGCAGGGGGCCGGCGGCAGCAATGGTGCCCAGCGAGTTGAGAAAACGCTCCATGCGGTGGACGAGGTGGCGGCCGACGTCCTCCACCCGCTCGCGCACGATCTCGCGATGCCGATGGCGCACATCGAGTTCCGCCGCCAGCAGCGCGCCCAGCGGCGAAGTCGCACGCAAGGAGTCGATGTGCGAAGGGTCAAGGGAGTTTCCACGCGCAACCCAGCTACGGACTTCGTCTCCCAGTCCGGGCGGCAGGATCCGTTCGCGGCGCAGGCTCCAAAAGCGTTCCACTACGATCGCAAGCCCTGCCACGGTCAGCAGCAGCAGCGGGATCATCGGCCAGCCTCCGGCCTTGATCAGTTCCAGCACGGGTCGATCCTCCTGCCCCGGGGCAGTCTTCACTCAGGCGCGTAGCATAGCCCAGCCGACTGTCCGCGCCGACGAACGGCATCCCACGGACGCGGCTGGTCGGCACGCCGTTCACGTACGCGCAGGCCGTCGCGGCCGACCCAGACCCGCAGCGCGCCGGAACGCGAGGTGTCCAGCACTTCGGCCCCGGAATCGCACCAGCGCCGCACGACCTGCGGTCTGGGATGACGGAACCGGTTGTCTGCGCCCGACGATACGAGGGCCAGCCGCGCCCCGACGGCGGCGACGAAACTCGGATCCGACGAACCCGCGCTGCCATGGTGGGTCACCAGCACGACGTCGCTGCGCAAATCCGCCGGTGCATCGTGGACCAGCTTGCGTTCGGAGTAGTGGCCGATGTCTCCGGCCAGCAGGGCGCTGCCTGCGACCGTTTCGATACGCAGCACGCAGCTCGCCTCGTTGCCGAGATAGGGGAAATCCGCATCCGGATGCAGGATGCGAAACCGCACCCCGTCCCAGACCCAACTTTGCCCGGCTTTGCAATCGACGCTGCCCGGCGACGGGCTGCCCTTTGGCGCCATGACTTGCGGCATCGGAAACACGGCGGCCACCGCGTTGCGCCCGCCGGCATGGTCGAAATCGCCGTGGCTGACGATGCCGGCATCCAGCCGGATCACGCCAAGCGCGTGCAGCGTTGGAACCACGGCACGCTCGCCGGCGTCATAGCCATCGGGAACCGCCGGCCCCATGTCGTACAGCAGCGCGTGATGGGCGGTGCGCACCAGTACCGACAGTCCCTGCCCGACGTCGATCACCGTCAGTTCCGCCTCGCCCGCCTTCGGCAATTCGAGCGGCGGATGCAGCAGCGGCAGCCACATCAGCAAAGCCAGCCAGCGCCCCGGCAGGCCGCGAGGCAACAGCAGCCAGAACGCCGACAGCAGCGCCAGCGGCAGCGCGTACCAGCGCGGCTCCGGAAGCCACAGCATCGCCAGCGGACTGTCGGCAATCCAGCGCAAGGCCGGCCACAGCAGATCGAAGCACCAGGCCGCCGCCTGCCAGAACCACTGCCCAAGGCCGGCATGGAGCGTTTCCGCCAGCACGCCAAGCAGGCTCAGCGGCACCACCGCCAGGCTCCACCAAGGCACCGCGGCGAGATTGGCGATCGGCCCCGCGGTCGACGCCTGTCCAAACAAGACGACCGTCAGCGGCAGCAGTCCAAGGCTGGCCACCGCCTGCGCCGAGACGAAGCCGCGCAGCATCGCGCGCCAACCTTCGGCATCGCCTTCCGGGAGACACCACAGCAACCAGGCAACGCCGGCAAAGCTCAGCCAGAAGCCGGCCCCCAGCACCGCCAGCGAATCCAGCAGCAGCAGCACGATGCAGCCCAAGGCCAGGGTGTCGACCAGCCGCTGGCGTCGGCGCAGCCAGCGCGCGGCCACCAGCGCGGCGATCATCACCGCCGTGCGCAGGGTCGGCACCGCCATTCCCGTGATCAGCGCATAGCCGAACGCGCCGCAGATGGCGCCACCGCCGGCGGCAAACTGGCGCGGCAGGCAGCGACACAGCGGCGGCCACAGCCACCACAGCGCGACCATCGCGAGCGCACAAAATCCGGCCACCAGACCGACGTGGAATCCGGAAATGGCGATCAAGTGGGTCAACCCGGCGGCACGCAGCCGCGCCCAGTCGGTCTGATCGAGAAAGCGGGTGTCGCCCAGCGCCAGCGCCCGCACGTAGCGCGAAGTCTCAGCGTCGACGGCAGCCCCAATCCGCGCGCTCATGGCCTCGCGCCAGGCATCGATTCCGGACGGCGCCGCCAGCTGGCGCGCGCGCTGCGGCTGACTGACATGTCCGGTCGCGGCAATGCGCGCCGCCAGCGCATATTTTTCGGCATCGCTGCCGCCCGGATTGCGCAGCCCGCGCGGCGCCCGCAGGCGCAGCGGAAACTGCCAGCGGCTCCCGGCCTTCAATGCCGAGCGCGGTCGTGGGTCGTCGTCATACCAACTCAAGCGCAGGGTTTTGCCGCGCAGACTCTCCGGCTGCGCCGCAGCGTCATCGACCACGAATTCGAAACGGGTTCGTCGCGGTTCGGTGACGGGCAAGTTGTGGATTTGCCCGCGCAGCGTGAACGGTTTGCCCTGCTGTACGGGCGGGAGCTGCGCATCCAGCGCGGACGTCGCCTGCAGGCCGGCCAGCGCCATGCCGAACAGAAAGACGCCGAGCGGACGCACAGCGTCAGGACGCAAGGCAAGCACACCGCCCGCGAGCAACATCAGGCAAAGCAGCCAGAACGGTGGAAACGCAGGAAGCAGAAGGCAGCATCCGACCCCGGCCAGCAGCGCGCTCGCGCAGGCGGGGCCGAACAGTGGGAAGGCTCGCGTTGCTCCAGCGCTGCCAGCGGCCAGGGCTGCGATCCGACGAAAACGCGTGTGTTCGACAACGACGGCCATGCGGACAGCGTGCCGATTTCATCGAGCGCGGACGATCGGTGTATTCGTCGCAGTGAGGTCGGAATTTTCCGGTTTCGAGCCGATCCGAGGCCCGCTCCAGCAGATTCAGACGTCGCGACCGGACAACGTGTGCAAGCGGCCGTCGCGCAGTTCCAGTACGCGGTCAAGCTGGCGGGCAAGACGGCGGTCGTGACTTACCAGCACCAGGCTGGTGCCGCGCGCGCGGTTGAGTTCCAGCATCTGGCCGAACACGGCGGCGGCGGTCTTTTCGTCGAGGTTTCCGGTTGGCTCGTCGCCCAGCACGCAGGCCGGATCGTTGGCCAGTGCGCGGGCGACGGCGGCGCGCTGGCGTTCACCGCCGGACAGCTCACCGGGTTTGTGAACCAGCCGATGTCCGAGGCCGACCGATTCCAGCAATTCGGTGGCGCGCTTGCTCGCCTCGGCGGTGGAACGCCCCGCCAGCAGCACCGGCATCATCACGTTTTCCAGCGCGGTGAACTCCGGCAGCAGGTGGTGGAACTGGTAGATGAAGCCGAGCGCAGCATTGCGCAGTCGCCCGCGCGCCGCGTCGGACAGCGCGCTCATCTGCTGCCCGGCCACATAAACCTCGCCCATCGTCGGCACATCGAGGCCGCCAAGCAGATGCAGCAGCGTACTTTTGCCCGCACCCGACGCGCCGACGATGGCCACGGTTTCGCCGCGCGCGACCGCGATATCGAGGCCATCGAACACCGGCGTGTGCAGCTTGCCCTCGGCGTAGGTTTTGCCCAGGTTTTCCGCGCGGATGACGGCTTCGGTGTGGGTGGGCGATGGCATGCGTTGCTCGTTAGGGGGCCGGGGCCGGGGGCTGGGGAAAGGCTAAATGTCAACGTACTGCAAACCACGTGTCATGCATCACCCATTGCTTGACTATTCATAGCGCAGCGCCTCCGCCGGGGCCGTGCGGGATGCGCGCCACGCCGGGTACAAGGTGGCGATGAAAGCCATCCCCAGCGCGATCAGTGCGATCACCGTCACATCGGAGGCCTGCAGATCGGTCGGCAAACCGGTGATGTAGTAGACGTCCTCCGGCAGCAGCTTGACGTGCAGCAGCAGTTCGATGCCGTGCAGGATCGCGTCCAGATTCAAGGTCAAGGTGATGCCGCCGATGATGCCGGCGACGGTGCCGATGATTCCGATCAGGCTGCCCTGCACCATGAACACCTGCATCACCTTGCCCGGCGTCAGACCCAGCGTGCGCAGGATGGCGATGTCGGCCTGTTTGTCGGTCACCAGCATCACTTGCGAAGACACCAGATTGAAGGCGCCCATCGCCACCAGCAGCGACAGCAGGATCGCCATCACCGTTTTTTCCATCTTCAGCGCGCGAAACAAATTGGCGTTGTCCTGGGTCCAGTCGCTGACCCGATACGGCCCCTTCAACGCCAGCGCCAGATCGCGCGCCACGTCGAAGGCCTGATCCATGTCGTGCATCCGCAGGCGTACGCCGGTGACGCCCTGCCCCATGCGCAGCACCCGCTGCAGGTCTTCGAGGTTGACCACCGCCAGCCCCTTGTCGTATTCGTTGTAGCCGGCCTCGAAGATGCCGCTGACGCGAAAGCGCTTCATCGTCTGCACGCCGCCGACCGGCGTGCTGCGAAAATCCGCCAGCGTCACGATCACATCGTCGCCCACACCCACGCCCAGCCACAGCGCCAGCTCGCGGCCAAGCACGATATTGAAGCTGCCCGGCGTGAGTTCGGGGAGCTTGCCCTGCACCATCTTCTCCGGCAGCACCGACACCTTCGCTTCCTCGGCGGGAAGCACGCCGCGCACCATCGCCGGCTGGTTGTTGGCGCCGGAAATCAGCGCTTCCTTTTCGATGTAGGGCGCGGCACCGGCGACGCGCGCATCTTTCAGCGCCACCTGCACCGCACGCTGCCAGTCCTGCAGCGGTTCACCGTAGCCGCTGACGGTGGCGTGCGCGGCCATCCCCAGCATGCGGTCGCGGATTTCCTTCTGGAAGCCGCTCATCACCGCCAGCGTGGTGATCAGCGCGGTCACGCCCAGCGCGATGCCGAGGATCGATGCCAGCGAGATGAAGGAAATGAAGCCGTTGCGACGTTTGGCGCGCAGGTAGCGCAGGCCGATGGCGACGGGGACGGGTTTGTACATGGGTGCCCTTGCAGTGACCGCCTATCCTGCCACCGAAGCCGTTTTCGATACAGCATCGAGCCGCTGCGCGGCCAGCCGCAGTTCACGTCGCGTCGCTGCGTCCAGCACGTCCGGCCAGAACACGAGACGTCTGCGGCGCACAGCAGCAACCGGCTTCCAGTCGACGAACGCCAGCGGTCCGCGCCAACGCAAACGCAGATCCGTGATCGGCAAGCCGTCGCACAACGGCGGCCCGCCCGAATGCGGCAGAGTCAATTCATGCTCCGGCAACGCCGCATACGCCCGCGCCGAACGGATGCCGAACCGGCAGGCCAGCAGCGCCATCGGCCACGCCGTCCATGCGGAAAAATCGCTGGCTAGAACAGAAAGCGGCGCCAGCAGCGCGAGCGCCCACAGCGCGCCCACGCAGACGTTCGATGGCTGCCAGAAGTAGCGCCCCAAAGCCGGCTCAGGGGCGGACTGGGAGGTTTCGGATCTGATCGACGAGTTCGACAAGGTCAGCATCGGCGGGTTTTTCCAGTCCGGAAAGCCAGCGCCAGAGTATGTCGTCCTCGCAGCCCAGCAGCGTCAGGAAAACCTCCCGCTGCGGGATCGGAGTTTTCTGCCAACAGCGATCCAGCCAGCGCTTGAGCAGGATGTCCAATTCCAGCATCCCGCGCCGCGACCGCCAGCGAATCTTGTTGAGTTCAGTGTCTTCGTTCATCGCGATCACAGGGTTCATGCCATACGCATCAGCCCGACCCCGGTTCCCGGTTCCCTGTCCCCGGTCCTTGTTCCACGCTTTCCCCTTGACCTCCGGCCTCTGGCCTCTGTCCCCTGCCACTCACATCTTCCGCTCAACCATCAGCTTCTTGATTTCCGCAATCGCCTTGGCCGGGTTCAGGCCCTTCGGACAGGTGCGGGTGCAGTTCATGATGGTGTGGCAGCGGTACAGCTTGAACGGGTCTTCCAACTCGTCAAGACGGGCGCCGGTGTCTTCGTCGCGGCTGTCCACGATCCAGCGGTAGGCCTGCAGCAGGATCGCCGGGCCAAGGTAACGGTCGCCGTTCCACCAGTAGCTCGGGCAGGCGGTGGAACAGCAGGCGCACAGGATGCATTCGTACAGGCCGTCAAGCTTCTTGCGGTCTTCCGGCGACTGCAGGCGCTCGCGGTCGGACGGCGCCGGCGACTGGGTGCGGATCCACGGCCGAATACTCGCGTACTGCGCGTAGAAATGTGTGAGGTCGGGCACCAGATCCTTCACCACCGGCATGTGCGGCAGCGGATGGATCTTGACGTCGCCCTTTTCGACCTTGTCGACGGCGCAGGTGCAGGCCAGCGTATTGGTGCCGTCGATGTTCATCGCGCACGACCCGCACACGCCCTCGCGGCAGGAGCGGCGGAAAGTCAGGGTCGGGTCGATCTCGTTCTTGATCTTGATCAGCGCATCCAGAACCATCGGCCCGCAGGCGGCCATGTCCACCTCGTAGGTGTCCATCCGCGGGTTTTCGTCGTCATCCGGCGACCAGCGGTAGATGTGGAAGGTGCGCGGTTTCTTCGCGCCGGGCGTAGGCCAGTGCTTGCCCTTCTGGATCTTCGAGTTTTTCGGTAGCGAGAATTCGGCCATGGTGGATCCGTGCTGCGTAATTAGGAATTCGTGATTCGGGATCGGGCGGTTCGTTCTACTGTCATCAATTGCAAATCACCCATCACAAATCGCCAATCACAGTGATCAATACACCCGTTTTGCGGGCGGCACCGACTTGACCTCGTCGGTCAGCGTCTGGGTGTGCACCGGACGCGAGTCGAACGCGGTTTTCCCGGCCGCGTCGACCTTGACCAGCGTATGTTTCATCCAGTGGACGTCGTCGCGCTCCGGGAAGTCCTCGCGCGCGTGGGCGCCGCGGCTCTCGGGGCGCTGCTCGGCCGAGTGCATGGTTGCCACCGCCTGCTCCAGCAGGTTGGCCAGCTCCAGTGTTTCGATCAGATCCGAGTTCCAGATCAGCGAACGGTCGGTGACGTGCACCTGCTCGAACGATTTGCGCACGGCGTCGATCTTGTCGCAGCCTTCCTTCAGCGATTCGGCGGTGCGGAACACGGCGGCGTCGACCTGCATGGTGCGCTGCATGTTCAGCCGGATCTGCGCGGTCGGCAGTTCGCCCTTGGCGTTGCGGATGCGGTCGAAGCGGTCCAGTGCCTTGTCGAGCACGTCGCCCGGCAAATCCTTGTGCGGCGCATTCGGCGCATGGGTTTCACCACAGCGCTCGGCCACCGCACGCCCGAATACCACCAGATCCAGCAGCGAATTCGAGCCGAGGCGGTTGCCGCCGTGCACGGACACGCAGGCCGCCTCGCCGATGGCGTACAGGCCCGGCACATGCACATCGTTGTCCTCGCCGACTTTTTGCACCACTTCGCCGTGATGGTTGGTCGGAATGCCGCCCATGCAGTAATGCGCAGTGGGGAGCACCGGGATGGGCTCCTTGGCGACGTCGACGCCGGCGAAGATGCGCGCGGATTCGGCGATGCCGGGCAGGCGCTCGTGGATGACCTCCGGGCCGAGGTGCATCAGGTTGAGGAAAGCATGATCCTTGTGCTCACCGACGCCACGGCCTTCGCGGATTTCAATGGTGATCGCACGGCTGACCACGTCGCGCGAAGCCAGATCCTTGGCGCTGGGCGCATAGCGCTCCATGAAACGCTCGCCGGCCGAATTGGTGAGATAGCCGCCCTCGCCGCGCACGCCCTCGGTGATCAGGCAGCCGGCGCCGTAAATGCCGGTCGGATGGAACTGCATGAATTCCATATCCTGCAGCGCAATCCCCGCGCGCAGCGCCATGCCGCCGCCGTCGCCGGTGCAGGTGTGGGCCGAGGTGCAGCTGAAATAGGTCCGTCCGTAGCCGCCGGTCGCCAGCACCACGCCGTGGGCGCGGAAGAAGTGCAGCGTGCCCTCGTTCATGTCGAGCGCAAGCACGCCGCAGCAGGCGCCGTCCTGGTCGAAGATCAGATCGATGGCGAAGTATTCGACGAAGATCGTCGCGTTGTGGGCCAGCGCCTGCTGGTAAAGCGAATGCAGCATGGCGTGACCGGTGCGGTCGGCCGCCGCGCAGGTGCGCTGGGCGGTGCCCTTGCCATAGTGGGTGGTCATGCCGCCGAACGGACGCTGGTAGATGTGCCCGCTGTCCGTTCGCGAGAACGGCACGCCGAAGTGCTCGAGCTCGATCACAGCGCGCGGCGCGTTCTTGCACATGTACTCGATGGCGTCCTGATCGCCCAGCCAGTCGCCGCCCTTGACGGTGTCGTAGAAGTGGAAGCGCCAGTCGTCCTCGCCCATGTTGCCCAGCGCCGCGGCGATGCCGCCCTGCGCCGCCACGGTGTGGCTGCGGGTCGGGAAGACCTTGCTGATGCAGGCGGTCTTCAGCCCCTTGTCGGCAAGGCCCATGGTCGCGCGCAGTCCGGCGCCGCCGGCCCCGACCACCAGCATGTCGTACTTGTGTTCCTGAATCTTGTAAGCAGGCATCGGCAATCAGCTCCCCAGCGCGATGCGCAGCACCGCAAGCACGCTGGCGATTCCGGCCAGCGCGCAGACAAGAATGGTGGCAATGTGCAGCACAACCGCGTTGAACGGCGTGTGCACGTAGTCTTCGATCACGACCTGCAGCCCCATTTTCGCGTGCCAGAACACCGACACCAGAAACAGGATCAGCACGGTGGCGTTGATCGGATCGGCGACCAGGCCCTTGATGATCTCGTAATTGGCGCTGCGCAGGGTCAGCGCGATCCCGAGCAGCCACAGGGCAGACAGACCGATCAGGATCGCGGTCACGCGCTGCCAGATGAAATGGTGGACGCCGTCCTTGCCGGAGCCCCAGTTGCGCGCGGTCTTGAGCGGATCGCGCAGATCGTCGATGCGGTTGGCCATCACTGCCCCCAGCGCGTCAGGATGACGCCCCAAACGACCGCGGTGAGCACCACGCTGCCGATCATCGAGATCAGGCTGTTGCGGACGAACTGCGGAATCCTGTAGCCCAGGCCGCCGTCCTGCAGCAGGTGGCGGATGCCATTGATCAGGTGATACGCCAGCGCCCAACTGAAGCCCAGCAGCACCACCAGACCGGGAATCGAGCCGGCGATCTTGGTGAAAAAGGCCCAGCGTTCAGGCCCGGCAGCCAGTGACACCAGGCCGCAGGTCATGAACAGCGCACCAACCGACAGGATGATGCCGGTCGCGCGGTGGTAGATCGAGGTCTGCATCTGCACCTGCCACTTGTAGATCTGCAGATGCGGCGAGAGAGGTCGTTCGCGGGTCGCCATGGGCGGTCGCTTCTCCGTGCTGGCGGCCGTGGCCGCGTGAACCTGTTTCAAAAATCGATGCAGCGACCGTCTTTTTCCCAGTCGCCGTAGCGGGTGGGTTCCAGCCCAGTCTTGCGTCCACCGTATTCCTGCGGAAGTTCGCTGGGTGTATTCGCAGTCGGACCGGCATCGGCTTGAGGCATGCGATCCTGATCCTTCGCAACTTCGGATGGGTCTGTCATCGATGCATTCATGATCGTCAAGTCTACGTCGCGAGGGCTTGTCAGGACAAGGCCGAATGCGTGTCGAACGCCGTGATGCGCGGCACATCATCTGCCGTCGACGGATGTTCCAATGGACAACTCGCAACCCACTCGGGGCAAACCCCGGCAGCGGCGCACCGTTGCGGCTGGGCTGGCGCAGCGCGCCGTCCCGCGGGATGATGCGCCATGGGAGGTGCTGGATGACGCCTGTGCAATCGCCTGTTCAATCAGACGTCCTTGTCATTGGCGGGGGGCTGGCTGGCATCGTGACCGCGCTGGAATGCCTGCGTGCGGGCAAGCGCGTGACCCTGGTCGACCGCGACACGCCGGAGCGTTTCGGCGGGCTGGCGCGCTGGGCGTTCGGCGGCATGGCGCTGGTCGGCACGCCGCTGCAGGAGCGCGCGGGCATCCCGGATTCGCCGGAGCGTGCGCTGCGCGACTGGGTTCGCTTCGGCGAACTCGATCCCAACGACACCTGGCCCTATCTGTGGGCGCAGCACTATGTCGAACGCTCGCGCAACGACGTCCACGACTGGCTGGACGCCCACGGCATCCGCTTCCTGCCTGCCGTCAATTGGGTCGAACGCGGGCGCTTCGGTGAAGGCAACAGCCTGCCGCGCTACCACGTCATCTGGGGCACGGCGCTGCGCATGATCCACTGCCTGACCGCGGCCCTGCGCGAAGCCGGCGCCGGAGGCAGGCTCACCCTGCTGCACAACCACGCCGTGATCGGACTGGACTACGGGCAAAACCGCATGGCCGGGGCGTTGGCCCGGGCCAACGACAGCGGCAGCGAAATCGCCCTCGAAGCACCGGTCGTGGTGCTGGCGATGGGCGGCATCAACGGCGAGCTTGCGCAGGCGCGGCGGAACTGGCCGTTCCAGCGCCCGCTGCCGACGCTGATGCTCAACGGCGCCAGTCCCTTGGCCGACGGCAAGCTGCACCAGATCGCCACCGGCTTTGGCGCGCAGATCACCCACGCCGGCGAAATGTGGAATTACGCGGCCGGAATCCCGCACCCCAAACCGCACTTTCCCGGCCACGGCCTGTCCTTGATCCCGTGCAAATCGGCGCTGTGGCTGGATCATCAGGGCAAGCGCATCGGCCCCGAGCCGCTGGTGACCGGCTTCGACACCCATTGGCTGTGCCGGCGCGTCGCCGAGCAGGACAAATCCTGGACCTGGCAACTGCTCAACCGCCGCATCGCGCTCAAGGAGTTCGCCATCTCCGGCGCCGAGCACAACCCGCGCATCCGCGACCGCCAGTTCCTGCACTTCCTGAAGGAAACCCTGTTCGGCAATACGCGCCTAGTGGACCAGATGCAGCGCGAAGTGCCGCAATTCCTCGTCGACGACAGCCTCGCCGGATTGGCGGCACGGATGAACGCGCTGAGCGGCGGCGAGCACGTCGATTCGGACGTGCTGCAGGCCACCGCCGACGCCTTCGATGCAAACTTCGTCGCCGGCGCCAGGCTTGAGAACGATGCCCAGCTGCGCGCGATCCTGCACGCACGCCAGTGGCGCCCGGACCGTTTGCGCACCTGCAAACCGGCGCCGCTGCAGCTGCGCGGCGACGGGCCGTTCATCGCCATCCAGACCCAGCTGATCACCCGCAAGAGTTTGGGAGGACTGCGCACCGACCTCGACAGTCGCGTGCTGGACGGCAACGACCAGCCGATCGACGGCCTGTACTGCGTCGGCGAAGCGGCCGGCTTCGGCGGCGGCGGCTCCTGCGGCAAGCGCTCGCTGGAAGGCACGTTCCTGCCCGGCTGCATCCTCACCGCGCGCGCCGCGGCGCGATCGATCCGCTTAGGCTGAACATGCCCAACGGCGCCCAAGCCCTGCTGAAGACGCTGGCCGATGCCGGGATCGAAGTCTGCTTCAGCAATCCCGGCACCAGCGAAATGCATTTCGTCGCCGCGCTCGACGCCGAGCCGCGGATGCGCGCCGTGCTGTGCCTGTTCGAGGGCGTGGCCACCGGCGCCGCCGACGGCTACGCGCGGATGGCTGGAAAACCGGCCGCGACCCTGCTTCACCTGGGCTGCGGCCTCGGCAACGGGCTGGCCAATCTGCACAACGCGCGCAAGGGCAAGGTGCCGGTGCTCAACATCGTCGGCGACCACGCCACCGACCACGTCAAGTTTGATGCCCAGCTGCAGTCCGACATTGAAACCGTGGCACGCAACGTTTCGCCCGGTTTCGTGCGCACTTCGCAAAGCACCGCCGCGCTGTGTGCCGATGCAGTCGATGCCATCCAGGCCGCGCGCGGCCTGCCCGGACAGGTGGCGACGCTGATCCTGCCGGCCGACGTGAGCTGGGGCGAAGGCGGCCAGCCCTGCCCACCGCCTCCCGCACCGAATCCGCAGCCGGCGGACGCAGCCACGGTTGCCGCAATCGTCGACGCTCTTCGCAGCAGCGGCAAATGCGCCCTGCTGCTGGGCGGTCAGGCGCTGCGCGAGCGCGGGCTGCTGGCCGCGGCAAAAATCGCCGCACATTCCGGCGTGCAGCTGTTTTCCGAAGTCTTTCCCACCCGTCTCGAACGCGGCGCCGGACTGCCCGCCGTCGAGCGCATCGCCTATCTCGCGGAAATGGCGATGCTGCAACTTGCCGGCATCGAGCATCTGGTTCTGGTCGACGCCAAATCGCCGGTCTCGTTCTTCGCTTATCCCGGCAAGCCCAGCGACCTGGTGCCGGAAGGCTGCAGCGTGCACACGCTGGCTACGCCCGCGCAGGACGCCGCCGCCAGCCTCGAAGCGCTGGCCGAAGCGCTGGGCGCGGCCCGGACGCAGCCCGTGCTGCAGCCGGCGCAGCGGCCGTCGCGACCGCGCGGCAAGCTGACCGCGCCGAAGGTGTGCAAGGCGGTGGGCCATCTGCTGCCGGAGCGCGCAATCCTCGTCGACGAGGCCATCACTTCGGGACTGATGCTTGGTGTGATGACACAGGGCACGCCGCGCCACGACCTGCTCACTCTCACCGGCGGCGCGATCGGGCAAGGCTTGCCGAACGCGGTGGGTGCGGCGATTGCCTGCCCTGATCGCAAGGTGATTGCCCTGGTCGGCGACGGCGCGGCGATGTACACGGTGCAAGCGCTGTGGACGATGGCGCGCGAGCAGCTCGATGTCACCGCCATCATTTTCAACAACGCCAGCTATTCGGTGCTCAACGTCGAACTGGATCGGGTCGGTGCCGGCAACAGCGGCGGCCCGAAGGCGCGCGCCCAACTCGATCTGCATGGGCCGGTGCTGGACTTCACCGAACTGGCCAAAGGCATGGGCGTGGCCGCCACCCGTGCGACCACCGCCAGCGCGTTTTGCTCGGCCTTCGAAAATGCCCTTGTCCACCCCGGCCCGCACCTGATCGAAGCGGTGGTGCCGGAATCGCTCAGCGGCGCCAAACGCCGCGTCCTGCCGTGGCTGCTGCGCTCGCTGCCCAGCCTGCCGAAATCGCTGGCGCTGGCGCTCAAGCGCAAGATCGCGCCGTAGGCTTCAGGCCAGCCGCGCCGCCGCTGCCACGATATCCGCATCCTTGGGAATGACAAGGAAGGCCGCACCGGCCAGCGGGGTGTAGGTGTCAGAACCCACCACGCGCTGGAGTGGTTTGCCGCCGAAACCTGCCTCGGTGATCGCGGTGATCACGCCTTCGCCAATGCCGGCGCTGTGGCGGCCTTCATCGACCACCAACATGCGGGCGCACTCGCCGGCGTGTTTGGCAATCGCCGCGTGATTGAGTGGCACCAACCAGCGCAGATCCACCACCCGCACGTTCCAGCCATGCGCGGCTTCGATCTGGCGCGCCGCGCGCAGGCTCATCGGCATGCCGTTGCCGAAGCTGAAGATCACGCAGTCGGTGGCATCCGCGTTGTACACGCGCTCTTCGCCCAGTGTCAGCGCCTGATCTGGCGCGGGGTAGTCGGTGAGCCATTGGCCATCACCGGCCTCAAACAAATCCTTGGTCATGTACAGCGCAATCGGTTCGAGGAAGGCGGTGACGCGGCCATCCACTTTTGCCAGCGCGGCCAGCGTGCGCAGCATCATCGCGGCGTCATCACCACGCGAGGGACAACCGACCACCAGCCCCGGAATATCGCGCAGCGCGGTGATCGAGTTGTCGTTATGGAAATGTCCGCCAAAGCCGCGCTGATAGCCAAGCCCGGCAATGCGTACCAGCATCGGGTTGGCAAATTGATTGTTGCTGAAGAACTGCAGCGAACATGCTTCGCCACGCAGCTGATCGATCGCGTTGTGCAAATACGCTAGATATTGAATCTCGGGAATCGGCAACATGCCCATGTTGGCGAAGCCCTGCGCCATGCCGAGAATGATGGTTTCATCCAGCAGCGTGTTGAACACGCGCTTGTTGCCAAACGCTTTGTGCAAACCCTTGGTGACGGTATACACGCCGCCTTTTTGCGCCACGTCTTCGCCGAACAGCAGCGTCTCCGGATACTTGGCGAACAGGTCGTGCAGGGCTTGATTGATCTGGATCGCCAGATGCTTGGGGACTTGCTTCTCCGGCAACTTGTCTTCACTGCCGAAGGCTTTGATGCGTGCCTCCAGCGATGGCATCCGCACGGCTTCCGCCGCCACCTTGTCGGGCGTGTACGGGGCCAGCGGCGCCATCACATGTTCCAGCGTTTCGATCCGCGGGCGCTGGTCGGCATCTTCGGCGGCGATGAAACATTTCTTGCGGGTGTCTTCATACAGCGCAAGGATTTCGTCCTTGCCCATCAAGCCCGACTCCAGCGCGATGGCGGCGCTGCGCAGCAGTGGATCGGCAGCTTCCACCGCGCACAGCTCTTCGATCGAGCGCCATTCGATTTCAAAATCGGTGCCGGCATGACCCATGATGCGGTTGGTGCGCAGGTGCAGGAAGGTGGGCCGGCGCATCTTGCGGCAGTGCTCCACCGCACGCAGCACATCGCCGTAGCCGGTGGCCAAATCCAGCCCGTCGGCAAAGAAATAATCCAGGTCGGGGCGGTTCTTGAAGTTCTCCGCGATCCAACCGCCGGGGGTCTTCACTGAAATGCCAATGCCGTTGTCTTCGCACACATACAGCACCGGTGCCGGCAGCTTTTGATAGGCCGTCCACGAGGCGGCATTGAACGCGGTCTGCGCGCTGGCGTGGTTGCTGGAGGCATCGCCGAAGCTGCAAATGGCAATGCTGTCATCGGGAATCGGCAACGCATGACCGATGCGCTTGGCCGCTTCGATGGCCACTGCCGTGCCCAATGCCTTGGGCAGATGCGAGGCAATGGTGGAGGTCTGTGGCAACACCCACAACGGCTTGCTGCCCCACACTTTATGGCGGCCACCGCTGGCCGGGTCTTCGGCACTGGCCGCAAAACTCAACGCCGAATCCATGATCGGATCCATGCCGGGCAATTTGCGGAAACGCTCGGCCATGAAGCCGCCGCTGCGGTAATGCAAAAACGCGGGGTCGGTATGCCGCGCCGCACGCGCCACCATCGCATTGCCTTCGTGGCCACTGGAACCAATGGTGTAGAACACCTTGTTTTGCACGCGCAGCACCCGCGCCATCAGGTCCAGATGGCGGGAAATCAATTGCGACTCAAACAGCTCGCGAAAGCCCTGCGCAGTGAGCGCGCTGCCATCCAAGATGGCCTCCCCCGGCGCCGGCTTTGGCTGTGGCTGGCCCGCCCAACCTTTCACAAACTCGCTGAAATTGACATCGCAAATTTCAGCGCGGTTGAGCCCCTTCATGCGGGCCGGAATGGGATTGGGAACGGTGGCGAAGCTCATGCTGTTCTCGCAGAAAATTTAGACTGCGCCGATTAGGCAGCGCTAACTCAGTAGCGTCATCCCGGCGCAAGCCGGGATCCAGTTCTTTGTGCGTCGTCCCAACCGCTGGATCCCGGCTTGCGCCGGTATGACGAGCAAAATCAAAACGCGTTGATGCCGGTCAGCTCGCGGCCGATCACCAGCTGGTGCACGGTCTCGGTGCCTTCATAGGTGATGACCGATTCCAGATTCAGCGCGTGGCGAATCGCGGCGTGCTCGGTGGTGATGCCCGCGCCGCCCAGCAAGTCGCGGCATTGGCGGGCGATATCAATCGCCATCCGGCAGTTGTTCCACTTCGCCAAGCTCACCTGCGCCGGCTGCATCGTGCCCGCATCTTTCAGGCGGCCCAATTGCAGCACCAGCAATTGCGCGGTGGTGATGCGGCGGGCCATGTCAGCCAGCTTGAGCTGCGCACTTTGGGTGGCCGCCACCGGGCGGTCGAACAGGATGCGTTCTTTCGAATAATTCAGCGCCTCATCCAGGCACGCAATCGCCGCGCCGATCGGCCCCCAGGTGATGCCATAACGGGCTTGGGTGAGGCAGCCCAGCGGGCCTTTCAAGCCCTTCACATTGGGCAGGCGGCTGGCGTCCGGCACGCGCACATTGTCGAAGAACAGCGCGCTGGTCACCGACGCACGCAAGCTCATCTTGTGTTTGATTTCCTGCGCGGTGAAACCTTGCATGCCCTTTTCCAGCAGGAAGCCCTGGATACCATCGTCGGTCTGCGCCCACACGATGGCGATATCGGCCAGATTGCCGTTGGTAATCCACATCTTGCTGCCATTGATCACCCAATCATCGCCGTCGCGCTTGGCGTGGGTTTTCATGTTGGCCGGGTCGGAGCCGCCGTGCGGTTCGGTCAGGCCGAAGCAGCCAATCACCTTGCCTGCCGCC
This sequence comes from Xanthomonas sp., assembly GCA_018262705.1. Taxonomy (GTDB): domain Bacteria; phylum Pseudomonadota; class Gammaproteobacteria; order Xanthomonadales; family Xanthomonadaceae; genus Thermomonas. Next base: position 156,041 of record JADFDQ010000002.1, read on the forward strand.
ATATCCGGCAACCAACGCTGGCGCTGTTCTTCGCTGCCGTAGGCATAAATGGGGTACATGCACAACGAGCTTTGCACCGACACGAAACTGCGAATACCCGAATCGCCGCGCTCGAGTTCCTGGCAGATCAAGCCGTAGCTGACGCCATTCAACCCCGCGCAACCGTACTTCTCGGGCAGCGAGCTGCCCAGCAGGCCCAGTTCGGCAATTTCCGGAACCAATTCTTTGGGGAAACGGCCCTGGTCGAAGGCATCACCGATGATCGGAATCACGCGCTCATCGGTGAAGCGCGCCACGGTGTCTTGCACCGCGCGTTCTTCTTCGGTCAACAGGGAACGGACATCAAAGAGATCGTAGGGATGCAGGGCCATTGCCACACTCGTTTTGGTGAAACTGCCATTTTATCCTTGCACTGCGCCCATCGGGTACGTTCGATTCGCCCACGGGGGCATCAAAAACGCCGATCCGTCGGGATCGGCCTGCGTTTCGCCGGTTTGAGCAAAGCAGTCCCCTGCCCCCAACGCAACGTGTTAGTTTTCCGGCCATGGACAACCCCGTCACCGGTCGCCTGCTGAGTTGGCTCGGAAAACTCAGCTTCCCGCGTCTGTTCATCGTGGCAGCCGCGCTGTTTGCGTTCGACGTGGCCGTGCCGGATTTCGTTCCCTTCATCGACGAAATCCTGCTCGGCCTTGCCACCCTGCTGCTGTCGCGATTTCACAAGCCGAACGCGCCCGCGGCCGATCAGCGCCCACCGATCGACGGGCAGGTGCGGCGCTGACGGTGCGGCTGGTCGACAGCCACTGCCATTTCGATGCCGCAGAGTTCGACGTTGATCGCGCCGCCGTGCATGCGCGCGCACTGGACGCGGGCGTTGCCGATCAAATCGTACCAGCGGTGGATGCCGCGGGCTGGACGACGGTGAAAGCCGTTTGCGCCGCGCACCCCGGCCTGCATCCGGCGTATGGCTTGCACCCGATGTATCTGACCCAACACCATCCCGACCACCTGCGCGAGCTGCGCACGTGGACGGAACGCGAAACGCCGGTGGCGGTGGGCGAATGCGGCTTGGATTTTTTCGTGGCCGGGCTGGATGCCGACATGCAGCGGTTTTATTTTGACGCACAACTCAAATTGGCGCGCGAATTCGACTTGCCTGTCATCGTGCATGCGCGGCGCGCCGTGGATGCGGTGATCGCCGCGATTCGCCGCGTCGGCGGACTGCGCGGCGTCATCCACAGTTTCCCCGGCAGCCCGGAACAAGCCGCGCAGCTGCACCAACTGGGGTTCCTGCTGGGCATCGGCGGGCCGGTGACGTTTGAACGCGCCAATCGCCTGCGCAAGCTGGTGGCCCACATGCCGCTGGAACAATTGCTGCTGGAAACCGACGCCCCCGATCAACCCGGCGCAGCGCATCGCGGCCAGCGCAATGAACCGGCCTATCTGGTCGAGGTGCTGGACGTGGTGGCGAAGTTGCGCGGCATCTCACAAGACGCATTGGCCGCCGCCACCACCGCCAATGCACAGCGCCTGTTCAACCTCAAGCTGCGATAAGCAGCCTCAGGCTTTCGGCTTCAACAACAACTCCATCGCCTTGCCTACCGCGGCAAATGCAAACGCGCCCGTCAGATGGGTGGCCGCCCCCAAACCCGCGCCGCAATCGAGCTTCAACGCCTCATCCTTGCCCAACTGCGGGCGCACGCCGCACACGCTGCCATCGGCCTGCGGATAGCGCACGTTTTCCAGCGAATACACCGCCGGCACCCCGAAATAGCGGTCATGGTTTTTCGGGAAATTGAATTCGCCGCGCAGCTTTTTGCGAATCAGCGACAGCATCGCATCGTGCTCGGTGCGCGACAGATCGCGCACGCGGATCTGGGTGACATCGCTGCGCCCACCGGCCGAGCCCACCGCAATGATCGGCTGCTTGCGGCGGCGGCACCAGGCAATCATTTCCACCTTGCTGCGGAAACTGTCACAGGCATCCAGCACCAGATCCACCGGCGTTCCCAGCAGCGCATCCAAATTGCTGGGGGTGAGAAATTGCGGATGCAAATTCAAGTGGATATGCGGGTTGATTGCAAGGCATCGCTCGGCCATCGCCTCGATCTTGGCGCGCCCGAACTGCCCATCCAACGCCGGCAATTGCCGATTGGTATTGGACACGCACAAATCATCGGCATCGATCAGGGTCAACCTGCCGATACCGCTGCGCGCCAGCGCTTCCACCGCCCATGACCCCACCCCGCCAATGCCGACCACGGTGACATGGCAGGCCAACAGTCGCGCCAGCGCACCGCTGCCATACAGCCGATCGATGCCGCCGAACCGTTCGCGCAACTGATTTTCCATCGCGAAAGTCTAGGCGCTCCACGCGATCAGGTCAGCATGCCGTCACGAAAAACGGCCGTACGGTTGCAACTCGTGTTGCGCTGCGCCATGCTGCGTCAGGCGCAAATCTAGAGTTATTGCTCAATGTCCTCGACGTCTTCGACCCGCGTCATCAAGAAATACCCGAACCGTCGTCTTTACGACACCGAAATTTCAAGCTACATCACCATCGAAGACGTGCGCCAGCTGATCTGCGATGGGGAAACGCTGGAAGTGCGCGACGCCAAGTCCGGCGAGGATCTGACCCGGCAGGTGCTGCTGCAGATCATCACCGAACACGAGCAGGACGGACAGCCGATGCTGTCGACCCAGCTGCTCAGCCAGCTGATCCGGTTCTACGGCGATTCGCTGCAGGGTTTCATGGGCAACTACCTTGAACGCTCGATGCAGCTGTTCCTGGAACAGCAGCAGCAGTTTCGCCAGCAGATGGGCGGCCTGCTCGGGCAGACCCCGTGGACCATGCTCAACCGGCTCACCGAGCGCAACATGGAACTGTGGAAAGACTTACAGCAGAACCTCGGCGGAATGGGCAGCGCGACCCATCCCGGGCGCGGCAGCAAGGACGCACGCAAGCCGCGTTGAATCGCTTGTATCGCGGCCGGAAGCCGCTCACTCAATGCGCCGAACCTTGCAGGAGCGCGCCCTGTGCGCGACGGCAGCGGCTCAGTTCGCCGCCGTCGCCTGGCCGCCACCACAGAACCGCTGGCGGAACCGTTCGGCCTTGGGCATGAGTTCCTGCAGGTGCTGCATCCGCGTCCCCGCGCTTGGATGGGTCGAAGCGAACTGCGGCGGCGCCTGCCCGCCGCTGGCCGAATCCATGCGCTGCCACAGCGGAATGGCCTGCCGCGGATCGAAGCAGGCCGCAGCGGCCAGCATCAGGCCCAGCTCGTCGGCCTGGGTCTCCTGGCTGCGCGCATAGGGCAGCGCGCTGCCATAGCCATAGGCCGACATCACCGTTTTCAGCGTGCCCTCGTCCATGCCGCTGGCGGCGCCGGCGATCTGGCCCAATTGTTCCAACTTGCCGCGGGTCATCCGCTGCGCGCCGTGGCGCAGCAGGGCGTGCGAAATTTCGTGGCCCATGACCACCGCCATCGCATCGTCGTTTTGCGTCACCGGAATCAGGCCGGTGTAGACCGCCATCTTGCCGCCGGGCAAACAGAAGGCATTGACCTGGTCGGATTGCAGCACCGTCACATCCCAATCGAAGCTGCGTTCGATATGGCTGGCCTGCATCCGATGCTCCGCCGCCAGCGCGTCGGTGACTTCCGGAATCCTCGCTATCAGGCGATCCGCAATCGCGCGTATTTCGCGCGTCTGCGGCGCTTCGGCCGGCAGCGGATGTTCCTGCCGCCGCACCTCGTCGTAGGCCTGCAGCCCCAATGCCTTTTCCTGCTCGGGCGTGATGCTGCGATCGATCACCACCGCCTCGCCGGTGATCGGATCGATGCTGCGGTTGGAAAACCAGTACCAGCCTGCGTACAGCGCGAACAGCACCAGCACCCAGATCCGCAGCTTGCCCCGGCGCTGGCCCATCGGATTTTGATTCATCGAACGCTCCTCCAAGTGACGGCCATTCATGGCCGACGGGGCGCCCCGAGTTGCCAGAGCCCGCCTTTGCAGCATCAGACTGCCGCAACCGCCGCAGTGCGTCAAAGCTGGCGCACCAGCCGGAAGCCAATCCTTGCATTGGTGATGTCGACGCCGCCGGCCATGCGCCACGCCGAACGCACCTGCTCGGGCGCGCTGGCCCAGGAACCGCCGCGGTACATGCGGGTGCGGCAGCCCGGGTTGATCCACGCCGCGCCGCTCGCCGGCGCGCGCCGGTAGCCCTTGTGCCAGCAGTCGGCGACCCACTCGCTCACATTGCCGCCCATGTCGTACAGCCCGAACGCATTGCGCATGAAGCTGCCCACCGGGGCCGGCCCCCACCAACCATCGCCATAGCCGCCGAACGCGTTGTTCCAGTGCAGCCCGCGCGGCGAAACGTCGAGCCCACCGGCGATGTTCTCGACCTTTTCCGGCAACGCCCCGTTGCCCCACGGAAAACGTCCCTGCCCGCCGGCGCGCAGGCCGTACTCGAACTCGGCTTCGCTGGGCAGGCGGTAATGGACGCCGGTTTGTTCCGACAGCCACGCGGCATAGGCTTCGGCATCCCACGCGGTGACGTGGACGACCGGCATGTCGCCGGCGGCCGGCTGGCCGTCGTATCCGGAGCGCCAGTCCACGCCGCTGGCGCGCGCGAAGTTGCCGCTGCGCACGTCGTAGATCATCGAATGCCCGCGTTGGGCGGCGCGCCCCTCGTACTGGCTCGTCTCTGCGAAGCGGCGGAATTCGTCGACCGTGATTTCGTGCCGCGTCATCGCGAAACCGTGCGCAAACTCGATCGGATGCTGCGGCTGTTCGTCCGCCGTGGAACCCGGCTCGTCGGACGGCGCGCCCATCGAGAACACGCCAACCGGAAGCACCACCAGCGACGGCCCGCGGCTGCCGTCCGGCATGGCATCGCTGAACACCTCGCCTGGACGGAACAGATCGTAATGGCTGACCAGGTCGATGCGCTCGCGCAGCACGACCGCGGCGCGATCACCGGGGCGGGCGACGCGCAGCATCTGGGCGAGGCGTTCGCGAGCAAACTGCAATCCGGCCGGATCGGCCAACGCGATCATCCCGGCATCGCCAAGTTTGCGGATGAACTCGACCCGCGCCTCCTCGACCCGCGCGCGCGCCACCGCCAGCACCCTGGCATCGTTGCGAACGCGCTGGGCCCGTTCCAGCAGGGCGTTTGCGCCGTCGATATCGCCCGCAATCGCACGCGTTTGCGCGCGCGCGACCAGCAGCGATTCGACCGCCGCGATGCCCTGCCCGGCGCCGAGCTGCTGCGGCCACAGCGCCTGCGCGGCGCGGAAGGTTGCCAGCGCACCGCCCGGATCGTCGAGTCGTCCTGCACGCAGCAGGTCATAGCCGTTGGCGGTCAAGGCAAAGGCGCGCTCTGCGCGATCCACCTTGGCCAGCAGTTCCCTGGCTTCGGGCAACTCCGGCCACAGCACGCGCACCACCCGCCCCATGCGCTGGGCGAATTGCAGCGATGCCGGATCTTCCGCCGCCGCAAGCGCCACGTTGGCCTGCGCCAGCAGCGCCGCCTGCGCCTTGGCGAGCAGCGCCGCATCCTCCGCATTGTCCGGCTGCAGCTTGCGCAGGGCAATCAACAGCGGGATGGCGGATTTGTCGGTTTCGAACAGGTCGCCGTTGGCGAGCGCACGCTGCGCCTCCTGCCGCGCCCGCGCCGGTTTTTCGATTTTCACCTCGGGCAGGGTCCAGCTCAGCACCCTGGCCAGCGCATCGTCGCCATGGATGCCGACCACGCCCGTTCGCGGAGAAGGCGCTGCAACCACTGGTCGCGGCGCCACCGGGGCCGGCACCGTCGGCGCCGGGGTCGGAGCCGGCGGCGGCTTGCGCCCGCAGGCCACAGCCAGCCCAGCCATCGCAATGAGCAGCACGCGTGTGCGCAACGCCTGACTCCACGGCAACGCGCCGCCGGATGCGGCGCCTTTCATGAAGGTAGGGCATGGACACCACGTCGGCAACCGCATAATGCGCACATGACACTCTGGATCGATACCCCCGACGCGCTGCGCGCGCGCAGCGCCGACCTTCCGTCCTGCATTGGGCTGGATACCGAATTCATCCGCGAGCGCACCTACTGGCCGCAGCTGGCGCTGGTGCAGATCGCGCTCGGCCCGGACGCGGACGGCGCCATCTTGCTGGTTGACGCCCGCGCCGCAGGCATGGCCGCAGCGCTTGCCCCGCTGCTGGCCAACCCCGCCGTGGTCAAACTGATGCACAGCCCCAGCGAGGACCTGGTGGCGTTCCAGTACGCCTGCGGCGCCCTGCCGACGCCGCTGTTCGACACCCAGGCCGCCGCCGCGCTGGCCGGCGTGGGCGGCGGATTGAGCTATCAGAAACTGGTGGAAACCGTCACCGGCATTGCCTTGACCAAGGGCGAAACCCGCTCGGACTGGATGCGCCGGCCGCTGTCCGCAGCGCAGTTGGACTATGCCGCCGATGATGTCCGCCATCTGCATGCCGTCCACACCCACCTGCGCGACAAACTGGTCGCACTCGGCCGCGCCGACTGGCTGGCCGAAGATTGCGCGCGCCAGCTCGCGCTCGCCGCCGGCCCCGGCACCGATCCGTGGCCGCACCTTGGCCTGCGCAGCGCGCGCCTCCTCGACGGCGACAGCCAGCGTCGGCTGCTGCGCCTGCTGCGCTGGCGGGACGCGCAGGCGCGCTCCAGCGACCGTCCGCGCGGCTGGATCCTCGACAACGAACTGGCGGTGACCCTGGCCCGCCGCAACCCCGGCGAACGCGGCGCATTCACCGCCCTGCTCGACGCCGCAGCCAAAGCCCCACGCGGCCTGCGCGACGCGCTCTGGAACGCATTGATCACGCCGCTGCCGGATGAAGGCGACGCCCCGCTGGCAGACGATGACGAGCACGACAAAAAGCGCCTGCGCAGCCTGCAGGATGCCGTTTCGACCGTCGCCGCCGAGTTGCAGATTCCGGACGCTGCGCTGGCTTCACGCCGCCTGCTGAAAGGACTGCTCGACGGCAACGGCTGGACCGGCGCGCTGTCCGGCTGGCGTCGGCAGGTGCTGGAGCCACGGCTTGCACCCCTGCTGACAGCCGAACCCGTCGGCTGAGCGCACACGCCGCGCTTGCCTGAACGCCACCGCGTCCTCTAAACTGCGCGTCCCTTACGGGGCTGTAGCTCAGCTGGGAGAGCGTCGCGTTCGCAATGCGAAGGTCAGGGGTTCGATCCCCCTCAGCTCCACCAAATACTTGAAATCCCAACCCTTATCGGTTGGGATTTTTTTCTGCCGGTTCCCCCAGTGTTGGCGCGGGATCTGGCGGAGCGTGGCTGGTTGCGTTTTTCAACTAGGGAAGCTCTGAACAATTCAGAGCTTCCTGTCGGCCAAGGATGGCCGACCACGAATCGATCACGCAAGTGATTGATTCGTGTGAGCCGAGTCCGGGCACGTACCGGACTCGGCGTGGGCTGACAACGCCAGGATGGCGTTGTTCAGACCATCCCTAGTGGTTGGGCGCGACCGAGAATGCAAAGCGCGTAAAAAAACCGCCCGAAGGCGGTGGCGCTGGCGCAGTGCCCGCGTCTCCTTCTCAAACATCGGGGCATCCATGTGTCAGCCAAGAGAGCTTCATCGGGACAGCCCTGCCAGACGCCGTGCATCCTTGAGCAACAGAATCAATTGCCGCTCGTTCTCCGGTGTGGGCTCAAATCCGAAACGCCGGTAAAACGCCTCTGCCTCAGCATCAAGGGGATGTGTCAGCATCGCCCGTATGCCCGCATGCTCTGCAACGGCAATGGCTCGATGAATGGCATCCTGCAATAGGCTGAAAGCCAAGCCATGTCCTTGATAGTCTAGATCGACCGCCAGCCTTGCCAGAATGACCAGCGGGATCGGGTACTGGCCCATCCCGCGACGAACCCGCAAAGGCGCATCAAGCGTATCAATCTGGCCAACGGTCAGACTGTAATAGCCTGCAACGCGGTCACCATCGCAAGAAACAAAGGTTCTTGCCGAGCCACTACCCTGGGCTTGTCGTGCATGGCGCAGCAGCCAATCGGTAAACGCAGGCTTTCCACAATCAAATTCTTCCACCCGATGATGAGCATCGAGTGACTGAGGTGCTAACAGGGTCATTTCGCAGCCCAGACTGGACGTCGGGAAAATAGATCAACCAAACCAGGGTTATCCGAGTCCGGCCGATCCATCATGTCCAAGAGCGCCTGGTACTGACTGCCAGAAACCATAAACAGACGCTGATCGAGCAAGGTCTGCTCGGCCGCTTGGTAAGCGGCATCGAGAATAAAATCCGTCAGCGATTTGTGCGCGACTTCGGCGGCGCGGCGCAGTACGGTTTCTTGCGCTGGAGTCGCGCGCAACCCAAGGCGGGCGGAGCGCGCAGGTGCGGTGGTAGACATAGCGGATCTCCCAATGAGCGTACATCCGGCTCAATGTTAGTACAAATGACGCAAAACGTCCATTAGAGCTTCGCGCTGACACTATCCCTTGCCTATTGAGCGCGCCAGCCGCTTGTTGGCGTTCTTCTTTACGTATCCGACGGGATCTTTTTCCTTCAGCCCCTCGACCTGCTAGACGAAGTCCTCAATTTGCGCGATGAGCAGCGGATGGGCGAACACTCTCCACCCATGGATGAGCAAGGGCGTGGGCTTGCCGTTGCTCATCCATCGTCCGTCGACAGGGGGCATTGAGATCGATTTCGATGCCCCGGGCAGGCAGGAGTTTCGGGGAGTGACTGGCCGCCAGTGGCTGCATCGAACGCCCCGGTTCGGGTTGCCCAGCCAATCTGACGGACGTCCACGGAAACGGCCAAATGGTTCAGACGCCGCGCTCAGTGTTGCACCAACCTTCCCGCCTCCAGCCGCAGCACGCGGTCGGCCAGCGCCAGACTCGCGGGGCGGTGGGTGATCATGATGACGGTGCGGTGGGCGAGGATGTCGCGGCAAGCCTCGATGAACTCCGCCTCGCCTTCCGGATCGAACATCGCGGTGGCTTCGTCGAGGATCAGGATCGCCGGATCGCGCAGCAGCGCGCGCGCCAGTGCGATCCGCTGACGCTGCCCGCCCGACAGCCGCACGCCCTGATCGCCAACCACGGTGTCGTACCTTTGCGGCAGCGCCCTGATGAAGTCGTGCGCCCGCGCCGCCTGCGCTGCGCGCTCGATCGCGTCTAGCGACGCATCCACGCGCCCGTAGGCGATGTTCTCGCGCACGGTCGCGTTGAACAGCAGCACCTGCTGCGCCACCAGGCCGATCTGACCGCGCAGCGCCTGCAGCCGAAACTCGCGCAAATCCATACCGCCGATGGCAACGCGTCCGCCCTGCGGTTCGACCAGCCGCAGCAGCAGATGCACGAGGGTGCTCTTGCCGGCGCCGTTGACGCCGGTCAGTGCCACCGTCTCGCCGGCGCGGATGGTCAGATTCAACCCTTGAAACAGCGGCTCACGCCCCGGATAGCTGAAGTCAATCTGCGAATACACGATATCGCCAGCCACCGGCACCACCGTCTGCGTACCCGTGTCCAGCTCGGGCTTTGCCATCAGCGCATCGGACAGCCGCCGCAGCGAACCCATCGCCGCCATCGTGCTGCCGTACACCGAGGCCAGGCTGCCCACCGGTCCGACCAGCACCATGCCGTACAGGAACACGCTGACCAACTCGCCCATCCGCATTTCGCTGCGGATCACCAGATGCCCGCCCAGCCCCAGCAGCAGCAAAATCGCGCCGGCGCCGATCGCATAGACCACCGGGTTGATCGCCCCCTGCAATTTCGCCAACCGCAGATCCGCGTCGTACACCGCGTCGGCGCGCTGGCGGAAGTTCGCGCGTTCCGCTGGCTCGGTGCCAAACGCCTTGATCAGCGCCAGCGATTCGAGATTTTGTTCGGCCAGCGCCGACTGTTCGGCCCAGGCTTCGGCTGAATCATGCGACAGCGGCCGCAGCCGCCGCCCGACCAACTTCAGCGCAAGAAACATCAGCGGCATCAACACCGCCACCGTGACGGCGATCGCCGGCGCCAGATGCAGCATCATCGCCAACGCCCCGATGAGGGTGAACAGCAGCGGCAGCAGCGGCAGCAGCGTGCCGGTCACATAGCCGCCGACCCGCAGTACATCGCCATACAACAGCGCCAGCACGTCGCCGCGCTGACGCGCGTTGTGCCATTCCAGCGGCAAGGACTGCAGATGCGCATAGAGTTCGGCACCGGCATCGGCCTGCAGCCGCCCCGACACCTTCTGCAACTGGATCGCCGTCACGTAGCCCAACCCTTGTTGCGCGCAGATCAGGGCGAACAGCAGCCACAGCAACGCGCCCAGATGCGCATTGAGCAACAGCCGGTCGGTCAGCACCCCGCCCAGCCACGGCTGCAGCAGCGTTGCCGTGCTTTGCACCAGCATCAGCGCCAGCACCACCGCCAGCGCCGGCAGGTGCGGGCGCAGCCACGCCCGCAGGCGCGCCAGGGCCAGCGTCTTCACCGCGTCGTCGCGCTCCCCTTTACCCCGCATCGCCTCTCGCCTACCCTTTCCCGACCGCTGCCTTGATCCCGAAGCATGACCGCAACGCCCGCCGCCGTCACCCTCGCCAGCCGCATCTCTCCTTCCGACGAGGTTCTCGCGCAGGAAGTCGCCGACGAGATCGTGCTGCTGGATTTGGCCGGCGAACGCTATTTCGGGCTCGACCCGGTCGGCACCCGGATCTGGGCGCTGCTGCCGGACGCCTCCGATCTTTCCGCCGTGCTCGATGCCCTGTGCGCGGAATTCGACGCCCCGCGCGAGCGCATCGAAACCGACCTGCTGGCGCTGATCGACTCCCTGCGCGACGCCGGTCTGGTCACGGTGGCGTGAGATGGGGCGCCGGCTGGACGGCTGGCGCGCCCTGAGCTGGCGTGAGCGCGGCCTCCTCTTTTCCTGCGCGCTCGGACTGACCGCCCTCCACGCGACGCTGGCGCTGGCCGGCTACAAACGCACCCGCCGCGTGGTCGAAGCGCTGAGCCGGCGGCGGCAGAGCCACCGCGCCAATTCGGAAGAACTGGCCAATGCCCGGCAGCTCGCCCGCCTCGCCGCCATCGCCGGCCGCCACGGCCTGGTCGATGCCACCTGCCTGCGGCAGTCGCTGCTGGTCTACGGTCGCCTGCGCCGGCGCGGGCTCGACCCGCGGTTTCAGATCGGCATCAAGCCGGCCGATGGCCCGTTTCAGGCGCATGCGTGGGTGGAATTGGACGGCGTGCGCCTGCTGCCGGGGGATGTCGGGCATCGGGCGTTCCTGCAACCGCATCGCGGACTGGGGGCGGAGGCCGACGACCGTCAGCGCGCGGAAAATTGATCCAGGTCAAGGCGGTCCATGCGCCGATTTTGCAAGGTACGGGAGGACTTCTCAACTTACCGATCCCATGAAGCACGAACCGCAGCGCCCCACCTTCCCTGCCATGCCACGCTGGAGCGCACCAAAACTGATGACGTTCGGCAGCCTGCGCACCCTGACCGCCTCGGGATCCGGGTAGGTCATCGAACTGGGAACGGAGGTCTGCCAGCCCGTCACCACGCGCCGCGCCTGCAAGTAATTAACGGAATCCGCGTCCGGGCACGACTGCCACCTGAACGAAACTGCTTGCGTTCCGAAAAAAAATTGCGCTAGGATGCGTCATCGCCTGAATTCATTCATCCGCGAGGGGCCATGGAACGCAGAATCGAGCAGGCAATGCCGCAAGGGAACTATGCGACACCGCAATTGAGGCTGTATGGCAGCGTGGCTGGACTGACCGCCGGCGGAACCGGCATGCTGTTCGAGACCGGCATGTTCACAAACTGCAATGACGGCATGACACCTGGCAACGATCCCACGAAGAAACACTGCGTCTAGGCCCGTCAGGCTGCGCTCGCGTTCCCGATTCCATTTGGAACCGTTTCCGGTTGGCGTCCTGTCAGCCCGAAGCGTGCGGCGCAGGTCGATGAACGCCCCCAGACGGGCAGCGGGCCTGTATGCCTGCCACCACAATAACCCTTGAACTGCGTTATACTTGCGCATGAGCCCCGCCTTGGCGGGGATTTTCTTGTGTCGATTGCTCACGGGGGGCGATCAAGGTGGATAGTTCGCGAGATCCAATTCAACGTATTGCCAAAACCTACGCAACGCCGACGTTGAAGTTGTACGGCAGCGTTGTCGCCTTGACCGCCGGCGGTACCGGCATGGTCAGCGAGGCCAATCTTCCCGCCTCGGATCCGTGGAGGGACGTTGCGATCGACAAGTGCAACCATGGCCTGCCGTTCAGTGCACACCAAGACTACAAACATTGTCGTTGAGTCATCCACCCAGCGAAATCGAGTGAATCACCGCAACCGCCACCGCGTTGCTCCCCATCGGGAACAACGATGACGGCTGCGGCCGCGCCGTGCTTCGCCGGCCATCGGGTCATCAGCGAAATTCCGCTGCCTGCCTTGCCCTGTCCTGGCGGTATTGACGCCGGTGCATTCCTGCGCATCCGACTTCTTCCGCAACCGCCAACGCACAACTTGACAACGCCGCGCTGGCGCCACCAGTGGTACGAAGACGACGGCAGCCTGAGCCTGCGCGTGGCCAAGCTGGACAATGACGTCGACGCTGCGTCCGCCCGCTACCTGCTGCAATCCCCGAAACAAACCGACTTCCTGCTGGAGCCGGATAACGCTGCCATCGCGGTCGATCCCGCGCCCGGGCTGGCCGACAACACCCTTGAACATCTGCTGCTCGATCAGGCCCTCCCGCGATTGTTGGCCGGCATGGGGCGGCTGGTCGTTCACGCCAGCCTCGTGAACACCGGCGCAGGCGCGCTGGCCTTCGTGGGTCGCAGCGGCTGGGGCAAATCCACCCTCGCCGCCCTGTTCCATCGACGCGGTTTTCCGGCGCTGTGCGACGACTGCGCCCTGCTCGATCACCACGACGCCGGCGTGTTCGCCACCCCCAGCTACCCCGGATTTCGCCTGTACGCGGACAGCATCGCGGCCGCGCAGGTGAACTCGCCCAGCGTCGGCCCGGTCTCCGACTACACCGACAAGCAGCGGATCATCGGCATCGAGACGGCGCAGGCATCGCTGTTGCCGCAGCCGCTGCGCGCGATCCACGTGCTGTCCGACCCTGCGATCGACAGCCGCGCCATCACCTTCGAACCCCTGTCCCCCGCCGCGGCCTGCATGGCCCTGGTCGAACACGCCTTTCGCCTCGATCCCAGCGACGCCGCCCGAACCGTGCGACACTTGCAACAGGCCAGCGCGGTTTCGCAGGCCGTTCCGGTGTACCTGCTACGCTATCCGCGCGAGTACGCACTCAGCGATGAACTGACCGACCGCCTGATGGATTACGCCAGCCGACTGCCCGCAGCCACCGAATGAGCTACAGCGACAATTATTCCCTTACCTCCTACGGGCAGATGATCGAAGACGCGGCGCGCTTCACGCCGTGGCGCGAAGCCCTGCGGCGCCATGTCACCCCGGACAGCGTGGTGCTCGACCTCGGCTGCGGTCCAGGCGTTCTATCCTTCCTCGCCTGCCAGTTCGGTGCGCGAAAAGTGTACGCGGTCGAACCGGACCACAGCATCGAGGTGGCGAAGCGCTGCGCCGCTGCCATCCCCGGCGCCGAACGGATCGAGTGGATCCGAGGACTGTCCACCGAGATCGATCTGCCGGAACCGGCCGACATCGTGGTCGGCGACCTGCACGGCTCGCTGCCGTTCTACACCAGCAACATCGCTTCGCTGGACGACGCCCGCCGCCGCCATCTGCGCGCTGGCGGGGTGCTACTGCCTTCTCGGGACACGCTGTACGCGGTGCCAGCCTCGGCCCCGTGGGAAATCGAAGCGATCGATGCGCCATGGCGAAGCAACGCCCTCGGGCTCGACCTGTCCTCCGCCCTGCCCTGGCTGGTCAACCGCTGGTGGCGCGCGCGCGGCAAGGAAACCGAGCCCGAACGGCTGCTTGCAGAGCCGCAGCACTGGGGTACGGTGGACTACCGGGGCGAGGAATGCCGCGGGCTGGATCGCAACCTGGAATGGACGGTCACTCGCGCCGGGCGCATCGATGGGCTCTACGTCTGGTTCGACGGTGAGATCGACGACGGGCTGGGCTTCAGCAACTCGCCGCTGGCGCCGGAACTGGTGTACGGGCGCAGCTTCTTTCCGCTGGAACGCCCGGTCGACGTGCAGGTGGGCGACCGCATGCGCACCCGGCTGACGGTGCGCCGCGTCAACGAGGAGTGGGTGTACCGCTGGGACACCACGATCACCGCGACAGACGGAACGCAGACGGCCGCGTTCCGGCAGACCACTTTTCAACTGTTGCCGGGCGAGGTCGACGCCCTGCGCAAATCCGAAGCCGGGCACCGGCCGACCCTGGGCGAAGCGGGCCAGATTCGACTAGCGATCCTCGCGCAGATGGACGGCGCGCACAGCCTGACCGAAATCGCCAACGAATTGCAGACCCGATTCCCGAAAAAATTCCGCAGCTTCGAGCAAGCCCTGGCCGAAGCGGCAGCGTGTTCGCGCAGCTACGGCTGACCTCCACGCCAGGCCGCGCTCAGCCCAGCACCCGTAGGAGCGCACCGCAGGGGCGCGACCGACAGGGCGCACGACCGACAAGGCGTGCGAACCGGCAATGGCCACGTCCATCGCGCCCCTCGGCCTGCGGCCTCGGTGCGCTCCTGCCGAGACGCTGTTTGTAGGAGCGCACCGCAGGGGCGCGACCGACAGCGCGTGGCTGCCGACAATGCGTGCGAACCGGCAATGGCCACGTCCATCGCGCCCCTCGGCCTGCGGCCTCGGTGCGCTCCTACAGAGACGCTGTTTGTAGGAGCGCACCGCAGGGGCGCGATGCTTTTCCCCGAATTCAGGCCGCCTGCAACCGATAACGCGCCATCCATCCCGCCAGCGTCGCCATCTGCATGACCGCATCCGCTTCGCGATTCATCATGCCGACGGGATCCGCAGTCCACTCGCGGCGCAAGCGCGCTATCTCATCGCCATCGACGACGCCCGCCAGAAGCTCCTGAGCCTGCGCCAACAGCGCACTCACCCGCTCTTGCGCCGCGGCGAGCAACGCCGGAGTCAGCCGGAACCCAAGGTGCGACTTCCCCGAATACCACGCGATGTCCTCACCCAGCACCGGCGCCGCGGCCTTGCGTGCCACCCACTTGGTCCAACCGTCGCGCGCCAGCAAGTCGCCCGGAATTTCCAGCAGCAGATCGATCACCCGCTGGTCACACCACGGATGCCGGGCCTCGATGCCGAACCGGCCGTAGCTGCGGTCGGTGCCTTCCAGCGCGCGCAGCACGCCGGGATTCCAGAACCCCTGCGCCCGCAGCGCATGCAGCGGCAATCGGGCGCGATCGCTTCGCGCCGCGATCGCCGAATGCAAACGACGTTCGCGCAGATTCAGCCGGCGAGCGAAGCCGGCGTCGATCCAGCGGCCGTCCGCTTGCGTCGATTGCCGCCGATAGCGCCAGGCCGACAACCACTGCGGCTCCCAAGCCACGTACAGGCCATGCAGCAGGATCCGCGCTGGCGACACCCCCTGCAGATAGGTATTGACGCGACTGGCCAGACGCGCTTCGCGCAGTGCCTGAAAAGGATGGCCGGACGCCGCCAGCGCACCGGCCCGACTGTGCGCCGAAGCCATCTGGGTGTCGCCGTCGACACCGTCGAGCACCACCCGACCGCCGGCCTCCCGCACCAGCAGACAGCCGAGCCGCGCGTAGGACAAGGAATTGTCGATCGGATGCGGCGCGTCCCAGATTTCCTCCAGCAACCTTGAAAACACCGGCAGCGCCTGCAGGTCTTCGACCGGGACGCGCAAGCCGTCGGCTCCCTCATGCATGCGCAGGATGTTGCGGGTTTCGCTGGACAACGGCGCGCGGGTTTCGACCAGCGACAGCGGCCGCAGCGGCAGCGCTGCGCCCGGCTGTCGCAGCCGCAGCGCCGCCGCCAGCACGCTTCCCGAATCGATCCCGCCGCTGAGCAGCAGCATCGGCCGCGCGACGCTGCGCAAGCGGCAGCGCATGGCCGCATCGAAGGCGGCGTTGAATGCCTCCACCCAGCCCTCGGGGTCGGACGCCACCGGCGCGCTGCTTGGCTGCGGCTGCCAGTAGCTCGCGCTGCGCAGCGCGCCGTCGGCCGCGGCTTCGAGCCGCCACGCCGGCCGCAGTCGTCGCACGTCGCGGTAGTACGTGCGCTCCATATCATCGAAATCGAAGGCATCGAGTAGGTACGCAAGCGCGTCGCCGTCGCAGACGCGAGACACGCCATCCAACCCCAGCAGCGCCTCCGGTTCGGACGCAAACGCGATCAGGCTTGAGCTGCGCGCGAAATACAGCGGTCGCACACCCACCCGGTCACGCATCAGGGTCAACCGCCGCGCTGCGCGATCCCAAACTGCCAGCGCGAAATCGCCCTCGACCTGGCGCCAGAAGTCCGCCCCCCAGCGTATCCACGCCCGCGCAAACAGGTCGGCATCGCCCAGTTCCGCAAGCGCATCGGCCTCGATCTCCAGCGCGCGCGCCAGCGCCTCGCGATTGTCGATGCGGCCATCGACCGCCAGCACCCAGCGCTCCCCAATCCGAATCGGCTGCCGTTCAAGCGCGGACTCCGGGGTTGCGTGAAGCGCGCCGTGCCCCAGCGAACAGCACTCATCGTCAAAATACGTCGTGCCGTCCGGCGCGCGATGCGCCAGACGCGCCATCACTTCGCGCACATCGCCACGCGCCGAAGTCCCGGCTTGCAACCGCAAAATTCCAGCGATTGCCGCCACTCAGACCTGCTCCCGTTGTCGGCTCGGATTGATCAAGAGGACGTGCTCCGCTTCACGCATCGCGAAGGAATGCCGATCAAATCTTGAGCCGTCACCCCGGCGCAGGCCGGGATGACGATTTTTTGGCGATGACGGTTCACGCCGCCGCACCGATGCGCCCCAGCCGATAGCTGCCGTCCAGCACGCGCTGCACCCAGTCTTGATTGGCAAGATACCAGTCCACGGTGTCGGCGAGGCCGCGTTCGAAGCTGTATTCGGGCTGCCAGCCGAGTGCGTTGCTAAGTTTGCCGGCGTCGATGGCATAGCGGCGGTCGTGGCCGGGGCGGTCGCTGACAAAGGCGATTTTCGCGGCATGGGGTTGCCCGTCGGCACGCGGACGACGCGCGTCCAGCAGCTCACAAATTGCTTTCACCACGTCGATGTTCTGCATTTCGGCATTGCCGCCGACGTTCCAGGTTTCGCCGACGCGCCCCTTTGCAAGCACGGTGCGGATGGCGGCGCAGTGATCGGCCACAAACAGCCAGTCGCGCACATGCTTGCCATCCCCGTACACCGGCAGCGGTTCGCCGGCCAGCGCTTTGGCAATCGTCAGCGGGATGAGTTTTTCCGGGAACTGGAACGGGCCGTAGTTGTTGCTGCAGTGGGTGGTCAACACCGGCAGGCCGTAGCTGTGGTGGAAGGCGCGCACCAGATGGTCGGAGGCCGCCTTGCTGGCCGAATACGGCGAGTTCGGCGCGTACGCCGTGGTCTCGGTGAAGGCGCCGGTTGCGCCCAGCGATCCATAAACCTCGTCGGTGGACACGTGCAGGAAACGGAAGCGCGCTTTGTCCTGCCCTTCCAGCGATTTCCAGTGGTCGCGCGCGGCTTCCAGCAGCACCAGCGTCCCAACCACATTGGTCTGGATGAACGCCGCCGGGCCGTCGATGGAGCGATCGACGTGGCTTTCGGCGGCGAAATTAACGATGGCATCCGGCCGATGTTCGGCGAGCAACTTCGCCACCAGCGCGCCGTCGCCGATATCACCGTGGACAAAGACGTGGCCGGGGTCGCCTTCGATCGAACGCAGGGTGTCGCGGTTGCCGGCGTAGGTGAGCGCATCGAGATTGACGACGCGAACACCGCGCCGCAGCGCGTCGAGCACGAAGTTGCCACCGATGAAGCCGACGCCGCCGGTGACGAGCAAGGTTGTCATGCGCAAATCTTCATTGGTCAAACTGCGTACCGATACCGCCACTGCAACCATCCATGCTCACGGTTTTCTTACTCCCAGCAAGCGCGCCACGCCGCGTCGAAAGCGCCGCAGCCACAATCGCCACAGCGGCCCTTCGCCGTAGAGTTCACGCAGCTGCGCCGCTCCCGGTAGCAGGCGCTGGCGCAGCCAGTGCAGTCGCGCGCCCAGCGAAGGCAGTGTGCGCAGGTTTTGCCACTGCATGTAGCGCCAGTCGTCGAGTCGGTGGTAGTCCAGCGGTTCGCGTCCGGTCAACGCCTGCAGCCGCATTCGCACTTGCGCCGGAATCGACGCGCCCAGCCCCTGCGCGGCATCGTCCAGCGAGCGCAGGCACACGCCGGCAATCTTTTTTTCTTCGGCCAGCGCACACAAAGCGTCCCAATCCGCCGCTGAGTTGCGTGCGGCGAACAGGCGCAGGTCGTAGAGCAGCTTGAGCCGATCCGGAATGCCGTTTTGCATGTCCAGCGCGCGGTTCAGGCAGGCATGCGCCAGCGCGTGCCGGGGCGACAGCGCGCGCATCTGATCGCCCAGATCCAGCAGCGGTTGGGCGGCATCCCAGAGTTCATCGAAAACCAGTACATCCGCATATGCGGCGGCGTTGAGCAAGCGCGCATGCAGGTCCAGTTCGGAGCGCACGCGGCCATCCACACTGCGGCGCAGGGTGGTTTCGAAGTGGGTGTCGCCGGGTTCGAACACCGGCGCATAGTCGAGCGCGGCCAGGGCGGCGGCGGCCTGCTGGACGGCAGCGGAGGATTCCAGCAGCAGGTCGATATCGCCGCCCATGCGCAGGTACGGCTGCGGATACAGCCACAGCGCCAGCGCGCTGCCCTTGAGCAACAGCACGCGCAGTCCGGCTTCAGCCAGCGTGCGTTCCAGCTGCCGCAGCTCTTCGCCGCGCTGCAGCCACTGCGCGGCCAATCCGCGCGCGTGCGCTTGCAGCGCATCGCGATGCGCCGACGGCAGAGCGTTCCAGCCGCCTTCGGTGCGCAGCCTGGCTTCAAGCAGGGCAACGACGCCTTCCCGATCGGCGGCCGCCAGCAGTGCCTCGGCCGCCAAGGCATCGTCCAACGGCGGTGGCCGCCCGCTGCGCAGCGCGGCAGATAGCCAGTCGCGCAGGGAGTCGGCATGTCCGACTTCAGCCAATGACGCTCTCTAGCCGCAATGAAAGCCCCTCATTCGCCACATCAAACCCCGTAATACTCCCGATACCAGGCCACGAAGCGCGCAATCCCCTCTTCCACCGGCACGGCCGGCGTGCAGCCGATCAGCGATTCCAGATCGGCGGCGTCGGCCTCGGTGTCGGGCACGTCGCCGGGCTGCAGCGGCAGCAGTTCCATCTGCGCCTTGCGGCCGAGGCACTGTTCGAGAATCTCGATGTAGCGCAGCAATTCCACCGGCTCGGCGTTGCCGATATTGAAAATCCGGTACGGCGCCACCCCGCTGCTGGCCGGATCCGGCGCCGCGCCATTCCAGTTCGGGTCGCGCCTCGGCACATGATCCAGCGCGCGCACCACGCCGTCGGCCACATCGTCGATATAGGTGAAACTGCGGCGGTGGTGGCCGTGGTTGAACACCCGGATCGGTTCGCCGGCCAGGATCGCCTTGGTGAACAGGAACAGCGCCATGTCCGGGCGGCCCCAGGGGCCGTACACGGTGAAGAAGCGCAGCCCCGTGCACGGAATGCCGTACAGATGGGCATAGCTGTGCGCCATCATTTCGTTGGCTTTCTTGGTCGCCGCGTACAGCGTCAGCGGATGCTGGGTGGCGGCGTGTTCGGAAAACGGCATCGCCGTGTTGGCGCCGTACACCGAACTGGTCGAGGCGTAAACCAAATGCTCGACGCCGTGCTGACGACAGCCTTCCAGCACATGCAAGAAGCCGGTGACGTTGCTGGCCACGTACACATGCGGATTCTCCGCGGCGTAGCGCACGCCCGCCTGCGCGGCGAGGTTCACCACGCGCTGCGGACGGTGGCGGGCGAACACATCCTCGACGGCGGCGCGGTCGGCCAGATCGACGCGCGCCTGCACGAAACGCGGGTTCGCCACCAGCCGCGCCAGCCGCGCTTGCTTCAGCGTGACGTCGTAATAGTCGTTGAGGTTATCGAGTCCGACCACCGACTCGCCGCGTTCCAGCAAGCGCTGGGCGACGTGCGAACCGATGAAGCCGGCGCTGCCGGTGACGAGGATGGTCATGGGTGGTCAGACATGGCGAATGGGTCCGGGATAAGCGGCCACGAGCGGGTCGCAGGTCAACAGGGTGATCCCTTCCACCTGCGCTTGGGCCACCAGCAGGCGATCGAAGGGATCCTTGTGCAAGGGCGGCAGCGTGGCGACCGCCACAGCATGTTCGCCGGCCACGGCCAATTCCAGATAGCCGTTTTCGACCAAACCGCGCCGGAGCACGCCGACATCCACGCGGAAATCGCTGCGACCCAGCGCCGATTTGATCGCCACTTCCCACAGGCTGGCCACGCTGAACAGCAGCGCGTGCTCGGGCGCTTCCAGCAATGCGCGCGCCGTGGTCGACAGTCGCTCCGGTTCGCCCGCAGCCCAGAGCAGCACATGCGTATCCAGCAGGAATTTCACGCGGCGTCGCCGAACAGCGCCTCGATCTCCGCGCTGCCCATGCGGTCGAAATCCGCAGGCACGCGGAGCTCACCTTGCATGAAACCGAGGCGACGCACGCGCGCGGCATCGGGCGCCTCCAGACGTACCAGTTTGACCAAAGGCTTGCCGGCTTTGCCGATGATCTGCGGCTCACCGGCCAGCGCGCGCTCGATCAGGCGCGACAGGTGGGTTTTGGCTTCATGGACGTTGACGACGCTCATTCGGGTGACCTCTTTTAACTTAGCTCTGTTAGTCTAGCTAATTTCAACGCGTGAATCAAACAATAATTATTGATTTTGAATCAGTAGCCTACATATCATTCTGAAACTGTTTCAAACAGATTTTGCCAGCGCAACAATGCGGCTTCGCGCCGGCCATCTGCGTCCAGAAGGACGCGCGCCCGCACGCCCATCGCCTCCGCTTCGGTGCGATTGCCCGCCAGCCGTTCGATGCCGGCACAGGCCGCATCCACGTCGCCGGGCGCGACCGAGAATCCGCTGTTCGCATCGCGCAGACGGCGCGCGATCTCGCCGTCCGGATCGCCGATGAACAGCGACGGCCGGCCGGCGGCCAGAATCCCGTACCACTTGCTGGGAAAGATGCAGCCCTCCAGCGCCGGCTGCAGGGTCAGCCAGTGCAGATCCGGCAGGGTCAGGCTGTGCGCCAGAGCTTCACGCGGCTGGTAGGGCTTGAACAGCACCTTGTCGAGCCCGCGTGCCTGCGCCGCCTCGGAGAAATCGCGCATCCCGCGCCCGCCGCCGATCAGCACGAAGCGAAGATCGTCGCGTTCGCGCAGCCGGGTTGCCGCTTCAAGCATCGTTTGCCAATCGTGGGCGCGGCCGAGATTTCCCGAATAGCCGACGACGAACGTTCCTTCCAGTCCCCAATCGCGGCGCAGCGGATTGGCCTGCGCCGCCATCGGCTGGATGGCCGTATCGTCGGTCCAGTTCTCGATGACCGCGATCCGTTCGCGTGGCACGCCGACGGCGGCGATTCGCGCCGCCATCCCTTCCGAAATCGTCACCACCCGTGCAGCGCGGCGCAAGCTGCGATCGCGCCGCCAGCGCAGCGGCGCGGCGGGCAGCCGCAACCCGCGACCAAACACGCCCTCGGCCACTTCCGGAAACAGGTCCTGCAGCCAGTGCACGCAGCGCGCGCCGCGCTGTTCAACCAGCGCTCCCAGCGCCGCGCCCAGCAGCGGCGGGTCGGTCATCGCCACCACCAGATCGCCGGGCTGCACGCGCTGTTTCAGCACGCGCTTGGCCCCGCGCAGGTAATCCAGATAGTCCAGCGCACGACCGACCAACGCATCGCGCCCGAAACGGCTGCCGCCCACGCGCAGCACGTCGAAGCCGTCGATCCGTTCGGATTCGGGTAGCAATGCCTTGGCATCGTCATAGCGTTGCCGCGATCCAACCAGGGTGACGGCCATTCCCCGCGCCGCAAGATGCCCGGCCAGATCGGTCAGGAGTTGGCTGGTCGCGGACAAGTCCGGCGCAACGAATCGGTTGAAGAAAAAAATCCGCACGTCGCTGCGATTCAGCCCCCGCGCCTCGCGTCGGCGTGTTCCAGATACCAGGCGTAGGTGCTGCGCAGCCCCGCTTCCAGCCCGATCCGCGCGCGCCAACCCAGCGCGTGGATGCGCGACACGTCCAGCAATTTGCGCGGGGTGCCGTCGGGCTTGCTTGGGTCGGTCGCGATTTCCCCCTCGAACCCGACGGTGCGGGCAACCCGTTGCGCCAATTCAAGAATCGACAAATCCTCGCCCACGCCGACGTTGACGATGCCGCCATCGCTGTAGTTGCCCATCAGGAACACGGCCGCTTCGGCCAGATCGTCGACGTGCAAAAACTCGCGGCGCGGGGTGCCGGTGCCCCAGATCGTCACCGCTGCATCGCCGCGCAGCTTGGCCTCGTGGAACTTGCGGATCAGCGCCGGCAGGACGTGCGAGGAGGTCAGGTCGAAATTGTCGCCGGGGCCGTACAGATTGGTCGGCATCAGCGAGATCGCATCGAACCCGTACTGCTTGCGGTAGGCCTGGCAGAGTTTGATCCCGGCGATCTTGGCGATGGCATACCACTCGTTGGTCGGCTCCAACGCACCGGTCAGCAGCGCGTCCTCGCGCATCGGCTGCGGCGCGAACTTCGGATAGATGCACGACGAGCCGAGGAAGCACAGCTTCTTCACCCCCTGCGTCCACGCCGCATGGATGACATTGGTTTCGATGACGAGGTTGTCGCGAATGAACTCGGCCGGGCGGGTGTCGTTGGCGTGAATCCCGCCCACCTTGGCGGCCGCCAGATACACCTGATCGGGTTTTTCAGCCGCTAAAAAATCCTCGACCTGCGCCTGCGAGGCCAGGTCGAGCGTCTCGCGATCCGGCAGCAATAAATCGGTTTCACCTTGCGCCTGCAGACGCCGCACGATGGCGGAACCGACCAGACCGCGATGGCCGGCGACGTAGATAGTCATTGTGGTATGTCCTGCTATGTTTAGATTCACCAAAGATGCCGGCAAGCATCAAGCACGGCCGTCGCGCCCCTGCGGTGCGCTCCTACAAACGCCAAGGCCTCGCACAGCGTGCAACCGAAGATCGACCGTTTGAAACACCGCGCAGCCGCGCCGCAGCCCAACCGCCTGTAGGAGCGCACCGCAGGGGCGCGACCAATCCAGTCGAATCGCGAAGTGGTTCCGATTTGAACGGATTGTCAGGTCTGGCTCGCGTGAACTGGCGTTGTATGGAGCTCAACGCCGAGCGCACGAACAAGTTTGATGACTGTGTCATATCGGGGCTTTGCTCCGGGTGCCAGCGCCTTGTACAAGCTCTCGCGTCCAAGCCCGGTGTCTTTGGCCAGCTTGCTCATGCCGCGGGCTTTTGCAACGTCGGCAATCGCTTGGAGGAAGATATTGGGGTTCTCGTCCTCAAGAGCTGCATTGAGATACTCCGCAATGACAAGATCATTGTCGAGGTAATCAGCAGCGTCAAAAGCGGTAATGTTCTTCATGGTGCCTCCAGACTCTTGAGGAGAGCTTTAGCGCTACGG
The DNA here is from genome assembly GCA_018262705.1 of Xanthomonas sp. Lineage (GTDB taxonomy): Bacteria > Pseudomonadota > Gammaproteobacteria > Xanthomonadales > Xanthomonadaceae > Thermomonas. The sequence continues at coordinate 179,683 of JADFDQ010000002.1, forward strand.
ATATCTTTTTGCTGTGAGGATTTGTCACCCGCGCACAAGAGCAAATAGGTGACTTCGCCCCTGCGGCAGTAGTACAGGCGGTAGCCGGGGCCAGCGTGAATCCGCATCTCGGAAACGCCGTCGCCGACGGGAGAACAGTCCCCAAGATTTCCGGCTTCAGCCGAGCGGATACGAGCAATGACGCGAGCCTTTGCGATTGGATCACGCAAGGCTTTAAGCCACGCATCGAACTCCGGGGTGCGGAGAAAAGCGGTCATGCGGAACTGTATCCAAAAGGATACTGTTTGTCAAATGGCGAGATCACTCCATCCAAGAGTTGTCAGCCCACGCCGAGCCCGGCACAGCTCCGGACTCGGCTTAAACGAAGCAATCACTTGCGTGATTGACTCGTGATCGGCCATCCATGACCGACAGCATGCTCTGAATCGATCAGAGCATTCCTACTCGTGGTGGTTCGGCGCGCGATACCCCGCTTCGGTCACCAGCGCGTCGCGTTGCGCCAGACTCAAATCCTCCGCCATCATCTCCTGCACCAGTTCGGCGAACGATGTCTTGGGCTGCCAGCCCAACTGGGTCTTGGCCTTGGTCGGATCGCCCAGCAGGGTTTCCACTTCGGCCGGGCGGAAATAGCGGCCATCGACCGCGACGATGCGCTGGCCGGGCTGCAGCGGCGAACCTTCCGGCGCGCTGGCGACGAAGCCCTGCTCGTCGCTGCCGTTGCCCCGCCATTCGATCGCGATCCCAAGCTCGGCTGCGGCGCGTTCGACAAAATCGCGCACCGCATGCTGCTGTCCGGTGGCGATCACGAAGTCTTCCGGCTGCTCCTGTTGCAACATCAGCCACTGCGCTTCCACGAAGTCGCGGGCATGGCCCCAGTCGCGGCGCGCATCGAGGTTGCCCAGGTACAGGCACTCCTGCAATCCCAGCGAAATCCGCGCCAGCGCGCGGGTGATTTTGCGGGTGACGAAGGTTTCCCCGCGCAGCGGCGATTCGTGGTTGAACAAAATGCCGTTGCAGGCGTACAGGCCGTAGGACTCGCGGTAATTCACCACGATCCAGTAGGCGTACAGCTTGGCCACACCGTAAGGCGAGCGCGGATAAAACGGCGTGGTTTCTTTTTGCGGAATTTCCTGCACCTTGCCGTACAGCTCGGAGGTGGAGGCCTGATAGAACCGCGTCTTGTCCTGCAGGCCGAGGATGCGGATCGCCTCCAGCAGCCGCAGCGTGCCCAGCGCGTCGGAATTGGCGGTGTATTCCGGGGTCTCGAACGACACCTGCACGTGACTTTGCGCGCCGAGGTTGTAGACCTCGTCCGGCTGCACCTGCTGCAGGATGCGGATCAGGTTGGTGGCATCGGTCAGGTCGCCGTAATGCAGGAACAAGCGCCGATCCGGCGCATGCGGATCCTGATACAGATGGTCGATGCGGTCGGTGTTGAACGACGAGGCCCGGCGCTTGATGCCGTGCACCTCATAGCCCTTAGCCAGCAGCAGTTCGGCCAGATAGGCCCCGTCCTGGCCGGTGATGCCGGTGATGAGTCCGCGTTTTGCGGTCATGTGGTCTTGTTCTCCTCGGAACTGGATGGCCATTCGCGCTTGCATTCCAGCGCGCGAAGCTCGTGAAGATTGAGTTCGATGAACTGCTGGTAGATCGCCAGCATCCGCGCATAGCGTAGGCCGGCGATCCCATCGAGAAAACCGCCGCGCAGGATACCTGCGTAGAAGAACCGCAGCCACGGGCGCAGCGGCAGGCGTCCGGCGAGGCGCTTGAGCGCGCGCCGGCGCACGGTCGCATCGCGGCTTGCCAACTGTGCGATGCGCAGCGGTTGATCGCGCTCGGCCAGCAGTTGCCTTGCCTCGCGCTCGGCATAGCGCAGGTGGCGCGCGAACCAGTCGTTGACGCCTTTGGAAAAATTGTAGTGGTCGAGAGGGTTGCGCAAGGTGCCGACCTGTTCCAGCGGCTGCACCTCGCGCTGGCCGTGGCCGTGGTCGACGAAGCGCAGCGCGTCACTGCGACCGAAGCGCACCTGATAGGACGGATACATGCCGGCGTGCTTGAGCCAGCGGCCCATGAAAATGATTTTCGACGGCACCCGATAGACCGGAAAATGCGTCGTTTCGGTTCCGGCAACCGCCAGCAACTCCTCACGCAATGCCGGCGTCACCACCTCGTCGGCATCCAGATGCAGCACCCACGGATGCCGGAAATCTGCATGCTCCATCGCGAAATTGCGCTGTCCGGCGAACGTATCGAACGGCCGTACCAGCACCCGCGCGCCGTGCGCCGTGGCCACGTCCAAGGTGGCGTCGGTGCTACCCGAATCGAGCACCACCACGTCGTCCGACCACGCCACGCTGGCAAGGCAACGCGGCAGGTTGTCGGCTTCGTTCAAGGTCAGGATGACGACGGAAATCATGCCCCGTCCGGCAACTTTAGATCGCGCATTTTCATGAACCGCGCCGGATTGCCGGCCACCACGTTCCACGGATGCACGTCGCGCATCGCCACGGCCGCGGCACCGACCACGGCGCCCTCGCCCACCGTGACCCCGGGGCCGATGAAGGCGTCGCTGCACACCCAGGCATCGTCGTCGATGGTCAAGCCCACGCGCAGCAGCGGCAGCGCGGGATCGGTGTAGTCGTGGCTGCCGCCGCACAGATGGGCGCGGTGCGACACGGTGGCGCGCGCGCCGATGCGGATCGGGCCCAAGCTATAGACCCAGACATGCGCGCCGACCGCCGCGCCATCACCCAGCGTCAGATTCCACGGGATTTCGATCCGCGCCCCCGGATCGACGTGCACGCCAGTTCCGACACGCGCACCGAAGCAGCGCAGCAGCAGATTGCGCCAGCCGAACAGCGGTCGCGGGCTGAACCGGAACAGCGGCGTCGCCAGCGCCCACAGCGCGCGACCAAGGTACTCGCGGCGCGAATACGGGCGGGCGGCGCGGGCGGCGTTGATGTCGAGGGTCATGGGCTCACCGCACGATAGGTGTCAGCCATGCCACGGGCAAACCGCGCCATGCCGAAGGCCTCGGCACGCGCCCTGCCCGCCTGAGTGCGGTCCGCGTGCAACAGCGGATCACGCAGCAGGGATTCGATCGCACGAACGAAGCCATCGCGATCGTCGGGAGCAAGACAGGGCGCAGCGTCACCAACAACTTCCGGCAGCGAACCGGCATTGCTGCACACCACCGGCAATCCGAACGTCATCGCCTCCAGCACCGGCCAGCCGAACCCTTCATACAGCGAAGGAAATACAAACACGGAAGCACGACCGTAGCACGCCGCGATCTGCGCATCGCTGGCGTCCTCGACCCAGTCCACCGATTCGACGATGCCAAGCTCCTGCGCCAATTCGCGCAACTCCCGGGTGGGCGGCGGCCCGACCATCACCAGCCGCCGCGCCCGTGTTTTGTCCAGTGCGGCGAAGATGCGCAGCACCTGTGCGCGATTCTTGTAGAAACTGTTGTTGCCGACGTGCAGGACAACCCCCGGCTCACGCGCCACGGCAACATCTTGCGAAGCGGCGGCCAAAAGCGCGGGCCGCACCGGCAGCGGCACGACCCGGGAGGCGACGGACGCACCGAAGGCAGCGGCCACATCGCGCTGCGTGGACGCGCTGACGCAAACCACGGCTTGCGCCTTCCGCATCGCCTTGCCATTGCGTCGCCACAGCCAGCGCGCGGCGGCGCCCATCTTTGGTGCGCCGGGAAACTGCCCACGCTGCTGCAACACCGGAATGATGTCGTGGGCGGTAATGACAATCGGCGCCGATCCGCGCAATCCTGTGGCCACATAGGCGCGGCTGCCATCCAGAATGTGCCAGACATCGGGCTTTGAACTGCGCAAGCCGCGTGCGCGCCACGGCAGCGTCAGCGTCGCCACGCGCTGCCGCCAGCCGCCGCCGGCCGGATGCGGATCCAGCTCGACCAGCCGCGCGTCGATCTCCGGCGCATGCCGCGCCAATGCTTCGACCAGCACCTTCGCATAGGCGCGCATGCTGCCGGGACTCCCGACCGCCGCCGTGCTGACCAAAGCCACCCGCAGCCGTTCGTTCAAGCGTAGGCCATCCTTGCCGCCGCCCGCGCCTCGGCGCGCGCGCGCGCCAGCGCTTCCAGCCGCGGCAGCGACAGCACCACTCCAACAAGCAATCCAAGGAAAGAAGCGATGAAGGGATCGGCAAGAATCTGGCCGGAGACGGTCAAACTGCCGACGTTGGCGAGGAAAAACGCGAACAGTCCTGCCGCCAGCGGCGCGGTTGCGGCGCGGGCGCGCACCTGGGCCACGGTCGTGCGCCACATCGCCAGTCCGAGGTTGAGCATCACTAGCAGGAAGCCCAAGGCTCCCGGCACGCCCAATTCGACCATGATCCGGCTCGGGGCGCTTTCCTGCCACGTGTGCGGACGCGCCGCGTTCAGATTGTGGCCACCGGGCGTGGCAAAGCCCAACCCTTCACCGAAGAATCCGGACTGCCGGAAAGTCGTCAAGACCGATTCAAATCCCTGTCCCTGGATGCTTTCCGCCGCATCGAACTTCAGGCCCTGCCCGCTGTAATAGCGCATGTTCGCCGAATCTTCGGAAATCAGGTCGCCCGTCACATACACGGCCGCCAGCGGAATCAGCAGCAAGCCCAACACCGCCACCGCGCGCGCCGCGCGTCCGGCCTGCCAGTAGATCCACACCAGCGCCAGCGCGAACACCGGCAGCATGTACACCATCTTGCGGCGTCCGCACAGCAGCAGCACCACCACCGCAAACGCGCTGAGCGCGACCCATCCGTAGCGGCGCGTGCCCTTGCCTGAGATCGCCAGCACCAGCGACAGGATGCTCACCGCCGCCGCGTGCCAGCCCATCACGTCGGCCGAGCGGTAAAAGCCGGCGATCATGTCCACGGTGTAGCCGCTGCCCCAGCGCACCCAGTTGTAGCCAAAGACATCGCTGCCGATGATCGTCCAGCTCGAAAACCAGTGCTTGAACTCGAAGATGCCGCCCACCAGCATCACGCCGTTGACGAGGCAGTACACCGCCAGCAGGTTGCGCAACATTCGCGCGTCGCGGGCGTAGTGGAAGCCGACGATGACCGCAAGGAAAATCAGGCCATAGGAAAACACGCCGAACAGCGTGAACATCCAAGAGCCGGGTCCGTAAGTCGCCGACAGGATCGCCGCCGGCGCACACAGCGGGATCAGCAACACCAGCGCCTTGGCGATTTTTGGATAAGGCCGGGCAAAGCCGCGCCACCAGCCGCTCTGGTGCACCATGCCGGAAACGATCATCGCCACGAAAATCGGCGCCGTCGCCAGCACCAGCCAGCCCGGCGTGCCCGGCACCAGCTTGCGCAGCGGATCCTGCACCGCCGCCAGCAGGATCATCAGGACGAAGCCCCAACGCCAACGGGCGAAGGCGAGGCAAGCGAACAGGCAGGACAGACCCAGCAGGATATTCAGCCACATCAGCGCGAGTTCCCGGTCACGAAGTTCAATGCCGCCAGCGCGCCTTCGACGACGCGGCTGAAATTGTAGCCGTCCGCCGTCCTTTCCTGTGCGGCATGCCCCATTCGCGCCAATCCGTCGCGATCCTCCCCGTGCCGCGCCAGCAGCCGCGCCAGCGCATCCACATCCCCGCAGTCAAACACGTCGCCGGTCGCGCCCGGCGCGATGAGATCGACCGCGCTGCCCACCTGGTCGCTGACCAAGGCCGGCAACCCGCAGGCCATCGCCTCGTTCACCACCAGCCCCCAGGTTTCGCCGGAATCGGACGGCAGCAGCAGGCAGTCCGAGGCCGCGTACGCCGCGGAAATTTCCGATTGATTGAGAAACCCGGAAAAATGCACCGGCAGTCCCTGCGCCGCCGCCTGCAAGTCCTCGCGCAGCGGGCCGTCGCCCACCATCAGGATCTGGATGCGCCCCCGCGCCGATTCCGGCAGCCGGCGAACCGCCTCGACAATGTCGCCCGGACGCTTTTTTTCCACGAACTTGCCGGAAAACAGGAAAGTGACACGCTCCACATCCAACCCGAAGCGCACGCGCAGCGCATCGGCACCCGATTCGCGCCGCCAGCGTTCGGCCGCCTGGGTGAAGTGGGCGTTGTCGATGCAATACGGGGTACTGAAAATGTTCCGCTCCGGCACCCCGGCATCCAGCAGATAGCGTTTGTTGTTGCTGCCGATCGCCAGACACGCCGCGTACTGCGACAGCAGGCGCGCGTGCAGGAAGCGCTTCCAGCGCGCACGCGGTCGCAACCCGTTGGCCTCGCCGCGAACGATGCAGGGAATCCCGTGCAGGCGGCAGGCGATCAGCGCCTGCAGGCTGGTTTTCGTCCCCCAACCGTTGACGATCACCGCATCGAAGCCGCCACGGCGCAGCTCGGCCCGAATGCCCGGCGTGTCGCAGCCGCGGAATGCCGTCAGCGATGGATGCTTCGCCACGTTCTTCAGCAGCGTGTGCGAATAGCCTTCCAGCAGCGGAACATCCCATTCGAAAGCGACGCCGAACTCGCGGCCCTGCTCGGCGGCATCCGGCACCATCGCGAAAAAAACCTGCAGATCGATGCCGGGCTGTTGCCCAAGCAGCCGCAGCCACGGCACTTGATATTGAATCGGATGGGTCGTCACCATCGCCACGCGCATCAGGCGGTTTCCTTTCCGAACGAGAAGGCATCGGTCAGGCGGTTGCGTCCGGGACGCCAGACCATGAACGGCCGCTCGATCAGCAGGTACGGCACCGCGCAGGCCGCCAGCACCAGCGGCAAGCCGGCGACCACCATGAGCGCCATGGCCAGATCGGGATCGGCAGGCCAACCCACCGTTGCGCGCAATCCACGACCGACCGCCGAAACCGCGAAGAAGTGATACAGGTAGATCGAATAACACATCGCGCCGATGCTGTGCACCGGCCACCAGCCCAGCACGCGCCGCAGTATCGGGCCGCGCAACGAGGCGAACACGAACAACGCAACCAGCGCCGGTAGTAGAACGTCAAGCCGATGCGCATCGAGCAACACCCACAACACCGCCAGTCCGGCGCCCATGCCGAGCAGATCGTGCCAGCCGGTTCCCGAGGCGCGCGGCCATCGCGTCTCGCAAGTCGCCACCCAGACGCCGGCAAGGAAATAGCCAAAATAGCGCAGCACTGATAACGCCATGCCGTGCGGCATCCGATCAGCGAGTGCGAACGCCGCGCCGCCTGCGGCAATTGCCACCCACAGCCCGAGATGGCGCCACCTGACCGGAAATCGAACGACCAGCAACAACAGCAGCGGCGCCAGCAGGTAGAACTGCCACTCGACTTCCAGCGACCACGCCACGCCATTCACCAGACTGTGCGCGCCGTAGATCGCGCCGTGCAGATACACGAGGCTCGCCAGCAGGTGCGGGAACAACTCGGCTGCAGCCACCCCCAGCACCACAACCTTCAAAATGAATATCAGCAGCAAATTGATGAAATACGGCGGCTCCAGCCGGGTCAAACGGCGCAGGAAATAGCGCCGCAAGGTCGGCGGTTTCGGCCCGAGGAACGGCACTGCGATGATGTAGCCGCTGAGCGAAAAGAACAGCGGCACCCCGAACGCGCCTACGGCCAGCAACCGATGCAGGAAGGTGCCCGGATGCGACTGGCCGATGGCATCGGCCACATAGCCCTGCATGTGGTAGAAGATCACCGCGCAGATCGCGACGCAGCGCAAGCCGTCGATCTGCGGCACGAAATCCTGTGCCGGTCGCGGCCGCGCAAGATGCCGGAGCGTCCAGTCGCGCATGCGGGCCCAGGCGCCGATCATTCGCGCGTCCCCTGCTCGGCAAACCGGTCGAGCAGCGCGACCAGCGGCGCCGTGCAGTCCCGCCAATGAAAGCGCTCGGCGTTGCGTCGCGCCGCCTCTGACCGTTTCAGCCACGCCGCATCATCGTCCAGCAATGTCGCCAGCGCGCTCGCGGCCGCAGACGGATCGTCCTGCGGCACGATCAGGCCGCCGGGGCCGGCGATTTCCGGCGCGGCGGTGCCTTCGGACACCACAGTCGGGGTTCCGGCCACCTGCGCTTCGACCGCCGGAATCCCGAACGATTCGCATCGGCTGAGCAGGCAGAACGCGCGCGCGCGCCGGTAGCTGGCGCGCAGCGTTTCGTCATCGACGTGGCCAAGGACGTCGATCCGCTCGCTTAAACCAAGTGCCTCGATTCGCGCCTCGACCCGCTGCCGATACGCGCTGTCCGGCCAGCCACCGATCAAGGTCAGGCGCAATCCGGGTCGATCCTCGGCAAGCAGCGCGAACGCATCGACCAGCACCTCGATCGCCTTGTGCTCGGCCATGGCCGACACGACGAGAATCTCTGGCGCACGCGCAGACACATCGCCGAAGCCCTGCGCGAACAGCGCTTCGTCCACACCCTGCAGGGCAACGATCGAAGGGCGCGGCGACGGCCCAAGCTGCTGCGCATAGAGGTTTTGCATGTATTCGGAGTTGAACGCCATCCGCCAGGCTCGCCGCTGCGCGCGCGCGAACTCGCGGCGCTGCAAGCCAAGCCGCAATCCCCGCGCGGACGGCATCAGCGGCAAGGGATTTTGCGCCAACACGATCTGCGGCAGGCTGCAGCCGGAGCTGAGCATCCCCGCCGGGGAAAGCACCAGATCCACGCCCTGCGAACGCGCCAAACGGTTGAAATGCAGCCGGCCCCAGGCGCCGCGCTGCCACCATGCTGCGCCGATGCCCGCCTGCAGGTGGGCAACGCCGTCAGGCAATTCCTGCGCCAATTCCGCATTGCCACGATGGGTCAGGCAACTGAAGCGCCAGCTGCCCGAACGCGCCGCATGCAGCTCACGCAGGTGGCCCATCAGCACATGCCGGCCCGACAGGTTGTTGACCGAGAGGGCATCGATCAGCAGATGCTTCACGGGTTTGCCCCACCGGCATCACTTGCAACCGCCACATTCGACTCCAGCATCGATGAGAACAGCGGAAGCAGGCGCGTGGCCCCCGCCACGGTCAGGTGGTGCCGATCCGAATAGAGCACGGCACCATCCGAGACGGCGGGGCATTCCTCTTGGCGACACAGAACAGGAATTGGGTCAAGCAACTGGACACCACTGGTCTTGGCTGCACGCGCGAACATCGCGAACGCCGCTTGACGGTTCAACTCAGCAGTCACTCGCGCTGTTCCGCACAGCACTGCTTGTTTGCGGGCCAGACACGCGGGGACTTCATGCGGCTGGTCAACACCAGGCGCAATCAAGATCACGCGCAATCCGGCATGGCGCAGCTGGCTGGTAGTGCGCATAAGCGAGTCGCTGGCGGCCTGCAGGGCCTCCGGCGTGCTGACATAGGCCGGCCAATGCGCTTCCATCACGACCGTGGTGAGCCCGTCGCGGCTCAGCCTCAGTGCCTCCGCCAGCACATCTGCATTGTAGGCACGACATCCGCCATCCTTGCCGCTGCCACGCGGAAACTGTACGCCTGCCAAGACGGTCGAAAAGCCCGGAAGCGGCGGACACTCCGGTGTATAGCGCACGCGCATGTGGACACCCTGCTGTCGCGCCGCGGCATCCACCATCACCGCCAGGGCGTCCGCGTGTGAATCCCCCCAGAGCAAGATGGTCGGCTTGCCGATGGCAGTTGCAAGGTCGCAGCCCTGGTCCGCACGCAAGGTTCCGTTGTAGGGACGGTCCTGGCCACAGCTTGTCCGCGACTTGCGCATGTCGGCCAAGGCTGCCTGCAGGGCTGTCTGCGCGCCATCTCCACGCCAACCCACCCGTGCCCACGCGCCCAAGCCAACCGCCAACAGCAGGACGCCGACGCTGCCTGCCACGCCCACCGCGAAGGTGCCGCGCCGCGTGGCCATCAAGGCGTATTGCTTGCGCCGAAGCGGGTTCTCGACGAAGTGATAGGTCAGCCACGACAGCACGAAGGCCAGCGCGCAGATCGCGGCAATCCCCCACGGGCCAATTTCGCCCAACGTGTCCAGCCGTGCGATCACCAGCAGCGGCCAATGCCACAGGTACAGCGAATACGACAGCAGGCCGATGAACACCATCGGCCGCAGCGACAACAGCCGCGAACACCACCCGCGCTCGGCATGTTCGCCGCCGACGATGACCAGCGCCGCGCCCAGCGCCGGAATGCCTGCGCGCCAGCCCGGGAACGGCGTTTGCCCTTCCACAAAGGTCGCGCAGGCCCACAGCACCATCGCCAGCCCGACCCATGCCAGCGGCTGCGCCAGCGGCAGCGGCGCGCTGCGCCTGCGCACGATAAAGAACGCCAGCCCGCCAATCGCAAACTCCCACGCCCGCGTCGGCGAACCAAAGAAGGCGAACTCCGGATGGGTCTGGGTGGTGACGATCGACAGCGCCAGCGATGCCAGCCCGACCAGCGCCAGCACCCACGCCGCCGCCCGCGCCGGATCGAAGCGCCTGCGCACCGCCCAACGCGAGGCCAACAGCAACAGCGTCGGCCAGACCAGATAGAACTGTTCCTCGACCGACAGCGACCAGGTGTGCAGCAGCGGCTGCGCCGCCGCCGGCGCATCGAAATAGCCGCCGGTGGCGTGCGCGAACCAGACGTTCGAGCCCAACAACAAGGTGGCGATGGCCGACTTCGCCAAGCCCTGCTGCTCGCCCCCGATCGGCACCAGATACACCGCGCCCAGCGCCAACGTGACCGCCAGCACCAGCAGCAGCGCCGGCGCCAACCGCCGCACCCGGCGCTCGTAGAACCCGACCAGCGAAATGTCCCCGCGCGTTTCGAACTCGCGCAGCAGCAGCCCGGTGATCAAAAACCCGGACACCACGAAGAACACGTCCACCCCGACGTAGCCGCCCGGCAGCCACGGCAGCCCGGCGTGGAACGCCACCACCGCCAGCACCGCCACCGCGCGCAGGCCGTCAATGTGGCGACGGTAGGTCAGTTCAGCCATTGAGACACCTTATTCATATCGGAACGCCATCTATCTGTAGGAGCGCACCGAGGCCGCAGGCCGAGGGGCGCGATGAACGCGCGCAATGCCTGCCTTCACGCCCTGCCGGTCGCGCCCCTGCGGTGCGCTCCTACGGATGGAACGCAGCCCAGCCCTCACGCCCTCGGTCGCGCCCCTGTGGTGCGCTCCTACGGATGGAACGCAACCCAGCCCTCACGCCCTCGGTCGCGCCCCTGTGGTGCGCTCCTACGGATGGAACGCAGCCTACCTGTAGGAGCGCACCGAGGCCGCAGGCCGCGGGGCGCGATGCGCGCGCCCAATGCCTGCCATCACGCCCTGCCGGTCGCGCCCCTGCGGTGCGCTCCTATCTAACGTCAAGGTGTTTTCCGATTGGCGCGAAATTCGACCAATGCCACATTGGACAGCATGTCGCTTTCCGGCCATCGAGCACTGCGCAAAGGGCGTTTCAGCATCCCCAATCAGGTCTATCACCTGACCACGGCGACGGCCGACCGAAAACCCGTGTTCCTTGACTGCCGAGCCGCCTTTGCGGCGTGTCGTCGGTTCGAAGACAGCGCTCTGCTGGCAGATGCCACGATGCTTGCTTGGGTTCTGATGCCTGATCACGCGCATTGGTTGCTGCAACTTGGCGAACACAAATCGCTGGAAAAATCGGTCGAATCGTTGAAATCCTGTTCCGCGCACGCTGCAAACATCGCGAACGGTTCCAGCGGCCCGGTCTGGGCTCGCGGATTTCATGATCGGGCCATTCGCAGCGACGAAAACCTGAAATCGGTTGCCCGATATATCGTTGCAAACCCAATACGTGCGGGTCTGGTCAAAAGCATCGGTCTGTATCCGTATTGGAACACGATCTACCTGTAGGAGCGCACCGAGGCCGCAGGCCGCGGGGCGCGATGCGCTTGGACAGCGCTTCGTTCTTGTCCTATGATGTGTATTCATTGACTAAGTCATACACATGCGAACCAATATCGTGATCGACGACAAGCTCATGCGCGATTCGCTGAAAGCGACCGGCGCGAAGACCAAGCGCGAGGTCGTGGAACTCGGGTTGCGCACGTTGCTGAAATTGAAGCGTCAACAGCAAATCCAGTCGCTGCGCGGGAAGATCGACTGGCAAGGCGACCTGGAGCGGATGCGACTCGACCAATGATCCTGGTCGATTCGAGCGTCTGGATCGACTACCTGCGTGGAATCGAAACCCGGCAGACGGATCGACTGCATGCGTTGCTGGGCATCGAGCCGTTGGCGGTGGGCGACCTGATCCTGACCGAGGTGCTGCAGGGGACGGTGACGGAAAAGGCGTTCAATGACGTGTCCCGTCTTCTCGGCAGCCTGGATGTGGTCGAACTCGGCGGTCATGCGATTGCGATACAGGCCGCGCGCAATTTCCGGACGCTGCGTTCGCACGAGGTGACTGTCAGGAAAACCATCGACTGCATCATCGCGACCCGGTGCATCGAGGACGATCTGACCCTGCTGCACAGCGACCGCGACTTCGACCCGTTTGTCGCACACCTTGGGCTGCGCACGGTGTTCGGATGTGAGTGAGGATTGCCGCAAGCCCTTCATCCGCCATCAGGACACCCGATGCATCGCCTGTAGGAGCGCACCGAGACCGCAGGCCGAGGGGCGCGATGCACGCGCCCAATGCCTGCCTTCACGCCCTGCCGGTCGCGCCCCTGCGGTGCGCTCCTACGGATGGAACGCCATCCACCTGTAGGAGCGCACCGAGGCCGCAGGCCGAGGGGCGCGATGCGCGCGCCCAATGCCTGCCATCACACCCTGCCGGTCGCGCCCCGGTGGTGCGCTCCTACGGGGGGAACGCAGCCCACCTGTAGGAGCGCACCGAGACCGCAGGCCAAGGGGCGCGATGAGCGTGCCCAATGCCTGCCTTCACGCCCTGCCGGTCGCGCCCCTGCGGTGCGCTCCTACGATCCGTATCGGTCGCGCCCCTGCGGTGCGCTCCTACGGGGGGGGCAACAACCTCGGCCCCGCGCGCAACAATCGCCGCGCCCACAGCAGCCCGCGCAGCTCCGCCAGCAAGGTCGGCGGTATCCGCCACGGATGGCGCAGGTGGAAGCGCGTGCGCACCGCGCGCAGCGGACGCCAAAGCAGCTGCCGCCACCAGCCGTGCGGACGTGCGCGCAGCAGGAAATAGTAGGCACCGACGCTATGCGTCGGCTGCGCGGTGCGCAGGTGGTGGCCGTGGGCGCGGGTGCCGCCGGTCGGGATCGCCAGGTGCTGGATGATCGCGCGCGGCTCGAATCGGATGTTGCCGTGCGCACGCACATAGCGGCTGGCGAATTCGGCTTCGAACCGATAGGCCGCGCCGACGAAGTTTTCGTCGAAGCCGCCCAACGCCAGCGCCGTCTCGCGCCGCAGCGAAAAATTGCCGCCCATGAATTCATTAATCTTCGCGGGCGCATCGCTGGTGAATCGGAACGACTCATCCTCGCGCAGGGTTTCAGAAACCTGCCCCGGCTGGAACACCCGGCCCGCCACCAGCGCATCACCTTCCGACTGCGCCTGCCGATGCGCGACCACCAGCGCCGCATCCGGTACGATGTCATCGTCGAGGAACAACACGATTTCCGACCTTGCTTCCTGCAAGCCGACATTCATCGCACACGGAATACTCGGCTCCGGCAGGCGCAGCCAGCGGATGCGGCCGGCGTCGTGCAGCGCCTGCAACTGCGCCACCACCTCCGCCGGATGATCCTGAGTCTGATCCACCAGCAGGATTTCATCCGCAGGCTGCGGCAGTGCCAGCAACGCGTGCAGGGTATCCAGCGCGATTTGGCCGCGTCGGTAAGATGGGATCACCACCGCCAGGACGGGAGTACCGTTGTTTTCAGTTGCGTTCAATGGCTGGCCTGAAAGGCAGGCTTCCAGTCGATACAGGCTCCAACATGCGTCCGGCTGCGAGGGTGGCGGATACCATGCAATGGCGTGCCCGGGCGGCACTCGACCCGCGCAACCGTGTCTGCACGACCGCCGGTGTTCGCAAGCGATCCTTTCGCCGGTACGCCCCACTCATTCCCCTGCGCCCTTGCGCCAGCGCCGGCTGATCCGCCCCAGTCGTTCGCGCGCGGGCCAATAGCCGACCAGATGCCGCAGATTGGGGAGCACGCCCTGCGGCCGGTAGCGCTTCACCATCGACGCAAGGGTTGCTTCCGACATGTCGAAACCCAATTCCTGCGCCATCTCCATCACCTCCGGCATGTCGTAGATGCGTCGCCACTCGCTGCCGACCGGACGCCGCTCGACATGCATCGACGACGATTCATTGCGATCGACGCCGTAGTCCAACGGCTTCTCCGCAAACCCGATCATCGCAGCAATTTTTTCGGCGGTGCGCGGGTCGGAAAACACGTCCCGACTGAGTACCGCCAGCGTTTCGACATCCGGAAACAGCTTCGGAAAATCGAGCCCGAACCGCGTGGTTTCCAGCCACCGGTACAACCCCTTCTCGAACGCACTCATGCCGGCCCAGCGCGCGGCGTAGCGCGCGCCATAGATGACCCGATCATGGAACGGTGAAATCGCCCAGTCGGGGTTCTTGTTCAGCGTGTAATGGCCGCGATTGGCGAATGACGCCGCCACCGACAGCGGATGTCCGGTCAGGATCAGCACCTTGAGCCGCTCGCGGTAGCGCAGCCGCAGCGCCGGCGCGAGCCAGCCGAGGATCCAGCCGAAGTCCACCACCGGCCCTTCCCGCAGCATGGCATCGCAGCTGTCGAGGTGGCCGCAGACCTCCGGATCTTCCAGCGGCCGCTGGTCGGCCATGCGGTTGTAGCGCGCCGGCTTGGCCTTGCCCGGGTGCAGCGACTCGTGGAGGATGCCGCGCTGGTCCGGATAATTGTGCTGGAACACGTTGCTGAGAAAGGTCGAACCGGATCGCCCCGTGGTGATCGTCACGCAAAGGTTGTATTCGCCTTGTGCCATTCAAGCCTCTTTCATGTCCTGCAACCGGCAGTAGAAGGCCATCGCCTGCTCCGCACAGGCCTGCCAACTCAATGCGTTTGCGGTTTCGCGCGCCGCCCCTGAAATTTCCGTCGCCTTTGGCAAATCGTCCATCGCGGTCAGAATCCGATTCGCCATGCCCGCGCTGTCGCCCACGTCCACAAGATAGCCGTTCTCATTCTGACGCACATGATCCTTGACCGCACCGGTCGCGCTGCTGACGAGGATCAGTCCTCGCGCCATCGCCTCGGTGCATGCCTTGGCCGCGCCTTCGTACAGCGAATGGGCCACGCCGATGCCGTGACTGTCGTACAGATCGAGCAATTCTTCTTGCGTTCGCCAGTCAAGAAGATGCACCCGATTTTGCATATCCTCGGGAAACAGCCTGCGCGCTTCGACATGGTGGCCCGCGCTGCAAACCCAAGTCAGGCTTGCTGCCGGGTTGGCTTGCAGGACGCGGGTAACGGCTTCGGTCAAAAGATGTGGCCCTTTGAAGAATGCGAACTGCGCCACGCACAGCATGCGCTGCAGGCGCTGCGCATCCATGGGCTGCAGCAGCCTGTCCAGAAACGGCTGTGGCACGCCGTGGTGGATGACCGCCACGCGCTCCGGCTGCGCCCCGTGATGAGCGATCAGATGCTCCTTGATCTCCTGCGCCGGCACGATCAGGCCGTCTGCATGGCGCACCACGCGGCCGATCTGGGCATGGATGCGGGTACGCAGCAGCCGCGACAGCAGCGGGAACCGCCCCTGCGGCACGCCGAGGCGCCGATGCCAGTGGTCGAGCGCGGCATCGGCCATGCACTCCAGCCCGTGGCTGCGGTTGACGAACACCGCCCGGCGACCGCGCCTGCGATTGTCCTTCGCCGCCAGCCACGCGTAGGGCTGGCTGAGCTGGATCACGTCGTACTCGCCTTGCGCGCAGCGCTGGGCGACGACCCTGCGGTATTCGCGCGGCAATTCCAGCCAGTAATGCAGGTTCCAGTGGCGGATGCGGTGCGCGAGGTCGTCGCGCCAGAACGTATCCACCGTATGTCCGAGCGCCTGCAGCGCCAGATTGGTGGCCACCACCGTACCGGCCGCGCCCGAATTCGGATCCGGTGGAGCATCGGCGCCAACGAGGATTTTCATTCCGACCTCATTCCTCGGATATCGGCGATTGCGTTCGCCCGGTGAGCAAGGATTGCCCCAGCCGAACCCACGGTTTGGCCCGCCACGGGCACAGCCGGATCGTCTGGCCAAGGTAGCGGCGCGCGCGGTTGTCGCGATTGCCGACCAGCATCGCGCCGATCAGGTAATTGGCGTTCGCCAGCGCCTGCCGTCGCTCGGCGGCGGACTGTGCGACGCCGGCGCGCACGCGCTGCGCCAGCGCCTCCGCTTCGGCCAGCCAAGACGCTTCGTCCTGACCGGCCTGCCGCGCCTGCCGGCACAGATGGCCCAGTTCGCCGAAGCGCTTCTGCGCCGCCCGCGCCGCGCCCGAAGTGCTGCGCGCATCCTTGCGATGGGTATAGCGCACTGCGCCGAGATAACCAATGTGTGAGGTTTCTGCCATGCGCAGCCACAGATCGGAATCCTGCGCATAGTGGAACGGCGCGCGGTAGCCGCCGACTTGCACATACAGCGCGGTGCGGAACAGCACGCTGCCGTGCGCGGGCGGGCCTTCCCGGCGTTCCCGCAAACCCTGCGTTGCCAGCACCGAATTCGCGCTGCGCGATACCACGCACAGGTGCTCGTCTCCGGGGCCGACGTAGCGAACCGCGCAGGAAACAAACCCGATTCCGGGATCGGCATCCAGCAGCGCCACCTGCTCAGCGATTCGCTGCGGATGCGACCAGTCATCCGAATCCTGGCGGGCGATGAACTCCCCGCGTGCCAGTTCGCAGCCGCGAATCAGCGCACGGGTCAGCCCGGTATTGGCCTGATGGACCACGCGCAGGCGCGCATCGGCTTCGGCCAAGCGATCCAGTTTTGCCGCAGTGGCATCGGTCGAACCGTCGTCAATGACGATCAGCTCCAGATCGCGGAACGTCTGATCGAGAACGCTGCGCACCGCCGTTTCGATGCGTCCAGCATCGTTGCAGACACTCATGACCACCGAAACGCGGGGAGTGGCTGTGATCAATGTGGTTGTTTCAGTCAATCAGAAAACTCCCCATCGCCGGCACCGCACGCAACCGTTGGTCCGGGTCGCGCCCCTTCGGTGCGCTCCTACGTGCCAGCACGATCGTAGGAGCGCACCGAGGCCGCAGGCCGAGGGGCGCGATGCACAACGTTTCGTCAGATCACGCCGCCCCGTCAGCTCACACAACCCGCTGAAGAACTTCACGATCGATCTTTTCCCAGCAGTACAGCTTCAACAACGCCTCGAAGTCCGCGATGAAAAACCGCTTCAGATTCTTCACTGCAAGCGGCGACAGCTCGCCGTCCTGCTTCGTCCCCGAATTGATATGCACCTGCTCGTCATTGCGGTAGCCGAACACACGCTCGATATCGGCATCGAGCGTCTCCTGCATCAAGACCGCGACGATCTGCTCCGGACGGCACTTGCCCAGCAGTGGATACAGATAAAAGGCGATGTCTTCGTGGATGTGGTGGATTTGGCGGATCTCGTCTTGTACCTGCAAGTCGGGCTTTCCGTCCGCGTCGTACAGCGCCTCGGCCATGCGGTTGAGGGTCCCGTATTTTTCGAGGATCTCGTATTCGCCGGGAAAGGTGTTGGCGCGGCCGTTTCCGGTGACGACCAGCTTGTAGCGCCAGCGGAACGCCGACACCAACCGCGAAATCGGACCGCGCGCAATGATGATGTACTTCAGATCCGGCCGATAGACCGGCTTGCGCACGTGCACAACGTAGGGGTTGGCGTTTTGCGTGGCATTCGCCAGCCCGCGCTTCAACGTTCCGCCACCGCATTTTCCAATATGGATCAGTACGGTCGCACCGCGGGGGATTTTCCAGCGTTCATAAAACGGCAGCACGGATCCATACAGTCCGAACGCCCGCAGGAGATTGCCGATCGATTTCAGCATGGCGACAGGTTCATTGAATTGATTGACTTATCGGGCGCGCAAGCGCAGGCGCCGCGTTGTGGACGGCCAGCACCGCCACCTCACGCAAGCCGTCGATGTGACGACGGTAGGTCAGTTCAGCCATTGGCTTCCTTCTGAATCTTCGATGACTTCAATCGACACGGCCCTCTCCATTCTCGGCAAATGCGCCGACCCCTCGGTCGCGCCCCTGCGGTGCGCTCCTACGAACAGAACACCCCCTCGGTCGCGCCCCTGGGTGCGCTCCTACGAACAGAACACCCCCTCGGTCGCGCCCCTGCGGTGCGCTCCTACGAACAGCCCCCTGTAGGAGCGCACCGAGGCCGCAGGCCGAGGGGCGCGATGAACGCGCGCAATGCCCGCATCCTCACCCCCGCCGGTCGCGCCCCTGCGGTGCGCTCCTACAAACAGAGCGCACCGAGGCCGCAGGCCGAGGGGAGCGACGATCTCTTCCTGTAGGTTTCAGCCCCGCATCCACGACTGCCGCTGCGTGTTCGCACCGGTCTTGCGGCCCAGCGCGGCGCGCACGGCTTGGCTCCAGCGATCGGCGCGTTCCCAGCCAACGGTCGCCGCCAAGACGCGATAAGCACGCATGTCGAAACCGCCGCCGCTGGCCCGCAATGCCAACCGATACAGCGCACTTGCCGAATGCGCATCCCCCAAACCCCCGCACACCCGCGCGTGGGAAAACACCCAGCGCGCGAAGTGGCGCATTTCCGGCGTCGCCTCTGCCACGCCCGCCTTGCAGGCATTCGCATGCAGGGCTTCGAAGAACCGCACTCGGTCGGCTGGCACCAGCCATTTCCCGCCGCCGGTCTGGCGCATGCTCTGATGGTGGCGGTGCTCGCTCACGTCCACGTCGCAATAGGCCAGCTTCACGCCCAGCGCCCCGGCGCGCATGTCGTATTCCCAATCCTGCGAATAGCGCAGATCGCACCAGGAACCAATCGCATCGGCGACTTCACGCCGGTACAGCGGCGTGTGGGTACACCACCAGCGATCGATCAGCAGTCCCGGGAACAGCGCATCGCGCACTTCGCCGGTCCATTTGAAGGGCGAGGCCAGCACCTGCCCCTCCATGTCGATCAGCCGCGTCCGGCCGTAGGCGATCCCGCACTCCGGCCGCGCCTGAAGCGCCGCGACCTGCGCCTCGAACTTGCACGGCAGCAGACGGTCGTCGCTGTCGAGGTACTGGATGAACTCCCCGCGCGCCAACCGCCGCCCCGCCTCACGTGCCGGCCCCGGCCCACGGTTGGAGTTGCGCACACAACGGACCACATCAGGATGCGCAGCGACCAGCGCCTGCGCCGCCGCCGGCGTGGCATCGGTCGAACCGTCATCGGAAATGATGATTTCGATGGGACGGTATGTCTGCGCCAGTACGCTGTCCACCGCCTGCCGCAGCATCGCCGCCCGGTTGTAGACCGGGATGACGGTGGTGACGAGTCCCTCCTGCACTCCGATCTCATCTGCCATTTTCGAGCCCACCTGACATCTGGCGTTCCCCCAGAACCCGGTCCAGATGCTCCGTCAACAACGGAAAAACCTGCATGGCCCCGTACGAACTCAAATGATCGTCATTGCGGTACAGGAACCTGCCGTCTTTCACCCACGGACAGATGCCGCCCCTGCACAGCGCTGGATCGATATCCAGCACAGTGACGCCCGGGTATTTTCCCTCCATGTCGTCGAGGAGCCGGTTGGTTCCGGACTGGTCGCGGACATGCTTCCGATAATCGACGGCAACCCGGTTGATTGGCTCATCCGCTCCTGCCCCGCTGAATCTCAGGACCGCAAGAGGCACGTCGATGTCATTGACCTGCTGCGGATTGTCCTTGATCAGGACGACGGGCACGCCGATCTCCCGATAGAACGCCAACGCTCTCCGCAGGCTGATGGACAGTATGTTGAGGGCGGTACGGTTCCCGGCAGCCTGCGGCTCCCCGCCCGGCCCCAGCAAGGCAATCTGGCTGGTTTCATCCGGTCGCGTCCTGGCGGTATTGGCGTACATCGACCAGCGCTGGACGAACACGATGGCGCTGGGAAGTTGTTGCCGGCTCAGACCGGCGAAATTCCTCGCGATCGCGTTGCAGGATTTGCCCAGCGCGGTTCTGGTGAGCACCAGAACGTCGGGCAACATGAGACAGCCATCCCCGCCCGCGTAGACAATCTTCACGTCGTGGATCCGACCGTAACGATCCAGCGCGGGAAGCATGCTGACCGAATGGCTGTCGCCGGTCGCGATGATCCACTTGCCGGCCTGCCTGTCGCCGAGGGTGCAATACCAAGCATCCGCGATCTCCGGATGGTCATCGTAGATGTAACAGCCTTCGCCAACGCTGGAAGTCACCAGCGAATTGACATAACTCGTCTTCCCGTTGATCAGCGATCCCGGGCGATGCGATGCCACGCCGGACGCGGCATGTATTGAATAGCCCGCCAATCCCAATGCCGCCATGGCGAGGACAAGCCAGGTGGCGACGTTCCCTTTGCGCCGGCGGACGTTGTTTTCGATGAACCGCCAGGTTATCCATGCCAGGAAAAAGGAGGCGACGAGCGCACAGACCTTGCGTTCGCGCATCGCCCAAGCATCGGCTTTCCCGAAGATCGTGACCGTCAGCGACAGGAGCAGCCAATGCCACAGATACAGCGGGTAGCTGATCAGTCCGATCCACACGAGTGGCTTCCGGCTCAAGATCTGCCGATTCAGCCATGTACTGCCGCCTCCATGGATCAACAAGGCGGCACCGATAACCGGGAGCAATGCCCAGAAACCGGGGAAACTGCGATCGGGCCGCACAAGGGCCACGCCGGCGCCGATGAGGCCCAACCCCAACCATGAGGATGCCGCCCTGAAGCGCCCCCCCCACCGTGGTATGCAGCCAGCCAGGCTCCGGCCATCAGCTCCCAGGCGCGCGCATGCGGCAGATAGAAGGCGGACGTGGCGGCGCCAGCGTACACCCCGAACACGTTCAACCCGAAGGAGATTCCGGCAATGCCGGCAATGGCCCAAGTCAGCGACCAGCGCATCCGCATCAGCAACCACAAAAAGAAAGGCCAGAAGATGTAGAACTGTTCTTCGACCGCCAAGCTCCAGAAATGGAGCAGGGGCTTGGTGATGGCCCTCGGATCGAAATAACCGGCTTCCGACCAGAGAACGACGTTCTCGACGAAGCCCGCGCTTCCTGCGACATGCCTGCCGACAGCCAGGTATTCGCCCGGAAACATCAGCACCCAACCGACGGCCAGCAGGAACGACAGGACCAATGTCGCTGCCGGAAAAATGCGTCTGACGCGCCGCTGGTAGAAATGCAGCAGTGCGGCGCCGAACGAGCGCTTTTTGAAAGATTCGACCAGTATGCCGGTGATTAGATAGCCGCTGATGACGAAAAAGACATCGACCCCGATAAACCCGCCGCGGAGCCTCGAATCGCTGTAGTGATAGGCAATGACCAGCAGTACGGCCAATGCGCGCATGCCATCGATATGCGGCTGGTAGCCGGCATCCGCTCTGGCAAGCTTGAACGGGGGCGGATGCTGCATTCAACGCTTTCCTGACGCCGAGGCCTTGACCTCGGACCGCTCTTCCAGCCCCAACTCATCCGCCATGTGATGCCTGACCCAGCGCAGGGTATCGCCCAGCACCGATTGCGCGAAGAAATAGACCGGACGCGCTGTACTCAAGCAGTGCAAGCAGCGGTTCGGAAAAAATCGCACCGGCAACGGTCCGCGACAACCGGCTCATGCCGGGCACCTGCGCCCCGAGAACAGCCAACGCACCGCCCATTGTTCCAAGACATACAGAAGCCACAGCTTGACCGGATGATTGCCGCCGCGGGCAGCAGCCAGCCACGTCGTCAGCGCCTTTCGATCCAATGTCCCGTTCTCTACCAAGACACCGCCGACGATGGCTTGCGTCATTTCGGGAACGGAAACATAACGCATTAGCGGGAACGAGAAGCCCTGCTTTTTCTTGTCCAGAAGTTCAGGAGGCAAATATTTTCGCGCGATCTTGCGCAGCAGCAGCTTGCCGGATGATCCGGCAGGGTTCAGGTTCGCCGGCAACGAGAGCGCCAATTCTGCCAGCCGGTGATCCAACATCGGAACGCGGATTTCCAGCCCATGCGCCATGGACGCGCGATCGGCGCGCGCCAGATTGTTGTTCACGAGGTTGTGTTCGAGATCGAACAACAGCCAGTCCCGCGTCGAGCGTCGCTTGTTCGGCAAGTGGCTGGCGTCTTCAGAGGCACCGTCCAGGAACTCGGACGCCCATTGCGGAAACAGTGCGCGCAGCTCTGAACCAGAAAATCCTGGGCACATCAGGAACCTGAAGTATTCATCGACATTCGCGCAGCCGTCTGGCCAATCCCGGCCAACCCCGAGCCTGCGCCGAACGCTTTCCACGCACCAGGCCAGGTGACGTCGCAGAGGCAGCGCGTCGACCACCCCGTAGCGGCGATAACCCGCAAAAAGCTCGTCCCCGCCATCGCCAGACAGGGCGACCTTGACATGACGCCTGATCGCCTTCGACAAATGCCAGGTCGGCACGATGGCAAGATCACCGATGGGTTCATCGAATGCATCGAACACATCGGCCTCGCTTCTGTCACGACCGCCGAGCCTGAATCCGGATATCTGCTCGACATGGTGCGTCGTCGCGAGATGGGCGGCCACTCGCTGCGCATCGTCGCGCTCGGATCCGTCCCAATCAGGGAAATCGGCAAAATAGCTGCGTATACGCGGGGCATGCCTGGTTGCGTAATTGGCAACCAGCGATGAATCCAGTCCGCCACTCAGAAAGCAGCCCACCGGCACGTCGGCGATCAACTCTTCCCGCACCGATGCTTCCAGCAGGTGCTCCAGTTCCTCGGTCGCCGCGGCAATGGACCAGTCCGGCCGCACTTCCGGCGGCGACCAATATGTCCTAGTGTCGACTGCCCCGGTCCCAGCATCGAATACGAGCAGGCTGGCCGGAGGTAAGCGCGAGACGCCGCGCCAGATACTCTGGCTTCCCGAGATGAAGGCATGCTGCAGGAACTCGGCGACCGCGGCGGGTTCCGGCGCCCTCAGCCGCGGGATCGCGGCCAGCAAAGCGCGGGGTTCGGAAGCGAACGCGAGTTCATTGCCTTGCAGGGAATAGTAGAGGGGCTTGACGCCGAGGCGATCGCGCGCCAGCAGCAACCGGCCCCTGTTCGCGTCCCAGAGCGCGAACGCGAAGATACCGCGCAGGCGATCGACCACGGCATCGCCCCATGCCTGATATCCATGGACGATCGTTTCGGTATCGGTGTGCGACTCAAACCGGTAGCCGAGCGCTTCCAGTTCAGCGCGCAGCTCGCGGAAGTTGTAGATCTCGCCGTTGAACGTGAGTTGGATCGATCCATCGGCATTGGCCATGGGTTGCCGACCTGCATCGCTCAAGTCGATGATCGCCAACCGGCAATGCGCCAGGTACACCGGGGCGTCCTCCGAAGCCCATTCGCCGAATCCATCCGGGCCGCGATGTCGCAAGGTCAATGCCGCTTCCCGCAATCCAGCGTACTCACGCCTGCCCGCGATGCCGAAGATTCCGCACATCAGGGCATGTCCCCGTCGCGCGCCAGACCCAATTCATCCGCCATGTGCCAACGCACCCAGCGCCGCGTGTCCTCGATACCCTCGTCGAATGACTTGACCGGCCGGTAGCCGAGGACTTCGCGGCTCTCGCGGGTGTCCAATCCTCCCGTGCGCGCGAACTTGCGCATGTCCCACAACCCCGGATAACCGCGACGGGCAAGCAACAGCTCGGCTTCGCGCAGCGCCCGCCGAAGCGCACGCACTGGAAGAGACTTGCCCGGTCCGGCCAGCGCCATCACCGCACCGGCACAACGCTCGCGCATGCGGCACAGGGGCGGGGTCAGCGTATTACGTGAGGACAACGATCGAACCTGCTGCTGCGGCAGCAGGGCGAGCACAGGTTCGAAGAACTGACGCCAACTCATCGCCCGTTCGTCCGTGACAAGAAAAGACTTCCCATCCAGGTTTGGACGCACCGCGGCAAGAATCAGCGCCTCGACCAAATTGTCCACATAGACCGCGTGGCAACTGCCTTTGCCATCATCGATCCAGACGAAGCGATGCTCTTTCATGGCGCGCAACGGCCCGGTGGTGAACAAATGGGAACGTGGCCCCCAGACGAAGGTCGGGCGCACAATCACCCGGGTTTCAATCCCCTTTCCGATATCGCTGCGCAGCAGTTTTTCTGCCGCGATCTTGGATGCCGGATAGGCGCGGCCGCCGTCGTCGTAATTGCGCTCGTTGAGCGGGCCGTCCGGCGGATTGGCGCCGAAGACCGCAATCGACGAAACATGAACGAAGCGCGAAACCCCCAACTGCTCGGCGACTTCGAGCAGATTCCGGGTTCCATCGACATTGGTGCGCATCAATTCCGCACGCGTGCTGCCGCCGCTGGCACAGTGGATGACGGTATCGCAGCCAGCCATCGCCCGACGCACGGCTTCGGCATCGTTGACGTCGCCAACGAAAAGATCCGCGCGCGTCCGGCTGACCCAGACCGCCTTGGACAGGTCGCGCACGAGACAATTGACTACCGCACCCTCCTCCAGCAGCAGTTTTTCCGCAACCCGCCCGCCAACGAATCCGCAGCCGCCGGTCAGGAACACGCGCTTGCCGGCCAGCCTCACCACACTTCTCCCGGCAGCGGGGCGATGGCGGGCAGCGGGCGCGCTCGCTTGATCCGATAGCACTCCTCCACGAGCCGCACGGCGCGCGTCGCCTCCTGAAAATCCACTGCCGGCGCGCTGCCCGTCCTGACCGCACGGGCAAAATCCTCCAGCTGTGAAACCGCAGGCACCAGCACGTCTTCGCTTTCGTCTCCGACCACGATCGACTCTCGCGACTTGCCGCGAACGACGTCGATGCGATGCCGCGAATAGGTCGGTAATTCCAGCGTGCACGTGGTGGTTTCGATCTCGATGGCATGTCGGAAGCGGCTGGTCCGGCTCATACGAATGTGTGTTTCAACGCCACCCGGAAAACCGAGGCGGATGTCAGCATTGCTTTCCAGCCCCCCCAACGCATCGTCGTGGTACTGGATGCGCTGCGCATCCCCGAACCACCACAACAAGCTGTCAAGCGGATGGATACCGGCATTGATCAAGACCCCGCCCGGAACCAGTTCTTTCAATACGCTGTAGCCGGAAGCGCTTTTCCACGTATAGGGATTGCCTTGTGCAACGGTTGCGCGCAACGGCTTGCCGAGACTGCCATCGCGCAGACCGTCGAAAACCCAGCGCCGGGACTGCCAGAAACGGTACACATGCGCCCCGGCCGCGATCAGGGTCGGATGCTGTGCCGACAATTTCTGCAAAGCTTCGCAATCGGCAACCGTATTGGCCAACGGTTTTTCCGACAGAACGTGCAAGCCATGTGCAAACGCCTCTGCCACGACTTCAACCCGGACGTGCGGCGGCGTCACGATCAATGCAGCATCAGCGGCTTCTGCAATCTCCGCAACGGTGCGCCCCACATGGTTGACTCCGAATTGCGCAGCTAATGACTGCGCCCGTTCCAGATTCGAATCGACCAACGTCGTCACGTGCAGCCCATTGCAACGCATCGCAGCCGGCAAATGGGTCTGCTGCGTCATCAAGCCACAGCCAACGATGGCCAGACGCACGGTCATCTTGTCCCTCGCCCAGTGCGAAGCTGCTCCACCCGCAACTCACGCGGCTGAGCCAACAGCGCTGCAATGTGCGCATCGTTGCGTGCTCTCGTCGCAGAAGCGATCTTGCCCACCTGCGGCGGATGCCAAAGATGGAGGAAGGGGATGTAGCCGTGGAACCACCCTGGCAAAGATTGGCATCGATCATAAAATTCAACGTCTTCGCCAGCCCAGCCCGTGAATCGCGTGTCGTAGCCACCGACACATTCAAAGGAATCGCGCCGGATCGCCAACGTCCCACCAACCCAGTTCTGATTCACGCGCTCAGGTACGGCATTGCGCAGTGCTCCTGCATCCGTGTCTGCAAGAAACGATTCGGTGAAACCCTGCGCCAGATAAAAGAGAAACCGTTGCGGAAAAGCGACGTCGATCGACTTCGACCGGAACAGGTCGAGTAGCGCCAGCCCATAGCGTTCGGGCACCAGAATATCGCCATCGTGAAAGATCAAAATATTGCCGCGCGCGACCGCGGCACCGGCGTTGAGGGCAAGACACTTGTTCCAGTCCGTGCTGCCGGTCGGATCGGGCAGATGCAGGTACCGGGTGTTTCCCGGAAGCTGCGACAGTTTTGCCACGTTGTCCTGCTCGACCACGATGCACTCCACCGGCACGTCGAGACTGGCGATCGAACGAATTACCGCGTGCAGGTGTCGCTCACGCTCGGTTCCGCGATGCGGGATCACGAATGAAAGCTTCGGCTTCTTCGTAAAACGCACATCGGATGCCAACTCGAACGGCCAGTCGTGCAGCGCTGCGCGAAGGATGCTGCGCCCGAACCGAGGAAACACATCGACAACGTGCAGGTTGGATGTTTGCAGCCCTTCACAGCGAATCGACAATGGCGTCTTCTTGATATCGAAGCTCTGCTTTCGATTGCCGATCCGCACCCACTCTCCCCGCCGCGACAAGTGCATTGCGACAGATAGCACATCCAATGCCAGCGCGCCAAGCATTCGGCGCAATTGGTTTCGACTGTTTCGGCTCATCCTGAATTCATCGCTTCGGCAACACCGCCAGTACGACCGAGCGCAAGCGCTTGCGCACCGGGTAGTACCACGGAAAGTATGATCCCGCCGGAAATTTGCGCAGCACGCGCGGATTGTGCGCAACCGCCCGCCACAGCCGACCCACCCGCTTCAGTTCACCGGGTTTGTCGTAGCGGTTGGCCATCAGCAGCTTGCCGGCGCGGGCGGCGCCGGCCAGGCCCTGCGCCGCGAACTGCGGCAGCAGCGAGTCGATCATCAAGCCGTAATCGCGGGCAATTTTCGCGCCCTGGGTATCGCGTTGGGCTTCGTGCATCGAGCGCTGCGCCAGCAGCCTGTCGATTTTTTTCGCTGACTGCTGCAAGGCCATCCGCAGCCACAGGTCGGTATCCGCAGAATAGGGCACCAGCTCGCGCCAGCCGCCCAGCGACTTGGCCAACTCCATCCGGAAGAAGGTCGACGGTTGCGGAATCCAGGTCTCCATCAGCAGCACCCCTTCCAGCGACCAAGGCGCAAGCGCGGTGCGCGCCAACTCCCTGCCCTCGGCATCGACCTTTGCCACGTCGCCGAACGCGAACGCAAGCGCCGGCTCGGCCAGCAACGCTTCGACCCCGGCACGGATCGCGCCCGGCAGGTAGAAATCGTCGGAACTCTGGATGCCGCCGATGCTGCCGCGTGCGCGTGCGAAACCTTTGTTGACGGCTTCGACCACACCCTTGTCCGGCTCCGACACCCAGTGCAGTTCCGGGTGGCTCGAAAACGCTTGCAGGATCGACACCGTTTCGTCGGTCGATGCGCCGTCGATGACGATGATCTCCAGCGGCCGATAGTCCTGCGACAGGATCGATTCCAGCGTGCGCCGGATGAAGCGCCCCTGGTTGAAGCTGGGCACGATGATCGAGACCAGCGGGCTGGCGGCGCTCACGTCACCCATTCCAGTCTTTGCAAGCTGCCGTCATCAGTGCATTCCAGTCGTCGGGCGGATTGCCGCGGGCCAGCATTTTCAAGAACACCGCATAGGGATCGGACTTGCCGCCCGCGGATCGCAGCGTCCGTTCGTCGTTGACCCAGGCGTACACGATGATTTTTGCCTTTGCGTCATAGCGAAAGAACAGGCGAAATCGCCGACCGATCTTCGCGCGCCGCCAATGCCGATGCTCCGGCCCAAGGGTATTGCCTTGACGGAATTCATCACGCGACGGATCGGCGGGAACGCTATCCAGAACCAAACGGCTCAAGGCGCGAAACAATTTGACGTTCGCGTTCGATCCTGCACCCGAAGGACCGTTGCGCTCGGCGCGCTTCGCCGCATCCTGCAATCTACGCAATTGATCAACGATGCAGGCATGAAACAACAAGGTCCAGCCGTGTCGCTGCATCAGATTGCAACATCGCCGTCAATGTCCTCGGCGCAGGGCGCTTCCCCGTCAAGTTGCGCAAGCATCCCGGCGACCAGATCTTCCGGCAGGTCGTGCATATTTTTGCCGGCCGCGATGTCGCCGGCCAGCAGATCAAGAAATGCACCGATGGCGGGATCTTCGTGTTCGGTATCAGCACGCCTGACGATGACCTGGCCGCTTTTGTGAAGGTCGAACGCCACCTTGCCGCCGACATCGACGTTGAGCGCCTGCCGGATCGGCTTGGGCAATGTGATTTGGCCCTTGGCGGTGATAGTGGCGATTTCGTGGATTGTGGGCATGGCCGACATAGGTAGCACCGATGAGACACCAATGTAAGGATTATTCCTTACTTTTGCAAACAGCAGAGGCCAACCCCGCCAACCACGCCGCGACCAGCGCCAATTCGTCGCGGTCAAAGAACCCCTGTTGCACCAGCGCCTCGTAGCAGCGCTGCAGGTTGTCGGCCACCGCGCCTTCGCCGGGAAGCAACGCAGTGTCGGAGCTTCTGCGATGTGATTCTCGTCTCAATCATCATGCCGTGCTCGTTCGCACCCTTCATGCATGTCGGTGGGTCACTTACCAGAATCGTCATTCGTCGAACAGATCAGCATGTGTGCCCGTGCGCGCAAGTTGCAGTTGTTCGCCAGTCACGCGGTAGACCAGAAGCCAATCCGATTCGATATGGGCATCGCGAAAACCAGCCCATGCTCCTTTCAGCGAGTGATCCCGATACCGCACCGGCAGCGGCTTTTCTTCAATCAGCAACACCAACAATTCGCGGAGCTTGCCCAGATCCTTGCCGCGTTTCTCGGCCTTTCGAACATCGCGCCTGAACTGCCCGGAACGTACCGGAACGCGCACGTCAAATGCCCAAATCCTTGAACAAGGCGTCAGCGCTGTCGGACTTCTTTCCCTGACCTGCGTCCAGTTCAGCCATCGCCTTGCGCGTCGCGGCATTGGGAACAGACAGGTCGAACGGCAGACGGCCGTCCTCGGCGACCCGCATGAAGGTCAGGCGGATCAGGTCGGAAGTATTCAACCCTATGCGCTCAAGCGCAGTGACGGCGCGGTCTTTCACCTCAGCCGGGATGCGTGCCTTGACGATGGAGTCTGCCCTCATGGATGCATTTCCTGTGTGCAACTTGTGGTACCGATTGTGGCCACAAAAGGAACCTTTGTCAATGAACGGCATGCTGAATTTCAATCGCCAGGTCGTGCCAGCTCCAACCCCGCCAACCACGCCGCGACCAGCGCCAATTCGTTGCGATCAAAGAACCCTTGCCGCACCAGCGCCTCGTAGCAGCGCTGCAGGTTGTCCGCCACCGCGCCTTCGCCCGGCAGCAGCGCGGTGTCGGTGAGCACCTGCACCAGTTCGCGGTTGCGCTGGTAGCCGGGGATCTCGTCGTTGAAATCACGCATCAAATCGTGTTCGTTTCGGTCCTGCACCACCTCGGCGGCATGGAACACCACCCCCAGCCCGAGTTCCCACAGGCAGCGCTGGGCGATGAAGCTGCGCCAGATGTCGGTCATCCGGAACGAGCAGTGGCTGGGCAAGTACAACAACGGGAACGCGACCGGCCACCACCAGGTGCTCTGGCTGTTGAACGGGCACCAACTACCCGGTGCCAGCAGCACGCTCGGGCCGTCATCGAAATCGAACGGCGCATCCAGCACCAGCCGCCACACCGCGTCCACATCGGGCGAGCCGTTGGCCAGGCCCTGCTGGATCGGGGCACGCACGGCTTGCGCGACCGCATCCACCCTCGGCGCCTGCGCAACCGAAGCGACCACCGCATCCAGCGGCAATCCGCGTGGCCAGATACGGCCCTTGCTGAAGCAGCGGTAGGCGTTGACCCAACCTTGCGCGTCGATCCGGTGCGCGGCGACGATTTCCTCGCGTGGCGCCCACTGTGGCAGCGGTGCGTTGTCGTCGTCGGTCTCGTACAGACTGGTGGCGCCGCGCCGGATCGCTTCCAGGTAGGCGATGTTCTTGCGGGTGTAATGGCCCACCGGCCCCAGCCGCGCCAGCTCGAACTTCGAGCCCAGTTGCGTTTCCAGATCGAGGAAGACCGCACCTTCGGCTTCGAAACTCGCCGGCCCCTTCTTGTCGCCGGCAACGATCAGCGGCACGCCCAGCGGCCGCAACCGCGCCAGCAGCGTGTCCACCGCGGCGGTCGGGGGTTGGATGGTGGTGATGATGGCGTGGGTCATGTGCAAATCGGGTCCATTGAGTCGAGTCCAAGCGAGGCGGCCACAGTGGTCATGTTGTCGTCGTGGGTTGCCATCACGATGCCCGAACCCAGCAAGGCGCAGGTCGCAAGGTGGATCGCGTCTAGCGATTTGACGTGCGGCTCGATGGCTGCAGCAAACCGCAGGATGCCGTCATCGATGCTCACCAGATTGATCCGATCCAGCAGCGGCCTGGACAGAGCAGGGTCCAGGCCCTCGCGCCGCAATACGCGCGTCAACTCCAGATGCAGCAACGTTGACGAGAACACCTGATCCCCTGCCTGGATCGTCGCATCAAGCCACGCTCGGGCCCGCTCATCGCCGCCGGACAGAATTGCATGCAGGGCAACCGAGGCATCGACGTACCAACGCATCAACGATCCCCGCGCGATTCCTTGAACAAGGCATCCACCCGCGACGGGGTGTAGTCGGCTTTCGCCACCGGCCACGCCGCCGGCTTGCGCTTGGCCGGCGTGATGCGTCCTTCCGCACGCAGCCGGGCAATCACATCCCCGGAAGCCTGCACGGCCTCGATCCGCCAGCGCGCAACGCCGCGCTCGGTGATGATGACGGGCCGCCCCTCCGTCACCGCGTCAAGTACCTGTGCCGTCTGCTGATTCAGCTCACGCTTGCTGATGGGTCTCATGCGATCAGTGTACTACATTTGTCAGTCGCTATGACTGGCCGGTACGGCTGCTTTTGCAGCGCAACCGCATCAATGCCGTTGCCCCGACTTCGGTACGTTCTTGGCACCTACCAGCACCGCCCGATACAACGCGAGGTAGCGCTCGGCGATGTGGCTTTCATCAAAATTCGCCACCACGTGCGCTTGGCCGCCCGCCGCAAACCGCCGCCTGAGCGGTGCATCGTCCACCAATTCCTGCAGCGCGGCCGCAAGCGCTTTGGTATCCCTGCGCGGAACCACCAAGCCGCCAACGCCATGCAACACGACCTCGGGAATTCCGCCGCTGTCAAAACTCACGACCGGCGTGCCGCAGGCCTGCGACTCTGCCCCGATCCGCCCGAATGTCTCCACTTCCGACGAGACGAGGGTGATGTCGGCGGCTTGGTAGCAGCGCGCCATCGCTTCCGGCTCGCTCTGGAAAGGCAGCACGATCGAGGGAACGTTCAACTGTCCCGCCACATGCGCAGCGGAGCGTCCGATGACCAGCGCCCGCACGCCGCTGCGATCCTGCAATGCATTCAGCGCGGCAACCGCGTGGTGGGTCGCGATGCCGAAGCGGTGCCATTCCACGGTTTGGCCCGCCAGCAACACGACGACTTCACCCGCGTCGAGGCCGAGTGCCTCGCGTTGTTGCTGCCGCAGCTCCGGTGCAACCGGACGGAACACCGAGAGGTCGATGCCGTTGTAGATGCGCGTGACCGGCTTGTCGGCCAGGATCGGGCTTTCCGCCACGCGCTGCTTCACCTCGTCGGAGATCGTCACCACATGCAAATTCGAGCGCGCGATGAGCCGGCGCTTGCGCAGCCAATTGGCATGTGTTCCGTCACGGGGAATCGCTGGCGGAAGGGTCAAATCCGGGCACTGCCCGCAGCCGATCTTCCAGCGCATGCAATCCATGTACACCGCGCAGTGCCCGGTCAGCATCCAGTAATCGCGCAGGGTCAACACGCCGGGAATCTTGCGGGTGATCGCCGGCAGTGCGGACAGGTCGGCATAGCCGGACGATCCCCACAGCGAATGGAAATGGACGATGTCGAAACGCCCATCCAGCAGTTTCGCAAGGTGGCGGAAGCTCGGGTTGTAGATGTCCTGCCAACCGAACTGGCGTTCCAGCGCACGGGCCAATCGCCGCGAGCCGGGGATGCCGCGCACGTAGGGAATCTTTTCGACGCCCGGTTCGTCGGTCTTTTTTTCACCCACGAACAGGGTCGAAGCATGCCCGGCCGTGCGCAGTCCCCGGTGCAGGCTGACGACGCTGCGTTCGGCGCCACCGCCAAGATCGGCGGCGTGGATCAGGGCGATCCGCAGCGGCGCGTCCCCGTTCAAACGGCTTCCTGCCTGCGCCATTCCGCCAGCATCAACAGGCTCCACAGCCGCAGCCCGTGGTTGAAGTCGTTGCCGTGGGCAGCGAGCATTCCGCGCACCACCTCCATGTCGAACCATGCGTCCAGCCCGCTGGAGGCATCCAGCAGCCGTTCGCGCACCCGGCCCTTGTTTGCCCCGCCGAGCCAATCGCCGATGGGGATGGAGAAGCCGCGCTTGCGGGTGTTCAACATTTCCCAAGGATAAAACCGGCTGGCGGCTTTCTTCAGCGCGTACTTGCCGCACCAGGTGCCGCCCGCTTCCCCTTCGAGCCAGCGCAATCGCATCGACGGCGGCATCGTGGCCACCGTTTCCAACAGACGATGGTCGAGCAGCGGCACCCGCACTTCCAATCCGTGCGCCATGCTGGCGATATCGACCTTGGTCAGGTTGTCGTTGACCAGATAAGTCTCGATATCGACCAACTGGCAGCGGCTCAGCGGATCGCCCTTGCCCGCGGCAACGAAGCGCTCGCGATTCCAGTCGCGGGTCGCCGCGACATGGTGCTGATAGTCGCCACGCCACAGTTGCATCCGCTGCGCATCGGGAATGCACGGCGACCGTCCGTACCAGGCCTCGGCCAGCGTTGGCGCCGCGCGCAGCACCCCGGCGTTGCGCAAGACATTGCCTGCCAACCGACGCAGGTGACGCACGCGTCCCGTCGGCTCACGGTACATCTGCGCCAGCTTCGGAAAATACGAATAGCCGGCAAACACCTCGTCGCCGCCGTCGCCCGACAGCACCATCGGCACCTGCCGGCGCGCTTCCTCGCACACGCGCCAGGTGCACACCGCCGAGCTGTCGGCAAAGGGTTCCCCGTAGTGCTGCGCCAGCGTCGGCAGCAGGCCGAGCGCGTCCACCCCGACCACGGTTTCTGCGTGCTGCGTGCCGGCGAGTTCAGAGAACTTCCGCGCCGGTTCGCGCTCATCGAGGCCCGGAAAATCAAAGCCAATCGTGAAGGTACGCAGCGGCGCATCGAGATGGCGCGCCGCGTAGGCCACCACGGTGCTGGAATCCACGCCGCCGGACAGGAACGCCCCAAACGGCACGTCGGCCACGAGATGCGAACCCACCGCGTCGTGCAGCGCCGCATCCAGCGCCTCGATCCATTCCGCTTCGCTGCGCCGCACTTCGGGCCGCCACTGCAACGCCCAGTAGCGTTTCGGCCCCTCGATCCGACCATCGGCACCGACCTGCATCCAGTGGCCGGGTTCCAGCTTGCGGATCCCGCGGTAGATGCTTTTCGGCGCCGGGACGTAGAGCAGGTGCAGGTAGTGGTCGAGCGCGTCCAGGTCCACCCGGCGATCCGCGCCCGGCCAGGCGCGCAGCGCCTGCAATTCCGATGCGAAAGCGAACCCGTCCTTGCCGATTGCATAGCACAGCGGTTTGATGCCCACCCGATCACGCGCCAACAGCAGCTTTTGCCTGCGCCCATCCCACAGCGCGAAAGCGAACATGCCGCGCAACCGCTGCAGCACATCGATGCCCCACTCCGCGTAGCCGTGCAGGATGGTTTCGCAATCGCCATTGCTGGAAAAGACGTGCCCACGCGCGATCAACTCGGCGCGCAGCTCGCGATAGTTGTAGATCTCCCCGTTGGCGACCAGCCACAGGCTGCGATCCGCATTGTGCAAGGGCTGCTGCCCGGTGGCAGGATCGATGATCGCCAGCCGTCGGTGCGCCAGCGCCAGCGGCCCTTCGACGTGGATATCGCCGCCATCCGGCCCACGGTGCACCTGACGGGCGTTCATCGCTTCCGCGAGTTCGCGCTGCGCCGGCTTGCCGTCAAAGTTCAGGAAGCCGGCGATGCCGCACATGGTGTAATCGTTTCCTCGGTTTCATCCGTTGCGCGCTGTCCGATCCGGACCGGAAGTTCGATTTCCAGAAATTCGGCAAAACTGTTGCGAAAGCACTCCACCGTGAACGTTTCCGACAATGCGCGCGCACCGGCATCGATCGCAGTCGTGCGCAGCGCCGGATCGACGCACAAACCACGCAATGCCTCGGCCAAGACTTCGGCATCCAGCCGGGTGACGCACGCGCCAAACGGATAGCGTTCAAAGAATGCCGGCAGCGAAGCATGCGGCGGCGCGTGCAGCAGGATCGGCGCACCGGCTGCGAGGTAGGTCGTGGTCTTGGACGGAAAGGAGAACTCAGAAAATGCCCGCCAGTCCTGCTCGAACGGCTGCGGCAGGTAATTGACGTCGCAGCCGGACAGCAGAGCAATGGTGTCGTCCACGGATCGGTAGCCATGGCATTCGATCCGGCGCGGCACCGACGACCACAGGTCGAAGCGTTGACCCATCAAGACCAACGTGACCGCGCGCCGATCAATGGCCCAGCCCAGATGGTCGAGGGCTTGCAGCAGGCATTGGAATGCGCTGCGGGCGGTGACGCTGCCGGCGAATCCGATCCGGATCGAAGATTCTTCGCGCCCCTGCGGTGCGCTCCTACGGGGTGGCGAATCCGCGCCGTGGCGCAGGATGACGCCCTCTTTTCCGTAGCGGCGATGGTATTCTTCGCGCATGGTCTCGCCGATGACTGCTAGGGATGTCGACGCCCGTATCGCCGCTTCGAAATTGCGCCGGCACGCCGCTGCGGTGAACCGATCCAGCCCGAAATAGCGGACGTTGTGTTCGATGTCATCCCA
Organism: Xanthomonas sp.; assembly: GCA_018262705.1. GTDB lineage: Bacteria > Pseudomonadota > Gammaproteobacteria > Xanthomonadales > Xanthomonadaceae > Thermomonas. The sequence goes on from JADFDQ010000002.1 coordinate 214,648, forward strand.
CACCAGGGTGCGCAACGGCAGTCCAAGCACATCGGCAACCTGCGCGGCCACGGCAATGCTGGCCGGCGTGTCCAGCACCGACCAGATTTCCTCGACGTTCCGGCTGCGCGCATGGTCGGCGCAAGCGCGAACCGCCGCAGCAATGCGCCGGCGATTGGCCATCGTCATTCGCAGCCAGTCGAACGCCTTCCCGATTCGCCCGAAACGCGACTGCGGCCGTCGTTCGAAGCGGCAGCCCAACACGCGCATGGGGTTGCCGCGTGCGGTTCGCGTGTCGCGCGCCGCGTCCGAGTCATCGGCAATGTGTACGACCATCAGGGAACCGGGCGGCAGGAAGGATTCCAGATCGTGCAGGATGATCCCGCCAACCCCTTCCGGGCCGGGCGCCGTGCCGGTCAACAGCAATCGCTTGCGGTCAGCCAACGTGCCGCTCATGCAAGGTGCGCACGATGTCCTGCAGGATCTGGTCGAGCGAGATGGTGATATCCCAGCCGGGATAGTCGGCTTTTGCCTGCCCCAAGTCGGAGATGTAGCAGATGTGATCGCCGATGCGATTGTCGTCGACGTATTCCCACTGCAGCCGTTTCCCAGCCAGCGTTTCCAGCTTGGCGATGGCTTCCAGCATGGACACGCTGTTGCCGCGCCCGCCGCCGATGTTGTAGACCGCGCCGGGTCGCGGCGCAGCGTGGAAGCGCTCGATGAACCGGCAGACGTCGCTGGCGTCGATGTTGTCGCGCACCTGCTTGCCCTTGTAGCCGAACACCTTGTAGGGACGGCTTTCGACGACACAGCGCGCAAGGTAGGCCAGAAAGCCGTGTAACTCGGCGGCGCTATGCGCGGCGCCGGTCAGGCAACCGCCACGCAGACACACCGTGTTCATTCCGAAGTAGCGCCCATATTCCTGCACCATCACGTCGGCGGCGACCTTGCTGGCGCCGAACACGCTGTGTTTGCAGAGGTCGATGCGGCAGGATTCCTTGATCCCGTCGAAATCGTCCGGATTCGCGTATTCCCAGCGCGTATCCAGTTCGATCAGCGGCACTTCGTTGGGCGCATCGCCATAGACCTTGTTTGTGCTCAAGAACACGAAGGTCGCCTGCGGGCGATGACGATGCGTGGCTTCCAGCATGTTCATGGTGCCGACGGCATTGACGTCGAAATCGTCGAATGGGCGCTTGGCCGCCAGATCATGTGATGGCTGCGCGGCGGCATGCACGACCATGTTCGCAGGAATATCCTGTAGCGCCTGCAGGATGGCAGCGCGGTCGCGGATGTCGATTTGATGATGGATGTAACCGGGGATGTCCTGCTGCAAGCGCGCCAGATTCCAACGGGTATCTCCGTCCGGGCCGAAGAAGTCGGCGCGCATGTTGTTGTCGATGCCATGCACCGTCCAGCCGAGGGCGGAAAAATGGCGCACGGCCTGGGAACCGATCAGACCGGCCGAGCCGGTGACGAGCAGCGTTTTATCAGTCATGCCCTTCTGTCCTGCGAGTGTTCTCGAAAATGGCGTTGGCGAAGAGCACCCGCGTACCGTCTTGCTGCGGAACCCGTCAACTTTGCCGCGATTCAATGATCCGGACTCTGGTGTTCAAGAATTTAAGTGAAGAGCTGATGGCGATGAATCGAAAACGCACACTAATGCTTCGGAACAAAATCAAGTGCGGATCGCAATGTTTCAAGGAAATAAGCCGCAGGACGTTCTCTTGTCCACTCGAGCGTTCTGCATGATCGGCACTCCAGTTCGGCGGGTGACATCATCGCGCAAGAATCTACCACCTGTCCGATCTCGTCCAGAGAGCAGCTCTTTAGCTCGACCCCAAAGCCTACGACTGACAAGCCAGACTCCTTGGATATTATTGGAACAAGACCAGCAGCCATGTTATTAACTACCGAGCCTGGAACACCTTCTGAGGCGGAGGGGTAAATTATGAAACCACAATGGCTCACCGCATCCCGGTAACTCTGCGAGCAGATGTCGACCCACCCCATTAGATGAATGTTCGGAAGCGACAGCTCTGCTTGATATGCCTTCCGAAAGCTATTAGAAACATTTCCAAATACCCACAAGTGAAGATTTGGTCGCTGGGAAAATACTTCAATCAATAAATCAAGCCCTCTGGAAACGGCGGCGTAGCTGGCCATCCATAGAAAAGCCTTCCTAGCTAGTGAATAGTCCTTCGCCTCAGCAACATTAATCGACGCATCGTAATCCTTTTCATAGCTCCAATGCGGCTTATTAAGATACGGGGCGTAACTGGACAATGTCACATCGTTGCCGAGAACGAGCAGACTATCGGCCAATGCAGGTCCAGGGTCTGTTCGATAGCGGGCGAAACACTCTCTGGGCAAGTCAACACCCCTACGCGCCTTCAACGCAGAAAGCCTCCTTTCTTCGGCGCTCACAAGAACAGGGAGATACTGCGTGGTACCCAAAAAAATCCGCCTAGCAGCGTCATTCCTTCTGCAGGAAATATCAAACGCCGGCCCATGACCAATGACTAGGTCATATGCTTTTTTTGGCGGCTGATCGTTCTCCCAATGAGTCACATCAACGACATAGCCGCGCTTATCCAGCTCTTGCGCCAGTTGCACGACCCGATCCATGTTCCTGTGACTTCTGAACATTTCATCCGTAGCACCATGCGCAAATGGATCGACCACATAACAAATCAACGCTCGTCTACCGTTCTCTCGCCCAAGCACGTTGTACAACGCTTGCCGGATCTTGAGATTTCGTTGACGCATGGCATTTCGTGAAGCAATTACATTACCAATTATTCGCGTCAGCTTAAACCGAATATGAAGGTAAATTCGAAAAGGAATATTTCTAAGCAAGTCAGCAGCCGGCTAGACCTAATCGAATCGCGCCCAGCACAGAACGACGTCACGAACAGGTTGGCCCTTTCGAGCAGATTTCCGAATTTTTTGCCACGTACGCAGAAAAGCAATTGGGTGCTTCAACGCACCGCTCCACCATCCGTAGTGCATATTTATTTTCGGGCCCTTGGAGAACTTAAACGATGTCGCATAAAGTGCCAGCCTAAAGGATCGCACTTGCGCAGGAAATATTAGACGACTCTTGAACCCAAGGCTCTGCGCCAAAGACTGAAGCGATCTTTGATTCCATCGAGTCAGGTGATGTGGAGCATGGTTCCGCGGATCGAGGCCAGAAAACTCAATTGCAGTCGGCGTTATGGGCACGCTGAAAAAAAAGCTCCCTCCTGGCCTCAACACTTTCCTGACATCCCCAACAAAAGAAACTGGAGATTCTACATGCTCCAAGCAGTGGAATGCACAAACAAAATCATAGAGTTTGCCACTTAGAGCCACACCTGAAATATCAGTAACAGCAGCATTGATTCCTCTTCGCCGGGCTTCCGCAACGGCCGAATGATTTGTATCAATTCCCATCATTTCAACCGCGGTTTGCTCTGACAGCAAAGCGATGAAATTACCACTCCCACAACCCACATCAAGCCCATTGAGCGCGTGAACCAGTTGCTTTCCTAGAATGTCCGCGACAACTCGCCACTCCCACCTTCCATTTGCGTAACCCTCACCTTCGCTCGTCACCCACTTGTAAAAGTTCGGGGAACCCGCACGCATCGGTTGTGTAAAGTCGAGGTCGCACGCTGAACAGCGAAATTCGCTGATATCCCAGAACTCGACATTATCCGGCGCCTGTAATCCAACATCTTTTTCATACTGCTCCCGCAACTCAGTTGCAGAGAGATGGCGTTCGAGTAGTGCGCTCCCTCCGCACAGAATGCAGATCCTCGGATCAGTCATCTCAAGCACCCTTCCATTCAGCCATTAGAGCAACCTTCGTCTGTGACTTAAGCGGGGGGAAACCCGTTCCATAGATATCGCTTGGATCGATCTGCAGGCGTGCGATTCGCTGATGTTCGTGAATGATCGCGGCGCCCGGCTTTGTTATTCGCAGCGAAATGTAATATTCGCCAGCAGCGAAGGGGAGTCTATCGATTCGCAGAATGTGCCTGGCACTCCGCTTCGCCGGAAAGGTTTGACCTAGGAGCAGATGGCTGGGCATTACTGCGAGGGGCACACCGTCGTCGTCTTCTATTATCAGATCGATGCCGTAATCGTCCAAATGTTCGAATAGGAGATCGACGCCTAGTGAAATATCGTCATTAGTGCGAATTACCTTACCTTTTGCCCCCTCCGTCAAACTCAACGACACATCCAGCGGCCCTTTCTGTTGTGGTTGCGTAGATAGAAGTTGTAGTGCATTGTTCTTTCCGCCATCCACGTCCGCTCGCTCACGCTCCTGATATAGCATGATCGCCTGTGATGCCTGCCCAAAATATTTAACGCTACCCTGCTTGAGAATCACACAGCGACTGCAAAGGCGGGAAACAGCACCGAGGTTATGGCTCACAAAGAGGATTGTTCGTCCTTCACGGGCAACCTCGCCCATCTTGCCGAGGCAACGTGCCTGGAAGTCGGCATCGCCCACCGCCAGCACTTCGTCGATGATCAGCACGTCCGGTTCGAGGTGGGCAGCCACGGCGAAAGCCAGCCGCACGTACATGCCGGAGGAATATCGCTTGACCGGAGTGTCGATGAACTTCTCGACGCCGGAGAAGGACACGATCTCGTCGAACTTGCGCGCCACCTCGGCCTTGCGCATGCCGAGGATCGCGCCGTTGAGGAAGACGTTTTCGCGGCCGGTCAACTCCGGGTGGAAGCCGGTGCCGACTTCCAGAAGGCTGGACAGGCGGCCCTTGACGCGGGCGCGGCCGGTGGTCGGCGGGGTGATCCGCGAGAGCACCTTGAGCAGGGTGGACTTGCCGGCGCCGTTGCCGCCGATGATGCCCAGCGCCTCGCCTTCGGCCACCTCGAAGTCCACGTCGCGCAGCGCCCAGAACTCCTCGCGCCCGGCGCTCTTGCGCAGCCCCTTGCCGCGCAGCAGGTCGCCGACCCGGCTGGACAGGGTATGTTCGAAATTCTGGCCGAGCAGGAAACGCTTGCTCAGGCCTTCGACTTTGACGGCGGTGCTCATGGACTCCTTGCCTCAGGCGGCGCGTTCATGTCGACTTGGGGAACAACACGGTGTCGGGCAAACCCTTGAGGGCGCGTCGCAGTCAGCAGTTCCGCTTCCATTCAATCTCGCCATTCTACCCAACAACGTCATGCCGAAGCGCTTCACAGCGATCTTGTCGAACGTGTGAACCGCCGTGCAGCCGGCATCGCTCGCCGTGGCCATAATCAATGCGTCGGAAAAATCTCCGCCGTCCTGCCTGAACTGATGCAGCGCGCGCCAGACCACATCGGCACGCTCGACCACGAGACTGCCGATGCGCAGCAAGGTTTCCAGGATTTCGACAATCTTTCCTGCATCGGCGTCATAGCACGACTCCAGCACCCAGACGGTTTCGACCAGCACGACCTGCGAAATGAAGCCGGGCGATGCCACGGTCATCGACTCGATCAGGCGCGCGGCATGTCTCGATTGCGTCGGATCGTCCTGCACCAGATATCTGACCAGGACATTCGTATCCAGTCCGATCATTGTTTCATGGTCGCTTCAAAGCCTTCGCCGCCCGCGTCCGGACTGCCGCGCGCATTGCCTCCACCGGAACCGCTTTCGCAGGCTTGCGCACGATGCCTTTGAGCATCTCGACCGACAGCGTCGCCGCCACGATCTCGTAGCGGCCGCATCCCGTTTCGACGAATTCCACGCGATCACCCATGTCCACGCCCAGTTTTGCGCGCACGGCAGCTGGGATCGTGATTTGCCCTTTAGATGTCAATGTGGCTGCACTCATGGCCTAGCCTCCGTGTGTTCCTTACATATAGTAAGGCAACAATGAACCATCAGACAACGGAGTCCTTCAAATATTGTCCGCGAACTCGCGTTCGGTGCGGCGGAAGTACCAGATGCCGCAGCGCGACCCTGCCGCAGGACAGCGACCTCAGGCCGCCAGTCTCAGCGGGATGAAACGCGCTGCGTGCACGAAATCGTTGTCGGTCGTCAACAGCGCAAGATCGTGTCCGATGCAGATCTGCGCAATCAGTGCGTCGATGGTGCCGAGTTGTACGCCCTTGCGTCTGCACGCATTGCGAAGCAATGCCGCTTGAACATGCATCTCGCGATCAGGATTAAGCAGGGGAAGCGCCTGAAAACGCTCGATGATGCGCGTTTGGTCTTTGGCGCCACGAAACCCCTGCAAGAGTTCCTGGATCACGATGCCGGTCGTGACGATGGTCTCCCCATCCAGAAGTGCACGGCGCAGGACGGCAACGGCTGGATGCTCGGGCAGCGTGTCGCGACGTAGCGCAAGCGACCACACGCTGGTGTCGACGAACAGCGTCATTTGCGCGTGCGTTCGGCCTTGGCGTCGAAACTCTCGTCCCAATCGAGTTGGCCGAGCAGTTCGGCGATGCGCCGTTGTTCGCGGCGGGCAATGAATTCCTTGAGCGCAAGGGTGACGGCGGCTTTCTTGGTCGGTTCGCCGCTGACGGCGACTGCGCGATCGATGAGGCTTGGATCCAGTGCAAGATTTGTGGCCATGGGGCACCTCCACACATCATGCTACACATGCCGGGCAAGGTCGGCAACGGGCAACAAAGTGGAGAGTGGAATGCCATTGATGCTGCGTTTTCGGAGTTCCCATGCCCGTGCCATCATCCGGCCGTTCGGGCCACCTTCTCCCGAGGGAAGAAGGAAACGCTTCGTCGCATGGCAAACGGATTTGTCGACGTGCCAGCTTCAAAAACACGTGGTACTCACCAGTCAGATATTGTCCGCGAATTCGCGTTCGGTGCGGCGGAAGTACCAGATGCCGCTGACCAGCATCAGCACCACCATCGCGCAGGACAGCGCCATCGGGCCGAGCGCCGGCGCCGCCTTTCCCAGCAGCGCCCAGCGGAAGCCTTCGACCACGCCGGCGATGGGGTTGAGGTTGTACAGCCACAGCCATTTGGCCGGCACGATCTGGCTGGAATAGGCGATCGGCGAGGCGTACATCCAGATCTGGGTGAGGAACGGCACCAGCAGGCCGACGTCGCGATATTTGACGTTGAGCGCGGTCAGCCACAGGCCGATGCCGAGCGCGGTGGCCAGCGCCAGCAGGACGAACAGCGGCAGCAGCAGCAGGCCGAGGCTGGGCGTGACGCGGTAGGCCACCAGCAGCAGGATGAGCATGCCGAACGCCACCGCGAAATCGACCAGTCCCGATACGGTCTTGCTGATCGGCAGCACCAAGCGCGGGAAATACACCTTGGTGATCATGCCGGAGGAGGTGACGATACTGGTGCTGGCGCCTCCGAGCGCGCGGGTGAAGAAGGTCCACGGCACCATCGCGCACATGGTGTAGAGCGCGTAGGGATAGCCTTCCGAAGGCAGCTTGGCGAACTTGCCGAATACCACGGTGAAAATCAGCGTGGTCAGCAACGGCTGCAGGACCGCCCAACCGATGCCCACCGCGCTCTGCTTGTAGCGGATGCTGACGTCGCGCTGGATCAGCAGCACCAGCAAGTCGCGGTAGGCCCACAGTTCGCGCAGTTCGGCGCGCAGCGAATTGCCCGTCGCGCTGATTTCGGTCAGGTGGGCGCGGTCGAATTGTTCGTCGCGGGCGTCGGGTGGGGTCATGGTGTGTTTGGTGCTGCTGGAAGATCGCGCCCCTCGGCCTGCGGCCTCGGTGCGCTCCTACGGGTGCGGGGGGGTGTAGGACCGCACCGCAGCGGCGCGATGGATCAGGGGTTGTAGGAGCGCACCGCAGGGGCGCGATGGATGCGTTGCTGCCAGCGCCAAGCGGTGCCGATGATGGTGTCGAGGTCGGCGTAGTTCGGCGACCAACCGAGTTCGCGGCGGATGCGGCTGGCATCGCCGACCAGCACCGCCGGATCGCCAGGGCGGCGGGCGCCTTCGGAGACGGCGATGTCGCGCCCGGTGACGCGCCGGGCGCAATCGATCACTTCACGCACCGAAAAGCCTTTGCCATTGCCGAGGTTGTACGCCGTGGTCGCGGCCCCACCCAGCAGTGCTTGCAAGGCCAACACATGGGCGTCGGCCAGATCGCTGACATGGATGTAATCGCGGATGCAGGTACCGTCCGGAGTGGCGTAGTCGCTGCCGAACACCGTGATATCCGGTCGCGTCCCGGTCGCAGCCTCGAGCACCAGCGGGATCAAATGCGTTTCCGGATCATGGCGCTCGCCGGCCTCGCCGTCCGGGTCGGCGCCAGCCGCATTGAAATAGCGCAGGCTCATCGAACGCAGCCCGTGGGCCGCGTCGAAATCCGCCAGCATCCGCTCGACCATCCACTTGCTGGCGCCATAGGGATTGATCGGTTGCTGCGGGTGGTCTTCGGTCAGTGGCAGTCGTTGCGGCACGCCGTAGGTGGCGCAGGTGCTGGAAAACACCAGCTTGTCGATGCCATGGTCACGCATTGCCTCCAGCAGGCCGAGGCTGCCGGCAACGTTGTTGTGGTAGTACTTGCCCGGATCGCGCACCGACTCGCCGACGTAGGCGTAGGCGGCGAAATGCATGACCGCGATCGGGCGATGGCGATCGATGACGTCGTCCAAGCGGGCGCGATCGGCGAGTGCGCCCTGCTCCAGCGGCCCCCAGCGCACGGCGTCGGCGTGGCCGTGTTCGAGGCTGTCGTAGCTCACCGGCAGGAACCCGGCACGCGCCAGCGCCTTGCAGGCATGGCTGCCGATGTAGCCGGCGCCGCCGGTGACGAGAATGGTGCTCATGGGTCGCTGGCTCCGAGGGGTGGGGATCCGGTCGATCCATCAGGGGCCGTGCACGGCAGGATCGGCAAATCCACGCGCGCCACTTCGCGCCGCAGCTGTTCGATCTCGCATTCCAGCCGCTGGTATTCGCGCTGCCGCTGCTGCAGAAAGCGCGCCGCCGCGGTGAGCTTGGCCTGGATCCCGCTGGCGGTCAGCACATAGGCATAGGCGCGCTTGTTGCCGCTGCTGCGGAAGTTGTTGACTTTGACCCAGCCGCGTGCGATCAGGGCGCGCAGGCAGTAGTTGGTCTTGCCCAGCGACAGCCCGAGCGCTTGCGCCAGCTCGCGCTGGCTCAGGTCCGGGCACTCGGCCAGGATGCGCAGCAGTTGCAGACGGAGTTCGTCGTTCATGGTTGTTTTGCGCAGCAGCCGAGTCGTGCTTCGCGCCCCTGCGGTGCGCTCCTACAGATGCAGCCGCCCGCAGGGGCGCGATAACGCCGAAACGGCCAACCGTAGGAGCGCACCGCAGGGGCGCGATGACGCCGATACGGCCGCCTGTAGGAGCGCACCGCAGGGGCGCGATAACGCCGATACAGCCGCCCGTAGGAGCACACCGCAGGGGCGCGATGCCGCCGATACAGCCGCCCGTAGGAGCACACCGCAGGGGCGCGATAACGCCGAAACGGCCGCATCTGTAGGAGCGCACCGCAGGGGCGCGATAACGCCGAAGCATCCGCGATCGCAAACACGCTACCGCCCTGCGATATCGGCCATTTCGCTGGGCCTACGCATCTGGCATCTCGCGCCCCTCGGCCTGCGGCCTCGGGGCGCTCCTACAAACCTGCATTCCACGCCACCCAGGCGGCGCGTTAAATCCTGACCGCCACCTGTCGCCGTGGCAGCACCACTTCGCGCGCCGTGCCCAGCAGTTCCACCAGCATCCGCACGCGGTCGGCACCATCGTTGGACACGAAAATCGCTGCGATGCCTGACAGCGGCCCTTCGCTGATGCGCACCTTGGTACCGGGCGCCCACGCCGGCGCGTCGAGCCGCACCATGCCGTCGCCTGGATCGAGGCGTGCGCGTATCTGTTCGATCACCGTTTCCGGCACCCGCGCCGGCTGGCCGCCAAAGCGCACCAAACCCAACGCGCCGCGGGTCGAGCGCACCGGCGCCAGCGACTGCGTTTCCGGATCGGCGTGCAGGAACAGGTAGTTGGGAAACAGGCACTCGACGCGCTCGCGCATGCCGCCGGCGTCGCGCAGGCTGCGGCGCACGCGCGGCCACAGACAGCTGTAGCCTTGGCGCTGTAGATTGTCGAACGCCAGCCCTTCCGACCGGGGCTTGGTGGTCACAGCAAACCAATGCCGCACGCTGCACATCCCCATGCGTTCAAGACTTGAACACATGCTAGCGGAGCGTGACTGTGTTCACAAGATCACGGATTCTCACCGGAAAGGCAAGAGCGACTCTCGCCCGCCGTTCGGCCACCCTCTCCCGCTGCGCGGGGCGAGGGAGAGCATTGCCCCTCAGCCGGACTGCGGCCACCACGCAGCAGGTGAGGCCTAGCGAATGTTGGGTGCCGTCTCAGTAGTGGTATCGCAACTGTGCGATATGCAATTCGCCATCCACGATTTGATAGACGATTCGGTGCTCGTCATTGATGCGTCGCGACCAATAGCCAGACAACGCATGCTTCAGCGGCTCGGGCTTGCCGGTTCCCTCATGCGGCGTGCGCGAAATCTCCTTCACCAGAGCATTGATTCGCTGCACCAACTTCTTGTCGGTTTTCTGCCAATACGAATAATCTTCCCAAGCCTGCTCGGAGAAGACCAGTTTCACTCTGCCAAGCTCCGCACTTCGCCCCTACCCGCTTCAAGTGCCGCAATGCTTTCCAGTAGCCGCCTTGCATTCTTCGGGCTACGCAGCAGATAAGACGTTTCTTCCAGCGCCTTGAAGTCGTCAAGCGACATCATTACAACGGCCTGCTCCCCGTTCCGCGTGATGATGATAGGCTCATGGTCGTCACAGACACGATCCATGGTGTCGGCCAACTTGGCTCTCGCTGTGCTGTACGTAATCGCGTCCATAGTGGCGGCTCCTCTTGTACGTGTATTTGTACAATATCGCCCCACCACTGTCAACTTGCGGCACCTGACACTTCATCCAAGCCGACGCCGCTTCGCGGCGAGGCTTGACTTGATCATGAGAGTTTGCGGCCTCGGTGTGCCTACGGGGCCGGCGTCGGTTGCGCGCTCAGCAGCTCGACGAAATAGGCGATCGTGTGCTTGAGACCTTCGTCCAGCGCCACCTTGGGCTGCCAGCCGAGTTTGCCGTTGGCCACGGAAATGTCCGGTTTGCGCTGCATCGGGTCGTCGGCGGGCAGCGGTTTGAATTCGAGCTTGGACGCCGAACCGGTCAGCGCGATCACTTTTTCCGCCAGCTCGCGGATGGTGAACTCGCCGGGGTTGCCGAGGTTGACCGGGCCGGTGAAGCCGGGCTCGGTGTCCATCAGGCGCAGGAAGCCTTCGATCAGGTCGTCCATGTAGCAGAACGAGCGGGTTTGCTGGCCTTCACCGTAAATGGTGATCGGCTCGCCTTTGAGCGCCTGCACGATGAAGTTCGACACCACCCGGCCGTCGTTGGGGTGCATGCGCGGGCCGTAGGTGTTGAAGATGCGCGCGACCTTGATGTCGAGGCCGTGCTGGCGGTGGTAGTCGAAGAACAGTGTTTCGGCGCAGCGCTTGCCTTCGTCGTAGCAGGAGCGGATGCCGATCGGGTTGACGTTGCCCCAGTAGCCTTCGGTCTGCGGATGCACGCTGGGATCTCCGTAGACCTCGCTGGTCGAAGCTTGGAAGATCCGGCAGCGCAGGCGCTTGGCTAGGCCCAGCATGTTGATCGCGCCGTGCACCGAGGTCTTGGTGGTCTGCACCGGGTCGTGCTGGTAGTGGATCGGCGAAGCCGGACAGGCGAGGTTGAAGATTTCGTCGACCTCGATGAACAGCGGAAATGTCACATCGTGGCGGATGAACTCGAAACGCGGGTGGCCGTGCAGATGTTCGATGTTGCGCTTGCTGCCGGTGAACAGGTTGTCGAGGCAGATCACCTCGTCGCCGCGAACCAGCAGGCGGTCGATCAGGTGCGAGCCGAGAAAACCCGCACCGCCGGTCACCAACACACGCTTGCGCGCTTCGTAATTACGCATCCTTACAGTCTCCCGTCCACGTATTCGCGCGGCAGCGCGGATTTCACGTCATAGATCACGCACTCGGACTTGCCCAGTGCGCGCACGCCCTGCCCGCCCAAATCGAGGAACTGCCGGTGCCCCACCGCGAGAACGATGGCATCGTAGCGGCCCGGCTCCGGCTGCGCCAGCACGCGCAGCCCGTATTCGTGCTGCGCTTCGTCCGCATCGACCCAGGGATCATGGACATCCACTTCGCAACTGAAGCCGCGCAACGTGTCGACGATGTCCACCACGCGGGTGTTGCGCAGGTCCGGGCAGTTTTCCTTGAACGCCAGCCCGAGGATGAGCACGCGCGCGCCGACCGGGTTGATCGACTTCTTCAGCATCCGCTTGAGGACCTGGTCGGCGACGAACGCGCCCATGCCGTCGTTGGTGCGGCGGCCGGCAAGGATCACCTGCGGATGGTGACCGACTTCCTGCGCCTTGTGGGTGAGGTAATACGGATCGACGCTGATGCAGTGGCCGCCGACGAGGCCGGGGCGGAACGGCAGGAAGTTCCACTTGGTGCCGGCGGCTTCGAGCACGTCGAGGGTGTCGATGCCGAGCTTGTGGAACAGGATTGCCAAGTCGTTGACGAGGGCGATGTTGAGGTCGCGCTGGGTGTTTTCGATCACCTTGGCGGCTTCGGCCACCTTGATCGACGGCGCCTTGTGGGTGCCGGCGGTGATGATGCTGGCGTAGAGCGCATCGACGAAATCGGCGGTGTCCGGGCTGGAGCCGGAGGTCACTTTCTTGATGGTGGTGACGCGATGCTGCTTGTCGCCGGGGTTGATGCGTTCGGGCGAATAGCCGATGGCGAAGGTGGCGTCGTGAAGAGCGCCCCTCACCCGGCCTTCGGCCACCCTCTCCCCGCTTTGCGGGGCGAGGGAAACTGCGGATTCCTTCTCCCCGTTCACGGGGAGAAGGTGGCGCGCAGCGCCGGATGAGGGGCAATTGCCCTCATAGCGCAACCCCGACACGCGCTCCAGGATCGGCACGCACACTTCCTCGGTGCAGCCCGGATAAACGGTGGATTCGAAAATCACGGTGTCGCCGGCCTTGAGCACCTTGCCGAGGGCTTCGCTGGCCTTGACCAGCGGGATCAGGTCCGGGCGCTTGGCGGTGTCGATCGGCGTCGGGACGGTGACGATATAGACGTTGCAGTCGCGCAGGTCGTTGAGATCGGCGCTGCAGTTCAGATGGACGGAGGCCGCCAGTTCTTCCGGCGACACTTCCAGCGTGCGGTCATGGCCGCGCCGCAATTCCTCGATCCGCGCCGCGTTGAGGTCGTAGCCGAGGGTGTCGTAGCGCTTGCCGAATTCAACGGCCAGCGGCAGGCCGACGTAGCCGAGGCCGACGATGGCGATGTGGCAGTTGGCGAGTTCGGGCATCAAGGTTTCCGGGATATTGGACAAATCACTGCGCGCATCCTATCGCGCCCCTGCGGTGCGCTCCTACATGACCTCGCATTTTCCGTGGTTGCAATGGGGCAGGCGCGCATCGAGGCCGCGTTTGTAGGAGCGCATCGAGGCCGCAGGCCGAGAGGCGCGATGGGATGCGGTTGTCAATCCGCCGCCCACGCATCGCGCCCCTGCGGTGCGCTCCTGCATGGCCTTGCATTATCGACGTTTGGATTCGTCGCGGCGGGCCGGCGACGCTTGCGCATCCGCGCCTGCATCCAGGTCGTCGAGACAGGCAAACAGGAGGCCGCCGAGCAGGGCCACGGTGGCGCCGAGTGCGGTGGTGCCGAGCGGAAAATCAACCCACGAATGCACCAGCGCCGCCGCGATGGCCACCCAGCAGCCGGCGGCCAGCACCGCTGCGGAACGCCGCCCGCGCAGACGCAGCACGCGCAGGCCGGCCAGCGCGAAAACCACCAGCCCGGCGGCGACGACCAGCACCGCCGGCAGGCCGCCGACCAGCCACCATTGCGCGAACTCGTTGTGGGCATGGTTGACATACTGAGGAATCCACAGTGTCTTGGGCAGATCCGATTCGAACACCGGCGTGAAGCTGCCGGCACCGCTGCCCCACGGCAGATACGACGGGCCAAGACGGAAGGTCGTGTCGGCAATCAGAAAACGCGGATCCTGGCCTTTGACAGTGGCCAGCCAATGCAACGCAAGCCAGCAGACTGCGAGCGCCGCGGCCGCGCCGGCAACCATGAACGCCCGGCGCTTCAGGATCCAGTCGATGCGCAATGTTCCGGCAAGCAGCACACTGCCCAGCAGCACCGGCGCCAGCAGCAGCATGCCCGCGCGTGAAGCCGTCAGCGGCACTGCGGATAGGCAAACGACAGCCAACCCAGCATAGGCCAGCGCCTGCAGCTCGCGCCTGCGGGTGCCGGGCATGCGCCGGCGCCAGGCGTCGATGGCAAGGCAGACCGCCAAGGCCATCGCAATGATCAGCGCCGTAGCGAAATGGTTCTGGTTGATGAAGATTCCGCCGAACATCACCACACCATCGATGACCGGATAGACGCGCTGGGCGCTGTTCTGCGGCAGGCCCGCTTGCTGGATCGCAAACCCCAGATTGGCCAAGGCCAGCAGTACGACACACAGCAACACGCCGCGCCGGAACTTACGCGTCAGAGCCAGACCCGCCAGAAACGCCGCCAGCGGCGGCAGCATTCGCCACAGGGCAGCCTCGGTGCCATACCGGGTGAGGGTCCAGTGCCGCACGCTCGACGCGACGCCTGCGGCGGCAAGATCCCGGGCCAGCTCGGCGCGCGGCGCAGCCGCCTTCCACAACCCGTCCGGCAGCGGAATCAGCTGCAGGGCCACGACCGCGAAGGCAGCCAGCATGACCGCCAGCGCCCCGCGGGCCAGTCGCGTTTGCGGCGGATGGCGCGCAAGCACCGCCACCGCGGCGACCAGTGCCGGCAGCGCCAGCAGTTGCAGCACTTCATCGTGCCAACTGCTGTCGTGGGTGAGGCCGCCGAGTAGCCACGACGCCAGCATCAGGAGGACAAGACAGCCCGCGGACAGCCAGGCCGCAAGCCCGATGGTGCCGTCAGCGATGGGCGGGCGATTCAAGCGGGCTTCCCCAAGCCGGCAGGGCCGGGTGAGCAAATGAATCCGGCCTGCGGCACATGGCGCGGGACGCGACCCGACCCGCCTGCGCGAACCACGTCAATTGGGGCTCGAAGCGCCGCAAACGAGACGGGGCAGATCCTGCGATCTGCCCCGCACTTCACGAAGGGTTGGCGCACGCGGTTGGCGCACGCGGTTGGCGCACGAGCGCCGGTTCGGCTCAGAGGCCGCCGTTGCTGACGGCTGTGTTGCTGGACGAACCCAGCTCGGCCCCGAGACCCACTGCAACCACGCCAGCCACGATCCACCTGCTGACACCACTGGAATCAGCCACCCACGCTCCGGCAGGCTTGCAGTCGCCCGGCACTTCATAGACACCGGCCGCCTTGAACTCGATCACGCAGTCGTCGCTGGTGTCTTCCGTGCCGCGGTCGTAAACCGCCTGCGCGTGAGAGTCGGCGCTTACCGAAAGTTTTTCTCCGGACGCCAGCCCCTGGCCGCTTTGTGCGGTCACGAACTCACCGCCGTTGCTGGTCATCACCGAGCCGTTCTTGATCCGCAGGGTGATGTTGTCCTGCGACTGGGCGCCGGCCATGCCCGCAAACGCAAGGGTGGAAGCGGCAAGCAGGATCACAAGCGTTTTCATCGGTCTTTCTCCCACAAAGACGCGGACGCACCTGCCCGCTTTCCGTAGCACTATCACGCAGAGCCGAAACACTGTCAAGCGGCCGATTCGCAAGGCTTTGCGCTCCTGGCAACGCGCACATGCCAATCGTATTCATTGATCCACCGGCTCGCGATGCACGACCAGCAGCTGGACGGCCGCGCCGCCGCGCCAGTCGTCGGGCGCCAGCCGATAGGCGATGTGGATGGACGACGCAGGTTCATCACCGTTCCAGCCGTTGAACTGGATGGCGTTGTAGCGGCCTCCGCCCAGTCCGAGCTCCAGCTTGAGGTGGCGCTGCTTGAGCACGCGCCAGTTCAGAACGTCAAACACGTCATCGAACAGCGGCTCCGGGTAGCCCTGCCCCCAGTGGCCGCCGTCGCGCAGCGCCAGCGCGGTGTCGAGGCATAGCGCATCGGTCGACAACGCGCCGTCGCTGGCCAGGCTGTCGGTCAACAGGTCCTGGCTGAGCATTGATTCTGCAATTGCATTGAAAACGCGGTTAAATTCATCGAATGCGCTGCGATCAAGCGTTAATCCAGCCGCCATCGCATGGCCGCCGAAGCGTGCGATCAGGCCCGGATGACGGGCATCGGCCAGTGCCAGCGCATCGCGGATATGAAAGCCGGGGATCGAACGCGCCGAACCGCGCAGGGTAGCGGCGCCCGGCTCGACCGGGGCAAAGGCAATCGCCGGTCGGTGCAGACGCTCCTTGAGTTTCGACGCGATTAGGCCGACCACGCCGGGGTGCCAGTCGGGGTCGAACAGGCAGGCGGCGAAGCGGGTGTCGATGCCGTCGAGTCGGGCCTCGGCCACGTCCAGCATGTCGATCTGCAGGGCGCGCCGCTCTTCGTTGATGGCGTGCAGGGTTGCAGCCAGTTCGCGCGCTTGCGCGGGATCGTCCGTCAACAGGCAGTCGATGCCGATCGCCATGTCTTCCAGCCGGCCGGCGGCGTTGATGCGCGGACCGATGGCGAAACCGATGTCGGCGGTGGACAGCGTGGCCGCTGTGCGACCTGCGACTTCAATCAACGCATTCAGACCGGCGCAGCCCTGTCCTGCCCGCAGCCGGCGCAGTCCGGCGCCGACCAGGGCGCGGTTGTTGGCATCCAGCGCCACCATGTCGGCCACGGTGCCGACCGCGACCAGATCCAGCAGGGACGGCAGATCGGCTTTCGATCCAAGCCGTGCTCGCAGCGCCAGCAGCACGTAGAAGATCACGCCAACGCCGGCCAGCGCCTTGCTTGCGAAGCCATCAAGGGGCTGGTTGGGATTGACGATGGCGTCGGCCGGCGGCAGCGTTGGGCCGGGCAAATGGTGGTCGGTCACCAGCACCTGCCAGCCGCGCGCTTTGGCCGCGGTGATCCCGGCGTGGCAGGCGATGCCGTGATCGACCGTCACCAGCAGATCGGGCTGCAGCGCGGCCAGTTCTTCGACCAGCCCCGGCGTCAGCCCGTAGCCGTGAACGATGCGGTTGGGAACCGCGTGCAGGACGTTTCTCGCCCCGAGCATCCGCAGCCCGCGTACGCCCACGGCGGTGGCGGTGGCGCCGTCGCAATCGAAATCGCCGACCACGAGAATGCGGGCGTTGCGCTCGATCGCCGCTTGCAGCAAATCGACTGCAGTGTCCATTCCCCGCAAGCCAGTGAACGGCAGCAGCTGCGCCAGCCGCGGCATCGCCGCATCAAACCCGTGGCTGCCGCGCGCGGCATGCACGCGGCGCAGCACTTCCGGCCAGTGGCGGGGCCAATCGCCCGCGCTGTCCGCCGGCGGGCGGCGCACGATCCGGCGTGCGGCGCTCATGGCTGCAGGCGCGCCCGTGGTTTGCGCCAGATGCGCCAGCGCTGACGGCGTTCCAGCGTGAAGACGTGGCCGTCGACAAAATCCAGAACGACGGAATGCGCAGCCACCGCTGCAGCCGCCGGCGCCAGCCAGCGCTCGACCAGTCCGCGCCAGTCGCGCTGGGCGCGCAGGTCGACCAGCGCATCGGCATTGAAATCGCGAAATTCCGCCAGCGGCATGCACGTAAGCTTGCCAAGCGCCGCCGCGCCGCGCAGCTCCGGATCGTCGGAATACAGCATCGGAACCTTGCTGAAAACCGCATCGGGCAACACCCCGCCGCCCCAGAGCCACAGCGCGTTGATCGGCACCCGGCCGGACGCCAATCGGGTTTCGTTGTGCGGGTGGTTGTGCAGGGTGATCTGCACCTCGCTGGCCAGCGTGCGCCAGCGCCGCGCTTCGGGTGCGCCCGGCGTATGTTCGAACACGTCGTCGCCCAACGCCTGCTCGGGCGATGCGAAGTCGGGCAACTTGGTACCGCGCGCAAGCCGCAGATACCAGCGCTCGGGGTGCGGCGCATCCAGCGTCATCCCGGCATCGCCGAACAGCGGCCGCAGCGCCGGCAACAATGCATCGACGTCGCTCCGGTCGATGCCGACCGTGCGCCCGATGCCGAGCAAGCGGGCGCCGTTGATGTCGGCGCGGATATGCGCCGGATCGGCGCGCAGCCAGCCGCCGAGTCGGGCATCCTCCAGCCCGGCATCGGCGAGGCGCGACAGCGCGGCGTGCGGCCACGCCCGCGGCAGCAGGTCGAAATTGCGCAGCAGTTGCGCATCGTCACCGGCCTCTTGCTGCGCGCAATCTGCCCGCGCCAGCGCCTTGCCCAACGCATCCGGCAAAGCGACGCCGGCAAAGCGCGATCGCGCCGGCAGCAGCAAGGTCAGCGATGCGCCCACGCGATGGCGTTCAGGCCAGATACGCGACCGAAACGATCTCGTACTCGTGCGTTCCGCCCGGCGCTTCGATGGTCACCTCGTCGCCGGCGTTCTTGCCGATCAGCGCGCGCGCCACCGGCGAGGAAATCGCGATCAGTCCGAGTTTGATGTCGGCTTCAAGGTCGCCGACGATCTGGTAGGTGGTTTCATCGCCGCTGTCGGCATCGGCCAGCACCACGGTGGCGCCGAACACGACCCGGTCGCCCGCCGCGAGTTTGCCGATGTCGATGATTTGCGCATTCGACAGCTCGCCTTCGAGGTGCTTGATGCGGCCTTCGATGAAACCCTGCTGTTCGCGGGCGGCGTGGTACTCGGCGTTTTCCTTCAAATCGCCATGGGCACGCGCCTCGGCGATCGCGTTGATCACCTCGGGGCGCTTGACCGACTTCAATTCTTCCAACTCGGCGCGCAGCCGCTGCGCGCCCTTGGCCGTCATCGGGACCGGCATGGTCAAAGCTCCTTGTGCAGTTCCTGCAGCGCGTGGACGTCGCCCGCGCCGCGGTGGTCGAGAGAATGCAGCAGCGCGCGCGCGCCGGCCACGGTGGTGGAATAGGTGACGCGCGCTTGCAGGGCCTCGCGCCGGATCGAGAACGAGTCGGCGATTGCCTGGCGTCCTTCGGTCGTGTTGACGATATAGCAGATTTCGCCGTTCTTGATCAGATCGACGATGTGCGGGCGGCCTTCGGCGACCTTGTTGATGCGCTCGCAGTCCACGCCGTGCGCGCTCAGGTACTGGGCGGTGCCGCCGGTGGCGACGATCGAGAATCCGCGTTCCAGCATGTACTGCGCGACCGGCAGCACCCGCGCCTTGTCCGGGTCGCGCACCGAGATGAACGCTTTGCCGGGCGTTGGCGCCTTGATGTTGGCGGCTTCCTCGGCGCGTGCGAAGGCGGCCTCGAAACTGCGGCCGACGCCCATCACCTCGCCGGTCGAACGCATTTCCGGGCCGAGGATCGGATCCACATTTTGGAACTTGGCGAACGGGAACACCGCTTCCTTGACCGAATAATAGGACGGCACGATTTCTTCGGTCGTGCCCTGCTCGGCCAGCGTCTGTCCGGCCATGCAGCGCGCCGCAATCTTGGCCAGCGGCCGGCCGGTGGCCTTGGACACGAACGGCACGGTGCGGCTGGCGCGCGGGTTGACTTCCAGCAGGTAGATGGTGTCCTCCTCGTCGCCCTCGGCCACGCCGACCTGCACCGCGAACTGGGTGTTCATCAGCCCGATCACGTGCAGCGCCGAGGCCAGCGCCACCACCTGTTCGCGCAGCCGCTGCTGGGTGCGTTTGGACAGCGAATACGGCGGCAGCGAGCAGGACGAATCGCCGGAATGCACGCCGGCCTCTTCGATATGCTCCATCACCCCGCCGACCAGCACGTTGCCTTCGCGGTCGGCGATCACGTCGACATCGACTTCGACCGCGGCATCGAGGAAGTGATCGAGCAGCACCGGCGAATCGTTGGACACCTTGACCGCTTCGCGCATGTAGCGCTCCAGATCGGCATCGGCGTGCACGACTTCCATCGCCCGTCCGCCCAGCACGTAGCTCGGACGCACCACCAGCGGATAGCCAATCTCGCGGGCGTGGGCGAGCGCTTCCTCGCTGCTGCGCGCAGTGCGGTTCGGCGGCTGCTTCAGGCCGAGTTGGTCGACCAGCTTCTGGAAACGTTCGCGGTCTTCGGCCAGATCGATTGAATCCGGCGAAGTTCCAATGATCGGCACGCCGTTGGCCTCCAGCGCACGCGCCAGCTTGAGCGGGGTCTGGCCGCCGTATTGGACGATCACGCCTTCGGGTTTTTCCAGTTCGACGATTTCCAGCACGTCTTCCAGCGTCAGCGGTTCGAAATAGAGGCGGTCGGAGGTGTCGTAATCGGTCGAAACGGTTTCCGGATTGCAGTTGACCATGATGGTCTCGAAGCCGTCGGCGCGCAGCGCCAGCGCGGCGTGCACGCAGCAGTAATCGAACTCGATGCCCTGCCCGATCCGGTTCGGGCCGCCACCCAGCACCATGATCTTGCGGCGCTCGCTCGGCGCCGCCTCGCATTCGTCCTCGTAGGTCGAATACAGGTAGGCGGTTCCGGTCGCGAACTCGCCGGCGCAGGAATCCACCCGCTTGTAGACCGGGCGCACGCCGAAGGCGCGACGCAAGGCGCGCACCGCCCCCTCGTCGGTGCCGGCCAGCCGTGCGATCCGCGCATCGGCAAAGCCCATGCGCTTGAGCGCGCGCAGGCGGCGGGCGTCGAGCCCTTCCAGACCTCGGTGGATCACGTCCACTTCGGCATCGATCAGTTCTTCGATCTGTTCGAGGAACCACGGATCGACAAACGACAGCGCGTGCACGTCCGCCACGCTCATGCCGGCGCGGAAAGCGTCGGCCAGATGAAACACGCGCTCCGGGCCGGGTTCGCGCAGCTCGCGGCGCAGCGTCACCCGATCTTCCTCCGAGGTCAGTTCGAGCCCGGTCGGATCCAGCCCGGCCTTGCCGGTTTCCAGACCGCGCAGGGCCTTCTGCAGCGACTCCTGGAAGTTGCGCCCGATCGCCATCACCTCGCCCACCGACTTCATCTGAGTGGTCAAGCGCGAGTCGGCGGCCGGGAATTTTTCGAAGGCAAAGCGCGGAATTTTGGTGACGACGTAGTCGATCGACGGTTCGAACGAGGCCGGAGTCTTGCCGCCGGTGATCTCGTTTTTCAATTCGTCGAGCGTGTAGCCGACCGCGAGCTTGGCGGCGACCTTGGCGATCGGAAAGCCGGTCGCCTTCGAGGCCAGCGCCGAGGAGCGCGACACCCGCGGATTCATTTCGATCACGACCATGCGCCCGTCCTTGGCGCTGATGCCGAACTGGACGTTGGAGCCGCCGGTATCGACCCCGATCTTGCGCAGCACCGCGATCGACGCGTCGCGCATGCGCTGGTATTCCTTGTCGGTCAGGGTCTGCGCCGGCGCCACCGTGATCGAATCGCCGGTGTGCACGCCCATCGCGTCGAAGTTTTCGATGCTGCAGACGATGATGCAGTTGTCCGCGCTGTCGCGGACCACTTCCATCTCGAACTCCTTCCAGCCCAGCACCGATTCTTCGACCAGCACCTCGTGCACCGGCGACAGCTCCAGACCGCGCTTGACGATGGCTTCGAATTCCTCGCGGTTGTAGGCAATGCCGCCGCCGCTGCCGCCGAGGGTGAAGCTGGGGCGGATGATGGTCGGATAGCCGACCTCGGTCTGGGCGTCGACCGCTTCTTCGTAGGTATGCGCGATGTGCGAACGCGGACAGTCCAGCCCGATTTCGAACATCGCCTGCTTGAACAGCTCGCGGTCTTCGGCCATCCGGATCGCTTCGCGCTTGGCGCCGATTAATTCCACGCCGTATTTGTCGAGCACGCCGTGGTCGGCCAGATCCAGCGCGCAGTTGAGCGCGGTCTGCCCGCCCATGGTCGGCAGGATCGCGTCGGGCCGCTCCTTGACGATGATCTTCTCGACCGTCTGCCAGTTGATCGGCTCGATGTAGACCGCGTCGGCCATTTCCGGATCGGTCATGATCGTGGCCGGGTTGCTGTTGACCAGCACCACGCGAAAGCCTTCCTCACGCAGCGCCTTGCACGCCTGCGCGCCGGAGTAGTCGAACTCGCAGGCCTGACCGATGACGATCGGGCCGGCGCCGATGATGAGGATGGTGTTGAGGTCGTTTCTCTTCGGCATCAGTCGTAATCCTCGACCTCTTCTGCGATACGGGACCGGGAACCGGGGACCGGGGACCGGGATTGAAGTTTTTCGATCAGCGCCTGCCGCAGCCGATAAAGCATGCGACCGACGCTTTCGCTGGTTGCAAGTACTGCCGAAACCGAAGCGGCATCGGCCAATTCAAGGTCGACCGCAAGTTGCAATTGTGTCTGCAGCTCTGCCAGCGATCCGCTGGCGATCGCAATGAAGCGCGCATAATCCCGAAGCGAGTGGCGCGCGTTGCCTTCGGCGACGTTGGACGGGATGGATACGGCACAGCGCTGCATCTGCGCGGCAAGCCCGTAGCGCTCTTCGCGCGGAAAAGTCGCAGTCAGCTGATACGTTGCCTTGACCAAACCCATGGCAACGCGCCAAACCTCCAACTCGCGAAAATGGCTGGCGCTCAAGCGCTTCCCCCCCGGTTTCCGGTTCCCGATCCCCGATCCCCTTGCGCCATTCCCCGGTCCCCTTGCGCCATTCCCCGGTCCCCCATCAGACCCACAAACCGGTCAAACAACCCCGCCATATCCTGCGGTCCCGGGCTGGCTTCGGGATGGCCCTGGAACGAGAACGCCGGGGCGTCGGTCAGCGCGATGCCCTGGTTGCTGCCGTCGAACAGCGAGCGGTGGGTGACGCGGGCGTTGGCCGGTAGGGTCGCCTCGTCGATGCAAAAGCCGTGGTTTTGCGAGGTGATCAGCACGCGGCCGCTGTCGAGATCCTGCACCGGGTGGTTGGCGCCGTGGTGGCCGTGGCGCATCTTCATGGTCTTGGCACCGATGGCCAGCGCCAGCAGCTGGTGGCCGAGGCAGATGCCGTACAGCGGAATCTTCGCTGCGACGAAGGCTTTCGTGGCCGCAATGGCGTAGTCGCAGGCGGCCGGATCGCCGGGGCCGTTGGACAGGAACACGCCGTCCGGACGCAGCGCCAGCACTTCGCTGGCCGGTGTCTGCGCCGGCACCACCCGCACCTCGCAGCCGCGCTCGGCCAGCATCCGCAGGATGTTGCGCTTGCTGCCGAAGTCGTAGGCGACGACCTTGAACTTCGGCGGCACGCGCTTGAATTGGCCGCTGTCCAGATCCAGCTGGCCTTCGTCCCAGCGGTAGGCGGTCTTGGTCGAAACGTCCTTGGCCAGATCCATTCCAGCCAGGCCGGGAAATTTGCGCGCGGCTTCGATGGCGCGCTCGACATCGAGCACCTCATCGTTGGCGTTTCCGGCCAACAGCGCGCCGTTTTGGGCGCCGCGTTCGCGCAGCATCCGGGTCAGCTTGCGGGTGTCGATCCCGGCAATCGCCGGAATCCCGCGCGCCGCCAGCCATTCCGGCAGCGCCGCGCGACTGCGCCAACTGCTGGGCTGACGCGGGCGCTCTCGGGTGATCAGCCCGGCCGCCCACGACTGCGCGGCTTCGTCGTCTTGATCGGTGCAGCCGGTGTTGCCGATGTGCGGGTAGGTCAGCGCCACCAGCTGCCGGGCGTAGGAAGGATCGGTGAGGATCTCCTGATAGCCGGTCATGGCGGTATTGAAGACCACCTCGCCCACCGCAAGCCCGGCGGCGCCCGTGGAAATGCCCTCGAAGACGGTGCCGTCTTCAAGCGCGAGGAATGCTGGGATATCCAAATGCGTCGCCCTGGGAAAAGGTTGCACGAAAGCGCCGGAGCGGCGTGGCCGATCCAGAACCGAGAGTGTTCAGGCGAGCGAGAATTGTACCGGCCGGGGCGCGGACGCGCCAGCTTCAGAGTGCGCGATTTTTTTCCAGACCCCGCCGCAACCCGTTCCCGCCCCGCCGGAGGCTGCCCGGCTGGGTGCTACGCTTGCCGGCACCCGCGCGGCTTGCGGCCGCGTCTTCACCCCATTTCCTACGGCCGATCCCATGGACCGCAAACTGCTCGATATCCTCGTCTGCCCCGCCACCCGGCAACCGCTGGCGCTGCTGGAAGCGGCCGGCCTCGACGCCCTCAATCGCGCCATCGCCAGCGGCGGCGTCAAGCGCGGCGACGGCGGTGGGCAAACCGAGGCGCTGCGCGAAGCGCTGGTGACGCGCGACCGCAAAACCGTCTACCGCATCGACGAGGGCATCCCGGTGCTGCTGGTGGACGATGGATTGGCCACGGCGCAGGTCGAGGGTTTTCCTGCGGCATGAACACAATCAGCGCTGCGCTGGCCGACGCCGTCGCGCAAAACGTCGCCACCGCGCTGGCCGAGGACCTCGGTTCGGGCGATGCCACCGCGACGCTGTTGGACGACGGCCCGGAACGGGCAAGGCTGCTGTGCAAGGAAGACTGCATCGTGGCGGGACGGCCGTGGTTCGATGCCTGCCAGCGCGCGCTCGATCCCGATGTGCGCATCGACTGGCGCTGCGCCGAAGGCGACCGGATCGAGGCCGGAACCGTCATCGCCACCCTTGAGGGCCGCAAGCGCGCGCTGGTCAGCGCCGAACGCGCCTCGCTCAATTTCCTGCAGACGCTGTCCGCCACCGCCACCGCCACCGCCCGCTACGTCGAGGCCGTGCGCGGCACCGGCGCCTTGATTCTCGACACCCGCAAGACCCTGCCAGGGCTTCGCGTGGCGCAGAAGTACGCGGTGCGCTGCGGCGGCGGCGGCAACCACCGGATGGGGCTGTTCGACGCGGTGATGCTCAAGGAAAACCACATTCAGGCATTCGGTTCGATGGCATCCGCGATCGCGCGCGCGCGCGAACTGCATCCGGAACTGCCGCTGATCGTCGAGGTGGAAACCCTGGACGAATTGCGCGCCGCGTTGGCCAGCGGCTGCACCCGGATCCTGATCGACGATTTCGAGGCCGACATGCGCCGTGAAGCGGTGCGCATCGCCAAATCCGCGCCATACGACGGCCGCATTCCGCTGGAAGTCTCCGGCGGGGTCGATCTGGCCGGCGTGCGCGCAATCGCCGATGACGGGGTGGACTGCATTTCGATCGGCGCGCTGACCAAGCACGTCCACGCCATCGATTGTTCGCTGAAGCTCGGCGCATGAACGCTGCCGAGTGAGGCCCGCTGCCGCCGCTGCAGCGACGCAAGCGCATGGCCCACCTGCTTGCAAGCTCAGACGATCGCCACCACAGTAGATCCATGCCCAGTCTGCTCATCCTGATGATCATCGGCGCGGCGGCGTTTTTCTACTTCACCGCCGCCCGCGCCGCCGCCGAACGCGCCATCGAGATTGGTCGCGACGCCTGCGCGGCCGCCGGCGTGCAGTGGCTCGACCAGTCGGTGCACGCTTCGGGATTGCGGCTGCGGCGCAAGTCCAGCGGCTGGCTGGGACTGGAGCGCCGGTTTCGCTTCGAATACTCGGAGGAAGGCCACGACCGCCACATCGGGCAACTGGTGCTGATCGACGGCCGACTGGTGGGATTCATCGGCCCGACCCGCGCCGCGCAGGCGATGGTGCGGCCGTTCCCGCCACAGGAAACGCAGCGCGACTCGCCCTGAGTTCGAACGCTTCGCGTTCTCCGCTATGATGCGCACGCCGGACGGCGACGCCATGGAACGCGCGGCAAAAGGACGCTGCGCGTGGGACTGATTTCCGTCGAGTTCGGCCTGTTTTTCGTGGCCTTGTTCGCCCTGTACTGGGCGTTCTGGCGCCAGCCGCGGGCGCAAACCATCCTGCTCACGCTGGCCAGCCTCGGGCTGCTCTGGCACTACGCGACGCCGATCGCCTGCGTCGCCTTCACCGGTTTCACCGTCTTCGTCTGGCTGGTGTCGCACGCCATGGATGCGCTGCCGCGGGTGTCGCGCAAGGCGTGGCTGTGGATCGGCATCGGCGGCGGCGTGGCGCATCTGGCGTTCTGGAAATACGCCGAATTTTTCCGGGTGCCGCTGCGCGAGGCGCTGACGGCGCATGGCTTCGGGACCGGCGCGCTGGAATCGACCTGGCTGCTGCCGCTGGGCGTGTCCTATTACACCTTCCAGGCCATCAGCTATCTGACCGCGCGCTACCGGCGCGAAATCACGATTGCCCAGCGCTTCAACCTGTTCGATCTGCTCGGCCATTTCGGGCTGTTCCTGACCGTCACCTCCGGCCCGATCCTGCGCGCCCGCAACGCCAAGCATCTGACTGACTTCGAGGGCAAGGAATGCAACGCGCTCGACCAGATCCGGCCGCCGGCGCCGCGCTCGGTGCTGGCGCCGACGCTGGCGCTGACGCTGGTGCTGCTGGCGCTGGCGAAGAAATGGTGGCTGGCCGGCTGGCTGTCTGAAACCATCGTCGATCCGGTGTTCGCCAATCCGGCGCAATACCAGTCGCTGGACGTGCTGGCAGCGATCTACGGCTACACGCTGCAGCTGTTTTTCGATTTCTCCGGCTACAGCGATCTCGTGGTCGGGCTGGGGATGCTGCTGGGGTTGCGGATCCCGGTCAATTTCCGCGCGCCGCTGCTGGCGCACAACATCCGCGAGTTCTGGGACCGCTGGCACATCAGCCTGTCGGTGTGGATCCGCGATTACCTTTACATCCCGCTGGGCGGCAGTCGACACGGTTTCAGCCGCACCCAGATCAACCTGTTCATCGCGCTGGTGCTGTCCGGACTCTGGCACGGCCAGGGCTGGAACTTTGCGCTGTGGGGCTTCCTGCACGCCTCGACGCTGGTGCTGCTCAACATCGGCGACAAGCTGCTCGGCGGCCACGAAAAACTCGCCGCAACGGGGCGGCTTGGCAAAGCGCTGGGCGTGTTTGCGACCGTCAATTTCGTCTGTTTCGCGTTCGTGTTTTTCCGCGCACCGCATCTGGAAGACGCCCTTGCATTGCTGCGCGCGTTGGCGATGAACCTGTTCGACACGCCGATCGCCACCGATGCGCCGCTGCTGCTGCTGGCGATGCTTGCGGCGCTGCTGGCCTATCCGTGGCTGGCGCGGCTGCCCGCACGCTACGCAAGCGCAGTGGACAGGCTGCCGGCCTGGGCACGCCCGGCGCCATTGCTGGCGACCCTGGCCGTGATCGCGGTGCTGGCGCCTTCCGGCGTGCCGGGATTCATCTATGCCAACTTCTGACGCACCCGTGCCGGCAACTCCGCCCGTCCCGCGCCGAAGCGGCGCGCCGGCGACCGGCCTGATCCTCGCCGCGCTGATGCTGGGCCTGCTGTGGCTGATGCAGGGCTCGCTCGCCAGCTATGTGCAGCAGCAGTTCCACCGGCCCAGCCCGTTGCAGGCGCTGGATGCGCTGCCCGGCTGGACGCGTGGACGTGCGCTGTGGACAACGCTCGACGCTGCCCACGCGGCGACGGTTCGCGGCATCGCTGCGGCGTCCGCTGCGCTGCGCTCGGGCCTGAACGAGCACGTCGTCCTCACCCCCGCCTATTGGAACAAACAGCGGCAGGAACGCGCCCGCATCGCCCGCGAAAAAACCGAAGCCGAACGCCAGTACCGACAGGCGCTGGCGCGCGACGCGGCGCTGGCCGAGCAGATCCGGATCCGCAACTACCTGACCATTGCCGCGCCGGCCAAGGTGCTGTTCGCCGGCGATTCGCTGATGCAGGGCGTGGCGCCGCAGATGCAGCGCATGCTGCAGGCAAGCAGCGGCATCGACAGCCTGAACCTGAGCCGGCAGAGCACCGGCCTTGCCTATCCGTCGGCCTTCGACTGGCCGCAGACCATCGAGGACACGCTCGCCGGCGATGACGCGATCCGGCTGCTGGTGGTCATGCTCGGCCCGAACGACCCCTGGGATATGCCCGATCCCGAGCATCCCGGCCGCACCTATCTGAAATTCGAAAGCGCGCCCTGGGAAGCGGTTTATCGCGCCCGCGTCGCCCGCATTCTCGATGCCGCCAAGGCGCACGGCGTCGGCGTGCTGTGGATCGGCGCGCCGGGCATGAAGCGCGAACAGCTCGATGTCCAGATGGCCTGGCTGATGCCGGTCATCCGGGACGAAGTGACCCGCCGCGGCGCGGTGTTCCTCGACACCCGGCCGCTGCTGTCGCAGCCCGGCCAGCCCTTCAGCGATGCCATCACCCTCGACGGCAAGCTGGTCAAGATGCGCAGCGGCGACGGCATCCATTTTTCCCCGTCCGGACAAATTTACGTCGCCCGCCACGCCATCGACCTGCTCACGATAAAATGAGCGCCATGACCGCACGCCACACCCCCCGGTGACGCGCTTGACGCGCTGCCTTGCAGCCCTGCTGCCGTGCGCGCTGCTGCTTGCTGGTGCCGCCGACGCCGGCCCCGGCGTGGTCTGCAAGCGCGTCAACGAACAGGGCGTTACCGAATACAAGAACATGGACCGCTGCGGCAAAGGCTGGACGCTGGCCGCGCAATTCCAGCCCGACCCGACGCCGGTGCCCCCCGCTGCCCGGCAAGACGGCGCAGCGCAGGTCGCGCCGCCGGTTGCCGCGGCCGTCGCCACGCCGGACGCACCGCCGCCGCTGCCGGATGCCGGCGCAAGCGGCGCCGACACTGCCAGCCCGAGCCTGCACGATTTCGGCGATCCCAATGCCGCCAGCGTGCTGGCGCGACTGCGTTCGGGGCCGGGGGCGACCTTCCGCTATCTCCAGATCGGCGACTCCCATACTGCCGGCGAGTTCCTGACCGAACGCCTGCGCGTCCGCCTGCAGCAGCAGATCGGCGACGGCGGCCTGGGCTGGGTGACGCCGATGTCGATTCCCGGCCAGCGGATGGCGCGGATCAGCTTCACCCAGAGCGGCTGGCAGCTGATCAGCAGCCGGACGTCCGGCCCCGGTTTCGATTATCCGTTCGGCGGTTTCATCGCCCAGCCGGTCTCCGCGTTCGCCACGCTTACGCTGACGCCGCGCTACCGGACGCCGCGCCAGGCCATCACCCTGCTGATCCGCCAGGGCCTGATGGATGCGCCGTTGACCGTCACCGACGTCGGCGGCGTGCAGCTGGCGATCAAGAGTCCGGCCCCCGACAACCAGTGGCATGCGGTCACCTTCGATGCCGAACTGCCGCTCACGATCAGCGCCTCGCTCAGCCCGCAGACCGCCATCGGCGGCTGGTGGATGCGCAACGCCGGGCGCGGCGGCGGCGCGATCGTGTCCGCCGCCGGCATCAACGGCGCCGAAATCGAACAATGGAACCGCTGGCGCAGCGGCTGGATGGATGATCTGGCCCCGGCCCATCCGGATCTTGTCGCGCTGGCGTACGGCACCAACGAAGCGTTTCAGACCACGCTGGATCCGGCGTCGCTGCGCGCCACCCTGATCGACGCCGTGACCCGGCTGCGGCAGCGCTTCCCAGGCAGCGCCATCCTGATCATCGGCGCGCCGGAGTCGCTGAAAAGCACGGCCGGCCAGTGCGGCGTTCGCCCGGCCATGCTGGACGCCGTGCAGGCGGTCCAGCGCGAGGTCGCGCAGCAGCAGCACGCCTTGTACTGGGACTGGCAGCAGGCGATGGGCGGTCGCTGCAGCATGGTGCCCTGGGTCGCACGCGGGCTGGCGCGACGCGACGGCGTGCACTTCAGCCGCGCAGGCTACGAGGCGCTGGCCGACGACCTAGCTTCCGGATTGCTGCACCTGAACTGAACCCGCCGGGTCACTTCACGATGCGCAGGTGGCCGCTGCGCTTGGGCTGTGGCGCATCGTCGGGGGCGGGAGGTTCCGCCGAAGGTTTTGCGGATGGCGCGTCGGAAACAGGCGCGTCCGCAGCCGCGCCGCTGACGACCGGCTCGTCCGGCAGCGCCATCCCCTGCCCGCTTTCGCGTGCGTAGATCGCGATCACCGATTCGACCGGAATCACGACGCTTTGCGGAACGCCGCCGAAGCGTGCGGAAAACCTGAGCGCGTCGTTGTCCATCGCCAAGCGCGACACCGCGCGTTCGGCGATGTTGAGCACCACCTGCCCGTCTTTCACCGCCTGCGCCGGCACCCGCACGCCCGGCGCCTTGGCATTGACCAGCAGGTGCGGGGTCATGCCGTTGTCGGCGATCCATTCGTACAGCGCGCGCAGCAGATACGGGCGCTGGCTGGTCATCGGAGGCGGCGGTTCGGGGGCGGCCATTGCGACTGGCTCAGAACGCCAGATCGCGCAATTTCTTCTCGCGATCGGTCAGGCTGCGCAGGAAACCCGGATTGCGGAACACCCGGTTGCCGTAATCCTCGATCACCTTGCCGTCCTTGGGCATGCCCACACCCAGCGCATCAAGGCGCCAGATGATCGGCGCCATCGCGCAGTCGGCGAGGCTCATTTCCGGATTGAGGAAGAATTTGTAGGCTTTGAACAGCGGCACCGATTGCGCCAGCAGTTCCTTGAGGCGCTTGCGCCCGGCTTCGACCTGCTGCTTGTTGCCGAGCTGGATCGCCTGCACCTGCGGCACCCAGTCGTGTTCGATGCGCAACATCGCCAACCGCAGGCGCGCGCGCGCCAGCGGCTCCACCGGCATCAGCGGCGGGTGCGGATAGCGCTCGTCGAGATATTCGCTGACCACGCTGGCGGCGTACAGCACCAAATCGCGCTCGACCAGTGTCGGCACCGAGTGGTAGGGGTTGAGGTCGAGCAGATCCTCGGGCGGATCTTGCGGATCGACGGCGACGAAATCGTAGGTCACGCCCTTGGCAGCCAGCACGAGACGCACGCGGTGGCAGACGACGTCGTCAACGGCGGAAAACAGGGTCAGGGCATTACGCATGCGAGGACTCACGGCCATCATTGGGGATCCACTCTCGCGCACGGCAAGACCGCACGCTTCGGCGTCGCCCGCACGCTGCGGGCGACCGACCTGTTTCCGTTCCCCGAGGCGGCCGCGCTGGAAGCGCGTACCGCGTCAGTGAACGTCTCGCCAATACTCCTTCTTCAGCAGCAGGGCGAGGAAAGCAAAGAAGGCGAGGAACAGCACCGTCCAAACGCCGATGTTGTGGCGCTTGAGCGCCGCCGGCTCGCCGGCGTATTCGAGGAAGGCGGCGATGTCGCGCGCGGTCTGGTCGAACTGCTGCGGCGTCTGGGTGCCCGGCTGGCTGACCGTGAAGCCTTCCACCGGCGCGTCGCCGGTGGCGTCCTTCGGCCCGTACTTGGGCATCTGCAGCCCCTGCATCTGCCACAGCGGATTGGGCATCGACACGTTCGGGAACAAGGTGTTGTTCCAGCCGGTCGGGCGGCTTTCGTCCAGATAGAAGGACTTCAGGTAGGTGTAGATCCAGTCCGGACCGCGCACGCGGGCGATCAGGCTCAGATCCGGCGGCGCCTTGCCGAACGCGGCCTTGCCGGTTTCGGGCGACATCGCCGATATGACGTGATCGCCGAACTTGCCGCCGGTGAAGTTCAGGTTCTGCATCACCTGGGCTTCCGACAGCCCGAGGTCTTCGGAAATCCGCGCGTAGCGAACGTATTTGAGCGAATGGCAGCCACTGCAGTTGTTCATGTACAGCGCCGCGCCGCGCTGCAGAGAGGCGCGGTCGTCGAGATCGGTACCCGACTGTTGGAGGTTGCCGCCCTCGACGGCGAAGGCGGTGGCGCTCAGCAGCACGCTGGCGGCGAACACCGCCGCGCGGGACAGGAAGTTCTTAGTCATGCATCGTCACCCGTTCCGGCACCGGCTTGGTCTTGTCGATCTTCGTCCACACCGGCATGGTGATGAAGAAGGCGAAATACAGGAAGGTCAGCACCCGGCCGATGATGGCCTCGACCGGATCGGTGCCGGGGCCGGCGCCGATCTTGGCCAGCCACAGGAAGCTCACCGCGAACATCAGCAGCATCGCCCAGCTCAGCGGGCCGCGGTAGCGGAAGGACTTGACCGGCGACCTGTCCAGCCACGGCAGCAGGAACAGCATCACGATCGCGCCGAACATCACCAGCACGCCCCACAGCTTGATCCCGAAGAACGACGGGATGACGCGCAGCATCGCGTAATACGGGGTGAAGTACCAGACCGGCTTGATGTGCGCGGGCGTGACCAGCGGGTTGGCCTCGGTGAAGTTGTCGTGCTCCAGGAACCAGCCGCCGAAGGTCGGCGCGAAGAAGATGATGAACGCGGCGATGCCGAGCAGACAGGCGACGTAGAACAGGTCCTTGACCGTGTAGTACGGATGGAACGGAATGCCGTCGGCCGGCGCAGTCGGCGACCAGCGGTTGCCCTTCGGCCCCTTCTTGATTTCCACCCCGTCGGGGTTGTTCGAACCCACTTCGTGCAGGGCGAAGATGTGCAGCACGACCAGCAGCAGCAGCACCAGCGGCAGCGCGACCACGTGCAGGGCGAAGAACCGGTTCAGCGTCGCATCGCCGGGATTGAAGTCGCCCATGATCCATTCGGTCAACCCGGTGCCGACCACCGGGATCGCGCCGAACAGCGAAATGATCACCTTGGCGCCCCAATACGACATCTGGCCCCAGGGCAGCACATAGCCCATGAAGGCTTCGGCCATCAGCACCAGGTAGATCACCATGCCCAGCAGCCAGACCAGCTCGCGCGGCTTCTTGTAGCTGCCGTACATCATCCCGCGGAACATGTGCAGGTAGATGGCGATGAAGAACAGCGACGCGCCGGTGGAGTGCATGTAGCGGATCAGCCAGCCCCAGTCGACGTCGCGCATGATGTATTCGACCGAGTCGAAGGCTTCCGCCGCGCTCGGCTTGAAGTGCATCGTCAGGAAGATGCCGGTGACGATCTGGTTGACCAGCACCACCAGCGAGAGCACGCCGAAGATGTACCAGATGTTGAAGTTCTTCGGCGCGTAGTACTCGCTCATGTGCTTGCGGTAGGCCGGCATCATGCCCGGCGCGCGCGCATTGACCCAGTCCATGACGCCGGTGGCGACGTTGCAGCAGACCTGCGTGATCTTGTTGGTCATGGTTTACGCGGCCCCCTTGTGATCGACGCCGATCTCGATCGTGTTGTCGTCCACGAAGTGGTAGGGCGGCACCGGCAGGTTCAGCGGCGCCGGCTGCGACTTCATCACGCGCCCGGAAATGTCGTAGCGCGACTTGTGGCAGGGGCAGAAGTAGCCGCCCTTCCAGTTCGGGTCGAACGGTTCCGGCTTGATCTGCGGGTACAGATCCGGCGCACAGCCCAGGTGCGTGCACACGCCGATCAACACCAGGATTTCCGGCTTGATCGAACGGTTCTCGTTCTTAGCATAGGGCGGTTGGTCGGAAGCATCGGACTTGGGATCGGCCACCAGCGCGTCCATCTGCGGCAGCACGTCCAGCATCGTCTTGGAGCGTTTGGCGATGAAGATCGGCTGCCCGCGCCAGCCGATGACCAGCTGTTGGCCCTCGGACAGCGCGCTGATGTCCTGCGTGACCGGCGCGCCGGCAAAACGCGCGCGCGCGCTCGGACTCCACGATTTGATGAACGGCACCGCAGCAAAGCCTACCCCGACCGCTCCCACGACCGATGTGGTCGCGGTGAGGAATCGGCGTCGGCCGTTATCGACCTCTTCGTTGGACATCCCGAACTCCGTTGAACCCAAAACGCGACCACCGACGGATCGGCGGCACGCAAACGATCAAAGACGCACCAGTTTAACGGAACGTTCAGCGAGCCGACAATCCACCCGGCGCCGAAGCCGGTGCCAAAGCCGCCGCCGGGGCCAACGCGCCGCGGTAGCGCTGGGCCAACTGCGCCACGCGCTGGACGTAGCGCTGGGTCTCGCTGTAGGGCGGCACGCCGCCGTACTTGTCCACGGCCCCTTCGCCGGCGTTGTAGCCTGCTGCGGCCAGCGTCAGGTCGCCGTTGAAGCGCCGCAGCAGCCAGGCAAGGTATTGCACGCCACCGGCGATGTTCTGGCCGGCATTGAAGGCATCGCTGACCCCGAACCGACGCGCCGTTCCCGGCATCAGCTGCATCAGGCCCTGGGCGCCGGCGCGCGAAAGCGCCATCGGGTTGTAGGCGGATTCGGCATGGATAATCGCGCGAACGACCGCCTCTTCAACCCCGTTGGCCGCGGCCGCAGCGCGGATTTCGGCGCTGTAGGCGTCTGTGTTCAGTCGAACCGAACTGAAATTGACCCCCGGCAGGACGCCGCAGGCGTAGCAGGTCTGGATGTAGCTGTAGGCAATCGTCCGCACCGCCGCAGCCGGAACCCCGCGCGGCCGCACGCTGGTGTAGTTGCGCACGCCGTCCGCGCCGACGAAGGAATAAACCTGGCCGCGCACCACGCGGGGCGCGCTGGAAGCGCGGGCGGGCGGGGCCGCAGCCGGCGCGGGAGCGGCACTGGCAGCGGGCATCGGCGCCGGAGCCGCGGTGGTGGCGGTTGCGCCAGCCACTGGAGGCACGCCGCCCCGAGCTGCCGCTGGCGCAGTCGCGTTCCTGGTCAGGTTCACCGGCACCGGCACCGGCACCGGCGAGCGCCGCGACTGCCGCGGCGCGGCCACCGGCTGGGTTCGATAGCTGATGGGCTTGCACTGCGCGCCGGGAACCCGTTTGCTAACGTAGCTGACGCTGCCGCCGGCATCTTCGCAGCGGTAAACGCGCCCGGCCCAGCCGGGCGCGGCCAGCGCGAGCAGAACCAGTGCAGTGGCAACCCTCCCCAGCATGGAAGCGAGTCTCGACCCTTTGCCCGACGTTGGCAAGTCCTTGATTTTCCGCACCCGATCGCATCATCGCCGCCTGCAGCGGTTAAAATCGCCCACCCGCCACCGGCCCGGACTGTCCACCGCGCCCCGGAATCGACATGACCGATCTGCTCCCGCTCCCTGCCCTGCCCTCAAGGCACCCGCCCACGCCCGGCGCCAAAAGATTCTTCATCCAGACCTACGGCTGCCAGATGAACGAGTACGACTCGGCGCGGATCGCCGATCTGCTGGTGGTGCAGGAAGGGATGGAAGAGACGAAAAACGTCGAAGAGGCCGACCTCATTCTGGTCAATACCTGCTCGGTGCGGGAAAAGGCGCAGGAAAAGGTGTTCAGCCAGCTTGGGCGCTGGAAGCGTCTCAAGCAGGGCGACCGCCCGGTGGTGATCGGCGTCGCCGGCTGCGTGGCCTCGCAGGAAGGCGCCGCAATCCTCGACCGTGCGCCCTACGTCGACCTGGTGTTCGGACCGCAGACCCTGCACCGGCTGCCGGAGATGCTGCACCGGCGCCAGGCCACCGGCCGGCCGCAGGTGGACATCAGCTTTCCGGAAATCGAGAAATTCGACCGCCTGCCCGAGCCGCGCGCGGAAGGCCCGACCGCCTTCGTCTCGATCATGGAAGGTTGTTCCAAATATTGCTCGTATTGCGTGGTGCCCTACACCCGCGGCGAGGAAATGAGCCGGCCGTTCGAAAGCGTGCTCAATGAAGTGGCCGAACTGGCTGCGCAGGGCGTACGCGAGATCAACCTGCTGGGGCAAAACGTCAACGCCTACCGCGGCGCGCTGGGTGGGGGCGACGCAAGTGCGGATCTGGGGCTGTTGATTCGCACCATCGCCCAGATCGAGCGCATCGGCCGAATCCGCTTCACCACCTCGCATCCGCTGGATTTCTCGGATTCGCTGGTCGAGGCCTACCGCGACGTGCCCAAGCTGGCCAACTACCTGCATTTGCCGGTGCAGTCTGGCAGCGACCGGATTCTGGCGGCGATGAAGCGCGGCTACACCGCGCTCGAATACAAGCAGAAGATCCGCAAGCTGCGCGCGGCGCGGCCGGACATCTGCATCAGCTCGGACTTCATCGTCGGTTTCCCCGGCGAAACCGCGATCGACTTCGAAAAAACCATGAAGCTCATTGCCGACGTCGGATTCGACCAGTGCTTCTCGTTCATCTACTCGCGTCGCCCCGGCACGCCGGCCGCCGACCTCGCCGATGACGTGGACAGCGCGGAAAAACACGCGCGGCTGGAACGGCTGCAACAGGACATCAACGCGCGCGCCGCGGCGATTTCCAGGGCCATGGTCGGCAGCGTGCAGTCGGTGCTGGTGGAAGGGCCGTCGAAGAAAAACCCCGAGGAATTGACCGGCAAGACCGAGAACATGCGTTCGGTCAATTTCCCTGCCCCGCCGCGGCTGATCGGCCAGTTCGTGGACGTGCGGATCACCGAGGCGCTGAGCAATTCGCTGCGCGGCGAGGTGGTGACCCAATAGCCGTTGCGGCGCGATTCCCAGCAGGTGCGGCACCCCGTAGGAGCGCACCGCAGGGGCGCGATGAACGTCGTCTCACCCCGTAGGAGCGCACCGCAGGGACGCGATGAACGTCGTCTCACCCCGTAGGAGCGCACCGCAGGGGCGCGATTGCCGCGATTCGCACCTCTCGGCCTGCGGCCTCGATGTGCTCCTACAACCGGCGGCCGTGATGTGCTGCTACCGGCGCGGGCTGGCCTCAAACACCGGCTTGCCATCGACGTAGGTGGCCTTGATGGTCAGCCTGCGCAACGCGGCGCCGGGAACCGCCAGCGGGTCCTCGGCCAGCACCACGAAATCGGCGCGTTTTCCGGCCGCAAGGCTGCCGATTTCATTTTCCGCAAACCCGGCATACGCGGCCTCCAGCGTGAAACCGCGCAGGGCTTCGAAGGCGGTCAATTCCTGCTCCGGATGCCAGCCGCCGGCCGGTTTGCCTTCCGGATCGGCGCGGGTGACGGCCGAATACAGGCCCAGCCGCGGGTTGACCGATTCCACCGGGAAATCGGAGCCCAGCGCCAGGTGCAGCCCGGCGTCGCGCACGCTGCGCCAGGCGTAGGCCAGGACAATGCGCTGCGGTCCGATCCGGTCTTCCGCCCACGGCATGTCGCTGGTGGCGTGGGTGGGCTGCATCGAGGCGATCACATGCATCCGCACCAGCTGCGGCAGTTCATCGGATGAGAGAATCTGCAAGTGCTCGATCCGCCAGCGGTGGTCGGTGGTCGCGGCGTCGTTTCCGAGCGCATGGGCATAGGCGTCGATGGCCAGTTGGATGCCGCGATCGCCGATCGCGTGGGTGGCCACCTGCACGCCGCAGCGGTGGGCTTTTTCGGTCGCCGCCGTCATTGCTTCGGGCGAGGTGACGAACATCCCTCGATTGCCGGGATCGTCACTGTAGTCCTGTATCAGCGCAGCACCGCGGCTGCCGAGCGCGCCGTCGGCGATCAACTTCAGGGTCCGCAGCTGCAGCCGACCCGACGGGTGCCGGTACAAACCGTTGCTGCAGATCCAGTCCAGCAGTTCGCCGTCGCCCAACGCCATGGCGTAGATCCGCATCGGCATCTGCCCGCGATCGGCCAAGCGCTGGTAGGCGCGCAGCTCCGCCATCGTGATCCCGGCATCGTGCACGCCGGTCAGGCCGTTTTCGACCGCCGCGCGCATGCCCAGGGTCAGCGCGCGTTCGATCGTCGCGCCATCCGGCTTCGGCACCACGGCTTCGATCAGATTCATCGCATTATCGACCAGCACCCCGCTCGGCTGACCCTGCGCATCGCGCAGGATGCGACCGCCGTCGGGCTGCCAGTCGCCGGTCAGATCGCGCGCTATCGCGCGCAGCGCGGCACGATTGGCCCAACCGGCGTGACCGTCGATGCGCGACAGCCAGACCGGGCGATCCGGGAAGGCGGCATCGAGATCGGCCGTGGTCGGGAAATTCTTGTCGTCCCAGTCGTTCTGGTCCCAGCCGTGACCCGACAGCCACTGACCGGGCGGCAGCGTGGCAGCAAATGCGTTCAGACGTTCGAGAATCTCTGCCTTGCTGCGGGTACCGACCAGATCGACCGTGAGCATCGACATGCCGAGGCTGGACACATGGCCGTGGGCGTCGATCATGCCGGGGATCACGGTGGCATCGCCGACATCCAGACGACGCGCATCGCGGTAGCGGTTCAGCAGGTCATCGCGATTGCCGACCGCCAGAATCCTTCCATCCGCATCGAAGACCATTGCCTGCGCCTGCGGCCGGGTGGCGTCCATGGTGTGGATGCGCTGGGCGGTCAGCACGGTGACGTCGGCCGCGGCCAGCGGCCCGGTCGTCAGCACCAGCAGCGCGGCAAAAAGCAGTCTGCGCATGAGGAAATCCCCGATGGATATCTGCCAACAATGCGACAACCTGCGGTCGGCACGCAAACATCGGACGTGGCGGGGCGAGGCGAGGCGCGCTAGGCTGCACGTCGCATGGAGCAGCGTGACTTCACCCTCGACCCGAACGACGCCGAACGTCTGGCCAACCTCGCCGGAGCCTTCGACGCACACTTGCGCCTGATCGAGCTGCGCACTGGAACGGAAATCGCCAATCGCGGCAACATCTTTCGCGTGCAAGGCGAAAGTGCGCCAGCGGTTGCGGCCACCGAGCGGCTGCTGCGCAGTCTGTATGAAGACGCCGAACAGACAACGCTGGACGAACACGCGATCCATCTGCGGCTGGGCGCGCTGGACGCCTTCGCGCGCACGTCCAGCGACGGCGGGGAAGACATCGCCGTCCGGGTCAAGCGCGGCACCCTGCGCGGTCGCGGCGCCAATCAGCGCAACTACCTGCAGGCCATCGCCAGCCACGACATCAACTTCGGCATCGGCCCGGCCGGCACCGGCAAGACCTATCTGGCGGTGGCGATGGCGGTGGATGCGCTGGATCGCGCGCGGGTGCAGCGGCTGGTGCTGGTGCGCCCGGCGGTGGAGGCCGGCGAGAAACTTGGCTTCCTGCCGGGCGATCTGTCGCAGAAGGTCGACCCTTACCTGCGCCCGCTGTACGACGCGCTCTACGAGATGCTGGGCGTGGACAAGGTGGCGCGGCTACTGGAGCGCAACGTGATTGAAATTGCGCCGCTGGCCTACATGCGCGGGCGCACCCTCAACGATGCGTTCGTGATTTTGGACGAGGCGCAGAACACCAGCATCGAACAAATGAAAATGTTCCTGACGCGCCTGGGCTTTGGCAGCACCGCAGTCATCACCGGCGACGTCACCCAGATCGACTTGCCCAAGCACCAGAAATCCGGTTTAAAGGACGCGGTGGACGTCCTGCGCGGC
Source organism: Xanthomonas sp. (assembly GCA_018262705.1). Taxonomy (GTDB): domain Bacteria; phylum Pseudomonadota; class Gammaproteobacteria; order Xanthomonadales; family Xanthomonadaceae; genus Thermomonas. Next base: position 253,568 of record JADFDQ010000002.1, read on the forward strand.
GTCGAAGGCGTGAGCTTTACCTATTTCGAAGCACGCGACGTGGTGCGGCACCCGCTGGTGGCGCGGATCGTCACTGCGTACGAGGCGCGCGACGCGCGCAACAATGCGGACCCCTGAAAGCACAGTATTCCGGAGGCATGAGACATGACCCGCGGCCCGGTTCACCTCGACGTTGCCGTCTCCTACGCGCTGCCGCGCGCGGGCGTGCCCGCCTCCGTCAGTTTTCGCAGCTGGGTGGCGGCGGCGTTGGCCGGGCGCATCCGCGAGGCGGACGTGGCGATCCGGATCGTCGGCGCGCGCGAAGGCCGCGCGCTCAATCGCCACTACCGCGGCAAGGATTACGCCACCAACGTGCTCAGCTTTCCGGTCGAACTGCCGGAAGGCCTGCCGAAGGAAGCGCGGCTGCCGCTGCTGGGCGATCTGGTGCTGTGTGCGCCGGTGGTCGCCCGCGAGGCGAAGGAACAGGGCAAACCGCTGCGCGCGCACTACGCGCACCTGACCGTGCACGGCTGCCTGCACCTGCTCGGCTGGGATCACGAGGATGCGCGCGAGGCCGATGCGATGGAGCAGCTTGAGCGCGAGATCCTCGCCGGACTCGGCCTGCCCGATCCCTACCGGGACGACTGAGGCAAGCCCGCGGAATCGGCGCCGCTGCCGGCAATGTCCAGATCGCTCAGGATCGCCTTGAAGCGCGGATCGTCGGCATAGCGGGTCACGAACGGCATGTAGCGGATCTCGACGATGCCGGGATCGCCGCTGCGGCGCGCCACGTCCAGCCAGCGGAACAAGGCTTCGCGGTCGTCGCGCTGGGCGTAGACGCCGGCGATCTGGGTCGGCGCATCCCGGCCGTGCTCGCGGATCAACGATTGCAGCGCGGCTTCCGAATTGACGCGGTCGCCCGCCGCCCAATACGCCATCGCCAGCGCGTAGTCGCGCCACAGCGGCACCGGCTCCTGGCCGGCCGTGGCGATGGCCTCGCGCGCGCGGCCCTGCTGGAACTGGGCGATGGCGAGGAAGGCGTGCACCAGCGGCATCGAAGGCTCCAATCCGCTGGCGCGCTTGAGCACATCCTCGGCCTGAGCAAAATCCGCCAATCCCAAATAGACATAGCCAAGCTGGTAGAGCATCGCCACCGACAGCGGATCGCGGCGCTGCGCCTGCCGCAGCGTGGACGCGGCCTGCTGCAGTTGCCCGAATCCGGTCTGGCGCACGGCCAGCATCCCGAGCAACACCGGATCATCCGGTTGCAGCGCCAGTCCGCGGCGAATTTCCTGCTCGGCGCTGACCGCATCAAGCGCCACGTCGCCCAGCCACATCGCCCGAACGCGGTGCGCCAGCGGATCGTTCGGCGCAAGCTTGAGCGCAGCTTCGGTGTCCTTGCGCACCTGCTCGCGCAGGGCGTCGGTCGCTCCGCCCGGGGCAGCGCCCGGCGCGAGCTGGCGCAGGCGAACCAGCGCCTGCAGCGCGTGCGGCCGTCCCCACTGCGGATCGATTTCGATGGCATTGGCGAAAAATCCAAGCGCCGCCTGCAGCGACGCCGGATCGCCGCGCTGCACCGCCCATTCGCCCCTGAGCACGGTGTCGTAGGCCAGCGCGCTGCCGCTGGGCGGTGCGTCCGCTGCGTTCGTAGCCGCTGTCCAGCGGATCTTCAGCGCCTCGGCAATTTTCGCGGCGATCGCATCGGCCAGTCCGGGCAACTCGGCTGCGGAGCGATCCCAGCGATCGTGCCAGAGGGTCTGGCCGTCATCGGCGCGCATGAAATCCAGATCCAGAATGAGCCGGTCGCCGCGCTGGGTGAGTTTGCCGCGCAGCAGATGGGTCGCACCCAGCTGTTCGCCGATCCGGGTGTTGAGCTCGCTGGAATCGCGCAGACGAAACGCGGACGCCGGCGCAATCGTCTCGAGCGCGGGCGAGCGCGCCAGCGCTTCGGACAGATGGCGGGCGATGCCGTCGGACAGATAGCGCGGCGCGGCGCCTTCCGCCACAAGCGGCAGCACGGCAATCAGGGGTCTGTCCGCCGCCACCGCCTGCGGTGCCTGGGTTGGCGCTGCCTCGGTGGCGGTTGGCGGCGGCGCTGACGGCTGGGAGCAAGCGCCAAGCAACGCGGCGGCCAGCAGAATCCACGGCGCGCCCCGGCACCCAATGGTGCTTCCGTGTCCAGCATCGATCCCTTGGCGCATCCGGCATTCTCCCGCGGCAGGAGCGGCAATTATGGCCACTCTGATCAAATCGGCGTTGCCTTGTTCCCGGAAACTGCAGATTGCACCACGCCCGGCGCGTCCGTGAGCGACGCAAGGCCGCGCAATTCGCTAGACTGACGCCAGTTTCAGGCCACCAATCGATGCAGCAGATGCCCGAGGACGACAGTCGAACCCCCGCAGAAACCGAAGACAAATCGCCGGAAAAAGGCCAGCGCTCATGGCTGGATCGGATCAGTTCGGCGCTGTCGGGGGAGCCCACCAGCCGTGAGGATTTGATCGAACTGCTGCGCGACGTGCAGGCCGACGGCGTGATCGGTGCCGACACCCTGCGCATGCTGGAAGGCGCGATCAACGTGGCCGACATGACGGTCGGCGACGTGATGGTGGCGCGCGCCCAGATGGTCACCCTGCCGGCCGAAGCGGATCTGATGGAGCTGATGAAGCGGGTCGTCGAGTCGGGCCATTCGCGGTTCCCGGTGCACGGCGAAGACAGGGACGAGATCCTCGGCATCCTGCTGGCCAAGGATCTGCTGCGCGGCGTGGTGGAAGACCAACACCCGAGCAGCGTGCACGAGCTGCTGCGCCCTGCGGTGCTGATCCCCGAATCCAAGAACCTCAACGTGCTGCTGCGCGAGTTCCGGCAGTCGCGCAACCACATGGCCATCGTCATCGACGAATACGGCGGCGTGTCCGGCCTGATCACCATCGAGGACGTGCTGGAGGAGATCGTCGGCGAAATCGACGATGAACACGACGATGCCGGCGACGAGGGCACGCTGATCGCGGCCCAGGCCGACGGCCAGTTCGTGGTCGACGCACTGACCCCGATCGCCGATTTCAACGAGCGCTTCAGCGCCGATTTTTCCGACGCCGACTACGACACCATCGGCGGTTTGCTGACCGACGCCATCGGCCACCTTCCGGAAGCCGGCGAAGAACTGAAGCTGGGCCGCTTCACGTTCCGGGTGGCGCGCGCCGACGCGCGGCGCTTGATCGCGCTGCTGGTGAGCATCGATGCCGAGCCCTGAGCGGTCGCTTGCGTGAACCGCCGTGCGCCCTGAACCCGCAGCGTCGCCGATTCGCCTGCTGGCGCTGGTGCTGCTGTGGCTGGCGGGCGGCATCTGCGCGGCCGCGCAGCCAACCGCGGCGCCCACGCTCCTGCCGCCGCCGCGGATCGGCGTGCTCACCATGGGCCCGGGCGAGATTTTCTGGGAGCGCTTTGGCCACGATTCCATCGTGGTCGCCGATCCGGCCCAGGCCGAGCCGATCAGCTACAACTACGGTTTTTTTGACATGGAAGAAGCCGGTTTCGCCCGCCGTTTCGTCGAAGGCCGGATGGAATACATGCTGGTCGCCCTGCCGCTGTCGCAGGATCTGGATTACTACCGCCGGGTCGGGCGCGGCGTGCGGCTGCAATGGCTGGCGCTGTCTCCCGCACAGGCCCGCGTGCTGGCCGCTGCGCTCGCGGAAAACGCCAAGCCCGAAAACGCCCGCTACCGCTACGACTACTTCACCAGCAACTGCACGACCAAAGTGCGCGATGCGCTGAACGTGGCGTTGGGCGGCCAGCTACTGCGCCAGACCGAGGGGCGCTCCAGCGGCGACACCTACCGCAGCGAAACGCTGCGGCTGGCTTCGCCGTCGCCATGGCTGTGGTCGGGATTCGACATCGCGCTGGGGCCGATGGCCGACCGCGCGCTGACGCGCTGGCAGGAAGACTTCCTGCCGCGCCGGCTTGCGGACGATTTGCGCGAACTCCGGTTGAGCGACGGCAAGCCTTTGGTGAAAGAAGAAGTCGAACTGCTGCCGCAGCGCCTCGCCGCCGAACCCAGCGACGGCAGCACCCCGCTGTGGCCGTGGCTGCTGGCCGGCGCGGCGCTGGCGTTGGCGCTGGGCAACCTCGGCCCGCGCCACGACCGCCGGCTCGCCGCACTGGCGGGCGGATTCTGGCTGCTGTGCGCGCTGCTGGGTGCGGTTCTCGCGCTGGCCTGGGGCGTCACCGAGCACCGCGCGCTGTGGGCCAATCGCAACCTGCTGCTTTTCAATCCGCTGTGCGTGCTGCTGCTTCCCGGCGCTCTCGCCTTGCTGCGCGGACGCGCGACCTCGGTTTCCTTCCGCTTCCTGCTGGCGGTCGTCGCCGCGCTTGCGGCGCTGGCCTGCCTGCCGCTGTGGCTGCAGGTTTACCCGCAGCGCAACGGGCACTGGATCGCCCTGTTGCTGCCGCTGCACGCGGTGCTGGCCTGGCGCTGGACGCAGCGCGCGGCCGACGGCACGCCGACTTGATCGCAAACCCCGACCGGCGCAGGATTCGTCGATGAACGATCACCACCGCTTGCCAAGCAGCGTCGTCAACTGCGCCGCCTACGACCGCTGCGGCCTTCGCCGCGACATCTCACTCGATGCCATCAGCGATGTGCTGGCGGTGGACGACGGCAGCTTCGTGTGGGTGGGGCTGTACGAGCCGCAGGAACATCTGCTCGACAAACTACAGGAAGAATTCGGCCTGCACGATCTTGCGGTGGAGGATGCCCAGAGCGCGCACCAGCGGCCGAAGGTCGAAGCCTACGGCAACAGTCTGTTCGTCGCCGTCCACACCGCGCAGAAAGTCGAAGGCCACGTTCGGTTCGGTGAAACCCAGGTCTTCGTCGGCCCGCGCTTCCTGATCACGGTGCGCCATGGCGCGTCGCTCAGCTACGCCACCGTGCGCCAGCGGCTGGAGCGCGATCCGGCCGCACTGGCGCTGGGGCCCAGCGCTGTCCTGCACGCCATCCTCGACTACGTGGTCGACAACTACCAGCCGATCGCCACCGATTTCGAAGCCGAACTGGATGCGCTGGAGCAGGACGTGTTCGCCGAAAGCTACAAGCGCGGCACCATCCAGCGCCTGTACGAACTGCGCAAGGAACTGACCCGGATGCGGCTGGCGGTGGCGCCGATGCAGGACATCCTCTCGCAGCTGACGCGCACCCCGACGTTCACCATCCCCGAGGAAGTGCGTCCCTATTTTCGCGACGTGCACGACCATGCCCGCCGGGTGGGCGACACCATCGACACCCTGCGCGAAATGGTCTCCGCGGCGATGAGCGTGAACCTGTCGCTGGTGACCGTGGCCCAGGGCGAGATCGTCAAGAAACTGGCCGGCTGGGCGGGACTGCTCGCCGCGCCGACCCTGATCGCAAGCTGGTACGGGATGAACTTCCAAGGCATGCCGGAGTTGCACGGCCGCTACAGCTATCCGATCCTGATCGGCGTCGTCGCACTGGTTTGCGTCGGCCTGTACGCGTATCTCAAACGGATCGATTGGCTGTAGCGACGCGTTTCCATCGGCGCGGATCAGAACCGACACTCGGACGGATCCCCTTGCTGAACCTGCTCACGGCAACGTCAAGCAGGCGAAAGCCGACATCCGTTTCGACTGCGCCCACGCTCCTGCTCGATGGATCCCGGTTTGCACCGGGGTGACGTGAGAAGCCTTCGAATCCGCGGCAATCAGCTGTTCGGATCTTCCGACCCAGTCACTTCCAGGTGTGCATCTTCAGCCAATCGAACACGGTCCGATGCCAGAGCAGGCTGTTGGCCGGCTTGAGCACCCAGTGGTTCTCGTCCGGGAAGTACAGGAACTTCGACTCGACGCCGCGGCGCTGGGCCGCGGTGAAGGCCGCGATGCCCTGTTCGACCGGAATCCTGAAATCCTGCTGGCCGTGGATGATCAGGATCGGCGACCGCCAGTCCTTGACGTGATTGGCGGGATTGAAGCGCTGGTAGCCTTCCGGATTGTCATACGGCGTGCCGCCGTTTTCCCAGTCGGAGAACCACAGCTCTTCGGTCGCATAGCCCATCATGAAATTGTCGAACACGCCGTCGTGGGCGACGATGCACTTCCACGGCGAGCTTCCATTGGAATTGAACCAGTTGCCGGCGATCCAGTAGGCCATGAAGCCGCCGTAGCTGGCGCCGAGCGCGCAGGCGCGGTTGCCGTCGAGGAAGGCGTACTTCGCCTGTGCGGCCTCCCAGCCCCGCTTCAGGTCTTCCAGCGGACGGTCGCCCCAGTGCCCGCTGATCGCATCGGTGAACGCCTGCCCGTAGCCGGTGCTGCCGTGGAAATCGACCATCACCACCGCATAGCCCTGCCCCGCATAAGTTTGCGGATTCCAGCGGTAGCTCCAACCATCGCCGAAGCTGCCCTGCGGGCCGCCGTGGATCAGGAAGGCGACCGGATACGTCTTGCCGGGCTCATAGTTCCACGGCTTGAGCACGTAGCCGTGCACGGTTTCGTTGTTCCAGCCGGTGAAGCTGAACTGTTCGTACTCGCCCCAGCCGACGCTGGGCAGCATGTCCTGCGCGCTTGGGGTGATCTGCCGCAGCGGCGCGGCGCCGTCCGGACTGGTGACGTAGAGCACGTCGCCGCTGCGCATCGAATTGCGGGAAACGGCCAGCGTCGGACCGGCCAGTTGCACGGAGGACACGCTGCCGTCGCCGACGATGCGATGTACTGCACCGGTCGCGATATCGACCGTGAACAGCGGATGCTGGCCCATGTCTTCGGCGGTGGTGTAGATCGACGTGCCATCGGTCGACAGGGTGATGCCGTCGGCGCTGCGGTCCCAGCTCGGATCGATCTCGCGGATCGCACCGGAAGCCAGGTCCATCGCCATCAGGCCAAAGCGATCGGCTTCGAAACCGGGGCGCTTCATCGCCCGGTAGTACAAGGTTTTGCCGTCGGCGGAGAACACCGGGCCGGCATCCCAGGCCATGTTGGCGGCCGTCAGGTTGCGTGCGCCGCTGCCGTCGGCATTCACCAGCCAAATGTCGAAATTGGTGCTCCACGGCTCCTCGCGGTTGGCCTGACGCACGCTCATCGCCACCGTCTTGCCGTCCGGCGACCACGCGAAATCCGACAGGTCGCCGAAGGGTTTAGAAGGAATGTCGCCAACGATCCCGCCGCTGAGCAGGGCGGCCGTGGTCAGCGGCGCATCGCCACCGAGCGTGGCCGCGAACACGCGGTTCAATCGGCCGTCGGCCCAGGTGTCCCAGTGGCGGATGAACATGCGATCGAAGGTGACGCCGCTGGCCTTGCGCGCCGCGTCGGCATCGAACCGCTTCTTGGTGCAGTCGAGGTCGGCATTGCACTCCGGGAAGGTGGCAAACGCCAGCGCCACCCGGCGGCCGTCCGGCGAGAGTTTGTAGCCATCCACGTCAACCGGGAAATTGCTGAGCTGGCGCGGCTCACCGCCCTCGGACGGCATCGCGTAGAGCTGGCTGGAGCCGGATTTTCCGCTCAGGAAATAGAGGGTCTTGCCGTCGGGAGAGAACGCCGGCGAATTGACGTTCCAGCCGTCCGGGCTGATCTGGTTCGGCGGCACGTAGTCGCGAGTGACCAGATTGCGCATCCACAGCGAGGTGCTGGCCTTGTTGCTCGCCCGGTCGATCACGCGCTTGGAAAACACCAGCGTGCGCCCGTCCGGCGACAGCGTCGGAGCCGAATAGCGATCCAGATAGATCATTTCCTCGGGGCTCAGGCCGTGGCGGGCCGGAGTGGCAGCACCGGCAACCGCCGGCAGCGACAGCGCGAGCGCAAGGGGAAGGAGTGCGTGATGAAGTTTCATGGTGATGTCCTTTCGTGGAGTCGTGGCTCTCCAACGAGGGAAAGCCCTTAAAGATCAGCTGTGCGGATTGGCCTTTGCGCCGGTGCGGTAGAGCAGCCAACCGACCACGGCCAACACTGCCAGCCCAACCCATTTGCCCTGCTGCAACGCTTCCGGCAGCGCGATCACGTCGGCGCGTCCGGAAACCACGATCGGGATCGCGATCAGGATGCCCATCAGCGCCTCGCCGGTGATCAGGCCGGCCGCGAACAACGTGCCGGGACGATGCAGGCGATCGCGCGCGGATTCGTCCTTGCTGCCGACCATGCCGTGACGCTTTTCCACCAGATAGGCCAGCAAGCCGCCGAGGAATATCGGCACCATCAATTCCAGCGGCAGGTAGATGCCGATCGCCGCCGCCAGCACCGGCACCCGGAAGCTGCTGGCTTTCGCCTTCAGCCATTCGTCGAGGGCGATGATGCCGGCACCAACCGCCGCGCCGATGGCAATGATCGTCCACGGCAATTCGCCGCCGAACATGCCCTTGGCCACCGACGCCATCAAGGTGGCCTGCGGTGCCGACAGTGCGTTGGGATGTTCGGCCGTGGGCGCGCCGATGCCGTAGGCCTGTGCCAGCAGGCTGAGCACCGGCGCCATGATCAGGGCGCAGGAAAACGCGCCGATGCCGAGCATCAGCTGCTGCTTCCACGGCGTCGCGCCGACGATATAGCCGGCCTTGAGGTCCTGCAGGTTGTCGCCACCGACCGCCGCCGCGCAGCACACCACCGCGCCGATCATGATCGCCGCCACCGCGCCCAGCGGCGCGCCGTGCACGCCCACCGCCTGCTTGCCCGCCTCGCCCAACAGCACCAGCAAGACCGCCGAAGCGAACAGGATGGTGGCGATCGTGATGCCCGACACCGGGTTGTTCGACGAACCGACCAGGCCGGCCAGATAGGCCGACACCGACACGAACAAAAAACCTGCCACGATCATGATGATCGTCATCGGGATGCTGACGTGCCACATGCCGACGATGGCCTGGTACAGGCCCAGCAGCGGCAGCACGAACACCAGCAGCGCCACCAGCATCCACTTCATCGGCAGGTCGCGCTCGGTCTCCGCCACCTCCTCGCCACTGCCCTTGCGCGCAGCTGCAATGCCGCTCTTGACGCCCGACAGCAGCGATTTGCGCAGCGAGAACAGCGTCCAAACGCCGCCGATCAGCATCGCGCCGACGCCGAGGTAGCGGATCTTGGCCGACCAGATCGCACCGGCAATATCGGCAGCGCTCGCATTCGCAATTGACGCCGCCAGCGCCGGATCGCTATCCATGAAAAAGGCGTGGTAAATCGGGATGGCGATGTGCCAGGACAGGATCGAACCGGAGACAACGACAATGCCGATGTTCAGCCCGACGATATAGCCCACGCCCAGCAGCGCCGGCGACAGGTTGGTGCCGAGATAGCCCAGATACTTGCCGAAGAAGCCGGCACCGGCGGCGGTGTCCGGAATCAGGCGCATGCCGCTGGCCGCGGCCGCCTTGATGAAGCCGCCCAGCGCCGCGGAAAAGGCGAGGATCTTCAAGCCCGGGCCGGGGTTTTCGCCGGCCTTGAGCACTTCCGCCGCCGCCTTGCCCTCGGGAAACGGCAGCGGCTCTTCGACAATCATGGAACGCCGCAGCGGCACCGAGAACAGCACGCCCAGCAGCCCGCCGAGCCCGGCGATCGCCAGCACCCACAAATATTCGAAGTCCTGCCAGTAGCCCAGGATGATCAGCGCGGGAATGGTGAAAATCACCCCCGCCGCAATCGAAGACCCGGCCGACGCGCCGGTCTGGACGATGTTGTTTTCCAGAATGCTGCCGCCGCCGAGCAGCCGCAGCACGCCCATCGACACCACGGCGGCGGGAATGGCGGTGGCGATGGTCAGGCCGGCGAACAGGCCGAGATAGGCGTTCGCTGCGGAAAGGATGACGGCCAGAATGATGGCCAGAATGACCGCGCGCAACGTCAGCTGCGGCACCTGCGACACCGAACTTGCCATCGACCTCTCCGCTGGGATGCAAGCCCTGCACGCTAACGATTGCGGGGGCGCAAGTCCAGTGCGACGGCAGCGCTCACGGACTCCGACCCACCTCGCGCATGCCGATATCGGCTGCGCGGCGGAATGCACTGGCCACCCGGTCACATTCTCGCACCGGCACGCCCAGCCCTTCGTAGATGTCACGCCAGCCGCGCACGGTGCGCACAATGCGATCAATGATCCGCACCGCATCCGGCGGCAGCAAACCGAAACGCCCCGCTCCGGCCAGTGCATTGTCCAGTCGCGCCAACCGCCCCTGCGGCCCAATCGACAGGTGCAGCATGCGCTGTTGCGCCGCCTGCGGTTTCGGGACCACGTCGTAGAGCGGGCTCAGCCGCCAGCCTCCGCCTTTCGCATCGAAGAGAAAAGCGTGATTGCGCAGATGGTCGTCGTTATTGGACACGAGAACGTTGAACACCATCCGCGCGAACAGTTCCCTGCGATCAGTCGCGATCCAGCCACTCACGCCATACACTCCAATTGCATCTGCAATCGCCGCATAACTGGAATCCGGCGAATCCTGCTCGCGCAAGGCCAGCAGCGTAAGCGCGCTGACCATGTGGCGACGCCCCGTGCCGCAGGCCAGCGGCTCACGGTCGAAACGTTCGATCAGCATCACCTGTCGCCCGTCAACCAACGTCTCCATGCGCGTGCGCGGTACGACCAAACCCGCCTCGCGCGCCAGCTCCAGGGTGGCCCGCTCGATCAGAGGCACGTTGAATGGATCGCCCTTGGCGGGAAACTTGGCAATCCACTCACCATCATCAACCGTGACCACCGCCTTCGGCCGCGCTCCCCCCACGGAAGGCCCAGCCGCGAAAAAGACATCCAAATGCGCCGGCACCGGCTCGCCTTCCTCGACGCGCGCCGCGGCATCCAGCAAATGCCGCAAATCGACAAGCGCCGGTAGCGCGCCATCCGCCGGCGGGCTGGTCGGCAACCCGCGCACGTCCAGCGCACCGGCACGATACGGACCGGTATGATCCAGATAGACGGATTCCGGCAACCCGTTCGGCGGAGCATGCAAACGGTTTTCGATGACTCGCCGCCCCCAGGCATCGGGCGCCGCATCGCGCAGCGCCCCGAACATCGCCAACCCAGCCGCGGGAAGTCGCTCCTCGCCACCTGCTTCATCCACCAGTGCCAGCGAAACCGGATCGACCGGCAAAGCGTTGGCGCGCGCCACGTAGCGGCGACCATAAGCGAAGGTTGAAGCCTGCACCTGCAAACCCTGCTCGATCATCGTCAGGCGCCCCGCCGGGACGGCCTCCGTTTCGCCGGGCAGATGAATGAAGACGGTTCGCTCGACCACGTTCAAAAGTCCAGATCGTCCCGCCGACGAGAACGCGCGCGCTGTGCCCGCGTTGCGTCCAACACGGAGGCGGACGCCGGATCACGCAGTGCATCGAACAGGGGCAATAGATTCAAGCTCTCGAACACCGCCAGCCAACCGCCCAGCGAAACCTCAACCGCACCGCCCTCCATGCGCTTCAACGTCGCCAGGCTGATGCGCGCACGTTCCGCCAAGCCGTGCTGTGTCCACGCGCGCGCCAAGCGGGCCTGGCGAACCAGACTCCCAAGGTGGGCCGCCGCCTTCGCAGTCGCGGGCGTGGCGAAGTCAATCTCCTTACGGCGCATGGCTCATATATAAACTATTAAGCTTACAACAGCTTGTTTTAGACCTATATAGCCCACTTGGAATGCATCGTCAACAAGTGCCAGTGCCTGAAGATTGGTGGACCTTCAATTCTCTTTCGTGCCACGCCAGATGCATAGTAGGCGCCACTCCACCCTAGGCCACACCATTGACCGCAACTGCCCGCGCCCTGCCCGCCCGCGAGGATTTCCTCGGCCACCCCAAGGGCGTTTACGTGTGCTTCTTCACCGAGATGTGGGAGCGTTTCTCGTTCTACGGGATGAAGGCGCTGCTGCTGCTCTATCTGATCAAGCACCATCGCTTCAGCGACGCCTCCGGGCTGGACCTGCTGGGCGCTTACGGCGGGCTGGTCTATTGCATCCCGGTGTTCGGCGGGCTGCTGGCCGACCGCTGGCTGGGAATGCGCAAGGCGGTGACGTTTGGCGGTATCCTGCTGGTGCTCGGGCATCTGGGAATGGCCGTCGAGGGCCACGACGCAACCCTTGTGAACGGGCAGGTGGTGCGCGACGCGGGCGCGCTCAACGCCATGTACCTCTCGCTGGCGCTGATCATCATGGGCGTGGGTTTCCTCAAGCCCAACATTTCGACCATCGTCGGCAAGCTCTACGCCGACAACGATCCGCGTCGCGACTCCGGGTTTTCGCTGTTCTACGCCGGCATCAACCTCGGCGCGCTGTTCGCCTCGCTGGTGTGCGGCTATGTCGGCGAGACCTGGGGCTGGAAGTACGGTTTCGGCGCCGCAGGCGTGGGCATGGTGATCGGGCTGGCGATGTTCCTGTGGGGTCAGAAGTACCTGCATGGCCACGCCGAACCGACGCGCCCGGAAACCCTGCGCGAGCGCGTGCTGGGCTTGCCGCGCGAATGGCTGATCTATGCGATTGCCGCGCTGGGGGTGCTGCCGGTGGCGTGGCTGATGTGGGCCGCCGCCAACGGCGCCTTCGCGCTCGGCGGCGAGGTGTCGCTGGCGCTGCTGTTGATGATCGTGGTGATGGGCGCGGTGCTGCTGTGGTTCGGCTGGTTCGTCGGCGCGCGCTGCACGCCGGTCCAGCGCCAGCAGATGCTGGCGATGATGGCGATGATCTTCATGGCGCTGGTGTTCTTCACCCTGTACGAGCAGACCTACGGCTCGTGGGTGACGTTCACCGACCGCCTGCTGACCAAGGACATCGTGCCGGCAATGGTGATCCGGCAAGGCACGCCGTGGCCGTGGTCGGCGCTGTCGCTGCTGCTGGCGCCGCTGGCGTTCTTCCTCGCCGCGCGGATGTCCGACCGCAACCCGGATTCAAACGCGCCGCGCGCGCTGTTCCTCGTCGCCAGCGTCGTCATCCTCGTTCTGCTGATCCGCGACTGCGTGGCGCTGCCGCAGACCGCCGGCTCGCTGACCTATCTTGGCGCGTTCTTCCTGGTTGCGCTGGCGCCGCTGTTCACCGCGCTCTGGGGCTGGCTGGACAAGCGCGGAGCCGATCCGTCCAAACCGATCAAAACGGCGGTCGGCCTGCTGTTCGGCGGGCTGTCCTTCATCCCGATGGCGCTGGCCGCGCAGCAGGTCGGCGCCACCGGCGCGATGGCCAGCGTGTGGTGGTTGGTGCTGGCCTATCTTGTCCTTGAAATCGGCGAAATGTGCCTGTCGCCAGTCGGTCTGTCTGCAGTGACCCAGCTTGCGGTGCCACGGGTGGTCAGCCTGATGATGGGCACCTGGTTTCTCGCCACCGCATTTTCGGAGACGCTGGCGGCGCTGTTCGGCAAGTTGGCGGCGATCGACGTTCCCGAAGGCGAGGCGCTGGATCTGGTCGCCGCGTCTGCAAAATACGCCCACTTGTTCTGGCTCTTGATGTGGGTCGGGATCGGCTGCGCGCTGCTCGCTTTCCTGGTCGCGCCGCTGCTCAAGCGGATGATGCATGGCGTGAAGTGAGGCTGAACCGCAGCCGCAGCCCGAACGTCATGCGCTGATACACTCTGGACTTTGACCGCCACGAGTCCTGTCGTATGCCAACACTGCGCCCGCTCGCCCTCGCACTTGCCGCCACCCTCGCCGCATCGCTTGCTGCTCCCGCCAGCCATGCCGCCAAGAAGCCGGCACACGCCAGAAGGCCCGCGGCCGCCTGCAACGATTTTTTCGCTGAAGCCAACAAGGGTTGGCTGGCTGCCAGCCCGATGCCGGCCAGCGGAGCAACCTCGGCCTTGGGCGAATTGGCGACACGCGCGCTGGCGCAACAAAAGACGTTGCTGGACCGGGCGATGCAATCCCCGCAGAACGACATCCAGCGTCTGCTCGGCGACTTCTGGGCCAGCGGACTGGACGAAGCCGCGGTGGAAACCGACGGCGCCAAGCCGATCGCCCCGCTGCTTTCCCGCATCGATGCCATCCGCAGCAGCAAGGACGTCGCGCCTGCAATCGCGGCCTTGCATCAGGTCGGCATTCCGGTCGCCTTCCAGTTCGGCGCCGACGTCGATCTGCGCGATCTCGGCCGGCATCTGGGCTATTTCAGTCAGGGCGGCATCGGCCTGCCCGACCCGGCCTATTACACCCGCAGCGATGCCGACACCCAAGCGGTGGTCGCGCGCTACGCCGACTACATTCGCAAGGTTCTCGCCCTGACCGGCGTCCCGCAGAACCAGATCGAGGCCCAGACCGCGCTGGTGCTCGATCTGGAACGCAAGATTGCGCATGCGGCGCGGCCGCTGGCCGATCTTCGCGACCCGCGCAACAACTTCGCGCCGATCGCCACCTCCGGCTTGGGAAAGCAATACCGCAACCTGCAGCTGGACGCCTTCCTCAAGGCGCAGGGCATCAGCGACGACACGGTGTCGCTCGCCAATCCCTTGATGTTTGCCGAGATCGACAAACTGGTCGGCACCCTGAAACCGGCGCAATGGCAGGCGTACCTGCGCTGGCGGGTGGGCGATGCCATGGCGCCTTACCTGTCCAGACCGTGGCGCGAGGCTTCCTTCGATTTCCGCGGCAAGGTGCTGCACGGACAGGCCGCCGCCGCACCGCGCTGGCTGCAGGTGCTGGACGCCATCAACCTCGCCGCCGGCCCGATGCTCGGTCGCGAATTCGCCGCCGCGTATCTGCCCGATGCGACCCGCCGGCAGGCCGAGCAGATCGCCCTGCAGGTTCGCGATGCGCTCAAGCGCGCCGTCGCCGGCAGCGCAGCGTTGGGCGATGCGGCCAAGGCCGAAGCCACGAAAAAGCTGGACCGACTGCGCGTCGAAGTGGGTTTGCCGCCGTACGACATCGATTTTTCCATCCAGCCGATGGGCCGCGGCAGCTTCGGCAGCAACATGCTGATCGCCTCGACCTGGCGCCATCGGCTGGAAATGCGCCGGATCGGCAAGAACAGCGCCGCGCGGCGCTGGGACGTGCTGCCGCAGCAGCCGGCGCTGGCCTATGACCTTGCCCAGAATCGCCTGATCGTGACCGCGGCCATGCTGCAGTCGCCGGTGCTGGATACGGCGATGCCGGAAGGCAACCGCTACGGCGCCTTTGGCGCGCTGGTCGGGCACGAACTCAGCCATGCCATCGACGACCGTGGCCGCCACGTCGACGCCGACGGCAACGTGCGCGACTGGTGGAGCGCCAGCGACGCCAGCGCCTGGGAGGCGACCGCCAACGAAGTCGCGGCGCTGTATGGCGCACTACCTTATCCGGGGTTGTCCGCCGTCAAGGTCAACGGCAGGCTGACCCGAGACGAAAACATCGCCGATCTTGCCGGCGTGGAACTGGCGCTGTCGGCGCTGCAGGCAGCCCAGCCCAATGCCAACGGCCAGACCCACAAGGCCTTCTTCACCGGCTGGGCGCAGGTTTGGGCGCAGCGCGTGACCCAGAGCGAAGCGCAGATCCGCGCCCAGCAGGACGTGCGCGCGCCGGGCGAATGGCGCGCCAACGTGCCGCCGATGCAAAGCGCGGCGTTCGGCACGGCATTCGGCTGCCCGGTGGGCACGCCGATGCAGCCGAAGCCGGAGGACCGAATCCGGATTTTCCGCTGAGGCGACACGCTGCAGACGCGGGACGACGCGGGAGTCCGCGGATTTCTCTCGACGGAAGAACAATCCGCTGCTGTCGCGCGCCTCAGCGGACGATGCGGACGTTCGGTCCGCGGCGACCGCCGCCGAACGGCCCCTGCCCGCGCCATCGGCGGATCAGCAGCCAACCGAACAGCATCCCGCCAAGGTGGGCGAAGTGCGCCACGCCCGGTTGCAGGCCGGTGAACCCCGCACCCAGCTCGAACAGGCCGTACAGGATGACCAGGGTGCGCGCCTTCATCGGGATCGGCGGGATCAACAGCATCACCCGCTGGTTCGGAAACAGCATGCCGTAGGCGAGCAGCAGCCCGAACACGCCGCCGGAGGCGCCAATGGTCGGATACGGCGTCGCGCCCTGGGCGACCGCATAGGAGCCGACCAGCAGTTGGCAAATCCCGGCGCCGAGCACGCAGACGAAGAAATAGGTCGCGAACCGCTTCGGCCCCCAGACGTACTCCAACGGCGCCCCGAACATCACCAGCGCCAGCATGTTGAAGGCCAGATGCCAGAAACTGCCGTGCAGGAAGGCGTAGCTGAGCAGCTGCCAGGGCATGAACTCGGGCGCCATTCCGGTCGGATCAAAGACCGATCCGTTCCACGGCCACAGCATCAGCGCGATCATGGCCTCGTTGCCAATCAGCATCTGCAGGCCGTAGCCCACGATGTTGGCGATCAGCAGCGCTTTGGTGATTTTCGGCAGATTGAACGGCATCCGTGCGGAGTCTCAATTTCGCTGCATCGCATCATAACCGTTTCAGCGCGGCGCCCAGACCGCCGCGTCCAGCGTTTGCGCTTCCTTTGCGATCTCGACCCGGCCGTTGCGGATCGCGACACCTTCGGCGCGCAGTCGTTTCGCCTGCTCGCGCCAGGGGCGCGTTCCGGGTGCAAAAGCAATCCGCCCGTCCGAACGCAGGATCCGGTGCCAGGGCAGCTGCGGATCCTCGCATTCGCCAAGCACCCGTGCGACCAGCCGCGCGCGCCCGGGCAGTCCGGCGCGCCGCGCGATGCCGCCGTAGCTGGCCACCTGCCCGCTTTGCACCGCACGGATCGCATCGACGATGCGCTGCTGCGGCGACCGCTTGTCTTCAAGCCGATCCATGATCCGGGTTAGCATAGCGCTCTGCCCCGTCAACATGCCCGTAGCGATGATCAATTTCGAACAAATCCGCCAGCATCTGCAGTCCGCCGGCTACCACCTGTTGCTGGAAGAGCCCGGACTGGCCTGCGTCGAACTGTCGCTCGGGCAGGGCAAACGCCATCAGGCCATCTTCCTGGCCGAACTGCAGGACGACGACGGGCGCCGGTATCTGCGGGTGAGCACGTCGATCGCTCCGATCACCGGGCTGGATGCGCGCAAGGCGCTGGCGTTCAACTGGGAAAGCCGGGTCGGCTTCCTCGCCATCGGCGAACTCGACGACGTGCGCTACCTGCAACTGTGCGAAAACCGCCCTTACGACAGCCTGCTTCCCGCCGAAATCGACCGTCTGATTCTGGAAATCGGCGGCACCGGCGATGCCATGGAAAAGCCGCTGTCGGCCGGCGGGGATTTGCTGTAGCCGACGCGCTAGAGTGAGCGCTACCGCGCAGACGCACGATCCAAGCAGCTAGCATGGGGATGCGAGAATTCGCTGTCCCGGTGCAGATGCGCGAAACGGGCGGGCATGGAACTTCCGCGGTTGAAGACCTCAGGGTAGGGCGGGCGCCGCGCAGGGGCAAGGCTTGACAGCGGCGATCTCCGGTAGCGGCGCGCCGAGGATCGGATTAGTCGCATCGTCAATGCTGCGAGCATCGACCGCAGGCGTCGATCAATATTGACTATTGATTTTGAAATCAGCTATTTTCACGACTTGTGCCTGAATTCGCGTCATGGGGAAGGCACTCGCAGGTCGGCGGCAATCCGTCCTGCGAAGCATCCGCGTCGGACAAACCGCACGGCGTGCGCATCCGCTACATGGGCGGCTGCCGCTGCGCGCCGTGCCGTTCGGCCAACACGGCCTACGAAACGCAACGCGCCAAAGCGCGCAAGGCCGGCGACTGGAATGGCATCGTGCCCGCCGACGCTGCGCGCGACCACCTCCACAAACTGCGCCGCCAAGGCATCGGTCGGCGCACCGTGCAGGCGTGCACCGATGTCGGCGACACCGTGCTCAGCCAAATCATCAGCGGCAAGAAGACGCGCATCCGCGCGCGCACCGAGCGCCTGATCCTGCGTGTGGGCAAAGCCCAAGCCGCCGACCATGCGCTTGTCTCCGCGGAACGCTCACGCCGGCTGATCCAGCTGCTGCTCGAAGAGCAGTACACCGAGGCCTACCTGGCCAAGCGGCTGGGCTACAAGAACCACTACTTGCAATTCGGCGCCGTCATCACGGTGCGCAACGCGGCGCGGATCAAGCGGTTGTATCTGGAGCTGACATCATGACGCACGCCACCGCCACGCACCTACGCCGCGCGCCGCGCCTGTTCGGCTTCCCAGCCCTTCAGCGCCAGCAGCACCGTGCGCGGTACCGGGCGTGCGCCGGTGCGGTATTGGCTGACGGTGCGGCGGGTCATGCCGATGGCCTCCGCCGCCTGCGCCAAGCTCAAGCCGTGCCTGTCCTGCCAGCGGCGGAAGGCCAGCGTATCGGCGCGGCCTTCCTGCTCCAGCGCCATCTCCATCACGCGGTCGGCATCCAGCCCTTCGCCATTGGGCCACTCCAACGAATGACCCCAGTCGCCGACCGCCACGCGGCGGAAGAAGGCGCGGTCGCGCAGTGGTGCGAACACGGCGAAGCGTTCCGGCAGTTCGGACACGTCCACCCGCACCACCTGCCCGCCGGTGTAGGCCACTTCCAGCGCCAGACCGCGCAGCGGCTTGACGGATTCGATTCGGTTGACGTTTTGCTTGCTCATGGCTCACCTCGGCGGCGGATTGTTCATGCGGTCCCACTCGGCACGGACGGCGGCGGCATTGGCCGTCACCCAGGCAACAGCCTGCGCGATCACGTCAGCAGGCACGCCGGAGTTGACCACCGTGCCGTCGATGCCGACCGACGCACGGCCATCGGGATGCAGGACGTGGGCATGAACGGGCGGATGTTCGCTGCCCTGCACCTTGATGATCCAGCTGCGCGCGGAGTGGATTTTGCCCATGTGCGAATTATGGAGAAATAATTTCTCCATGTCAAGCGCCGTGTATCGGCGCGGTTGACAACGCGCTGGATTCGGGGCGATGCTTGCCGTGCAGCCGCAGTGCGGTTGCCGGGAATCTTGGCAGTGACCCGAAATCCAGGCGCACAGAAAAGAGCGCCGATGATCTCCATTGGCGCTCTTTTCGTTTCTGTGCGTGCGCTGCCCGCAGTTTGCGGCGGGCGGCGCGGGGGCACCTTCGGGTGCGTCGGTCCTGGCCGATCTGCCAACCCCGCGTCGTCCGCCACCCAGCTTGGCAATGCGGTGGCGGACTCCATCACTTCCAGGAGTCCGAGATGAACGAAATCACCATCTTTGGGTTTGAAGGCCGGGTTGTCCGCACCGTGGTGCTGGACGAGGAGCCGTGGTTCGTTGGCCGGGACGTGGCTGACATCCTCAGCTACGCCGACGCTACCAACGCGCTCAAGCAGCTTTGTCGTGGGGTGGTGAAATACCGGCCGGCGGGGATTTGCTGTAGCCGACGTCATCGCGCCGAATCGACGCAGCCGCGCTCAGTCCCAGCCCGCCAGCATCAGGAACTTGTAGAACAGCCAGGCCACGGTGCCCGAAGCCGGGATCGTCAGGATCCACGCCCAGACGATGCGCTCGATCGTGCCGAGCTTGAGCCGACGCGGATTCTTGGCAAAGCCCACGCCCATGATCGCGCTCGACACGGTATGGGTGGTCGAGACCGGCATGCCGAAGTGCGCCGCCGCCATCAGCACCGTGGCCGAACTGGTGTCCACCGCGAAGCCGTCGAGCGGATGCAGCTTGACCATCTTGTGGCCCAGGGTTTTGATAATGCGCCAGCCGCCGGACGCGGTGCCGCAGGCCATCACCAGCGCGCAGGTGACGATGATCCAGTCGGCGACGTCACTGCCGGCCGAACGCTCGGGATGCATGAAGGACAGGAACCAGGGCAGGCCGTCCAGCGCGCCGGAGGCTTCCGCACCGACCAAAGTCAGCGCGATCACGCCCATGGTTTTTTGCGCGTCATTGTGACCATGCGCATAGCCCATGTAGGCCGCGGAGCAGATCTGCAGTTTGCCGAACAGGGCGTTGATCCAACGCGGGCGCGCCAGCCTGCGCAGCGCGCCACCGCTGCGTTCCAGCCCGCGGATCAGCACATACAGCAGCACCATCAGGATCAGCCCCAGCAGGAATCCGGCCAGCGGCGAAGTCACCATCGGCACCAGCACCTTCCACAACAGACCTTTGCTCTGGGTCCAGCGCTCGGCGGCCTGCACCCAGATCAAGGAATTCCAGTTGCCGTGCGAAGCCGACAGCGCCGCGCCGCACAGTCCGCCGATCAGCGCATGCGAGGACGACG
Source organism: Xanthomonas sp. (assembly GCA_018262705.1). GTDB lineage: Bacteria > Pseudomonadota > Gammaproteobacteria > Xanthomonadales > Xanthomonadaceae > Thermomonas. Next base: position 273,617 of record JADFDQ010000002.1, read on the forward strand.
AAGGCAGGCCAAGCCACCACGTCACGAGGTTCCAGACGATCGCGCCGAGCAGGGCCGCCAGCACCAGCTGGGAACTGGCCGCGACCACCTCGGTATTGACGATCCCGGTGGCGATCGTTGCCGCAACCGCGGTTCCGGTCAGCGCGCCGAGCATGTTCGTGGTAGCCGCCAGACCCACCGCCTTCCCGGGCGAGAGCACCTTGGTCGCCACCGAGGCTGCGATCGAATTGGCGGTGTCGTGGAAGCCGTTGATGAACTCGAACACGAGCGCGGCGGCGATCACCACGAGGACTAAGGTCAGCATGCCGGCGTCCCCGTCAGCTGTTCTTCAACACGATCTGGTAGGCGACCACCCCGGCCTCGCGGCAGCGGTCGATGGCTTTTTCCAGAATTTCAAAGAATTCCTTGAGCAGGAACATCTGCAGGCTGTCGAGCTTCCCGGAATAAATCTCGCGGTACAGCTCCAGCATCAGGCGGTCGGCTTCATTCTCGATCGAGCGCAGCTTTTCGTTGAGCGCGGTCATCCGGTCAAGGTTCATGTACTCGAGCTCGTCCACCATCTCGACAACCACCGCGGCGGCCTGTTCCAGCATCGCCGCGCGCGGGGCGAAATCAATCTGGCCGAGGTGCTGCACCGCCAGCACGTAGCGGTCCGCGAATTTTTCTATCTGCTTGGGGATCTTGTAGAGCGCGGACCCGAGGGCTTCGATATCCTCGCGTTCGATCGGCGTGATGTAGCTTGCCATCAGCGCCTGACTGATCTTGTCGGAGGCGGTGCGCTCGCGCTGGCGCGCCAGCTTGAAGGCATCCAGCGCCGGCTCGCGCTCGGGCGATTTCATCATCGAATACAGCGCCTTGGCGCTGTCGTGCGCAGCCTGCGCGGCGTCGTCCAGCAGCGAATAGAACTGGGTGCCGGAACCGAAAATGGTCTGCAGGGAAAACATGGGCCTTCCGCGATTTAGTGGAACTGCGTGGAAGCTTATCGACCGATTGTGACGCCTTCGTGACAAGCGCCCGCCTGCTATGATTCACCCGCTTCCTTGCCACCATGACCATCGCGTTCGCCCCGACCCGCCCCGCTGACCGGCCAACCAATGCCGGAGCTTCGTTGCGCGCACGGCAATCCGGCACCCCAGGGATCCGTTCGTGCTGGAACTGCTGATCGTCCTCGCCCTGATCGTGCTCAACGGCTTCTTCGCCCTGTCGGAGATGGCGGTGGTCACCTCGCGCAAGGTGCGCTTGAAGCAGCGCGCCGAAACCAGCCGCGGCGCCCGCACCGCGCTGGAACTGGCGGAGCGTCCGGAGCGCTTCCTGTCCACGGTTCAGGTCGGCATCACCACGATCATCATCCTGACCGGCATGTACGGCGGCGATGCCATCGGCCAGAAAATCGGCGTTTGGCTTGGCGACCACGTGCCGACGCTGGGCCGTTATTCGACAAGCATCGGTTCGGTGCTTGCGGTCAGCCTGATCACCTATCTTTCGATCGTGCTTGGCGAACTGATTCCCAAGCGTCTGGCCCTGCTGGCCCCGGAACGGCTGGCGTCCGCGACCGCACCGACCATGCGCTGGTTCGCGTGGATCTCCGGTCCGGCGGTCTGGTTGCTCAGTAAAACCGTGCACGCCGTGCTGGCGCTGTTTCGGCTCGATGGCCACGGCAGCAACCAGGTTACCGAAGAAGAAATCCAGCTGCTGGTCAGCGAAGGCCACGAGCAGGGCGTCATCGACCTCGACGAGCGCAACATGCTCAACCGCGTCATGCGGCTGGGCGATCGCACCGCCAACAGCCTGATGACGCCGCGCACCCGCATCACCTGGCTGGATGCCAATGCCATCCTGCAGGAAAATCTCGCGGTGATGCAGGAAAGCGCGTTCTCGCGCTATCCGGTGCTGCGCGGCAGCGATGCCGATGTGGCCGGAATCCTCGAAGTGAAGACCTTGCTCGACGAACTTGGGCGGCCCAAGCCGGATCTGTTCAACGACATTCGTCCGGCGCTGTTCGTCTCCGAATCCACCCATGCGATGAAACTGCTCGAACTCCTGCGCGAGGATCAGCAGTCGATGGCGCTGGTGGTCGACGAATACGGCGACATCCAGGGACTGGTCACCATTTCCGACATCGTCGATGCGGTGATCGGACGCCTGCAATCGGGCGGCGAAACCGACGCCGACGAAGCGCTGGTGGTCGAACGCGAGGACGGCTCGCTGCTGGTCGACGGCGGCTTGCACATCGAAGAACTGCGCGAATTGACCGGCGAACGCATCCCAGAAGCCGACGGCATGGAGTTCCATACCGCGGCGGGCCTGGTGATCGCCCACTTCGGACGCATCCCGAGGGTCAGCGAATACTTCCGGCTCGGACAGTGGCGAATCGAGATCGTCGATCTGGACGGTCCGCGCGTCGACAAACTGCTGCTGCAGCGCGATGCGCCCGCTTCGCCCCCCGCCGGAGAGGGCTGAAGCCTGCTTCAGCGGGACGCCGCCGAGCAAATCCATCCGGGGTCGGTTCGGCGTGCGGAACCAAGGCCCTGCCCGGACTCGCTCCCGTCGCCTCGATCGGCGATGCCTCAGGCAAGCAGACGGGCGAACTCGGCTCCAGGCAGCGGCTCGCTGAGCCAGTAGCCCTGCACGAAATCGCCGTTGCGTTCGCGCAGCAGGTCGTACTGGCCGCGCTGTTCCACGCCTTCGGCGACGACCACGATCCCCAGCGAGTGGGCCATCGCCATGGTCGCGCTGGTCAGGGCCAGGTCGCCGGGGTCGACGAGCAGATCGGTGATGAAGCTGCGGTCGATCTTCAGGCCGTCCACCTGCACCCGACGCAGGTGGTTGAGACTGGAATAGCCGGTCCCGAAATCGTCCAGCCAGATCCGGACGCCACGGGCGCGCAGCCTGGACAGCAGTTCCGCGGCGTGCGCCACGTCGCGAATCACCGCAGTTTCGGTGACTTCAAGATGCAGTCGCGCGGCCGCCAGCCCGGTCTCCTGCAGCACATCGTTCACCTGTTCGAACAGGTTGCTGCTGCGCAATTGCCGTCCCGACACATTGACCGATATGAACGCATGGGTGCCGTCCGCCAGCGCGGGCCAACCCGCCGCTTCGCAGCAGGCTACCCGCAGGACGCGCTCGCCGATCTCCTCGATCAGCCCGCCCTGCTCCGCCACCGCCACGAAGACCTCCGGCGCAATCGCGCCCTCCACCGGATGGGTCCAGCGCAGCAAGGCTTCGGCGCCCATCAGCGCGCGATCGGAAGTGCGGTAGATCGGCTGGAACACCACGGTCATCTCGCCGCGATCCCAGGCGCCGCGCAGTTCCTGCTCCATCTTCAGCCGCCGCATCGCGTCCTCGTCAACGGTGCGGCTGTAGAAGCGGTAGCAATTCTTGCCGGCAAACTTGGCCTGATACATCGCGATATCGCCGCACTTCATCAGCTGCGAGGCGCCGCTGGCATCGTCCGGGAAAATCGCGATGCCGACCGAAGTCCCGAGCACCAGCCGGCGGCCGTGCAGCAGCAGCGGTGCGGCCAACTCCTGCACGGTGGACTCCGCAAGCCTTGTCGCCAGCCCGCGCAGATCGCCTCCAGTCGGCACCTCCAGCAGAATCACGAACTCGTCGCCTCCGACCCGGGCCAACAGCGCATTGGCCTCGCCGGCAGAACGCACCGCCTGTTCGATGCGCGCCGCGGTCTGCACCAGCACATCGTCGCCGGCCTCGTGTCCCAGCGTGTCGTTGACGCCCTTGAAATCGTCGAGATCGGCAAACAGCAGCGCCAGTTGTCCGCCGGTGCCGTGCATCTCGCGCAGGCGCTGATCAAGTTCCGCCCGAAACGCCAGACGATTGGCCAATCCGGTCAATGCGTCGCTGTAGGCAACCCGGCGCATGTCGCGGTCATGGCGCGCGATGCTGTCGCGCATGTGCTCGAAGGCGCGGGTCAAATCGCCCAGCTCGTCGTTGCGTGAAATCAGCGGGACCGGGTTCGAGAAATTGCCCCGTTCGATCTCGCGTGCGGCATCGCCCAGCATGCGAATCGGCCGCACCAGCATGTGCTGCAAGGCCACCGCGCCGAGCGCGCAAACCCCGGCCAGACCTGCGCACATCAGCAGCAGCCAATACAGGCTGCGCCGGTTGACCTCGGCCAGCCGCGTGCGCAGCCCGGCCAGCGTCTGCTCCTCGGCGCGTGCGGCCGCATCCATCGCATAGCCGACCCGCACGCCGCCCAACCGATCGCCGCCCAACGCGATCGGCCGCGAGACGTCCAACCTTCCTCCGGACGACAGGGCCAGCGGGGCGGTGGCAGCGATGATTCGCTTCGCCTCGGCATCCTGCATCGGCTTTCCGAAAGCGGCGATATCGCCGGAACCATCGTGGAGGATGCGACCCTGCGCGTCATAGACCAGCACATAGGCCACGTTGGGCGCGCGTCGCGCGTCGCGCGCGAGCTCGCCCACTTGATCGAGGTCGAAGTAATAGAGCGGATTGGTCAACGCATCGGCAAGCTGGCGCACCTGCGCCTCACCGCCTTCGCGCAGCTGTCGAATCAGCAGGCCGTGCGTGCTCTGGCGGGCGACCTCGACGGTTGCCCGTTCGCCGCGGGTTTGCATGACCCACAAGATCACCGACAGCACCAGCATCAAGCCCAGCAGCAGCGCAACGGCAACGACGAAGCGCCACTGCAGGCTCGATCGACGCGGCTTCATTCGACCTCCCTGAGCACCCGCTGCACGCCGCGTCCCAACCGACGCATCACCGCCCGGTCGTCCGCGGAAATGGGCACGAAACGCGATGTCTCCATGAACTGGCGCAGGGCCGTGGCAGCCCGAGGGTCGTTTGCCGCTTCCAGCAGCAACTCCCTCAGACGCCCCTCGACGCGCGAATCCAGCCCGCTGCGCACCATCATCAGCGAGCGCGGGATGTCGTCGCTGCGCCCGATGATCCTCAGTTCGGGCAGGAATTCGGGAAGCACGCGACGCGGATTGTCCCAGTCGATATTGCTGACCACGCCGACATCGACCAGCCGTTTTTCCACCCAGGTCGAAATGTTCAGCTCGGTGCGCGCGAACAGGTAGCCGACCCGATCCGGAGAGGGGGCGTCCATCGGCGAAAGCAGCGGCTCGAGGGAATGGCCGGAATCGAGCAACACGGCTGCCGGAACGTAATAGGCGGTGGTCGAATATGGGCTCTGAAATGCGAGGCTGTGGCCCGTCAGATCGCGCATGGACTGGATCGGACTGTCCTTGCGAACGAAGAAAATCGAATGGTAATGGGCGGCCCGGTCGCGCTCGGCGATCAAAAACGAGCTGGCAACGCCGCGCTCTTCCAGCAGCGAGGCATTGCCGGCGGTTTCGTTGATCAGATCGACGCGCCCGCGGCGCAGGTAGCTGGTCATCTGCTGCAGGTCGCGCGCCATCAGGATCCGGCCGCTGCGGACCCCGACGTCACCCATGCGCGGCACCAGATAATCGAGCAGCGGCTTGAGCTGTTCGTAATGCTCCTTGGGATTGTCGCTGATCCGCCCCAAAACCAGAACGCCGGTCTCGTCGCCTGGGCGCATTTGCTGCGCTGCCGCAGACGGAACGAATAAGGACAACAGCGCAAGTACGCAGGCAACTGTCCGGCGGATCTTGCGCATGTTGAATACGAACCTCCCAGATCGATCCGTTCCAGATTACAGGATTCCGCCGTTTCCGACATGCGCTCGCGCCAGCTGCGCCATGCGCTCCGAGTCGGCCAGAATCCCATGCAGCAAGCGGACTTCGGCCGGGGTCAGGTTGGCGCGCAGGTACAAACGCCGCAGCTTGCGCAGCGCCGATGCCGGCGTACGCCCCTTGTGGAAATCGATCGCATCGAGGGTCGCCGCCAGATGGGTGAACAAGCCTTCGAGCTGGGCGTGGGTCGCCGCCTCGGGATCCGGCGGCGGCGTGTACGGCGCGTTTCCGGAATCGCTCGAAACCGCGTCTTCCAGCAGCGCGCAGCGCAGCTCATAGCTGAGCACCTGCACCGCAGCGGCGAGGTTCAGGGAGCTGAATGCCGGATCCGAAGGGATATGCACGGCAGCATGGCACAGCGCCATTTCGGCGTTGTCGAGCCCGCTGCGCTCGCGCCCGAACACCAGCGCCACCGGCCCGCTGCCCGCGGCCAGCACCGACCGCCGCGCGGCTTCGCGCGGATGCAGCGGCTCCAGCTGGATATGCCGGCTGCGCGCCGTGCAGCCCAGCACCCAGCGGCAATCGGCCACCGCAGCGGCGAGCGAGGCGTGCACCGGGGCGGCGGCGACGAGGTCGTCGGCCCCGGCCGCCATCGCCTGGGTATCGCGGTCCGGCGCCTTCTCCGGCGCCACCAGCACGAGCCGGGACAACCCCATGGTTTTCATCGCGCGTGCGGCAGCACCGATGTTTCCGGGATGCTGGGTGCCCACCAGCACGATCCGCACGTGGTCGCCAAGATTCTGTTGCGCTGCTGCATTCATCCGCCAATGTTAAACTTCGCGCCCCGGCTTTGCGCCGGCCCGTTCTTTTCCGACAGCCAGTCCAACGCCTTTCCCGCGAGGCCGTTTTCCATGCAAAAACCCGTCGTCAACGTCATGGTCAAAGCAGCACGCGCCGCGGGCGGCGTGCTGCTGCGCGGGATGAACCGGCTCGATGCGATCAACGTGATCGAAAAAGATCGGCTCGACTACGCCAGCGAAGTTGACCAGAAGGCGGAACAAGCGGTCGTCAAGGAACTGCGCCGCGCCCACCCCGAGGCGGCGTTTCTCGGCGAAGAGGGCGGCATCCAGGGCAAGGGCGGCGCTCTGTTCGTGATCGATCCGCTGGACGGCACCAGCAACTATCTGCGCGGCTTCCCGCACTGGTGCGTGTCGATTGCGCTGATTGAAGGCGGCGTGGTTCAGCACGGCGTGGTGTTCGACCCGCTGCGCAACGAACTGTTCACCGCCAGCCGCGGTGGCGGCGCCATGCTCAACGATCGCCGCATCCGCGTGACTGATCGCAAGGACCTGGCCGGAACCGTGCTGGCCACCGGCTTTCCGCCGCGCGAGCGCGAACGCGCTCCGGCGCAGCTCGACTGCCTGCGCGAACTCCTGCGCGAAACCGAGGACATCCGCCGCACCGGTTCGGCCGCGCTGGATCTGGCCTACGTTGCCTGCGGGCGCTGCGACGGCTATTTCGAGTCCGGCCTGAAGGCGTGGGACATCGCCGCCGGGCAGCTGCTGGTGCGCGAAGCCGGCGGACGCATCTGCGACTACCGCGGGGCGTCGCCCGCGTCGCTGGATGCGCGCACGGCGGGCGGCGGCAGCCATCAGATCGTGGCCGGCAGCGTGAAGCTGGTGGCCGAACTGCAGAAGAAGATCGCCGCTTGCGGATTGGCGGCAACGCTCGCCTGAGCCCCGGCAAGCCCGCCAAAGCAAAAGCCGCGCAGTGCGCGGCTTTTGCATTTTGCAGCGAGCGGCTACGGCTCAGGGCCGGCGCGCCAGCTCCGCGTGATCCTTGGCCTTGGGCATCAGATCCTGCTTGGTCACCTTCAGTCCGCCGATGGTCAACAGCGCGCAGGAAATGAAGATCGAGGACAGGGTGCCGATGACGATGCCGATCATCTGCGATTCGGCCATGCCCTGCAGCGAATCGCCGCCGAACAGATACAGCGCGAGCGCGGTCAGGAAGGCCACGAACGAGGTGATCACGGTACGCGACAGGGTCTGGTTGACCGACTTGTTCAGAATGTCGGTCGGATCCGAGCGCAGCGAGCGGAAATTCTCGCGGACGCGGTCGAACACCACGATGGTGTCGTTGATCGAGAAGCCCATCACCGACAGGATGCCGGCCAGCACGTTGAGGTCGAACTCATGACCGCTGATCGCGAACCAACCCGCGCATACGACGACATCGTGCATGGTTCCGATGATCGCCGCGATCGCGAACTTCTTCTCGAATCGCATCGAGATGTAGACCAGGAATCCGATGATCACGAACAGCACCGCATACATGCCGTTCAACGCCAGGTCCTTGCCGACCGCGGCACTGATCACCGAACTGCTGCGCATGGTTGCCGGATTGCCTGCCAGCGACGCCGCCCTGGCAACCGCATCGCCGATGCTGGCCGCCTTGTTGCTGGTGCCTTCCTTCTTGTCGTCGGTCTGCAAACGCACCAGCAGGTCGTGATCGCTGCCGAAGCTTTGCACCTCGGCACCGTGGAGTCCGGCCGCCTCCAGCTGCTCGCGCACCTTATCGACGTTCGGGGCCTGCTCGTAGCGCAGCTCGATACCGACACCGCCGGTGAAATCCAGCGCGAAGTTGAAGCCGCGCGCGTACATCGCCACCAGCGAGACCAGCATCAGCAAGCCCGCAATGGCCAGCGACACCCAGCGCATCCGCATGAAGTCGATCGTGCTGTCGTACGGGAACACATTGAGCTGTTTCATTGCATGTGCTCCTTCAGATCGAAACCGACTTCGGTTTGCGCTTGCCGCCGTAGATCAAGGTGGCGATGCCGCGCGAGACCGAGACCGCCGTGTAGGCCGAGGTGATGATGCCGAGCATAGTAGTCATGCCGAATCCCTTCAGCGGGCCGCTGCCGAAGGCGAACATCGCAAGACCGGCCAGGAACGCCGTGACGTTGGCGTCGAGGATGGTTCCCGACGCGCGATCATAGCCTTCCGCGATGGCTTTCTGCGGGGGTAGCCCTATTCGCAGTTCCTCGCGTATTCGCTCGTTGATCAGCACGTTGGCGTCCACCGACATGCCCACGGTCAACGCAATGCCGGCAAGGCCAGGCAAACTCATGGTGGCGCCGATCATCGACATCAGCGCGAACACCATGACCAGGTTGATCAACAGCGCAACGCAGGTGATCAAGCCGAACATCCGGTAGTACACGAGGAAGAAACCCAGCGCGAACAGGAACGAGTAGGTGACGGCCGTGAGGCCGCGATCGATGTTTTCCTTGCCTAGGCTGGGACCGATGGTGCGTTCGTCAACGAAGTCCATCGGCGCCGCCAGCGCGCCGGCGCGCAGCAGCAGCGCGAGATCCGCGGCTTCCTTCATGCTGTCCAGGCCGGTGGTCTGGAATTCCTTGCCGAGCGTGCCCTGGATGGTGGCGACCGAAATCACCTGTTCGCGGATCCGGGTCGTGCGCACCTCGTGACCGTCGACCATGCGCACCTCGGGAATGCGTTCGATATAGACCACCGCCATCGGCTTGCCGACGTGGGCGCTGGAGTAGTCGAACATGCGCTGGCCGCCGGCAGCGTTCAACCGCACCCGCACCGCCGGCGTACCCGACTGCGAATCGAAAAACGAAGACGCGGTATGCAGCTGTTCGCCGGACGCGATGACGCGCTTGTTGAGCAGGATGGGAATGGGTTTGCCGTCCGGGCCGAGTTCCTTGCGGTAGTAGATCCGCGCTTCCGGCGGAATGTTGCCGCTATCGCGCGCTTCGACCGCGTTGCCTTCGACCACGCCGCGGTATTCCAGGGTCGCGGTCGCGCCGAGGATGCGCTTGGCCTGCGCGGTGTCCTGCACGCCGGGCAGCTGTATGGCGATCCGATCGGTACCCTGACGCTGGATGATCGGTTCGGCCACGCCCAGCTCGTTGATGCGGTTGCTCAGAGTGCCGATGTTTTGCTGAACGGCATCGCTGAGGGCCTTGTCCAGTTCGGACTGCGGGATCCGCACCGTGATGGAATCGCCTTCGGCGCTGAGCTGGTAGGTCGGCACGCTGGTGGCAATCAGGCGCTCGGCCGCGTCGGGGTTCTGCCCGCTGCTGAGCTTGACCACGACCGTATTGTTCGCCGCCGGCTCGACCGAGATGTAGCGGATGTGGTTGTCGCGCAGCACGCTGCGGATGTCCTCGGCGGTCGTCTCGAACATCTTCTGCATCGCCGCGTGGCGATCGACCTGCATCAGGAAGTAAACGCCGCCCTGCAAGTCGAGGCCAAGCAGCATGGGCTTGGCCCCGATCGCCGCCATCCAGCTGGGCACCGTCGATGCCCGGTTGAGGGCCACCACGTAATCGCTGCCGGCGAGGTCGCGCAGCGCCGAGGCCGCCTTGGTTTGGTCGTCGGAGGACGCCAGGCGCACCAGCAGATTGCCGTCCTTTTGCACCTCGATTTCCTTCGCGTGCAGGTTCGCCGCCTTGAGCGCCGCCTCGACCCGGGTCTGGAACGCCGCGTTGACGGTCGCACCGCGGTTGGCGGTGATCTGTACCGAAGGATCCTGCGGATACATGTTCGGCACCGCATAAATCGCGCTGAGGAACAGGACTATCGCGGCGATGATGTATTTCAGGCGGCTGTAGACGAGCATCGGCAAACCCTGGTGGCGCTGGGCGCCAAACCGTTGGACATCAATTGGAAGGAGTGAAGTAGGGGTTCAGGTCACGCCGACTTCAGCGTGCCCTTGGGCAGGACGTTGGAAACGGCGCCCTTTTGCACGCGCAGCTGCACGCCATTGGCCACTTCCACGGTGATGAAGCTTTCGCCAAGCGCGACCACGGTGCCGGCGATGCCGCCGCTGGTGATGACCTCGTCGCCCTTGCCGAGCTTTTCGATCATTTGCCGGTGTTCTTTCTGCCGCTTCATCTGCGGCCGGATCATGATGAAGTACATGATCGCGATCAGCGCAATGAAGAACAGCGAGGAAGACAGCATGCTGGCCGGCTGGCCGCCACCGGCGGACTGGGCGTGAGCAACGGGAATCAGAAAATCGAGGGGGTTCATCGGGTATCCGAGTCAAAGGAACGAAACGCCGCCGCAGCGGTCAGCCGTGCATTATGCCATGACTCACCGCGCCGATCCCCTGCCTGCGAGGGAACGAAGATCGAGCGCGCGCAAGTTTGGAACGGGCCTGTCCTTGATCAAAGGCATCGGCGCCGCTTGCCTACGCAAACCGGCGAGCGGCGTAGAAAGACTCGCGGAACCCGGCAAAAGTTCCCGACGCGATGGCAAGCCGCAGCTGCGCCATCAGCCGCTGGTAATAGCGCAGGTTGTGCAGCGTGCCCAGCATGGGGCCCAGCATTTCGCTGCAACGGTCGAGGTGACGCAGGTAGGCGCGGCTGAAGCCGCCGGCGCAGGCCGCGCAGTCGCAGCCCTCTTCGATCGGCCGCAGGTCGCGCTCGTACTGCGCGTTGCGCACCCGGATCACGCCGCTGGCCGTGAAAAAATGCCCGTTGCGGGCGTTGCGTGTCGGCATCACGCAGTCGAACATATCGATTCCGCGCGCCACCGCCTCGACCAGATCCTCGGGGCGACCCACGCCCATCAGATAGCGCGGCCGATCCTGCGGCAGCTGCGGGGCGACGTGATCGAGCATCGCATTGCGCTCGTCTTCGGTCTCGCCCACCGCCAGCCCGCCCACGGCATAGCCGTCAAACCCAATTGCCTTCAGCCCGTCCGCCGATCGCGTGCGCAACTCGTGGTGGACGCCGCCCTGGACGATTCCGAACAGCGCCGCATCATTGCCCTCGTGGGCGCGCTTGCTGCGCTCGGCCCAGCGCAGCGACAGTTCCATCGAACGCTCGATGCGCTTCGGATCCACCGGTTTGCCGTCCACCTGCACCGGCGGACACTCGTCGAAAATCATCACGACGTCGCTGCCCAGCACCTTCTGGATCCGCATCGACTCTTCGGGCCCGAGGAAGACCTTGCTGCCGTCGGTCGGTGCGGCGAAGGTGACGCCGTCCTCGCTGATCTTGCGGCGGTGCGCCAACGAGAACACCTGGAAACCGCCGGAGTCGGTCAGGATCGGACCGTCCCAGCGCGCGAAACCGTGCAGCCCGCCGTGCGCCTCGATGACCTCCAGCCCCGGCCGCAGGAACAGGTGAAAGGTGTTGCCGAGAATGATTTGCGCGCCCAGATCGCGCACCTGCTGCGGCAGCACCCCCTTGACCGTGCCGTAGGTGCCCACCGGCATGAACGCAGGAGTTTCCACGACCCCGCGCGGGAACGTGAGCCGGCCGCGGCGAGCGTGGCCGTCGGTGGCAAGAAGCTGGAAGCGCATGCGGGTCATGGGCGCGGGGACCGGGAACTCGTAGCCGGGAACCGGGGACCGGGGACCGGGAACCGGAGAACAGCAAAAGCCGCGCTCAGCAACCAGTATTGAAAGATCAGCAAGTCACGCCTCCGAGTCACGATTTTCTGCCCCCCACCTTTTACGACCCCTAACCACTGAACCCTGACCCCTGGTCCCCGGTTCCCGGTCCCCTGTCCCCGCCCCCAGCAGCAACATCGCATCCCCATAGCTGTAGAACCGATAGCGCTCGCGCACCGCGTGTTCGTAGGCGGCGAAGATGCGCGCTTTGCCGGCGAAGGCGGACACCAGCATCAGCAGGGTGCTTTCCGGAAGATGAAAATTGGTCATCAGCGCGTCGATGGAGCGGATGGCGCGGCCGGGATACAGGAAGATGTCGGTATCGCCCGAAAACGCTTGCAACTGGCCGTCCACCAGCGCGCTTTCCAGCGCGCGCACGACGGTGGTACCGACCGCGATCACCCGGCCGCCAGCCGCGCGCACGCGCTGCACCTGCGCGACCAGCACATCGTCGACGCGAATCCACTCGCGGTGCATGCGGTGCGTTTCGACATCGTCGACCCGCACCGGCTGGAAGGTTCCGGCGCCGACGTGCAGGGTGACGTATCCGAACTCGACGCCGCGCGCGCGCAGCGCTTCCAGCAGCGGCGGATCGAAGTGCAAGCCGGCGGTCGGCGCCGCCACCGCGCCCGGATCGCGCGCGTACACGGTCTGGTAGCGTTCGCCGTCGGCCGCATCGGGACTGCGCGTGATGTAAGGCGGCAGCGGCATCTGCCCGGCGCGCTGCAGCCAGTCGGCCAGCGGCGCATCAACGTGGAAACGCAAGCGCCAGAATCCGCCCTCTTCCTTTGCCAGCACCTCGGCCTGCCCGCCGGCGTCGAGTGCGATGCGGCTGCCGAGCTGCGGCGGTTTGCTGACTCCGATCTGGACCAAGGCCGCAGCATCCGCCAGCAGCCGCTCGATCATGATTTCGACCCGGCCACCGGTCGCCTTGTGTCCGAACAGCCGCGCCGGAATCACGCGAGTGTCGTTGAACACCAGCAAATCGCCGGCGCGCAGCAGTTCCGGCAAGTCGCGCACGTGGCGATCCGCAAACGCATCCGCGTCCGCCGGCACCACCAGCAGGCGGCTGTCCGAACGTTTGGGCAGCGGCACCTGCGCGATCAACTCCGGCGGCAGGTCGTAATGGAAATCGGACGTTTTCAACGCTCGAACTTGGTCGAAAGAATGATCGAGGTGTTGGTGCGCTCGACCCCATCGATGGCGCCGATGCGGTCGGTCAGCACGTCCATCTCGCCGACGCTCGCGGTCGTCGCCAGCGCGATCAGGTCGTGCCCGCCGCTGATCGAATACAGTACCCGCACCTCGTGCATCCCGCGCAGGGCCTTCACCGCCATCGCCATCTGGCGCGGCCGCAGGGTGATCAGGATGTGCGCGCGGATGCGGCTTTGTTCGAGTTCTTCGTCGATCCGTACGCTGTAGCCACGGATCACGCCCTGGCGCTCGAGCCGGGCGATGCGGTTTTGCACCGTGGTGCGCGACAGCCCGAGCCTGCGGGCGATGTCAGCGGTCGAAGCGCGCGCGTTCTCGCGCAGCACGGCCAGCAGCAGTTCGTCGGCGGGAGAAATCGGCATACCGGCGGATCATACCGGCAGATCGCCCGAATTGCCCGTCGAAGCGGTCGAATCCAACCTGTCATTCGACCAGGAACCAAGGATAATGATGAATCATCTGGCTGCGTCAGCGCGGCCAAGGCACGGACGGAGACCTCCATGAACCTGATCGAAACCCTTACCCCCCTGCGCGCGCACGGCAAGGCGCGCACCACCGGCCTTGAAGACGCGGTGCTGCTCGATTTCGCCACCCGCGATCCCCAGCTCGGCGAAGCCGTCGCCGCCGCTGGCGAAGACTACGCGCGCATCCGCGTCGAATTCCCGGAACTCCTGGACATGGACGAAGCCGCGCAGGCGCACGAAGTCCAGTCCGGCTTCGTCAATTTCTACGCCGAAGACGCCGCCAACCCCTACGTGGCGCTGGCCGCGCGCGGGCCGTGGCTGGTGACCCTCAAGGGCGCCGTGCTCTACGACACCGGCGGCTACGGCATGCTCGGTTTCGGCCACACCCCGGAGCCGGTGGTTGCGGCGATGGCCAAGCCGCAGCCGATGGCCAACATCATGACCCCGAACGTCTCGCAGCTGCGCTTCGCGCGGGCGATGAAAAAGGAAATCGGACAGACCCGCGGCGGTTGCCCCTATGCCGCCTTCATGTGCCTGAACTCCGGTTCGGAATCGGTGTCGCTGGCCTCGCGGATTGTCGATGCCAACGCCAAGTCCATGACCGACCCCGGCGCGCGTCACGCCGGCAAGACGATCAAGCGGCTGGTCGTGAAGGGCGCTTTCCACGGCCGCACCGAAGCGCCGGCGCTGTATTCGGATTCCTCGCGCAAGACCTACCAGCAGCATCTGGCCAGTTTCCGCGACGAGCACAGCGTGCTCACCGTGCCGCCTTACGACGAGGACGCGCTGCGCAAGGTGTTCGCCGACGCCGAGGCCAACGGCTGGTTCATCGAGGCAATGTTCCTCGAGCCGGTGATGGGCGAAGGCGATCCCGGACGCAGCGTGCCGGTCGCGTTCTACGACCTCGCCCGCGAACTGACCGCCGGCCACGGCAGCCTGCTGCTGGTGGATTCGATCCAGGCCGGCCTGCGCACCACCGGCTACCTGTCGATCGTCGACTCTCCCGGCTTCGAGCAGAGCAGCGCGCCGGACATGGAGACCTATTCCAAGGCGCTCAACGCCGGCCAGTACCCGCTCTCGGTGCTGGCGGTCGGGCAGCGCGCCGCGGCGATCTACAAGCGCGGCCTGTACGGCAACACCATGACCGCCAACCCGCGCGCGCTGGACGTGGCCTGCGCGGTGCTGGCGATGGTGACGCCGGAGCTGCGCAGCAACATCCAGGCCCGCGGCAAGCAGGCGCTGGAACTGCTGGAGAAACTGAAGTCGGAACTGGACAGCCGCATCACCAAGGTGCAGGGCACCGGACTGCTGTTCTCCTGCGAACTGGCCAAGGACTACAAGTGCTTCGGCGCCGGTTCCACCGAGGAATGGATGCGCGAGCGCGGCATCGGCGTGATCCACGGCGGTGAAAACTCGCTGCGCTTCACCCCGCATTTTTCGATCACCGAAGCCGAACTGGAGCTGGTGGTGTCGAAAATCCGCCACGCCCTGCTCGAAGGCCCGCGGCTGCAGCAGTCCGCCGCCGCCTGAGTCTGACGGCAGGAAGTGCGATCCAATGGGGCGGCCGCTGGCCACCTCGTTCTTGAGCAGCGCCAAAGCAAGCATGAACATCCAGGCTTTCCAATCATAAAGACTACAACTTGACATCAATGCCTGAGAGGAGTACAGAGCGATTTCCTGGGTGACTTCGGGGGCGGCGTTATGTGCGGATTCAAAGCATTTTCGACCGGTTTCGCCTTCGCCTTAGCATGCTCACCAGCAAGCTCGAACGCGCAGCCGGCAACCTCGGATGCACCGTGCGTCGTTGGCAACGGCATCCTGCGCATCACTCCACAAGGTATGTCAGATGTGCGGGAAATCATCGTGACTCGTCCTGATGGCGGAATCGTCTACCTGTATTCCCCAAGGCTGGGCGTCTACAACCTGATGTCTCCCGTCCACGGTCTCATCGAGGTAAATCCCGCTTCCCAGCGAGGCGCACAATACGCGGATGATGGAAAGCTGCATGAACGGGAGATTTTTTCTGACTCCGGAAGCTACCGAGTGGATGTGCTGGGAAAATCCGGTAAACCCGTGCCCGGCATCCAGTATTCCCGCCTTGCGTGTTCACTTGACTTCGTCGATGGCCGAGGATTCCAACGCGCCACTCCCCTGCACGGCGTGGCTCGGGATCCCGTTTCCTTCATTTCTGATTGTCCGCCGGAGGGGCAGTCAGATCTGAGAGCTGCATGCAACTCATCTTCTGGATGCCAAAACGGGGGGCACGGCTATTGCTGTTCTTCAGCGGGTCAAGGAGGACCGTGCTATTGCAATAATTGCTGTGTAGCCTTGACCGCTAGGGTCAGGCCATGATCAGCCGCCTGAAGACCATTTTGAGCATCGCAACTGAGCTGCTCTTCCGTCCCTCCTGCCAAGCGCAACAGCCATCACTGACGCCATTGTCAGGCGCGTTGCCTGCGGCGGCCACATGCTTGTGACGCACGCGAAGATGGCCATTCGCGCCACGATCTTTTGTCTTGCCTTGGCGGTGTCACAAGGCGCAAGCGCGTTGCCCGGCATCCTGGATGCGACGTGTTCAATCAAGGGGCAGGCATTCGTTCTGGATACCGGACGCATCAGGGTGCCGTCGCAGGCCGCCGTACTGCTGCCGAGCGGTAAACTATTGCGGCTACGCTACCCGCCTGAAAACATCGACACCTTGGGGCCACAGTATCCTCGCGGTCACGTAGCGATTCCATTCAGAACACTGAAAGGAGTTGATGCCTCGTCGCGGCAGGTTGCTGTGTTCACGGTACCGGGGACCTATCGGTTCTTGATGCAAGACGCCAATACCGCAGAAAGCATGGAACTCCATCAATTGCAATGCAGCGTCACGCTCACCAAAGCGCAAATCGACGCGACAGGTCTTTGAAACGGACAGCTTTCTCCGCCTGCGCCAGGCTCGACGGAATACCTTGCGACGCTCTCCAGTCAACTCGCCACTGGCCTCCTCGTTCGTCTGTCGGCTAGTCTGCGCGCATGAAAACCGTCGTCGTCGACCACCCGTTGGTTCGCCACAAGCTGGGCAAGCTGCGCGACATCGCGACCGACCCGGTGCATTTTCGGCTGCTCGCCGGTGAAATCGCGGTGCTGCTGGCGTTCGAGGCCACCCGCGATCTGACGACCGAGCCGGCCGACGTGCAGACCTGGGCCGGCCCGCTGCAGGTCGAGCGCGTGCGCAGCGAAGCGCTGACCCTGGTGCCGATCCTGCGCGCCGGTCTTGGTTTTCTTCCCGGCGTGCAATCCCTGCTGCCGGCCGCGCCGGTCAGCGTGATCGGACTGCGCCGCGACGAAACCACCCATCGGCCGGAAGGCTATTACCAGCGCTTGGCCGACCGCATGGATCGGCGCAGCGCGCTGCTGATCGACCCGATGCTGGCCACCGGCGGCAGCGCCGTGGCGGCGATTGATGTCCTCAAGACGGCAGGCTGCCGGAAGATCAAATGCATCTTCCTCGTCGCCGCGCCGGAAGGACTGCGCGCACTGGAAGCCGCGCATCCGGACAGCGAAGTCTATGTCGCCGCGATCGATCAGCGGCTGGACGAAAACGCCTACATCCGGCCCGGGCTGGGCGATGCCGGCGACCGTCTGTTCGGCACGCCGGTCGATTGACGTCGCCGCGAATCAGGCAGTCGCCGACGCGGCCGGGCTGCCGTTGCCGCGATACTCTCGCGGAATGCGCTCGTTGAGTCGGGTCAGGATTTCATAGCCGATGGTGTCGGCCTGCACGGCGACATCTTCGACCCGGATCGTTTCCCCGCCCTGCCGTCCGATCAACACGACGTCGTCGCCGTTGTAGGCGGTGCCGTCCGGCCCGAGATCGACCATGAACTGATCCATGCACACCCGCCCGACGATCGGCAGCCGCTTGCCGCGGATCAAGACCTGTCCGCGGTTGGACAAGGCGCGCGGATAGCCGTCGCCATAGCCCAGCGGAACCGTCACCAGCCGGGTGTCGGCCGCGGGCGTCCAGGTCGCGCCGTAGCTGACCGGATGCCCGGCCCGAACCACCTTGAAGTAGACCACCTGCGACAGCAGTTCCAGCGCCGGACGCACCGCCACCGTCGGCCGCGACTTCGGATCGGGCTGCACGCCATAAAGAAGGATCCCGGGCCGCACCATGTCCAGCCAGGTGTCCGGAAAATGCAGGATGCCGCCGGAGTTGGCCAGGTGGCGAATCGGCATCGGCGCGCCAAGGCGGTCGAAGTGGGCACAGGCGGCGTGGAAACGCTCCAGCTGCAGCGCGGTCATCGCCGAATCCGGATCGTCCGAGCAGGCCAGATGCGAATACACGCCTTTCACCACGCACCAGTTCGAGGCCACCGCCGCTTCGATGAACGGCCCGCAGGTCTCGCTGTGGACGCCGATCCGCTCCATCCCGGTGTCGATTTTCAGCTGGACCACGGCGCGCTTGCCCAGCGCCTGCGCTGCGGCTTCGACCTTGCGCAGCTTGTCGAGCGAGGACACGGTCAGTTCGAGATCGTGTTCGATCAGCTGCCCGGCCTGTCGCCCGAGGATGCCGCCCAGCACGAGGATCGGAATGGTGATGCCGGCGCGGCGCAGGGCGATGCCCTCTTCGACGAAGGCCACGCCGAACTGCTGCGCCCCCTGCGCCTGCAAATGACGCGCGACCGGCAGCAGCCCGTGGCCATAGGCGTTGGCTTTCAAAATGGCCATCACCGGTACGCCGGCGTGCTGACGGATCGCGTGCAGGTTGCCGGACAGCGCGTCGAGATCGACCACGATCCGGGTGGGGCGTTGGTTCACGGCATCGCTCATGGCGCGTTATTCGACCACGCGCCGCGCGCGTTGCCTAGCATCACTTATTCGAAGCTGCCCACGGTGTCGTGGGCAAGATTGTCGAAGCGGGTGTATTCGCCGAAGAACTTGAGCTTGAAGCTGCCGGTCGGCCCGTTGCGCTGCTTGCCGATGATGATTTCGGCCAAGCCCTTGTCCGGTGAATTTTCCTTGTGGTAATACTCGTCGCGGTAGATGAACACGATCATGTCGGCGTCCTGTTCGATCGCGCCGGATTCGCGCAGGTCGGCCATCACCGGACGCTTGTCCTGGCGCGATTCCAGCGAGCGGTTGAGCTGCGACAGCGCGACCACCGGCACCCTGAGCTCCTTGGCCAGCGCCTTGAGCGAGCGGCTGATTTCGGAAATCTCGGTGGCGCGGTTCTCGCTGTTGCCCGGCACCTGCATCAGCTGCAGGTAGTCGATCACGATCAGGCCAAGATCGTGCTCGCGGCGCAACCGCCGCGCCTTGGCGCGCAACACTTCCGGCGACAGCGCCGGGGTGTCGTCGATGAAGATCTTCGATCCCTGCAGCAGGGCGATCGCGCCGTTGACCCGGCCCCAGTCCTCGTCTTCCAGTTCGCCGACCCGCAGCCGCCCGGCATCGACCCGGCCCAGCGAAGAGATCAGGCGCAGGGCCAGCTGCGAGGAGGACATTTCCATCGAAAACACCGCCACCGCTTTTTTCGAACGCAGCGCGCCGTATTCGGCGATGTTGAGCGCCAGCGTGGTCTTGCCCATCGCCGGCCGCGCCGCCAGCACGATCAAGTCGGTCGGCTGCAAGCCGGCGGTCATCTTGTCGAACTCGGTGTAGCCGGTCGGCAGTCCGGTGATCCCGCCACCGCTGTCGGCGCGCTGCTGCAGCACCTCGAACGCGTCGCGCAGCGCATCCTTGACCGCGACGAAATCCTGTCGGCCGTGGGAATGGCTTTCGGCGATCGCGAACACGTCCTGCTCGGCCTTGGCCAGCAGTTCGGCGGCATCGCGACCCGCGGGCTGAAACCCGTCGTTGATGATGCCGGTGGCGACCTCGATCAAACGACGCTGGATCGCCTTGTCGCGTACGGTCTCGGCGTAGGCGGCGATGTTGGCGGCGCCCGGGACGTTGCTGGCCAGGTCGATGATGTAGCCGGCATCGACCCCTTCACCCAGCTTGCCGTTCGACTGCAGCCACTCGCTGACCGTCAGCACGTCGCAAGGACGGCTTTTTTCGGTCAACTCACGGATGGCGCGGTAGATCAGCCGGTGATCGCGGCGGTAGAAATCCTCGTCGACCAAGCGGTCCGCGACCCGGTCGTACGCGCCCGAATCCAGCAGCAAGCCGCCCAATACGGCCTGTTCGGATTCGATCGCCTGCGGCGGCACCCGCAGCTGTTCGACGCGCGCATCGCTGCGCGATGCGAAGCTGGCTTCTCGCCGTGCTTCCGAACCTGCTGTCATGGGCTTGGGTTTCCTCCTCTCTCGTCGGCACGCACACCGGACAGATGCCGCCTGAAGTCATGCATCGTAGACGGCCACGCCCCAAGGGTGTTGCAGACAACTCGTGGGACATCCTGTGGACAAGTCGTCGCACGGATTGAGATTGGATCAGGGGCCAGGGGCCAGGGATCGGAGGTCAGGGGCCAGAGATCAAGCGACAAGCCGCGGGTTGCCCGGACGGGTTCGAGCAGGCCAAGGATGGCCTGCGTCCGCGAATCGGAGCCGGATGCGGAGTCTTCGCGGCGAACCCGTCTGGGTGACGCGCGGCTTGAGCCGGGGATCGGGGGCCGGGGGCCGGGGGCCGGGGGCCGGGGGCCGGGGGCCGGGAACCGGGAACCGGGAACCGGGAACCGGGAAAAGCATACAGCGGAAGACTCAACGAAAACGGGCGCCCGAAGGCGCCCGTCGCAGCAACGCAGTGCTGGCGATCAGTTGGCCTCGGCAACCACCACGACCTTGATCGCAGTCTGCACGTCGGCATGCAGGTGCAGCTGCACCTCGAACTCGCCGACGTGGCGCAGCGGGCCTTCGCCCATCGTCACTTCGGAGTTGTGCACATCGACGCCGTACTGGCGGGTCAGCGCCTCGGCGATTTCGCGCGGGCCGACCGAGCCGTACAGCTTGCCTTCGGTGGACGCATTCGCGGAAATCGTCACACTGGCACCGGCCAGCTTGGCCATCCGCACACTGGCGGCGTCCAGCGTCGCCAGCGCCTTGGCTTCGTACTCGGCGCGGCGCTGTTCGAACTCGGCGAGGTTGGCCGCGGTGGCCGGCACGGCCTTGCCCTGCGGAACCAGATAGTTGCGGCCATAGCCGGGCTTGACGGCGACCTTGTCGCCCAGACCGCCGAGGTTGGCGACCTTCTGCAGAAGAATCAGATCCATGGTGTTTCTCCGTAATTCGTTAGCGACGCATCTGACGCCGCAACGGTGGCTGTCCGAATGGACGGTTCCGGTTTTGGGCTTACTCGACGGACGCACGGCCTGCGATGACGCGGCCAGGAGCGGGAGGTCGCGCGCACCGCAGTTGACCGACCGTCAACGAGGATGCGCGCAGCCGACCAGCGACAAGACCACGACGAGCAGGCGAAGCGTCAGACGTTGTGGTTGTCGGTGTAGGGAAGCAGTGCCAAGAACCGCGCCCGCTTCACCGCAGTCTGCAACTGGCGCTGGTAGCGCGACTTGGTGCCGGTGATGCGGCTGGGAACGATCTTGCCGGTTTCGGTGATGTACTGGCGCAGGGTATTGAGATCCTTGTAATCGATCTCGGTCACGCCCTCGGCGGTGAAACGGCAGTACTTGCGGCGACGAAAGAATTTGGACATGGGTAGGCTCCTCAAGCGGCTTCGGTGGTGTCGTCGGCGCGCTCGGCATCGGCCGAACCGTCTTCGTCACGATGATTGCGCTCACTGCGCTCACCGCGTTCGCTGCGTTCGCCGCGTTCGCTACGCTCGCCGCGGTCGCCCTTTTCGTCCTTGTTCTTCATGATCAGGGACTGCTCGGACACCGCATCGTCGCGACGCATGACCATGTGCCGCAGGATCGCGTCGTTGAAGCGGAAGCTGTCGACCAGCTCGTCGAGCGCGGACTGGCTGGCTTCGATGTTCATCAGCACATAGTGTGCCTTGACCAGGTTCTGGATCGGATAGGCCAGCTGGCGACGGCCCCAGTCCTCAAGGCGGTGAACCTTGCCTTCGGCGGCTTCGATCGAGCTCTTGTAGCGCTCGATCATGGCCGGAACCTGCTCGCTCCGATCCGGATGGACCAGATACACGACTTCGTAATGACGCATGATGTTGTCCTTGTGGGTGGTGGCGAAAAGAATCGCCGTTCAGCCCTCGGCCACCGCGGTTCTCGCGAAATCGGCGCGTTCGGGCAAGGTCTCCCGCGTTCGGGAGCCGCCTATTATGGGGAATCAACGGCTTGCAGGCAAGTCCAAGGCATCTTCCGGATCCATGTCTCGTTGAAAGCGGCGCACAGCGCCATCCGGCCAGCGCGCTAAACTGCACGGCTTGATCACGCTTGCAACACGAGAATCACAATGACGACGATGTCGGTTGACCGCCTGCTGGCCGGGCATGTGCCCGAAGGTGGCGAAGTTCGGGTGCAAGGCTGGGTGCGCACCCGCCGCGATTCCAAGGCCGGGCTGTCCTTCGTCAACGTCAGCGACGGCTCCTGCTTTGCGCCGATCCAGGTGGTCGCGCCGAGCACGTTGCCCAACTACGAATCGGAAGTGAAACACTTGACCACCGGCTGCGCGGTGATCTGCACCGGCACCCTGGTCAAGTCGCAGGGCCAGGGCCAGAGCTTCGAGGTGCGGGCCTCCGGCATCGAGGTAGCGGGCTGGGTCGAAGATCCCCTCACCTACCCGATGCAGCCCAAGCAGCATTCGCTGGAATACCTGCGCGAATTCGCCCACCTGCGTCCGCGCACCAACCTGTTCGGCGCAGTCACGCGCATCCGCCACTGCCTCGCGCAGGCGATCCACCGCTTCTATCACGAGCGCGGCTTCTACTGGATCTCCACGCCGATCATCACCACCTCCGACGCCGAAGGCGCCGGGCAAATGTTCCGCGTCTCCACCCTCGACATGGCCAACCTGCCGCGCGACGGCAAGGGCGCGGTCGATTTTTCGCGCGACTTCTTCGGCAAGGAGACCTTCCTCACCGTCTCCGGCCAGCTCAACGTCGAGGCGTACTGCCTGAGCTTGAGCAAGGTGTACACCTTCGGGCCGACTTTCCGCGCCGAAAACAGCAACACCACCCGGCATTTGGCCGAGTTCTGGATGATCGAACCGGAGATCGCCTTCGCCGATCTCAACGACGATGCCGACCTCGCCGAAGAATTCCTGAAGTACCTGTTCAAAGCCGTACTCAGTGAACGCGGCGATGACATGGCCTTCATCGCCGAACGCGTGCAGAAGGACGCCATCACCCGGCTGGAAACCTTCATCAACGCGCCGTTCGAACGCATCGACTACGGCGAGGCGATCAAACTGTTGCAGAGCTCCGGCAAGAAGTTCGAGTTCCCGGTCGAATGGGGGCTGGACCTGCAGACCGAACACGAGCGTTGGTTGACCGAAGAGCACGTCGGTCGTCCGGTGGTGGTGCTGAACTACCCAGAGCGGATCAAGGCGTTCTACATGCGCCTGAACGACGACGGCAGAACCGTGGCGGCGATGGATGTGCTGGCGCCGGGGATCGGCGAGATCATCGGCGGCAGCCAGCGCGAAGAACGGCTCGACGTACTGGATGCACGCATGGCGCAGCTCGGCATCGACCCGGCGCACTACGGCTGGTACCGCGATTTCCGCCGCTACGGCACGGTGCCGCACGCCGGCTTCGGACTCGGTTTCGAGCGGCTGGTGGTGTACGTCTGCGGCCTGGTCAACATCCGCGACGCCATCGCCTACCCGCGTGCGCCCGGCAGCGCCGAATTCTGAACAGATGGACGCCGACGTCATCCTGTTTCTGGCGCTGCTTGCTTTCGCGATCTCGATCGCCGGAGGCACCGCCTTCGTGATCTTCTGGCCGCTGACGCTGGTGCATATCCGCGACCGCCACCCCGAAATCAAGGCCCAACTCGGCCCGGGAGCCTTCCTGCGCCCGTCCGCGCTGCTGTGGCTGCTGCGCGGCGGCTACCGCGCCACGCCGGATCCCACCTTGTCGGCGCTGGCCACGCCCTCGCGGATCGCAACCTGGGTCATCCTGTCCGGGCTGGCGCTGGGCGGAATGCTCTGGGTGGTGGGCAAGGCGCTGGGCTGACCAGGGGCCAGGGACCAGGGACCGGGGATCGGGGATCGGGGATCGGGGATCGGGGAAAAGCGTAAAGCCGCGGGTTGCCCGGACGGGTTCGAGCAGGCCAAGGATGGCCTGCGTCCGCGAATCGGAGCCGGATGCGGAGTCTTCGCGGCGAACCCGTCTGGGTGACGCGCGGCTTGGGCCAGGGCCAGGGATCAGGGATCAGGGATCGGGGGCCGGGGCCGGGAAATGCGTTAAGCGGTTTTTCGGTCAGTCGGCTGATTTATCCGCCCGCAGGTGGCGTCGGGCCGCTGGGCTGAGGCGTTGCCGCTGCTGGCGCGGGCCGCACGCTGCCGTTGTCTTCCTGCAGCTGCGGCTTGAAGGGGATGTTCGGTGCCGGGCGACCGGTCGCGGACTGTTCGTTGACGTCAGGGTTCACCGGCAGGCAGCCTCCGCCCAGCTGCAGCAGCGAGATCACGCATTTCAGGCTGGTGCTGGTGCCGGGTATCGGAATCGAGAGTTCCTTGACGCCACGCCGCACCCATTCCTGCAGCAAGTTGCCGGAGGGAATCCAGTACTGATCGAAGCGAGTGCCGCGGTATTCCAGGCCGGGACGCTTGAGCCAGGTGCCCTGCCGGTCGAGATTGACGCCGCTATTGGCCGACCACTGATCGGGAAGGCGGACGCTGCCGTCGTTGTTGAACAGGCCATCACCATTACCATTGCCGCGACCGGCATTGTTGCCTTGACCGCCGCCGCTGCCGCTACGACCGCTGCCGTTGCCCGAGCCCGTTCCCTGCGCATTGCGGTTGGATGCGCCCCAATCGTCGCTTCTGCCGGCGCCCGGCCAACCGCCCGGCGCCGGCTTTGCCCCGGGGCCGGCACCCGCGCCGGTGGCATTCGCGCCGCGTCCGCCCTGGGTTCCCGGCGCCGATCCATGCCCGGTTCCCGCCTGCGCTTGCCCGGTGCCGCCTGCACTGGTCGCATTGCCACCGGCGCCGCGTGCGGCGGAATCGCCCATCGCTGCCGAACCGCTGCCGGACGCAGCGGTACTGCTGCCGCCGGCGCCCGCACCCGAAGGAATCTCGCGCACTTCACCGGCCAGCGCCGGCACCTGCAGCTGCGCCTGACCGGTGGCAGTCGACGGCAGTGCGCGCTCGCGCGCCAGTTGCGAGCGATTTGGACTGAACGTCTCGAGTTCGCGCACCGTTTCCTTGAGTTCCTGCGGGCGCAACCGGGCCTGCGGTTGGCGTGCTTCGAGGGTGCGCACCGGCCGCGCCTGGAAGGTCGTCAGCGCTTCGACCTGGGCCTGCAGCTGCGGCTCGCGCGGCTGCGGCTGCGGCGTTTGTACGCTCATCTCGCGCGGTGGCGGCAGTCGGAAGGTTGCATCCGGTTCCGGCTTGGGCACCACGCTGACCTGCAGCGGCTGCGCCGGAGCGGTTTCCAACATCGGCGCGACCTGTGCAAGCTTGGGCGCCTGCGAAGCTACAACCGACGCCGCCTGAGGCAGCGGCACCGTCTCGAGCACCGGCTTGGCGCTGCCGCCGGCCGCGCTGGCCGCTTGTGCCGCCGACGTGGGCGTGGCCTTTCCGGAAGCGGCGGCAGACGCGGATGCCGGCGCGGCTTGCGCACCTTCGGTGGCCAGCGCGCCGCCGCCCTCCTGGGCATTGCCGCGACCGATGAATTCAACCTGTACGGCATCGTCACTGCCGCCGGAATCCTCCTCGGGTTCGGCAACCGCATACAGCTGCAGATACATCAGCCACAGCAGCAGCGCGGCAAGAATCAGGTGCAGCAGGATGTCGGCGCTGGTCGCCCCGATCCGCAGCGCCCGGTCATCGCGCGGATCAAACGGACGGCTGCGCCGCAACAGCTGGAAGAACGGTCGCGCCAGTCCGCGCAGACCCTTGGGTTGTTCCAGCGGACGCGCGTCCAGCGCATCGACCCAGGCCCGCGAATCCGGTCGCCGCGACTCGCCTTCGGCGGGTGTCATGGCATCCAGCCAGCGCTGCCAGCCGGACGGATAGCCGACGCCCTCTTCGGCCGTCTTTCCGGTCCTGAGTAGTCGCCGCTGGTTGAGCGCAGCGATGAGATCGGAAGCGGTCGTCACGCGCGCACGGCCCCGTCAGACCTTGCTGTACGGCGAGGCGCCGCTGGCCGCTGCGCCGGCGTTGCCGCGCTTGGCATACGGATTGGAGCCGCTGTCGTGGTCGGTGACGTCGATCACCCGGGTCACCCCGACCACCTTGGCCAGCAACGTTTTTTCGACCCCTTGCTTGAGCGTGATATCGACCATGCTGCAGCCGTGGCAGCCGCCGCCGAAGTTGAGCAGAACCACGCCCTCGGCATCCACCCCGGCGATGCTGACGCTGCCCTTGTGCATGGCCAGCTGCGGGTTGATGTCGTTGTCGACGATCCATTGCACGCGCTCGGCCAGCGGCGCTGCATCGTCCGGCGTCACGCCCTTGATCCGTGGCGCACGAATTTGCAGCTGGCCGCCGGTCGGGTTGGTTTCGTAATCGATCTGAGCGCCCTCAAGGTAAGGGGCGCTCGGCGCATCCAGCCACAGGGTGAAACCGGCGCAATCCACCACCCACTCGTCGCCGCTGAGTTCATCGGGTTCGGCGAATTCGAGACGCACGTCCGCATTGCGGGTGCCTGGGCTGATCGCGGACAGGCGCACGCCGAGTCCGGGAATCGACTCGCGCTCGATCAGCTTGCGGAAATGCGTCTGCGCCGCGTCTGAAATCTGGATCAAACGATTCCTCCCGTTCGCATGCACGGCGCAGCGCCGCGCAAAACGACATCACAAACAACCACCTGAGGCTATTCTAGCGGTACCCGACCGCATCGCGCGCGTCCGGCTTCGTTTCCAGCAAGGAACCTTCCATGATCGACCGTATCCCGCTTGCCGCCGCCCACTGCATTCCGCGCCGCGGCCACGAACAGCGTCTCGGCGAAGCCCGCGTCCGCGAGCTGTTGGCGCAAATTCAGGACTGGACGGCGATCGAGGGCGGGCACGCCATCAGCAAGACCTTCCAATTTGCGGACTACTACCACACGCTCTCGTTCGTGAACGCGCTGGCCCACGTCGCCAACCGCGAAGACCACCACCCCGATCTGTCGGTCCATTACGACCGCTGCGTGGTGCGCTTTTCCACCCACGACGTCGGCGGGCTGTCGGAAAACGACTTCATTTGCGCGGCCAAGGCCGATCTGTTGGCCTGAACGCAGGTCGATTACTTGAGTTGCTCGCCGTAGCCAGCGCGCGCCTTCAGGAACAGGTCGAACGGAAACCTGATCGGCACGCCCTCCAGCGCTGCTGCCAGCATTTCCAGATGCCCTTCGAACCCGGCGCAGGCCTTGGCCGGATCCTCGTCTTCCGGCAGGCGCACGCTCAGCGTCAGCCGCGTGCCCTGGCCTTCCGGCTGGAGCTGCCAGCGCAGCGGGCGCTGCGGCTGGCCGGGGCTGCTCCACGAATATTCCAGCAGCCGCTGCGGGACAAACGCCGTCACCGGGCTGTCGATCACGGTGCCGCTGTCGGCAAAATCGATCCGCACCGCGCCGCCTTCGCGCTGGTCGATGCTGCCCGGCGCCAGCCACTGGGCCATCTGCGCCGGTTCGGTCAGCATCGACCAGACCGCGCTGGCCGGGTGGTTCAGGGTGCGCTCAAGCCGTCCCTCGAAACCGGTATCGGTCCGCGTGATGCGGCCGGGTGTCCATCCATCGTCACTCATGGGCTTTTCCCGTTCTGATTGCGATGCAAAAGTTTGGCATTGGCCTGCATTCGCCGCATTGATTGCGGTCAGTCGTTCCCGAGACTCGACGTTGTCCCGACGGCGATAGCCGGCGAAATCCCGGTTGCCGCAGCCGATGGAGCGAAGTCAAGGAGGAGATGGTGGCTGCAGGCCACCATCGGGGGACATGAGCGCAAGCGGCTGCGGCAACCGGGCTGGAACAACATCGGCTCGTCATCCCGGCGCAAAATCGGGATGACCCAATACCTTTCACTGTATCCATCTCGTTGTAATATATTGATATTCTTACAACCGATCCAACACCTCTGCCAGATCCGGCGCCAGCGATGCGTTCAGCAGATACGGCGTTCGCCCGTCGTCAAGCGCGAACTCCATCGTCGAGGCATGCAGGAACAGCCGCCGCAGGTCGGCCTTGTCGCGCAGGCGCCGGTTGACTTCGGGATCGCCATATTTATCGTCGCCGGCGACCGGATGGCCGATGTGCTGGGCGTGGACGCGGATCTGGTGGGTGCGCCCGGTGGCGATTCGAACCTCGCAGTAGCTGTGCCCGCCGCGGCGCTCGAGCACCCGAAACTCGCTCAGCGACGGCTTGCCTTGGGCGCTGACCTGCACGTGGCGCTCGCCGCCCTGCCGCAGCCCGACGTGCAAGGGCATGTCCACCGGCAAAACCCCGTCCGGCAGCCGCCCGACCAGAAGCGCCAAATAGCGCTTGTGCACGCCGGCGCCATGGTCTTCGCGCAGCAGCGCCTGCAGTTCAATCATGGCCGAGCGCTTCTTGGCCAGCACCAGCAGGCCGGAGGTGTCGCGGTCCAGCCGGTGCACCAATTCGAGGGTGTCGTGCGGTCGCAGCGCCCGCAGCGCCTCGATCACGCCAAAGGAAATCCCGCTGCCGCCGTGACTGGCCACCCCGGACGGCTTGTCGATGGCCAGCAGCCGCGCATCTTCAAACACGATCGCCGCCTCAAGCGCAGCCAGCAGGCTTTTTGGCGGCGAACGTCCTGCATCATGCGGCGATTCAACGCGAACTGGCGGGATTCTGACCTCATCTCCAGCGTCCAGCTTGCGCTCAGGCTTGGCCCGTCCGCCGTTGACCCGAACCTGCCCGCTGCGCACCAGTTTGTAGATCAAACTGCGCGGCATGCCTTTGAGCTGGCCCATCAGGAAGTTGTCCAGCCGCTGCCCGGCGCGGTCTTCGGGCACGCGCACGTTGCGTACTGCGCTGTTCATGGAATCGGACTGTGTCATCGGGGCCTTATCTGGTACACTCGGGGGGTTGCGCAAAGGTTTGATTTCGCGGGAAGTGATGGGCGCCAAATGCGCATTCCGGCCAAAAGCCGGCCTTCCCGACGAGACCCGCCGCAGTGACGTTGGCCACCACCCTCGGGGTGGACATGTTAACGACTGCGCGGCAAGCCGGGGCGCAACCGGTCGCATGACCGTGACCTCACCGCTGAACAACGTCCCGTGCGACGCGCCCCGCCCCGATGGGAACGAGGCGGCAGTCGCCGGTCCTGCAACATACAACCAAGGAACAAGCGCTCCCGCGGTTCGCCGTGGTGTGGCAGCGCTGGAACACTGGAGAGTCACGCGGTTCGCGCCTGGCGCGACTGCGACTTGCGGTATCCAGAGGCGAAAACGCCCGCGGCGTTCCGCTTCCCGCCCATCCGGGCGAGGGAGTGCTAAGGAACGCAACAATGAAGCGAATGCTCATCAACGCCACGCAGGCGGAAGAACTGCGGGTGGCCATCGTCGATGGCCAGAATCTGTACGACATCGACATCGAACAGCCGTCGAAAGACAACAAGAAATCCAACATTTACAAGGGCCGCATCACCCGGCTCGAACCGTCGCTAGAAGCCGCCTTCGTCGAATACGGCGCCGATCGCCACGGCTTTTTGCCGCTCAAGGAAATCTCCCGCGACTACTTCCAGGCCGGCACCGACCATAACAAGGCCGGCATCAAGGAACTGCTGCGCGAAGGCCAGGAAGTCGTGGTGCAGGTGGACAAGGAAGAGCGCGGCAACAAGGGCGCGGCGCTGACCACCTTCATCTCGCTGGCCGGCCGTTACATGGTGCTGATGCCAAACTCGCCGACCGCCGGTGGGGTGTCGCGCCGAATCGAAGGCGACGACCGCGCCGAACTGAAAAAAGCGATGGATGCACTGGCCATTCCCGACGACATGGGCGTGATCATCCGCACCGCCGGCGTCGGCCGCGACGCCGAAGAGCTGCAGTGGGACCTGGACTACCTGCTCAGCATCTGGCGCGCGATTGCCGAAGCCGCGCTGTCCAAGCCGGCGCCGTTTCTGATCTATCAGGAAAGCCGCCTGATCGTGCGCGCCCTGCGCGACTACATGCGCAGCGACATCGGCGAAATTCTGGTCGACACCCCGGAAATGTACGCCGAGGCGCTGGAATTCGTCGATCAGGTGATGCCGCACAACAAACGCAAACTCAAGCACTACACCGACGACACCCCGCTTTTCAACCGTTTCCAGATCGAATCGCAGATCGAATCGGCCTACGAGCGCAGCGTGCGCCTGCCCTCCGGCGGCGCGCTGGTGATCGACCAGACCGAGGCGCTGACCGCCATCGACGTCAACTCGGCGCGCGCCACCAAGGGCGGCGACATCGAGGAAACCGCGTTCAACACCAATCTTGAGGCAGCCGAAGAAGTGGCCCGCCAGCTGCGCCTGCGCGATCTGGGCGGACTGGTGGTGATCGACTTCATCGACATGACCTCCAGCAAGCACCAGCGCGATGTCGAAAACAAGCTGCAAAACGCGCTCAAGTACGACCGCGCGCGCGTGCAACTGGGCCGCATCAGCCGTTTCGGCCTGATGGAAATGAGCCGCCAGCGCTTGCGCAACAGTCTGGGCGAAGCCAGCCAGATCGTCTGCCCCACCTGCGAAGGCCATGGCCGGATGCGCAGCATCGAATCGATGTCGTTGTCGATTATTCGTGTCGCCGAAGAGCACGCGATGAAGGACAACACCGGACAGGTGCTGGTACAGGTGCCGGTCGATATCGCCAACTTCCTGCTCAATGAAAAGCGCGACGCGCTGCGTGAAATCGAACGCCGCCACGATGCGCCGATCGTGATCGTGGCCGACGAGCAGCTGCAGTCGCCGCACTACGAAGTCACCCGCATCCGCAACAACGAAATGAGCGAGGAAACCAGCAAGCCGAGCTACCAGCGCGGCACCCCGCGCAAGCTCAACACCATTGCGCTGACCAAATCCCAGCTCAACGTCCCGATGCCGGTCGTCACCCGGGTCAAACCGGCGCAGCCGGCACCGATGCGGGATCCCAAGCCGATGCCGCTGGAAGACGCGCCGTTGGCCACCTCGCAATTGCAGCAGGTTCCGGCGATGCCGCCGATGTCGCAAAGCGGGGGCTTCTTCGGCTGGTTGCGCGGCCTGTTCGGCACACCCGCCGAGCAGCCGCCAGTCGCCGTGCCGGCCCTGCAGACCCAGGCGCCGCGAAACGGCGAGCGCAGCGATCAGCGCCAACGCCGCGAAGGTCGTAGCGATGGCATCAAGCAGCAGCGCGGCCCCAAGCCGCAGGCTTCGCAGAAGCAGCAGTCGAATCGCCAGGATCGGGGCGAGCGCCAGGACAACAAGCACAACCGTCCGGAGCGCGCGCAGCAGCAACAGCAACCAAAGCAGGAACGCAGCGAGGCCGCGCCAAAGCAGGAGAAATCCGAGGCGCGCAGCAAGCAGCCGCGGCCGGAACGGCAGGATCACGCCGCACCAGCGACTCCAGCCGCCATCATCCCTGCAGATGCGGTCGAGGCGAAGTTGACGATCGAAAGCAACGCAGCGCCCGCGATTGCCGAAACCTCGCAGGACACCGCGGCCGACCTTGCCGCGGCTCCCGCGTTGACGCCGGAAGCCAATCCCGAGACCACGGCCAGCGATTCCGAGAGCGCCAACAAGCGGCGCCGCGGACGTCGCGGCGGTCGCCGCCGTCGCCGCGGTGGCGCGGATGCAGCAGCCAACGACGTCCCTGCGGACGATCACGACGAGGCGCTGGACGCCGTGCTCGGCGTGGACACCGATCAGCCCGAATTCGAGTTCAGCGATCTCGACCCCAGTCCGTCGGAAAAGACCACGGCCAGCGCCGCTGTTCCGGCCACGAACCGGAATGTCGTGACGCCCGATTCCGAACCGGTCCAGACGTCGCCTGCAAGCGAACAGGCAGCAGGCGCGGATCTGTCACCGCTGGACAGCGTGGCCGATCACCAAGCGGCGATGCCGGCAACGCCTGTGGTTGCATCGTTTCCTGAAGATGCAAACGCCGCCTCGAACGAGGAGCCGATGGCAGTTGCCGCTGCTTCGCAGGCACCCGCCGTGGCCGCGAGCAGCGAAGCAGATGCCGATGCAGATGCACTGCACGCCGCACCGAGCCAGCCGATACTGTCTCTTTCCGAAGCCACAGGCAGCGCAGCATCGGAAATCCGGGTCGAAACCGCAGCTGTGGCAGAACCGCCCGCAGCCCAGGCCGCGACGAACTTGCTTGCAAGCACGCCCGCAGCCGCGCTGAGCCTGTCCGCAGTCGCAAGTGCCACCGCTGTCACTGCGCCAACGTCCGCCGCCGTTTCCGCACCCGTTGTCGCACAGGCCAGCGCTGAGCTCCAGCCCGCATCCACTGGACAGGGCGAGGAAGATGTGGCCGCCCAACAGCGCGCCGAACAGCTGCGCATCCTGTTCGAATCGGCACGCCGAAACGAGTCGACGACCGCCGCTGCGCCTGCTGCCGCCAGCGATACAAGCCACGCGCCGCCCCCGCACGCCATCTGAGTCAACGGCAGCCGTCGAATCGATTTGCGCTTTTCGAAAAACCCCGCTCCCGCGGGGTTTTTTGTCCCCTGTCCCCTGTCCCCTGTCCCCTGTCCCCTGTCCCCTGTCCCCTGTCCCCTGTCCCCTGTCCCCTGTCCCCTGTCCCCTGTCCCCTGTCCCCTGTCCCCTGTC